>CAVPQU010000008.1:0-36020 GCA_963707665.1 uncultured beta proteobacterium | reverse complement strand
AAACGGCTTTGGTTTACCGCAACTTCGCGGTTCTTTATCGCCGCCGAGCCGCCGCTATTGCGCTAGGTTCACATGCTTCATCCGGAACCGCTCTATCATGGAAAAAACGAAGGAGCAGGCGCGATGAAAAAGAAAATCCCGGCAGGCAATATCAAGCTGAAGCGCACTTACGATGCCGCCGCCCCTGACGACGGCACTCGCATCCTGGTGGATCGCCTGTGGCCGCGCGGGGTCAGGAAGAGCGACGCCGCGATCGACCAATGGCTCAAGGATCTGGCGCCCAGCACCGAATTGCGCCAATGGTTCAAGCACGATCCCGCGCTCTGGCCGGAGTTCAGAAGCCGTTATGCCGAAGAACTGCACCAGCATCCCGCACTGCTCGACAGCTGCGCGAGCTGGCGCGGCAGCGGACCATCACCCTGCTCTATTCGGCGCACGATGCAGTCCATAACGATGCGATTGCGCTACGCGCACTGCTGCTGGACAGCCATCCCGAAACCTGACTGGCAGTTATGCGGCGGATATAATGCCCGGCATGAGAGGATATTTCAGAATAAGACGGCTGCAGGTCTGGATCGCGTGTTTCGCGATCCTGCTCAATGCGCTTGCGCCCTCCATCTCTCACGCGATTTCGGCCATCGGCCGGGCAAACCGCAGCCTGGGCCGAGATTTGTTCCGTCGACGGCGCGCGCTTCGTCGCGGTCGGCACCGACCATGCGCAGTCCCCCGATGGCTCGCCGAGTCCGCAGGCGCAGCCATCCGCGCATTGTCCGTTTTGCTCCCCGCACGCAGGAACGTTCGCCCTTCCTGCGGCCGCCATGACACTGCCGGTTCCGATCGCCGGCGCACGTTTGCTTCCTTCCCTTTTCTACCGCTCGCCGCAGCCGCTGTTCTCCTGGGCCGCGGCCAACCCGCGCGCTCCTCCCGTCTCTGCTCTGATCGTCTCTGATTGCCGGCGTCGCCGTTCGATGACGCAGTCGCCGGCCCGTCTTTGTAACGGATTAAGGAGTTCGCCGTGCCGCCTCGTTTCACATTATTTTCCCTGCGGAATTGCGACCATCCCGCACGTTTGCCTGACCCTGTTGGCCGCCTTGCCGTTCGCCGGCGCCCATGCCGATGAAGCGCCGGCCGCCGCCCGGCTCGAAGAAGTCGTCGTCACCGGCGACAGCTCGGCTACGCCCAGGCTGCCGCCCGATCTTCCGGCCGTCACCGAGGGCATCGGCCGCCGGCAGATCGAAGACTCGATCAACATGATCAACACCGAAGACGCGCTGAAGTACCTGCCGTCGATCCAGGTGCGCAAGCGCTTCATCGGCGACGCCAACGGCATCGTGGCGACGCGCACTTCCGGCACGCTGCTGAGCGCGCGTTCGCTGGTGTATGCCGACAACCTGCTGCTGTCCAACCTGCTCGGCAACGGTTTTGCCTATCCGCCGCGCTGGGGTCTGGTGACGCCCGAGGAAATCGAGCGCGTGGATGTGGTCTACGGACCGTTTTCGGCGCTCTATCCGGGCAATGCGATCGGCGCGGTGATCCAGATGACGACCCGCATGCCGCAGCAGTTCGAGGCGCATGCCGCGGCCCAGGCATTCCGGCAAGACTTCAGCCTGTACGGGACGGACCAAAGCTTCTCCGGCAAGCAGGCCAGCGCCGCGCTGGCAAGCAAGAGCGGCGATTGGTCGTGGTGGCTGAACGCCAATCATCTGCAAAGCGACGGCCAGCCGATGATGTTCGTGACCAAGCCGGTCTCGAGCGTCGCCGCCGCGCCGGGCGACACGGTGGTGAGCGGCGCCCGCAGCGATCTCGACCAGAACGGCAATCCGCGCACGATCCTGGGCGCCACCAGCCTGACCCGCACCCTGCAGGACCACGCCAAGCTCAAGCTCGCCTACGATTTCAGCCCCAGCCTGCGCGCCGCCTATACGCTCGGCATCTGGCAAAGCAAAACCGATTCCGACGTGGCCACGTATCTGAAGGATGCCGCCGGCAACCCGGTCTACAGCGGCGCGGTCAATATCGGCGGCAGGCGCACCACGCTGGCCGCGACCGACTTCAACCCGGGCAAATCCGACCAGGAACACTGGCTGCACGGTTTTTCGCTGGCCAGCAACACCAAGGGCGAGTGGGATTGGGAAGCGGTCGCCAGCCTCTACGATTACCGCAAGGACCTGGCGCGCGCGCCGTCGATCGCGCTGCCGGCCGCCGCCGGCGGCGGCGCCGGCCGCATCACCGACTTGAGCGGCACCGGCTGGAGCACGCTGGATTTGCGCGGCATCTGGCGCCCCGGCCTGGCGGACGGCGCGCATCAGGTCAGCTTCGGCTACCACTATGACCGCTACCAGCTGCGCGCGCTGGTATCGAATACCGCGGACTGGATCAACGGCGGCGCCGGCGCCCGCAGTTCCGCCTTTGCCGGCAATACCGCCACCCAGGCGCTGTACGTGCAGGATGCCTGGCGTTTCGCGCCGGACTGGAAGGCGATCCTCGGCGGCCGCTGGGAGAGCTGGCGCGCCTTCGGCGGCTCGGTGGCCGACGCCAACCGCACGCTGCCGTTCGCCGAGCGGCGCGAGAATTTCTTTTCGCCCAAGCTGGCGGCGACTTTCCAGGCCAGCCCGGCGTGGAGCCTGCGCGCCTCGCTCGGCAAGGCCTACCGCATGCCGACCGTGGCCGAGCTGTACCAGGGCAGCATCAGCAACAACAGCATCGTCAACAACGATCCCAACCTGAAACCGGAACAGGCGCTGTCGACCGAGTTCTCCGCCGAACGCGACCTCGGCAACGGCGTGCTGCGGGCGACGCTGTTCCACGAAACGGCGCGCGACGCGCTGTATGCGCAAACCGATGTCAACACCAACATCACCAATATCCAGAATATCGGCCGCATCCGCACCCGCGGCGTCGAAATCGCCTGGCAGGCGACCGATGTCGGCGTGCGCGGACTCGACCTCACCGGCAGCGTCACCTACGCCGATTCGGTCATCACCGACAATGCGCGCAATCCGGATTCGGTCGGCAAGAAACAGCCGCGCGTGCCCGACTGGCGCGCCGCGCTGAGCGCCACCTACCGCCAGGATGAACATCTGTCGTATTCGATTGCCGCGCGCTACAGCGGCAGGCAGTTCGGCACGCTCAACAACAGCGACGTCAACGGCGGCACCTATGGCGGCGTCAGCAAATTCTTCGTGGTCGATGCGCGCCTGCGCTATAAGATGAACCGGCAATGGAGCGCGGCGATCGGCATCGACAACCTCAACAATGCCGAGTATTTCGTGCTGCATCCGTATCCGCAGCGCACCGTCTCGGCCGAGCTCAAATACGGCTTTTAACGACTTCGGGGGACCCCATGAAAAACAGATTCGTCCGTTTCATGCTGCTGCTGTCCCTGGCCGCGCCGGGCGCCGCCGCCTGGGCTCAGCATACGCACCACCAGCCGTCGAAAAAAGCCGGGCTGGCGATCGGCGCCAATTTCGCCCCCGACGGCAAGCTATGGCTGGTCGGCCTCGACGCCGACGCCCGCCTGACGCTGCGCACCAGCGCCGACGACGGCAAGAGCTGGACGCCGGCGCGCCTGCTGAACACCGGCGCCGACCGCGTCGCCGCCGACGGCGAAGCGCGGCCGAAGCTGGCGTTCGGGCCGAACGGCGTCGTGGTCATCGCCTACACCCATCCGCTGGCCAAACCGTACACCGGCGAAATCCGCATGCTGCGCTCGGACGACGGCGGCAAGACCTTTGCGCCGCCGTTTACCGTGCATCACGACCGCCAGGTCATCACGCACCGCTTCGAATCGATCGCGTTCGATGATCGCGGCCGCCTGCATGCGGTCTGGGTCGACAAGCGCGACCAGGAACTGCGCAGCCAGCAAGGCGCCGCCAAGCCGGCCTACCGCGGCGCGGCGATCTATCACAACGTCTCGGACGACGGCGGCAAGACCTTCGGCGACGACCGCAAGCTGGCCGACTACAGCTGCGAATGCTGCCGCATCGCGCTGGCGCGCACGCCCGATGGCGGCATCGCGGCCTTGTGGCGCCATGTATTCGCGCCCAACATCCGCGACCATGCGTTTGCCGTATTGAACGACGCTGCAGCGACTGCCGATCCGGTGCGGGCCACCTTCGACAACTGGGCGATCGACGCCTGTCCGCATCACGGCCCGGGCCTGACGCCGGCCGCCGGCGGCGGCTATCACGCGGTCTGGTTCGGCGACAAGGCCGGCGCCGCGCAAGTGCGCTACGGCCGCCTCGACCAAAGCGGCGCGCCGGCATCGGAACCGGTCGCCCTGCCGGATGAACAGGCCGAGCACGCCGATGTGCTGAGCATCGGCGCCAAAGTGGCAATCGTCTGGCGCAGCTTCGACGGCAGCGCCACCAGCCTCAAGGCCTGGATTTCCGACGACGACGGCCGCCACTTCCGGCTGCGGCAACTGGCGCGCAGCAAGACGCTCGCCGACAACCCGCTGCTGCTGCGCAAGGAAGGAAAAATTTTCGTCGTCTGGAACACCCAAGGAAAAACCTATGTGGAAGCTCTTTGATTTCGCCCCGGCACGCGCCGCCGTCCTGGCGCTGGCGCTATTCCCCTGCGCCGCGCTGGCCGCGCCCGCGCAGGTCGAGCGCTTTACCGCGCAGACCTGGGCGCAGTTCCAGAGCGGCCTGCAGCGGCCGGCGATCGTGGTTTTTTCCACCACCGACTGCATCTATTGCCCGTCGGTAATCGCCGAAATGGCGCAAGAGATCGAACGAAGAAAGGCGTCGATTCCCTTGGTGGTGGTGGTCATGGACGGCGACGGCAAGCCGGCGCTGCTGCGCGATCCCGAGTACCAGAAGGCCAGCCGCCTGTTCGTGTTTGCCGGGCCGGGCGCGGCGCTGCAATATTCGATCAATCCGAAATGGCGCGGCGTCACGCCGTATGTGGCGCTGTTTGGCGCGCACGGGGCACCGCAGCTGGTCACCGGCCGGCCGCCGGCCGCCGCCATCGAGCGCTGGCTGAGTACCGACGCCGGCGACAGCGGTCGGGACGGCAAGTAAACCGACGTCGCACGCCGATCCGCCTGTCGAGCCTGGCCGCCGGCAAATTTTATGAGGGAGAAAATGCTATCCTCGCTTTCCCCCTCAAGATGCGCTGGCTGATGTGAAATCGGCGGCGCCGATCATGTCTTCCGAATCTCCATCCGCTGTGCGCGGCGGCCACCCCGCCTCGCCTTCTTATCTGGACACCCCAGTCCTGATCCTGATGTCGATCGCCTGCGGCCTATGCGCGGGCGGCAATTACTTCAACCAGCCGCTGCTACACTCGATCGCAGTCGGCCTGCGAGTCAGCGAAGCCTCGGCGGCATCCACCGTCACCCTGGCGCAGGTCGCCTATGCCTGCGGCCTGCTGTTCCTGGTGCCGCTGGGCGATATGCTGGAGCGCCGGCGCCTGGCGGTCACGCTGATGGTGCTGGCGGCCATCGGGCAATTCATCAGCGGTTTCGCGGTCAACATCAGCATGCTGCTGGCCGGGATCGCCATGGCTGGCCTGTTTTCCGTCGCCGCACAGGTTCTGGTGCCGATGGCCGCCGCGCTCTCCGACCCTCGGCGCAGCGGACGCGCGGTGGGGCTGGTCATGAGCGGCTTGCTGACCGGCATTCTGCTTGCGCGCAGCGTCGCCGGCCTGCTCTCCGGATTGGGAGGCTGGAACACGGTCTATCTGGTCTCGGGGATGGTCATGCTGATCGTGGCAGCCGCCTTGTGGCGTACGCTGCCCCATTCGCGCAACCCGCAAACCACGAGCTATTTCCAGATACTGGGTTCCATGTTGGCATTACTGCGTCAACAGCCGCGACTGCGGAGTCGATCCTTGCTGGGCGCCTTGTCCTTTGCCTCTGCCAGCGCGCTTTTTTCGACCATGGCGCTGTTGCTGGCAGGGCCTCCTTTCCATATGGGCGACGTCGGCATCGGCCTCATCGGCCTGGTCGGCGTGGCAGGCGCCTTGATGGCGACAGTGGCAGGGCGACTGGCCGACAAGGGCTGGGGCAGAACCATCACGACCACCTCGGCAGGGTTGCTGGTTCTAAGCTGGGGCATGCTTTGGCTGGGCAAGGACAGCCTGCCCTGGTTTCTCATTGGCATGCTGGTGATCGACTTGGCCTTGCAAGGAGTACACATCAATAACCAGGCCGTGGTGTACAGCCTGGTGCCGCAGGCGCGTTCGCGCCTGAACGCGGTCTACATGACGAGCTATTTTGTCGGTGCAGCCTCCGGCTCGGCTTTGGGTGCACTGGCCTGGAATGTTGGAGGGTGGCCGGCCACCTGCGGCCTCGGCGTTCTATTGGCTGTGCTGACGGGCCTGGCGCTGTGGCATGACATGTCTTTGTCAACAGTGAGTCGAGGCCAGAGCCGGCAGACACCGCCGGATCGATAGCCGATGCACGCTCTGGCGGCAACTGGAAATGCCGCGCAAGTCCTTCGCTTGTGGGATAGACAGTGCAGCTTTTTTGCCATACATGGGAGTATGATTGTTTTTCGTTTATTACATGACCGAAAATAGCCGCATACCAATGGAGTATATGGACAGCAACGGCCATCATCGAGCGCTGCTTTTTCCTCACCCCGAATACGCGACCGGAAGTCGATAACGCATGCCCTATTCGCTCGACAATCTGCTGGTGGTCGGCATTTCCTCGCGCGCGCTGTTCGACCTCGAGGCCGAGGAAGCGATTTTCCGCACGCAGGGACTGGAGGCGTATCGCCGGCACCAGATCGACAATGAAAACGAAATCCTGAAACTCGGCGCCGGCTTCGCCCTGGTGCGCGCGCTCCTGAAGCTGAACCAGCTGACCGAGAATCAGCGCCTGGTGGAAGTGGTGATCATGTCGCGCAATTCGACCGAGACCTCGATGCGGATCTTCAACTCGATCAAGCACTACGGCCTCGACATCACGCGCGCGGTCTTGTCCGGCGGCGCCTCGCTGGCGCCCTACCTGCAGGCGTTCAACGTCAGCCTGTTCCTGTCGCTGCACGAGGACGACGTGCAGGCCGCGGTCGCTTCCGGCGTGGCGGCGGCGCTGCTGTACCAGAAGCCGGCCAACGCGCTGGCCGAGCTGGACCAGATCCGCATCGCCTTCGACGGCGACGCCGTGATCTTTTCCGACGAGTCCGAGCGCATCTACCAGACCCAGGGCATCGAAGCCTTCGAAAACCACGAGCGCGAAAACGCCGGCAAGCCGCTGCCGGCCGGCCCCTTCGCCCGGCTGCTGAAGGCGCTGGCCTTCATCCAGAAGAATTTCAAGGCGGCCGAAGGCCTTGCCGCCGGCCGCCCGGCGCCGATCCGCACCGCGCTGGTCACCGCGCGCTCGTCGCCGGCGCACGAGCGCGTGATCCGCACCTTGCGCGCCTGGGACGTGACGATCGACGAAACCTTCTTCATGGGTGGCGTCGCCAAGTCCGACGTGCTGGCGGCGTTCAAGCCGCACATGTTCTTCGACGACCAGCCGGGCCACTGCGCCGGCGCCGCGCCGCTGGTGCAGACCGGACGGGTGCCGGCGCAGTATCTGGAAGCGGCGGCCGGCGCGGCGCAAGACAAGTAGATCGCTGCGAAGGCGACGGCGATCACGAACGCCTGCTCGATGGGTGCGCGGCGCGTGTCGCATCGAATACTCCCATTACCATGCACCATATTTCGGGCGAATAATGGTCGTTTTTTCAACATACTCCCAAAAAACCTCTACATGCCATCGGCCCCTGGCCGCTGCGACGGCAGCGCAGTGAAACCAGGGTCAGTGTTTTTTTCGCGGCCTTTCGCGAAACACACTGACCCTGCTTTCACGGATTACAGCGTGGGGACGTGAGATCCACGAAGATTTTCCGCTTGTACTTCGCATGCCGTTAAAGCGGGGTCAGAGAAATTTTCGCGATGAAGCTGCGAAAAAAATCTCTGACCCCGGTTTAACTACGTATCGCCATTGGGACATAAAAAAACCGTCCGCTTCCGGCCTGGAAGCGAACGGTTTGACTTTCCCGCCGAGCAGTTTGCGCTTGCTTGCGCCTAGCGCTCCGACACCGCATCCACCACGCACAGCGCGGTCATGTTGACGATCCGGCGCACCGTCGCCGACGGCGTCAGGATGTGCACCGGCTTGGCGCAGCCGAGCAGCACCGGGCCGATCGCGATGCCGTTGCCGGCCGCGGTCTTGAGCAGGTTGTAGGCGATGTTGGCCGCGTCGATGTTCGGCATCACCAGCAGGTTGGCGTCGCCCTTCAGCGTCGAGTCCGGCATGATGCGCTTCGCGCAGCTTCGAGTCGAGCGCGGTGTCGCCGTGCATCTCGCCGTCGACTTCCAGCTCCGGCGCCTTCTGCTGGACCAGCGCCAGCGCGGCGCGCATCTTTTGCGCCGACTCGCTGTTGGCGGAGCCGAAGTTCGAATGCGACAGCAGCGCCGCGCGCGGCAGGAGGCCGAAGCGGCGCATTTCCTCGGCCGCCATGATGGTGATCTCGGCCAGCTGCTCGGCGCTCGGGTTCTCGTTGACGTGGGTGTCGACCATCGCCAGCTGGCGGTCCGGGCAGGATCAGGAAGTTCATCGCCGCGTAGACGTTGGCGCCGGCGCGCTTGCCCAGCACCTGGTCGATGTAGTGCAGGTGCAGCTGGGTGGTGCCGAAGGTGCCGCAGATCATGCCGTCGGCGTCGCCCTTGTGGATCATCATCGCGCCGATCAGGGTGTGGCGGCGGCGCATTTCCAGCTTGGCCTACTGCTCGGTCACGCCCTTGCGCATGGTCATCTGGAAGTAGGTCTGCCAGTAGTCGCGGTAGCGCTCGTCGTACTCCGGGTTGATGACGTCGAAATCCACGCCCATGCTTCAGGCGCAGGCCGAATCTGCTCGATGCGCTGCTCCAGCACCGCCGGACGGCCGACCAGGATCGGCGCGGCCAGCTTCTCGTCGACCACCACCTGCACCGCGCGCAGCACGCGCTCTTCTTCGCCCTCGGCGTAGACGATGCGCTTCTTCGCGGCCGGCGCCTTCTTGGCGATCTGGAACAGCGGCTTCATGAAGGTGCCGCTGCGGTAGACGAACTGCTGCAGGCTCTCGGCATAGGCCTGCAGGTCCGCGATCGGACGCGTGGCGACGCCCGATTCCTGCGGCCGCCTTGGCCACCGCCGGCGCGATCTTGGTCAGCAGGCGCGGATCGAACGGCATCGGGATCAGGTATTCCGGGCCGAACGACAGGTTGGTGATGCCGTAGGTGGTGGCCACGATGTCCGACTGCTCGGCGTGCGCCAGGTCGGCGATCGCGTGCACCACGGCGATTTCCATCTCGCGCGTGATGGTGGTGGCGCCGCAGTCGAGCGCGCCGCGGAAGATGTACGGGAAGCACAGCACGTTGTTGACCTGGTTCGGGATAGTCCGAACGGCCGGTCGCCATGACGGCGTCGTCGCGCACCGCCTTGACTTCTTCCGGCAGGATTTCCGGGGTCGGGTTGGCCAGCGCCAGGATCAGCGGCTTGGCGGCCATCGCTTGCACCATCTCCGGCTTGAGCACGCCGCCGGCCGACAGGCCGAGGAAGATGTCGGCGCCGGGAATCACCTCGGCCAGCGTGCGCGCGCTGGTGTCCTGCGCGAAGCGCTCCTTGTCCGGGTCCATCAGCTCGGTGCGGCCCTTGTAGACCACGCCGGCCAGGTCGGTGACGAAGATGTTCTCGATCGGGAAGCCGAGGTCGACGATCAGGTCAGGCAGGCCAGCGCCGCCGCGCCGGCGCCCGACACCACCAGCTTGCAGTTCTTGATGTCCTTGCCGACCACCTTCAGGCCGTTCAGGATGGCGGCGCCGACGATGATCGCGGTGCCGTGCTGGTCGTCGTGGAAGACCGGGATCTTCATGCGCTCGCGCAGCTTGCGCTCGATGTAGAAGCACTCGGGCGCCTTGATGTCTTCCAGGTTGACGCCGCCGAAGGTCGGCTCGAGCGCGGCGATGATGTCGACCAGCTTGTCCGGGTCGTTCTCGTTGATCTCGATGTCGAACACGTCGATGCCGGCGAACTTCTTGAACAGCACGCCCTTGCCTTCCATCACCGGCTTGGACGCCAGCGGGCCGATATTGCCCAGGCCGAGCACGGCGGTGCCGTTGGTGATGACCGCGACCAGGTTGCCGCGCGCGGTGTATTTGAAGGCGTTGGCCGGATCGGTGACGATTTCCTCGCAGGCGACCGCCACGCCGGGCGAGTACGCCAGCGCCAGGTCGCGCTGGTTGATCAGCTGCTTGGTCGGCGTGACGCTGATCTTGCCCGGGCGTCGGGAATTCGTGGTATTCGAGCGCCGCCTGGCGCAGTTTCGACCGAAGTTCTTCTTTTTGATCGATGTGGGAATCCATGCTTGCGGCCTTCCTGTCTATAACTTACGAGAAACTTACAAGTCTATCAGAGCGACCTCTCTAACTTACTACGTATTTGTACGCAAACTCATGCTTTATGTGCATATAAGAAACGCCGGCGCCAAACTTGACTTTGCCGCTATTTCACTTTAGAGCGCCACTGCGTCAGGCCGGGCGCGGCGCGCAAGGCGGATTCGGTACAATCGCGCCATGCTGTCCGAATTCGACCTGATCGCCCGTTATTTCACCCGTCCACGCCCTGTCGCCGGCGCCGCCTCGCTCGGCATCGGCGACGATTGCGCGCTGCTGGCGCCGGCGCCCGGCATGACGCTGGCGATTTCCACCGACATGCTGGTCGAAGGCCGCCACTTCCTGCCCGGCGCCGACCCGGCCAAGCTGGGCCACAAATGCCTGGCCGTCAACCTGTCCGACCTGGCCGCGATGGGCGCGCGCCCGCTGGCCTTTACGCTGGCGCTGGCCCTGCCGCAGGCGCAGCCGGAATGGCTGGCGCCGTTCGCCGACGGCATGTTCGCGCTGGCCGACCGCCATGACTGCGAACTGATCGGCGGCGACACCACCAAGGGGCCGCTGACCATCTGCATCACGGTATTCGGCGAATTGATGCCCGAACAAGCCTTGCGGCGCGACCGCGCCCAGGCTGGCGACGAGATCTGGGTCTCCGGCACCTTGGGCGACGCCCGCCTGGCGCTGGCCGGCCTGCGCCGCGAGCTGGCGCTGGACGCCGCCACCCAACGCAGCGCCGAGCAGCGCATGCATTGCCCGACGCCGCGCGTGGCGCTGGGGCAGGCGCTGCGCGGCATCGCCCATGCCGCGATCGATATCTCCGACGGCCTGGCGGGCGATCTCGGCCATATCCTGCAGCGCTCGCGCTGCGGCGCCACGCTCGACGTCGACGCCCTGCCGGCCGGCCCGATGCTAAGCGCCCAGCCGCAGGCGCTGCGCCGCCAGTTCACGCTGGCCGGCGGCGACGATTACGAATTGTGCTTCAGCGCGCCGCGCGCGCAGCGCGACGCCGTGCTGGCGGCGGCGCGCGCGGCGGCCACCGAGGTGACCCGGATCGGCACCATCGAAGCCGCACCCGGCCTGCGCCTGGTCGACGGCAACGGCGCCGCGCTCGACCTGCAACCCGCTTCCTTCGACCATTTCACGACACCATGACCACACTGGAATCCGGCCAGACCGCCTACGTCACCCGCCCCACCGCACGCTTCATGCTGGCGCATCCGGCGCACCTGCTGGCGCAAGGCTTCGGCAGCGGGCTGTCGCCGCTGATGCCGGGCACCATGGGCACGCTGTTCGCGTGGCTGTCGTTCAATGTGCTGACGGTGCGCTGGCCGGCGGTGTTTACCCCGCTCAACTGGCTGATCGTGATCGCCGCCGGCTTCGTGATCGGCATCTGGGCCTGCGACAAAACCGGACGCGACCTCGGCGTCGCCGATCACGGCAGCATGGTGTGGGATGAGATCGTCGCCTTCTGGCTGGTGCTGGTGCTGATCATGCCGGCCAGCTTCGGCACCCAGCTCTGGGCCTTCCTCTGGTTCCGCTTTTTCGACATGGTGAAACCGGCGCCGATCGGCTACTTCGACCGCCGCTTCAAGGGCGGTTTCGGCGTCATGTGGGACGATATCCTGGCCGCGTTTTATACGCTGCTGGTGTTCGCGCTGTGGCGCAGCCTGTAGGCGCCGCCCCCACTCCTTTTTCCAATCGTATGCACGCAGGCGGAGCACAGGGCGTACGCCTGCTTGGGAAATCGAATCACAGCGAGGTCGCCGAGCGCGCCGCCTGATCGTACAGGCCGGACAGGCGGCGCAGGAAGCGCGCCAGCTCGCTCAGTTCGGAACTTTCGGTGCCGTCGCCGGAAAGCGCCGAGACCAGCACCTCTTCGCGGATTTCGTAGTAGCGCTGGCACACCGCCTGCCCTTCCTCGTTGGTCGAATACAGCACTTCCTTGCCGCGCTTTTCGGTCTTGACCAGGCCCAGCGTCTGCAGCTTCTTCAGCGAATAGTTGACGATATGGGTGTCTTCGATATTCAAGATGAAGGCGATGTCGGCCAGCTTCTTTTCGCGCGCGCGGTGATTGATGTGATGCAGCACCAGCACGTCGATGATCGACATGTCCTTCATGCCGGCCGCCGAAATGCAGCGCACCGCCCAGCGGTTGAACGCATGGCCGGCGATGATCAGGCCGAATTCGAATTCGCTCAATTCGGCGCTGCGCCCGGAGGCCAGGTGCGAGGAGGAAACGATCGGCATCTTGGGCGCGGTGGATGGGGCCCGGGCAACGTCGGCGCCCTGGCTGTTTTTTTCTTTTGGCATGACAAAACTCCGGATATGGATCGATGGCCGCGGTCTGATGCGCGCCTGCGGCCGACATTCCGCATCTTACCCGCAGAAAGGCGGCCGCCCAATCGCCACGCCGGCGATGCGGCGGCGGCAACAGCAGGGGCTTTGCGCAGTGGCCGCCGTGTCCGGAACGCTGCGGCGGCCACTGCGCCGCAACGCTTAACTTCCATATACTCCTCCATATATGCCAATATCCCGGAGGAAAACATTATTAAAATTACATATACTCCCCATATTCATTGACTTGAATACGAAACCGGGAGCAAGCCAGAGGCGCCCTCGCCGCCGCCGTGCTAGCCCATCTTCTGCGGCAGCAGCATGACGATCTGCGGGAAAAAATAGACCAGCAGCACCGCCACCATCATCAGCACGAACAGCGGCAACGCGGTGCGCGCGATGTAGGTGATTTCCCTTTTCGTCAATCCCTGCAGCACGAACAGGTTGAAGCCGACCGGCGGCGTGATCTGCGCCATTTCGACCACCAGCACGATGAAGATGCCGAACCAGATCAGGTCGATGCCGGCCTTTTCGATGGTCGGCAGCAGCACCGAGATGGTCAGCACCACCATCGAAATTCCGTCCAGGAAGCAGCCGAGCACGATGAACAGCACCATCAGGCACAGGATCAGCATGAACGGCGACAGATTCAGCGTGCCGACGAATTCCGCCAGATGGCGCGGCAGGCCGATGAAGCCCATCGCCAGCGTCAGGAACGCGGCGCCGCCCAGGATCAGGCCGATCATGCAATAGATGCGGGTCGCGCCCAGCAGGCCGCTGACGAAGGTTTCCCAGCGCAAGGAGCCTTCGATGCGCGCCAGGATCAGCGAACCGGCGACGCCGAAGGCCGCCGCTTCGGTCGCGGTGGCGATGCCGGAATAGATCGAACCGAGCACCAGCCCGATCAGGCTGACCACCGGGATCAGGTGGCGCGAGGCGTGGAGCTTTTCGCGCAGGCTGGTCTTGCCCTCGGACGCCGGAATTGCGCCCGGATGCAGCAGCGACCAGACCATCACGTAGCCCATGAACAGTGTCGCCAGCAACAGGCCGGGCAACACGCCGGCGATGAACAGCTTGGCGATCGAGACGTTGGCGGCGACGCCGTAGACGATCATGATGATCGACGGCGGGATCAAAAGGCCGAGCGTGCCGGCGCCGGCCAGCGTGCCGAGCGTGATGTCTTCCGGGTAGCCGCGCTTCTTCAGTTCCGGCAGCGCGATCTTGCCGATCGTCGCGCAGGTGGCGGCCGAGGAGCCGGACACCGCCGCGAAGATGGTGCAGCCGATGATGTTGACGTGCAGCAGACGCCCTGGCAGGCGGTCGAGCCATGGCGCCAGGCCCTTGAACATGTCTTCCGACAGCTTGCTGCGGAACAGGATTTCGCCCATCCACAGAAAGAGCGGCAGCGCGGTCAGAGTCCAGCTCGACGTCGAGCCCCAGATGGTGAAGACCATGCTGTCGCCGGCCGGTTTACTGGTCAGGAATTCCATCGCGAACACGGCGACGCCCAGCAGCGACAGCCCGATCCACAGACCGGAGCCGAGCGTCGCCAGCAGCAATCCGATCAGGAGCACGGTAATGAATAGATCCATCTTGTTCTCCTGATTATTCGGTGCGGGCCATTTCGGCGGCCGCATCGAGCAGCCGCTCTTCGCCGAGGCATTTGCGGATCAGCTCTTCGACGAAGGCCAGCGCCAGTCCGATGCAGCCGAGCGCCATCGACAGCTGCGGAATCCACAGCAGGCTGGCATCGCTGGCCGGCGAGACGTCGTGCGTAATGTAGGACACCCACACCAGCCGCACCGCGTAATAGGCGAAGTAGAGCGACAAGCCGGACGCCGCCAGCAGGCACCAGTAGTCGAGGATCTTGCGCGGCGTGCCGCGCAGCTTGTTCAGGATCAGCGTGACACGGATATGGTCGCCGTTGCGCAAGGTCGCCGGCAATGCCAGGAACAGCGCCGCCGCGATCGAATAGCCGGCGTAGGCATCCAGGCCGGGGATATCGAAACCGAACTGCCGTCCCGCCACGCCGAGCATGATGGTTGCCAGCGTCGCCACCATCGCCAGCGCCGCCAGATAAAGCAGCCCCCTGTAAAAACCGTCGAGCAAAGCTCTCATTGCCGTCTCCTGAATCAATGAGGCCGCCGAATCCTCGGCGGCCTTCTTGTTTTTATTTTTTTACTTCTTGTAGGCGTCGACGATGTGCTTGCCTTCATCGCCGGCCGATTTCAGCCATTCGGCGGTCATGGTGTCGCCGACCGCTTTCAGCTCGGCCTGGAACTGCGGCGACGGGCTGGCCACTTTCATGCCGTTGGCGGCCAGCTGGCTGGCGTATTCGCGGTCTTTTTGCTCGCTGTTTTTCCAGGCGCGCACTTCGGCCGCTTCGGCTGCCTTCAGCACGGCGTCGCGGGTCGCCGGATCGAGGCCGTCGAGCGCCTTCTGGCTGACGATCACGGCGTTTTTCGGCACCCAGGCGTTGACGTCATAAAAAAACTTGGTCTGCTCGTACAGCTTGTTTTCGATGCCGCTGGCGGTCGACGTCAGGAAATTGTCGACCGCGCCGGTGGCCAGCGCCTGGCCCAGTTCGGCCAGCTGGATCGTCGCCGGCTGCGCCTTGACCAGTTGCGCGATGCGGCTGGTGGCCGGATTGTAGGCGCGCATCTTGGTGCCGCGCAGGTCGGCCACCGAATTCACCGGCTTGGTCGAAAACAAGCCTTGCGGCGGCCACGGCGACAGGTACAGCAGCTTCATGCCTTGCGCCGCCAGCAGTTTTTCCGTGGCCGGGCGCGAAGCCGCCGCCAGCTTTTTCGCATCGGCATAGCTGGTCGCCAGGAACGGCACCGAATCGACGCCGAAAATCGGGTTTTCGTTGGAAGCGCCCGACAGCAGGATTTCGCCGATCTGCGCCTGCCCGGTCTGGATCGCGCGCTTGATTTCGTTGGCCTTGTAGAGCGAGCCGTTCGGATGGACCGTCATTTTGAGCTTGCCGCCGGACGCCTTGTCGATCTCGGCCGCGAACTGCTGGATATTTTCGGTATGGAAGCTGCTGGCCGGATAAGCGGTCGGGAAATCCCACTTGGCATCGGCCAGCACCGCCTGCGAAGCCGCCAGCAGAGTCGTCATCATGATGATTTTGCGCATCTGTTTCATTGCCATCTCCTTTGTTATCGATAAATAGTCACTGCTCTATTTTTGCTGCCGGACCAACCACTGCCTCTCCCGCGCGCAGCCTGTGTTTCGCAATGGCAACAGCCATCACGAAAAATACCGCATTTGGCTGCCCAATGCGTGCCTTAAACCTAGGGATATTGCCTTTGGAATTTTTTGCGGATAAACGGCAGCGGCTGTGGCCACGCCGGACCGCGCCGTCGCAGGCGCGGAGAAGGCGCCCACGGTACGCCTGGGGGCGCTGTGCGCTGCTTGCAGGATTGCTCTCATGCTGCCTCCATTGTTTGAATTTTTATTGAATCTTAATCGTCACATAAATAAAATGTCAACAAATTATATTATGTTTCGTTATTATTGCGATTCGATGCAAATTGGCGCACGGCGTGTCATTTCAAAGAGAGAAGGGCGAACCCACCATGAGACAAGAGCAATTCCCCCGCAACGACCAGGAGCAGCGCTGGCAATTCTGGATCGACCGCGGCGGCACCTTTACCGACATCGTCGCGCGCCAGCCGGACGGCACGCTGCTGACACACAAGCTGCTGTCGGAAAACCCGGAGCAGTACCAGGATGCGGCGGTGGCCGGCATCCGCCGCCTGCTGCAACTCGATGCCGGCGTTCCCATTTCGCCGCAACAGGTGGAAGCGGTGAAGATGGGCACCACGGTGGCCACCAACGCGCTGCTGGAGCGCAAGGGCGATCCCACCGCCCTGCTGATCACCCGCGGCTTTGGCGATGCGCTGCGCATCGCCTACCAGAACCGGCCGCGCCTGTTCGACCGCCAGATCGTGCTGCCCGAGTTGCTGTACCAAACTGTGGTCGAAGTCGAAGAGCGCCTCGACGCCCACGGCGATCTGCTGCAGCCGCTGGATGAAAGCCAAGTGCGGCGCGAACTGGCGCGGCTGTACGCCGACGGCTATCGGGCGCTGGCGGTCGTGCTGATGCACGGCTACCGCTATCCGCAGCACGAGCAGGCGATCGGCCGCATCGCCGCCGAGATCGGCTTTACCCAGATATCGCTGTCGCACCAGGTCAGCCCGCTGATGAAGCTGGTGTCGCGCGGCGACACCACCGTGGTCGACGCCTACCTGTCGCCGATCCTGCGCCGCTACGTCGACCAGGTCGCGGCCCAGATGGAAGGCGTGCGCCTGTTGTTCATGCAAAGCAACGGCGGCCTGACCGACGCCCATCGCTTCCAGGGCAAGGATTCGATCCTGTCCGGCCCGGCCGGCGGCATCGTCGGCATGGCGCGCACCGCGCAGGCCGCCGGCTTCGACAAGATCATCGGCTTCGACATGGGCGGCACCTCGACCGACGTCTCGCACTACGCCGGCGAGTTCGAGCGCGAATTCGAGACCCAGGTGGCCGGCGTGCGCATGCGCGCGCCGATGATGAGCATCCACACGGTGGCCGCCGGCGGCGGCTCGATCCTGCATTTCGACGGCACGCGCTTTCGGGTCGGTCCCGACAGCGCCGGCGCCAATCCCGGCCCGGCCAGCTACCGGCGCGGCGGCCCGCTGACGGTGACCGACTGCAATGTCATGCTGGGCAAGATTCAGCCGCGCTATTTCCCGGCGGTGTTCGGCCCGAACGCCGACCAGACGCTGGACCGCGACGTGGTGGCGCGAAAAATTCGCCGAGATGGCCGAAGACATCTACCAAGCGACCGGCCAGCGCCGCACGCCGGAAGAAGTGGCCGAGGGCTTCATCGAGATCGCGGTCGGCAACATGGCCAACGCGATCAAGTTCATTTCGGTGCAGCGCGGCCATGACGTGACCGAATACACGCTGTCCACCTTCGGCGGCGCCGGCGGCCAGCATGCCTGCCTGGTGGCCGATGCGCTCGGCATGACGCGCGTGTTCGCCCATCCGTTCGCCGGCGTGCTGTCGGCCTACGGCATGGGCCTGGCCGACCAGACCGCGATGCGCGAGCAGGCGCTGGAAATCGCGCTGGCGCCGGCCGCGCTCGCCACCCTGCGCGACAAACTGGCAGCGCTGGCGGCCGCGGCCAGCGGCGACCTGCTGGCGCAAGGCGTCGAGCCGGCCCGCATCGAGGTGATCGAGCGCGCCCATCTGCGCTACGAAGGCACCGATTCGGTGATCGTGGTCCCGTTCGATACGGTGGCCAACATGGTCGGCCAGTTCGAAGCCGCGTACAAGCAGCGCTATTCGTTCCTGATGCCGGACAAGGCGCTGATCGTCGAAGCGGTCTCGGTCGAGGCGATCGGCGCCTCGGGCAATGCCGCCGCGGCGCCGGAAGCCTTCGCCGCCCGTCCCGGCCCGCTGCGCGCCGCCGAAACCGTGCGATTGTTTTCAGGCGGCGCCTGGCACGACACCGCGCTGTTCCTGCGCGAAGACATGCGGCCCGGCGACGTCGTGCGCGGGCCGGCGATCATCGCCGAAAAAAATGCGACCAACGTCATCGAGCCGGGCTGGAGCGCCGAAGTCACCGCCCTGAACCATCTGGTGCTGACGCGCATCGAGGCGCGCCGCGCGCGCAAGGCGATCGGCACCAGCGCCGACCCGGTGATGCTGGAAGTGTTCAACAACCTGTTCATGTCGATCGCCGAACAGATGGGACTGCGGCTGCAGAACACCGCGTTCTCGGTCAACATCAAGGAGCGCCTCGACTTCTCGTGCGCGCTTGTTCGACGCCGACGGCAACCTGATCGCCAACGCGCCGCACATCCCGGTGCACCTCGGCTCGATGGGCGAAAGCATCAAGACCGTGATCCGCGAAAACGCCGCGACGCATGCAGCCGGGCGACGTCTACATGCTGAACGACCCCTACCACGGCGGCACCCACCTGCCGGACGTCACCGTGATCACGCCGGTCTTCGACGCCGCCGGCAAGCGAAGTGCTGTTCTATGTCGGCTCGCGCGGCCATCATGCGGACATCGGCGGCATCACGCCCGGCTCGATGCCGCCCGACAGCACCGTGGTCGAGGAAGAAGGCGTGCTGATCAACAACTTCCAGCTGGTGCGCGGCGGCCGCCTGCTGGAGCGCGAAACC
Organism: uncultured beta proteobacterium; assembly: GCA_963707665.1. Taxonomy (GTDB): domain Bacteria; phylum Pseudomonadota; class Gammaproteobacteria; order Burkholderiales; family Burkholderiaceae_D; genus DATJCV01. The sequence goes on along the minus strand of CAVPQU010000008.1, from coordinate 17,135 downwards.
ATCGCCCTGCTGTCGTCCGGCAAATACCCGGCGCGCAACGTCAGGCAGAACCTGGCCGACCTGCAGGCGCAGATCGCCGCCAACCAGAAAGGCGTCGAGGAACTGCTGAAGATGGTCGAGCACTTCGGCCTCGACGTGGTGCAGGCCTACATGCAGCACGTGCAGGACAACGCCGAGGAAGCGGTGCGGCGCGTGATCACCGCGCTTGACCGATTCCCGCTACGAATACCGGCTCGACAACGGCGCCGTCATCAAGGTCGCGATCCGCGTCGACCATGCGGCGCGCACCGCCGACATCGACTTCACCGGCACCTCGCCGCAGTTGCCGAACAACTTCAATGCGCCCAGCGCGATCTGCATGGCGGCGGTGCTGTATGTGTTCCGCACGCCTGGTCGACGACGACATCCCGCTGAACGCCGGCTGCCTGAAGCCGCTGAACGTGATCATCCCGGAAGGCTCGATGCTGAACCCGCGCTATCCGGCCGCCGTGGTGTCGGGCAACGTCGAAACCTCCAGCTGCATCACCAATGCGCTGTACGGCGCGCTCGGCGTGCTGGCGTCGGCGCCCGGGACGATGAACAACTTCACCTTCGGCAACGACCGCTATCAGTACTACGAAACCATCTCGGGCGGCTCCGGCGCCGGCAACGGCTTCGACGGCACCGACGTGGTGCAGACGCACATGACCAACTCGCGCCTGACCGATCCGGAAATCCTCGAATGGCGCTATCCGGTGCGGCTGGAAAGCTACGAGATCAGCGCCGGCTCGGGCGGCCGCGGCCGCTGGCGCGGCGGCAATGGCGGCGTGCGCAAGATCCGCTTCCTGGAACCGATGACGGCGTCGATCCTGTCCAACAACCGGATCGTGCCGCCGTTCGGCGCTGGCCGGCGGCGAGCCGGGCCGCTGCGGCCGCAACTACGTGCTGCGCAGCGACGGCAGCCGCGAAGAACTGGGCTTCGTCGCCAGCACCGAGATGCAGCCGGGCGACGTGTTCGTCATCGAAACGCCGGGCGGCGGCGGCTTCGGCGCGGCGGCGGCGCGCTCCGATGCGCCAGAGCAGGAGGCCATCGGCTAGGTCGGCCGCGGTTTGCCGGCGGCCCAAGGTGCACGGGCCAAGGCGGAATGGTAAAGTGGTCCGGCAACGCGGCTCAAACGGGCCGGCGCCCGCTTTCCCATAACCAGACCAGGAGCATCCCGTATGGACGACATCGTTGATCTGGCGGCCCGCACCGGCCGCGCCCTGCAGGAAAAAGGCTGGCTGCTGGCGACCGCGGAATCCTGCACCGGTGGTGGCATTTCGCAGGCGATCACCGAGATCGCCGGCTCGTCCGAATGGTTCGATTGCGGCTTCGTCACCTACTCGACGGAATCGAAGATCGAATTGCTGGACGTCCCGGCGGCGCTGATCGCGCAGCATGGCGCCGTCAGCGAGGAAATCGCGGCGGCGATGGCGGAAGGCGCCTTGTCCAACAGCAACGCCCACGTCGCGCTCTCCACCACCGGCATTGCCGGGCCGGGCGGCGCGGTGCCCGGCAAGCCGGTCGGCACCGTCTGTTTCGGCTGGGCCAGCGCCCATGCCAGCCATACCGAGCGCCTGGTGTTTGCCGGCGACCGCCAAGCGGTGCGTGCACAGACCGTCCAACATGCGCTGCAGGGCCTGCTGCGCTTCCTGGCGCGGCAGTGATGCTGACCGCATTCAAGCGCGAGCGGATAGAAGCCAACGGCGTCACGATCCACCTGCGCCACGGCGGCAGCGGGCCGCCGCTATTGCTGCTGCACGGCTTTCCGCAGACCCATGTGATCTGGCACAAGATCGCCGATGAACTGGCGCGCCATTACACGCTGGTGATGCCGGACCTGCGCGGCTACGGCGATTCTTCCAAGCCGCCCGGCTTGCCCGATCACAGCAATTATTCGAAGCGCGCGATGGCGCAGGACATGCTCGAAGTGATGGGCGCGCTCGGCTTTGCCTCGTTCCTGCTATGCGGCCACGACCGCGGCGGCCGCGTCGCCCACCGGCTGGCGCTGGACCATCCGGCCGCGGTGCAAAAGCTGATGCTGATCGACATCGCGCCGACCCGCACCATGTATGAACACACCGACCAGGCCTTCGCCACCGCCTATTACCACTGGTTCTTCCTGATCCAGCCGGCGCCGCTGCCGGAAACGCTGATCGGCAACAGCGCCGCGTTTTTTCTGCATACCACGCTGGGCGGCTGGGGCTCACAGGGCGCAGGCCATATCGATCCGGCGGCGATGGCCGAATACGAGCGCTGCTTCTGCACGCCACAGGCGATTCACGCCGCCTGCGAAGATTATCGCGCCGCCGCCGCGATCGATCTCGAACACGACCGCGATCACGACAGCCGCAAGATCGCCTGCCCGACCCATGTGGTATGGGGCGAACAGGGCGTGATCGAGCGTTTGTTCGATCCGCTCGCGGGATTGGCAGGCGAAATGCGCGCTGCCAGTCAGCGGCAGGAGCTTGCCGGCCGGCCATTTCATTCCGGAGCAGGTGCCGCAATTGCTATTGGCGGAGATGCTGGAGTTTTTTGGCGCCGACTCGTAGAAGCCAAAATTTGTGCAACTCGCGCCATAAGTTTGCAACTGGAGAGCGCAAGTTGGTGCAACTGGCCTATAAGGAAATTCGAGGGAGTTTCGGAAATGGAGGGCTGACCACTTGGCCGGCTCTTTTCTGACCCATGGATAGCGTCGATGGTGCGGCCGATGTCCGCTTGTTGGCGCTTACCGGTCAGAGTGAAAGCTTATATGTATGCCGGCAGTCGGCCAAAAGCGGCCAATCAAATCGTTGCCCCAAAGCGGTCATTCGCAAGGCCAAGGGAATCCAATGGGCTAGGCGTCGTTCCCGCTGCGATCTTCAGGACATGGGTATAGATCATGGTTGTACTCACATCGCTATGCCCAAGCAACTCCTGAACCGTCCGAATGTCCATGCCTCGCTGAAGCACAGGGGTCGCAACGCTATGGCGCAAGGTATGAACGCTGACCTGTTTGGCGATACCAGCCTGAGCCACGGCGACCTTCAAGGCGCGTTGCAACCGTTCAGGAAAGAGAAAATGCCGACGCCGGATGTTGGTTTGCGGATCGGTGGACAAGGTTGGGGAAGGAAAGACCCATTGCCATGTCCATGACTGGCCAGCGCGCGGGTACTTGGCTTCCAGCGCAAAGGGTAGATAGACGCCCGGAAGCTGCGCCTGGCGATCCGATTCCCAAGCGCCCGAGAATAGGCAATTGGCTCACGTAGCGCTACGGTTAAAGATTCCGGCAGCATGACCGCACGGTCCTTGCCGCCGTTTCCCTCCCGGACGATGATGATGTGCCGACCAAAATCCACATCCTTGATACGCAAAGACCACGCTTCACGCAGTCGCATGCCAGTGCCGTAAATCAGGCGCGCCAATCAGCCTGTGACGCCCTTCATTCAAACCAATACTTGGCTCACTTCTTCTGCCGTCAGAACGACCGGGATACGTTTGGTCGGGGTAGGTCGCCGACTCTCCTGCATCCACGGCAAGTCCATATCCAGCACTTCTTTGTAAAGAAACAGCAGCGCGCTGAGTGCCTGGCGGTGGGTGGAAGGGGCGACTTTCCGTTCATTGGCCAGCATCGACAGCAAGGCTTCGACTTCCTTGCCACCCATGTCCTTGGGATGGCGTACCCATGCCAGCGGATGAACCAACGCGCCCCATACACGTCATTCTGCTCCGTACGCAGGCGGTCATGCAGGTACCGCAGGCGCTCTCGCAGTTGGTCCAACAATCGCGTGGAGTTCAGGACGCGGCTTGCGTGGTTTGTCGGTTTTGTTAATGCTGTACATAAATACAGTACATGGACGGCAGCACCTGTTCTCCAGCGGCTGGCAGCCGTCTCCAGACTTGGTGTTCAATCGCAACGTCCCATGTTAAATTGCCATTTTGCGATTTATAACAAGTTAAACATATCATGTTCGATATCGCACTATTGATATTTTTCGGGGTAATGGCATACCGCACAATTCGGATGGTACGCCAGGAGGCAAATATCCTTGCTGAATTCAAACAATCCCAAGTGGTGGCTTTGTTAGCGCTTCTTTTTCCGCTCGGTCCGTTAGTGCTTTTCTTTGCGACTCTTCTAATGCCATTTCCATTGGCGTTCGTTATTGCGGCATTTTGCTATCTACCTGCCTTAATTGTCGCTCGCCAGCAGTCACGCATTCTTGAAACTGCTGGAACGGATAGAGTGCAAAAGGTTCGAGATGCGGCGTCCCAAGCTTTTGGCACCGCACTTGTTGGCTTAATCTATGTGGCAATTTCTTTCACGTTTGCGTGGGGAGTTACATCAATTGCGTAAAGTGCTTAACTCGTTGCTGAACCAGGACAAGCAACGTAAGAATGAGCGCTTCGCGGCACATGTTGCTCGCCTGTTAGCGCAGCGTTAGACACTAGAAATTTCGGAGGTCATTGCATGAGTCTCACGAAAAAATACTGGTTCCCCGCCAAACGATATGGCTGGGGTTGGGGCTTTCCTTCTACTTGGCAAGGCTGGCTCGTTCTCATTGTCTATGCAGTCTGCCTTGGTCTTCTCGTACACTTTGTTCCGCCAAGCTCCAATCGCACAGAGTTCTTGCTCGGGGTAGGCGGCTTGTCAGTTTTGCTCACCATTGTCTGCTGGTGCACAGGCGAGCCGCCGCACTGGCGATGGGGAAAGCACCAATAAAAGCGCATAACACTTCATTCAAGCGGGACCGGCTAATGCCGGCCCCTTAATTAAAACGTTATACGTAAAGGGAGCGATAGTGACTGGAGTGCTACGCTCGGCAATTCGATGGCTTGTGCTGGCCGGTTTTATCGTTATGGGGTTGCTTTATTTTAACAGCGCAGCATTTAGTTTTTGGGTCGCTGGCGGCCCGCCGAATGATTTTCCTGAGTCGTGGATTCAGCGTGGAATTTGGCATCTTTGTATTGCCTTTGCGCTGTTCTCTGTTGGCGCCGCAGTTTTTCTTGCAGTGCCAAAGTTGCCGAAGTTAAGTAAGGTCGGCATTTGTCTTCTTGGCATGGCGGTTGTACTTCTTATCGTTCCGGTTGCGCGCGAGTTCTTGGTCTCGGACGCTTGCCTGGATAGTGGTGGTAGTTGGAACAAAGTGGAGTTCAGATGCCAAAGATGAAAACGTATAACTCGTCACTCAACCCAGACACGCAGCAAAGTGCTTGCCGCTCGGCGGCATCTGCTGCGCGCTGGTTAATTCGGCGTTAGATGCCTATTAAGCGCTGGTGCGTTAAGCACGCGGATTCAAATGGGGGCCCATAATGGAAAAGCAGAACATTAGGTTGGCCATTGATCGACATTGGGCTGCATCTGCGGCGGGTGATCAAGTTGCCGAGCACGAAATTTATCACGACGATACTGTGTGCGAGTATCCACAGTCTGGCGAGGTGATCCACCGTCAGCGTAACCTGCAAGCGCTTCGTAGTCATCACCCTGGTAAACCATCGGGGTTTGCGGTCCGGCGAATGGTTGGGCAGAACAAGATCTGGGTTACCGGATGTCTTGATACCTACGAGGGCAAGAACGCCTATACCGTGAGTATCATGGAGTTCCGGGACGGAAAGGTGTCGCGCGAGACTCGAATACTTTGCCGATCCCTTCGACGCTCCTGCTTGGCGCGCTCAGTGGGTCGAGCAGAGGGGTGCAATCGATGGCATCTAACCAGCCATTGGAGCCGACGCCTAACGGCGCTGCTCAATTCCGACGTTAGACAGCACGCAACCCCAAGGGAGAACTAGCAATGTTACACGGGGACTTCGTTCCAGTTGCCGCGGATAAGCTTCCGAATACGCCAAGCGTTCTGATGGTCTGCTGTCCGCAGGGCTGCAACGCGCAGGTTTCGCGGATTATCGCGGTCGTGCCGTGCCTGAACGTCCGCGAAGAGGTCGGAAAGCGGTCGTTAGCGTGGGCCGCCGAGTGCACCACTGGCTATCTCGAATACCTGGTGGCGGAGGTCGTTGATCCGGAGGGGGTCGAGGCAGCCTCCAATGCTGCGAAGCAACGGTATCCCGTTGGATCGACGTACTCGCGAAGCTGAAGCCATGCTGTCTAACAGGTCGTTCGATGCGGACACGCAGCAGCATTGCGCCGGTCAACTCCAACATTAAGCGACTGCGAACGTCCGCTTTCCACCTTCTCGACAGACCGCATTGGGTCGAAAACGGTCATTTACAAGTGGCTGCAATCGACCCAAAAGAGACATCCGACACGCCGAAAAGCGAATGCTCATCGAGAATTAACGACCAAGATAAACAGCAGCGACACTGTCGGCTTTCATCGATGGCTTGGGCATCATTTGTCCTAGACGGTCCAAAATCGAGTCGCAGGCAGCGGTGATGGAATTACAATTGGCAAGGCGCGTTGCAACGTCCTGACACCGCAGGCGTATCGATGCATCAGCGGCTAACTCCTTCAGTGCAGTAGCAACGGCTCGCCTTCTATAGTGCTTCGGCAATACCTCTTTCGCGACGCCTAGGCGGACCGCTCGGGCAGCGTTGTCAAACTGGTCATACGCTGTGGGACGGATGAGCTGGGGCACGCCCGCCCGTAGAGCCTGGCTGGTGGACCCGATGCCGCCATGATGGACAAATGCCGCCAATTTGGGCAGCAGCGCACTATACGGGGCATAGCTTACGTGTAGGATGCCTTCAGGTAGCGAGATCGGGATCTGCTCCGGGAAAGGCGACAGGAGAACTCCCCTTAGCCCGGCTTCCTGGCAAGCCGCGATCGATGCCGTGTAAAACCGGTGAGCGGTGGCCGTAGCAGTGCCTGCTGAGAAACCTACAGGTGGCGGCCCTGACTCGATGAATTCCCTGAGACCCTGTGGCAGCGGAGCCGCTTCACCATGATCATAGAGTGGGAAGCCAGCCAAGACCACATGTTTGGGCCAATCGTCCTGCGGCTCGGCGAACCAACCGGGGAACATGCCGACCACGCAATCCGCCTCATGAATCCATGACCGGAATATGCGCGCCACCCGGGGCAAGCCTAGCTCGGCGCGAAAGCGGTTCAACGGCGCCGTCATAAGAGGTTCGTAGAACATCGTGTCGAGCATCCACCAGGCAAAGCGCTTCATCAGGGCCGGTGTGCGTGCAGTGATCCAGGTGGGGGCAAGTCGAGCAGGACTGAAGTTCGACTGGAACACGGATGGTGCAAGATGCACCGTTGCGCAAGGGACGCCGTCGGTTTCCCGCAGCAAGCGCGAAGCAAACAGCAGAGAGTTGCCGATGGTGATTGTTCTGCCCGGAAGAACATCGGCTTTCATGGCACGAAAGTACGCGGGGCAGATCTCCGCTAGTTCCTTTCCCACGCGCTTGAAGGCTTGGGTGGAGTCGCTGTCGGCCGTTTCTCGAAAGAGCGTTTTGTATGCATCGATCGTGCTGATGGGAACAAAAGGGATCGACACATCGTTTGCATACGAGCGGAAGGCCGGATTCGCATACAAGATGACCTCGTGCCCCCGAGCGGCGACTTCCCGGGCAAGCGCAATAAATGGCAGGACATCGCCGTGACTGCCGGCCGCGGAAATTAATACTCTCATGAGAAGTTCCTGTGACGAACATCGTTAAAGGGTGCCCCATGCCCTTGATGGGCGGAAGGCCCAGCCTTGTCGGCGCCTGCCTGCTCGATGGAGATGTTGGGGGCATCGCGGCAATGGCGAGCCACTACGCATGCATGCCGGCGAACGCGAGCATGGCTGCCGCAAGCAAACCCGCCCAACCGGTGATCCCAGGAGGCGGGCTAGAAGGCCAGATGCCGAAAGCATGGTCGGCAGGAGATGAAGGCACGCCATTCGTGTCGGCGTGATACGGGCAGCGGGAAGTGGTCGTGGGTTTCATACCGCGCAGTGTCTTCCATGCGCAAGACAACGTCTTGAACGAAAGCGACATGGCAATTTGACATTATTTGCTTGCTATACTGGCTAGCCATGATTCGTCCACAGCCAGATCTTCAGCCTCCTTGCCCCCATCCCCTTCAACGGGCGCCGCGGGTTCATGCCTCAGAAAATTCTCCAGGCGACTGGTTGCGGTTGGCGCCGGCATCGTTGCAGGGTGCGATGGTCGCATTGATTGGCCGGGATACAAGTGAACTTGCATTAAGCAGTGCCCAGCGACTGTCGCACTTTCCAGCCACCCCTTTGGTGACGATTTCGTGGTTTCACGGCATGGGTGCCGGCTCGATAAAGGATGGCGAAAACGGCCTCCACTGCTGGCACCCATTTGGCGCGCAAGTCGTCATCTCCGGCAGCCAGTTGCGCCCGTCCGTCAGCTGGGCACAAACAACCGGGCGCGGTTACATGGCATGTTTTACTGCCGACGCCGTCCAGACATTGTTTGAACTCGACCCTGCCGCCATCCAGGATCGCGTCGTGCCAGCCGATCAGGTATTGGGCAACCAATGGAAGCCGCTATGGAACGCCTTGCTCGCCAGCGATGATGCAGACTTGCTCCCTGTGTGGGAAAGTCATTTGGCGCGTCGCTGGCAAAGCCTGCATGGCCGCGCCTCAATGCAGGCTTCCTTGCGACAACTGGGACGGCACTGGGTGGAACGGCTTGCGTGGCAAGCGCAACAGTGGCAGCGCATACATAGCCCACGGCATGTCGAACGCCGTCTTAAGTCCTTCAGCGGCAGATCGCTGCGCGAGTGGCAGTCGCTGGTCAAAACGGAGGGTATTTTCTTCGCCGCGCGAGATCGGTACGAGGCAGGACAGCCCTTCGATTGGGCTGAGCTAGCGCACGAGGAAGGATTTTCCGATCAGGCACACATGATCCGCGTGACTAAGCGGATTACCGGATTCACACCGAGCGAGTTTGCAAATCGGTTTATTGAAGACGAGTCTTTCTGGATGTATCGATTGTGGGTCTAAGTACTGTCGGCTTCTGGCCGGTATCTGACGTTGGAGAATGACCGCTTCCGGCCAAAAGCGGCCGGCGGGCGTGCTCCCCTAAAGCAGACGTTCACGCGCAAGTGCGCATCTTGAACAGTCATCGCGCTTTCTAGCGCCAGCGTTGTTTGTCGATCTTGTTAAACCTGTGTTTTTGGACAGCAAAACAGCTGAAAGCTACCGTTGGCGCAGTCCGTTGCAGATCGCCGGCCCCGTGTCAAACGACAGCCCGCCATGTTAATCTGCTATTTTGCGATTTATAACAAGTTAGACGTCAAATGAATGAATCGCTCATCCGAGAAGTTGCTAATCAGGTCGTGCAACAGTCGCTCCTACAGAACTGGCGGCTCTACGTCGTTCTCCTGGCGCTAGCCTTGTTGGCGATTTGCGCAAACGCCCTACTCAGGCGGTACTTTGAGAAGCGCGGAGAGTTGCTCGCAACGAACGCGGACCTGCAAGAAATTCTCCGTCAACTCAAGAGTACAACTGAAGTGGCTGAGCAGGTCCGCGCAGCGGTCTCACACGCAGACTGGGCAGCTCGAGAGTGGAAAACTATCAGGCGAATCAAGCTTGAAGAACTGGTGGAAGTCAGTCTTTCACTTGAGGCATGGCTTGATGAGCAGAGGTCGGCTTGGTTCTTCCCTGGGGAGAAAGCTTGCGGCGGGCGATCGCCGACAGACCGCGTATCTATGCTTTCCGCGCTGTACTTTCCCGAACTAGCGCAGGTGAGCACGTCGCTTGAAAATGCTGAGCACAGAGCATACGCCTGGATCGTGAATGTGGCGGCACGAGCCATGCAGATACCTGATATTCAGACGCGTGGCAATTACTACGAACAAGTACGTCCTGAATGGGAGCCACTATACAAAGAGGTGCGTGTGGCAGTAAAGAAAACCAAGACTGAAGCTCCGTTCTCATGCAACAGATGCGTGACGTCTAACCCTTCCATCGAGAGGACGTTGTCCAGCAAGCCGGTCAGCGCCTCTCATGTCAAACGTTAGGCCTTTCATGCTGCAAAGGAAATACATGAAGCTATTCTGTGGAATCGCTCTGACTCTTGGACTCACCACGGCGTTTGTGCAAGCTCAATCTCGCATCGTGTGCGATCCGACATTAAAGGATGGAAATCAAATCGCCTCTATCTGGCCTGCGCCATATCTTTCTGAGAAAGGCACGCTGTGCTTCGATGTAAAAGGGTGGCCCCAGTATTCAGGGCAAAACTGTGTGCCAAACGGAGGACGCATTGCTTGGACAGGGCTAGTCATCGTTGATGTAGACGGCGAATCTCAGGGGCGAGATTCAACGTCCTTTCGCGTGGTTAAGCCAGTAGTCACCAACGATCTCATTGAGTACACCATTGAATGGTCACGTAACAGCAACTGGGCACCAATGCAACGCGTAAAGATCAACCGATTATCCGGTGAGGCCGTTAGCTACTTCATCACAATGCATGGTGGTGAGCCTTATCGATGCCACCTTGAGAAGCGGAAGCTATAGGTATGGCATTCAGAATCACCTAGCCAAGCCTAACTGGTCGTTCAAGCCGACGTCGCTTCGCGGCGTAGCTTAACTCAGGCGTTAGAGCGCAAGGGAGGGTCCGGACATGCTCATAGCTATTCGTGTCGTTCGTGTATTCGTCGGCCTGGTCGCTGCCTGGCAGCTCCTCGGCCTCCTGCCAGTGCTTACGACGTGGCTGCCGAATGTGCATGACGTCACTGGAGGGATGTGGGCGATTGCCCTCATCAAGTTCCTGGTGATGCTCGTATGCGGAGGAATCTACTTCTGGCTGGGAAGAGTCAAGAACCGAATCGACGTTTCAGGACGAGGTGCTTCTGAGGGCCGGATCATCGCGCTCTTTGTACTTGCATTGATCGGCGTCGGCGTGATTCTTGCCATAGCCATCCCCGCATTTTCAGATCGCGCGCCAGCGACCGCAGACACGGCTCCGCGGCCGATGCAGCCCCCTGTGGTCGCGCCGGCAAGCCCGCTTCCTCGGTACGCGACGCCGCCAACCGTCGAATCCGAGGGGTGGACGCAAGAAAGCACGGGCAGCATGGTAGCCGGGCCTTGGCTAGCTTACGATCCCCCTGGCACACGATACTCGAGGCTGGCGGACGGCACGATCTATCGCTTCTTTCCTCCAGGGGTTCGTCCCACCGCTGAAAAGGCCAATCCCTTTGCACTGGGGGACGGCACAGATCGCCCACCATCCAACTAGGTGATGCCAGTTGTTCCCTGTCAGATGGTGGAGGGGTAGGCCCTGCGGTATGCGCTCTAACAGGTCGGTCGACTCGGGCACGCAGCGGCGAGGGGCTGCTGCGTGCCGGTTACCTTCACGTTAAACGACTGCGAACGTCCGCTTTCCACCTTCTCGACAGACCGCATTGGGTCGAGGCTATGTGAAAACGTGAAAATCCAAAGACACGCCCACAACATGTCGAGAGACGCTTTCCTTTTATTCCGCTATTTCGTGCCGGCTTAGCAGCAAAGCCGCGTTTTCACACACCCTCGGTCGGAAGCCGCCCTTAGCAAACTTCCGGTACCGGCCAAAAGCGGCCAATCAAATCGTTCCCAAGCGGTCATTCGCAAGGCCAAGGGAATCCAATGGGCTAGAGGTGGTTTGTCGGTTTTGCTAATACTCTACATAAATACAGCATATGGACAGCAGCACCTGTTATCAAGCGGTTTGCAGCCGTCTCCAGACTTGGTGTTAAATCGCAATGTCCCATGTTAAATTGCCATTTTGCGATTTATAACAAGTTAAACATATCATGTTCGATATTGCACTATTGATATTTTTCGGGGTAATGGCATACCGCACAATTCGGATGGTACGCCAGGAGGCAAATATCCTTGCTGAATTCAAACAATCCCAAGTGGTGGCTTTGTTAGCGCTTCTTTTTCCACTCGGTCCGTTAGTGCTATTCTTTGCGACTCTTCTAATGCCATTTCCATTGGCGTTCGTTATTGCGGCATTTTGCTATCTACCTGCCTTAATTGTCGCTCGCCAGCAGTCACGCATTCTTGAAACTGCTGGAACGGATAGAGTGCAAAAGGCTCGAGATGCGGCGTCCCAAGCTTTTGGCACCGCACTTGTTGGCTTAGTCTATGTGGCAATTTCTTTCACGTTTGCGTGGGGAGTTACATCAATTGCGTAAAGTGCTTAACTCGTTGCTGAACCAGGACAAGCAACGTAAGAATGCGCGCTTTGCGGCACATGTTGCTCGCCTGTTAGCGCAGCGTTAGGCACTAGTAATTTCGGAGGTCATTGTATGAGTCTCACGAAAAAATACTGGTTCCCTGCCAAACGATATGGCTGGGGTTGGAGCTTTCCTTCTACTTGGCAAGGCTGGCTCGTTCTCATTGTCTATGAGTCTGCCTTGGTCTTCTCGTACACTTCGTTCCGCCAAGCTCCAATCGCACAGAGTTCTTGCTCGGTGTAGGCGGCTTGTCAGTTTTACTCACCATTGTCTGCTGGTGCACAGGCGAGCCGCCGCACTGGCGATGGGGAAAGCACCAATAAAAGCGCCTAACACTTCATTCAAGCGGGACCGGCTAACGCCGGCCCCTTAATTAAAACGTTAGGCCGCACACACGCTTCACGGCCGCCGTCAATTTCCAGGAGGAGAACCATGGCCAAATACCTGATCTCTTTTCCAAGCGCGGCAATGGTCGTGCCTGACGGCGAATGGGACGCGGTGGGCCGCGACGCTCACGCCGTAATTGAAGAGGCGAAGGTTGCCGGTGTTTACGTCTTCGCCGGCGGAATCGACGAAGACGTGCCGCCCGTGCTCGTCTCGGCCGACGGCACGGTTGCAAAGGGCGGCTATCCTTGGGCGCCCACGCTCGACGGCGGCTTCACGGTGCTGGAACTGCCTTCGCGCGACGAGGCCATCGCATGGGCAGCGCGCCTCGCAAAGGCCTGCCGCTGCGACCAGGAGTTGCGCGTTTTCGGGTTCGACCCGCAGTCCTGACAGCGAGTGCGGCCTAACAATTCGTTCAAGCCGAGCCCGCTTCGCGGCGCGGCTTAACTCAGGCGTTAGATTCCAAATACATGCCGACCCTATCTGTCAGGAAGCTATTAAAGTACGGCATGCTATTGCTTATTTCCGCAATAGTTATGCAGATTTTCGTCCAGTTTCTTATGACGCAAGACACTGCACTGCCGGAGGCTGAACATTTTCTACGTGGTGCTCCTGAAGTTGCCATGAAAGTAGGTAGTATTGAACGCGTTTCTGTTGCGCGATCGGTTCGATACCAAGGATCTCCTGGAGAAGAAGCCGCGTATCGGGAATACACTTTTGGTGTTACAGGCGTAAAGGCCAGCGCTGTCGTAGTGGTTAGGGCAGAAGAGAGCGCGGCAGGAAGCTTTTCATATCGTATTGTTCGAATTGATAAATGATGTACTTTCGATGCCCCGATCTAACTGGCGGTTCGACGCAGATGCTACGCGCTGGTCAACCTAGTCGTTAGGCGACAAAACTCGCATGCAAATTCGCCAGCTCAACTTAGAAGATGCACGGGCGTTGCAAAGCCTGCGAGGCATAGCCGATGTCGATGGCACATTGGGGCGTCCCGTTGAACGCCAACTTGCGCTCACGCTCGAATGCATTGAGCAGCAACTTCGTCCTCCGTTTGAGACTCTTGGTTATTTCATCGGCGAGGACATGGTTGGGTCTGCCTCGCTATCTCGCATGCCCGAATGTCCAATAGACCCAGAGGCCACCGATTGGTTTGGCCTTTCATCTGTCATTGTTCATCCGGACTTCCGTGGGCGAGGGATTGGTAGAGCATTGCTGGATGATTGCATTTCGCGTGCCTCTAAGCACGGCGCCAAGGGGATGCTTCTCGTTGTGAACGTTCCAAACCCGGCCGCAGTGGCGCTGTACGAATCTTTCAGGTTTGAGACTTGGAGCACGTATGAAGGCGCCTACGAGCACAACGGCCAACGGATCGATCAACTCTCAATGAGGAAATGGCTAAATGTGGCCTAACCAGTTGCTCGAGCCGACTCGCGTCGGCAGGCCGCCGCTCGCGGTTCAGCTTCAACGTTAAGCGACTGCGAACGTCCGCTTTCCACCTTCTCGACAGACCGCATTGGGTCGATTCCGGAAGCTCAGAGCTGTTGCGAGAAGAGTTGATCGCATACTGTCGGGATTCGAACCACACGACTGGAATTCCCGCAAATTGGCGAAGGACCTTTTTAAAATCACCCCCATGTGCGCCAACTATCTCCCTGCCACGCCGGACCAACTGCAACGCTACTTCGGCGTCGCGGCACCCGACTCGAGCTACAAGGTGGAAGCCTATCCAGGTTACATGGCGCCGATGATTCGTCCGTCGCGCGCCGACTCATTACCTGGCGACCGCGCCTGTGCGCTGGGGATGTTCGGGATGGTGACCGCGGTCACATGGCCCCGATAAGGGTGAAGCACTGGCATCAGTCCAGTAGTTTTTTGTGTTCAATTAACAAGTGTGCTACCTTGGAGGGAACGGTGAAGGAAAAGAATATGGATACGCCAGCGCGCTACTTCCCTGCCAACCAGGGCGCAGCTTCGAATAATGGCCCGACCAATGCCGGTCTAGTCCGTACTCCGTCCATGGATAAGCTCATTCGGCACGTGAACAGAAGTGAACGGTACTCCTTTGAATCCGTTTGCAAGTCGATTAGCGAGGCAGTTAGCAAGGCTAAGCACAAAGCTTAATTAGGCTTACAGCCAATCACAAACCCGCACTCGTGCGGGTTTTTCTTTGCCCAGAGTTACCATCAATGCAGACGGAGGTGTAGCACCTAGGCGGCAAGTGTCCATTTTTGCGCAACAGGGCGCTTACCGGTCAATAATTGTCATTCCGCCACCACATCAATCATTCAAGATGCGCCACCTTGTCCCCTGAAGGCGGTAACTAGCTTCATCTGGTACGAGATCCGGCCGCGTGCCGCATTCATGCGTATACTTCCCGGCATGCTACGCATCGACAATCTCAGCAAGCGCTATGGCGACCATCGTCTATTCCAGGAGTTGACTCATACGTTCCCGCCTGGATGTGTGGCGCTATGTGAAGAAGACAGCACCGGCAAATCCAGCTTGCTGGGCATCATCGCGGGCGTGATCGCACCGGATGCGGGCGACGTCTGGATCGACGGACATTCGCTCATCCAAACGCCGCTGCAAGCCAAAGCCCGCATGGCCTATGTGCCCGACAATTGCTTGGCGTTTCCCATGCAGACGGGGCGTGGATTGCTCGAGCAAGTCGCCTCCGAAAAGAACACAACGCTCGACGATGCCGTGCTCGATCTGGCATACAAACTGGGGCTGGAACCGCATCTGGATAAGCGCTTCGAACAGATGTCGACGGGTACGCGCCGCAAGGTCTTCCTGACGGCCGCCGCCTTGGGTGAGCCGGCCGTCGTCATCGCGGACGGCCCCAGCAACGGGCTAGACGCGCAGGCTCGCGCCGTGCTGGCCGAACAGTTCAAGACCTGGTCCCGAGATCGCGTCGTGCTGTTCGCCAGTCACGACCCCGCACTGGTGCAGGCCTGCGGAGCAAAGTGCAATCAATGTTGCCACACTGCGCTAAGCGCGGTGCTGCTGTAGTGCGACACTAAGTCTGGGCCCTTCCAGCGGAGATGCCGAGGGTTCAACTTAGGGTGCCCACACAGGCTTGGTTTCGGTGTCAAATCCGACATACTTTGCCCTCCGAATATTGGCAAGTACGCGCCGGGCTTGGGCTTCGGTTTTGATGAGATGAACACTACTCAACGGCAACTGTTCAAACGGAAGCAACTGCTCAATTTCTTCCTTGGTTGGGCGAGGGAGAGGGAGCAGACGGTTCATGTGGTGTCGAACGCCGCGCAGTTAATAGACAACCACTCGGTCCCCGACCTTGAGCTGCTCATAGAGCCACTTGGCGACCTGGTAGTCGCGTAGCTGGCTACAACCGTGTGAGCCGCCCTCGTAGCCCTGATCGGCGAAGTCCTGTGAGTAGTGGATGGCAACGTTGCCCTCGTAGAATATGGCGTAGGGCATCGGAGTGCGTTCGCCAAAGATCTTTGAGACCGTGTCGCTGTTCATGTACCAGATGCGGAACTCGCCCTCGGGGCTGTCCCAGCCGGGCCTGGAAAAACGCGCTTCCCGCGTGAAGTGCACCTTGCCATCGACGACATAGGACATCTTTCGTTGTTGCTTGGAGACGCACACCACCTTGCCCGTCGCACAGCGGGGGTCGAGCTCCTGGACAAGCGTGCTGGCCGGCGACGCGTCGAACAACTCGGCATAGCGGGGATTGCGCGTGCGGCGGATCAAAAGCGCCCAGGTGCGCTCGTCCATGACCTCACTCACGGGCAAGCCCATGCGGACGCGCCAAGCTTCGATCGCCCGCCGGGTGCTGTCGTTGAATGTGCCGTCGACCGCGCCTTGGTACAGCCCCACCTGGCGCAGTCGGTGCTGCAACTCCCTCCTGCTCCGGCGCCGCGAACCAAGAACCGACGTCGGTGTTGTTCAGCTCGGCTTCGGTCGGCACGCGCGAGCGCAGCAGCAGCGTGTCCCAGGTCTGCTGGTCGACCATGCCGGTGGCGCGGAGTCCGTTGTCGCGTTGGAACTTCAGCACTGCCTCTCGGGTGAGCATGCCGAAGCGGTCGTCGACATCGTACAGCGCAAGGTATTTGGCAAGCCGCAACCGCACCTGCACCTCGCGCACTTGAGGCGACTTCACGCGGTAGCGCAGCTCCTGCGTGAGTGACCCTGCCCGCCGATCGCACGCAGCGTGGCGGCCTGGGCGCCTGTGTCTGCGCTGTGGCGCGCCGCGCGCCGCGCCCGCGGCGGACTCTGAAGCCGTCGTCCGAGCGTAAGTCAGACGAGGCCCGGGCTCCGTTGACGTCGCCTGTGCATGCGCAGGTAAGGCAAGACTGAAGAATGCTGCCGCCGTGATGGCGAGCAAGCGCGTGCAAGAAGAAGGCCGTGGGATCATGACGGACGATTGTCGAGCCGGCAGCAGACTTGCGTCAAGCGGCATAGCGCACGCGGTTCGTCCGTAAAGCAGCGGCGGACACGAGCAGGCGCTTCTGGCCCGTTGCTGGTGGTGGCACCCTTGTCATCTAAGGCCGGGGAACGACAAAATGAGACACCGGAAAGCCGCCCGTGGCCAACGTTCGGAACTGGCCGACAGCCGCCCTACCTGGACGGCAGCTCTCGACCGACGCTGTG
>CAVPQU010000007.1:0-202592 GCA_963707665.1 uncultured beta proteobacterium | reverse complement strand
TTGATTTGATCGGACATGGAATTTTCAAATGGCTAAGGGATGGAACCTACCGTACATGTGCCGGCAACGTCGATTGTGACACGAAGTGTGGTTGCCGCAAGGCATCATGGTACGGCGTGGGGTAGCGGGGAGTGGCACCGCAGTTGCCGGCGCCCGGATCAGGCCGGAATCGAGGACTCGCGGGCGGCGCGGCGCGCTTCTTTGCGTCGCATGAACCAGAAATGCGCGCGGTCCAGGTACAGATAGACCACCGGCGTCGTAAACAGGTCATCGCCTGCGACAGCAGCAGGCCGCCGACCATGGCGAAGCCGAGCGGGCGGCGCAGTTCCGAGCCGGCGCCGGTGCCCAGCATCAGCGGCAAGCCGGCCAGCAGCGCGCACATGGTGGTCATCATGATCGGTCGGAAACGCAGCAGGCAGGCCTGGTAGATCGCCTCGCGCGGCTCCAGTCCCTGCTCGCGCTCGGCAGTCAGGGCGAAATCAACCATCATGATGCCGTTCTTCTTGACGATGCCGATCAAGAGGATGATGCCGATCAGCGCGATCACCGACAGGTCGTAGCCGCCCAGCATCAGGATCAGCAAGGCGCCGACGCCAGCCGAGGGCAGCGTCGACAGGATCGTCAATGGATGGATATAGCTTTCGTAAAGAAGACCGAGGACGATATACACCGCCACCAGCGCGGCGGCGATCAGGTAGGGCTGCGTCGCCAGCGATTCGCCGAAGGCCCGGGCGGTGCCCTGGAACGACCCGCTCAGGGCGGGCGGTGCGCCCAGGCCGGCCTGCGCCTTCTGGATGGCATCGACCGCGTCGCCCAGCGCCACGCCCGGCGCCAGGTTGAACGACAGCGTCACCGCCGGAAACTGGCTTTGATGGTTGATCGACAGATAGCCGGTCTTGCTGGTATCGATGTGGACGAAGGCCGACAGCGGCACCTGCTGGCCGGTCAGCGGCGAAGTCAGGTACAGCTTGCTGAACAGGCCAGGGTCCTGCTGCAGTTCCGGCGTCACCTCCAGCACCACGTGGTAGCTGTTGATCTGGGTGAAATATTGCGCCACCTGGCGCTGGCCGATGGCGTCGTAGATGGTGGCATCGATCAGCGCCGGCGAAATGCCGAAGCTGGAAGCGCGCGCGCGGTCGATGGTGAGGGTCGCGGTGGCCGCCGCGTTCTGCTGGTCGGAGGCGAGATCGGTCAGCTGCGGCAGCTGGCGCAGGCGCTCCAGCAGCTTCGGCGCCCATTCGTTCAGCTCGTTCAGGTTGGCGTCGGTCAGGGTGTACTGGTACTGGGTGCGCGACAGGCGGCCGCCGACATTGATGTCCTGGCCGGCCTGCATGAACAGGTTGACGCCTTCGATCTGCGCCAGTTTCGGCCGCAGACGCGCGATCACCTCGTCCGCGCTGGCCTTGCGGCCTTCGTCTTTCGGCTTCAGGCCGATGAAAAAGACGCCAGTGTTGAAGGTGGTCTGGCCGCCGCTCATGCCGAAGTTGGCGACCGCCGGGTCCTGACGGATGACGTCGGCCAATGCCAGCATGCGCCGGTTCATGGCGGCAAAGGAGGTGTCCTGCGCCGATTCGGCGGAACCGAAGATGAAGCCGGTATCCTGCTGCGGGAAAAAGCCCTTCGGGATCGCGATGAACAGCAGCACGGTAGCCGCCAGCGTCGCCAAAAACACGCACAGGGTGATGAATTGATGGCGCAGCACCAGATGCAGGCCGCGCCGGTAGCCGTTCAGCAGCATGTCGAAACCATGCTCGAACCATTGATAGATGCGGCCGTGCGTCTGTCCTTCGCGGTTCTTCAGGAAGCGCGAACACAGCATCGGCGTCAGCGTCAGCGAAATCGCCACCGACATCGCGATGGTCAGCGTCACCGTGACGGCGAATTCGCGGAACAGGCGGCCGACGATGCCGCCCATCAGCAGCAGCGGGATGAAGACCGCCACCAGCGACACCGAAATCGAAATGATGGTGAAGCCGATTTCGGCCGCGCCCTTATAGGCGGCCTCCAGCGGCGCCATGCCTTCCTCGACGTGGCGGTAGATGTTCTCCAGCATCACGATGGCGTCGTCGACCACAAAGCCGACCGAGATCGTCAGCGCCATCAGCGACAGGTTGTCCAGGCTAAAACCAACCAGGTACATGACGGCCGCCGTGCCCAGCAGCGCCAGCGGCACGGTGACGCTCGGGATCAGCGTCGCCGGCACATTGCGCAGGAACACGAAGATCACCATCACCACCAGCGCAATCGTCAGCAGCAGGGTCAGTTCGACATCGAGCACCGAGGCGCGGATGGTCTGGGTGCGGTCGATCAGCGTGGTCACGCGCACCGTGGGCGGAATCGCCGCCTGCAGCCGCGGCAGTGCCTCCTTGACGCGCTGCACGGTGGCGATCACATTGGCGCCCGGCTCCTTGATCACGCCCATTACCAGCGCGCGCCCGTTCTGCACGGCTTCGCCGGCGGCCGCGCCCTTGCCGGCGAACACCCATGCCGCCTGCTTGACGTCTTCCGGGCCGGCCACCGCTACGCCGATGTCGCGCACGCGGATCGGTGCCCCCTTGCGGTAGGCCAGCACCTGGTCGTTCCACGGCTCGGCCGCCAGCAGCTGGTCGTTGGTGTAGACGGTGAAGCTCTGGCTGCGGCCGTCCACCGTACCCTTGGGCTGGCTGACCGTGGTGCTGGCGATGACGCTGCGCACGTCCTCCAGGCTCATGCCGAGCGCCGCCAGCTTGCCGGGATCGACCTGGATGCGCACCGCGGGCTTTTGCGGGCCGAAGATGACCACCTGGCCGACACCTGAAATCTGCGAGATCTGCTGGGCCAGGATGTTGTCGGCGAAATCGTTGACCGTGGTCAGCGGCAAGGTATCCGATTGCACCGCCAGGATCAGGATCGAAAAATCGGCCGGGTTGATCTTGCGGAAGGTCGGCGGGTTCGGCAGATTGGCCGGCAACTGGCCGCTGGCGGCGTTGATCGCGGTCTGGACGTCGAGCGCGGCGCCGTCGATGTTGCGGTTGAGATCGAACTGCAGCGTGATCTGCGCCAGCCCGAGCGCGCTGATCGAGGTCATTTGCGACAAGCCCGGCGATCAGCGAAAACTGCCGCTCCAGCGGTTGCGCCACGCTGGCCGCCATGGTTTCCGGACTGCCGCCCGGTAGCCTGGCCGTCACCTGGATGGTCGGGAAATCGACCTGCGGCAGCGGCGCCACCGGCAGCAGCTGCCACACCGCCGCGCCCACCAGGAACAGCGCCAGCGCCAGCAGCGAAGTGCCGATCGGGCGCTTGATGAAGGGGGCGGAAACGCTCATTTGGCGCTCCCCGGTGCGGGTGGCGGCTGAGCGGCGCTGGCACTGCCATTCTGGGCGCTCGCCTCGGCGACGCGCAGCCCGGCTTTCAGCTTGTACTGGCCGTCCAGCACCACGCGCTGGCCGGCGCTCAAGCCGTGCTCAATGACGGCCACTCCGTCCTGAATGTCGGCCACCTGGATCGGCTGCATGCGCGCCGTGCTGTCGGCGTCGACCACATAGGCATAGACGCCGTTCGGCCCGCGCTGCACCACGGCCGCCGGCACCGTCAGCGCCTGCCGGCGCTGGCCCAGCACCAGCCGCGCGTTGACGTACTGGCCCGGCCACAGCTTGTGCTCGGCATTGGCGAAGCGGGCCTTGAGCTGCACCGTGCCGCTGCTGGTGTCGATCTGGTTATTGAGCAGGATCAGGCTGCCCTGGCCCAGCATTTCCTCGTTCTCGCGCGCATAGGCCAGCACCGTCAGTGGCTGCGGACTGGCGCGCAGCGCGCGGTTGATATTCTGAAAAGCGTCCTCGGGCAGCGTGAACACCACCGCGATCGGATCGATCTGGTTGATCACCACCAGGCCGTTGGGATCGGTCGCGTGCACGATGTTGCCAGGATCAACCAGGCGCGCGCCGACCCGGCCGCCGATCGGCGCCGTGATGCGGGTATAGCTCAGTTGCACGCGGGCAAAGTTGATCTGGGCGTCGTCGGATTGCAGCGCAGCCTCCAGTTGCGCCACTTGCGCGCGCGCCGTATCCAGCGTCTGTTGCGTAGCGGCATCCTGGCGGATCAGATCGGTGTAGCGCTGCAGGTCGCGCCGCGCATTTTGCAGTTGCGCCTGGTCCTTGGCTTTTTGCGCCAGCATCTGCGCCAGTTGCGCCTGCAGCGTGCGCGGATCGATTTGCGCCAGCAGTTGCCCTTCCTTGACATCCTGGCCTTCGATAAAGCCGACCTTGTCCAGCTGGCCGTCGATGCGCGCGCGCACCGTCACGCTTTGCAGCGCGCTCACGGTGCCGACGCCGGTCAGCGTGATCGGCATATCGCGCTGCTGCACCCGCACGGTAGTGGCCACCACCGGCGGCGTCGGGGTGGCGGCCGGCTTTTCGGCGGCCATGCTCCTATGGCGCAGCCAGGCGCCGCCGCCGGCGAGCAGCAGCACCAGCAGCGCGATCAGCCAGAGCAGGCGTCGCCGGGAAGAGGCGCTGGTCATGGTCTGCGCGCGCTCCATCAGTCGGCCGCCTGCGCCTGCCGCGATTCCGCAGGCAACGCTTGTCGCGCATCCCAGCCGCCGCCGACCGCCTTGATCAAGGCCACGCTGGCCAGCAACTGGCGGCCGCGCAACTGCACCAGAGTGCGCTCATTGGACAGCGACAGGGTTTGCGCAGTGACCACGCTCAAGTACGTGGCGGTGCCGCCGCGATACTGGGCCAGCGCCAGTTTTTCGGCCAGCTGACTGGCGGCCACCGCGCGCTCCAGCGCCACCGCTTCCTGCGCCAGCACGCGCAAGGTCGCCAGGTTGTCTTCGACTTCCTGGAAGCCACCCAGCACGGTTTGCTTGTATTGCGCCACCGTGGCGTCGTAGGCGGCCAGCGCCTGCTCGCTGCGGGCCTGGCGCAGGCCGCCGTTGAACAGGGTTTGCGCCAGCGTGGCGCCCAGTGACCAGACCCGGCTCGGCACGTCGAACCATTGGGCGAAGCCGGGACCGTTGAAGCCAGCGCTGGCGGCGAACGTCAGGGCCGGAAAATAGGCAGCACGGGCGACGCCGATATTGGCATTGGCCTGCGCCACGCGGCGCTCGGCGCCGGCGATATCGGGACGCCGCTCCAGCAGTTCCGACGGCAAGCCGACCGGAATCTCCGGCAAGCGCACTTGCAGCCGCGTCGGCGCATGCGGATCGGCCGGCACCACCGCCAGCGACAATGCCGCCGGCGCCTTGCCGGTCAGGATCGCGACCGAGTGTTCCAGCTGGCTGCGCTGGGCCTGCAGGTCAATTGCCTGCGCCTGCGCCGCGCTCAGCTGGCTGTCCGCCAGCGCCACGTCCGAGCGCAGCGTCACGCCGGCCGCGTACTGGCTTTGCGTCAGCTGCAATGCGCGCTGGTAGGCGACGATGGTGCGCGCATACAACTCCTGCAGCAGGTCGGTTACCCGCAATTGCAAGTAATCCTGCGCCAATGTCGCCTGGATGCTGAGGCGCGCCGCGGCCAAGTCGGCGGCGCTGGCCTGGGCGCCGGTTGTGCCGGCCTCGACCGCGCGCCGCACGCCGCCCCAGATGTCCGGTTCCCAATTGGCGTCGATGGCGAGCTGGTATTGATTGCCAAGCTTGATGCCGTTGCTGTTGGCCAGCGCCCGGCCAACGCCGCCGCTGGCGCCGACCGTCGGCCAGAAGCCAGCGCGCGCGGCGGCGGCCACGGCGCGCGCCTGGCGATATTGGGCTTCGGCCTGGCGGATATTCTGGTTGGCTGCGTTGGCCTGTTCGATCAGTTCGTCCAGCGTGCTGTCGCCATAGGCCTGCCACCAGCTTTGTCGGCTGTCGATCTGCCGCGGCTCGGCAGTTTTCCAGGGGCCGCTTTCCTTATAGGCAACCGGCGCCTCCAGCGGCGGCCGCACATAATCCGGTCCGACCGCGCAGCCGGCCAGGCAGGCGGCCACGACTGCCGCCGTCCACCCGGCATGGCGGTGCGCGATGCCTCTGGATGATGAGTTGGAAACGCTCATGAATGCGCGATGATGTGCGGACGATCCCGGCTGCCTGCCTGCGCCATGGCGGCAGCTATCGAAACACTGCGGTCTTGCTTGGCGTCGGGCTTCGAGCCCGCCTCCTGGTCGCTGCAATCGACCGCCCGATTAGTGTCGCCGATCCACGCCCACCGCCCGCCGCTTTCGGGCATTTTCTCCCCGAGGCTTGACGTGCATCAACCAGCGGTGTCCTAAAAATCCATCAGGGAAAGAAAATGCGGCGCACCGCGCCCGCGTGCGATCAATAGCCGGGCGGCGGCGGCGTATTGGGCGGCGGCGGTCGGTAATTCGGGCTGGTCTGCGGTGCCGCGCCCTGCATGCGTGCCGGCGGCGTCACGAAGCGTCCCGAGACCGGCACCCGGTTGCCTTGCGCATACATGCATTGGGTATAGGAAAAATCGTAGCGCTGCTGAGTGCCGTAAGTGGCGCTGTTGGCGGAGCCCACGCCGGACAGCCCGCCGACCGCCGTGCCGACGCCGGCGCCGACACCCGCGCCGCGGCCACCGTTGATGGCAGCGCCCGCCACCGCGCCCAGAACGGCGCCGACAGCGGCGCTGCGCAAGCCGCTTTCAGCCGCGGCCTGGTCCGGTGACATGCCGTTCATCTGGAATTGCGCATATTGCCGGCACGATGCATCGTCGGCGCGAAACTGATCGAAATTCTTGCCGGTTCCCGGCAGCGCCAGCACGCTGGGGCCAGTCGGCAAGGATACGCATGCACCCAATGCCAGGAGAGGGAGCAGCGACGTTGCCTTCAAGGGTGTCATCCTCATGATGGGCTCCGGATCAACGGTTATCGGACGGTTGCGGCGCGACCTGCTGCCAGCCGGCCGGGCACTCTTTCACATACGGGTAGTAACCCTGCGGATCGGTGCAGTAATACCAATACTGGTCGCCCGCTCCCTGTTCGATATAGCTCGTGGGCGCCGGCGGCGTCACCACTACCGTGGGCGGGTAATACGGCCATGAATAAGGGTAGTAGTAAGGCCAGAACAGCGGCGCGCCGATCACGACGCCGACTCCGCCGCGGAAACGGCCGCCGCCGTGGAAATGGCCACCGCCACGAAAGCCGCCACTATGGAAGCTTCCTCCACCGCCATGGAAGCCTCCGCCACCATGGAAGCCCCCGCCCGGATGCGCCCAGGCGCCGCTAGCCGCCGCCAGAAGGACACCCAACAAAAATACGGATTTAACGGTTTTCAAGATACACCTCGTTGCCCAAATCTTGCCGAATTGCACTGTTACCTTGCCGTGAATACTGCAGACGCTTGGTCCGCATTTCATGACAAATTCAGTATTGCAGGTTTGGCGAAATTTGAAACCGCTTGAAACAATTGATAACGAACGAAACCGCGCCGCAACGATATCGGCCAACATAGCGGGCGCCGTGTGGCGTCAAGCCCGACGCCCGCCCTGCTCTTATGCCGCCGGTGCGCTATCCAGAAAGCCGACCATGGACTGCAGGCGCTGGCCGGACGAGACCACGCCGAAATCGGTGCCGCTGGCCAGCGGCGGCGCGCCGTCGGCCGCCAGTTCCCAGGTAAAACGCACATGGTCATGCAACACGTCGACCGCGCTGGTACGGCGGAAGCGATGCGCCGGGAAGCGCTGCTGCACTTGGTCGATCATGGCGTCGATGCCGGCTTGGCCCTCGCTCTGCATCAAAGGATCGCGATAGGTCGCGGTTTCGGTCCAGGTGCGGGCGATGAGGTCGCGCCGGCGCGCGCCGTCGGTTTCGTTCCAGCCGTCGATATAGCGGTCGATCAGGTCATTTACGGTAGGCATGTCGGACTCCATGGGGAAGGATGGTTGGGATGGGCAGCGGGGAGTGCCGGCGGCATGCCCGGCAGGCGCCCTGTTGTCCGATTCCATGCTCGGGTATCGGCGGCGGTTTCTCAATTACCTGGGGGGTAATGGGCTTGGCGGCGCGGTTGCACTATCATCGCGGCATGATGACATCCACCCGGCCGGTCGGCACGCTGTTGCGCGAGTGGCGCCAAAGGCGGCGCCTGAGCCAGCTCGACCTGGCTTGCGAAGCCGACATTTCGGCGCGCCACATGAGTTTCCTGGAAACCGGCCGCTCGCAGCCGAGCCGCGAGATGGTGCTGCACCTGGCCGAACGGCTGGAGATTCCGCTGCGCGAGCGCAATGTGCTGCTGCACGCCGCCGGCTATGCGCCGATGTTCCCGCAGCGCGCGCTTGACGATCCGGCACTGGCGGCGGCGCGGCGCGCGGTCGACCTGGTGCTGGCCGGGCATGCGCCGTATCCGGCGCTGGCGGTGGATCGCCACTGGACGCTGGTCGCTTCCAACGCGGCGGTGGCGCCGCTATTGACCGGTGTCGCGCCGGCGCTGCTGCAGGCGCCGCTCAACGTCTTGCGGCTGTCGCTGCATCCGGACGGGCTGGCGCCGCGCATCGCCAACCTGCGCCAGTGGCGCGCGCACCTGCTGGAACGGCTGCGGCAACAGATCGAGGTCAGCGCCGATCCGGCGCTCGAAGCATTGAGAGAAGAGCTGCAGGGCTATCCGCAGGAATATGCGCAAAGCGGCGCTGCGGATCAGGCGGCCGCGGCCGACTATGCCGGCGTTGCCGTACCGTTCCAGCTGCGCACCGAATCCGGGCCTGCTGTCCTTCATCAGCACCACCACGGTGTTCGGCACGCCGGTCGACGTCACGCTCTCGGAACTGGCGCTGGAAACCTTCTTCCCGGCCGACGCCGTCACCGCGAACGCGCTGCAGGCGCTGCGGCGCTGCCCGCTACAGGCGGTTGATCGGGATCTTCAGGTAGCGCGTGCCGTTTGCTTCCGCCGGCGGCAGCGCGCCGCCGCGGATATTGACCTGGATCGACGGCAGGATCAGGGTCGGCATGCCGAGCGTCTTGTCGCGTGCGGTGCGCATGGCGACGAATTCCTCTTCGGACACGCCGTCATGCAGATGGATATTGGACGCGCGCTGCTCGGCCACCGTAGTTTCCCAGCGCGCTTCCCGCCCCTGCGGATAGTCATGGCAGACGAACATCCGGGTCGCCGCCGGCAACCCCAGCAGGTGCCGCGTCGAGCGGTACAGCGCATGGGCATCGCCTCCCGGAAAATCGGCGCGCGCGCTGCCGCCGTCCGGCATGAACAGCGTATCCCCCACGAACACCGCATCGCCGATCAGGTAGGCCAGATCGGCCGGCGTATGGCCGGGCACGTGCAGCGCCTGCGCGCGCAGCGGGCCGATCGCAAATTCCTCACCGTCGGCAAACAAATGGTCGAACTGGCTGCCGTCGCGCAGGAACTCCCGCTCCAGGTGGAAAATGTCGTGAAATACCTGCTGGACGCGCGTGATGTGCTCGCCGATCGCGATCTTCCCGCCCAACTGCTCGCGCAGATACGGGGCCGCCGACAGATGGTCGGCATGCGCATGCGTCTCCAGAATCCACTCGACATGCAAGCTCTCCGCGCGCACGAAATCGCGCAAGCGGTCGGCCGAGGCGGTATGGGTGCGGCCGGAGGCTGCCTCGTAATCGAGGACCGAATCGATCAGTGCGCAGGCGCCACCCGGCGCCTCGTAGACCACGTAGCTGACGGTGCCGGTGACCGGATCGTGGAACCCCTGGACTTGCGGTGACATGATGACCCCTGAAATCAGTGAAATCAATCCGTGGAACTGGCATGAACATTATTGCACCCAGCCTCGATCTATCAAGCTTGCGCGCGTCTTCCAACGCGGCCTGCGCACTGCTGAAAGCAATGACCAATCCGGACCGCCTGCTGCTGTGCCAGCTGTCGCAGCATGAACTGTGCGTGAGCGAACTGGACTGGCGTTGCCCGGCGCCGCCGGTTCGCGGCTGGCCAGGTCGCAGTTGCAAAAGGGATTTGCACTGGTGTCGGCGCTGGGGTTGGCGGGCAGCGTCGCCCGGTAATCGATGCTACTTATACTCCCATCTATGCAGGCTAATTCCGGCCAAATAGCAGCCGGATTATTGTCATACTCCCACTTTGCTTGATTGATACAAGAAATGCGGCGCGGCTGTCATCGGCGTGTGCCGGCAGGCGGGCATGGCGCGGTTTCCCGTTCCAACCGCGTCAACCAGATGAGCGCCGCTTCGCGCGTGGTCCCGCACATTTCGGTGGATGGCTGCAAACCGCCGCAGCACGTCGGTCGTTCCGGCGCGCCGAAAATCCGGCAGCGCAGTTCTTCGTCCAGTTGCACGCAAGGCACGCCGGCGGGCTTGCCTTGCGGCATTCCGGGAATCGGGGAAGTAATGGAAGGCGCGATGCAGCAGGCAGCGCAGTGGGGACGGCAATTCATGGCAGCCTCGCCTTTCGGTTTTTGCGGAGGCGGGAAGAGGCCGACCGCCAAGCTTAGGCGGTCGGCCGCCCGGTCCGCCCGGCGCTCAGCACCGGGCGGCCAGGCATCAGACCGCAGCCAGCGCCTGCTCCAGGTCGGCGATCAGGTCGTCGATATGTTCGATACCGATCGACAAGCGCAGCATGTCTTCCGAGACGCCGGCCTTGGCCAGTTCGCCGGCATCGAGCTGGCGGTGCGTGGTCGAGGCCGGGTGCGTCGCCAGCGACTTGGTGTCGCCGATGTTGACCAGCCGCGTGAACAGCTGCAGCGCGTCGAGCGCGCGGGCGCCGGCCGCGCGCGGGTCGGCATCGCTGCTCTTGACGCCGAACGAGAGGATGCCGGAGGCCTTGCCGCCCATGTATTTCTGCACCAGCGCGTGGTCCGGGTGATCCGCCAGGCCGGCGTACTTGACCCACGCCACTTTCTTGTGCGACTGCAGATACTTGGCCAGCGCCAGCGCGTTGTCGCAGATGCGGTCCATGCGCAGGCTGAGTGTGTCGATGCCCTGCAGGAACAGGAAGGCGTTCATCGGCGAGATCGCCGCGCCCATGTTGCGCAGCGGCACCACGCGCGCGCGGCCGATGAAGGCGGCGGCACCGAGCGCTTCGGTGTAGACCACGCCGTGGTAGGAGACGTCCGGTTCGTTCAGGCGCTTGAAGCGTTCCTTGTGCTCGGCCCAGGGGAATTTGCCGGAATCGACGATGATGCCGCCGATGCTGTTGCCGTGGCCGCCCATGTACTTGGTCAGCGCGTGCACCACGATGTCGGCGCCGTGCTCGAACGGCCGGCACAGGTAGGGGCTGGGCACGGTGTTGTCGACGATCAGCGGGATGCCGTGGGCGTGCGCGATCTCGGCCAGCTTGGCCAGATCGGTGACATTGCCGAGCGGGTTGCCGATCGATTCGCAGAAAATCGCCTTGGTGCGCTCGTCGATCAGCGGCGCGAAGCTGTCCGGCTGGCGCGCATCGGCGAAGCGCACTTCGATGCCCTGCTGCGGGAAGGTGTGGGCGAACAAATTGTAGGTGCCGCCGTACAGCGTGCTGGCCGCGACGATGTTGTCGCCGGCTTCGGCGATGGTCTGGATCGCCGCCGTGATTGCCGCCATGCCGGAAGCCATCGCCAGCGCCGCGATGCCGCCCTCCAGCGCCGCCACGCGCTTTTCCAGCACGTCCTGAGTCGGGTTCATGATGCGCGTGTAGATGTTGCCCGGCACCTTCAGGTCAAACAGGTCGGCGCCGTGCTGCGCGCTGTCGAACGCATAAGCGACGGTCTGGTAGATCGGCACCGCCACCGCCTTGGTGGTCGGATCGGGGGCATAGCCGGCGTGGACGGCTAGGGTTTCAAACTTCATGGATGCTCCTGTGCAGGGTGGAAATAATCTATCGGTGCGACTCAATGGGTTTTGTGCAGCGTGGCGGGGAGCAACGAGGCCGGCGGGACCGGCAGGACTGATGCCGATCGGGGTAAAGTAATGCAAAAACGAAAGCCGCCCACAATGCTCCCGATCCGCTTGCCCGCGGCTACACCGCCGGCATCGTCCGGGTCTTTCCGGCACTGCCACGCTTTCGCTCGATTGATTATAAAGTAAGCCGCCAAAAACCAGCCCCATGTCCACCGACACTACCGCCGCCAACAAACTCATGGACCAATTCGACAGCCACCACCAGGTGTGGCTGTTCGGCTACGGTTCGCTGATCTTCAAGGCCGATTTCCCTTATCTCGAACGCCGTCCGGCCAGCATCCGCGGCTGGGCGCGCCGCTTCTGGCAGGGTTCGCACGACCACCGCGGCACGCCGGCCGCGCCGGGCCGCGTGCTGACGCTGGTCGCCCAGGCCGACGCCGTGTGCGACGGCATGGCCTACCTGATCACGCCGCAGGTGTTCGGCCACCTCGACCACCGCGAAAAGAACGGCTACCTGCGCTTCGTCACCGACATGACCTTCGACGACGGCGGCCACGCCAATGGACTGATCTACATCGCCACCGACGAGAATGCCGCCTGGCTCGGGCCGGCGTCCGAATCCGCCATCGCGCAACAGATCGCCGCCTCGTCCGGGCCGAGCGGGCGCAACCGCGACTACCTGCTGGAACTGGCGCAGGCCTTGCGCGCGCTCGGCAAGACACGATCCGCACGTGTTTGCGATCGAGCGGCGCCTGCTGCAACTCGGCTAGCGCAACGGCACGCCCGACGTGCCCATCAAGCCCGATCAAGCGCCCTGGACCGGCGCAGCGATATACCGTTCACTCCAGGCCGCGATCAGATTCGCCGCATACACGGCATCGCTCTTGCGCGTCAGCAGGTGGTCGGCATCGTCGAGCGAGATGAAGCTCTTCGGATGCTTGGCCGCGGTGAAGATGTGCATCGCGTTGACGATGTCGACCGTGGCGTCGCGCGGCGCATGCATCACCAGCAGCGCGCGGCGCAGCTGCGCGATCTTGCTCGTCCAGCTTCTGCTCGGCGGCGTCGACCAGGAACTGGCGCTTGATGCGAAACGGCCGCCCCGCCAGTTGCACCTGCGCCTCGCCCTCGGCCTCGATCTGCGCCAACTGCTGGCGGAACAGGCCGGCGACGTGGCTGGGGTCGCTCGGCGCGCCGATGGTGACCACCGCCTGCACCTCGGGGATATCGGCAGCCGCCGCCAGCACGGCGGCGCCGCCCAGGCTATGGCCGATCAGCAGGCCCGGCGCGCGATAGTGCTGGCGCAGGTGATCGGCGGCGCCGACCAGGTCGGCCAGGTTGGAGGAAAAGTTGGTGTTGGCGAACTCGCCCTCGCTGGCGCCGAGCCCGGTGAAGTCGAAGCGCAGCACCGCGATCCCGTGCTCAGTCAGCGCCTGCGCGATGCGGCTGGCGGCGAAGATGTCCTTGCCGCAGGTGAAGCAGTGCGCGAACAACGCGTAGGCGCGGATCGGCCCGTCCGGCGCGTCCAGCCGCGCCGCCAGCTTGTGGCCGTCGGTGCCGGCAAACTCAGTGCGTTCAATTTTCATGTGGGACTCCCGCTGTAAAAAAACGTGGCATGCGCCCGCTGGTCATGCAGCGCGGAGGGCGGCGCAGTCCCGGCAGACTTACTTGATGGTCGCCACCCCGGCCTTGCAGGCGACCTCGTCCTGCGAACTGGCGCCGCCGGAACAGCCGATCGCCCCAATGATCTTACCCTCTTCGACCAGGGGAATGCCGCCGCGCGACCCAATGACACCGTCGAGCGTGAGCAGATTGAGATTATTGGCTTGAAGGCCGGCTTCGTAGACCTTCGTTTCGCGGCGGTAGGTAACCGCGGCCCGGGCCTTGTGCTGGGAAATCTGGATCGACGCCAGTTGCGCCCCATTCATGCGCTGGAAGGCCACCAGATTGCCGCCCGAGTCGACAACGGCGACGTTCAATTTCCAATCACGCTTTTTGGCCTCGGCAATCGCTGCATTAATGGCCGCCGTCGCCCGTTCCAGTGCAATCGGCGGGCCGTAAGGGATGTCGAAGGGCATCTTTTCGGGGACGGCATCGAGCGGGTTGACCGGTGGCGGTTGTTGCGCGCGAGTTGGGCCGGCGACCAGCAAGGCGGAGCCGAGTACGGCAAGCGCCAGGCGTGGGATCAGCGACATGGTGGCTCTCCTTTCCCTGATTGGGCAATACGGCAAAGTCCGATCTTCTGCCGAAATGGCGGCGCGGTTTTGTGAAGGGACAAGCTACCGGCGTGTTGGGCGCCGGCCACGCCGGTGCATCTAGATCGGGACATTACGACTCCACCGGATAACCGGCGGCGATCCAGGCGTCGATGCCGCCGGTCAGCGGCCGCACGCGGCGGTAGCCCAGTCTGCATCAGCTGCTTCGCCACCTGCGCCGCCGACGCCTCGTTCGGGCAGGCGCAATACACGATCACCTCATGCTCCAACACGGCGCCGAGCGCGGCGCTGCGGACGTCGTCGACCGCCACCGTCAGCGCTCCGGGAATCCGCCCTTCGCCCTGGGCGGCGGGAGAACGGACGTCGATGATGGTCGGCTCGGCGCCCTGCTGCTGCAACGCGTGCAGCTCGTCGACCGAAATGCGCGCCATGCCGAGCGACTTGAGAAAGCTCTGGCGCTGCCACCATTTATTGGCGACGAACGCCAAGAGCGCCAGACCGAGCAGCAGCAGGCCCCATTTGCCGAGCTGCTCGAGCGCGCCCAGCAGCTCATCCACGGTACTGCTGAACAGCGATCCCAGGTAGATCGCCGATCCAGCCCAGAGCGCGGCGCCCACGCCGTCGAAGAAGATGAAGCTGGCGCGCCGCGTGCCGAGCGTGCCGGCCAGCGCGCTGGCGACCGAGGCAAAGCCGGGAATGAATTTGGCGATCATCAGCGAGGGCGCACCCCAGCGCGCATAGATCGATTCGGTCTGGCGCACGCAGGAATCCGGTGACAGCGAGATCCGGCACAGCGTCGTCAGCACTTTCCTGCCATAGCGCCGCCCCGTCAGATACCAGCCGAGATCGGCAAGCAGCGCCGCGCCCACCGCGGTCAGCAGCAGCGCCGCCACAGAATAGTCGCCGTGGGCGGCCAGGGCGCCGGTGATGACCAAGGTCGGATAAGCGGGAATCGGCGCGCCCGCTTGCTCGAACAGGACATTGAGGAAAACCAGCGCGAGGCCGTATTGCTCGATCAGATGGAAAAGTATGCTCATGTGGGTATGCGCCGGCGGACAGCTGGCCGCCGGCAGCAATTGATTCTAGCAGCGATCCATGAGCGCCGATCGCACTGCCGATCCGGCCAAGCCTCGAAAATATCGATGCTCAACATCGAAATATTGCGCTCCCCGCTCCCGGCCGCAACTCCCTACAATGGCCTTGCGTCGTCGCGCGACGGCTGGCTGCAACGGCCGGCAAGCGCGACGGATCGATTCCCGGAAATTCCCGTTCCCTCATTCATATCGGAGATGGCATGGCAACTAATGTACAGGTGGTTTTCTACAGTTCCCACGGACACGTCTACAGGATGGCCGAAGCGATCGCCGCCGGCGCGCGCGAGGTGGAAGGAGTGCAGGTCACGCTGCTGCAAGTGCCCGAGCTGGTACCCGATGACGTGCTGGAAAAATCCGGTGCCAAAGCGGCACGGCAGGCGTTCGCCCACGTGCCGGTGGCGACGCCGGAACATTTGGCCGATGCCGACGCCATCATTTTCGGCACGCCCACGCGCTTCGGCAACATGTGCGGGCAAATGCGCAATTTCCTTGACCAGACCGGCGGCCTGTGGCTGAGCGGCGCCTTGATCGGCAAGGTCGGCAGCGTGTTCACCAGCACCGCCACCCAGCATGGTGGCCAGGAAACCACCTTGACGAGTTTTCATACAACGCTGCTGCATCAGGGCATGATCGTGGTCGGCCTGCCCTACTCCGAGGCGCGGCAAATGACAATGGGCGAAATATCGGGCGGCAGCCCGTACGGCGCCACCACCATCACCGGCGGCGACGGTTCGCGCCTGCCGAGCGAGAACGAGCTGGCGATGGCGCGCTTCCAGGGCCGCCATGTGGCGCAGATCGCCCGCAAGCAGGCGGCGAAATAAGATCGGCGGGCAAGGCAGCACGGAACGTCCTTCGTTTCATGTCAAATTGCCCTTGCCGTGGTGGAATAGAAGCGCTGCGAATGCAGATACATTATCCTTGGATGACGCATTTTTCGATTTCTCCGCTCTTACTCACAAGGAGGCATCATGGATAAGTTTCTGAGCATCGCTGCCCGGCTGTTGATGGCGCAGATTTTCATCATCTCCGGCTTTGGCAAACTCACCGGCTATGCCGCCACCCAAGGCTACTTTGCCTCGATAGGCCTGCCGCTGCCCAGCCTGCTGACGCCACTGGTGATTTTGATCGAACTAGGCGGCGGCCTGGCTTTGCTGTTCGGCTTCCAGGCGCGCTGGGTGGCGGCCATCCTGGCGCTGTTTTCCATCGGATCGGCGCTGATCGCGCACACCAATTTTGCCGACCAGATGCAGATGATCAATTTCATGAAAAATCTGTCGATGGCCGGCGGCCTGCTCATGGTCGTGAAATTTGGCGCCGGATCACCGAGCGTCGACCGCGAAACTGCCACCGAGCCGCGACTCAGCTAGAAACAAGCTGTGCGCCTCAGCTAAGCGACGGGAGTATGTTGGCTTAATGGCCATTTATTGCCCGAGATAGCAGGCCTAAAGCGGGAGTATGTTCCTACGCCGGGAAGCTCGAAGGCATGACGAGCGGCTCTGAAATAAGGCGCAAAATTCAGGCTTGCGACGGCGCGTGTCGCCGCAGTTGCGCCGCCATCAGCCAATCAGGAAAGGACCAGCATGCAAGACAGCTTGCCATCGGACAGCGCCCTCGAAGTCGTGGTGGTGCCGCGCACGCATGACCTTGGCGATGGCTTCGAGGTGCGGCGCGCGCTGCCGTCGCGCCAGCGGCGCATGGTGGGGCCGTTCGTGTTTCTCGACCAGATGGGGCCGCATCTCTTCGCCCCGGCCAGGGCCTGGACGTACGGCCGCATCCGCACATCGGCCTGGCCACCGTAACCTACCTGTTTTCCGGCGAAATCCTGCATCGCGACAGCCTCGGCAGCGTGCAGCCGATCCGCCCCGGCGACGTCAACTGGATGACGGCGGGATGCGGCATCGTCCATTCCGAACGCACCGCGCGGGAGCTGCGGCGACAGCAATCCTCGCTGTCCGGCCTGCAATGCTGGGTGGCACTGCCGCGCGTGCACGAAGAAAGCGAGCCCGCCTTTCTGCACACCGGCATGGCCGACCTGCCGGTGGAAGAAGGCGAAGGAGTGACGGCGCGCATCATCGCCGGCAGCCTGTTCGGGCGCCGCTCGCCGGTGCCGACCCTGTCGC
This sequence comes from uncultured beta proteobacterium, assembly GCA_963707665.1. GTDB lineage: Bacteria > Pseudomonadota > Gammaproteobacteria > Burkholderiales > Burkholderiaceae_D > DATJCV01. The sequence continues at coordinate 185,405 of CAVPQU010000007.1, read as the reverse complement.
CGATGTTCTACGCCGACGTGGAGCTGCAGCCCGGCGCGCGCCTGGAAATTCCCGCCGAGTATGCGGAACGGGCGCTGTATGTGGTCGCAGGCCGGCTGGACCTCGGTGCGGACGGCGTGTTCGAGGCCGGCCAGCTGCTGGTGCTGAAGCCGGGCCAGCGTGTGACGCTGGCCAGCGCCGGCGCTGCTCCGGCGCGGCTCATGCTGCTGGGCGGCGAACCAATGGACGGGCCGCGCTATCTCACCTGGAACTTCGTTTCTAGTTCGGCCGAGCGCATCGAACAGGCCAAGCAGGACTGGCGCGACCAGCGTTTTCCGAAGGTGCCACAGGAGACCGAATTCATTCCACTGCCCGATCCTCCCGGCAAGCCGGTGCGCTATCCGTAAGCAAGCGTGCTTGAGCCATATCAAACCCGCCAACGGCAAACACCGCCAAATTAAAAGCTCGACTCGACAGCGCTAACTGGCCGGACGGCAACCCGCGTCAACCTTGAAGAGGGCGCTCGATACGTTGCCCGGTGGATGGGTGCACGCACTTCCGGCCTTGGAAGCGACGGGTGCTTCATCCGCCAGGATGTGCCGCGGGTCGATCAAGCTATGGGAAACGGCGATGAGCGGCAAGGTTCAAGTGATTGGCCACAGATTCGTGTTCGATTTCGGCCCGCAGGCCATCTACGAATTGCATTTTATCGATTCCCGGCATCTGGAAGTCAGGGTGGTGGCGAGCGGATGCCGGCTATCCCAAAAACACGCTCAACAGGTTCGACAGCGAAATGACCGAGCTCGGCCCCGACCTCTACATGGCCACTTGAGCGGAATCGCAAACCGGCAATACCGTGACCCATGTCGAGGATTACGGCTTAGGCATGGTCTTCGCGAACCTCACCGACTTCGTATCCAGGCAATTCCGGCGCTGGAAGGGCGTGATTCGGCCGTCGCAATAAGGATGCCATGGGTACACACCTGAACGCGATTGGAGAATTCACATGATGCTCGACTGGAATGAATACCGGAAACAAGTGACAGCCGGGATTGCCGAGATCGCCAAGCTGAGTCCCGATACCGTGCGCGGTTATGCGGCGCTCGCGCATGCCGGCGCCAAGACCGGGAAACTCGATGCCAAAACGCGTGAACTGGTTGCGCTGGCAGTCGCGGTCACGCGCCAGTGCGATGGCTGCATCACCGTCCATACCGATGCCGCGGTCAAGCAGGGCGCTACCCGCGAAGAGATCATGGAAGTGCTGGGCGTCGCGGTCGCCGTCAATGCCGGCGCCACGCTGATCTATTCGGCGCGGGTGATGGATGCCTATTCCGCCAACACCGCCTGAGCTGGCGGCCGGCTCATGTCGTGAATGACCGCCGTTTGCGCGCTGAAAGGCACACCGCCGGTCCGCCAAAACAAGCCGCAGCAGCTTTGCCGTGCCAACCAGGAGGAACCTGAAATGACTCTGAAAAGCGGTTTTCTGCTGGTGGCAGCGGCGGCGGCCGGCATCTCCGGCCAGGCGGCGGCACAAACCAACCTGACGATATATGGCGTGGTCGATCTGGCGCTGGTGCATTCCAGCAATCAAGGCGGAGCGTCCAACACCTACATGCGCAGCGGCAATCTTGCCGCCAGCCGGCTCGGCTTCAAGGGTACTGAAGACTTGGGCGGCGGTTCGCAAGCGCTGTTCGTGCTGGAAAACGGCTTCGAGGCCGACACCGGTGCCATGAGTTCCGCCAACACCCTGTTCAATCGCCAGGCCTACGTCGGCCTCGCCAATACCCGCTACGGCACGCTGACCGCCGGCCGCCAGTACACGCCGTATTACCTGTTCATCGGGCCGATCGGCCCGGTCGCCGCGCTGACCGGCGCCACCGGCGCGCATCCGGGCGACATCGACGGACTCGACACCACGATCCGCGCCAAGAATTCAGTGAGCTATACCTCGCCGCTGTGGTCGGGAGCGCAAGTCGGCGTTATGTATGGATTCGGCGAAGTCGCCGGCCAGACCTCAAGCGGAAATTCCGTCAGCGCCGCGTTCAAATACGATGTCAACGCCTGGAATTTCGCGCTCGGTTACTTACGATTGAAAAACGGCAATACCCCCGGCGTGTTTGATCCAAACGCCTCGGGCAGCTTCACGATCTCGCCGGTCAACCAAGGTTATCTGTCGGCCGACTCGGTGCAATACCTCGGTGCGGCGGCGCGCTATACGGCCGGCAAGCTGACGCTCGGCGTCAACGCCACCAATGTCGCGTATCGGCCGAAGAGCAGCTCGCTGTTCGCCAACACCGCGGTCTTCAATACCGCCGGCCTGGTCGCGACTTATCAGCTTTATCCCGCCCTGTTCGTCAGCGCCGGTTACAGCTATACCCGGGAAAATGCCGCCAACGGCATTACCGACCCGGCGCGCTACCAGCAAATTTCGTTCGAACAAACCTATTCGCTATCCAAGCGCACCGCGTTTTACGTACTGGAAGCCTGGCAGATCGCCAAGGGCCAGACGCTGGGCGCGGCGGGCACCGGCAACCCGGTCAACGCGGTGGCGGTGGTCGGTGATTCGCAAAGCGGCACGCCTTCTTCCGGTCGCAATCAGTCAGTCCTGATGATCGGCGTACGCCATAGTTTTTAAGGAGATCAACTTTGAACAAGCAACTCAACCAAGAAGGCCTCGACCTGTTGTTTCGTAATGCACGGACCTATACTGAGTGGTCAGGCAAGCCGGTAAGCGACGATATCCTGAAGCAGATTTACGAGATCATGAAGTGGGGGCCGACCAGCGCCAATTGCTGTCCGGCACGCATTCTTTTCCTGCGCACGCCGGAAGCGAAACAGCGCTTGTTGCCGGCACTTGCACCGGGCAATGTTGATAAAACCATGGCCGCGCCGGTCACAGCGATTATTGGCTACGACGGCAGGTTCTACGAACAACTGCCAAAACTATTTCCGCATGCAGACGCGCGCTCGTGGTTCGCCAACACACCAGAATTGGCCGAGGTCACGGCACGCCGCAATAGCTCTCTGCAAGGTGCCTATTTCATCGTCGCGGCGCGTGCCTTGGGACTGGATTGCGGACCGATGTCGGGTTTCGATCAAGCCAAAGTCGACCATGAATTTTTCCCCAGCGAGCAGCGGTCAAACTTCGAATACGAGTATTTCCCCGACAGCCATATCAAAACCAACTTCTTGTGCAATCTTGGCTATGGCGATCCAGCCAAGCTGTTCCCGCGCAGCCCGCGCCTTGATTTCGATGAAGCCTGCAAATTGCTTTAAGGCTTAGCGCGGGTGCGCTGGTGGAATGAATTTGGTCGGCCGTCCATGACGCGGAAAATCATCGATGCCCTGCCATCGGCAAGCATTGGATGAAACTCAAGTAGACGAATAGCGTTTCAGGGAGCAGGATCAAAAGGACAGGAGAGTCGCCTTGTTTGCCTATTTCGGCGACCTTGATTGCAAGCACTGTGACAGGTACTCGCTATGCATCATCCGAGTAAAGCAGGGAAAGACCTCGGTCCGCCCGACCCGACGAGGCGGCTCTTGCTGGCGGGATTGCTGACGGCCTACACCGCCTCATTGATCCCTTGGGCGCTGGCGCAACCGGTGGCCGATACCGACCAGGGGGCCTTCCTGGCGTTGTCGGCCATCCTCGCCGGTCGCCAGTCGCTCGACAATGCGCAGGCCAAGCGCCTGTACGACGCCCTCAAGGCCGACGATCCCGGCTTCCCGGCGGCGGCGCAGGCGCTGCTGACGCTGATCAACGAACGCAAGACCGATCCAATGCAATTGCAAAAGCTGCTGGACAGCCGAGAAATCGCCGCTGGCGCCGTTGCCGCGCATCATCGTCACCGCCTGGTACATGGGCATCGTCGGCAGCAAGCAACGCGCGCGCTGCCTGGCGTTTGAAACCGCGCTGAATGCCGAGATCGTCGCCGATGTCCTGAAGCCGCCCACCTACGCCTACGGCCCCTACGGCAGCTGGGGCAGGAAACCGACATGAGGAGCGCACATGGCTGAGCAGCTATCCGCCGATTTCGTGGTCATCGGTTCCGGCATCATCGGTTCCCTGACCGCGCGCAAGCTGGCCCAGGCGGGTGCCTCGGTCATCATCCTGGAAGCCGGACCACGCGTGACGCGGGCTGAACTGGTGGCGCGCTTTCGCAATTCCGCCAGCAGGAGCGACTGGATGTCGCCCTACCCGTCGACGCCGTGGGCGCCGCATCCGATCTACCAGCCCGAGGACAACGGCTACCTGGTGCAGGCCGGCCCCTACCCCTACCCGGCCGAATACATCCGCCAGGTCGGCGGCACCACCTGGCACTGGGCGGCGCACGCCTGGCGCAATGTGCCGAACGACTTCAAGATCAAAAGCCTGTACGGCGTCGGCGTCGACTGGCCGATCACTTACGAAGACCTGGAACCCTTTTATCAGGAAGCGGAGGAGATCATGGGCGTCTCGGGCGCGCCGAATACCGGCTCGCCGCGCCAGCAGCCGTTCCCGATGGAGCCAGTGGCCGAGCCGTATGCGATGCGCCGCATCCGCGAACGGCTGGCGTCGGTCTACGAGGTGGTCAGCAACACCACCGCGCGCAACAGCCGCAGCTACGACGGCCGGCCGGCCTGCTGCGGCAACAACAGCTGCCAGCCGATCTGCCCGATCGACGCCCAGTACCACGGCGGCATCGCCGCCGCCGCGGCCGAAGCCGCCGGCGTCAAGCTGCTGCCGAACGCCAACGTCTACCAGCTGGAACACGACGCCCAGGGCCGTATCGTGGCCGCGCTCTACTACGACCCCGACAAGGCTTCGCACCGCGTCGCCGGCAAGACCTTCATCGTCGCTGCCAACGGCATCGAAAGCCCGCGGCTGTTGCTGCTGTCGGCCAGCGACAAATATCCGAAGGGCCTGGCCAACAGTTCCGACATGGTGGGTCGCAACCTGATGGACCACCCCAGCACCTCGCTCACCTTCGACGGCGACGAGGAACTGTGGCTCGGGCGCGGGCCGCAAAGTCCGAGCTCGATCAATATCATGCGCGACGGCGCCTTCCGCGCCGAGCATGCACCGTACCGCCTCGACTTCACCAACATTTCGCGGGTCGATGGCGTGACCCGGGCGCTGATCACCGACGGCGTCTATGGTGCGGAACTGGAAAAGCGGCTGCGGCATGGCGTGGCGCACGAGCTCAACGTCAAGAACGTGTTGGAAGTCCTGCCGCATCCGGATCACCGCATCACGCTCGCCGCCGAAAAGGATGCGATGGGCATCCCGAAACCGCAGGCGCATTATGCGATCGACGACTACACGCGGCGCGGGCACGAGCGTTCGAAACAGGATTTCACGCGCATCGCCGAACTGCTGGGCGGCACCAACCTGCGCTACAGCAAGGAAGGCGATTTCGCCAACAACCAGCACATCTGCGGCACGCTCAGCATGGGCAATGACCCCAAGACTTCGATATGCGACCAATGGGGCCGCGCGCACGACCACGAGAACCTGTTTTTTGCCAGCACCGGTGTGCTGCCGACCGCCGGCACCTGCAACTCGACCGAGAACGGGCTGGCGGTGGCGCTGCGCACGGCGCAGCATATTCTGTCGCAACAAGCGCGGGCGCCGGCGCCGCCCGCGGCTGCCGCAGGGCAGGCGTCATGACAGTGCGCGCACGCATCTCTCATGCGCTCTCGGCGCCGCCGCGCTGGCATTGGCGCTGGCCAGCCTGAACGTGTGCGCCGCCGCTGCCGGCAGCGACGCCGAACTGATCCAGCGCGGCCAGTACCTGGCGGCCGCCGGCGACTGCGTGGCTTGTCATACCGCGCCGGGCGGCAAGCCGATGGCCGGCGGCCTGTCGCTGGCGACGCCGGTCGGCCCCATCGTCTCGACCAACATCACGCCCTCGAAAACGCATGGCATCGGCAACTACACGCTGGCGCAATTCAGCGACGCCTTACGGCGCGGCGTGCGCGCCGACGGCCAGCGCCTCTACCCGGCGATGCCCTACACCTCCTACGCCTTGGTCACCGACGGCGACGTGCAGGCGTTGTACGCCTGGTTCATGCACGCAGTCGAACCAGCCGAGACCAGCCCGCCGGCCACCCGGCTGCCGTTTCCCTTCAATATCCGGCTATCGATGGCGGCCTGGAACCTGCTGTTCCTGGACGACAAGCCGTTCGTGCCAGATGCCGGCAAGTCTGCGGAATGGAACCGCGGCGCCTATCTGACGCGCGGCCTCGCGCATTGCAGCGCCTGCCATACGCCGCGCAACATGCTGATGGCGGAACAATCGTCGCGCGAGCTCGCCGGCGCCGATGTGGGCGCCTGGAACGCGCCCAATATCACCTCGGACGTGAATAGCGGCATCGGCGGCTGGAGCGCACAGGAGCTGGTGGACTACATGCGCCTGGGCAGCGCCGCCAAAGGCCAGGCAGCCGGTCCGATGACCGAGGCGATCGACAACAGCCTGCGCCATCTGAGCAAGGAAGATTTACAGGCAATCGCGGTCTACCTGAAGAGCGTGCCGGCGCAGCATGACGCCGCCGACAGCAAACCGGTGTATGCCTGGGGCGCGGCGGCCGACGAGCTGAACAGCATCCGCGGCAGGGCGTGGCCCAAGGACCGCAACCAGATGACCGGGGCGCAACTGTACGATGCCTATTGCGCGACCTGCCACCAGGCGCGCGGCCAGGGCAGCTTCGACGGCGGCCTGCCGCCGCTGTTTCACAACACCGCGACCGGCCGCAGCAACCCCAGCAACCTGGTGATGGTCATGCTGGAAGGCGTCCAGCGCCAGGGCGAGCCGGCGCAGGTGCGGATGCCGGGATTTGCCCACGAACTGTCGGATCAGCAGATCGCGACGCTGAGCTCGTATCTCACCCAGCATTACGGCAACCCGAAAGCGCAGGTCAGCGCGGAACAGGTGCAGCAGCTGCGCGCGGGCGGCGGCTCCTCCACCAATCTGGTCATGCTGGCGCGGGTTGGAATGGCGCTGGCGCTGGTGGTGATCATCGCCTTGATCGTCCTGTTTGCCCGACGCAAGCGCGCTGGATAACCGATGCAGGATGCCGAATGACGGCTTGGCCGCGCGCATCGCTTCATTGGGCGTCGCTATCCGGCGCATAGCCGGGAGCGCCGGGCCAAGCTCACAGCCGGGCAAGCGTCAAGGGGTCTTGTTGTCCACCAAAATATTTCTGCAAACAGTCGAGGAACACCGTGTCGCCGGCGCTGGCCGCGGCGAACAAGGTCATCGAGGAGCGGAATTTCATGTCGTCCGGTGCGCCGAATATTTGTTCCACCGAGTGACCATCGAGATCGGCCACGATGCGGCTGCATTCGCGCAGCCGCGCTCCCAGGAGCGGATGCCGCAGATAGGCCTTGGCCTCGTCGAGCGAAGATATCCCGTATCGCTGCGCCAGCGCGCTGTATCCCAGGCCCTCGATCTGGGGAAAGATGAACCACATCCAATGGCTGCGTTTGCGACCGGCGCGCAGTTCGGCGCAGGCGGCGTCATACACGCCCTGCTGGGCATCGACGAAACGTTGCAGATGGAAGGGATCGGTCATCTCGTAGCTCCCGGCGCCAGGTGATGGCGGCCGCCGTTCCAGCAGCCGGCCTTCACTCCGATATTTTGCCGCGCATCGACTTGATCTGCCCGCGATTGCTTTTTTGCTCCAGCCGCTTTTGTTGCGAGCTGCGGGTCGGCTTGGTGGCGCGCCGCGGGCGCGGCACCACGGCGACGCCGGCCACCAGTTCCTGCAAGCGCTGGATGAGCCTCCGCCTTGTTCTTTTCCTGGCTGCGGTGCGCCTGTGCCTTGATGACCACCACGCCGTCCCGCGTAATGCGTTGGTCATTCAATCGCAGCAGACGTTCCTGCAACACCGCCGGCAGCGAGGAGGCGCGTATGTCAAAGCGCAAATGCACTGCACTGGACACCTTGTTGACGTTCTGGCCGCCGGCGCCCTGGGCACGAATCGCGCTGAATTCGATTTCGCTTTCGGCAATGATCGGAACGTGAATGATATGAGTCCTTGCTGGCGAACAATCTGCAGAGCCGGGTGCCGGCGCGGCATCCGTACCAGTTCCCATTGTAGGCGAGTAGACGGAGCCGAGACCGGCCGTGGCAGCAATGGCGGTCACCGCCGGCTGGTGGCGAGCCAGCCGCTGGCACCGCCGGCACGGTTATACTCTCGGCCCCCTGTCAACTCTGCATTTGCATACCCGGAGAAATCATGCCGACCCTGCCACCCTGCCCCCAATGCGGAATGGAAAACACTTACCCGGACGGCGGCCACACGGTCTGCGCCGACTGCGGCCACGAGTGGCCGACGCTGCAAGCCGCGCGCGCCGCGGACGAGACGGACGCGATCATCGTGAAGGATGCCAACGGCAACCTGCTGAGCGACGGCGACGCGGTGGTGCTGATCAAGGATTTGAAGGTGAAGGGTTCCTCCATCACGCTGAAACAGGGCACCCGGATCAAGAGCATCCGCCTGGTCGGCGGCGATCATGAAGTCGATTGCAAGATGGATGGCGGCAGCTTCATGCTCAAGGCCTGCTACCTGAGAAGGGCGTGACAGGCTGCGATTAGTCGGATTCCGATATCAACGAATATCACGGTGCGGCCCCGTAACGATATTCCAGAACATCCAGATGCTTGACGGTATTCCGCTGGAGCAAGCGCCGTCACGTCTTTGAGCATGTGCCGCACGCTGCAGTCGTTGCTAAAGCCGCATTCGGCGCTGATGAAATTGGCCAATGTGGTGGCCTGAAATCGGGCTGAGGCAGCGGTTTGAGTGCGCCCGTCAGGACGACGGCATCGCGTCATCCAGCAGCGCACGCATGCGTCGCCAGTGCGAGCCTTTCCAGTACACCCGCTGGCAGGCGTCGCAAGTGCTGAAGTGGGTATGCAGCACGCGCACCGCCGGCGGGATGCGCTCCTGCACCAGCGCCTTGTCAATCACACGCAATGGCGTGTTGCAGTACAGGCAAAGCGTAAACGGCCGTACGCTGCGCGCCAGGTCGAGGCGATCGAAAATCTCGCGCAGCTGCCGCGGCGACTTCAGCGCACGCACATAGCAGCCATGAGTGATCTCGCGCCGCTTGAGCAGTTCGCGATCGCGGGTAAGTACGATGCGGCCGTCGCGCGCGGCGATGGCCGCAATCTCGCCGTCGAGAAAGTGGTTGTCGTAGAGCGTGTCGAAACCGGCCATGCGCAACAGGTGGGCGAGTCCGCCCAGATGCGCATCGGCAACGAAGCGCACGACCCGCAGCGGATGATCACGCACGCGCAATAGCGTGCTGATGTCGAATGCTTCGAACTTGGGATAGACCGCCACGCGGTCGCCTTCCTTCAGCACCCGGCCGAAGCCGACCGATTCGCCGTTGAGCAGCACCATCTCGACCTCGGTGTGGGGAACGCCCAGCGCCTCGATCATGTGCTTGGTGGTCGCCGCCCTGGCGCAGGAACAGTCGAATTCGCACCTGCGCAATTTGGGCGGCAGGAAATCGTTCAACTCTTCATAGAAGCGGAAGGTCGCCATCACCATTCCATCAGTATGGACCGTGCGGCCAACATCCGGCAATCGATGCGCGCCGCCATGCATCCGCTGCTCCGCCCGCGGCAATCGCTTCCTGTTGTCCTACACGTCAAGGCTCTGCTGTCCTATACGGCAATATTGTTGCCGCTGCTACGATGTTTTCCATGGTTGGACGCAACGAAACAAGCGCTCCCAACCGCGATGCGCGGCATGCAGGATGCATGACCCATCAGCTTGTTTTCAGGATGGATCAAGCGCAATCCGACACCGAAATCGATCGAAAGGAAATCACCATGAACTGGGATATCGTCGAAGGCAACTGGAAGCAATTCAAAGGCAAGGCCAAAGAGCAGTGGGGCAAGCTCACCGATGACACGCTCGACGTCATTGCCGGCAACCGCGAACGGCTGTCAGGCAAATTACAGGAAACCTATGGCATCGGCAAGGACGAGGCCGAGAAGCAGCTCAAGGAATTCGAAGAGCGGAATAAAAACTACCGGCTCTAATCGCCACGGCCGCCCCAAGGGGCCGCCACGCGCGCAACTCGTGCGACCTTCGTTCAACAATCAAAGAGGATATGCCATGAAACAAAAGCTTATAGCCACCATGATTTCCACCGCCGCGCTGGCCATGTGCTCGGCTTCTTTTGCGGCTGACAATACGGCCAAAGACAGCTACCAGGCTGCCCAGGCACGGGCGGACAGCGAGTACAAGATCGCTGCCGACAAGTGCGATGCACTGAGTGGCAATGCCAAGGATGTCTGCGTGAAAGAAGCCAAGCTGGATCGTACGCGCACCAAAGCCGAAGCCAAGGCCAGCTATGAAAATACAGCCAAGGCCCATAACAAGGCCATGGTCGATATTGCCGATGCCGAATACGAGGTGGCCAAGGAAAGGTGCGATGACCAGACCGGCAACGCCAAAGACGTGTGCGTGAAGGAAGCGAAGGCTGCCAAGGAGGCTGCAGTCGCCAAGGCCAAGGCCGGGGAAAAAATCACCAACGCGCGCACGGATATGACGGAAGCCAAGACCGATGCCAACTACAAGGTAGCGGTCGAAAAATGCGACAGCCTCGCTGGCGCCTCGAAGGAGAACTGCCTGCTGTCAGCTAAATCCCGTTACGGCAAGTAACACCAGTTGACGGCCAGGTAAGGGCGGGCGCATGCCTGCCGCCTGACGAACGCCGGGCGAGACGGCCGGCCAATGCAGTCAAACATGCTCGAGAGGAAAAAATGAAATCAATCACAAAACAGCTTGGCGTGCTTTTTATCGGAACCACCATGATGGCACTGGCGGGGTGCGCATCCACCGCGACTCAGGAAAACGCCAGCGAGTATGTATCCGATGCCGTGGTGACCACCAGAGTAAAGGCGGCGATCGTGAACGATCCGTCGCTCAAGGCCACCGAAATCAATGTCGAGACCTTCAAGGGCACGGTCCAGTTGAGCGGTTTCGTGGCGGACCGGCAATCGATCGGCAAGGCAACCGAGGTCGCTCGCGTGGTCCCCGGCGTGAAAAGTGTCAAGAACGACATTCGTACCAAGTAGTACCGCAGCAGGCATATGACGCATGACGCCGGATGACCTGGACTAGTCCAGCCACACCAGAAAAGGAGACAACCATGAGATCGATCCACATACTTGCATTGCAAAGCGCGGCCGTGGCAGCGGTCGTCGGCTTGAGCGCTTGTGCCGGCATGACCCACCAGGACAAGAGCGCGGTCGCGGGAGCGGGCATCGGCGCCGTCGGTGGCGCGGTGCTGACCGGCGGCAGTGCGCTCGGTACGGTTGGCGGCGCCGCAGTAGGCGGCTTGATTGGTAACGAAGTCGGCAAGAAAAAATAAGGCGGCGTGCACGGCGACTTTGTGTGTCTGGCGGCGCGCAGCGATCAATGAACGCCGAGCGGACGCAGACAGAACGATGAAAGGATAGTCCTATGCTTTATACCATCGCAGTCATCTTGTTGATATTGTGGTTACTGGGCCTGGTGAGCTCATACACGATCGGCGGCTTCATCCACATACTGCTGGTCGTGGCGCTGGTGATGTTCCTGGTTCAGATCATCAGCGGACGCCGGGGATAGCCGGCAAACGACAACACCCGGCAGCCGCCGGGTGTTTATTTTTGCCTTTCGAATCGATGCCGGCCTTCCTCTCACTCTGCTTCAGACGCTTGCTGTTTCGCCATGCGCGGCCGCTTCGCCGCGTGCCAGCGGAATCGAAACCTCAATCACCGTGCCGCAACCGCCAGCACCAGGCTTGACCGAGAGGCTGCCGCCTGCCAGCAATGCGCGTTCCCGCATGCCGAGCAAGCCATAGGTTTTTGATTTGCGCAACGCGTCCTGCGGAATGCCGATGCCGTCATCGGCGATCTGCAGCCACAGACGGGAAGTCGCATAGCGCAGCGTCAGTTGTACCCTCGCGGCCTGGGCATATTTGATCACGTTGGTCAGCGCTTCCTGAGCAATACGGAACAGCGCAATCGACACCTCCGGGTCGATGTTGTCAAAATCTTCCGCGATATCGAGGCTCAGCGCCAAGCCGGCGCGGCGCGTGGTTTCCTCATAATGGTTTTGTATCGATGCGGCCAGACCCAGATTGTCCAGCATGCTGGGACGCAGGTTTTCGATGATACGGCGCTTGATATTGAATGCGTCCAGCAGGCCCTGTTTCGCGCGTGACAGCTGATTGGCCATGCCGGGATCGGTCGCCTTCACCTTTTCCGTCGCGATGGCAAGCTCCATGCTGATCGCGGTCAGATTCGCACCCAGTTCGTCATGCAATTCGCGCGCCAACCTGGCCTTTTCCTGTTCCGATACTTTCAACAGATGCCGCGACAGCACCGACAATTGCTCGGTGCGTGCCAAGACGGTCGATTCCAAATTGTCGTTGGCTACCTGCAGCGCCATTTCGACCTCGCGCCGCTTCTTGAATCCGGTTTGAATCAGGCGGAAAAACAGCATCAGCACCAGGATGGCGGCGCCATTGATCAGATTCCCGATCCACAGCGAGCGATTGTAATTCTGGTAAAAGCGATTGCGCCGCCCGCCCAGCAACTCGTCTTCCTCTTTCTCCATGATGACGTCGAGCAGCCGGATTTCATCCATGATTTCCGCGCCTTCGCTATGCTTGAGCAAATTCACCAGCCCATCCAGCCCGGAGTCGTCAAAGCGCGCATTATTTTCTGCAAATTGCCGCAACTTGCGCTCGCACAGCATGCGCAACTGCGCCAGGTTCTTCTGCTGCGCGGGATTTTCTGAAAACAGCGTTTCGAGCGCACTGAACTCGGCAGCCAGGTCCTGTTTGGCGGTTTTCCAGGGGCCGAGATACACCGGATTGCCCGTCAGGTAGTAACCGCGCAGACTGGCTTCGGCACCCATGATCAACAGGTTGACGTTTTTCAGGTGGTTGGTAACGCCCCAGCCGTGCTCCATCCAGTCATTGTTTTGTTTCAGCTTTTGCAGATTCTGATGATTGGTGACCGCGCTGCCGGCCAGGGTCACCAGGCATACCACGAACAAGATCACGACATACAGCGGTATCGGGCGCGAACTGTTTTTTCTCATTCCGAATTTCCCAAGATTGATACGGGCTGCCGGCAACACCAGCTTACCCGATGATACGTGCTCAGCGGCGTGCCTGGAAAGAATCAGGACGATCTACGGCGCCGTTGGTGCCGTCGATCATGGCAGGTAGTCGTTCTCCTACACTCTCTTCCTGAGTCGTCTTATTGCATTGCAGCCGTGCCATACCTACAATGGGCGCACTACCAGGTGGCTGAAACAGGCTGCCAGAGCCGCGACGCCATGAGTCTGCATAAAAAACTGAAAGTATTCCTGATCGAAGATGCGCACCAAGTTCGCGCAGCCCTGACCGATATTCTGCAAGAAAACGCGCAAATAGAAGTGGTGGGTTTTGCAGAAAATGAGAAGGATGCGTTAAAGGAATTGCGTTGCCGCGAATGGGACGTCGCGATTGTCGATATCGGCCTGCGCGAAGGCACCGGCCTGGGGGTGCTGGCCGGCTTGAGCAGCGACGCCCGGCCATATGGCAAGCGTCTTGTCTTCACCAGCAATGCCAGTCATGCGCTGAAGGCGCGCAGCATGGCGCTGGGGGCCGATGGTTTCTTTGATAAAGCGACGGATATCGGCCTGCTGGTTTCCCACATCCAGCAACTGTTGCGTTAGCGCCCAAGTCGGAGCGGCATTGCCAGCGCAACGGGGCACACGCTCTTTCCGCCTACTCCAGCAAACCATTCTTGAGCGCGTAATAGGTCAGGTCGCTATTTGAATTCAGTTGCATTTTTTCCATCACGCGGGTGCGGTAGGTGCTGATGGTCTTGACGCTGAGCGAGAGCTTTTCCGCAATGCCGGTGACCGTGTCGCCCTTTGCCAGATGGAGGAATATCTGGAATTCCCGATCCGATAATTCAGTGTGAGGGGCGGCGCCCGCATCCTGGTCGAATCCCTGCATCAGCAACTCGCCAACCGCGGCGCCAACATAGCGGCGGCCAGTGGACACGGTGCGAATGGCCTGGATCAGCTCGTCCGGCTCGCATTCCTTGTTCAGATAGCCGTTGGCACCGATCTTCAACAAGTTCATCGCGTACTGTTGCGCCGGGTAGCCGCTCAGGATCAGGACCGGCATGTCCGGCTGGCCGCGCTTGATGGTGCGCAGCGTATCGACGCCATTCTGGTCCGGCATGCCGATGTCGAGCATCATCACGTCGCAGATTTCTTTGCGCGCAATCTCCAGCGCCTCCTTGCCGCTGGCCGCTTCCGCGACCACTTCAATATCGTCGATGCCGGACAAGATCTGCCTGAATCCGGCCCTGACAATCTGATGATCGTCGCAGATTGCAACACGTATCATGTTTGTCCATCCTGTTCGGTTATGCCTGAATCGGCGCAGGGACGACAATCCCAGTCATCGAATCGCCCGTCCAGGCGGTTGGCATGCCATCCAAGCCGGATAATCTCAAACCTGGCAGAAAACCGCCACTGCTGCCTCCATGCGCGCCGCCCGCGCTGGTCCACACTCACATACTCATTATCACAAGGACCAGTGTCGCGCTTAAAACAAGCCATTCCACCACATACTCCTGGCTGATCCTGAGCTCATCGGATGACGCCGACTGCCTTGATCCGTTTCGCGGCTGCTCCGGGTCAGAACCAAAATCCGGCATGGGTCGGCTGCTGCGGTCACGTCCTCGTTGTGCTCAACGCCGCCAAGCCGGGCACTGACGGCTCGACGTCGCCGCGCAGGCGCCCGGCTGCCATGGAGTCGATCGCAGAATGGATGGCGGCAGCGTCAGGCTGACGACGTGCTGCGAAGGGAAGGCAGAGCGGCGCCGTGATCGCCACACATACTCCATGGGTAAACGGCAAATATCGGGCGCCACATGGTCGTTTAAGCAACATACTCCGGTAATGCGGAGTGGGCTGTACGGTATCTGATACGGGCCGCGCATGAACTGGCGACCATTCCCGCGGCGGCCAGGGATCCGCTGGCAGGTGCGGCCGGCAGAACGTGGCCGGCCTATGCGGACCCAGCCACGCGATTCCCCGAGTACGGCACCCGGGGACGGCGCTGAACTGGGCTAGACCCGCCCGAACACCAAGGCGCCGTTGGTGCCGCCAAAGCCGAAGCTGTTGGACAGCACGACGTCGATCTTGGCGTCGCGGCTTTCGCGCAGGATCGGAAAATCCGCCACCGCCGGGTCGAGCGTTTCGATGTTGGCCGAGCCAGCCATGAAGCCTTCCTTCAGCATCAACAGGCAATAGATCGCTTCATGCACGCTGGCCGCGCCCAGAGGGTGGCCGGATAGCGCCTTGGTCGAGGACAGCGGAGGGCAGTCCGCGCCGAACACTTCGCGCACCGCTTTCAATTCGATCGGGTCGCCGGCCGGGGTCGAAGTGCCGTGGGTGTTGATATAGTCGATCGGCCGCGACACGTTGGCCAAGGCCATCTGCATGCAGCGCACCGCGCCTTCGCCCGAGGGCGCCACCATGTCGGCGCCGTCGGAAGTGACGCCGTAGCCAAGCAATTCGGCGTAGATGCGGGCGCCGCGCGCCTTGGCGTGTTCGTATTCTTCCAGCACCAGCATGCCGCCGCCGCCGGCGATCACGAAGCCGTCGCGCTTGGCGTCGTAGGGGCGCGAAGCCTGCTGCGGACGGTCGTTGTAGCCGGTGGAGAGCGCTCCCATGGCGTCGAACTGGGCGCTCGAGCCCCAATGCACTTCTTCCGAGCCGCCGGCGAACATGACGTCCTGGACGCCGTGGCGGATCAGGTCGGCTGCGGCGCCGATGCAGTGCGCCGAGGTAGCACAAGCGGCCGAAATCGAATAGCTGACGCCGTGAATTGGATACGCGGTGGCCAGCGTGGCGGAGACGGTGGAGCCCATGGTGCGCGGCACCATGTAGGGGCCAACGCGGCGGATGCCGCGTTGCCGCAGCAGGTCGGCGACTTCGATTTGCCACTGCGACGAGGCGCCGCCGGAGCCGGCGATCACGCCGGTGCGCGGATCGCTGATGGTGGCCTCATCCAGCCCGGCATCGGCAATGGCGTCGCGCATCGAGACATAGGCATAGGCGGCCGCATCGCCCATGAAGCGCTTCAGCTTGCGGTCGATGGTCGCTTCGAGATCAATTTGCGGCACGCCGGCGACCTGACTGCGCATGCCGAGCGTGGCGTATTCGGGAACATGACGGATACCCGGCTGGAGCTCGCGCAAGGATTGCGCGACACTGGCTTGGTCGTTTCCCAGGCACGACACAATACCCATACCGGTGACAACAACACGGCGCATCATTAAAACCCCACAGTTGATTTGAACAGGCCCACGCGTAAATCCTTGGCCACGTAAATTTCACGATCGTCGACGAAGGTGCGGCCGTCGGCGATCACCAGTGCCAGCTTGCCGCGCATGACGCGACGGACGTCGATCTGATAGCGCACTTGCTTGGCGCTCGGCAGTACCTGGCCGCTGAACTTGACTTCACCCACTCCGAGCGCGCGGCCATGGCCGGGTTCGCCCAGCCACGGCAGGAAAAAACCGGCCAGTTGCCACATCGCGTCCAATCCGAGGCAGCCCGGCATCACCGGATCGCCTTCAAAGTGACAGCCGAAAAACCACAGTTCGGGATGGATATCGAATTCGGCCCGGATCACACCCTTGCCATACTCGCCGCCTTCGGCCGCGATTTCGGTAATGCGGTCAAACATCAGCATCGGCGGCATGGGCAGCTGCGCATTGCCCGGGCCAAACATGTCGCCACGGGCGCATGCGAGCAACTGCTCGCGGTCGAGTGAAGAAAGTCGTGTCATCTATTTTCCTGGCTTTTGAAGAAAGAGTCTATCGAGGAGGTCTGAAGAATTTCATTGAGGCGCATCATGCCATGATGGTGTGCGTATCGCCATCGTATGTCAGCCGCCAAAACATGCCGGAGTTGGGCAAAAGAGAAATCAAAACGTAGGCGCCATAATTATTGCAATTCGTTATGGTCACAATCAACGACTTGCGAAATTCGTGCCACATAAGGTCTGTTATCCATACATAACTTTGTGCAATTGGCCTACTCCGATGCCAAAGTTAGTGCATCAAGATTTTAACAGAACTCTTTGCTTGCAAATAAGGCAACGATGAGCAACCTAATCAGCGTTTGCAAGGGACTTTTTGGGCTTCCCGGGAAGCACGGACACATTCAATAGGTACGATCCAACTATGGGGTGTTAAATGCAGCTAGGGACGTTTTCAGAAAAATTCAAGAGTGAGGCTGTCACGCTGGCGCGACAGCCTGGTGCCAGTAAAGCGGCGATCGCACGTGACCTTGGTATTGGCGCCAATCTGCTCGCCAGATGGTGTCGTGATCAGGAAGGTGGTTCACCCGTTATCCGAGTGCAAAACGGCGACGTACCAAGCTAGGAGTTTGACGGCACGCGCCGCAAGCTGGTGAAAAAGGTTTTATAACCCGAAACGGCGCCGTCGTATTGCGACTCGAACCCGCCTGTCGCCCTTCCCGGCAGCCGACACTCGATGGAGGGCAAAGCGGCTGACAGGTCACGGCGTCCCGAGACGACCATGGGAGATCGCAACTTGAATACCGAAATTTTATTGCCCGCATTGTTGTGCATGCAAGGCGTGATCGGTGGCATCGACACGTTACTCAACCATGAAATGATCGTTCGCCTGCCGCACCGGACTGAGGCTCGCACCGAGGTCGGCGTGCATGTGCTGCGCGAAGCGGTGTATGGCGCCTTGTTCCTGGCACTTGGCTGGCGCGCCTGGCATGGTGGATACGCGGCGTTCATTGGCATGTTACTGGTCGCTGCGATCATCATTGATGCAATCGACGAACTCGTCGAAAATCGAACTCGGGTGCTGCCGCAGAACGAACGGATACTGCACTTTTTGCTGACACTGAACCTGGGGTTCATTACGCTTGTGCTGGTGCCAACCTTGCTCGACTGGTCTACACGCGCAGCCGCGCTGACGCCGGTTGATCATGGCCTGCTGTCGTGGAGTCTTTCTGCGCTCGCCCTTGCCGCCATCAGCTGGTCGATCCGCGATTGTCTGGCATGGCGAAGACTGCACCGCGCGTCATCCAGACAGGATGGGATTGACGTCCAGTAATAAGAAATGGCAACGTCAACGTCAGCGCTTTTTGCCGCTTTGCAGTTCGGCGCAGACGGTATCAAAAACGCCGTGCTGGGCATCGATGAAGCGTTACGGATGTTAGGGGTCGTCCATGTCACGCTCCGGGGCAAGGGAGCGATTGCCGCTCCAACGCTTTGTTGGCAACAGCCGGCTGTGTTGCCCTGCAGCGCCGGCCTCGTTGACAGCGCGCCGCTTAACAAATGGATTTGGCGACTGGAAAACGGCGAATTTTTCAATCATTGCCTCATCCGACATTGTGCTCCGCGTATCGACCGCAATCCCGCCCGAATTAACCGCGGGCTGTACCAGCGAGCGGTTGACAGCTACCGCAATGCGCCGCCGGCCCCGGATAATCTTCTTCAGCCTGCTGCGCACGCAGCTCGACATAACGGCACAAGGCATCATCCAGCGTCGGCAGGAAAACCGCCCTTTCGCTGCCGAGAGCGCTGTAGAGCGGCCGATGCGCGAGGTAGCTGAGGTCGGCGCAGGTCCGCGCCTCCAGCCGGCTGGCATCAACGCCCGCCATGGCGCTGACCTTGAGCGCCAGATCCGCCCAGGTAATCGCTTGGGCGTTGGTCAGATGCCAGATACCCTTTTCCTTGTCGACCAGCAGATCGAGGCAGACATGCACCAGGTCCGGCACATAGGTCGGTGACACCGTGATGTCGTTCGCCGCCACAAACGGAAAACCCGCAGCCAGCGTCTTCAACAACTGGGTGAGAAAATTGTAACGGTCCCACGGCCCGAAAAATGCGCTGGTGCGTACCACCAACGCCTCGGGATCGATATCCAGCACCCTGCGCTCTGCCTCGGCCTTGCTTTTGCCATAGATATTGAGCGGCGCCACGTCGTTCGATTCGACGTAGGGGGCGCACTGGCGGCCATCGAACACCAAGTCGCTCGAAAATGTCATCAGCTGGATGTTATGCCTCGCACAGGCGATCGCCAGTACCGACGGGCCGTGTGTATTTTCACGAAAGCAGCGCTCGACATCATTTTCTGCTTCGTCGACCCGTACATACCCGCTGGCATTGATGATGGCCCAAGGCTGGTAGCGGGCGACGGCGCGCTCAACCGAGGCGTAATCTGCGATATCCATCTCTTGCCGGCTGAGCGCGCGGCACGGCAAGTCACGCTGAGTGCAGATGCGGACAAAGGTGGCGCCCAGCGTGCCGGAGGCGCCGGCAATCAGGATCGGCTGTACCGGCTGCTTCTTGCCGCTGTAACGGTCGACGGCAATGGAGGCAATTGCGGTGCTCGTCGCCACTGACTGACAGAAGAGCCTGCCGGGCCGGCGCCACCAACCCTGCCCTTGCAGGGCCGGATGCGTCAAGGGGCGATCCATCGACAATTCCTGCATCAGCCCGGCTACCGCAGTAGGACGCGGTGGCTGCGAACGGACGTCAAACGGGCCCGGTTCGTAACAGCCCCTAGACACGGTGACCAGGCTATTCCAGTCGTACGAACCGAGCAACGCCCAGACCGTGACGCCACGCACATCGGCACCATTGCGTTGCGCCGCCTTCGCAGCTTCCCAGATTTCAACCAGCCAGCGCAGCTGGTCCTCGCGATGGGAGTCGATATGCGCCTCGGTCACCGCCAGCGGCAAGCCGTAGCGTTCCCATATCTCTTGCAGCAAGGGTCCGATTCCGGGCGTAGGGGTTGCCAGTGCGCGCGGCGCTTCAATGTCGGCATGAGGGCGCCCGCCATACGCGCCGATATAGTGCGGCGGATAGCGTTCCACGCGATGGTCCAGCCACCGTTCGCTGGTAATGTAATAATTGACGCCTAGGATGTCTGGCAGACAAGGATTGTCCTGGAACCACAAGAATTCAGCCGGGTCGATGCCGGTATTGCACAGGTATTCCCAAAGCGCATGTTCCGGACCGACTTTTCCGCACAACAGATCCCATGACAGCCAGCGGCGTTCGTTATAGAACCCTGCCAATTCCGCCATTTCCGGCGTGCTGTAAATTTTACCGAGATCGTCGGTTTGTACCAGTTTGGCGTGCGGATTGATTTCCCGGATCGCGCGCATGCACAAGACCACGGCACGACACTGGTTCAACAGCGCCTGGATGAAGGTGCGCTCATCCCTTCCATGCGGGTACCACAGGCCGTACAGCCCGCTGAAACGCGCAGTGGTCAAAGGCTCGTTCACCGGTGTGTAGTACTCAAGCCATGGATAACGCTGCGCAACCGCGCGCGCAAATTCCGCCAACTCTTCTGCAAAGCCGGGGTCAACCAGGCTGGTATGCCGAGGGCCACTACCGTGGTGTACCAGCCCTACGATTGGCCTGATACCAAGCTGTTGCAAACCGAGCAGGCGCTCATCTGACCATGACCAGTCGGCTCGCTCCAAGCCATCTGGCGCTGTACGCTCCCATAACACCGGATAGCGGATGGCGCGAATTCCAAGGGAAGCAAAACGCTCCAGATCCCCCTGGCGGGCGGCGTGCCCGTTTTTTTCCATCTGGCTGAAATATTCATCGGAGACTCGATTGACAGTACATTCAAGCCCTCCCCACAACTCAATCTTCTTGTTCGTCGTCTGTTTGCTTTTTTTACTCATGCGGGCTGACAAAATTTTGGGGATATAAAACATCATCCCTGTTTCATTACGGATACAAAACAACAGGTAAAACAAAAAGTATCCGGCCGCGAAGCTGATCTTGATTTATTAAATAATGCAATTGCTGTGCCAGCAACTTCGCCATCCAGTGCGATAGAAAAAAAAATGAGGATGGCAAAAAAGAGGAAGAAATTAAAAGCGCAGCCAGTAGAAGCCAGAGGAAAAACGAGTGACTCAAATCATGCCGAAGCGCTTTTTAAGCGGATCTATGAAAGGGGCTTTGTTGACAGGGATTGGCTGTTGCGGCAGCCGGCAAGCCAGCACTCATGCCGCCTGATTCGCGCCAACGCCATATTCAAGGGGATAGCAGCTTCTTTGCAGCTTTTCTTGGAGTTCACATGCAAATTGCCGCCGTTGCTCTGCTGTTACATACGCTCCGACTTGAATTTTTATGCTTCCGGCTTGCAGGCAAATCAATTCTTGCGGATGGCGCGGCAGAACAATGCGAGTCCGGCAAGGGTCCAGTCGGGTTCGCTGTATCTGGCCGCCCTCGACTCTTTCCACTAGGAGATCGTCTTCGCTCAAGGCAATATATTCATGATCGGTGGCATGGCGGGTATAGTGCAAAAAAGCGAAGGCGACTGCCGCCATTTCCAGCACCGCAAAAGCAAATACATGCCATGCGCCCCTCAAGGCAGGCATGATCGCCACTGCAAACGACATCAGGCACAGGATGGCGTAGGCGCCTCCCAACTGACTCGGCGACAAGGAACAATTGCGTTTTAACAGCCATTCATGCTTTGCCATGGAATGCCTCTTTCCAGCCTCTCATCCCCATTGGCGTAAAAACATGGACTTTTACTTTGCTATTATCGGCGGCGTTTCAAACGTGTGAAATGGCGCTGGACTAGGCACTGTCCATTCCAGTCCTTCGGCGCCATCCCACGGTTTGGCGGGTGCCGCCTGGCCGCCCCTTAAGGTAGGCAACACAATGGCAATCAAGAAATAAACTTGTGCCAGCCCGAATACGAAGGCCGCGACGGATATCAGCATGTTGAAATCGGTGAACTGCGCCGGATAATCGGCATAGCGACGCGGCATGCCGGCCAGACCGAGGAAATGCATCGGGAAAAACGTGACATTGAAGGACACCAGCGTGAGCCAGAAATGGATCTGGCCACGGGTTTCGTTGTACATGAAACCGGTCCATTTCGGAACCCAGTAATAGAAGCCGGCAAACAGCGCAAACAACGAACCGGCTACCAGCACATAGTGAAAATGCGCAATCACATAATAGGTATCCTGGACCTGAATATCGATCGGCGCCACGGCCAGTATCAAGCCGGTGAAACCGCCCATCGAGAACACGAAAATGAAACCGATCGCAAACAGCATCGGTGTCTCGAACGTGAGCGAACCGCGCCACATGGTGGCGATCCAGTTGAAGACCTTGACCCCGGTTGGCACCGCGATCAGCATCGTCGCGTACATGAAGAACAACTGGCCGGTGACCGGCATGCCGGTGGTGAACATGTGGTGTGCCCACACCAGGAACGACAGGATCGCGATCGACGCGGTCGCATACACCATCGATGCATAACCGAACAGCGGCTTGCGCGCGAAGGCGGGAATCACCTGCGAGATGATGCCGAACGCCGGCAGGATCATGATGTACACCTCCGGATGACCGAAGAACCAGAACACGTGCTGATACATCACCGGATCGCCGCCGCCGGCAGCGTTAAAGAACGAGGTGCCGAAATGGCGGTCCATCAGAATCATCGTCACCGCCGACGCCAGCACCGGCATCACCGCGATCAGCAAGTAGGCGGTAATCAGCCAGGTCCAGCAAAACATCGGCATCTTCATCAGCGTCATGCCTGGCGCGCGCATGTTGAGCACGGTGGTGATGATGTTGATCGCGCCCATGATCGACGACGCGCCCATCAGGTGGACGGCGAAGATCGCGGCGTCCATGCCCGGCCCCATCTGGGTGGACAACGGCGGATACATGGTCCAGCCGGCAGCGGCCGCGCCGCCACCCAGGAAAAATGAACCCACCAGCAGTAGCGCTGCGGGTGGCAGCAGCCAGAACGAAAAATTATTCATCCGTGCAAACGCCATGTCGGAGGCGCCGATCTGCAGCGGGATCATCCAGTTGGCGAAGCCGACGAAGGCCGGCATGATCGCGCCAAAAATCATGACCAGGCCATGCATGGTGACCATCTGGTTGTACAGTTCAGGCTGGAAAAATTGCAGCCCGGGCTGGAACAATTCAGCCCGGATCAGCAACGCCAACACGCCGCCGGTCAGCAGCATGGTGAAGGAAAAGCACATGTACATCGTGCCGATGTCTTTGTGGTTGGTGGCGAACAACCAGCGACGCCAACCGTGTGGAAGTTCATGTGCGTGACTATGCGGATGATCGATGGTAATGCTGCTCATCAAACGCTCCTTGAAAAATAGCGGGGTCGCATTTCACGATCGAATGCCAAATCCCCGAAATGTTCTCGACCCGTCATGTCGGCTTTGTTGCCTGCACCAGACCTGCCACACCAGCGCATACCGCGCCTGCCAAAGCGTCGGCATATTTATTCTAAAAACATGGGGTATATTAAAAATTCTCATGTTTGACAGCGGAATTCAATATATGGCACACCCAGTATATTGCTTGATAGCGTCCGACATTTCGAAGAAAGAAAATCGCGGAAGTCGATCCACGAAACCAAGGGCCAACTTCCGCTGGTCCGATTCGCGCCACGATTCGAAAATTCGTCTCCCTGTCGCTTCTCTCGCCCTATCAATGCCGATGGGGGAGCATCAGTCGCATAACTTTTCGCCCTCCCTGCGCCGCCGCATTTGGAAGATTCCTAGTGGAGTGGCGGCGGCGTACTGCCTGCATCTGCCTGCGGCGCGGACGAAAGCGCCGAGCCCAGCGTCGTTTCTTCGAACCACGTTCGAACCTGCTGCAGATGATCACGTTCATGCTGAAGCGCAATGTTAAAGTCGGCGCTCATCGAATCGTGATTTTGCTGATCTGCAAGCGCAATCAGCATTTCCCAGCCATTGTTATCGGTCAGTTCCGCCACCAGCACCGCATGCAAGGACTGGGCAACCGTAGTACGTGGATCGCTTACCGTCTGCAACAGTCCCATCGATTCCACACCGGCCAAATCCGCGCAAGGGGTTTGTGATGTCGGGTCACCGCCCAAGCTGACAATCGCGTTGGCGACGATGGCAAAATGCCTTGCTTCCTCACTCCGGATCTGTAGCAGACGCTCAAGCGGCAACGTTGCCGTACCATCCTGTTCCAGCGCCTGCACTTTGGTAATCAAGGCTTCATAAAGGCGGGTACCGGCCCGTTCGAAGGCGAGACGTTCTCCTAATTTATCGAGCAATAACTGCGGGGAATTTCCGGTAATCATTGACATGCCAGTGGCCAAGGCACCTTTGACAGTGCCCGGCATCGGTACCGATCCGATTTGATCCGCTTCCACAATATAGGCACTGCGCAGACTCGCCAAGGCGGCGTTGTCGCCCGCCGCCGTTTGCATGACGGTAGCAACGCCATCCTTCATTTCACCGGCATTGATCGGTGACATTTGAACCCCGGTGCGGTTTACGCCCATTTTTGGCTGCTCTTTCATTACTGTTCCTTCCAATCGGTTAAAGGCGAATTCAAAGGTCTTTAGACTGTGACCGCTTCCTGCCGTGCCAGCTCGGTGCCGGGAGTCCAGATGTAACCAGCCGCGACCGTTTCGCTCGGCGAACCGTCGGCATTGACCTGATTTCGGTAGTCGATCGAAGCCTGGCTTTCATCCTTCTTGCCGACAAACTGAGTGCCCTTGGCACGCATGTCAACTTCCTGCAACAGCGTCTGGCGGACGAATTGGCGCTGGCTCGCAAACGGCATCGGCTCCGGCAAGTCTCCGGGAAATAGCTCGGCAGGATCCCGGTTCTCGTAGCGCTTGAACAGTTCAGCCACATGATGGAAATGACCGAGTTCGTAATCCAACAGACGCTCCCAAATCGCTTTGACGCGCGTATTGGTTTCCTGTTGCACGCAGCTGTAATAGTTGTATACCTCGGTCGCTTCGTGCAGCAGCCATTGCTCCAGCAGGGTTTCACTCGGATCCAGCAAGGATTCGTACTGCGTGACGTGCCGCTCTTCAATCGAGGCGATTTCGGCGTACAGTTGACGCGCCACCGGATCGGCAAACAAGGGGCCACTGTTCAGGTAATACTGATTCACCTGCGATTCAGCCGAAACAATGGTCAGTGCATGTAATTTCGTTACTGCCGCTGCCGATGTCTTGCTGTACGGCTCACGTACGTCGTCTTCCGGCGCACGGTGCTCCTGTACTGTCGGTCGGCCGGTCAGGATATCGGTATAGCTTTGCAAAATGTTGTTGGCATCCTTGCCTTCCAGCCGGTCCAGTAACGCAGAGAAGCGATACAGATGGTCGAAATCTTCCAGCATGCCAAAGCGGTAGGCCTGGGCAATATAGGCATCCGGTTCGCGCTGTGCCACCGCTGCGGTGACTTCAATTGCAGTCTGCTCGTAACCGATTGTGATTTCCAAGGGTGAATGGTCTGGCCCCAGCAGCCAGTTCACCATGGTGGCCTGATGCTGTTCTATGCGACGAATCTGCGCCAGCGGTATCCGCAAATCTCGATTCCTTCTGGCCGCCATGTGCTGAAAACGCTGGCCTTCCTGTTCTATTCCGTTCATCAGAATGATGCGCACCCTGGTGAACGCATCATCATCAAGCTTGCTGATCGGCTTGCCTACCATGTCGCGCCACGTGAAACGTTGCTGGTTGAGCGGCGTGCCTTTCGCACTGAAAAGATTAAAAGACATAACTGTTCCTTTCGTTTGGGAGAGGAGCTGCGCTTAAATGTGGGAGGCACAAAAAGCAGTTTTTATGCCGGGCTGATGGTCTGCGCTGGAGCAAAAAAGCCACGACAGGAGGCGCCTCAAATATCTGGCAATGCGTTTGGCTACCGCTGCGTACGGCATGCTATTCGCCGTTGCAATTGCCTGTGTTCAAGCGATCCGGGCCCGTTTCGTGCAAGAGCTGGATCACGAACATGATGTCGCATTGCTGGTGTCGCACCTGCAAGCGGTCATCGAGTGACAGTGATGAGCGCGGCCGATATAAGGGCACGGCAACAAGCTGCTTTCCTTGTGCGTTCATTACCGTAATTTGTACAAACTCACTGTAAAAAAAACAACGGCGATCAGTACGAATTCAACGCCGTCCCCGGCTGAGGGATAAGACAGCTAGCCCATGCCGCTCATGACAGGCCAGAAACAACTGAGAAAAATCGGAGAAAATATGAAAAGCTGGACAGAAGCATTGCGCGACGGCGTTATATCCGGTGGCTGGGCAAGTCTTGCCTCTACTGCCACGCTTGCCGCACGCAGCCAAATTGAAAATGGGACTCCGTACGCGGCGACCAATGCGACCAGCCATGTGTTTTGGGGAGAGCGCGCCTTGCGCCAAGACAGCCCGAGCCTGCGGTATACCGCTGCCGGTTATGGCGTCCATCATGGCTCTGCCATTTTTTGGGCGAGCATCTACGAAAAGTTGTTTGGGGCCAGAGCCGACGCCGGCGAGACTCTGCCTGCCTTGGCAGGTGGCGTCGCGGTCGCAGGACTGGCCTCCTTCGTGGACTACCAACTGACGCCGCAGCGCTTGCAACCGGGCTATGAAGAGCGGTTGTCGACCCCTTCACTGCTATTGATGTACGGAGTGCTTGGACTTTCCTTTGCCATTCGTGGCTTGATGTCGGCGGATCGACGGCGCACATGATTTTAATTCTCACATGCCAAGCCACTCGATCAGTAAATCAGTAAATTTCCGTGATGTCCTGCATTCAGGATCAGCCAACTCGCTCCTTGCGTGCCGCACCGAGGGTCTTTATTGAGCAAAGAACCTGCGTACCTTGCCGTTACGTTTAGTTCGGATCGGGGTGTAGATGCATAGCGGAAAAATGTTTGAGTTCCCACTGCCAGGCATGAGCAATGATGGTATTGATGTCGGCAAAACGTGGTTGCCAGCCTAATTGCTGTCGAGCCAGCGTGGAGTCCGCCACAAGGGTAGGCGGATCACCGCTGCGGCGCGGCCCGTCTTGTTGCACAATGCGCCGCGCCGTCACTTGTTCGGCGGCGTGGACGACTTCAAGAATCGAATAACCACTACCGTTGCCCAGGTTATAGCGTCCGCTGTTGCCGCCGGCAAGCAAATTTTCCAGCGCTAAAAGATGGGCATCACACAAGTCCTGCACATGGATGTAATCGCGGATACAGGTGCCGTCCGGCGTCTCATAGTCCCTGCCGAATACGGTGATTGCGGCGCGCCGGCCTGACGCTGCCTGCAGCACCAGCGGGATCAGATGGGTTTCCGGTTCATGGCATTCGCCCAGTTCAGTTTGCGGATCAGCGCCGGCGGCATTGAAATAGCGCAGGCAGCTGGAACGCAAGCCGTAAGCAGCTTCGAAGTCAGTCCAGAATCTCCTCGACCATCCACTTGGAGCGACCGTAGGGATTGATCGGCGTCTTTGGGTGCTGCTCGTCGATCGGCACGTATTGCGGATCGCCAAAAATCGCGGCAGTCGATGAAAAAATGAAATTCCCGATGTCGTGACGCACCATCGCATCCAGTAGCCGTATCGTATTGCCAACGTTGTTGTCGTAATACTTGGCCGGTGCAACAACCGATTCGCCGACCTGGATAAAACTGGCGAAATGCATCACCGCGCTGATCGGAAAAGCTTGCATGACGACATCGACGGCGCTCGCATCGCCCAAGTCGCACACGACCAATTGACCAGCCCTTACCGCCTCGCGCCGCCCTTGCGACAGGTTGTCCAGTACCACCGGAACATAGCCGGTTTCATTCAGGCGCTTGACCATGTGGGAGCCGATATAACCGGCCCCGCCGACTACCAGAATATGCGGCTTCATCTTGTGCTCAGGAATCGGGCTGCGCATTGGCGGCAACTGTCGAGCAATTCTTTCTGAATGCTCTCGGCAGCTTTCTTCCCGGCGAGGAAGGCATGGTCCGAATTGTAGTATTCCCACTCGCTGTAACGTCCGGCCAGCACGATGTCGTGCTCCGCCAGCCACGCCTTGACGATCGCCACGTTTTGCGGCACGCGCATGGTCGTACACGACATAGGCATACGGCATGTCGACCATGTTCGCGGCCAGAACCTGGTCGTCCGGCCGCATCATGCCGACCTTGATGCAGTCGTCGATGCAGCGCTGGATCAATGCCTCGCCGTCAAACGGTAGCGGCTTCCACGGCGAGTAGGAAATCTCGCAGGTGAAGCCGAAGCCGCCGCGGTGGATTGCAATGCGGGCTGGCATTGCCTTGCACAAAAATACGGTGGAAGATCGTATCTTCGGGATAGTAGATCCAGTGCTTGTCCGTGATGTTTTCGCGCCCGATGCCGAGGTTGACGCAGCGCACGGAAATGTGACGTAGAGCGCGTGCTGCCGCACGCACCGTTTCGGGTGCCTCGCGCTCCAATCAGCTTGACCAGTTCCGGCAGCGGCATGGTGCTGATCAGATGGTCGTAGCGGAATCGACGTCCATCGGCCAGCGCAATCACATGTTCGCGCGCCTGCAATTGCGTCACGTCCGCATTCAGTTCGATTTTGCCCCGGATATGGGGAAGGAAGCCGGACATCAGGGCCTGAAATCCGCCCACCAGAGGATAGCCAAAGCGCGCATTCGGTCCCATTGGTTTGCCGACCGGTTCCAGCGCGCCTTCGATAATTTCTTCCAGATCCGGCAGCGGCACGCGACCGCCCAGCCACGACGTTTCCATTTCCGTCAGCGGCACGGTCCACAGCTTTTTGTTGTAAGGAATCGCAAAGTGCTTGGCGATACCGCGCCCCCATACCTTGTAAATGAATTCCTCGAAATTCCGCGCCTTCTTTTTGCTTTGCGCCGCTGGTTCCGGCGAGCGTTACGCTGCCGTCGGCGCAACAATCCTCGACCGGTTTTGGATGATCGCAGCGCGGCGCATTTGCGGCTGCGCTGGAAGCTGGATTCGAGCTGCCGAAGCGCGCTTCGATTGCGCCCATGATGCATTCCTTGATGACTTGCGGCGGCAAGCCGTACAGCGCCCCCTGGAATGGATATCGTGTAAAGACATTCTTGCTGTAGACCCATGCTTCGCGGTTCTGCCAATGCTGGTTTTTGCCGAGCAAGACGTCGTACAGCTTCTGCACATAGGGATCGTTGGAAAACATGATGTGGCCAGCATGGTCGAAGGTAAAACCCTGGTCCTGGATGGAGCGGCACCAACCGCCGACAGTCGCATTTCTTTCCAATAACAGCGTGTCCTGATCCAAGGTGATACGCGGCGCTGAGACCGGTCGGCCCGGCCCCGATAATCACGCATTTGGCGCGTGGCATGGAAGTCTGGCGCAGAGGATTGACCTTTAAACCACCCTTGAGATGGACCTCGGAACTAAGCGTGACGTCGGTAGTAATCGGCGCAGTACGATGACCGGCAGATGCGCCGTTTTCGGGCGCACGCGCCGCAGCTTCGAGCAAGGCGCGCATTTTGTCCGCCGTTGCTTCCCACGACGTTGCCGAGACAATGGCCTGCATCCTGGCGGCCTGCTCCGCTCTTTGCTCCGGAGTAGCCGTCAACGCGGCCTCACAGGCGGCAGATGAATTCCTGCTGGTCATCGCGCGACGGCGACGATATTCGCCGTAAGGGCCGGCGACGTCGGCAATCGCGGTGCTCACAATCGGCAACTCGGCCGCCATGTATTCGAGTATCTTGGTCGGACTGATGAAACGCGTCGCTTCATTCAGCGCAAATGGCAGCAGGCATACGTCCCAGCCGGCCAGAAAATGCGGTAAAGCCTTGTACGGCTGCTGGCCCAGATAATGGATATTGGAACGTTGCGGCAGACTGGCCGCATCGATTTTGACGATCGGCCCGACCAGCACAATCTGCCAGTGCGAATTGGCATCCGCCAGCGCCTCGATCAGAGCGGTATCAAAACGCTCGTCGATCACGCCGTAAAATCCCAGTCGCGGTTGTGGAATTTCCATGTGTGCCGGATGCGCATTGTTACGGTCCAATGCTTGCGCGAAATGAACGATGTCGACACTGCTGGGAAAGCAGTGCGCATTGGCATGGCGCTGCCGTTTCGCTTGATACAGGCTGGGCCCGCCGGCAAATACCAGGTCGGCGATATTGAATAACGCACTTTCTCGTTGAAGCAACTGTTTGGGAGAATTCTTGAACGCCGCCAATTCGTCCATGCAGTCATATACCACCAGATCGGGATGCAACTGCTGCAACAACGGCAGAGCCATGGGCGTATAAAACCAGACGATCGGGTCTTCTCCTTCCGGCATCAAGTCTGCCAATAAAGGCTTCAACAGCGGAATTTGATCGTCATGAAATCCGACTGCAGCGACCGGCGTATGCGGCTGGCAGACCGTGACGTTGGGCGCCGGGATAGATTTCTTTAAAAAGCTTTTGCCCTCCGAATAGACAGGCTCTTCGATAAATATGATGCGGTAATGTTGCGCCAGCCGCGACAATAACTGCTGCGGCCGCTGATACACGAAATCCCAACGCAAATGGCAAAAAACGATTATGGTTTGCATCTTGATTCCCTCTCGCCCATGGGCGCTAGCAGTGGTTGAACAAAGATTCTGGGTAAGGCGTTGGGCTTGCCGCAGAGCTTTTGCGTATATCGGCGGCAAGATGCGTGCCAGCTTGTCGGGGCCATCCAAATCCACATCCCACAAGCCACTGTGATGCCAAAAATTTTCATCTTCCCAATCAGGACGATCGATAACCGGATAGATGCCGATGCCGCGAAAATCCACGCCACGTTGCATGGCAAGTGCGGTTTCTTCAGCTATTTCTCGTATCCATAACCCGCGCCCACTACCGACATGGCTGGTTTCCGCCAGCAGCACCGGCCTTTGATAGCGCTGGTAGAGTTTCACCAACAGTTGGTGCAGAGGCATCCGGTGCGGGTTGTCGAGATGCCACCAGAGCCGCAGATTGGTGCCGCTTTCCCACTGGTTGCTGTGATAGTAGTTGGCGCCGATGAGGTCAAGATAGCGGGGATCGCCGCCCAACTCGGGAGCGCGGCGACCGCATAGCATGTCCCATGCTTCGAACTGCGATTCGCGCCAGCTGGCAGCCTGCGCGGCCCAGTCGGGTCGGTCGATAGGAGCAATTACATGGATCAACGGATCACAGTGTAAAAAACGCGCATTCGGATTGACTTCCCAGATCGCCTCGCAGCCGGCAATCGTCGCCCGTACCAATTGCCGCTTGCCTTCATACCCCGCGTGTTCGTGGTACATGTTCTTGCAGTGGAACGTGTGGCTCGACAGCCCCCAACTGGCAAATGAGATTTCATTGATCGGCGAGTAAATCGGCGCCGGCTCGGAATACGGCGCCAGAAATTGCGTCACCGCGCTGCAAAAGCGCCGAAAGCGCTCGACAAATTGCGGCGCGAACACATCGATGTCCGAAGGCCAGCCGTAATGGCAAAAAGTCCAACAGATTTGCAAGCCCAGTTCTTGTGCGGCGCGCGCACGTTCCTCGAGCGAGGAAAAATCGAATTGCCCATCCTTTTCCACCAGACGCCAGCCGACCGACTCCCGCACGGTACGAATACCGAATTCGGCTAGCCTTTGGTAATCTTCATAGGCACGGTCCAGATGGCCGGTAACCTGGTTCATCGAGAGCGGATGTTGCATGCGGTTAATATGATCGGCCCCTTCATAGCCGGCTTGCCAGAAACTGAGAAACGGTGCTGAAAATGGAGTAAATGGGCGCGTATCATGCATACGTACATTCTTTACAAATATTTCATCGCCGCTTGTCTTTTGCTTAAATTTTGAGTTCGACGTTGCGCGTCGCCGCACTGATCCACTCGAGCGGTATCTTTGGCGTACGGTCTGCGTACAGCAGTCCGTTGGCTTCCTGGAAAGTGTCTGCGAATTGCGTATAGCAAAAGCCGCTGAACATGTGGGTGGTATTGACGACCGTCAGCAGGCGCCGGTAAAGGTGAAAGAAATTTTCGCCCGTGTCGGCACGCGAGTAGCCCCAGGTTCCTTCTGTTTCCTCAGTCTGATCGAAGGCGATGCCGCCGAATTCGGTCAGCACGATCGGCTGGCCCCGGTGCGGGAATCCATCCAGCGTCAGAATGCGGCCGCCCGGACGCCGCTGATCGAACAAGGTGCTGACCCGGTCGGTCACCGCATAGCGCGCCTGCAGCTGATCCGGATCGCAATCGTAATCGTGGATGCCGAGGATGTCGGTGGCCGATGCTTCCCAGCCATCGTTGCCGATCACCGGACGGGTCGCATCCAGCGTGCGTGTCAGGTGGTACAGCGCTTCCACCGCGTTGCGATGCGCCTGCGTCGAGGTCAGGTTCGGCACGCCCCATGACTCATTGAACGGCGACCCACACGATCATGCACGGATGGCTGTAATCGCGCTCGATCGCCTCGGTCCATTCGCGCACCATGCGCCTGATCGCCTTTGTGCGTGAAGCGATACGCCGACGGCATTTCTTCCCATACCAGCAGGCCGAGCTTGTCGGCCCAGTACAGGTAGCGCGGATCCTCGATCTTCTGATGCTTGCGCACGCCGTTGAAGCCCATCGCCTTGGCCAGCTCGACGTCGCGGCGCAAGGCGGCGTCAGATGGTGCGGTCATCAGGGTATCCGGCCAGTAGCCCTGGTCCAGCACCAGGCGCAGCGGATACGGTCGGCCGTTGAGCATGAAGCGGTCGCGGTTGATGGCGACCGAGCGCAACGCCGTGTAGGAGCGCACGGTATCCAGCACCTTGCCGTCGTGGCGCAACGTTGACTTCGGCGTCCAGCAGGGTCGGATGCTCCGGGCTCCACAGCAACTCGTTGCGCGAATCGTCGATGCCCGGATCGGACAGCGCGATCTTGCGATTGGCTTCATGGCCAAGCAGCTTGTAATAGTCGTCGGCCAGCAAGCTGCTCGCCGTGCCAGATCTTGACCTCGACCATCAGATTTTCCTGGATATCGCCGGCGGCAAAAATCTCGCAGC
Organism: uncultured beta proteobacterium; assembly: GCA_963707665.1. Lineage (GTDB taxonomy): Bacteria > Pseudomonadota > Gammaproteobacteria > Burkholderiales > Burkholderiaceae_D > DATJCV01. Next base: position 152,584 of record CAVPQU010000007.1, on the reverse strand, counting down.
CGATTTCAAAGCCATCGAAAACCGGGGTCCAGCGCAGCCTCTGAATGTAGGTCGTCGCCACCCGCTCCAGCCACACCGTCTGCCAGATGCCGGTGGTGCGCGGATACCAGATCGAATGCGGATCGCAGCAGCCAGTCCTGCTTGCCGCGCGGCTTGGCCAGATCGTGCGGATCGTCTTCGACCTAGCACCGTCACCGTTTGCGGGCCAGTCGCATTTAATGCGCCGCGTGATATCGGCGAAGAACGGCGTATGTCCGCCTTCGTGTTCGGCCACCAGCTGGCCGTTGACCCAGACCCGGGCGAAGTAATCGACCGCGCCGAAGTGCAGCAACACGCAGCCTTCGCCCGGCGCCAGCTCGAACTCGCGCTGGTACCAGCAGACGGTATGAAAGCTGCGATCGCCAAGGCCGCCGGTCGTGGCTTCCGGGCGGAAACGGTACTGTGATCTCGTGGGTCCACTCGATCGGATCGGTCGGCAAGGTATAGCGTCGGTCGTCATCAAAACTAAACTTCCACGTGCCGTTCAGGCATAGCCAGTTATCGCGCACCAGTTGCGGTCGCGGATACATGAATTCGCTCATATGGTTCCCCGAAGATTGTTGTCTTGCGGCGGGACCAGCAGCGTAGCGCTGTGCGCAGCGGCGTTGAAGTCGGCCACCACTTCTGTGCCGATTAATGCCGCCAGCGTGCGCTCGCAGAGGGCCACGCAAGCCCCGCCGAAACCGGCGCCGGTGAGGCGGGCGCCATACACCTGAGGATGCTGACGCAAGGCTGTGGTCAAATCGTCCAACGCCGGAATCGATACCTGATAATCGTCGCGCAGGCTGGCATGCGACTGATTCATCAACTGGCCAAACTGGACCGCATCGATGCCGGTGCGGGCCTGTAGCACGCGCCGGTTTTCAGAGACCACATGCCGGGCGCGCTGCCGTAGCGGCGACGGCAAAGTTTCCACCTCCGCCAACCGCGTGACATCGCGCAAGGCAGCCACGCCAAGCTGACGCGCCGCCTCTTCGCATTCGGCGCGCCGCTCGTTGTATTTGCTGCCGGCCAGCGTGCGCGGCACGCCGGAATCGATCACGATCAGATCGCTCCCGGCTGGCAGCGGCAACAACTCGGTGGCCAGCGTGCGCGCATCGAGGAACAGCATGTGCTCGCTGTCAGCAAGGCTGGCTGCCATTTGGTCCATGATGCCGCAGTTGACGCCGGCATAGACAATCTCGGCTTTCTGCGCGCACTGGGCCAATGTCACATCGTCAAGCGCAATGCCGAGCAGGCCGCGTAATGCGCGCAAGGTTGCCACCTCCAGCGCCGCGCTGCTCGACAGGCCGGTGCCGACCGGCAGGTTGGAATCCACATAAATACGCAATGGCGGTACCTGCACGCCGCGCTCCTCCAGCACTCGGACACAGCCTTCGATATATCGTCCAAATCCAGGTGGTGCATGACCGTCCGGCGCAAACAACACGGTTTCGGCCAGCGTTGCCGAATACAAGCGGAACATAGCGTCTGTATTCATCCCCAGTGCTACCGATGTACGTTGCGGTGTGGCGGTGGGCAGCATGAAACCATCGTTGTAGTCGGTATGTTCGCCAAGCAGATTGACACGTCCCGGCGCCCATCGATGCACATACGGGATGCCGTCGAAATAGTCCTCGAGGCGAATCATGCTGCCTCCAGCCACAATGGCCGCGTCCGGCCTTCGACGGTCAGCGCCGGCCAGGCCGGATCAAGCGTCAGGTTCTCCAAGCCATGCAGGGAAAGGAGAAACGTGTCTTCCATCTTGATTCCGGGAAAACTCGGATTGAAGGCGACCGCCATTCCACTTTCCATTGGCAGCTCGGTATCGGGCGTAGCCACCAGTTCTCGCGCCAGATAGCCGGTAATTCCGCCTTGGTGGTGCTCCCTGATCGCGTACGGCAAGCCTTGCCGGCGGTATGCCGCATCCAGCGCCCAATACACTGTACTCAGGGGCTGCCCCGGCGTGCAGGCGGCCAAACCGGCCGCTTCCACCGCCATGATTTCACGTTGTGACGGGGCGGGCTCGCCGAACGTCACGAAACGCGTCAGATTGGCGTACAGACCATGACGACGGCCACAGAAAACCATCATTGCGCGCCGGCCGAGCGGCGCCGGTGAAGGCGTTGCATGGCGATAGCGCGGCAGACGCTGCTCGCCCGCCACCAACACGAGCGCCGGGTGAATACCACGCTGCCACAATGCGGCAGCGCCAGCGCCCGCCAAACGGTATTCACTCCAATCGGGACGAGCCGCCGACATCGCTTCGGTCATTGCGCCGGCAGCCGATATGCCTAATTCGCGGTAGCGCTGTTGCTCCAATGCGCTGAGAACCATGCGCTCATACTGTGCCGCAGCCGGCAAGCGCTGTTCGCCCGCGTCCGGGCGATCGCTAAGCACCAGACGCCCGCCTGCGGCCTCGTTGACAAACCGCTCGCGCGGCTCCGATTCGGCCCACGGATTAACGTGTAGCACCCACCCTGCTGGCAGTTCTTCATCCTGGAGGCGCTGCGCTTCAATTTCATCGGTCAGCACGCAGGCCACGGCAGCCGTCACGACGATTTCGGCGACCCCACTCTCGGCGGTCAGCAGGACAGCGCTTGAGCCGCCGGCGGTAGCCCAAGCGAACCAGTCGCTGCCGCGCAACCGAATTGCCCCGGCGTCATACGTCAGCAGCCAGCGTCGGATTCGGGAAAGCTTGTCCTTGACTTCCACCTCGCGGTCGGCACGGGCGGTCATTATCCCGTCTCCAGGTCGACATCGATATTCTGAAGCTCCAGCGCCTTTTGTTCCGGCAACGCATCCATCGCAAAGGTGCCTGCACCCAGTTCGGTGCCGGCCAAATACTTAAGACGATCACGCGTGCGGTACGGCGGGTAAAACTGTGCGTGCAGTTGAGTTTCCGGGTGAGGCTGGCCATCCGCCGGCGCTTGATACCAGACCATCAGATAAGGAAATGGCCGCTGCCATAACCCTTCGTATTTGAGCAATACTGTCTTCAACGCGCGGGCCAGATCCTGACACTGCAGAGCCGATAAGGCAGCAAAATTTTCTACCTGCTCGCGCGGCATGACCCACACCTCATAGGGATAGCGGGCGCATACCGGCACGAAGGCAAGTGCGTGTTCGCCCTGATACAGCATGCGGCTGGCGGCCGCCACTTCTTCACGCGCCATATCGACCAGTAATGGGTAGCCGTTTTGCGCATAGAAAAGGCCTTCTTGCCCCAGCATGCGCGCCGGCACCGGCGGCACAAATGGATATCCATAGATTTGGCCGTGCGGATGATGCAGCGTAACGCCCACTTCAGCGCCACGATTTTCAAACGGCATTACGTATTGGATATGCCCGGTGCGGACCATACGGTTCGTCCGATCCGCCCATACCTGCAGCAATAACTCGATTCGGCCCAGGCTCAGATGCGCCAGTGCGGTAGCAGGATCTTGCGTAAAAACGACCACTTCGCAATGACCTGTTGCGGCTGCCGTTTGCACAAAAAATTGCGGCGGGTTGGAAGACTCCAGCGATAGCGCGGGAAACCGGTTGTCGAACACAGCCACTTCATAATCGCCCGCTGGCAACTCAGTCGGCGCGGCTGGATCCACGGTAACCGCCAAGGGGTTGTACTGCGGCGGCGGCTGATAAGTGCGGTCTTGCCGAAATGCCGCATAGGTTACCCACTCTCCTCGCAAAGGATGCCAGCGAAGATACGGATTGGCGCGCTGCGGCTCGGCAAACGGACTGGGCGCCGACATAATAGGAGCGATCGGTTCGCGGCTATATAGTGTCATGTGCCGCCCATCGGGCTTCATGAGTTCGAGGCTGTGCATGAAATGTCAGGCCCAGTGAATCAACAGGATTAACTCTATCCGACTGGAATTAAGAGTTTTTTATCCCACCACTGCGCACATTTTTACGCTGCCGCTTACGTAGTGAAACATTGCCTATTAGTAGCGCCATTACCTCACTCTACTCATCAATAATTTTCTTTTGTTTCTATAAAAAAATTATTCAATCTATTGGAAAATTAAACTCTTATATTTATTGCACATTGCCAATCATTTTTATCCTAAAAATCTTCTTATTCGAGTTTCTAACTGAGCCAAATTTCACGAAATTTTTCCCTATTAATATAGCCAATCTCATTTATTTGAAACGAAAAACCAGTTAATCTATGACGCTAAACAATTTATATATAGAAGTGAAAATTCGTCTAGATTTAAAAAATTTACTCTAATTTACTAACACTTTCCGGGATTATTAATTAAGCCTGAGCCGGGAAGGCTCGATGCAAGCTCCTGGCCCAGCAACATTCCTTAGGTCACTGAGCTGACGTGGTGCTGCTTAGCTGTTGCCGGCTTTGTTGCGCTTGGTTCAAATGGGCAGTCAATACCGGTACCGTATTTTGAGCGAAGATCTGGTTATCGGCGTCGGTAGCGTTCTGCGATTGACCCGTGGCTGACGGAGGTGGCGCCAGGGGGGTGACTGAAAAAAATTAGCTGGCAAAGCCCCTTTCAAAGGCAGCAGTAGTTTTAGCCATCGTCCAGCCGATGTCGCGCAGTTGAAACCAAAAGCGCATCGCAAAGGTATCAAGCCGGGATGATTTTTTATTCCGATCCGGTGTGCGGAGACTGAGTGCTGAAACGGAGGTTTGCAGCAGCGCTCAACGCATTAGCCAAATTGTTGCGTACATCGGTCGAATCCACAACCGAGAGCCGTCGGCCAGAACGTGCGCCGGGATTTAAAGTGGTCAATGTGTGTCGGCACAAGAGCTCAACTTGGCCCAAAATCCGCGGCCCGGCTTGTCGGGGCGAGTCCTACTGATGGAAGGGTTAGGCCTCTCGGATTCGCATTCTAAGTGCAACGACTCGACCGCGACGCCGGCTCCCCCGAACGTCGGCCTGAGGCGGCGGCTCAGCGCTGCGGGTCGGCGGCCCCGGGGCCGCCGTCAGCCGTGTCGCCCGCGGGCTGTTCGCGCGCCTGCTGTTCCTGCTCACCTGCGATCCAGTCTTCAATCGCGCGGCGGGCGCGCCGTTCCGCGGCCTTCTCGCGCAGCGCTTCCAGGCTCAGCACGCGGTAAAGCCCGACCATCACCGCAACCATCAGCAGCGCAAACGGCAGTGCGGCCACGGTGATCAGTGTCTGCAGCGCGTGCAGGCCGCCAGCCATCAGCATCGCCACGGCGATCAGCGCGATGGCGATGCCCCAGGCGAACTTGCGCGCCAGCGGCGGGTCACCGGCGGACTCGCTCGACATCGAGCCCAGCACCAGCACCGCGGAATCGGCCGAGGTCACGAAGAAGATCACCAGCAGCAGGATGGTCAGGCCCGACAGCAGCGCGGACAGCGGCAGGGCGTCGTACATGCGGAACAGGACCGTCTCGTGGCCGGCTGCGAGCGCGCCGGCCATGTCGACGCCGCCAAAAATCTGCTCCCACAGCGCGGTACCGCCGAAGGTGGCAAACCACACGAAGCCGAGCAGGCTGGGTACTACAACCACGCCGAGCACGAACTCACGCACGGTGCGCCCGTACGACACCCGTGCGATGAACGCGCCCACGAACGGCGACCAGGAGATCCACCACGCCCAGTAGAAGATCGTCCAGTCGGCCACCCAGGTGCTCGCGGAGAACGGCGACATGCGCAGGCTCATCTCCACCAGGTGGTCGAGGTAGCTGCCCAGCGAGGTGGTGAAGGTATCGAAGATGAAGCTGGTCGGCCCGAGCAGTGCCACCGCCAGCAGCAGTACCCCGGCCAGGGCGAGATTGATGCTCGACAGCCACTTGATGCCGCGATCAACCCCACTGGCGCTCGAGGCCATGTACAGCATGAAGCAAATCACGATCACCACCAGTTGCATGCCCAGGCCGCCGGGCAGGCCGAACACACGAGTCATGCCGGCGCTGATCTGCATGGTGCCGAAGCCTAGCGTGGTAGCCACGCCGATCGCCGTGGCCACCACGGCGACGATATTGACCAGCTTGCCGATCCAGCCGAGGTGGCGATCGCCGATCAGCGGCTGCAGCAGGTCGCTGATCAGACCGCGCCCGTTGCGGTTGTACTGGAACCAGGCGATGGCCAGCCCCATCAGCGCGTAGATCGCCCACGGGTGCAGGCCCCAGTGGAAGAAGGTGTAGCGCATCGCCGCCCTCGCCGCCAGCGGCGTCTTCGGCGACAGTCCCTCCGGCGGAGTGACCACGTGCGAGATCGGCTCGGCCGCGCCCCAGAACACCAGGCCGATGCCCATGCCGGCGGCGAACAGCATCGAAAGCCAGGCGGAGTTCGAGAACTCGGGTTCGGCGTCGCGCCCGCCGATCCGCAGCCGCGCAGTGGGGCCGAAGGCGAGGTAGGCGAGGAACACCAGGGTGAGGAACACGATCAGCAGGTACAGCCAGCCGGCATGCTGGATTACCGCCGCCAGCGCCGCATCGCTCACCGCCTCGAACGGTTTCGGCGCCAACCCCGCAAGCGCCGCCAGCGCGATGACCAGGAACAGTGAGATACGGAAAACCATAGGTGTACTCCCGGTGGAATTGCCTCTCAGGCCGAACAGGGCGGGTCTACCTTGTTATAAGTCACAAAGTACCAATTTAACATGGCGCCCTGTCGTATGAATTGCCTTGGGTTTCATGGCACGTCCGAGCACTAAAATTGGCTCGAACAGTCGTCCGTGTCGCAGGACAAAATTGATAGACGAGTAATAAATTGCCTAGATGCGTAGATGGCAAGTAATGGACTGCGGATTCAACCGGTGGATGCAACACACTGAAGACTGCGTAAGCAGCGGGAGTGTTGCAAATGAAACAGCGACGCCGGATTTATTACAGCGAGACGCAGAAGGCGCTGATGTGGGAGCGTTGGCGCAAGGGCGAATCGCTGCAGAAGATTGCCCAGCTTTTTGATCGGAACCACTCGTCAGTTCAAGGGATTCTGGCTGAAACAGGCGGTATCCAGCCACCACAAAGGCACCGATCGAGATTGGCGTTGACGCTGGAGGAGCGCGAAGAGATATCGCGAGGGCTCGTGGCTGATGATTCGATCCAGTCGATTGCGAGGCGACTTTCGCGAGCGCCTTCCACCATCTGTCGGGAGATCAAACGTAACAGCGGACCGGACGGCTATCGGGCAAGCCACGCCGATGAAGCTCGCATGGGATCGCGCGCAGCGCCCCAAAGTCTGTAAACTGGTTCGGCACCGGAAGCTGGCGCACATCGTCGCCGGCAAGCTCCAGTTGCAGTGGTCACCGCAGCAGATTGCCGGATGGCTCAGGCGGGCGTATCCAGACGACGAGGACTACCACGTGTCTCACGAGACCATCTATCGCAGTCTCTTCATACAGGCCCGTGGTGCCCTGAAGAAGGAGTTGCTGGAGCACCTGCGGCGTACCCGAGCCATGCGTCGTTCCCGCCATCACACGCAGAAGACCGACGATCATGGCAGGATACGGGACACCGTATCGATCAGCGAACGCCCTGCGAGCGTTGAAGATCGTGCAGTACCGGGCCACTGGGAAGGTGATCTGCTGTGCGGTAGCGGCAGCAGCCAGATTGCGACGCTCGTCGAACGCCAGACGCGTTACGTTATGCTGGTCAAGATAGCCAGCAAGGATAGCGAGACGGTCGCCAATGCACTCATCAAACACGCCAGAAACTGCCGCAGGAGCTCTACAAGTCGCTGACATGGGATCGGGGAACAGAGATGGCCGCACACAAACGCTTTACCGTGGCTACCGACATACAGGTCTACTTCTGCGATCCCCAGCATCCATGGCAGCGCGGATCAAATGAAAACACGAACGGGCTGTTAAGACAGTACTTCCCTAAAGGCACCGACCTGTCCGTGTATTCGCAGGCCAAACTCAACGCTGTGGCCAGGCGATTGAACGAGCGTCCAAGAAAGACACTGAACTACGAAACGCCCGCCGAACGGTTCCAGCAAACTATTGCATCCACCGGTTGAATCCGCAACCGGAAGCGGTCATTCTCCAACATCAGCTAAGATATCGCTCACGCTTTGAAATAACAACGGCCACCTCAATGAGGCGGCCGTCATTTTTTACGGAGTGGCGTTTGACTAGACGCCATCAATCTGAGCTATCGAGGCACATCCGCCGATAAATGTCTCAATGGATGCTTCCCAAAATCTCAGGTTATGGTTCCCGCTACACAAGCTACTTAAACGTCAATATTCCCGGCACGCAAGCGCGTTGGTTTCGATAAATGCGCGGCGCGGCTCGACATCGTCACCCATCAAGGTGGTGAAAATCTGGTCGGCGGCGATAGCGTCGGCAATCTGCACTTTCAGCAGCCGGCGCACGCTCGGATCCATCGTGGTTTCCCACAACTGGTCGGGGTTCATTTCGCCCAGGCCTTTGTAACGCTGCTTGGAAACGCCGCGCTCGGCTTCGGCACGCAGCCAGTTCACCGCCTGATGGAAATCGGCAATCGCCGCTTCCTTCGCCTTATCGCCCTGGCCGCGCCGCACCAGCGCACCGCTGCCAATCAAGCCGCGGAACACCGCTGCCGCATGGGACAGCACCTGGTAATCGGGGCCGGCAACAAAATCGGCATCGATCTGGCTGATTCGAACGTTGCCATGCAGGCGGCGCGAAATGCGCAAGCGCATGGGTATCGTTCGCCGGATCGCTGTGCACTTCGACCATGACGTTGGCGTCGTTGATGGTGGCGGCCAGCGCCTGCGCCGATTGCTGCGCTTCTGCCTCGGAGCCGAGCGCCAACGTGACGCCGGTCATGATGGCCGACAAGGCGGCATCGTCAATCACGGGGCCGAGGCGCAGGATGATGGCGTTGGCAGTATTGTATTGGCGCACCAGCTCGGCCAGTGCGGCACCGGCAATCGGCGCCGCGCCCGCCACCGGCACCAGTTCGGCGTCGTTCAAGGCGATCTGCATCATGTACTGCGCCTCTTCCAGATCGTCCTTCAGATAGCGCTCGTCCTTGCCATGCTTGACCTTGTATAGCGGCGGTTGGGCGATGTAGATATGGCCGCGCTCGACCAGTTCCGGCATCTGCCGGTAGAACAGGGTCAAGAGCAGCGTGCGGATGTGGGCGCCGTCGACGTCAGCGTCGGTCATGATGATGATGCGGTGGTAGCGCAACTTGTCGGCGTTGAATTCGTCGGGGCCGATCGAAGTGCCGAGGGTGGCGATCAGGGTTGTAATCTGTTCCGAGGACAGCATCTTTTCGAAGCGCGCCTTTTCCACGTTCAACACCTTGCCGCGCAGCGGCAGGATGGCCTGGAACTTGCGGTCGCGGCCCTGCTTGGCGGAACCGCCGGCGGAGTCGCCCTCGACGATGTACAGCTCGCACAGCGCCGGGTCGCGCTCCTGGCAATCGGCCAGCTTGGACGACAGGCCGAGACCGTCCATCACGCCCTTGCGCCGCGTCAGTTCGCGCGCCTTCCTGGCAGCTTCACGGGCGCGCGCGGCTTCGACGATCTTGCCGCAAATGATCTTGGCGTCGTTTGGCTTCTCCATCAGGTAGTCGGTCAAGGTCTTGGCGACGATTTCCTCGACCGGGCCGCGTACTTCGGAAGACACCAGCTTGTCCTTGGTCTGCGAGCTGAATTTCGGCTCCGGCACCTTGACCGACAGCACGCAGACCAGGCCTTCGCGCATGTCGTCGCCGGCCACCTCGACCTTGGCTTTTTTCGCGAATTCGTGTTCTTCGATGTACTTGTTGATGACGCGCGTCATGGCCGCGCGCAAACCGGTCAGGTGGGTGCCGCCGTCGCGTTGCGGGATGTTGTTAGTGAAGCACAGCACCTGTTCGTTGTAGGCGTCGTTCCATTGCATCGAGACGTCGACCATGATGTTGGTGTTGTGTTCCGACATCCGTTCGCCGGTAGCCTGGAAGATGGTCGGATGCAGCACGCTCTTGTTTTTGTTGATGTATTCGACGAAGCCGCGCGTGCCGCCTTCGAAGGCGAAATTTTCTTCCTTGCCGCTACGCTGGTCGATCAGGCGGATATGCACGCCGTTATTCAGGAACGACAGCTCGCGCAGACGCTTGGCCAGGATGTCGTACTGGAAATCGATGTGCTCGAAAATCTCTTCGTCCGGCCAGAAATGCACTTCGGTGCCGTGCCGGTCGGTATCGCCGGTAGCCAGGATCGGCGATACCTCGACGCCATCGATGATTTGCAATTGCCGGTTCTGCGGAATGCCGCGCGCGAATTCCATGTAGTAAGCGCGGCCGTCGCGCCGGATCACCAGCTTCAGCAGCTTCGACAAGCCGTTGACGCACGACACGCCGACGCCATGCAGGCCGCCCGATACCTTGTACGAGTTCTGGTCGAACTTGCCGCCGGCATGCAGTTCGGTCATCACGATCTCGGCGGCGCTGCGCTTGGGTTCGTGCTTGTCGTCCCATTTGATGCCGGTCGGAATGCCGCGGCCGTTATCGGTCACCGACACCGAGTTGTCGGCATGGATCGTGACGTTGATTTCGGTGCAATGGCCGGCCAGCGATTCGTCGATCGAATTGTCCAGCACTTCAAACACCAGATGATGCAGCCCGGTGCCGTCCGAGGTGTCGCCGATATACATGCCTGGACGCTTGCGCACCGCTTCCAGGCCCTCCAGGATCTGGATCGAGGAAGCGCCATACAGGTTCGCCTGCGGCAAAGTGGTGTGGTCGGTGGGAATCGCGGACATGGGCTACTTTCTGAAAACGATAACTAAAACTACACAAGCGGGTTGGCGCGTGGTCCAACATAAGCGCGACAAAGGGGCTGTACAGCCCCTTTCGGAAGCGTTTTTCGGCGATGGTTCAAATACGCATTGGCATCACGACGTATTTGAAATCGGCATTGTCCGGCACGGTGATCAGCGCCGATGAATTGGCGTCACCCAGCGCGATGTTGACGCTGTCGCCTTTCAGGTTGTTCAAGACATCAAGCAGGTAGGTGACGTTGAAGCCGATATCGACTTCGTCGCCGCCGTAGTCGATCTCGATTTCCTCGACCGCTTCTTCCTGGTCGGCATTGGTCGAACTGATTTTCATGCTGCCCGGCGCGACGATGCAGCGCACGCCCTTGAACTTGTCGGAAGTCATGATGGCAGCGCGCTGCAGCGAGCGCAGCAAGGACTCGCGCCCGATCGTGAAATTGTTCTTGTAGCCCTTGGGCACTACTCGCGTGTAATCGGGGAACTTGCCTTCTACCAACTTCGACACCAGTTCGATATCGGCAAAAGCCAGCTTGACCTGGTTGTTGGCGATTTCCAGTTCGACCGGATCATCATTTTCTTCCAGCAGGCGCTGCAGTTCGAGAATGGTCTTGCGCGGGATGATGACTTCCTGACGCGCAAACTCCTGCTCGGTGGCGACTTGGCAGAAGGCCAGCCGGTGACCATCGGTGGCCACCGCGATCACGTTCTTGCCGTCCACCACCAATAGCAGGCCATTCAGGTAATAGCGAATATCCTGCTGCGCCATGGCGAAATGCACCATGTTGAACAAATGCTTCAGGGTTTTTTGCGGCAGCACGACCTTGGCATTGAAATGCTCGGCCAGTGCCACGGTCGGGAACTCCTCGGCCGCCAGCGTCTGCAAGGAAAAACGCGATTTGCCGGATTGCACCGTCATCCGCTTGTTGACCAAAGACAGCGAGACATCGCTGGTATCCGGCAGCGCGCGCAGGATATCCAGCAATTTGCGGGCAGCAACCGTAGTCGCAGCCACTTCGCCACCGCTGCCGACCTCGGCATGGGTCGTGATCTGCACTTCGATATCGGTCGCCAGGAACGACACGCTTTCGCCTTCCTTGCGAATGAGGATATTGGCCAGAATCGGCAGCGTATGCCGACGCTCGACAATACCGCTCACGATTTGCAGCGGCCGCAGCAGGGTGTCCCGGTGGGTTTTAACCAATTGCATAGTCATATCCTCGTAGTGATGATTGGCTCTAGTGTCGCCCAAAAGTATTGCGGAAAACCGCTATTGTACAAACCCCGTCATTCACCTCTAGCAGTTCTGCCCTATCGCGCCACACCAGTTATCCACAGGCTGGCAGGCAGCAGCATCAACCTTTCAGGGTTTGTTCCAGCACATGCAGCTCATGGTTGCATTCGGGGCTCTTGGCGCGGTCCGCGGTAATCTTGCGCACTGCGTGCAAGACCGTCGTATGGTCGCGCCCACCAAACAGGTCGCCGATTTCCGGCAAGCTCTTCTGCGTCAATTCCTTTGCCAGGTACATCGCGATCTGGCGCGGCCGTGCAATATTTGCCGGCCGCTTTTTCGAATACATGTCAGCCACCTTGATATTGAAAAAATCGGCGACTGTCTTCTGGATGTTTTCTACCGAAATTTGCCGGTTCTGCACCGACAGCAAGTCTTTCAATGCATCCTTGACCACATCGATCGTGATGTCCTTGCCGTGAAAACGCGAATACGCCAGGATCTTGCGCAGCGCTCCTTCCAGTTCGCGCACGTTGGAGCGCAAGTGCTTGGCGACGAAAAACGCGACGTCGTCGGGCAGCGTAATCCCTTCCTGAATGGCTTTTTTCAACAGGATCGCGACGCGCATTTCCAGTTCGGGCGGCTCGATCGCCACCGTCAGGCCGGAATCGAAACGCGAAATCAGGCGATCATCCATCCCGGTAATTTCCTTCGGATAGGTATCGCTGGTGATGATGATCTGTTTCTTGGCCGCAATCAGCGCCTCGAATGCGTAAAAAAATTCTTCCTGAGTCCGGCTCTTGCCGCCGAAAAACTGGATATCATCGATCAGCAATAAATCAAGCGAATGGTAATAGCGCTTGAAGTCATCGAATCCCTTGCGCTGGTAAGCGGTCACTACGTCGCGCACGTACTGTTCTGCGTGGATGTAGCGAATTTTGGCAGACGGATTCTCAACCAGCACCTGGTTGCCGATGGCGTGGATCAGGTGTGTCTTGCCGAGGCCGACGCCGCCATACAGGAACAAAGGGTTGTAGGAGACGCCGGGGTTGTTCGCCACCTGGATCGCCGCCGCGCGCGCCAGTTGATTGGCCTTGCCGGTCACGAAACTATCGAAAGTCAGCGCACCGTTGATGCGGGTCTGCTCATGCCGCGGCGCGACCTCGATCGGCGCATGCGGGGCTTGGACAGGATGTGGCGCAGCGGCGGCAGAGCCGTGACCAGTATGGCCATTGCTGGCCGCCGGCGCCGCCCTTCTTGCGCCCAGCTTCGGGTCCAGTACGAACTGCACTTCAATCGGCGCGTCCCAGTACTGGGCGGCAAGCGCGCTGATGCGGCTGGCGAATTGGGTCTTAACCCAATCCAGCTTGAAACGGTTCGGCGCGGCAATCCGCAACTTGCCGTCCTCGTAATCGAGCGGCGCAAGCGGCTTGATCCAGGCGCTGAATTGTTGGGGGGTCAACTCCTGTTCCAATTGAGCAGAACAGGTTTGCCAGAAATTATCCATGAAGTGCCGTAATGAAAGGATGTGAGGGGTGATTCGAACCAGCTGCGGGCCATCTTTGCCGCCCGCGAGCGTGCCACACATCTCATCTATTTTACCCTTCCAAGCCCAAGTTATCCACAGGCACGCTGCTTATTTCCAATGCGCCAACACTCTGCCAACACCACGCCCGATGCGCCAAGTGATTGACAAACAAGCGGAAAATGCTGTCTAATTCAGGGTTCACCGTCTGTTCCGCCCGTATTTCGCGTGATACGGGCCGTGTCGGCAGCGACGCCCCGGACCCTGTGAACAGGTACTTGGCGATGCGTGTGCTGCTCCAATTTACTTCTGCAAATTAGCGAGATCCTTAATGAAACGTACCTACCAGCCTTCCGTTGTACGGCGCAAACGTACCCACGGCTTCCGTGCCCGCATGGCCACGCCTGGCGGCCGCGCCGTCCTCAACGCCCGCCGCGCCAAAGGCCGCAAGCGTCTCGCTGTCTGAGGCAGAGCGACCTGATGTTGGCGTGACAGGCGATTCTCCACACGGCTATCCACGCGCACGGCGTATCGTTAAAACGGATGACTTTTCATCCGTTTTTCGTTTGCGCCCGATTCGAAAAACGGCGCATTTCGTTCTCTATGCCCGCCCCAATTCCCTGCCGCAGGCACGGCTGGGGGTAGTGGCAGCCAAGCGGCTGGCACCGCGCGCCGTGACCCGCAACGCGATCAAGCGAGCAACACGCGAACTGTTTCGCCAGATGCCACTGCCATCCAACGACTATATCGTGCGCCTGGCGCGAGCACTCAACAGCAAGGCCGATGCCGCCATCAACACCCGGCTGAAAGAGCAGCTGCATGCGGAATTGAAGCAGTTGTTCGAATCGCAGCGTGCGCTGCAGCGCTTGCCCGGAGAAGGAGTATGACAAAGCTGTTCCTGCTGCTGTTACGCGGATACAAGCTGGGCATCAGCCCGTTCCTGGGCCAGAATTGCCGCTTTTATCCGAGTTGCTCGGATTATGCAGCCGAAGCCATCCGCGAACATGGCGCCGTCAAAGGCAGCGCGCTGGCGGCGCGGCGGCTGTGCAAATGCCATCCCTGGCATCCGGGCGGATTTGACCCGGTGCCGACCCGTACCTCCGATCCCTCTTCTGCAACCCCGCGCGGTTGCAGTCATTCCTGAATTTTCCTGAGAAATACCAATATGGATATCAAACGTACCGTGCTGTGGGTCGTATTTTCCCTATCGATACTGATCCTGTGGGACAACTGGATGCGGCACAACGGCAAGCCGTCGATGTTTTTCCCGACCACGTCCCAGCAGGCCGCACCGGCTGCCGGTGCCGGCAATGACGCCAAACGCGGCGAGGTGCCACAAGCAACCGGCGCCGCCAGCGCCCCTGCCGGCGCTGGCGCAATTGCCGGCGACACGGCCGCCGTGCACGGCGAGACCATCACCGTCACCACCGACGTAATGAAAGCCGAGATCGACACCATCGGCGGCCAACTGAAGCGGCTGGAGCTGCTCAAACACAGGGACACGCTGGATCCGAGCAAGAACCTGGTGCTGTTCGACGACAGCGCCAAACTCACCTACCTGGGCGAGTCCGGCCTGATCGGCGGCCCGTTCCCGAACCACAAATCGGCCTTCGTTGCCCTGCCCGGCGCACGCGCGCTGGATGGTTCGAACCAGGTACAACTGGTGCTGGTGGCCGAACAGGACGGCGTCAAGCTGACCAAGACCTATACCTTCAAGCGTGACGATTACACGATCGACCTGAAGCATACGGTGAGCAACGACAGCGGCGCACCGATCGCGCCTTCGTTGTATCTGCAACTGGTGCATGACGGCAACAAGCCGCCCGGCGACTCGATGTTCTACAGCACTTTCCTCGGCCCGGCGATCTATACCGAGGCCGACAAGTACCAGAAAATCACCTTCGACAAGATCAAGGATGGCAAGGCCGACCATGCGCGGCATGCCGAGGATGGCTGGATCGCGATGGTGCAGCATTACTTTGTCTCGGCCCTGATCCCGCAAAGCAAGGCGCCGCACGAAATCTTCACCAAGATCGTCGCCCCCAACCTGTATGCGGTCGGCACCATCCAGCCGCTGGGCACGCTCGCGCCGGGCGCCAGCACCACGGTCGATACCCACTTGTATTCGGGGCCGCAAATTTCCTCGGTGCTGGAAAAACTCGCCCCCGGACTGGAGCTGGTCAAGGATTACGGCTGGCTGACCATCATCGCCAAGCCGATTTTCAGCCTGATGACCTACATCCACCAGGTGCTGGGCAACTGGGGCTGGACCATCATCGTGCTGACGGTGTTGATCAAGCTGGTGTTCTTCCCGCTGTCGGCCGCCAGCTATCGCAGCATGGCCAAGATGAAGCAGGTGACACCGAAGATGCAGGCGATCCGCGAACGCCACAAGGGCGATCCGGCCAAGATGAACCAGGAAATGATGGGGCTGTACAAGACCGAAAAAATCAATCCGCTCGGCGGCTGCCTGCCGATCGTGGTGCAGATCCCGGTCTTCATTTCACTGTACTGGGTGCTGCTGGCGTCGGTCGAGATCCGCAACGCACCGTGGATCGGCTGGATTCACGACCTGGCCTCGCCCGATCCGTTCTACATCCTGCCGGTCTTGATGGCGGTGTCGATGTTCATCCAGACCAAGCTGAATCCGACGCCGCCGGACCCGATCCAGGCCAAGGTGATGATGTTCATGCCGATCGTGTTCTCGGTCATGTTCTTCTTTTTCCCGGCCGGGCTGGTGCTGTACTGGGTGGTCAACAACATCCTGTCGATCGCCCAGCAGTGGGTCATCACCAAGAAGATGGAAACCGGCAAGATCAAGTAAGCCAAGCCGCGTTGTCACGCCAAGCCTGTGGTTTAATCACCACAGGCTTTTTCATTTGCACCCTGCCCCTTAGAATTCAGGCATGAACCTCGACTCTTCTCCCATCGCCGCGATCGCCACCGCCCCCGGACGCGGCGGCATCGGCGTCGTGCGCCTGTCCGGCAAGGACCTGGCGCCAGTTATCCAGGCGCTGTTCGGCAGCACCACATTGCAGCCGCGCCATGCCACTTATCTGCCGTTCACCGACGCCCAGGGCGAGGTGATCGACCAGGGACTGGCGCTGTATTTTCCGGCGCCGCACTCCTACACCGGCCAAGACGTGCTGGAACTGCATGGCCACGGCGGCCCGGTAGTGCTGCAAATGCTGCTGGCGCGTTGCCTCGAAGTCGGTGCTGACATCGGCCTGCGGCTGGCCGAGCCGGGTGAATTCACGCGCCGCGCCTTCCTGAATGACAAACTGGATCTGGCGCAGGCGGAAGCGGTGGCCGATCTGATCGAAGCCTCGACCGAAGCGGCAGCGCGCTCGGCCTCGCGCTCGCTGTCGGGGGCGTTTTCGAAAACCATCCACGAGCTGGTCGAACAGGTGATCCACTTGCGCATGCTGGTGGAAGCCACGCTCGATTTTCCGGAAGAGGAAATCGACTTCCTGGAAAAATCCGATGCCCGCGGCCAGCTCGCCGCCATTCGCACCACGCTGGACCAGGTGTTTGCCCAAGCCGCGCAAGGTGCCTTGCTGCGCGACGGCCTGAACGTGGTGCTGACCGGCCAGCCGAACGTCGGTAAATCCTCGCTGCTCAATGCGCTGGCAGGAGCCGATGTCGCGATCGTCACCCCGATTGCCGGCACCACGCGCGACAAGGTGATCGAGACCATCCAGATCGAAGGCCTGCCGCTGTGCATCATCGATACCGCCGGCATCCGCGAGCTCGGTAGCGATAGCAGCGCCGACAGCGACCAGGTGGAACGAATCGGCATCGAGCGCGCCTGGGGCGAAGTGGAAAAGGCCGATGTCATCCTGCATCTGCTGGATGCGTCCCGCGGTCCGACCCGCGCCGACGAAAAAATCGTCGAACGCTTTCCGCCCGAGATCCCGGTCTTGCGGATCTGGAACAAGATCGATCTCTCCGGCCACAAACCGGCGGCCGACCAGATGCCGGACGCCACCCACATCTATCTGTCGGCCACCGAACGGGACGGCATCGACCTGTTGCGCGCTGAGCTGCTGCGCATCGCCGGCTGGCAGCAGACCGGCGAATCGCTGTACCTGGCGCGCGAACGGCACTTGGTCGCGCTGCAGGCAGCGCGCGCCCACCTCGACAGCGCCGCTGCGCACGCCGCCGCCGAACGCCACATCAACGACCAGGCGCTCGACCTGTTCGCCGAAGACCTGCGGCTGGCGCAGGATCGCCTGGCCAGCATCACCGGCGAATTCACGCCGGACGATTTGCTGGGGGCGATTTTTTCGCGGTTTTGCATCGGCAAGTAGCCGCCCAGCGAGGGCGCCGCTTGAAGCGAGCGGGACCGCTCCTGCCATTCTTCAAGCGGCCGGCAAGCGTCAGTCCGCCTTGCGGAAAGTCAGATTGATCCGGCAATCGCCGGTCAGCGCGTGCTCGCCCGGCCTTCAGCGGCAGCACGCCGTGATAGCGCAGACGCGCCGGACCGCCCCACACCACCACGTCGCCATGCGCTAGCGGCATCCGCAGCGGCCGCTCGGCGCGCTGCAAGCCGCCGAACTGGAACACCGCCGGCAGGCCGAGCGAGACCGAGACGATCGGCGCGTCATAGTCGCGCTCGTTCTTGTCCTGATGCAAAGTCAGGCGCGCACCCGGCTCGTAACGGTTGATCAGGCAGGCGTCCGGCTCGAAGCCAGGGAAACCGGCGGCGGCGGCCGCCTCGCGCGCCAGCGCCAGGAAAGCCGCCGGCATGCGCGGCCAGGGCTGGCCGCTGTCGGGATCGATGGCGTCGTAGCGGTAGCCGCGGCGGTCGCTGACCCAGCCGTAGCGGCCGCAATTGGTCATCGCCACCGACATGCGAAAGCCGCCCGGGGTGACCATGTGGCGCCAGGGCGCGTGCGCCAGGATGCGACGCAGCGCCGCCAGCAGCGCCTCATCCAGCGGCAGCGCGAAGCCGCGCAAGACGACCGCGCCCGCACCTAGCAGCTGGTGCGGCATCGGCTCCAACGCGGCATCGGCAAACAGACTCGAGGTTCATCGACCGCCCTTTCTCACGTCGCGTCGTGAAAGATGATGCCGAGCGTGTGGCGCCGGCCGCTGCGCAGGCGGCTGACGCCGTGCCGCAGGTTGACGCGGTACGCCCCGCGCGTGCCCTGCACCGGCCGCTGATGGACCGCGAACACCACCGCGTCGCCCTGTGCCAGCGGCACCACTTCGGGGCGCGACTGCATGCGCGGGCGCTGCTCGGTCAGCACGAATTCGCCGCCGGCAAAATCGCGTCCGGGCGCCGACAGCAGGATCGCCACCTGCAGCGGAAAGACCTGCTCGCCGTACAGATCCTGGTGCAGGCAGTTGTAGTCGCCCGCCTGGTATTGCAGCAGCAGCGGCGTCGGCCGCAGCTGGCCGGCGGCATGGCAGCGCGCGAGGAAATCGGCGTGCCGCGCCGGGATAGCGCGCCTCGCTGCCGAGCGCCGTATTCCAGCGGTTGGCGATCGGCGCCAGCCGCGGATAGAGCGCGGCGCGCAGTTCGGCGACCAGGTCCGGCAGCGGATAGCGGAAATACTTGTATTCGCCGCTGCCAAAGCCGTGGCGCGCCATCACGATGCGGCTGCGGAACAGGCCGTCGTCCGGGTACAGCGCCGCCAGCGCCGTGCATTCGCCCGGCGTCAGCAAGCCGCCGAGCGTGGCGCAGCCGTAGCCGTCCAGCTCCTGCGCCAGCCGCTGCCAATCGCAGGCGTCGATGCGCGCGCCGATGGCTGGCGCCGTCGCGGCGTCATGCGCGCCCTTGCCGCCGCGCGCAGCGCCCGCGCCTCGTTCTCCAGCAAGGCGCGCTTGCGCGGCACGCCCCAGCGATAGCCGGACAAGGCGCCGTCGCTGCGCACCACGCGATGGCAGGGAATGGCGACCGCCAGCGGATTGGCGGCGCAGGCGCCGGCCACCGCGCGCACCGCTTGCGGCGCGCCGATGCGCCGGGCGATTTCGGCATAGGTGGCGGTGTGGCCGGCCGGGATGGCGCGCAGCGCCTGCCAGACGCGCCGCTGGAAGGCGGTGCCGCGCAGATCCAGCGGCAGTTCCAGGCCGCCGGCCGGCGCCTCGACAAAGGCCGCCACCTGCGCCGCCAGCTGCTCGACCTCGGCGTCGCCGCGGCTTAGCCGGGCCCGCGGAAAACGGGCGTGCAGGTCGGCTTCCAAGACTTGCGGCTGGTCGCCGATCAGGATCGCGCACAGGCCGCGCGCGCTTTGCGCCACCAGGATCGTCCCGAGTGCGCATTCGCTGGTGGCGAAGCGGATTTCCGTGGCGTCGCCAGCAGCTTCGAGAGCGGCCACCGGCAAAGCCGAGATCAGATCGCGCGCGTCCACGCCGGCGGCGGTGTACTGCGCATTGTTCATCGATGCGTTCATGCTGGACTCCTTGAATGGTGAACTTGATGAAGGAAGTCTAGCCGCCGCCTGGCGCCGCCGCACTCCGGCGTTTGCTTTCAAATTCGCGGCGTGCGGCGATGCCGGCCGTCACGCCGCCCGCGCCACAGGCATCACTGGGTGGTAAACGACCATGTGCGGCTGACCGCCTGACCGCCGGCGCTGCCGCTGAACTGGACATCGTAGGTGGTCGCTGCCTGCAATACCGCCAGTGGCACGATGGCGGCCGCGTCGTCCGGGGTTTCGGCATCCAGCGCATGGGTGAGCAGCTTGACTGCCAAGGGCGCACCGCCATGCGGCTGGATGGTGAAGCTATCCACCGTGAGCGGAGTCGCCAGGCCAGCCTGGACGCTGATCGGATAGCCCACTGCATTCACATTGGCCACCGGGTCCGGCGATTCATTGTCACTGTAAAAGACCGTAGGCACCTGCTGCTGGCCCGGAATCGGATAGAGCGTCACCGTACCGGGCGCCAACGCCGGGCCGAGGCCGTCAGCGGTGAAATCGACCGTGACGTAGGTGTAGCCGTCAGGCACCGAAGCAGAACCGGCTCCCATCTCCTTGAAGCGCGGTTCGAGCACGATGAAGCGATGATAGATCGCGACCAGCAATGCCTCGACCACGCTGGTGCCGATCGGATTGCCGGTTGCCACCAGCACTTCGCCGTAGGCCCAGGTCGGCTGGGTAAAGCGGTAGCCGGCGGCGGCCAGCCGATCGAGCGGGCTGGCGCCGGTAAAACCCGGCTTGCCAGGCTGCTGTTCATGCGTGATGACGCCGTTTTGGCGCTGGTAATCGGAATGGCCTTGCGCTGCCAGATCCAGCAAGCCGTTGCGCGCCAGCGCAGGCAAGCCGGCTTGCTGGCGCCGCAGGTTGATGGCATTGAAGGTATCGGTCGCTGTAGTACTGCTGGCTGCCACCGGCGCGGGTTGCTGGCCGCTGTCGTCACCTCCACCGCCGCCACAGGCAACCAGCAGCAAAGGCAACAACAAGACAATCGTTCGCATGAACGGCCGCAACGAACCAGGCATAACGCACTTCCAACGGGCGAAGGAGCCAGTTAGACGAAGGCGTCGGGATTTTGGTTGCGTGCAAGACAAGCCGGCTTGCGCCAGGTCAGGCCGAAGAGCGCTATCCGCCGAGTCGCGGCTTGGACTTCCCTCGAACCGGGCAAGCACCGATTGGCACGAACGACCACCAAGTCAGCCGCTTGCTGCTGGACCAAGGGGCGACGCGCATGGCGGACAGGGCGGATGTGCACCATAGCGCCGCATCGCCGTGGGTGTCCGCCTTCGCCAGGACTGGTGGAGTGCCGACCTTGCTCGTCACTCCAGCGGCGACCAAGCAGGCGCGGTTAATCATCAACATCGGGAGTATGCTGTCAATACCGCCAAATTACGACCGATAACACTGGCCTATACCAGGAGTATAAGTCAGCAGTCGTAATCGTCCTATTCAGGCGAACTTGGCCAGCATCTGTGCCAGGTGCTTGGCGCGATCGGCAGCGTCGTCGGTGCTGCTGGCGCCGCTGGTATGGGTGACGATGGCACTGGTCAGGAGCGTGACGAAGGCGCGGTCCAGCGCCTTGCGGGCCGCCGCCAGTTGTTGCGCAACGCCATCGCAATCGGCCGGCACGGCCGCATGCGCGACCAGTTTTTGCACGCCGCGCAATTGCCCTTCGACGCGCGCCAGACGGTTCAACAGGTCTTTCTTTTGTTCGCCATTCAAGGCGGTGCCTTCAACTACTTTTAGGGGAGCATCGTACAAGATATACCTCCTTCATATGTCAAACGGGGATTCTGGGACCATACTATACAGGGTATATTAGCATTTGCGGCGCCGGACGCAAGCACAAATTCAGCTCGGCGCAACTGGAGGAAAGCCATTTTGGCGGACGCAATTGATGCAGCGCAAGCCTTAACATTTATTTAAGGCAACATATTGCCGTTTCGTGTAGTGTATGTAGTTGCCATCCCCGGTATCCATTGACCGCAGGCAAATCCGTTCGTGGCGCAGATGCTTTCAGATGAGGTTAGGTGAATGTATCCTGGCTTTTGCTCGCTGCTGATCTTGTTGCTGCTTGGCACCGCCACCACGGCCGGCGCAGCAAACGCTGACCGCCCGGATTGTTCGCGGCGCCTGACGCTGGCGCTGCATGACCATGGCCTGCTGTATTCGGCCGACACCGATAGCGGTATCGACCGCGAATTTGCCGACCAGCTGATTGCCCGCAGCGGCTGCCAGATTGCCGTCAGCGTCATGCCGCGCGCCCGCATCTGGCAGTTGATCGAATCCGGCGCGCTCGACTTCAGCCTGTCCGGCATCGCCACCGAGGAGCGCAAGCGCTTCGCCGGCTTCGCCTGGTATTTCACCAACAAGTACTATTTGCTGGCGCGGCGCGATGCCGGTGTCGGCAGCCTCGCCGACTTCAGGCGCAACCGTAAGCTGAAGCTGGGTGCCGTTCGTGGTTTCCGCTACGGCAAAAACGCCAACCACATGCTGCATCAGCTGGACGCCGAACAACGGGTCGAATATGCCGAGCGGCTCGTACCGCTGTACCAGATCCTGGCCCGGAACCGGGTGCAAGGGATGATCATCGAGCCGTTTGACTATCCGCAAATCAAGACCTCTTCGATCCGCGCCATCACCACCGTCATCGATACCGGCGATCCGCCGGTCGCTCATGGCCTGATCATGTCCAGCAAGTCGCTATCAATGGCGGAACAAAGAAAATGGCGCGCACTGGTCAATGAGATGCGCGCCGATGGCACCGTGCGGCGCATTTTCGACAACTACTTCAATCCAGAACTGGCACGTTCGATGGTCGAGTTCTGACGCCGCCATGCACCGCCTATTGCGCCGCCTGCTGTCTCCGCTGGTACTGGCCATCGCGCTCGGATTGACCTGGCTATTGTGGCAGCATGAGCGCCAGAGCCTGGTGCGCGATCAGCAAGCCAGCCTCGATTTCGCGCTGCGCACCAACGTCAGCCGCATCCAGCAAGCGATGGCGACCTACCAGCAGATGCTGCGCGGCGTACAGGGTCTGTTTGCCGCCAGCAAGCAGGTCGAACCGGAGGCGTTCCACGCCTACGTCGAGGCGCTCCAGCTGAATGCCGATTTGTCGGGTATTGACGGCGTCAGCGCCATCGCGATCGTGCCATCAGCCGGGCGCAGCACACATGTGGCGGCCATGCGCCAGCGTGGCTTTGCCGACTATCAGATCTGGCCGCCGGGTGAACGCCTGCTGTACGCGCCGCTGGTCCAGCTCGAACCCTCGTCTCCAAGCCGTATGGCCATGCGCGGCTTCGACCCGTACGCCGATCCGCAACGACGTGAAGCGATGGAGCTGGCGCGTGACGTCAATATGCCATCGATCACCGGCAAGCTCGAGATCAAGGCCAGCGGCACCCATGAGCCCGGCTTCGTCATGTACCTGCCGCTGTATCGCCACGATGCGCCACACGATACGCTGGCATCGCGCCGCGCCAACCTGGTTGGCTGGGTGTCCGCCCCGTTTCGCATCAACAAGCTGATGGCCAGCCTGTACGGGGAACGCCGGCACGGCATCCGTATCCGGATCTTTGACGGCGTCGATCTGGCACAGCACAACCTGCTGTATTCATCCGCAACGACCGACGAACCTGACAGCGACGTCGAACGGCTGGAATACATCGAGGTCGCCGGCCGCACCTGGACCCTGGCGATCGGCACGTCAGCTGCCACCGGTGCCCTGCTGACCCGCAACCGGGCGCGGATGATCGGATTGGCCGGCATCAGCTTGAGCCTGCTGCTGGCGCTGTTGACCTGGGTATTGGTATCTGGCCGCGAACGGGCATTCGCATTGGCCAGCAACATGACGGCGGCGCTGCGTGCCAGCGAAGCGCGCTATCGCCATCTGGCCCAGCACGATACGCTGACCAACTTGCCCAACCTGCCGCTGTTCTCCGACCGCCTGCAGCAGGCGCTGATCCTGGCCAAACGGAATCACCAGCAACTGGCCGTGTTGTTTCTCGATCTCGACCAGTTCAAGCCGATCAACGACGCCCTCGGCCATCACATGGGCAACCTGTTGCTGCAGGCGGTGGCCAAGCGCCTGCACGACTGTGTGCGCGCGTCCGACACCGTGGCACGCATCGGCGGCGACGAATTCGTCCTGTTGTTGCCGGTTATCAATGGCTTGCCCGAGGCGCTGGCGCTGGCCAGGACGATCTGCAGCCAGTTGAGCCAGCCGTTCGAGATGGCCGACGGCCAGAGACTCAACATTTCCTCCAGCATCGGCGTGGCGGTCTATCCCGAGCACGGCAGCGACGATGCGCAATTATTGAGGCATGCCGACCAGGCGATGTACGACGCCAAGCGGCGTGGACGTAACCAGGTGTGCTGGCACGGCGCGGATCGCGTCGCCTGAGACCGGCCTGCCAGCCGCTGCAGCACTGCATCGTGCCGCACGAGGGTGATACAGGACCGCCGCCGCATACAACCCGGCCAGCGCCGACAACACCTAGATCCTGTCGGCGTACCGATCAGCAGCCATCTACGCGGCAGTTGCCACCACGCTTTGATTGCGCCCGCCGGCCTTGGCGGCGTACAGCGCCCGGTCGGCGGCTTTCAACAGCCCCTCGACATCCAATTCGCGCTCCAGCGTGTCACTGCCCGCGATGCCGATGCTGACCGTGACGATATGGTGTTCGCTGCTCTGGTGCTCAATTCGCAGCGCCCTAATGGCGCGCTGGACCTCGTTGGCGACCCGCACCGCGCCGGCGGTATCCGTATCGGGCAACAGCATCACGAATTCTTCGCCGCCAAAGCGGCCCGCGACGTCGCCCGGACGCCGAATGGTGCCGCCAATCGCTTGCGCCACCGCAGCCAAGGCATCATCCCCGGCCTGGTGGCCATACTTGTCGTTGAAGTTCTTGAAGCGGTCGATATCAATAAAAATCAGGGACAGCGGCGCGTTTGTCCGCCTGGCACGCTGCCATTCATTCTGCAGCGCCTGATCCAGCGCGCGGCGGTTGTCCAGGCCGGTCAGGCCGTCCTTGCGTGCCAGCAGCAGCAACTCGCCCTGGATTTTCATCCGGTACCGGAACTGCTCGGCCAGCAGCCAGGCGGCGCCCATCAAGGCGGCTGCCAGAAACAGGGCAAAAGCGCCTATCGTCCATGCGCGCCGGTTCCAGGCGGCAAAGATATCCTGCTGGGCCGGCGCGACACTGATCAGCATCGGGATTTTTTCGAACTTGCGGAAAACGTACAAGCGTTGTTCCGCATCCAGCACCGCGTTGGCGAAGAACCAGCGCTCGCGCGCCCGTTTGAAGCGTTCGAAATTCGACGTTCCCGCCAGGTTACGGCCAATTCGGGCGTCGTCGTCCGGGTAACGCATGATGATCGTTCCATCCTCGTGAAACAGCGTGATCGTGCCGTGCGGACCGAGTTTCAGATCAGCCAGCAGATCGCGAAAATGGCTGATCCGAAGCGCGCCGACCGCCACCCCGGCGAACGAGCCATCCGCGTGATTGACGCGGTGGCTGAAGGCAATGCTCCACTCCTTGTCGCGCAGAGGCGACTGGTAGGGCGGGCTGATGAACAGGCCGGCCTGGGAATTGTCCCGATGGACGGAAAACCACGAGCGGTCGGCGAAATTACCCTGGCGCGGCACCGGACTGGTCGAATCCACCGCGATTTCGCCGCGTTCGTCGACGTGGAGCAGCTCACCCATGTATTTTCCGGCGCTGGCGGAGCGGTCGAACAACAGTCGCTGCCGATATGGCAGCGGCAAACCCATGACGGCCGGATCCTGGATGCCGTCCACCACCTCCTGCAGCGACAGGTCGAACAGTTCGACGGTGCGAGCCACGTCGCGCTCGACGATCAGCGCGAGGTTTCCCGCATTGTCGGCCGCGCGCAAGGCGGCATCGTGACGTTCCTGCATCAGCATCGTCGCTACCAGCGCCAGCAATACCAGCGTAAATGCGCCGCAAGCGGCCACGATCATGACGGGATGCCGGACCAGGAATGGCGCGAGACGAGTGAACAGTGTCAAGCTTTTGAGCATGATTCGATCATGGCTATTTCGGCATGCCGACCAGAAGGAATGCCATTACCGTGAGGAAAGATACTGACAAGATACAACAGCCGCACCGACAAGTCACTCGAAGACGCGCCGGGACGGAAGCGATTCATGAGCTCGCCTAAGACAATATTCCGGACAAATTGCCGCTCAC
This sequence comes from uncultured beta proteobacterium, assembly GCA_963707665.1. Classification (GTDB taxonomy): domain Bacteria; phylum Pseudomonadota; class Gammaproteobacteria; order Burkholderiales; family Burkholderiaceae_D; genus DATJCV01. Next base: position 126,493 of record CAVPQU010000007.1, on the reverse strand, counting down.
GCCGCCTTTGGCTTGGCCAGCAAGGCCTTCAGATTCGCCAGCCGGTTCTGCGGCGTGATCTGTTCTTCTTCAGTCGGCACCGCATCGCCTTCGTCCAGCTTCATCTCCTTGATGAAGCGCGAGACGTCGCACTGCACGCTTTCGCGCGCGCGTTTCCTTTTCTTGCACCATGACACGTGCAGGCTGCGCTGGGCGCGCGTGATGCCGACGTACATCAGGCGCCGCTCTTCCTCGATGCGCGCGGCCAGCGTTTCGACCGGCGCATCGGGGTCGCCCTTGTGCGGCAGGATGCCTTCCTCGACGCCGACCAGGAATACGTGCGGAAACTCCAGTCCCTTCGAGGCGTGCAGGGTCGACATGCGCACCGCGTCCGGCTCTTCGTCGCGGCCGTCGAGCATGGTCATCAGTGCCACCATCTGCGTCAGGTCGAGCAGGCTTTTTTCCGCGTCCGTGCCCTCCTTGCCGCCATTGCCCTTTTCCTTCAGCCAGGTGGTGAAGTCGAGCACGTTCTGCCATTTGTTCTGCGCCTGGCGCTCGTCGAAGGTGTCGTACAGGTAGGCCTCGTAATCGATCTCCTTCATCAGATCGTCGAGCAATTCCGCCGCATGGCCTTCGCGATGGGCGTGCGCTTCCAGCTGGTTGATGAAGTCGCCGAACTCGCGCAGCGGCGTCAACTGGCGCTCGGTCAGGATCGCTTCGATGCCGCCCTTGAAGACCGCTTCGAACAGCGAGCATTGCCACTGGCCGGCGTAGGCGCCCAGCGCTTCCAGCGTCGCCTGTCCGACGCCGCGCTTGGGCGTGGTGACGGCGCGGATGAAGGCCGGGTCGTCGTCCTCGTTGGCGATCAGGCGCAGGTAGCTGATGATGTCCTTGATCTCGGCGCGGTCGAAGAAGCTCTGGCCGCCGGACATCGTGTACGGAATGCGTTCGCGGCGCAGCGCCTGTTCGATCACGCGCGCCTGGTGGTTGCCGCGATACAGGATCGCGTAGTCGGAACACTTGGCGCGCCGCTCGAAGCGATGCGCCGACAGCATGATCGCCACCTGGTCGGCTTCGGCCTCGTCGTCTTCCATCGCCAGCACCTTGATCGGCTCGCCCAGGCCGTGCTCCGACCACAGCGACTTTTCGAACAGCTTGGGGTTGTTGCCGATCACCGCGTTGGCCGCCTGCAGGATGCGCGTCGACGGAGCGGTAGTTCTGCTCCAGCTTGATCACTTTCAGGTCGGGAAAATCGACCTGCAGCGTTTTCAGGTTTTCGATGGTGGCGCCGCGCCAGGCATAGATCGCCTGGTCGTCGTCGCCCACCGCGGTGAACATCGGCTTCTTGCCGACGCCGGTCACCAGCAGCTTCACCAGTTCGTACTGGCAGGTGTTGGTGTCCTGGTATTCGTCGACCAGCAGGTAGCGCAGGCGGCGCTGCCATTTGTCGCGCACGTCTTCGTTGTCGCGGAACAGCTCCACCGGCAGGCGGATCAGGTCGTCGAAATCGACCGCCTGGTAGGCCGACAGCGTGGCCACGTAGCTGCGGTAGATGCGCGCCGCCTGCGCCTCGTCTTCGTCCACCGCGTTCTTGAGCGCGGTGTCGGGGTCGACCAGGCCGTTCTTCCACAGCGACATCGCATTCTGGATGCGGCGGATCAGCTGCTTGTCGGTGGTCGCGGCCAGGTCCTGCACCAGCGCGAAGCAGTCGTCGCTGTCCATGATCGAGAAGCGGTCCTTCAGGCCCAGGTGTTTCGCTTCCTGGCGCAGGATCTTCACGCCCAGCGAGTGGAAGGTGGAAACCGTCAGCTGCTTGGCCTGCTTCGGCTCCTTCAGCAGCTTGGCGATGCGCTCCTGCATCTCGATCGCGGCCTTGTTGGTGAAGGTCAGCGCGGCGATGTTGGCGTCGTAGCCGCAGTCCTCGATCAGGTGCGCGATCTTTTGCGTGATCACGCGGGTCTTGCCGGAGCCGGCGCCGGCCAGCACCAGGCAGGGGCCGTCCAGGTACTTCACGGCTTCGCGTTGCGGCGTATTCAGACCAGACTGGGAAGAAGATGACATGCGGAAATGGAGGACGGGACCGGGCGCGCCATTGTAGCAGCGCAGATACTCCTCTTCTTAGGATCCCATGTCGGGCATGAGGTGGTTATTTTTGCAACATACTCCTAGCAAACATCGTTTGACTTAAAAATCCAGCCTTTCCGTCAGTCCCTGATGAAGTCAGGGAAACGGGCGCGGATTTCCTCGATATGGGCCAGCGTCCCGGATAAATGCTTGCGCAGCTGCTGTTGCGCCGCATGCTGGTCGCCCGCCCCGATGGCTTGAACCAGCTTGGTGTGGTCTTGCAGGATTGCATGGGCTTTGCCTGGAATCGGCAGATGCAAACGGCGCAGGCGGTCCAGATGGCCGCTATGGCGGCGTACCAGCACCCACAGGTCGGGAACCTGGGCGGCTTCGTACATCAGTTTGTGAAATGCCTGATCGGCGGCGGAGAATTCCATGAAGTCTTCCGTATCGACCAGCGAATGCTGAAGCGCCAAGCTACTCTGCAGACGTGCGAGCAGTTGCGGATCCGGCGCCTCGGCCAAGGTATGCACAATTTCCAGCTCGATCGAGCGCCGCAAAAAATGCGCCTGTCGTGCCAGGGGAAGCTCTACCGGCCGCACCACGGTCGCATGTTGCGGATAGATATCGATCAGATTTTCTTGGCCCAGATGCTGCAAGGCATCCCGCACTGGCGTCTGGCTCACGCCAAACTGCGCGGCGAGGTCGGCGCGCGACAGCACAGTACCCGGCGGCAGCGCCATCGATATGATCAGTTCGCGCAAATGTTCGAATACCTGCGGCGCGGCATGGCGTGAGCGGTCGAGGCGGCGTGGCGGCAGTTCGAGAATGGTATTCATAAGTACGTGCTTTTGAGCTCTTATTTTATTGTGGCAATGACGTTGCGCACGATGTTCCAGGTAATCCAATGGCGCGTTTGCTAGCAATGATATGACATTCTGCATTTAATTGACACACTAATGTATTAGTGTTTTAATGCCTCAAATCGTGCCGGCATTGCCATGGATAAAAGCGGGAAACCAAGCGCTCGGCCACGGATGAGAGACCACTGGAAAACCATGGCGCGCAGCGATTTTGTGATCAAAAGAAGTGCAGTAGAAATGCATCGGTATCACTCTGTAACGCAACCAAAAAATTGGAGACAGCATCATGAGCAAGCAAATGCGTTTTGTTTACGCCGCCGCGGCGTTGATTTTGGGAGGAGCCCTGTGCAGCACGAGCGCACTGGCGCAGGAAAAAACCGAGATTACGATCACGCGGCAACCCAGCATCCTGTATCTGCCGACGCAAATCATTGAAAAGCAGCAACTGATCGAGAAGCAGGCGGCCAAGCTTGGCATACCGAATCTCAAGGTCAACTGGGTCAACTTCAGCGGCGGCGGTAATCAAACCGACGCCATGCTGGCCGGCAGCGTCGACATCGTCAACACCGGCACCGGCAACCTGCTGCTGCTATGGGACCGCACCAAGGGCGGGGTCAAAGGCATCGTTGCCACCTCGGCGCAACCGGTCACGCTGATTTCGCGCGATCCAAGAATCAAGACCATCAAGGATTACGGTCCGGGCGACAAGATCGCGGTACCGACCATTCGGGTCTCCACCCAGGCCAACATCCTGCAGATCGCCGCCTCCCAGACCTTTGGTCCGGACGAGTGGAGCAAGTTGGATGCGAATACGGTGCAGCTCGGCCATCCCGATGCCGCTGCCGCACTCGCCAATCCGAAAGGCGAAGTGGCGAGCCACTTCGCGGCGCCGCCTTTTTCCTACTTCGAACTGAAGAACGTTCCCGGCGCCCATATCGTCCTGCAATCGGCGGACGTGTTCGGCAGCCCGCTGACGCAGTCGCAATTCTTTGCCACCACAAAATTCGCGAACGCCAATCCGAAGATCATCGAAGCGGTGAAGGCGGCGACCTTGGAATCGATTGACTTCATTCACAAGGACACGCGCGGCGCGCTGGAAATCTATAAGGAAATGTCGAAGGACAAATCCAGCATGGACGATTTGCTCGACATGATGAAGCAACCCGGCATGATGGACTACCTGCCGGCACCGCAAGGCTCGATGAAATTCGCCGCGCACCTGTACAAGATCGGCACCCTGAAAACCATGCCGAAAGCCTGGACCGATTACTACCTGCCGATTGCGCACGACCTGAAGGGCAACTAAGCACCGCGGTCTCGGGTACCTGAGGTGTAGGTACTCGAGCACCTGTGCACAGGGAATCATCTATGTTGAATGCTCAATCCACCGTAATCGAAAAACAGGACGCCCCGGCCGGCGCTGCCTTATCAACCGCCACGCGGGGCCGGACGATGGCTGCCGCAGGCGCAGCGCCGCTGCTCGATGTCAGCTCGGTCACGCTGCGCTACAAAACGCCGACTTCACTGGTGACCGCCACCGAGCGCGTCAGTTTCCAGGTCAATCTTTCGGATCGTTTCGTGCTGCTGGGCCCATCCGGCTGCGGCAAGTCGACCTTGCTCAAGGCCGTCGGCGGTTACATGACGCCGAGCGAAGGGAAAATCTGCATCAATGGCCGCGTGGTGGCCGAACCGGGCGCCGACCGCATGATGGTATTCCAGGAATTCGACCAGCTGCTACCTTGGAAAACCGTGCTCGACAACGTCATGTTCCCATTGCTGGTGGCGCGCAAGATGTCACAAAAGGATGCGCGGGAACGCGCGCTGGCCTACATCGAAAAGGTCCATCTGACCAATTTCGCCAACAGCCTGCCGCATACCTTGTCCGGTGGCATGAAGCAGCGGGTGGCGATCGCGCGCGGCATGGCGATGGAACCCGACATCCTACTGATGGACGAGCCCTTCGCCGCGCTCGATGCCCTGACCCGGCGCCAGATGCAGGATGAGTTGCTGCAACTGTGGGAAGACACGCGCTTCACCGTCATGTTCGTCACCCACTCGATCGCCGAGGCGATCAAAATCGGCAACCGGATTCTGCTGCTGTCGCCGCACCCGGGCCGCGTGCGGGCCGAAGTCACCGGCGTCGAAACCACCTCCACCGAAGACGGCAGCGCGGGGCAACTGGAGCAGCAGATCCACGACATGCTGTTCTCCGAACCCGGCCACAAGGAATAAGCAACATGAGCAACGCACGCATCATCATGCAATCGGATCTTGTCGCCGGCTTGCAAGGTAGCCCCGCCGAAGTCGAACGACAATTGAGCAAGGCGGAAATCCTGTGGGGCAATGCCTTCCTGCGCAAGGCTGTGATCATCCTGCTGCTCGCGATCGCGTGGCAGGTCTATGGGACGCTGCTCGACAACTCGCTGCTGTTTCCGACGCTGTCTGACACGTTGATGACGATGTTCGAGCGCTTCCGCGATGGCACGCTGTTCCTGCGCACCTGGGCCACGATCCAGGTCTTGCTGATGGGTTATGCGGCCGGCATCACGGTGGCGGCGATCTTCACGATCCTGGCGATCAACACGCAGTTCGGCACCGACTTCCTGGAAACCATGACCGCCATGTTCAACCCGCTACCGGCGATTGCCTTGCTGCCGCTGGCGCTGCTGTGGTTCGGCCTGGGATCGGGCAGCCTGGTATTCGTGCTGATCCATTCGGTGTTGTGGGCGGTCGCGCTCAACACCCATGCCGGTTTTCTCGGCGTCTCGCGCACCTTGCGCATGGTCGGCCGCAACTACGAGCTGAAGGGCATTCCCTACGTCACGAAAATCCTGGTGCCGGCGGCATTTCCGTCGATCCTGACCGGTCTCAAGGTCGGTTGGGCTTTCGCCTGGCGCACGCTGATCGCGGCCGAGCTGGTATTCGGCGTGGCTTCCGGCAAGGGCGGCCTCGGCTGGTTCATTTTCGAGAATCGCAACCTGCTCGACATCCCCGCCGTGTTTGCCGGGCTGCTGACGGTGATCGTGATTGGCCTGATCGTCGAAAACTTCATCTTCCGCATCATCGAGCGCAAGACCGTGCAGAAATGGGGTTTGCAAGGGTAGTAGCGCGCCGGTTGCGGCCCCCATCTTTTTTTGAATTGTTTTCATCCCCGCTCAAGCAAGGTGCAGACAAAATGACTCACCCCAGAAAGACATCCGCCACGCTGCGCAGCGCGAGATGGTTCGCGCCGGACGACCTGCGCTCGTTCGGCCATCGCTCGCGCATCATGCAGATGGGCTATGCGCCGCAGGACTGGGTCGGGCGGCCGATCATCGGCATCCTCAACACCTGGTCCGACATCAATCCCTGCCACGCCCACTTCAAGCAGCGCGTCGACGACGTCAAGCGCGGCATCCTGCAGGCCGGCGGCTTTCCCGATCGAACTGCCGGCGATCTCGCTGTCGGAGAAGTTCGTCAAGCCGACCACCATGCTGTATCGCAACATGCTGGCGATGGAAGCGGAAGAACTGCTGCGCTCGCATCCGGTCGACGGCGTGGTGCTGATGGGCGGCTGCGACAAGACCACGCCCGGCTTGCTGATGGGCGCCACCAGCGCCGGCTATCCCGGCGATCTACATGCCGGCCGGACCGATGTTGCGCGGCAACTGGAAAGGCAAGGTGCTGGGTTCCGGCTCCGACGCCTGGAAGTACTGGGACGAGCGCCGCGCCGGCAAGATCAGCAAGAAGGAATGGGTCGAGGTCGAAGGCGGCATCGCCCGCAGCTACGGCACCTGCATGACGATGGGCACCGCCAGCACCATGACCGCGATCGCCGAGGCGATCGGCATGACCTTGCCCGGGGCGTCGTCGATCCCGGCCGCCGATTCCGGCCACATCCGCATGGCGACCGAATGCGGCCGGCGCATCGTCGACATGGTGTGGGAAGACCTGACGCCGGCGCGCATCCAGACCCGCGACGCCTTCGAGAATGCGATCACGGTGGCGATGGCGATGGGCTGCTCCACCAACGCGGTGATTCATGTGATCGCGATGGCGCGCCGTGCCGGGTGCGATATCGGCCTCGACGATTTCGAAAGCGCCAGCCGCAAGGTGCCGGTGATCGCCAATATCCGCCCCAACGGCGACACCTACCTGATGGAAGATTTCTACTATGCCGGCGGCCTGCCGGCATTGATGAACCGCATTCGCGACCATCTGCATCTGGATGCATTGACGGTCACCGGCCGCACGCTGGGCGAGAACATCGAGGGCGCCGAAGTGTACAACGACGACGTCATCCGCACCGTCGACAACGCGTTGTATCCGGAAGGTGCGCTGGCGGTACTGAAAGGCAATCTGGCGCCGGGCGGCTGCGTGATGAAACCGAGCGCCTGCGCGCCGCGCTTTTTCAAGCACACCGGGCCGGCGCTGGTGTTCGACGACTATCCGTCGATGAAAGCGGCGGTCGAAGACGAAAACCTCGACGTCACCGAAGACCACATCCTGATCCTGCGCAATGCCGGCCCGCAAGGCGGACCCGGCATGCCGGAATGGGGCATGTTGCCGATTCCGGTCAAGCTGGTGAAGCAGGGCGTGCGCGACATGCTGCGGCTGTCCGATGCGCGCATGAGCGGCACCAGCTACGGCGCCTGCATCCTGCACGTCTCGCCCGAGTCGTATATTGGCGGCCCGCTGGCGCTGGTGCGCACCGGCGACCTGATTTCGGTCGACATCGATGCGCGCAGCATACACCTCGAGATTTCCGAGGAAGAATTTGCACGGCGCAAAGCCGCCTGGACGCCGCCCGAACGGCGCTTCGAGCGCGGCTATGGCTGGATGTTTTCGCGCCACGTCGGTCAGGCCGATAGCGGCTGCGATTTCGATTTCCTGAGAACCGACTTCGGCGCCCCGGTGCCCGAGCCCGACATATTTTGATGACGAGAGCCGACATGACCACACTCAATCCCCAGACCCGCGCCAAACTCAAGACGGTCAGCACCGCGACCCTGTGCACGGCCTTGTTCAAGCGCGGGCTGCGCAACCAGTTCATCCAGGACGTGCGTCCGATCAATCCGGAGGCGGGCCCGATGGTGGGCGAAGCCTTTACGCTGCGCTACATTCCGGCGCGCGAGGACTTGAATCCGCTCAGCGTATTCCTGGACCGCGGCCATCCGCAGCGCAAGGCGGTGGAAGATTGCCCGCCGGGCGCGGTGCTGGTGTTCGACAGCCGCAAGGATGCGCGCGCGGCATCCGCCGGTTCGATCCTGGTGTCGCGCCTGATGGTGCGCGGCGTCGCCGGCGTCGTCACTGACGGCGGCTTTCGCGACTCACCGGACATCGCCAGACTGGCGATTCCGGCCTACCACAACCGGCCGTCGGCGCCGACCAATCTGACGCTGCACCAGGCGCTGGACATCAATGTGCCGATCGGCTGCGGCGACGTCGCGGTGTTTCCCGGCGATGTGGTGGTGGGCGATGCCGAAGGCGTGGTCGTGATCCCGGCCGGCCCTCGCCGATGAAATCGCCGAGGAAGCGGTGGAGATGACCGCCTTCGAGGATTTCGTCACCGAGGAAGTGTTGAACGGGCGCTCGATCCTCGGCCTGTATCCAGCCACCGAGGAACAGACGCGCATCGATTTCGCCGCGTGGCGCCAGGCCAAGGGCCGCTGAGCCAGGCGCGGCCGCAGTCGATGACCACCCCTTATTCGCGCCTGCCCAACAGCTTCCGCCAACGCCTGCTGGCGGGTGAGCCATTGATCGGCTGCTGGATGTCGCTGGCCAGCCATATCGTCAGCGAAGTGGTCGGCTATGCCGGCTTCGACTGGATGCTGCTGGACGCCGAGCATTCGCCCAACGACATCCAGACCCTGATCGCGCAATTGCAGGCGCTGAAGGACAGTCCGAGCGCGCCGGTGGTGCGGCCGGAGTGGAACGATCCGGTGCAGATCAAGCGCCTGCTCGATATCGGCTTCTACAACCTGCTGATCCCGTTTGTCGAATCGGCGCAGCAGGCGCGCGCAGCCGTGGCCGCGACCCGCTATCCGCCGCAAGGCATGCGCGGGGTATCGGTGGCGCAGCGCGGCAATCGCTACGGCTACGATCGGGAATATTTCACCAGTATCAACGACCACATCTGCGTGATGGTGCAGATCGAGAATCGGACCGGCGTCGCCGCCAGCGCCGAGATCGCCGCCGTCGACGGCGTCGATTGCCTGTTCATCGGACCGTCCGACCTGGCGGCGTCCTATGGGCATCTCGGCCATGCGCAGCATCCGGAAGTACAAGCGGCGATCCGCGAAGTGGTGCGCGCCGCGCAAGCGCAGGGCAAGGCGGTCGGCATCCTGGCGCCGGTCGACGAGGATGCGAGGAATTATCAGGCCATGGGCATCCGGGTGCTGGCGGTGGGCAGCGACCTCGGCCTGCTGAAGACGGCCAGCAGCGCGCTGTGCGCGCGTTTCAAGGCGGGCTGAGCCACCGCCCGCTATCGGCCAGCGGGCTTATGCAGTCGCGGCCTGCGTGATGCTTGCAAACTCTTTTTAGGTGGACACATCATGAAACAAAACTACATCAATGGCGCATGGGTAGACGGCGCATCGGCCGTTGCCAACATCAATCCGTCGAACACCGCCGACATCATCGGCCATTACGCCCAGGCCGACGCGCAGCAGGCCGAGCTGGCAATCGCCGCGGCGGCCGCCGCGGCGCCGGCCTGGGGCCTGTCGAATACGCAGATGCGCGCCGATGCGCTGGACCGGATCGGCACCGAAATCCTGGCGCGCAAGGAAGAGCTGGGCAGCTTGCTGTCGCGCGAAGAAGGCAAGACGCTGCCGGAAGGCATCGGCGAAGCGGGCCGCGCCGGCGCCATCTTCAAGTTCTTCGCGCAGGAATGCCTGCGCCTGCGCGGCGACAAGCTGGCCTCGGTGCGCCCGAACCTCGACATCGAAATCACGCGCGAACCGGTAGGCGTGGTCGGCATCATCGCGCCGTGGAATTTCCCGATAGCGATCCCGGCCTGGAAAACCGCGCCGGCGCTGGCCTACGGCAACTGCGTGCTGATCAAGCCGGCCGAACTGGTGCCCGCCAGCACCTGGGCGCTGGCCGAGATCATCAGCCGCGCCGGCCTGCCGCCGGGCGTGTTCAACCTGGTGATGGGGCGCGGCAGCGTGGTCGGCCAGGCATTCCTCAACGACCGCCGCGTCAACGCGATCAGCTTCACCGGTTCGGCCGCCACCGGCGCCAAGGTGGCGCAGGCGGCAATGACGCGCATGGCCAAGGTGCAGATCGAGATGGGCGGCAAGAACCCGCTGGTGGTGCTGAACGACGCCGACCTGGCCAATGCGGTTAACTGCGCGATCCAGGGCGCGTTCTATTCGACCGGCCAGCGCTGCACCGCTTCCAGCCGCCTGATCGTCGAAAAAGGCATCTATCCGCAATTCGTGGCGGCGCTGCGGGAGCGGCTGGCGGCATTGAAGGTCGACGACGCCCTGAAGGCCGGCACCGATATCGGCCCGGTGGTCGACGCCAGCCAGCTGGAGCAGGACCTCGACTATATCCGTATCGGCGAACGGGAAGGGGCGACGCTGGCGTTCGGCGGTGAGCGCTTGCGGCGCGATACCGAAGGCTTTTATCTGCAGCCGGCCTTGTTCACCGATTGCAGCAACGACATGCGCATCAGCCGCGAAGAAATTTTCGGCCCGGTGGCGAGCGTGATACCTGCCGACAATTACGAGCATGCGCTGGCGCTGGCCAACGATACCGAATTCGGGCTGTCGAGCGGCATCTGCACCGGCTCGCTCAAATACGCCACCCATTTCAAGCGCCATGCGCAAGCCGGCATGGTGATGGTCAATGTGCCGACCGCCGGCGTCGACTACCACGTGCCGTTCGGCGGCAGCAAGGGATCGAGCTACGGCGCGCGCGAGCAGGGCACCTACGCCGCCGAATTCTTCACCACCGTCAAGACCGCGTACTGCGGCGTCTGAGCACGGTAGGCGGAATCATGCCGAAGCCGGAAATCCTGGTGCTGGGCCGGCTGGCGTCGGCCCCGATCATGGAGCAGCTGGAGGTGCGCTACCACTGCCACCATGCGTGGCGCGTCGATGCGGCGCAGCAGGACGATTTCATTCGCGGTATCGGCGGCAATGTGCGGGCGGTGGTGACGACCGGCGTGATCGGCATCGGCGCCGCGCGCATGGCCTTGCTGCCGCGGCTGGAAATCATCGCCGTCAACGGCATCGGCGTCGATGCGGTGGCGCTCGACGCCGCCCGTGCGCGCGGCATTCCTGTCACCAGCACGCCCGGCGTACTGACCGACGATGTCGCCGACCTGGCGGTGCTGCTGCTGCTGGCCGCCGCGCGGCGCTTGCCGGCGCTCGACCGCTATGTGCGCAGCGGCCAGTGGCAGCAGCGCGTGCCGCTGCAAGCCTCGTCCAGCCTGCGCGGCAAGGTCGCCGGCATCTTCGGCCTGGGCCGCATCGGCCGCGCGATCGCCCAGCGCCTGCAGGCGTTCGGCATGGAGCTGCGCTACTACCAGCCGCGGGCGCTGCCGGACATTTCCTTGCCGCGCGCCGAGTCGCTGCTGGCGCTGGCCGCCGAGAGCGATTACCTGATCGTCTGCGCGCCGGCGACGCCGCACACCCGGCATGCGATCGACGCCGCCGTGCTGGCCGCGCTCGGACCGCAGGGCACACTGGTGAATATCGCGCGCGGCGCGCTGGTGGACGAGCCGGCGCTGATCGCGGCGCTGCGAGACGGCCGGCTCGGCGCCGCGGCGCTCGACGTCTTTGCCGACGAGCCGCAGGTGCCGCCGGCGCTGTGTGCACTGGACAACGTCGTATTGACCCCGCATGTCGCCAGCCTGACGGTCGAGACACGGCGGGCGATGGGACAACTGGTACTGGATAACCTGAGTGCCCATTTTTCCGGTGAGCCACTGCGGGAGCCAGTGCGCTGAATTCGGCGTCTTGGCACCGCATATCGCCAGCCTGACGGTCGAGACACGGCAGGCGATGGGACAACTGGTACTGGATAACCTGAGTGCCCATTTTTCCGGTGAGCCACTGCTGACGCCAGTGCGCTGAATTCGGCATCACGAAAACACACGTCTGATTGCCTTGCCCGCGAGAAGCAAACTTCGAACTGGCGACGCCAGCAAGACCAAGCATGGCCTGAAATGTAGTGCGAGAGGGTACCGTCGGCAAATGACAAATGCTGCCGCGTCCAGTCGAACTTAAACTGCTCTCGCTTCCCTCACCGGGATCCCGCGACGCGCCGCTGAGGGCGGGCAGATCGCCAGCGGCAATCATTCTCCAAGCTTGTGCTACCTACTTGCCGGATCGGTCAGCGCGGTACAAGGCTTCCAGGAATCCTGTCTAGGCACTGCATCTGGGAATCATGGATAACGAATCCAAAATTCAAGATGCCGAAAAGCTAGGCGATAAATCGCCACTTCTTGTTTCCAGCCACTCCCATGGCCGCCCACGTAGAGCACTTGGTTACCTAACCCATTCCATATTTGATTTTGATCCAATCGTGACGCGGATTGGCGCACCGCAACTTGACACTTTTGTCATGAATAAGGTAAAGCCTGAGATAGGCTGAATTGACAACAAAAACAGGAGACAAGCTCATGCAAGTTCAACTTACGGTCAACGGCAAATCCTCCACCCTTGACCTCCCTCCCAACACGTTATTGGTGCAGGCATTGCGCGAACACCTGCACCTGACCGGCACCCATGTCGGCTGCGACACCGCCCAATGCGGCGCCTGCACCGTGATCATGAACGGCCATGCGGTCAAGTCGTGCAATATGCTGCTGGCCCAAGCCAGCGGCGCCGACATCGTCACCATCGAAGGCTTGGCGCAAGCCGACGGCACGATGCATCCGATGCAGGCGGCGTTCAAGGAGTGCCATGGATTGCAGTGCGGCTTCTGCACCACCGGCATGGTGATGAGCGCGATCGATCTGTGCCAGCACTATCCGAACGCGTCCGAAGCCGAAATCCGCGAGCTGCTGGACGGCAACATCTGCCGCTGCACCGGCTACCAGAACATCGTCAGGGCGGTGCAGCAGGGTGCTGCCGCCATGAGCGCCTGATTCATCGCATCGCCAGATCACCGAGGAGTACAGACATGGGTGCAAGCAATTTTGCCGGCCTGCCGCATATTGGCGAGTCGTTTCTGCGCAAGGAAGATTACCGTTTTCTGACCGGCGACGGCCAGTATGTGGACGATGTCACGCTGGCCAACCAGAGCTATGCGGTGTTCGTGCGTTCGCCGCATGCGCACGCCAACATCAACCGGATCGATACCGCTGCCGCCAAGGCGGCGCCGGGTGTGCTCGACGTGTTTGTCGGCGCCGATGTGGCGGCCGACAAGATCAACGGCCTGCCCTGCGGCTGGCTGATTACCGGCACCGGCGGCACGGCGATGACGGAGCCGCCGCACCCGATCCTGGCGCAAGGCAAGGTACGCTACGTCGGCGACCACGTGGCGCTGGTGGTGGCTGAAACGCTGGAGCAGGCCCGCAATGCGGCCGAGCTGGTCGAAGTCGATTACGACGTGCTGCCCGCCGTGGTCAACGTGACCGACGCCGCCAAGGGCGCAGTGCTGCATGACGCGGCGCCGAACAATCATTGCTACACCTGGGGCCTTGGCGACAAGGCACAGGTCGAGGCGGCGTTCGCCGCCGCCGCCCATGTGACCAAACTCGATCTGGTCAACAACCGGTTGATTCCGAACGCGATGGAACCACGCTCGGTGATCGGCTCCTACAACCGCGGCACCGATGAATACGTGCTGTACGTGGCCAACCAGAATCCGCACGTCGAGCGGCTGTTGATGACCGCCTTCGTGATGGGCTTGCCCGAGCACAAGGTACGGGTCATTGCGCCCGATGTCGGCGGCGGCTTCGGCTCCAAGATCAACCTGTATGCCGAAGATGTGTGCCTGACCTGGGCCGCCAAGAAACTGAACCGCAATATCAAGTGGACCGCCGAACGCAGCGAATCTTTCCTGTGCGACACGCATGGCCGCGACCATGTCAGCCACGCCGAAATGGCAATGGACAAGGATGGCAAGTTCCTCGCACTGCGGGTGCATACCGATGCCAATCTGGGCGCCTATCTGGCGACTTTCTCGACCGCGATCCCGACCATCCTGTATGGCACGCTGCTGGCCGGGCAATACGCCACGCCGCAAATTTATGTCGAGGTCGATGCCTGGTTTACCAACACCTCGCCGGTCGATGCCTATCGCGGCGCCGGCCGGCCGGAAGCGACTTACCTGCTGGAGCGCCTGGTGTCGCGCTGCGGCTGGGAAATGGGGTTGGCGCAAGATGAAATCCGCAAGCGCAACTTCATTACCCAGTTCCCGCACCAGACGCCGGTGGCGCTGCAATACGACACCGGCGACTTCGTCGGCTGCATGACCAAGGCGCAAGAGCTGGCCGAGGTCGCCGGTTTTGAAGCGCGGCGCCAGGCCAGCGAAGCCAAGGGATTGCGGCGCGGCATCGGCTATTCCAGCTATATCGAAGCCTGCGGCCTGGCCCCCAGCAACATCGCCGGGGCGCTCGGCGCGCGCGCCGGCCTGTACGAATGCGGCGAGGTGCGCGTCAACCCAACCGGCAGCGTCACCGTATTTACCGGCTCGCACAGCCATGGCCAGGGGCATGAAACCACCTTTGCCCAAGTGGTGGCGGCGCGCCTCGGCATCGAGGTCGATGCCGTCGATATCGTGCATGGCGATACCGGCCGCGTGCCGTTCGGCATGGGCACCTACGGCTCGCGCTCGCTGGCGGTCGGCGGTTCGGCCATCATGCGCGCGCTCGACAAGATCGAAGCCAAGGCCAAGAAAATTGCCGCGCACCTGATGGAAGCTTCCGACGCCGATGTCGAATTCGCCAACGGCGAATTCACCGTCAAGGGCACCGACAAGAAGGTGACCTTCGGCCAGGTGGCGCTGACCGCCTATGTGCCGCACAACTATCCGCTCGACAAGCTGGAGCCGGGGCTGGACGAAACCGCGTTCTACGATCCGACCAACTTCACCTATCCGGGTGGCACGCATATCTGCGAAGTCGAGATCGACCCGGCCACCGGGACCGTCCGCATCGACCGCTTTTCCGCAGTCGATGACTTCGGCAACATCGTCAACCCGATGATCGTCGAGGGCCAGGTGCATGGCGGCATTGTGCAAGGCATCGGCCAGGCGCTGTTGGAGAACTGCGTGTACGACCGCGAAACCGGCCAGTTGCTGACTGGCAGTTTCATGGACTACGCGATGCCGCGCGCCGACGACATTCCGCTCATCAAGCTCGGCCAGATCTGTACGCCCTGCACCCACAACCCGCTCGGCTCCAAGGGCTGCGGCGAGGCGGGTGCGATCGCTTCGCCGCCGGCGATCATCAACGCCGTGCTGGACGCCCTGCACCCGCTTGGCGTGCACGACTTCGACATGCCCGCCTCGCCCGGCCGCGTCTGGAGCGCGATCCAGGATGCGAAGCAATCCGCCACCGCCTAAGGAGAGCCAATATGTATGCATTCACGCTGGAGCGTCCGACCACCACGGCCGACGCTGCCAAACTCGCCGCCGGCGGCGCCACGGTACTGGCCGGCGGGCAAACCCTGCTGGCTTCGATGAAGCTGCGCCTGTCCGATCCCGGCCAGCTGGTTGACCTGGCCAATATCGCCGAACTGGCCGGCATCCGGCGCGAAGGCAACGCCTTCGTGATCGGCGCCATGACGCGCCACGCCGAGGTGGCGGCCAACGCCGAACTGAAGGCCGCGCTGCCGGCGCTGGCCGATCTGGCGGCGCACATCGGCGACCGTCAAGTGCGCGCGATGGGCACGCTGGGCGGTTCGGTGGCCAACAACGACCCCGCGGCCGATTATCCGGCCGCCGTGCTGGGCCTGAACGCCACCGTGCACACCACGCAGCGCCAGATCGCCGCCGACGATTTCTTCCAGGGCATGTTTACCACCGCCTTGCAGGAAGGCGAACTGATCACGGCGATCAGCTTCCCGATCCCGCGGCGCGCGGCCTACATGAAATTCCGGCAGCCGGCATCGCGCTTCGCGCTGATCGGGGTGTTCGTTGCGCAAACCGAGGCTGGCGTACGGGTGGCGGTCACCGGCGCCGGCAACGGCGTCTTCCGCCACGCGGGGCTGGAGGCCGCGCTTGCCAACAGCTTCTCGCCCGCCGCCGCCGCCGCGGTCAGCATCGATGCCGTCGGCCTCAGCAGCGACATCCACGCCAGCGCCGCCTACCGCGCCAACCTGATCAGCGTGCAGACCCAACGGGCGGTGACGCAGGCACTGGGCTAGCGATACCGTGTTTGCAACCATCGATGCGCTGATCCTGGCATTGCAGGAAGCCGGCTACTATGCGGATCGCCGGCTGGCCACCGCCGTCTTCCTGGCGCTGCGCTTGCAGCGTCCGCTGCTGCTGGAGGGCGAACCGGGCGTCGGCAAGACCGAGCTGGCCAAGGCCCTGGCGACCGCGCTGCAGCGGGCGCTGATTCGCCTGCAGTGCTACGACGGCCTGGAACTGCGCGAAGCGCTGTACGAGTGGAACTACGCCGCCCAGCTGCTGCACATGCGCGCCGCCGAATTGCGGCACGAGAATCAGGGCGACATTGCGCAGGTCGAGCGTGAAGTCTATCAAGACCGCTACCTGATCCGGCGGCCGCTGCTGCAGGCGCTGCAGACCCCGGCGCCGGGAGCGGTGCTGCTGATCGATGAAATCGATCGGGCCGACGAGCCGTTCGAGGCGTTCCTGCTGGAATACCTGGGCGAGTACCAGGTCAGCATTCCCGAGATCGGCACGGTGCGCGCCGCCAGCACTCCGGTCACCATTCTGACCAGCAATCGCACCCGGGAACTGCACGACGCCGTCAAGCGCCGTTGCCTGTATCACTGGCTCGACTACCCGGAGCGCGAGCGCGAACTGGTGATCGTGCGGGCTCAGGTGCCGCAGGCCAGCGCCGCGTTGTCGGCGCAAGTCGCCGAATTTATCGGCCGCTTGCGCAGCACGCCGTTTGCCAATGCCTTCCAGCGGGCGCCGGGAATTGCCGAAAGCGTCGAGTGGGCCAAGGCGCTGGTTGCGCTCGACACGCTGGTGCTTGATCCGGAAGTGGTGTTCGACACAGCCGGCATTCTGTTCAAGCAACGCGAAGACGTCGCTGCCCTGACGCGCGACATGGCAACCGAGTTGCTCAAGCCCGCAGGAACACCTGCGCCTTCGGCAGCTTGATCGCGCGCATTTGACGACATATTTCCGGTGGCGTCCCCGCGCCGGAGGCAGCGGGAAATTCAGCCTGCTGCGTGCGGAACGATTTGCGCTTGTCAGCGCAAATGCGCCCTGCAAGAGAGACCCCAGTGTCGTTTGTCCGGAACGCCGCTGGATTCCCGCCCGCGCGGGAATGACAAGTCTTGCGGAAAACGGTTGGAAGGAATCTTCATGCTGCTGGGCGATGCCCGTGCCGGCAAACTGGCCGACAACATCACTGGTTTTGGCCGCGCGCTGCGGCGCGCCGGCGTGCGGGTCGATAGCGCCCGCATTGCGCTGGCGGCGGACGCGGCGCTGGCGGTCGGGGTCGGCGCCAAGGACGACTTGGGTGCGGCGCTGGAAGCAGTGATGATCAGCCGCGAACAAGACCGGCTGGTGTTTCGCGAACTGTTCGACGCCTATTTCCGCGATCCGGAAATGGCCAAGAAGCTGCTGGCGCAACTGCTGCCCAGCGCCGCGGGACAGGCACAGCCCAGCACGCGCCGGCCTCGCGTGCGCGACGCGCTGGCACCGCAAAAAACCTATGGCCAGCCAACCAGGCCGGCGCCAGAAGAGCAGAAACTGGAATTCGACGCCGCCATGACCGCCAGCAGCCTGGAGCGACTCAAGCACGCTGACTTCAACGCCCTGTCCGCTGCCGAATACCGGCTGATGGAGCGGCTGGCGCGCGACGTCCGGCTGCCGCTGCCGTACTTTGCCGCACGCCGCACTTACCCGGCGGCGGCCGGCGCGCGCCTGCACTGGCCCGGCGTCATGCGCCATGCAGCGCGCACCGGCGGCGAGCTGATGGATCTGCCGCGCCTGCAGCGGCGCGAACAACCGCTGCCACTGCTGGTGCTGGTGGACGTGTCCGGCTCGATGGAACGCTATGCGCGCCTGCTGCTGGCGTTTTTGCATGCGGCCACCCGGCGCCATCCGCGGCGCGAGGTGTTTGCCTTTGGCACCCGGCTGACCGATCTGACGCCGGCGTTCCGGATTGCCGATACCGACCAGATGCTGGCCGTGGCGGGCGAGGCGATTGCCGATTTTGCCGGCGGCACCCAGCTGGGCGCATCGCTGGCCAGCCTGCATCGGCACCATGCGCGGCGGCTGGTCGGGCGGCGCACGCTGGTGCTGATCATCACCGACGGCCTCGACACCGGCGAGCCGCAGCAGTTGGCGCAGGAGCTGGCCTGGCTGCGTCGCGCCAGCCGCCGCCTGCTATGGCTCAACCCGCTGTTGCGCTTTGACGGCTACGCGCCGAGCGCCCGCGGCGCGGCGCTGCTGCATGCGCAGGCGCATGGCATGCTGGCGGTGCACAACCTGGAGAAGCTGGAAGAGCTGGCGGCCAGCCTGGCGGCATTGATGAAACGCTGAACGGCGCACAATGAATACTGGATACCAAGGAGAAAAAAATGGACATGCAGGCCAATCGGCAACTGGCGGTCACCCAGCAACAAGCCTGGGATGCGTTGAACGATCCCGACGTGCTGAAGATCTGCATTCCAGGTTGCGACAAGGTCGAAGCCAGCGGCGACAATCAGTATGCCATCAGCCTGGCGCTCAAGATCGGCCCGGTGGCGGCCAAATTCAACGGCAAAATCACGCTCAGCGAAATCCAGCCGCCAGATAGTTACAAGCTCGCCTTTGAAGGAAAAGGCGGCCCGGCGGGGTTTGGCAAGGGCGATGCTCAGGTCACGCTGACCGCCAACGATGCCGGCTGCGACCTTGCCTATACCGTGCATGCCTCGGTGGGCGGCAAGGTGGCGCAACTGGGGCAACGCTTGATCGATGGCGCCGCCAAATCGATGGCAGAGGATTTTTTCAAGCGCTTTGATGACGAAATGCAGCGCCGCTTCCCGCAGGCGTATGCCAATGCGGCGTTGACCCAACCGAGCGCAAGCGAAGCGACGATGCCGCACACCGGCTCAATCGGCTTGAAAATTCCGGCCTGGGGCTGGCTGGCTGGCGCCGTCGTGGTGGCGGCTGTCGTCTGGTGGCTGCGCTAGCATGCTGATGTGAAAGGAAGAATGATGGAAAACCTGGATGTGATGGTATTGCGCACGCTGCGCGACTGGCGCCGCGCCGGCAAGCGGGCCTTGCTGGCCACCGTGGTGCGCACCTGGGGCTCGTCGCCACGGCCAGTCGGCTCAATCATGGCGCTGTGCGAAGACGGCGTGGTGGCCGGCTCGGTGTCCGGCGGCTGCATCGAAGACGACCTAATCTATCGCCATACCCAGGCCTACGCCAGCCAGGACCCGAGCAAGCAGATTCCCAGCGGCGCCCCCGGCTTCGTCAAATACGGCGTCACTGCGGACGAGGCGCACCGCTTTGGCCTGCCCTGTGGCGGCACGCTGGAACTGCTGCTGGAATACGACCCGGATGCGACCAGCCTGGCGACATTGGTCACGGCACTGGAAAACGGGCAGTCGATGCAGCGTACGGTGCGCCTGGCCGACGGCAGCGTGACGCTGGAGCCAGCCACCACGCCGGCGGAACTGGACCTGACAGCGACCGCGCTGATCAATACCTTCGGCCCGGAATACCGGATGCTGCTGATCGGCGCCGGCCATCTGGCCGAGTACCTGGCCACCATGGCGCTGTTTTCCGGCTTTACCGTGACGGTATGCGACCCGCGCGAAGAGTATCGCAGCGGCTGGTCGGTGGCCGGCGCCAAGGTGGTCAGCGAGATGCCGGACGACGTGGTGCTGGACTTCAAGCCGGATCACCGCAGTTGCGTGGTGGCGCTGACGCACGACCCCAAGCTGGACGACCTGGCACTGCTGGAGGCGCTCAAGACCGAGGCGTTTTACGTCGGCGCGATTGGCTCGCGGCGCAACAATGACGCCCGCAAGCAACGCATGATCGAGTACTTCGACCAAACTGAAAACAGCCTGCAACGCCTGCGCGGACCGATCGGCATCTATATCGGCAGCAAGACGCCACCCGAAATCGCGGTCAGCGTGATGGCGGAAATCCTGGCGGTCAAAAACGGCGTGACGCTGCCGCGCGACATGAACGTCGCGCAAGCCAAAAACGAACGCGCAATCGTCGCCAATGATCCGGGCGAAATGGTGTGCGCCCTGCCGCAAGTGCGCGCCTGACCCTGATATCGCCATCCGGCCGATGATGGCATGGCGGCTGCTGAGGTTTCGCTGCACTCATGGCAGTTTGTCACTGGTCAATATACTCATTACATCAATAGCTATTTACGCAGGTAAAACGGTCGTAATTTACTGATACTCCAGCCGACAAGCTATTTCGACAGTAGCTATAGGCAACATATTCGATGCCGTTGCCGCGACAATGGCTGTTCGCGCCCCCGACGTGAACCGTCTGACGGGAATTCCTAGTTGACTACGCCAACGCCGTGAATCCGTTGCAATCGATCACCGCGGCATCGCCAGGAAACGCCGTCACAGTGGCCCAACGGTGGGCTGGCTCAGATGCCGACGCCCGCTTCCCTCGCCCAGATGTTTTCCAAGTCAGTAACTGTATCGATGTCGCGGCAAACGCCTGGGTCATCGACTGCGATCTCGACCACCGGATAACGCTGCAGCAAGGTGCGGGCACCGACGTCGCCGGACAACTGCAACAGCTGCTCCAGGTGCACGCGTCCAAAAGCCACCGGATTGCCGCGCATGCCGCGATAGGTCGGCACTGCAATCCCGGCGCCCTGCGCCAGCGCAGCGATCAATTGACGGATCGTATCCGGGCGCACGAACGGCATGTCGCCCAGCGCGATCACCCAGCCACTGGCGTTCGATGCAAGGCGCAACCCATGCATCAGCGAGGCAGCCATGCCGGTATCGGCATCGCCGCATTCAGTTACTGCCAAACCTTTCCCGGATAGCTGTGCAACGAGCATGGGCGACCCAGTCGGCACCACGACCAGCGGGCGGCCGACTGCGGCTTGCAGATTGTGCGCTGCCTGCACCACCACCATGTCTCCGCCCGGCAAGCGCTGCAGCAGCTTATTGCGGATACCGGCCGGATCGAACCTGCGCCCTTTGCCTGCCGCCAGCAAAATCCCCGTATAACCCGGCTGGTTTTCTTTAATTGCCAGCAAGTCGCCCTGATCCATTTCGGCCTCGTTGAATTGAAGTTCCATCTGCTGAGATCCCGGTTGATGGTGCCACTTGGGCGACCACAGGCGCCCCCATCATGCATCGCCGCCAACAGTTTGTTTGCTGCTTGTCTGCTTGTCTGCTTGTCTGCTTGTCTGCTTGTCACGCATCGGACAGTAATGAAGCAAGCAATGACCTGCGGTGACGCTACTCCGCTTTCCGCGGCGGAACATAAATCAGCCGCGAATGCGTTGAGAAAAATCAAATACTGCTCAGGTCGGCACCATATTGTGGATAGAAGTATATGCACTGCTTGCACTGCTCATGCAGTGTTGCATGAAGTGAAAGCGCCAGCTTGCGGTGCGAGTTGGCGTTCTTGTCATGAGCAGCGCTGGTGGGGCCTGGTCCGTTTGGCGGACGCTCCCGTCTCTTCCTTGGAATCGTCCATCCATTTTCCCGAGGTACGTCATGCTGAATCTGAAAAATGAAGTCGTGGATCAATTCAAATCCACCTTGCGCGGCCCGCTGCTACGTCCGGACGAGCCCGGCTACGACCAGGCGCGCAGCGTCTGGAACGCCATGATCGACCGCCGGCCGTCGCTGATCGTACGCTGCGCCGGTGTCGCCGACGTCATGCGCGCGGTCGCCTTCGCGCGCGAACATGACGTGCTGCTGGCCGTGCGCGGCGGCGGCCACAACATCGCCGGCAATGCCGTGTGCGACGGCGGCTTGATGCTCGACATGTCGCTGATGCGCTCGGCCTGGATCGACGTCCACGCCCAGCACGCCTACGTCGAAGCGGGTGCCACGCTGGCCGATTTCGACCACGAGGCGCAGGCGTTCGGGCTGGCGACGCCGCTCGGCATCAATTCCACCACCGGCGTCGCCGGCCTGACGCTGGGCGGTGGATTCGGCTGGTTGAGCCGCAAGTACGGCCTGACGGTCGACAACCTGATCGCCGCTGAGATCGTCACCGCCGACGGCGAACGGCGCTGGACCAGCGCCGACCACGAGCCGGACCTGTTCTGGGCGATCCGCGGCGGCGGCGGCAACTTCGGCGTGGTGACGCTGTTCGAATTCCAACTGCATGAAGTCGGGCCGGAAATTTTCGGCGGCCTGGTCGTGTTCCCGCATGAACAGGCCAAGTCGGTACTGACCCAGTACCGCGATTTCGTCGGTCGCCTGCCGCAGGATTTGAGCGTGTGGGCCGTGCTGCGGCAGGCGCCGCCGCTGCCGTTTTTGCCACCGGAAGTGCACGGCAAGGACGTGGTGGTGCTGGCCGCCTGCTATAGCGGAAAAGTCGCGGACGGCCCGGCTGCGGTCGAGCCCATGCGCGGCTTCGGCCAGCCCTACGGTGAACACCTGGGACCGATGCCGTACAGCGCCTGGCAACAGGCCTTCGACCCGCTGCTGGCACCAGGCGCGCGCAACTACTGGAAATCGCACAACTTCAACGTCCTCAACGACAACGCGATCGACACCGTGATCCGCTACGCCGGCCAGCTGCCGTCGCCGCAGTGCGAAATTTTCCTCGGCCTGATCGGCGGCGAGGCCAGCCGGCCGGCGCCGGACGCCACCGCCTATCCGCACCGCGACGCGCTGTACGCGATGAACGTCCACACGCGCTGGAGCGATCCGGCCGAAGACCGCAAGTGCATCGACTGGGCGCGCGCCTTCTTCGACGCCGCCGCGCCCTACGCCAGCGGCAGCGTCTACGTCAATTTCATGACGCAGGAAGAAACCGGGCGCATCGGCGCCGCCTATGGACCGAACTACGAACGGCTGGTGCAGGCGAAGAACAAGTACGATCCGCGCAACCTGTTCCGGCAGAATCAGAACATCGCGCCGACCGTGTAGCGGCACGGCAAGCGAAGCCGGGGCACGGCTGATGGGGGATGGAATCAGCCGATCGCCACCTGCCCCGCCGGATAGCGGATGGCCGCGCCATGCGGATTGGCGATCACGAAGGCCAGCGTCAGTGGGCCGACGCGGCCGATCAGCATCAGCAGCATGATCACGCCCTGGCCGGCGGCCGACAGCTTCGGCGTGACGTCGCGCGACAGGCCGACGGTGGACAGCGCCGACACCACCTCGAACGCCAGGTCGAGGAAATTGCCGTCTTCGGTCAAGAGCAGCACGAAGGTGGCGAAAATTGCGCACAGGATCGCGATGATGGTCACCGCCAGCGCCTTTTGCACGGTGGCGGCATCGATGCCGCGGCCGAACACCACCGGCTGCTGGCGCTGCTGCATGAAGGCGCGCGTCGCCACCAGCAGGATGATGAAGGTGGTCAGCTTGATGCCGCCGCCGGTCGAGCCGCTGCCGGCGCCGATGAACATCAGCACCATCACGAACAGCGCGGAAGACGGCAGCAGATGGCTGATGTCGACCGTGCTCATGCCGGCGCTGCGCGGCGTCACCGCCTGGAACCAGGTGGCCCACAGCCGCGCGCCCCAGTCGTGCAAGCCGCCGATGGTGGCCGGGTTGCCGTATTCGAGCAGCAGCAGCACCAGCATCGCCACCAGATTGATCACCAGCGTGCCGACCAGCATCAGCTTGGTATGCAAGGCGAGATCGGCAAAGCGCCGCTTGCCGCGCAGGTCGGACACCACCACGAAACCGATGCCGCCGGCGATGAACAACAATGAGATCACGCTGTTGACCAGCGGATTGCCGGCATACGCGGCCAGGCTGTTCGGCTCCAGCGCAAAGCCGGCGTTGTTGAAGGCCGAGACCGCATGAAACAGGCTGTAAAAGAGTCCGCGCCCCCAGCCCAGCTGCGGCACCCACTGCAGCGCCAGCAGGACGGTGCCGAACAGTTCCATGACGGCGACGAAACCGATCATGGTGCGCAGCAGTTGTCCGAGGTCGCCGCGCCCGGTCTGGTTGAAGGAATCGCGCAGCGCGGCGCGATCGCGCAGGCGCAGCCGGCCGCTGCTGAGATGGATGAAGAACACGCCGAAGGTCATCAGGCCGAGGCCGCCCGCCTGGATCAAAAGCAACAGCACCACTTGCCCGAACAGTGTGAACTGGCTGCCGACATCGACCACCGACAGGCCAGTGATGGTGGCGGCCGAGACCGCGGTAAACAGCGCCTGCATCCAGCTGGTCGGCACTTGCGTCGCCTGCGGCAACTTCAGCAGCAGCGCGCCGGCCAGCGCCAGCCCGACGAACGACAGGATCAGCGCCTGCGGCGGCGTCAGGCGCCTGACGCGCGCCTGCACCCGGCGCGCGACCAAGGGCGCCAGACGGTTGCGTCCCCTCATAACAGCGAGGAAATCTTGCGCAGGTCGATCAGGGCGCCGAGCAGCACGATCTGGTCGCCGAGCTGGAACGCCAGGTCCTCGGGCGGCGGCGCCAATACTTCCTTGCCGCGCTTGACCAGCAACAGCCGGATCCTGCGCTGCGCCAGTTCGAGCGCGGCCAGGCCGCGCCCGGCCAGCCGCTCGGATGCCAAGACCTCGACCGTGAACAGGTCGTGGCCGAGATTGATGTAGTCGACCACTTCCGGATAGGTCAGCGCATGCGCCAGCCGCAAGCCCATGTCGTGCTCCGGATGGACGATATGGTCGGCCCCGAGTTTTTGCAGGATGCGGTGATGGTTGTGCGTCAGCGCCTTGGACCAGACCACCGGCTTGTGCATGTTCTTGATGTTGAGCGTGAT
This sequence comes from uncultured beta proteobacterium, assembly GCA_963707665.1. Classification (GTDB taxonomy): domain Bacteria; phylum Pseudomonadota; class Gammaproteobacteria; order Burkholderiales; family Burkholderiaceae_D; genus DATJCV01. The sequence continues at coordinate 101,609 of CAVPQU010000007.1, read as the reverse complement.
CAGGATGTTGGCTTCCATGTCCGAGCCCATCGCCACCACCACCGCGTCGCATTCGGCCACGCCGAGGTCGCGCAGTGCCTTTTCATCGCGGGCGTCGGCCACCACCGCCTGCGTGACGCTATCGGCGATCTCGTTGACGCGGATGGCGTCGGAATCGATGCACAGCACATCGTGCCCGAGCCGGGCCAGTTCGCGGGCGACGGTGCTGCCGAAGGCGCCGAGGCCGATGACGGCGAAGGTACGTTTCATGTCTGGGCTGAGGTGAAATGGAGAAGCATGGCAAATTAAACCATAAGGCACGGCAAGGATTGGTTTGCCGCTCTCGCTGAAAGCCGCACGCAGGACCGTCGCTTAATCCGCCAGCGCCGCCGCCACGCGCCTCCGTAGCACCGGCAGCACCTCGCTGGCGAACCACGGATTGCGCGTCTGCCAATAGCGGTTGCGCGGGCTCGGATGCGGCAGCGGCAAGTAGCGTGGCAGATATTCGGCGTAGGCCGCCACCGTCGCGGTCAGGGTCGGCTTGCAGTTTTTTTTCAAATACCAGGCTTGCGCGTAACGGCCGATCAACAACGTAAAACGGATTTCCGGCATGGCCGCCAGCAGGCGCGGATGCCACAGCGGCGCGCACTCGGGGCGCGGCGGCAGATCGCCACTCGCGCCCTTGCCGGGATAGCACAGGCCCATCGGCACGATCGCCACCCGGCTGGCATCGTAGAACTCTTCCGGCGTCAATTGCAGCCAGGCGCGCAATTGCACGCCGGATGGGTCATTCCACGGAATCCCGGTTTCATGCACGCGGCGTCCTGGTGCTTGGCCGACGATCAGCAGGCGCGCACCCGCGCCGGCGGCAACCACCGGGCGCGGCAGGTGTGGCAAGCTAGCGGCGCAGGCCTGGCAGGTGGCAATTTCCTTGAGTAGCAAATCCAGTGGCGAAGAAGACATCAATGGCAGTATGGAAACAACGTGACCTGCAGGAATCAGGGGACAGAAACAGTGTAAGCCCGATTGTGCAAACCCGGAGCGGACGCAGGCTCAGGTCTTGAGCCGGTAGCCGCTGCGAAAGATCCAGCGCACTACCAGCAGGCACAGCGCCAGGAACACCAGCGTCATGCCGATGCTGATCGCCACGTTGACATCGGCGACGCCGTAAAAGCTCCAGCGAAAACCGCTGATCAGGTACACCACCGGATTGAACAGGGTCAGCTTTTGCCAGAATGGCGGCAGCATGTGGATCGAATAGAAGCTGCCGCCAAGAAAGGTCAGTGGCGTGACGATCAGCATCGGGATGATCTGCAGCTTCTCGAAGCCGTCGGCCCAGACGCCGATGATGAAGCCGAACAGGCTGAAGGTGAGCGCAGTCAGCAGCAGGAACAACAGCATCCACAGTGGATGGGCAATCTGAAACTCGACGAACAGGCGCGCGGTGACGAGGATGATCAGGCCCAGGATCACCGACTTGGTGGCGGCCGCGCCGACATAGCCGGTGACGATTTCGATTGGCGAGATGGGCGCCGACAGCACCTCGTAAATCGTGCCGGAAAATTTCGGCATGTAGATGCCGAACGAGGCATTGGAAATGCTTTCGGTCAGCAGCGACAGCATGATCAGGCCGGGCACGATGAAGGCGCCATAGCTGATGCCGTCGATCTGGCCCATGCGCGAGCCGATCGCCGAGCCGAACACGACGAAGTAGAGCGAGGTCGCAATCACCGGCGAGGCCAGGCTTTGCATCAGCGTGCGCCAGCTGCGCGCCATTTCAAACAGATAGATTGCCCGAATCGCATACCAGTTCATGGCCGTGCCCTCACCAGATTGACGAAAATTTCTTCCAGCGAACTCTGGCTCGATTGCAGATCCTTGAAGTCGATGCCGTGCTCGTTCAATTGCCGCAGCAGATCGGCGATGCCGGTCTGTTCGCTCTGGGCGTCGAAGGTGTAAACCAGCTCGTCGCCGGCCGCTGACAGCTCCAGCCGGTGGGCGCGCAACTCATCCGGTATCGCCGTCAGCGGCCGTTGCAGCTGCACCCGCAATTGCTTCTTGCCGAGCTTTTCCATCAGCACCGCCTTGTCCTCGACCAGGATGATCTCGCCTTTGCTGATGACGCCGATGCGGTCCGCCATTTCTTCGGCTTCCTCGATGTAATGGGTGGTCAGGATGATGGTGACGCCGTGGTCGCGCAAGCGCCGCACCATCTGCCACATGTCGCGCCGCAGCTCGACGTCGACGCCGGCGGTGGGCTCGTCCAGGAACAGGATCTGTGGCTCGTGCGACAGCGCCTTGGCGATCATCACGCGCCGCTTCATGCCGCCCGACAAGGCCATGATGCGGGAATCCTTCTTGTCCCACAGCGACAGTTCGCGCAATACGCGCTCGACATGCGCATGGTTGCGCGGCTTGCCGAACAGGCCGCGGCTGAAATTGACCGTGGCCCAGACGGTCTCGAAGGAATCGGTCGACAGTTCCTGCGGCACCAGACCGATCTTGGCGCGCGCCGCACGATAGTCGGCGACGACATCGTGGCCGTCGGCCAGCACCGTGCCCGAGCTCGGATTGACGATGCCGCAGACGATTGAAATCAGCGTGGTTTTGCCGGCGCCGTTCGGACCCAGCAGCGCGAAAATCTCGCCGCGCCGAATCTCGAGGTCGACATTTTTCAATGCGTGCAAGCCGGAAGCGTAGGTCTTGGTCAGGTTATGGACGGAAATGATTGGCTGCACGAACGCTCCTTCTGATATTTTTTTTGCTGCATTTTCCAGGTTTCTCTTGCTGTTCAGGTGCCGCATAGCGCCGCAAATTCATTCGCGAAGCGATGCGCATCGCCGGGCCAGCGCGCCGACAGATAACGGCCGTCGGCCACGGTAAATCCGAGCTCGGGCCGTTGCGGACTATCGCGCTGCGTGCCGCCCGGGCCGGGCCGGAAATCGGCCGGACTGGCAAGCACGCGGCTGACCTCGCCCTGCACCGTTTGTCGATAGGTCCGGTAGTAATTGCCAAGCCAGCTGCAGGTCAAAGCCCAGGCGCCAAGCTCCATGCGCCGGGTCAGCGCGGTAGTTTTCCTGCCGAATAATACCGAACGGCCGGCGCTGTTGCGCGCGCGTGCCGCCAGCAGCACGCCGTGGCAGATCGCGCCGACCAGCTTGTCCTGTTCGAAAAACTCGGCGCAGCGCGCCTGCAGGATGCTGGATTCCAGATACGGCCGCATGCCCGGTGCATGGCCGCCCGGCAACAGCAGCGCCTGGAAATCGGCGCTTCGGATGTCGCGCCAGGCCAGCGGCTTCTGAAACGCCGCTGCCTGCCGCATTGCCGCATAGGCTTGCCGGCCATTGGCGTCGGCCTGCAGCAACGGCGCCAAAAAGCCCAAACCCCGGCCGGTCAGCATGCGGGGATCGGCCTGTCCCGGCTTGCCGTCCGGCGTCGCAAACACCAACGTATTCCCGGCCGCGCTCAGGATGCGCCACGGCACCGCGGTTTCAGTCGGGTCAAAATCGGCGGCGGGCAGCGGAACTAGCAGCGTCGGCATCAAGGAAGTGTTGGCACGGTAAAAATCCGGAACAAAGCGGCGAATCTGCTCAACGCTTGCGCGCCAGCGAAAGGCCATCGCCGACCGGCACCAGCGACAGGTCGATGCGATCGTCCCCGTGCAGCTTGTCGTTGAGCGCCTGCAGCGCCGCGGTGTCGGCATCCTGGGCGGCGGCGGCGACGCTGCCGCCCCACAAGACATTGTCGATGACGATCAGCCCGCCCGGCCGCAGCAATTGCAGGCAGCGCTCATAATAAGCGTCGTAGCCGGTCTTGTCGGCGTCAATGAAAGCGAAGTCGTACTGGCCGGCAGCCCCGGCGGCCAGTTGCGCGTCCAAGGTCGCCAGCGCCGGCGCCAGCTGCAGCTCGATCTTGTGGGCGACGCCGGCCGCTTCCCAATAGGGTCGGCCGATATCCGTATATGCCGCGCTGATATCGCAAGCCAGTACCCGGCCGTCCGCCGGCAAGGCTAGCGCCACGGCGAGCGCGCTGTAGCCGGTAAACACCCCGATTTCGATCGTCTGGCGCGCCCCCAGCAGGCGCACCAGCAGTGCCATGAACTGCCCCTGATCGGGCGCGATCTGCATGCCGGCATGCGGGTGGCTGGCGGTCGCGTGGCGCAGTGCGGCCAGTACCGGATGCTCACGCAGCGAATGGTCGAGCAGGTATTGGTAGAGCGTATCATCGAGATTCACGGTGCGGCGGGACATGGCTGGACTCCTGGGCGCGGATCGAATGATGCATCATGGACGGTGGAGCAAGCGTTCCTAGTCAGGTATGAGCGCCCACATATTACTGATCAATTTATCACGCCCGACGCGTCGGCGAAGTAGGCGCCACGGACTGCTCTCGTATGGTGTCTAATATGGTCTTGAGCCGCTCCACACAGCGCTTCCCTGTCTCGAACCCACGCCGAACCGATGAAATTCACCCACCTGGTCGAAATCAACGATCTCCTTAACCCGCTGATCGTGCCGCTCGCGCGCGAACAATTGTGGCGCGGTCTGGTGCTGCGTGCCGAAGCGCCGCAACTGTTCATGCCGCACTTGGATGAATGCACGATCGCCGAGCACGCCGACGAGTCGATGCAGCGCACCTTGCGCTACGGCAGCCTGGTGATCCGCGACCACGTGCGCCTCCTGCCGCAGCAGCAAGTGCAATACCGGATACCGGCGCAGGCCGACATCGCCGCCTCCAGCCTCGACATGACGATCGAAGAGCCGCAGCCCGGCTTGCTGTACGTGCGCTTCACCTACGATGATGGCGGCGCCAACGACGGCGCGGCGGAAGCGATGTACAACGATTTCCGCCGCGCGACCTACGAAGAAGCGGATATCGACACCATCCGCATCATCCGCGAACTGGCGGCGGCCGGCCGGCTCGGGCCGGAATAGCGCAGTCCATATACTCCAACATATACATGCCAATTTCAGAAGATAAATATGGGGCGATTGGCATATACTCCGTGTTTCTTAAAACTTCCGCATGAGCGCAACGAGGCATTTTTAGAGTCGCTGCGTCCGCACGCCGACTTGCTTCCCTCCGCCCCCACGGCCCACACGGCGGCTTCCAGCCGCGAACGAAACTGCATTTTTTCAGCAGGTTGCGGCTGTGCACTTTGACCGTGCTGTCCATGATGTCCAGTTCGCGCGCGATCAGCTTGTTGGATTTGCCGCCAGCCAGGAGTTGCAGGATTTGCTGCTCGCGTTCGGTCAGCTCGGTTTGCGTGCGGCGCTGCTCCAGCGCTTCGGCGCGCAGCGCGCCGGCCAGCAGGCTGAACAGTTCGGGACTGATGCTGGTGCGCCCAAACATCGTCCGGTGCAGCGCCGCCAGCAAGTCTTCCAGCTCGGTGTCTTTCAGCAAGTAACCGTCGGCGCCGGCACGGATCACCGCCACCAGCAGCCGGATGGATATCTTTATCCTGCTGTGGGTGCTGGTCACGCTGCTGCTCGGCCTGGTCAGCATCTTCGCGTCGCTCGGCCACATGGACGGCTCGGTGATGGTACTGCTGGCAAATTGAGCCCAGCACATCGTTACCTTCCGCGGCGATGCTGTCGGGTTCCTGGCCGGCGTGCCGCTGATTTACCGGATCCATCTATTCTTCGGCATGGCCATGTTTTTGCTATTCCCGTTCTCGCGGCTGGCGCACGTCTGGAGCGGCTGTCGCCTTGCGGCCTGGTGCTAGTGGAAGGCTACAAGGACAGTGACCTGCCGCAGCTGCGCTTGCATCGCAGCTGCCTCGGGCGCGCGCCGCAGCTGAATCACCCGGCAATCGTCGCAGTGGCCAGCGATATCGAGCTGGACTGTGCGCAGCCATGGCTGCTGCTATCGGACGTAACGGCGATCCATCGCTTCCTGCAGGGGCACCTGTTCGGCGCTTGCGCGCCGGATGAGCGGTCGCTGCCGGCCGATTGCCGGGCTTGATTGCTGCTGTAGGCAAATACTCCACCCATGTGACGCCTTTTTCACTTATGTAATATTAATATTTATTACATACCCCAGATTTTCTTGCTTTGTTGTAGCCGTTGGCACCCACGCGCTTTCGCCGTAGCCGCTACAATCACGCCGCCCTCCGCTTTTCACTCCAGCCGCTTTCCGCGCTGGTCGGCGGATGGCAACGCGAAAGACGAAAGCATGAGCGGTTCCCGCAAACCCTTGGATGGCCTGGCGATCAGCGCCATGCTGATCCTGTGCCTGTGCTGGGGCTTGCAGCAGGTGGCTGTCAAGGTAGCTGCGCCCAGCATCAATCCAGTGCTGCAAATCGGCTTGCGCTCGGGACTGGCGGCGCTGATGGTGGCCGCGCTGATCGCTTGGCGCGGGCCGCGCCTGTCGCTGCGCGACGGCACATTGCGCGCCGGCGTCCTCACCGGCTTGCTGTTCGCGCTGGAATTCTGGTGCGTGGCGGTGGCGCTGCTCCACACCACCGCTTCGCATGTGTCGGTGTTCTTGTATACCGCGCCGATTTTCCTGGTGCTCGGTCTGCATTGGCTGGTGCCGGGCGAACGAATGGGCGGGCGCCAATGGCTGGGCGTACTGCTGGCTTTCGCCGGCATCGCGCTGGCGTTTGCCGATGGTTTCGGCGGCAGCCAGGCGCAGTCATGGCAAAACCTGCTGCTGGGCGACGGCATGGCGATCGCCGGCGGTGTCTTGTGGGCCGCGACCACCTTGGCCATCCGCGCCAGCGCGCTGTCGGAAGCGCCGCCCACCACCACCCTGCTGTATCAGCTCGGGATCGCCGGCGTACTGTTGACGGCAGCAGCCCTGGCCGACGGCGACGCCGTCACGCTGCCGATCAGCGGCGTCGCCTGGGCCAGCCTGGCATTCCAGACTGTGATGGTCGGCTTCGCCAGCTTCCTTGCCTGGTTCTGGCTGCTGCGGCGTTACTTGACTTCGCGCTTGTCGGTGTTCTCGTTCTTGACACCACTGTTCGGGGTCGCCTTCGGCGTGCTGCTGCTGGACGATCCGGTCGGCCTGCGCTTTGCCGTGGGCGCGGCGCTGGTGCTGGCCGGCATCGTGCTGGTCAACCTGCGCAATTGAGCGAAGGCGGCAGGCCAAGGCCTGCCATCCGGCCCGGCGCGCAGTCCAGCAGTCCAGTCCTTCCGCCTGACGCGGTTTTTCACTCCCAGGATCACGCCCGCCTTTGCGCTTCATCAGGTAGTAGCCGACTCCGATCAGCGCCGAGGCGATCGCCGCCTTGCGCGCCAGACCGGCCGGGTTGTGTTTCAACTCCGCCTTGATGCCCATTTCGGCAAAGATATTCGGTACCTGGCCGCGGCGCAGGTCCTGGCCGATGCCTTCGAGCATGTTGACGCGATCGGCCACCAGCAACAGCAGCCAGTGCCGGATGTCGCTCTCGCTTAGCCGGTAGGCGTAATCGCGGATTTTCCCGCTCAGCCCGGACGGCGGCGTGCTGGTGCCAAACACCGGCGTGATGCCGGGGCGCTCGATCGAGTGGTAAATCTTCACGTGGGCCACCTGCTGTTCGGGTTGGTCCCAGTGCACGCCCTCCAGGCGCGGCGGCGTTCTTTCCTTCGGATACGCCGGCCGGTTTACGTGATCAAGGTCGGCGCCCCAGCCGGCTATCGCGGAATGGTCTTTTTGCGGTTTCGCGTCGTATTGGATGCTCATGGCAATGCACTCCTGGAATGGCGATCAATGCAGATGGCTGGCGGCGCTCTGCGGCATCCCGTGGCTGGGAATGCCGGGTGGGATCAGCACGGTCTTGATGCAGTTGTCCAGCTTGCCGGAAAAGATATGGTAGGCGTCGGCGACTTCCTGCAGCGGAATCCGGTGCGTGATGACTTTCCTGGGCTCGATGCGGCCGGCTTGGATATGCTCGATCAGACGCGGCAAATGGCGCTTCACGCTGGCTTGGTTCATGCGCAGGGTCAGGCCCTTGTTGAGCGCATTGCCGATCGGAACCGCATTGAAGGTCGGCCCATACACGCCCACGATCGACACCACGCCGCCCTTGCGCACCGAATTGATGGCCCAGTGCAAGGCGGTGGCCGCGCCCGCCTGCAGCATCAGGTAGCGGCCACTCAGGCTTTGCATTGCATTGCCCGAGGCTTCGCAGCCGACGCAATCGATGCAGACGTCGGCGCCCAGCCAGTCCGTCATTTTCTTGATGTGAAGGGCCATGTCTTCCACATCCTTGAAGTTGATGACTTCGCACTGCGCGAAATTCTTGACGAATTCCAGGCGGTAGTCGATATGATCGACCACGATCACGCGGCCGGCGCCCAACAGCCAGGCCGACTTGGCGGCAAAGATGCCGACCGGGCCGGCGCCGAATACCACCACGGTATCGCCCTCTTCGATTTCGCCCATTTCCGCCGCCTGGTACCCGGTCGGATAGGCATCGGTCAGCAGCACGGCGTCGTCCAGGTCGAGGTCGCCGGGAATAACGGTGGGGCCGACATCGGCCAACGGCACCCGGACATATTCGGCCTGGCCGCCGTCATAGCCGCCGGCCGTATGCGAATAGCCGTAAATGCCGCCGATCGCCGTCGCTTCGGGATTGGTGTTGTGGCAATTGCCATAGAGTTCGCGCTGGCAGAAATAGCAGGAGCCACAGAAGATATTGAAGGGCACCAGCACATGGTCGCCCACCTTCAGGTTCTGGACCGAGGCGCCGACTTCTTCGACGATGCCGGTGAATTCGTGGCCGAAGGTCATGCCGACTCGCGTATCGGGCACCAGGCCATGGTACAGGTGCAAGTCGGAGCCGCAAATGCAGGAGCGCGTGACCCGCACGATGGCGTCATTCGGATGTTCGATTTCCGGTTCCGCTTTTTGCGCCACACGGATCCGGTACGGCCCTCTGTAATTCATCGCCAACATAAGGAACTCCTTGCAGGAAGTGTGAGAGGTGGCAATCGCGTGTAATGCAACGAAGCGCACCGCATTCATCAGGCACTTCGGTGCCAGCGTTCTTTCACGCTGCGGCCTGATGCGTTTGCGCCATGCCAAGGTTTACCTGCGGCATCGGCGCAGCCGAAAAGCGCCCTTGTACCGATGATTTTTCGATTGGTGCACTTCTCGGCCCGTTCCGCTCGGCCGCGCGCATCCGAACCGGCACTGCGCTGGGTCATATCGGCGGGGTTTAACGCTTGACGCCCGGCGCGACGCGGTATCCCGTAGGGGGTTGGGCTTTCGCGCCGACCGCAGCTTGCGGTCTGGCAATGGCCCCGAACCGGCGCAATAGGCGGTCGCGAAATGGCGGGGAAAATGAAGGACGCGACCCGGAGGGCGTGGGCCGGATCCGCTACCTGGCTGGCTACTGGCGCAGGGGCCGCGATTTCGTCACCAGCGCGACGCCGGCGCAGGTCACGGCGATGCCGGCCACGCTGAGCCAGGCCGGCACCACGTCGAACATCAGCCATTCGAGCAGCACGGCGATGATCGGCGTCAGGAAGAACAGGCTGGTGACGCGCGTGGCGTGGCCGCGCCGCATCAGCAAATGTAATGCGTTGACCGCCAGGATCGAGGCGAACACCACCAGGAACAGGATCGACGCCAGCAACGTCCAGCTCCAGCGCACCGTGAAGCCTTCGACGCCCCATGCCAGCGGCAGCAGCACCCCCAGCGACACCACAAACTGGATCAGCGAAGCGCTGCGCAGGTCGGCGTGCTGGCAGAACACGCGCTGATACAGGGTGCCGCTGGTGATCGCGGCCAGCGAAATGGCAACCGCCGCCAGGCTGGCCAGCGTCGCCGCCTGAAAATTGACCTTGTGCCACACCACCAGCGCCACGCCGCACAGCCCGAAACCGACCCCCAGCCATTGCCGGGACAGCAGCCGCTCGCCCATCAGCCGATGCGCGAGCAGCGCGGTCAACAACGGCTGCGTCGCCAGCAACAGCGCGGTGATGCCGGCCGACATGCCGAGGTATTGCGCATAGTGGCTGCCGCTCAGATTGACCGCGTGCATCAGCAGGCCGGCCACGCAGATATGAAAAAATTCCAGGCGGCTGCCGGGCCAGCGCGGCCGCGCCAGCAGCAGCCACGGAATCAGGCAGGCCACGCCGAACAGGTAGCGCAACGCCAGGAAGGTAAACGGCGGCGCATACTGCATGCCGGCCTTGCTGGCCAGATAACCGGAACCCCAGACCAGCACGAAGAACCACGCCAGCAGCGCATCGAAGCGATTCTCGGAGGCGCCGGGGGCGAGCGCGGCCGGCGCCTTCAAGCCGTGCTTCCGGGAAGGGGCCCTGCCGTGCCGGCGGCGGCGCAGGCCGCTGGGCGCTCAGTAATACGGCGCATCGACCAGCCGCTGCGAAAGCCACCAGAGGTTGCCGAACGGGTCGACCACGCCGCCCTGGCGGTCGCCGTAGGGCATGTCGGCCACTGCCATCTCCAGCCGGGCGCCGCAGGCGAGCGCCCGGGCCAGTGCGGCATCGGCATTTTCCACGTACAGATAGAACGATCCCGGCAACGGCGGATAATGGTCGCTGGCGGCGCTCACCATCAGCGCCGAATTGCCGATGCGTAGTTCGGCGTGAGCGATACCGCCGTCCGGCTGCAGCGTGACGCCGATTTGCTCGGCGCCGAAGGCGTCCTTCAGGAAGGCGATGAAGCCGACCGCATCAGCCACGAATAGATACGGTGTCAGCGTGCCAAAGCCAGGAGGAATGAGCATGGTCGAGTTTTCCGAAAAACGCCATCGCCGCGGCGCAAGGGCTCGATTCTACCGCGCGCGCGATGCCGCGAATTACACTAGGCCATTCCGACCATCGTCGAGGCCGCCGCATGCCAAGAAAAATCTTTTGGGCCGATCCCTACCAAACCACGCTCGACACCCGCATCGCCAGCGTCTGCGGCGAGCAGGTGACGTTGGAGGCGACCATTTTCTATGCGTTTTCCGGCGGTCAGGAAAGCGATGCCGGCAGCATCGGCGGCCGCCCGGTGCTGGCGGCGCGCAAGGAAGGGCGCGAGATTTTCTACACACTGGCGCCGCAGCATAGCCTGCAGGTCGGGCAGGAAGTGCGGGTCGAGATCGACTGGAGCCGGCGCTACCGCCTGATGCGGCTGCATTTCGCCGCCGAACTGGTGCTGGAACTGGTCTACAAGACTTTGGACAGCGCTGAAAAAATCGGCGCGCATATCGCCGCCGACAAGGCCCGAATCGACTTTGCCTGGCCGCACAACATCGCGCCGCTGTTGCCGCAACTAGCGGCGCAGGCGCAGGCGATCATCGCCGCCGATAGCGCCATCGTCAGCGCCTTCGCCGACGAACAGAACGAACGCCGCTACTGGGAACTGCCGGGATTTGCGCGCGTGCCCTGCGGCGGCACCCATCTGCGGCGCACGGGCGAGGTCGGCACGCTGCGCCTGAAGCGCAACAACATCGGCCGCGGCAAGGAGCGCATCGAAATCTTCGTCGACTGAAGGCGGGGCCGGCACTGTCGCCCGGCCCGAACGCCTTACTGTCGCACCAGTTCGACGCGCCGATTCTGGCTGCGACCCAGCGTGGTCGCATTGTCGGCCACCGGTTTGCTCGCCCCCAGCCCCTGCGCCTGCAGCCGTTCGGCGGCCACGCCGGCCTGCACCAGGTAGGTGCTCACCGCCTGCGCGCGCCGCTCCGCCAGGGCTTGGTTGTGGGCGGCACTGGCGGTCGAATCGGTATGGCCTTCGATCGTGAATTTCCACTCCGGCTTGGCCTGCGCCAGCTTGACGATGCGTTCCAGCGTTGGCTTCGAGTCCGGCTTGATGACGGCGGCGTCGGTATCGAAGTTGATGCCATACAGGCGCACTCGGCCGCTCGCTTCCAGCTCCCCGGCCAGGCCGTCGCCTTGCGCCTTCCACTGCGGGCAGCTGCCGACCGCATTCGTGGTTTTCTTGCCGGCCCAGAGGCCGCCGATGGTGTCCACCCTGCCCTCGTCCCAGTACAGCCCCAGCAACTCCTTGCCGTTCGGCGAGAAGGTCATCACTGCCGGACCGCCGGCACGCTTGCTATCGCCGCTCTGTTCGCTCCAGTTGAAGCGCATCACGCGGCCGTCGAGCCCGCCGTTTTCCAGCAGGCCTTCGTTGAACTCGTAGCAGCCGGACAACGCGCTGCCTTCCTGCCGCAGATGTAGCGCGCCATAGCTGGTTTCATAGGTGCCGCTGACATCGGCCAGCGGGGTCTGCGTCAGTTGCTGGCCGTAGGCGCGAAAATCAGCCAGTTCCAGGTGTTCGGCGGAACCATGGTTGCTCTTGATCACCAGCTTGATCCAACGTCCCGGCACTTCGGCATCGACTGCGAAGCGCTGGCGGTCGCGGCGCGACTCCAGGCTGAGCGCCGCGATCTGCTTGAAGCCGCTGTCCGGCCCGCTGTCCGACATTTCCACCACGATATCCTTGGCGTCGCAGCCATCGCAATCGGTGTGTTGATTGTCGAATTCCAGCGTCTTCAGCAGCGTCTGTTCCGGCAGTGCCAGCAGCAGCTCCTGCGGCGTGGTGACCTTGGCCGGCGTCGCCCACATGCTATCGGCGCGCTCGTCCAGCAGCCACAACGTGCGATAGCCATCGCTGTATTCCTGCGGCTTTCTGACGATCCAGGCGCCGGCGGCGAACGAGACCAGGCTGGAGGCGGACAACGGTGGCGCATCGCTGGCGGCAGGCTGCGGATGCCGCCGCCGCACCGCCTCTGCCGGTGCAGCGACCGCGGTCGCCGGTGTCACTGGTGCTGCCACCGGCTCTTTTTTGCCGCAGGCGGCCAGCGCCAGCAGCAGTGAAGACAAGAATCAGTGATGCGGCCGGCAAAGAATGACGCATTGGGTCCTCCCGTGAATGAAGTCCCCGCGAGCTTATCCAGTTGTTTGCTTTATAGCAATTCCAACCGCTACTCAAATATCGACCGGATCGACTTCCAGCGACCAGCGCGCGCGCGTCTTCATCGCGCGCAGCGCCGCCATCCACTCTTTCAGGAAGGCCTGCAGCGCCGGCCGCGACGCGCGACTCGACCAGCAGCTGGGCGCGGTCGACGTTGGCGACCCGCGTCATCGTCATCGGGATCGGATCGTTGATGGTGATGCCGGAATGCGCGATGCAGTCCGCGCCTGCTGCAGGAAATCGAGCGCGATCGGCAGTTCGCGCGCCTCGGCGCGCAGCAGCGCCTGGTACATGTAGGGCGGCAGGGCGGCCTGGTGGCGCTCGTCCAGCAGCGCGGCGGCGAAGCGGTCGTAGTCGTGCGCCATCACCGCCGCGTACAGCGGATGCTGCGGATAGCGGGTCTGGATCAGCACTTCGCTGGCGCTGCCGCCCTCCTTTTGCGCCGCGCGGCCGGCGCGCCCCGCCACCTGCATCAGCTGCGCGAACAGGCGCTCGCTGGCGCGGTAGTCCTGCGAGAACAGCGCGGTGTCCGGGTTGAGCACGCCGACCAGGGTCAGGTTTTTGAAGTCGTGGCCCTTGGCGACCATCTGCGTGCCGATCAGGATGTCGACCTCGCCGCGGTGCACGCTGTCGAACGCGGCCTGCGCGCTGCCCTTCCTGCGCGTCGAATCGGCGTCGATGCGCAGGATGCGCGCCTCGGGAAACATCAGCTGCAGGCCTTCTTCCACGCGCTGGGTGCCGCGCCCGAGCGGCTGCAGGTCGACGTTGCCGCAGGTCGGGCAGTGGCGCGGGATGCGCAGCTCCAGGCTGCAGTGATGGCAGCGCAGGCGGTGCTCCGGCTTGTGCAGCACCATGAAGGAGGTGCAGCGGCGTGCAGTTGCTGATCCAGCCGCAGGCGTCGCAGGCCAGCACCGGCGCATAGCCGCGCCGGTTCAGGAACAGCAGCGACTGTTCGCCGCGCTCCAGGCGCTGGTTCAGCGCGCTCAACAGAGTCGCAGTCAGGCCATCGCGCCGGCTTGTCGCGCTCCATGTCGATCAGGCGCACCTTCGGCAGCACGGCGTCGCGCACCGCGCGCTCGCGCAGTTCCAGCTTGCGGTAGCGGCCGGACTGCGCATGCTGCCAGCTTTCCAGCGACGGCGTGGCCGAACCCAGCACGATCGGAATCGCAGCTGGTGCGCGCGCCACACCGCCAGGTCGCGCGCCGAATAGCGCAGGCCTTCCTGCTGCTTGTACGACGGGTCGTGCTCTTCGTCGATGACGATCAGCTTCAGGTCGCGGCAGCGAGGCCAGGATCGCCAGCCGCGTGCCGAGCACGATGCGCGGCGCGGCCCTGGTGCGCGGCCAGCCAGTGCAGCATGCGCTCGCCTTCGGACAGGCCGCTGTGCAGGGTCGCCACCAGCATGCCGGGAAAGCGCGCGCGGATATTCCCTTCCAGCTGCGGCGTCAGGTTGATTTCCGGGACCAGGATCAGGATCTGCGCGCTTCGCCGCGCGTCGCGCGCCAGCACCTGCGCGCGGCCTGCAGGTAGACCTCGGTCTTGCCGCTGCCGGTGACGCCGTACAGCAGCATCGGCGTAAAGCCCTGGGCGCCGCCGATCGCGTCGGCCGCCTGCTGCTGCGTCGCGTTCAGCTGCGGCGCATGCCGACCGGCGCCGGCGATCGTGTCGCGCGCCTGCCTTTGCCAATTTCTTGCAGCGCGCGGTCCAGCGCCACCGGTTTCGCGGCGCGCAGGTTCTTCGGCAGGCCGGGCAGCGCCACCTCGCCCAGCGGCCGCTGGTAATAGTCGGCGGCGAAGCCGCACAGCGCCAGCCAGGGTGCCGACAGCGGCGGCAATGCGCTGCGCAGCGCCAGCACGCTTTTCAGCTTGTCTGGCGCCAACTCGGTAGCGGTAGCAATGCCAACGATCACGCCAACGGTCTCGCGCCGACCAAAGGGCACCAACGCCAGTTGGCCGATCTGCGGCAGCGCTGCCTCCGGCGTCGGCGCGACCCAGCGGTAGTCGAATGCAAAGTCCAGCGGCGTGTCGAGCGCGATTTGAAGGATTCGTTGTTCCACGAGTTAATGTAAACCCTCAGAAAATCGCCTAACTTGCGGTTTCCTATGCAATTTTTGAACTATCCACAGTTTCTGTGGATAACTTTGTGGGTAACTGCCTCTTGACAGCGGAAAATGCCTGATTCCATGCGGCTTACAATAAATTGCTTAAACCGGATGCAAAATAAGCACCCTTTAAAATCAAAGACTTAGCACCACCTTCGCAACAAGAAAAAATTTCTGTTAATAAAAAAATAGCTTGCTACAACGCCTGCAATAATGTGCATAAGTTGTTGCAGCGCAGTCAGAAAAGCTTGCCAACATTGCCATGTTTCGGTAGCCGCATGAAAATACGGGCCTCTCCGGCGCATTTCAGGCAATACGCCATGCCCGCTTGCGATTTCCATGAAAAAACCTTGCAAATAGGGAAAAAGCGGCTGGTCGACGTTATGTTGCGCGTCCACAAAAACAGGCCGAGCGCAGCGACAATTGTGAAATCGCCGCGTGACAGCGGTCGACATTTCCCGCTGACGCAGCTTCCTATGCAGCTAAAACGGCTTGCCGTCAAGCGCATTGCGCCAACCCATTATTGGCGCAATGCAACAGGAAGTTCATGTACAAACTCATATTGTTACCTAACATCCCGTTTCTAAAGGGATTTTTGAACTATCCACAAAAACTGTGGATAACTTTGTGGGTAAGCCCATCTTGACAAGCGTTGCGGCCAGCGTCCATGCGGCTTTCCACAAAATGCCGAAACAGGATGCAAGAAAATAACTTCTTTTAAATCAATGACTTAAAGAAATTTGCTGCCATGACGCAATAATTTTTTTAAAAATTTTCAAGCCTCTATTGCAGCGTCGATTTTGTGCATAACTGCGCGATGAAATTGCCGCCATCCTTTGAAGCGTGCTTGCAGGCGAGGCACGGGCTGCCGATCGGCGTCGTGCAGCCGCAAGTCCCGCGCTTTCTTCAAACGCGCATGGCGCGGCTGATTTCATGCACGGCGTCGACCAGCACCGTGACCGCTTCGGGCGGGGTGAATTGTGAAATGCCATGTCCCAGATTGAATACATGGCCGCTGCCTGCGGATGGCTTGCCGAAGGCTGCCAGCGTTCGTTGCACCTCGGCACGAATCTGCTGCGGCTTGGCAAACAGCACTGCCGGATCGAGATTGCCCTGCAGCGCTACGCGCTGGCCGACCTTGGCCCTCGCCTCGCTCAGATTGACGGTCCAGTCGAGGCCGACCGCATCGGCGCCAATGTCGGCGATCTGCTCCAGCCACAGGCCGCCGCCCTTGGTGAAGACGATCACCGGGATTTGCTCGCCGTCTTTTTCGCGCTTCAGCTGCGCCAGCACCGTGCGCATGTAGTCCAGCGAAAACTGTTGATAAGCGCCGTCGGCCAGCGCTCCGCCCCAGCTGTCGAACAGCATCAGCGCCTGCGCGCCGGCATCGACCTGGGCGTTCAGGTAGGCCGCCACCGCTGCCGCATTGGTTTGCAGGATGTGGTGCATCAGGTCCGGACGGTCGTACAACATGCTCTTGACGGTGCGGAAATCATCCGAGCCGCCACCTTCCACCATGTAGCATGCCAGGGTCCAGGGGCTGCCGGAAAAACCGATCAGCGGCACCCGGCCCTTCAATTCGGTACGGATTTGCGTGACGGCATCAAACACGTATTGCAGGCTGCCGAGATCGGGGGCGCGCAGTGCCATGACGGCTTTTTCATCCCGCAGCGGATGGCGGAATTTCGGCCCTTCGCCATCGACGAAATACAGCTCCAGCCCCATCGCGTCGGGCACCGTCAGGATGTCGGAAAACAGGATCGCCGCGTCCAGCGCGTAGCGGTCGAGCGGCTGCAGCGTGACTTCGGTGGCGTAATCCGGGATTCTTCGCGAGCCCGAGGAAGGAGCCGGCGCGCGCGCGCGTGGCGCGGTATTCGGGCAGGTAGCGACCGGCCTGGCGCATCATCCACAACGGCGTGTAGTCGGTGGCCTGGCGCCGCAAGGCGCGCAGGAAGGTGTCGTTTTTCAGTGGGGAAAATTGGGGCATGGCGAGAGACAAGTTTCAGGAAGCCGTTATTATCGCCCAAAGCCCGGCGCCCGGCCCGACCGTATGTCTGGTGCCAGGCCGCCAGCATCGGTGACCCCTGCATGGCCGCTTCGTCCGGCAGCATATACTCCTCTTCATATACCATTTATATCGCCCAATAAATATGCTGATTTATATAACATACTCCCATTATCCAAGCTATATCGCCGGTAACTGCTGACCTTCTATTTGTATTGTTCCCGCAGGGCCAGGCGGGAACCTGCCGGCGTGAACGGCAAACGCCACTGGATTCCCGCTAAAAACCGCGGGAATGACAGACAGATTGGGGATGTGGCTCAAATGATTAACAGTCCTGGAACACCGAGCCAGGACCGTTCACGGGTGGCCTGCCCGCTATGCGGCGAGTCGGCTGTCGCGCAGAGCCTGTTCGCGACTGTTTTGATCGGGACTCGAAATCAGCGCCACGCGCAGCCCGCACCATGCCGCTCACGCCAGCGGCTTCAGCAGCCGCTCGAATTCATGCGCCGGCAATGGCCGGCTAAATAAAAAGCCCTGGTACTGGTCACACTGCAAGACCTTGCAGAATCGCCAGCTGCTCCGCGGTTTCGACGCCTTCGGCCGTGACGGACAAATGCAGCGACTTCGCCATGGCGACGATCGCGGTCACGATGGCGGCATCGTTTTCATCGGAAGTCAGGCCTTTGACAAACGATTGGTCGATCTTCAACACAGTGACCGGCAAGCGCTTCAGATACGCCAGGCTGGAGTAGCCGGTACCAAAATCGTCCACCGCCAGACGGATGCCGACATCGGAAATCGCATTCAGCAAGGTAATTGCATTCGTGTCCTTGTCCATGAATGTGCTTTCCGTCACTTCCAGCTCCAGGAGTGCGGCATCGAGGCCGGCATCCTCGAGGATCTGCCTGATTTTCTGCACCAGACCCGTTTCACGCAGCTGGCGCGCGGACAGATTGGCCGCCATCACGAACCCTTCAACGCCCCGCTTTTGCCATTGTTTCGCTTGCGCGCACGCGGTGCGCAGCACCCAGTCGCCAATCGGCACGATCAGGCCGCTCTCTTCCGCCAGCGGAATGAAGCGCGCCGGCGAGACCAAGCCCAATTCCTTGCTGTTCCACCGCAGCAGCGCTTCCGCGCCAACCAGTTGGCCGGTCTGGAGCGACACCTTGGGCTGGTAATGCAGGACCAGCTCGTCGCGTTCGATCGCGTGCCGCAACAGGTTGCGCATCTCCAGGCGGTCTTTCGCCCCTGCATGCATGCTCGGGGAATAACAGGCGAGCGTACTGCGCCCCGCGGATTTGGCGTGATACATCGCGATATCCGCCATCCTCAGCAGCTCCTCGAAATTTTCAGCCTCGCCCGGATAGAGGCTGACCCCAATGCTGGCGCCAATAAAAATTTCTTGCCCGGCGACCGTGAACGGCTTTTCAAAATGAGCGGTGATCTTTTGCGCGACGGCTATGACCTGACTTTGCTCCACCACGTCTTCCAGCACCACCACGAATTCATCACCGCCTACGCGCGCGATGGTGTCGGCCTCGCGCAACGTGACCTTTAATAAATTCGAGACGGCCTTGAGCAATTCGTCGCCCGCGAAATGACCAATGGTGTCGTTGATTTCCTTGAAGCCGTCGAGATCGATATACAGGACCGCCAGCGCGCTATGGCCACGTGCGGCGCGCAACCAGGCATGGGACAAGCGGTCCATCAGCAGATGCCGGTTTGGCAGCCCGGTCAAGCCATCATGCGTTGCCAGATACGTCAGCCGTTCGTCGGTTTTCTTCCGTTCCGTAATGTCTTCGGAAATCCCCAACACGTACTTCGGCTGGTCTTCCGCATCCATCAGGATCAGCTTTTTGGTTTGCAATATCCTCTGTTCGCCGGCCTTGCTGGTGAGGGGCTCGTCGATGACCCAGATTTTTTCCGAGTTACTCAGGGCTTCGCGATCGCGGGCGGCAAAAAAATCCGCCTGTGCCGCGGGGAACAGGTCGTGGTCGGTCTTACCGACGACTTCCTCTTCGCGGAAGCCGATCAGGCGCTCCCCGGCCGGATTCAGGCTGACAAAACGCAATTCCGCAACATCCTTGACGAACACCATGCTCGGCATGTTGTCCATGACCAGACCGAGAAATTCATGGCTGCGCTGCGCTTCGATCGCTGCCCGCAATGCCGAAATACCGAATGCGACATCATTGACGGCCTCGGTCAGCAGCTGGATTTCCTCGCTGCCGAAGGCGTTTTGATCACTCGAAAAAATGCCTAATGCGCCGATGACTTCGTGTCCGGTCCGGATCGGCAAGCCAATGCCGGCGGCAAAGCCGCGTTGCGCCACCGCCACGCGCCAGGGGGCATCATTTTCGGCCAGATCCAGCCCGTGAAACACCTGAACGCTGCCGGAACGCAGGGCCGAGATGACTGGCCCGACATCCCTGTCCCTGTCGTCCGAATCCGCAAACAACAGCGCCGCCAGCATCTGTTCGTCGGCACCGGCATGGGCCTGCACCTGCAGCAGGTTTTTCGGCACATCATGCTGCGCATAGGCGACCCAGGCCAGTTGGTAGCCGCCAATCTGGCAGACGATGCGACAGATCTCGGCAAGTAATGCCTTTTCGTTCTCGCCCCGGATCATGGCGCGGTTGGTGGCGCCGCGCAGCGCCTGCACTCGGTTGACCCGGCGCAACGTATCATGCTGGAGCTGCAATTGCGCCGCCATCTCGTCAAACCGCACCGCCAGCTCGCCAATCTCGCCACCGCTTTTCGCCAGGCCGGTGCGCGCGCTCATCACCCCATCTCCCAGCAACGCGGCGGTCTGCGTCAAGGCGCGGACCGGTTTCAGAACCAGCCAATGACTCAGCCACCACGCCGCCGGCATCGCAGTCAGCATGATCAGGGCCAGGACCA
Organism: uncultured beta proteobacterium; assembly: GCA_963707665.1. Lineage (GTDB taxonomy): Bacteria > Pseudomonadota > Gammaproteobacteria > Burkholderiales > Burkholderiaceae_D > DATJCV01. Next base: position 81,769 of record CAVPQU010000007.1, on the reverse strand, counting down.
GAAATTCCAGGGCAATGTCGTACCGGATGGCAGCCAGCGGTGCGGCCAGCGGCACGCCGACGCGCAAATAAAGGCGGCTGGCATCAGGTGCAAATACCGGCAAATAGGCGGTCGTACGAACCACGCCATCGTGCCAGAGTTCCTTGGAAGTATAGCGACCGGCCCCCTGCAGATTGGGCTCGACCCGTTTCCATTCGGGAACCCTTTCCCCTACATTCTGGTAGTTCAGCGTGGAGGCGATCACCAGGCCGGAGTCATCCACCGCGGTGGTAGCGACACCCTCAAAATCCGGCTTGCTGGCCAGCGCGCGGGCAAACGACTCTGCCAGCCGCGACAAATTGAACGCCAGGCCGATGACCCGGGAAATTTTTCCGTCCGCATTCAAAATCGGCAAGGTAAAGACCAGCGTCGACTTCGAGCGCCCGCTACCGATCCGAAAATCACCCAGCGTAACGCTCTTGCCCTGCCGGGCCTGCGCGGCTGGCGCGGGGCAGATGCAAGGAGGCGGGCAGCGCGACACCGGAGCAGATTATTTTTCCGCTGGGGTGCATCACAAAAATATCGTCGAAGTAGAAGGTCGCCTTCAAGGTCGACGCCAGAAACGCCGAGCATCCGGGACCATCCTGCCGTACCTCGGGTATGGTCGCCAGATGACTCAGGTAGTCATACGGTTCCGGCATCGCGTCTTTCGAAAATAACGCAATCTGGTACGCAAACGATTCCGCTTGCTGGATCAGGCGCTCCTTTGCCAGATCATAGTCGCGCAGCCCTTGAAACATCAGCAAGGCAATCGCCGGCAACAGCGATCCCGCGACCAGCAACAGCAAACGCGTGCGCAGGCTGGCAAAATCGGGCTTGAGGCGCATGATGTTTTTCGGCCATGGCATGGTAACGTTCCTGGTGTCGTTGCTAGACCTGGTCAATGGGTGCGCAGCCTTTCATGGGCTAAAACCTTTTCGACATCTCTTCCTGCGTGGGCGCCGATATCGCCCGCCCGGGGTAACGTATCACCCCGGCATCACGGCACGATGCGAACAAGAGCGGTCTGTCCTTCACACGCGCTTGTTCCGCCTCGGTGATTTATTCGATGCACGTACTGGTAAGAGCGTATCGGCTGGCCAAAATCCTGGCTAGCGTCGGCAAATAGGTGGTGGGCTCACCGACCGGATTAGAACTGCTCCCATTCTTCGCTCGCGATGCGCTGCGTAGCGGACTGCTGCCGGGACGGGGCATTTCCTTTCGCGGCGTAGCTGATCCGGCCGGCTGACGGTTGCCCGCCCAGCGCCGGCGTAGCCGTGGGTGTGACGGTGCGCAGCGGCGTCGCCGGCGCGCTGGCCTGGCTGCCGGCCAGCTGGAACACGGCCACCACCTGCGCCAGCTTGCCGGCCTGTTCCTGCATCGCTTCCGCCGCTGCCGCCGCTTCCTCGACCAGCGCCGCATTCTGTTGCGTGACCTGGTCCATCTGCACGATCGCCTGGTTGATCTGTTCGATGCCGGCCGTCTGTTCGGCGGACGCCGCCGTGATCTCGCCCATGATGTCGGTCACCCGTTGCACGCTGGCGACGATCTCTTCCATCGTCGTGCCGGCCTGGTCGACCAGCTTGGCGCCGGTGTCGACCTTTTCCACCGAATCGCTGATCAGGGTCTTGATTTCCTTGGCCGCTGCCGCCGAGCGCTGCGCCAGGTTGCGCACTTCGGCCGCCACCACCGCAAAGCCGCGCCCCTGCTCGCCGGCCCGCGCCGCTTCCACCGCCGCATTCAAGGCCAGGATGTTGGTCTGGAAGGCGATGCCGTCGATGACGCCGATGATGTCGACGATCTTTTTCGAGGATTGGTTGATCGAACCCATGGTCGCCACCACTTGCGACACCACCGCGCCGCCCTTGCCCGCGACTTCGGAGGCCGACACCGCCAGCTGGTTGGCTTGCCGCGCATTGTCGGCATTCTGTTTGACGGTCGCGGTCAGTTCTTCCATCGAGGACGCGGTTTCTTCCAGCGAGCTGGCTTGTTCTTCGGTGCGCGACGACAGGTCGGCGTTGCCGGCGGCGATCTGGCCGGACGCGGTGGCGATGGTGTCGGTGCCGCTGCGCACCTCGCCCACCACTTGCGCCAGGCTGTCGCGCATGCTCTGCATCGCAAACAGCAGGCTGCGCCTGTCATTGGCCTTGGTATGGACCGCCACCGTCAGGTCGCCCGCGGCGATCTGACCGGCAATCTTGGTCGCATACTGCGGCTCGCCACCGAGCTGGCGGGTCAGCCAGCGCGTCATCAGAAAGGCGGCGAGGATACCGAGTGCCAAGGCGGCGAGCAGCAGCCCGATGATCAGGCTGCGCGATGCAGCATACAACGCACTGCTTGCCTGCGAAGCCGCAATGCCCCCTTCCACGTTCGATTGCACGAGCGCCTCGATGCGCTGAGTGATCTCGGCGTTGAGCCGCGACGCTTCGCCGCGGATCGCGCTCTTTGCTTCCTCGGTCTTGTTTTCGCGGGACAAGGCTACGATTTTGTTGCTTGTCTCCAGGTACGACTCCCATAGCTTGAGCACTTCATCGTACGTCGCTTTATCTTCCACTATGGACATGCGGCGGGAAAACTCTTCTGCATTTTCTTGGAACTCGGCGGTGGCGGCGGCCATGCCGATGTCATACTGGGTCCGCTCGTCGGCCTCCACGGAGAGAATATGTTCCAATGCCTGGCCGCGATAGCGTGCCAGGCTGGCCTTCATTTCCAGCGCGGCGCGCGTGGACGACATCCAGTTGTTCGCAATATCGGTCGTGCTGGCATTGACATCCGCCAAGCGCATGATCGAGAACATGCCGAGCGCCAAGGTCAAGACGAGCACGGCAGCGAATGAAATCGCCAGCTTGCTGGCAAGTCGCAAGTTATGAAACCAGTTCAAAGGTCTGCTCCCGAGATTAATGTTTGGTTGCCGAGCATTGCTGCTGGCTTGTTGACCAGGTCGCTTTCGCCCAGGAGCAGCATGCGCTCGTCGTGCGTGCCAGTCGGCTCAGTGACCAAAATTGAATGCAACGCGCGCAGCAACGATCAACACGATCGTGCTGCACAGGGTGACCATGCTCTTGGGGACGGCGGGCGCGTTGAGGATGTGCCTGGCGGCGTCGTAGGCGCGTAGTTCCCGCGCTGCCTGAATATCGATTTCGCATTCTTTTGCCCCCAACGTAGACCCCAGAAATTCCAGCCCGGACTAAACGTCTCGGCCGCCAGGCTCGCATGAGGCGCCGGCAGATTCGGCGCGGCGCTCGCTTGCATTACGTTCTTCTATTTTTTATCGACAGCACTACCGCCCGCTGGCCGCACAAGATCTGCCGGGCCGAGTTTGGGTGTTCGGAAACCGTCGCGCCTGTGTGGCCGCGTTGCTTCGCCCCAAGGCCCTGCCACGGAAGCGGTCGCTCCATGCTCCGACCTCCTAATGCACTAATTTAATTCCTAACGGCAACATTAATAGCTCGAAGCGTATAACAGTTCGATTCAGTTGTCACGATCAGTGTGCTCACTATTCATGGCATCAGGCAGCGGTGAGGCGTTATGTAATTGCCAATGCTTTGCTGTCGCGTGCTTATCCCCAAGTCGCGCCGGGAAAGGGGGTTCTCGCAAGGAGCATGTGTTTGGCTGCGCTTCGGTGCCGGGCGGCGCGCTTCTCAAGGGAATGAATGGCGAAAGAGAAAATAACGGCTCGAAACGGCGCCATGCTCTGCTGCGCTGACCTATATCGCCGTTAACTGTCGGCCTTCTTTTTGTATCGCTCTCGCGGAAGGTCGAGCCGGAAGCCCAGTGTGGCACGCCCGCGGGTGCTCCGTCCCGGTCATGCGGCAAAAACGCCACTGGATTCCCGCTAAAACCCGCGGGAATGACAGACAAAACAAGCATCTGGCTCAAACAATGAACAGCCCTGACTGCGAACTGGAATCCGGGCGCAAGTCACGCGGTCGCTTCGATTAGCTGTGCCCGCGTTTTTCCAGCGCCTGCAGCCGCGCCGCCAGCTCCGGCGACGTCAGCGATTCGGCGTAATGCCGGCGCAATACCGTTTCGTCCGCCGCCCCGGCAGCCTGCGCCATCAGATCGAGCTTCATGCTGGCGAGCACCTTGCTCTCGCAGGCCAGAATGCCATCCACGTAGGCGCGCACGGCAGTGTCCAGCTCACCGGGCGCGACCAGTTCGTGCAAAAAGCCGATGCGCAGCATTTCCTCGTCACCGATGGCCTGGGCGGTGAGAAACAGTTTCTTGGCAGCCGCCAGGCCGAGCAACGTGACGTAGCGCCGGATACCGCCCGGGTAATAGTGCAGCCCGATGCGTGAGGCTGGCATCAGCAGACGACTGCCGCGCACGCCGATGCGGAAATCACAGCACAGCGCGAGGTCGGTGGCGCCGCCGTAGACGCTGCCGTTCAGCGCACACACGGTAGGCAGCGGAAAGCGCTCGATGTGGTCCAGCATGTCCTCGAAGCGGCTATCCAGCTGTTCCTTGATCGCGCCCAGCGTGTAGCCGGAGCTGAAGGTCTTGTTGCCGCTGCCGGTGATGACCAGCAGGCGCACGCCGGGGGTCGTTTCCAGTTGCCTCAGGTGAGCGCGAATCACCTCGGAATCCTCCGGCGCGATGCGGTTGTGCTGGCTTGGGCGGCGCAGCGTCAGCGTCGCCACCGGGCCATCGAGCGCGAGCGCGGGCGCCAGGTCTTCAATCAGTTCCGACATGGAATTTCTCCTCCTTTGTTGAGCGGCGCATCAGGCCGGCCCCATCAGGGTGTTTGGCAGCCAAATGGCGAGTCCCGGAAAAATCGCCAGCAGCACGATGAAGCCCAGCATGATGAACACGAACGGCAAGGCACCCAGCATGATGTCGCGCAATGGCACGCCCGGCACCACGCCGCGAATCACGAACAGGTTCAGCCCCAGCGGCGGGTGAATCAGGCCGATTTCCAGATTAACCGTCATCATCACGGCAAACCAGACCAAGTCAATATTGCTGTGCACCAGCACGGGCAAAATCACCGACATGCTCATCAGGATGATCGAAACGGCCGGCAGGAAGAAACCGGCAATCAGCAGGAAGGCATTCAGGATCAGGATCAGCTCCCAATTGCCCAGGTTCCAACTGAACATCCATTCCGCCAGGCTTTGCGTGATGTACAGGTAGGACATCATGTAGGCATACACGGCGGCGCCGGCGACAATCATCAGAATCATGCAGGATTCGCGTACCGCCTCGCGCATGAGATCAATCAAGGCGGAGATGGACTTACGATGCTCAACAGGGAAGCGGGTCATCGTGATGCAACTACTCAAAGCACTTGCACGTGAGTCGTGGGCACCGATATTCATGATTTTTATCGTGCTTCCTGCTGCTACGGTCTTGGTGGGAGCCGGAACTGTCATGGCCGCAGCAAAAACCGCTGCACCACCTTGCCGACTCATCGCCGGCCTTTTACCACCGTGACCTGGCGCGCGGCGCGGCCAGCAAGGCCAGCCTGAAGCGGACTCCCAGATTGACCAGCGCGCTCAAGGACGACGCAAAAAAAGGAGCCTTGCGGCTCCTTTGAGGTCGTTGCGGAGAACGATCAGAACGCGTGACGCACGCCGACGTTGAACAGGCTGACGCTTTCGCCGTTGGCGAAGGCACCGTTCAGGCGGACGTTTTCGTCGTTCTTGGTGTACGAGTACGAGGTGTACAGGTTGGTACGCTTGGACAAGGCATGGGTGTAGCCGATCGCATACTGATCGGATTTGCCCTGGTTCAGGTCCTTGATGTCGTTGCGGGTGTAGGAAGCCAGCACCGTGCCCGCTTGGCCGACCGGAGCCGACACGCCCAGCAGCCAGTTGCGGTCTTTGACGTCCTGGCCGAGCAACTCGATCTTGTTGTCGGCATAGGCCAGGTGCGCCTTGGCGATGCCGAAATCGTAGGTGCCGCCGATCAAGGCCGCAGTCACGTCCGCCTGGGTGTCGGCAGCCAGACCCAGACCGGTGGTGACCTGACCAGTCAACAGCGCGGTGTTCGACTTCTGATAGGCGAACTGCACGTTGATCGGGCCGTTGACGTACTGCGCGCCGACGCCGACGTTGCGGTTGGCGTTGTTGTCGCCGGCCTTTTCACCGAAGCCATAGCTGAGCGAGCCGCTGAAGCCGCCATAGTTGGCGGTCGTGTAGCTGAGCGTGTTATCGGTGCGCGACAGCGGATCGGCGGCATACAGGCCGTAACCGAATACCCGTTGCGCATTGCCGGCGAGGCCGATGCCGAACGGATCGATCGTGCTCAGCGCCGAGTACAGGGCGGTCTGCTGACGGCCCAGTTTGACGGTGCCGAAGTTGCCGGCGAGGCCGACCCATGCCTGGCGGCCGAACAGGCGGTTGTTCTGGCCCGAAGTGCCGTCGTCGAGGTTGAAGCCGCTTTCCAGCGTAAAGATGGCCGACAGACCGCCGCCCAGGTCTTCGCGGCCTTTGAAGCCGATACGGCTGCCGCTTTGCTGGCCGCTTTCCAGCGCGAAGGTATTGCCGGCAGGATTGCCGTCTTTACGATAACCAACGCCGGCGTCGACAACACCATAAACGGTGATGCTGGATTGGGCATAAGCGGCGCCTGCAAAGGCTCCCAGTACGGCGAGTGCAACAAGCGATTTTTTCACGTTTCTATCCTTAGAAAGTTCTATTGATCATCCGACTGACTGCGGATGATTCACCTTAGGTGTTTTCCAGGAGGAACGATCCGGATTTGCCCGGTGGGCCGAGACGGAGGTCATGAAGCCGTCACAATCGCCAAAATCGTTGTATCGAAACAACAGCCCTTTGAAAATCATCTTAAATCGCTTGACCGCGCATTTTTATATTGTGTTTTTTCCATTTTCCGTAAATGCCAACACCTTTCTGGCCAGATAACGCCGTTGCCGATAATTTCCTTCGGGGCCGGTCGCGCCGCAATCGATGTTGGCAAAATGCTGGCCGATGCGCTCCAGGGCGAGACGCTCCTGCCCGGTCTCGATCAGGATCAGGCGCGGCTTGCTGCGTCCGTGCATCGAACGGATATCGATCGCCAGGCAATGCCCCTGGTCGGCCGCGTTGAGGTCGAGCAGCAAGGCTTCGGGCAGGGTCAAGCCGAACAGCGCCGCCAGTTCGATGCGCGCCGCCAGCAGCGGATAGGTATTGACGACTTCATGCGTCAGCCGCTGCTGCGCTTCCTGCGCCCAGGGAAGGGGCGCCGCGCAGCTGGCGATTTTCGGCAGCAAGTCGCGCGCCTCAGCCTCGCCTTGGGCGGCGGCCTTCTGCAGCCAGAAGGCGGCGCGTACTTCCAGCGCCCCTTGCTGGCGCTCGCTGCGCCGGCAGGCCTTGCCCATTTCCAGCTGGGCCGGACCGTGGCCGGCTTCGGCCGCACGCTCCAGGTAACGCAGCGCACTGGCGACCCGGTGTTGCGAGCCGCTCGGGTTGGAACGCAGGTGGACCTTGTACAGCGCATACCAGGCCTTGCCTAGCCCTTGCTGGCTGGACAGGGTCAGCCAATACACCGCCTTCCGGTAATTGCTTTTGCGCGCCGACTTGGCATTGCGCTCGCAGCGCTCGTCCATGTTGGCAAACCAGGCGCCGAGCGCAAACTGGGCGTGCTTGTTGCCTGCTTCCGCCGCCAATTCCCAAAACCGTTTGCGCTCCTTCGCCTCGGATTCGCCCGTCCCGGACAAGGCCTCGGCGCAGCGTGCCAGGAATACCGCATCCTTTTCGGGCATGCGCGAAGCGCTGCCCGGCTTCGCGTACTGGGCTTCCATCGTCGCGCGCCACCGGCAAGGCCCAGCCGAGGAAAGCGCCGGTATCCTGCTGCGCCCAGGCGCGCTCGGCGAGCGCGCGCTGGGCCTGCGCCGCGCCGTTGGCCGCGGCGCGGGTAGCCCAGGCCAGCGCTTCCCGGTTCACCGTTTTGCCCGGCTCGGCTGGCGCGACGGCGGCAGGCCCGGCCTGCGGGGCGTCAGTCGCGTTGCCCGCCTTCTTCAGCTCTTGCGCCAGCAGCCATTGCGCCTCGACGATGCCGGCATGCGCCGCCTGCTCCAGGGCCGCCAGCGCCTTGCGCGGCAGGCCCGGTTTCAGCGGATTGACGCGATGCGCCAGCTCCAGCCTGGCCCAGGTCAAGCCGGCCTGTGCCACGCCGGCGTCGGCGGCGCGCTCGTACCAGATGCATAGCCGCAAGGGGTCGGGCGCCAGCGTGACGACCTCAAACGGTACGTGGCTGCCGATCAGCAGCCATGCCTCTTCCTCGTCGCGGCTGGCCGCGCGATGCAGCCAATACAAGGCGCTCAAGGGGTTGCGCTGAAAGCCGGCGTCGCCGAACAGATAGCGCTTGCCCAGGGTCAGCTGTTGCGAAACTTCGCCCGCCCGCGCGTCGCGCAGCAGGGCGATCTCTTCTCGTGTTGCCATGGGTGATTCCGAGTGAAAGGGGTCGAACGGGAAGCGCCGGCGCATCGCCGGCCGGGCGCCTTCCGGCGGCGCGACACGGGAGGTGTCGCGGAAAATTCGGATTGGATCCAGGAGGGGAAAGCAACATGCAGCGGCCGCATGTCCCCTAGGTAGCTTGCTTGCACATACGTGTGCGGGACAGTAACGGCTTTGGGAAGCCGGATAAACCCGAAAATGTGAAACAGCTTATTTCGGATTCCGAAACAATCGCGCTCAGGATTGGCATATAGCCATCATCCGCGCCCTCCCCCGCTTGAGGCGCTGCAGCCGACGGCGCGGCGGCGTCCGCGCCCCTATAAAGGGAAGCCGGAAATTCGACGGCATCACGCCCACGGCGATGACGTAACGGCAAGCGTCAAGCGCGAAAAATGGCGCTTCGGACAACCAAGCGTCGACGCCGGAGGCGGCGCGGCAGCTACCGCCTCTCGATGATGGCCGCTCCTACAACTATGGGGCGCAGCGCCAGCGGCAAGCCGGCAAGTCCGCGCTTCCCGGACTCGACCGAGGACCCGGGATCAGCGGCGAGGCAGCCGGCTCTTGCCACATACTCCCTGGCATAAGGCCTTATTCCGCCCGTAAATATTTACGAATTTACCAATACTGCCGCCTTTTCCCGTTTCGGCGGCAACAGGAACTGGCGCGGCCGCAGCAGCAGCCGATGCAGCAGCTTGCCGATCAGGCGCCAGCCCTCGTTCACCGTGACCTGGCGCGCGCGCAGCGCCACCAGCAGCGCCAGCGTGAAGCTGACGCCGAGGTTGGTGAGGCCGATCACGGCGACGCCGAGCACGCCCATCAGCAGCATCTGCAGGTCGGGATGGAAGTCGAACGCGACCAGCGCATAGGCGACATTGGTGGCGGAAAAGGTGATGTGGCGGATGTCGATCGGCAAGCCGACCAGCAAGCCGAAGGTGGACATGCCGCCCAGCAGGAAGCCGAAATAGAAATTGCCGGCCAGCGCCCCGAGGTTGCGGTCGATGTAGGCGGCAAAGCGCCGCATGCGCGCCGCGCCGAACAGCCGGCGCGGCCAGTTCAGCTGCAGCAGGCGCTGCGGAATCCGGTTGTAGGCGGCCATGTTGTCGTAATAACCGGCGATCAGGCCCGACACGAACAGGCAGAAACCGGCATTGATCGCAAAAAAGAAGGCGCCGCTTCCGAACGGATCGATGTCGCGCAGCATCGACGCCGCCTTGTCGGTATCGACGAAATGCGCGCCGGAGACCGCATACCAGGCCAGGCCGATGGCCATCGCCACCGGCACCGTCAGCGCCAGGTTGCCGAAGATCGCCGCCAGCTGGCTGCGCGTGGTGCGCGCGATCAGGGTCGTCAGATCGTCCAGGCCGCGGCTGCCGTTGCCGCTTTCCTGGATGCTGGCGGCGATCGCATTGGCGGTCATCGCCGGCTGCTTGGTGGCGACCGTGAAATGCAGCATGTGGATCAGCACGAAGCCGAGGCCGTAGTTCAGGCAGTACAGCAAGCCCTGCACCAGCGGCGCCAGATGCAGCTTGCCCATCAGGATCTTGATCGCGGCCATGAAGGCGATCACCAGGCCGGCGCCGAGCGCCGAGCGCAGCAGCGCGAAATACTCCTCGCGGTTGGCGGTGATGTAGTGCTCGCCGGTGCGCTTGGCGCTTTCGGTGATGCGCATGGCCAGCAGCGAAACGGTCTTGCGCCAGTAGTGCTTGAGGTTGTTGCGCCGGCATTCGGCCGCGACCACCTGGGCGAACAGCCTGGCCAGCGGCACCCCGGCCGCCGCCAGCGTGCGGCTTTGCCCCATCGCCGCCAGCAGTTCGAGCAGCGCCTCGCTGCGGTTCAGGTGCTGGCGCAGGCGTTCCAGCGTGAACGTCAGGCGCACGCTGGTGCCGTTCTGCGCGGCGTGCTGGCGCGTGCGATGGATGACGTCGCGGCATTGGCCGAGCTGCACCAGCAGCCGGGTGCTGTTCGGCCACGGCTGTTCGGGATCGGCCCACCAGGCCGCGTAGGCGGCGACATAGTCGCGCGTCGCCTCGTTTTGCGCCAGAAAAGCGGAATCGACGTTTTCCAGGCGCGGGTCGACGTGGATCAGCTCCGAATCGAGGCCGATGGCCGAGATGTGGTAGGACAGCACCTGCAGCGCTTCCAGGATCTGGCCGATCGCATACGGCAAGGTGCGCTGGCAGAATTCTTCGTCGTCCTCGAAATGCAGCGCCGCGAACAGGCCGAGCCAGGTCGAGCCGGCCAAGCCCTTGACCCACAGCGCATCGCCGGGCTTGTTGAAGATCTGCCGCACCGCGTCGCGCAGGTAGCTCGGATCGATTTCCTCGGGCAGCAGCTTGTGGTTGCAGCGGCGCGCGGTTTCCGAAAAAAAGCCGGAGTTCGGCAGGATGCCGCTTTCGACATACAGCAGCAGATGCTTGCGATCACCCAGCAACTTGACGATCGCCGCGCGCAGGATGGCGCGGCATTCGGCGTCGGCCTGCACCAGGTCCGACAGCGCGCGCAGGCGGCGCGTCGCCAGCGCGACATTGCCGCTGCGGCGCGGACGGATCGCCTTGACCAGCGCGGCCAGCAGCGGTACGGGATCGGGGTCGTGTTGGTATTGGCGCAGCAGCGTTTCGAACATGATGGCAATTTTCAGTGGTGACGCCGGCGGGACCGCCAACGATGGGACGATAAACCAACCGGCAAAATAGCCGCAACAAAGATCGTGCAGCAAATTTCCGGTGCGCAAATATACCATTGGCAGCATGGCCGGCACAGCCGGCGCGCGGCAGGCGAACGGCGTATATTTGACGGGCACACGCAAGCTGGTGCGGCATTCCGCGGCGCCGGCCAAACAAGGGGGAATCCGACATGGAACATCCGATGTATCCGCCCATGACCAAGGAACTGGCCAAGCAACGGGCCGAGTTGACGCCCGAGATTCAGACCGCATTCAAGGTCTTTTCCGCCCGCGTCTTTGCCGACGGCGCACTGCCGAACAAGACCAAGCAATTGATCGCGGTGGCCGCCGCCCACGTGACGCAATGCCCGTACTGCATCCGCGGCCATACCGAACTGGCGCTGAAGGCCGGCAATACGCAGCAGGAAATCATGGAAGCGATCTGGGTTGCGGCCGAGATGCGCGCCGGCGCTGCCTATGCGCACGCGAGCCTGGCGCTGGATACGATGAACCAGATGGAAGGCCTGGCCGGTGCCGTCTAGCCGACTGGGGCGACAAGGACGGTAGCGGCGGCGCATCCAAAGCGGACCGTCGAGGAGCGATGATGGCGCAGATGACACCCGAATGGATCGCCTGGATCGACGACAATATTGCGCGCGGCGTGCCGCCGCAAACACTGATCGACACCTTGCTGCAACATCAATTCACGGCGGCCCAGGCCGAGCATGCGGTGCGCGTGCGCGTGCCGGGCTCCGTGCCAGCCGGCAAGCGATGCCGGCGACGACCAGGCGCTGCTGCGCCTGGCGGCGATGGTGGAGCAATATCAACCGGAAAATACCGGCCCGCAGCCCGGTAACGCCCTGCGCATCGGCGAGCACGTCATCCAGGTCCGGCTGACGCTGGAGCGACCGCACCTGATCGTGTTCGACCACGTCCTGACGCCGGATGAATGCGCCCAGCTGATCGCGCTGTCCAGCAGCAAGCTGGCACGCTCGACCACGGTCGACGAGAATACCGGGCGCGCCGAAATCCATGCCCACCGCACCAGCAGCGGCACCTTTTTCGCGATCAACGAAACACCGTTCATCGCCCGCCTCGATGCCCGCATCGCGGCGCTGATGCAATTGCCGGTGGAAAATGGCGAAGGGCTGCAGATCCTGAATTACCAGGTCGGCGGCGAATACAAGCCGCACTACGATTACTTCCCCCCGGAGCAGCCTGGGAGTGCCGCTCACATCGCCAATGGCGGCCAGCGCGTCGCCACCCTGATCGTCTATCTGAACCAGGTCGAGGAAGGCGGCGGCACGGTGTTTCCGGAACTCGGCCTGTCGGTGGCGCCGGCGCCAGGCAGCGCCGTGTACTTCTCCTATTGCAATTCGAAGAACCAGATCGATCCGTTGACCTATCACGGCGGCAATCCGGTGATCCGCGGCGAAAAATGGATTGCCACCAAATGGATGCGGCAGCGCGCCTACCGCTGACCGGGACCAGCCCGCACGCAGCCGATCAACTGTCCGCCGGGCGGGATTCAGCCTGGATTCAGCGCCGCCAGCACTTGCCCTTTCAGGATCTTGATCAAGGCCGCTTCGTCGGACGGCACGCCTTCCGGCGCCAGTTGCACGCGGTCGGCGTAGAACAGGCCGAACGGCTGTTTTTGCACCACCAGCGGCAGCACGATAAAACTGCGGGCATCCGCCAGCAACAGTCGATGCCAGGCTGGAATCAGCTCGCGGATATTGGCAGCGGTGGCGTCGGAAATCATCAGGTCGGCATCGTTTTCCAGGGCCAGGTGAAACAGGTCGCGCTGGCTGGCGAGCGCAAACGCGAACTCGGCCTGGCGCTCGGCGTTTTGCTCGCCGAGCGCGACCCGGGCACGAAAGCGGCCGCTCTTCGGGTCCTTCAGGCACACCGTGGCAAAACGAAAGCCCATGCTGTGATAGATCGTTTCCAGCACCAGGAGAATCAGTTCATTGGTCTTGCAGCGCCCGGAAGCCATCATCTGCGTGGCGTCCTGCACGCCGGCCAGCAGCAGTTCACGTGCATTCAGCGGCTTGCCGCTGGCGTGATGGCTGGCTTGCGGCGCGTCGCTGCGTGGTGGCGCCAGCAACAGTTCGCTGGGCAGTCCGCCGGCCGTAATGTCCGCCGCCACCGCGGCGGTGCTCACCGGCAACGTCAGGTCGACGCTCTCCAGCAAACTGCGAATTTCCTGCTCGACATTGGTCAGCAGCAAGTCGAACCGGTCCTGATCCAGGTTCAGTGCGGCGCCAAAGCGGTGCAGCAGAAGCTGGCGCCACACCTCGCTGTCGGCGCCTTCTGGCACCGCCATCAAGTGCGCCGCTTCGGCACTGAATGCGCTCACCTGCGACATCCATTCCTGGCGGTTGGCAGCCGGGCGCAAGGCGCGTGACGGCAGCGGCGCCAACGCCCGCACGATGCTGTCCGGGATTTCCCAAGCCCGCAAAACGGTTTCCGCCAACAGCTCGAAGCGATACCCCAGCACCTGCACCGCCGCCTGCGCTTCGGTGAGGCCATCGCCATCGTTGCCGCTCTCGACCAGCGCCAGGATGTCACGGTAGGCGCCGTGCTCATGCGAAGCCACCAGCAAGCGGCCGAGATTCTTGAACAGCGCTGCGACCGCCGCTTCCTCCGCATCCTGATAATGGGTGCGGCGCGCCAGTTCGCGCCCGATCACGCTGGCATACAGCGCCTGCGCCAGTTCGCCGCGCACGCTGTCGGCGTGCTTGCCATGGGCAAAACCATCCACCAGCAGCAGTGCCAGCGCGGTGGTCTTGATGGTGTCGAAACCGAGCAGGAAGATCGCGCGCGAAATGGTGGTGACCGGCTTGCCGCCGGTCACGGTGCGGTAGATCGCCGCGTTCGACAGACGCAGGATTTTTTGCGTCAAGGCGACGTCGGATAGCACGAAATACGTCAGGTTGTGCACCGCTTCGTTATCCGACGAAGCAAGTTGCACCACCCGCGCCACCGCGTTGCCGAGCGCCGGCAGGTCGGTATCCTTACCGACTCTGTGCAGGAATAATTCGCAGGCGCTGGGCTTGGTAGCGGCAGGCTGGTTCGACGTGTCCGACATGGCGGTTTCCGGATAAGGGCGTTGCTGTTGCTAAACGGTCGGCGCTCGCGCCTGGCCCGGCATCATGTGCGGAATTATGCCCGTCGCCGCGGTCGCCGATTGTGACTTATCGTAAAAAAAAGCCGGTCGGAAACGGATCGGCATCTTCCAGCAGCCACTGGTTCATGCCCATGATATGCGCCTGCCCGGTGACTTCGGTCAGCGCCGCATCGAACCCGCCGACCTTGGTCGCGGCCGTCACGCGCACCGAAAAACGGCTGCCGACGATGCTGTCGTTGACATACGGCTGATTCAGGCCGAGCTGGCCACGCAGGAACAATTGCGCAGCGCGGCCCGAGGTGCCGGTGCCGGTCGGCGAGCGGTCGACTTCGCGGTCGGCGAAGATGCAGACATTCGTCTGGTCGGCGCCGGCCAGGTTGGGCGCGCCGTCGATGATGGTGCCGTACAACTGGTCCAGGCCGGGCTCCAGCGGATGCTGGATGTTCACCTTGGCCTGCACCGCCGCCTTGCTTTCGGCGCCCAACTGGATCAGCGCCCGCACCTGCTCCGGCTTGACTTCCAGCCCGCTCTGTTCGACGTTGATGTAATAGTAGAAGGCGCCGCCGAACACGATATCGCCGCTCAGCTTGCCGAAGCACGGTGTCGTCACCTCCAGGTCGCGCTGATAAATGAAGGCCGGCACGTTGTTGAAACGCACGTTGCCAACCTTATTGCCGTCCCACTCGACCCAGGCTTCGATGAAACCGGCCGGCGTATCAAAGCCGATCCGGGTTTCCGGCGCGCGGCGCTCGACGAAATTCAGCTCCACCAGCACTTTGCCAAGCGCGATGATGCCGTGTCCGCACATGTCGCTATAGCCTTCGTTGTGGATGAAGATCACGCCGAAATCCGCATTCGCCGTCACTGGCGGCAAAAGATAAGCGCCGTACATGTCGGCGTGGCCGCGCGGCTCATTCATCAGGAAGCAGCGCAGGTCGTCGCGCTCGGCTTTCAGCCAGGCGCGCTTGTCGAGAATCGTGTTGCCGGGCACCGACGGCATGCCGGCGGCGACGATGCGCAAGGGTTCGCCGCCGGTATGAGCGTCGATGGTGTGAATGGTGCGGGTCAGGTTGAGCATGGGTTGGTGCTGAATTGAAGGTGGAAAAATCAGGCACACGGCCATGCGCGCTACCTTAGCAAAATCCGGCGCTGCCCGCTGGCGCCCTGGCTACTCATATACTCCTTTCATGGCAGCCTCATGCCGCCTAAAAAATGGCAGCATTTTCAACATACTCCAGTCATTTTTGGCTCTATCGCAGATCGATCTCGAACCTCTTCTCCTATTGTCGTCACGCCACGGTTAAGATCGCGCTGCAGCCTGGCGTGAAATTGCACCGCGCTGCCGCACGCGCTTCCTCACTCGACCCGCACCGGAGACCTTAGGATGAATCGTTTTCCCCTTGCCCTGACCTTGACGCTGGCCCTGGCCTTGACCGCCTCTCAAGCCTGCGCCTGGAGCAATCACAGCCTGCCGACTTACCGCGCGCTGGAGCGGATGCCGGAGGTCGCCCAGGCCGCCGCCGTGACCGTGGAACCGCTGGAAGCCTTCCTGAAAGCGGAAGAAACCGCGATCGAAGCCTTGTTGGCCAGCCAGGAAACCTGGGCCGCCGCCAATCTGGACCCCTACCCCGCGCGCCCGCGCGCGCTGGCCTTCGTGGCCGACCCCAAGCGTTCGGACCAGGCGCGCCGGCTGGCATTCCTGAAAGCCTTGCGGGTCGCGCCCAACAGCAAGTTCGCGCTCTACCTGCAGCCCGATCCGTGGGGCAGCGTGGCCGGCACGCCGCTGGCCTATTCCGCCGTCAACACCTTGCCCGAGCAGCCGAATTCGGACCGCCGCTTCATCAGTCTGAAGGCCGGCCAGCAAGTCGCGCCGCTGGCGGTGATCGCTTCCGCCGCCGACGAGCCGGATTACGGGCTGGACATCAACCTGTGGCAGGACAATCCTTCCGCCTGGGCCAAGGAGTATGGCTTCAGCACCCAGCCGTTTGGCAACCCGGCACTGTACTTCTCCAGCCAGGCGCCGTTTCACATGGGGTTTTTCCATGAAGACCGCCTGCTCTACCTGGCGGCGCCGTTCATCAAGCGCACGTTCCCGCTGCTGCGCTCGCACCAATACACGACGCTGGCCGCGCTGGCCTTTCGCACCGGGCATGCGTATTGGGGCTGGCGCTTTGCCGGCTTGTCGCTGCACTACCTGCAAGACCTGACCCAGCCCTACCACGCCAGCCTGGCGCCAGGCAATTCCACGCCCAAGCTGATCGGGATCAACCTGCTGGCCATGATGGGCATGAGCGGCCAGAAGAACGACATGATCGTGCTGCTCTCCAACCGCCATCTGGCGCTGGAAAAATATCAGCATGAGTTGATGCACGAGGCCGCCCTCAAGCAGCGCCCAAGCGCGCTGGAAAAAGCGCTGCAAGACACCGGCAAAGACAGCGCCTATCCGGCCTGGAGCGACCGCTACGTGCGCGACGTGGTCTCCGCCCAGTCCTACCTGGCCGGGCCGCAACTGACCGAAACCGTGGTCGCCACGCTGCCCGCACAGTATGTCTCCGACCCCGGGTTCGACTTTGGCGTCAAGGAATCCGGCATCGACCTGCTGGCAGAAGTGGGCCGGGAAGACGCCGCCCGCCGCGCCCAACTCGAGAACTCCGTCGCGGCATTGCTGGGCAACTTCGGCGCCCACAGCCGGAATGCGGTGCGCGGCATCCTGAAGGCTGGCAATCAGCAGTAGGGGTTTTGAATCGACTGGTCGGAAGCGCTTTCAGCGCGTCTGACATACCGCGCGAAAACAGGTGCCGCCTGGGCTTCAGAAGATCGTGCCCGGGCGCGCACCTCCGCTCCAACAACCGGCGCTGGCGTCGATTGAGCGTCATCACCTCTTTCATATGACTTTGCACATCAGCAGTGCAAACCAGAAAACGAAGCTAATTGAACAAAAATACGCTTTAATTTGTTGATTATTTTTCTTCTGTTATCGTGCCTTGTCGAGGCACCCCACATTGATCCGTCCTTGCTGCGAGAACCCAGTGCAACAGACCACCGACCACATTGATTGCGACCTGCTGGTGGTCGGCGGCGGCATCAACGGCGCCGGCATCGCGCGCGACGCCGCCGGGCGCGGCCTGTCGGTGGTGCTGTGCGAAAAGGACGACCTGGCACAGCACACCTCGTCGGCCTCGACCAAGCTGATTCACGGCGGCCTGCGCTATCTCGAATATTACGAATTCGGCCTGGTCAGGAAGGCGCTGATCGAACGCGAAGTGCTGCTGCGCGCAGCGCCGCACATCATGTGGCCGCTGCGCTTCGTGATGCCGCATGAAAAAGGCCAGCGACCGGCCTGGATGATCCGCGCCGGCCTCTTGATGTACGACCTGCTGGCGCGGCGCGAACTGCTGCCGGCTTCGCGCGGCATCGACTTGCGCCGCCACCCGGCCGGCAAGCCGCTCAAAGCCGGCTTCGCGCGTGGCTTCGAGTATTCCGACGGCTGGGTCGACGACGCCCGGCTGGTGGTGCTGAATGCGATCGACGCCGCTGAAAAAGGCGCCACGGTGCTGACCCGCTGCCGCTGCGAGGCCGCCGAGCGCCACGCCGAGCACTGGCTGGCACGCTTGCGCGATGCTGGCAACCGCGCCATCACGGTGCGCGCGCGCTGCCTGGTCAACGCCGCCGGGCCGTGGGCCGCGCAATTCCTGCAAGACGCGACGCAGCAGCCGACCGGCAAGACGCTGCGCCTGATCAAGGGCAGCCACATCGTGGTGCCGCGCCTGTTCGAGCATCCGTATGCCTACATCTTCCAGCACCCGGACGGCCGCATCGTGTTCGCCATTCCCTACGAGCATGAGTTCACCCTGCTTGGCACCACCGATGTCGACTACCACGGCAGCCTCGACCAGGTCGCGATTGCGCCCGACGAAGTCGATTACATCTGCCAGCTGGCGAATCATTATTTCGACAAGCCGATCACGCCGGCCGACGTCGTCTGGTCGTATTCCGGCGTGCGGCCGCTGCTGGAAGACGCCGCCACCGACGCCGCCGCGGTGACGCGCGACTACCGCCTCGAATTCGATGCCGGCGCGTCGGACGGCAAACACGGCGCGCCGCTGCTGTCGGTCTTCGGCGGCAAGATCACCACCTTCCGCAAACTGGCCGAGGAAGCGCTCGACCAGATCGCGCCGGCGCTGGGCAACCGCCACGGCACCTGGACCGCGCAGGCCTGCCTGCCGGGCGGCGACCTGTACGGCCCGCGGCCGGCGAACCGCTCGGTGCTGGAATTCGCCGCCTACGTCGAAGATCTGCAGCAGCAGTACGCCTGGCTGCCGGCGCCGCTGGTAGCGCGCTACGCGCGCGCCTACGGCACCCGCATCCACACATTGCTGGCCGGGCGCCGCACGCCGGCGCAGATGGGTGACGAGATCGCGCCCGGATTGTTTGCGGCTGAAGTGGAATATCTGATCGAACACGAATGGGCTGTCAGCGGCGCCGATATTCTGTGGCGGCGCTCGAAACTTGGGTTGCATCTGGTGGCGGATGCCGAGCGGCGGGTCGATGAATGGATCGCGGAGCGCGGTCTGATTGCAACTAGCAGACAGGCTTGATTCGGATAACTCGCCGAGAAAAAATAATCTGACCTGGCACGATTGAGCGCCATAGCAAGAAACGTTTCCGACCGGGAAAGGCATTGTCAGGATCTGATGCGTCTTCAGGATTCCCGAAGGAAACGGCCAGGATCAGCAACAAGAAACGACGAAGTACAGCCGCCACATTTCGCACGAATTTCACGATTGGCCCAGAAAGACTACAAGCAAAACTATAATAAAGCGTGGTCAGGAAGGAGACAGCCATGCGCGCACTTGCTCTCTCATTTGTACTCACTGCATGCGTTCTGGCGGGAGCAAGCTCGCTGGCCAGCGCCCAGGGCGCCGCATCGGTGCGCATCCAAAGCTATGCGTTGCCGGCCGGCGCGCATCCCCACGACGTAGCGCCCGCCCCGGACGGTTCGGTGTGGTACACCGCCCAGCCGCTCGGTGCGCTTGGGCGGCTCGATCCGGCGACCAACAAGACCACGCACATTCCGCTCGGTAGAGGCGCTGCGCCGCACGGCGTCATCGTCGGGCCAGACGGAGCGGCCTGGGTCACTGACGGTGGCCAGAACGCGATCGTACGTGTCGACCCCGCCACGCACGCCTTGAAGCGTTTCCCGCTGCCGCCCGAACACCCGAGTGCCAATTTGAACACCGCGGTGTTCGACGCACAGAAGCACCTGTGGTTTACCGGACAAACTGGCGTCTACGGCGAAGTCGATCCCGTAAGCGGCCGCATACGCGTGTTCGATGCACCTAATGGGGCGGGACCCTACGGCATCACCGTGACACCTGGCGGCGATGTCTATTACGCTTCGCTGGCTGGCAACTACATCGCCCGCATCGACAAGGTTTCTGGTACCGCTCATGTCATCGTGCCGCCCACGTCGGACGGCGGGCCACGCCGCATCTGGTCGGATTCCAAAGGCACTTTGTGGGTCAGCGAATGGACCGCCGGCAAGCTCGGCGCCTACGATCCAGCCGCCGACCGCTGGCGTGAGTGGCGCCTGCCCGGCGACGACCCTCACGCATATGCCGTGTATGTCGACGAACGCGACAAAGTGTGGTTAAGCGACTGGGGCGCGAATGCCATCTTGCGCTTCGACCCGCAAACTGGTCGATTCGAAACCTTCACCAGTTCGCATCCGAACGCCAACGTGCGGCAAATGCTTGGCCGCCCGGGCGAAGTCTGGGCGGCTGAGTCGGGCACTGACCAGTTGGTGGTTTATCGTTTCCAGGCGGGGATGTCGAAATAGTCTCGCAGTACTCGCGAGGATGCCGGCGAATCCCTGCTCTTCCTCTGAATACTCTTGTGCGAACGGGAAACGGTTCCGGGGCAGCGAGACCAGTCAGACCCAGGCTAGCGCCGGGAAAAATACTTAAGCCGATACTTGACGATTTTTCCAAACTCGACAATACTAAAGCATATGCTTAACCATTCCCGAATCAACGACGCGTTTCGTGCGCTTGCCGAACCGACCCGCAGGAGCATTCTGGAGACGCTCAGCGCAGGACCCGCTACGGTCAGCAGCCTGGCAGAGCCTTTCGACATGAGCATCGCGGCAATCGTCCAACATTTACAGGTATTGGAAGAGTGCGGATTGATACGCACCGAGAAGTCAGGACGTGTTCGAACGTGCGAGTTGGCGCCTGCCGGCTTTGATCCTCTCCTGAGCTGGATCGAGGCGCGTCGTATTCGCGTAGAGCGCAACCTTGATCGACTCGGGCAAGTACTGGACGAGAAGTACCCCACAAATCAATCAAAACGAAAGAAGAGAAAATGAACCGGAAAACAATAGTGCCTGCACGCTCTGCCATCCCGGTCGCGCACGCGACATTTACTGTCGAGCGGATCTACCCTCACTCGCCGGCGCGCGTCTTTCACGCGCTATCCGACGAAGCCACGGCGCGCCGCTGGCGTGCAGAAGGCGACGGCTGGCAAATTAACGAGTTCAAGATCGATTTCCGCGTTGGGGGCGGCGAAGTTTCCCGGTTCAGTTATCAAGGGGGGCCGGAGATACGGCTCGATGCGCAATACCATGAGATCGTCCCTGATGAGCGGATCGTTTTTGCGTTTCGAATGGCCATGGGCGCGACGCCTTTGTCGGTCTCACTTACAACGATCGAACTGTTTGCCGAGAACAAAGGCACCAGGCTGATTCACACCGAGCAAGGCGCCTTCTTTGGGGAAGGCGAGGCCGTTCAAGGGCGCGAAGAAGGCACCCGCGAGCTGCTTGAAAAACTTGCCGAAGAACTGGATCACGCAGCCGCGTCATGAGTAAGGTTTTTTTCAGTGTCGTCATGAGTCTGGACGGATTCATAGCGCCCGATGGAATGGACATCGAGCATGCGGACGACCCAACCTACAAGAACTGGCTGCATCAGTGGTTGGCATTAGCGCCGGCCAAATATTGCTCATCCGTGACTTTTTCCATCCAGTCAACGAGTTTGCCGTCCAGAGCTTCCTGAATCGCGATATGGGTCATGGCGGTTGTGGATGTAGCACCATGCCAATGCTTGTGGCCTGGCGGGCAGCGGACAACATCTCCAGCGCGGATTACCACAATGGGTTCGCCCCAGCACTGCGTCCAGCCAACACCCGATGTGACGATCAAGACTTGCCCTAGCGGATGGCTGTGCCAGGCAGTACGCGCACTGGGCTCAAAGGTGACGGAAGCACCGGCGGCGCGTGCCGGCTCAGCGGGATCGAACAAGGGATCAATACGAACATTGCCGGTGAAATTGTCGGCCGGCCCTTTTACTGATGGACGTGAATCATTGCGAATGATGTCCATTGTCAAGCTCCTTTCGGGGTTCGGATAGCTGTAAGAGAAAAGCACCTCACTGCAGTTCCACTGGCGAGACCTCATGCGGACGAAGAATATAAAAGCTATATGGAAATGCCAGCCGAACACAGCACTGCAAGCGCACTAACGAGAAACACGGCAGCAATGCCGGCTTCATTGGCAACGAGTCCAAGCGCCGGGCTGGCTAGCTCCAATGCCAGATTGAGAAACGGCGTGTAGGTGTCCATGGCCATCCCCCCGCTTTGCGGCGTTGCGCGGTGAATGGCTTCCACCCCGAGCCCGGAGTGCACCAACGAGTAAATATCGGCGGTTGGGAGGGATCGTAGCTTGGAAGTACTCCCTCTTCTTGAATGTCCGCTTGGGGTCGGAAGCTGACGTTCGCCAATGTCAGCTTACGACCCGCTGCTGCCGCTCGGACCCAGCAGACGAACATCGGCTGTGCAGCGGTTACCGACGATCGCCGCTCTAAGCCGATGACTCTAATCGGTCAGAAGCGGGCATTGGAAGATCGCATGATCAACGGCAGAGGACTGTCCCTGCACTCGGGCCAGGCCGTCTCGCTGTAAACTGGATTTTTGACAAACTGATGCAACGGCCGGAGTGCTCGCAACTCGAGCGGAGTTCGGTGCCAGCTAAGATCTTGGCTACTGTAGGGACTCAGTCGCGGCCCCAACCGCAAAACCATGATCCAATCCCTGGTTGATATGCCATAGAGGAGAGAGTCTTGCCACGTTCCCACCGGCTAAAAATGCAAAGAGTTTCTGAGGCTCAAAAACCGAGATCGATAGTTACCGACGGATTGATCGTTGCGGGTGCCACTGCGGCGGCCTACCTTCTGACGTTCGCCTACGAGTACGGCTACTGCGCATACTTCGGAATACCGGGCTTCCTGATCGAACCCTCGACGGGAACAATCCTTTTCGCAGCAATGTTCATTTTGGGAGCAGGCGTCCTGTTCATCGACGCAAGCTTCTTGCCTCGTGAATTGCTGGCAGCAATACCTTGGCCACGGCTGCGGACGCGCTTAGTGCTACTTGTCCTCATGTGGGTCACACCGGCCTTAATGGGCACGCCGCTCGAATGGCTCACTGTGCTCCTTCTGTGCGCATGGACCCTGGTCATCCTGGCCGACTACGTCTATGCGCTGATTTTTAGATCCGGGTCATTTGCCGAACGTATTTCGCAGGGAGAGAAGAACACCGAAACCTCTAAATCCCCATGGGATGGCCCGAATAGAGCCTTCGGCGCGACAGCTGTTGGTTCAGTTATGGTTGCTTATTTAGCAATGCTAAGCGCCTTGATGATCGGCACGGTGCACGCACGATTTCAAGAGGGTTTCATCGTCGTCAAATCGACACCGGACATCGCGGTCATCAAACGGTATGGGGATCGATTCGTCGCGATTCGCTACG
This sequence comes from uncultured beta proteobacterium, assembly GCA_963707665.1. Classification (GTDB taxonomy): domain Bacteria; phylum Pseudomonadota; class Gammaproteobacteria; order Burkholderiales; family Burkholderiaceae_D; genus DATJCV01. Next base: position 58,758 of record CAVPQU010000007.1, on the reverse strand, counting down.
CGGGAGCCTCGCCACGAGCCACCGGTGAGTTCCGAGTGATAGATAGGGAGAAGGATATGGAGTTTATGAATTTGGACAAACTCACCATTGAGTCAGTGCGGAAACGGAGAAATAGCGATAGCAAGGCCAAGAACTAGCGAGATCCAACCACAGCTTCATGGCCTGGATCAACGTTGGTGGTGTTATCGGCCCCCGAGTAGCGGCTGCTCAGCGACCGGTATCAGCCGCAGCAGACGGTCGCCCTGCACAGCTTGACCGACCGAGACCGGTTGGACAGGCCTGTAGGTGGACTGGCACCTCTTGGCCGTTTGAAGTCTATCAACGATGTCCGCAGCCGAATGTCGCCGCCACCCGAAGCGGTGCGAGAAAAAGAGCGAACACCGGTGTCAAGCTGAATTTTGCCGTTCGGCTACCGTACGTTGAACTCTCGGTATCTCCGCTGGAAAAGCCCAGACTTAGTGTCGCACTACAGCAGCGCCGCGCTTAGCGCAGTGCGGCAACATTGATTGCACTTGCTCCGCAGGCCTGCACCAGTTCGGGGTCGTGACTGGCGAACAGCACGACGCGATCTCGGGACCAGGTCTTGAACTGTTCGGCCAGCACGGCGCGAGCCCGCGCGTCTAGCCCGTTGCTGGGGCCGTCCGCGATGACGACGGCCGGTTCACCCAAGGCGGCGGCCGTCAGGAAGACCTTGCGGCGCGTACCCGTCGACATCTGTTCGAAGCGCTTATCCAGATGCGGTTCCAGCCCCAGTTTGTATGCCAGATCGAGCACGGCATCGTCGAGCGTTGTGTTCTTTTCGGAAGCGACTTGCTCGAGCAATCCACGCCCCGTCTGCATGGGAAACGCCAAGCAATTGTCGGGCACATAGGCCATGCGGGCCTTGGCTTGTAGCGGCGTTTGGATGAGCGAATACCCGTCGATCCAGACGTCGCCCGCATCCGGTGCGATCACGCCCGCGATGATGCCCAGCAAGCTGGATTTGCCGGTGCTGTCTTCTTCACATAGCGCCACACATCCAGGCGGGAACGTATGAGTCAACTCCTGGAATAGACGATGGTCGCCATAGCGCTTGCTGAGATTGTCGATGCGGAGCATGCCGGGAAGTATACGCAGGAATGCGGCATGCGGCCAGATCTCGTGCCAGCTGAAGCCAGTTACCGCCGTCAGGTGAGAAGGCGGCGCATCTTGAATGATTGAGGCGGTGGCGAAACGACAATTATTGACCGGTAAGCGCCCAGTTGCGCAGCAATGGACACCCGCCGGCTAGGTGCTACCCTGCTCGGAAAGAGATGCTGATCGGACGCGCGGTGTGCTTTGTCCATTCAGGCGACGACCGATTGCCGGGTCTGCTCCGTGATCTCGAACTGCACCGGTCAGTGCGTCTTGCGCTGCATGACCATGGCGCGCGATAAGACGGTCTTCCCTGGAGCGATGGCGCCAACTCGAAGGTCGACCAAGTCACAGCCACGCAGCTTACTGTCTATGGCAAGGTTGAAGAGTGCCAAGTCACGCGCCTTTTCGGCCAGTTGAAGCCGTATTCGTATCGCCCAGACTTCTGTTGGCTTGAGCGGTGCCTTCTGTCCCACTAGCCGGCCCTTGTTCCAAGGAACAGGCGTTTTTGCGTTATCAAGATAAGGTTTCATAGGATTCTCCTTTATAGAAAGGAATCCCATTTTGGCTAGGTAAAAAGACGCTTACCGACCCTAAGCGAATAGGTCGGCCAAGAATTTGAAGCTGTCTGTAAATTAGTCGTTAGCCGCCGTTGGAATATTTGGGTTAGTCGCCATACTTTTCTTTAAGAGTCGAAAAATCAGTCTTAATGAAACTTCGGTCTAATACCTGGATAGGTGAAGGTTTTCCATACTGAAGACTTATTAAATCGACAACGCCAAAGTGAACCTTATTAACTTTTTCTTCAAAAGCTTGGTATTCATCCGATTGTTCATCCCCATCCAAAGTAATGAAGAATGACTTAGTGGCTTGTAGCGCCTTGGTTAGCGACACCGCTAGAACCCTCGCTTTAACTTGGATGTCCTGAGGCAAATTGTTTGGGCTAGGCCGAACGGCATATTTTCGGTCTGCGACAACGGTTGACTGGATAGCGTGCAGTGCTGCCTGCCATGTTGGATGTTTTACTTGGCACAACCATTTATAGTGGAAATAAGAAATCGTCCAGTTATCCTCGTACATTTTTGGAGTCTGCTTCTCCCCCCGCTCTTCGGCAAGCCGTATCTCTCGTTTTGCGTCAAGCTGACATAGCTCCTTTGCGCCCCAAGGAATTTGCGCGTGTTTTCCCTTCTGCGCTTGCATTGCCAGCTCTTTGGAGCCGGCTACTACAGCAGCAGTTAAGGCGTTCTCAAACATAGCAGCCGCGACCGCAGCTGCCTGAGCGGTGTAACCTCTTTCAACAAGTATCCAAACCCCACGGAGGTCATCAAGCGTACATTTCAAAAACGGAGCCGCCGTTACTAGCCTGGGGTCTCCATTTTTTGTGGATGGAACCATTGGGGCAAGCGCTCCCGCTTCAATACAGCAGGAAATCAATTCCTCCCAAGGTTTCAGACTTACGTCTAGGGCTTCTCGACTGACCTGCTCAAGTTCTGGAAGAGACTCCCAAATAGACTCGACGGTACTGATTTTTCTCGATGTCATAGTGCTCAAGGGACTCAGAGATAATGAGATTTGAAATGTATAGCACTCGACCGCTTTTTGAGCATAAGCTGCCTTTCTGATGCCGCAAATTAGCCGTAACTCTCTTGCTGCTAATGGCCGATTCCAGTCGCTCAGTTAATCAATCCCATACCAATCATAAGAACTGCACCCAAGTCTACGAGTGCTCTGTAATCAGGCAGCATCCTTCAGCCACAGCACTTGCACCTATTCACAAACGAAGAACGAATGGTCGGCAAGAGTCAGCGCCGGCGCCATTACTGAAAATCTCATCGCTTAAGTTGGCGATTCCCTATCGCTATCGCCATCGGCACAATGCAGCTAACCTCTCAACTAAGCGCGATTCTCACTACTCTTTTTCTCCGCATACATCGCCTCATCCGCATGCTTGAGCAACTGCTGCTCCTCGTCCCCATGCTCGGGATAGAGCGCAATCCCGATGCTCGGCAATACGTTCACGCTGTGACCCTCTATGTGTAAGGGCGCCTGAAAAGCACTGCGGATTTTCTCTGCCACCATCATGGCGTGTTCCGGCAACTGGATACATTCGAGCAGCACCACAAACTCGTCGCCGCCGATGCGCGCGACCGTGTCCGATTGGCGCACGCACTGCTTCAGGCGCCGTGCGACCTCTTGCAACAAGAGGTCGCCTGCGGCATGGCCGAAGCGGTCGTTGACGTGCTTGAAATCGTTCAGATCGAGGTAGAGCACGGACAATCGCCCTTCTTCCCGCCGTGCTCTGGCGAGCGCGGTTTTCAGGCGGTCATGCAGGAGTCCGCGGTTGGGCAGGTCGGTCAGCTGGTCGTATTGCGCCATGTGCTGCAGCCGGGTGCGCATCTGCTGCCGCTCGATGGCGGTGGCGATCTGGGTGGAGACGAATTGCAGCAGTTCCATATCCCGTTCGCTGTAGCGCATTCCTCCCAGGTAGCTCTTGAGCACCAGCACACCGATGGTGGCTTGATCCGATTTGAGCGGGACGCCCAGCCAGCACAGCAGATTTTCGTTGCGCGGCGCGCACTTCCTCGGGCAGCGCGGCCATCGTCTCCGGCGTCAGCAGCAGCGGCTGCCCGCTACGGATGACCTCCGCGCAGAGCGTGCCGGCGGCTGCCTTGGGCGGCGCGGACGCCGGCTCGCATTCGTCGACGTGATAGGGAAAGCTCAGCTGGTCACTCTTGTCGTCGTACAGCGCCACGGAAAAATTGGCGGCCGACAGCAACTTGTCGATGATCTGGTGAACGCCTTGAAACAGTGCGGGCAGATCCTCCGCCGCGTGCGCCGCTTCGGAGATGGCATAGAGCGCCGCCTGCATGGCTTCGGCCTGCTTGCGCTCGGTGATGTCGCGCGCGACCCCGATCCGCAGTTGGTCGGCTTCCGACCAGCGCGTCGACCACATGATGTGGACCACTTGCCCATCCTTGCGGATATAGCGGTTTTCAAAATTCAGTTGGGGCTGACCGGACGTGACTTCGCGCGCCGACTGCATGGTCCGCTCGCGGTCTTCCGGCGCCACCAGCTCGAACATGCGCTGGCCGACCATTTCTTGCTGGGTGTAGCCGAAGATGCGCTCGCAGGCGGCACTGACAAAGACGATGCGGCTATCGACATCGACCACGCAGACGGCGTCGACCAAGAGGTCGATGAAACTGGCCAAGGGGGTGTACGTTTTTGTTTCCATGTTGGAAGCATATTGCCTGAAGATGATGCCCCTGCCAATTTCAGCTCAAACGCAAAAGTCGTAGTGACTTGATTGATGAGCTTCGATTGCTGCGCCAATCATCGTCGTAGTCGACGCCATCCAGGCTTGCCGGCACCGTGTGCGGCATGCGCCTGCCGAAATTATTTGATAGCGGAAGCCAGGCTTGCCATGAACGCCGCGCACAGCGCCTGCATGCCGGCGCGATCCTGGTCGTCGAAGCGTCGTGTGATCGGACTATCGACATCCCATACGCCAAGCAAGCTGCCGTCGTCCCGCACCAGCGGCACCACGATTTCCGATTGCGAGGCGGCGTCGCAGGCGATGTGGCCGGCGAAGGCGTTGACGTCGGCCACCAGTTGCGTTTCCCGGGTCTGCGCGGCGGTGCCGCAAACGCCGCGCCCGAGCGCGATGCGGATGCAGGCCGGCTTGCCCTGGAACGGACCCAGCACCAGTTCGCGGCCGTCGTACAGGTAAAAGCCGGCCCAGTTCAGTTGCGGCAGGCTGTGATACACCAGCGCGCTGAAATTGGCGGCATTGGCGATCAGGTCGTGCTCGCCGGCCATCAGGCCGCGTGCCTGTTGCAGCAGGTCGGCGTAATGCGCCTCTTTGCTGGCGTACTGTTGCGGTTTCAAATCGAACATGCATGACTCCGTTGAAGATTCACGATGATGGCGTGCCGCCACCCTGCCTCAGCCGATTTGGCCGATGCCCTTGGCCATCAGCACCGCGCACAGGATCAGCGGCACGATCAGCGCCAGCTCCAGGCGGATCGCCGCCCGGATGCGCGCGGTCTGGAGCGCGGCGGGCGCCGGCGCCGTGCCCTGTTTGCGCGCCTTGCCCCAGCGCGCGAACTGCAGCGTCGGGTAGATCGACAGCAGGCCGACCAGGATGAACAGCGTCATTTTTGCGATGAACGGCACGCTGTGTTGGTAGTACGAAGCGCCTTTTTCAAAATACACCACGCGCAGGATGCCGACCACCACGATCACGCCGGCGCTCACGCCGTACATCAGGTCGGCCAGTTGCAGCCGGCGCGCGGCGCCGACCGTCAGTTCGCCCCGCATCAAGACCCATTCGCAGGCCAGCGAGGCCACCAGCGTAAAGGCGGCAAGGTGATGCAGGTAGGCGAACAATGCGCTCATGCCAGGCTCCGATGAAAAAATGACCAGGAAGCGTTGCGCCCTTTATATACTCTCAATAGCATAGGCGAATTACGGGCGAATACTCTACGGAATTTGCACATACTCCACTGTAATATTGTTCTGGGAGCGGCGGTGCGGCGCATTCGGCAATCTTCAGCGCCCGGTATGCGGGATGCGGGTCGGCATGGGCGAGCCGCATCTGCTTCGGGATTTCCAGCACGGGCGAGACAATCGCCAGTTGGCGGCGGCTTGCCGACTCGGCCGGGATCATGTACGACGGCGCCTGCCTGGCGCGCTCACAGGACACCGTGCATGTTGCCGTGCGCGTGTTCGATCTTGATGCAGCGGTCCATGATGACGGTCATGCCGGCGGCGCGGGCGCGGGCGGCGGCGGCTTCGTCGATGACTCCCAATTGCAGCCAGACGCACGGCACGCCGAGCGCGATGGCTTCATCGACGATGGCTCCGACCTCGCTCGACTTGCGAAAGCAATCGACGATGCCGATCCTCAGATCCTCCGCTGCCAGCGCGAGCGCCGCTTCGTGCAGGCTTGCATAACAAAGCTCTCCCAGGATGTAAGTACCTGCATACGTCGGATTGACCGGGATGATCCGGTAGCCCTGCGATTGCATGTACTGCGCCACTTCATGGCTGGGGCGGCTGCTTTTGGCGGACAGGCCGGCCACCGCGATCAGCGGCAAGGCGGCAGGCAGCAATTCCTCGGGATGGCTCGACATGGGGTGCCTTCTTCTGGATACGGTAAAGATAACCGGAATATCTTACCGTTATCCCGCCAGCGATGCGCGCGCCACAGCCTGCCGGCCAGCGCCGGGCGCAACGGTGTACGCCCCCGCGATGCGGTCAGATTCCGCCCATGCAGAGGTACTTGATCTCCAGGTAATCATCGATGCCGTACTTCGAGCCTTCGCGGCCGAGGCCGGATTGCTTGACGCCGCCGAACGGCGCGACTTCGTTGGAGATCAGCCCGGTGTTGATGCCGACCATGCCGTATTCGAGCGCTTCGGCCACGCGCCAGACGCGGCCGATGTCGCGCGTGTAGAAATAGCTGGCGAGGCCGAACTCGGTGTCGTTGGCCATCGCGATCACTTCGGCGTCGGTCTTGAAGCGGAACAGCGGCGCCAGCGGACCGAAGGTTTCTTCCCGCGCCACGCGCATGTCGGCGGTGACGTCGGCGAGCACGGTCGGCTCGAAGAAGGTGCCGCCGAGCGCATGGCGCTTGCCGCCGGTCAGCACGCGGCCGCCCTTGTCCCGGGCATCGGCGATATGCTGCTCGACCTTGCGCACCGCCTCCTCGTCGATCAGCGGGCCTTGCGTGACGCCGGCTCCAGGCCGTTGCCGACCTTCAGCTTGGCGACGGCCGCGACCAGCTTGTCGGCGAACGCGTCGTAGACGCCGTCCTGCACGTACAGGCGGTTGGCGCAGACGCAGGTCTGGCCGGTGTTGCGGTATTTCGACACCATCGCGCCTTCGACCGCGGCGTCCAGGTCGGCGTCGTCGAACACGATGAACGGCGCGTTGCCGCCCAGTTCCAGCGAGACCTTCTTGATGGTCGGCGCCATTGCGGCATCAGCAGGCGGCCGACTTCGGTCGAGCCGGTGAAGCGTCAGCTTGCGCACGATCGGATTGGCGGTCAGCTCGCCGCCGATGGCCGGCGCGTCGCCGGTCACCACGCTGAGAACACGCCGGCCGGCATGCCGGCGCGCTCGGCCAGTTCCGCCAGCGCGAAGCGCCGAGAACGGCGTCGCTTCCGCCGGCTTGACCACGATCGTGCAACCGGCGGCCAGCGCCGGGCCGACCTTGCGCGTGATCATCGCGGCCGGGAAATTCCACGGCGTGATCGCGGCGCAGACGCCGATCGGCTCCTTGATCACCACGATGCGGCTGGTCGGTCCAGGGCGATTGCAGCGTGTCGCCGTCGACGCGCTTGCCTTCCTCGGCGAACCATTCGATGAAAGGACGCCGCGTAGGCGATTTCGCCCTTGCGCCTCGGCCAGCGGCTTGCCCTGCTCGAGGGTCATGATGCGCGCCAGATCATCGGCATTGGCCAGCATCAGGTCGTTCCAGTTGCGCAGGATGGCGCTGCGCTCCTTGGCGGTCTTAGCCCGCCAGCCGGGCCAGGCCGCGTTCGCCGCGGCAATGGCGCGGCGGGTTTCGGCCGCGCCCATCGCGGGCACGCTGCCGATTACGGCGCCGGTGGCCGGGTCGGTCACCGTGTGCGTGTGGCCGTTGTCGGCGTCGCACCAGGCGCCATTCAGGAAAGCCTGCTGTTTCAGCAGAGATGGATCTTTCAAGTGCAGCATGAATCACTCCTCTAGAATTTCGCGGCGGCCCTGCTGCGCCCACGCAGCCATTCGAGCACCAGCAGCAGGCAGGTCGAGAACACGATCAGGATGGTCGCCAGCGCGGCAATGGTCGGGCTGATGTTTTCGCGGATGCCGGTAAACATCTGGCGTGGCAGCGTCGACTGGTCGGCGCCAGCCAGGAACAGCGTCACCACCACTTCATCGAACGAGGTGGCGAACGCGAACAACGCGCCGGAAATCACGCCCGGCGCAATCACCGGCAGCGTGATGCGGAAAAAGGTCTGTCAGCGGACTCGCGCCCAGGCTGACGGCTCGCGCGCACCAGGTTCTGGTTGAAACCCTGCAGGGTGGCGGACACGGTCGTCACGACAAACGGCGCGCCGAGCGCGGCATGCGCCAGGATCAGGCCGGTATAGCTATTCCGGCAAGCCGAGCGGCGCAAAGAACAGATACATGCCGACGCCGACCACCACCACCGGCACGATCATCGGCGAAATCAGCATCGCCATCAGCAGCCCCTTGCCGCGGAAGTTCGCCTTGTTCAGCCCGACCGCGGCCAGCGTGCCCAGCACCGTCGCGACCACGCGTCGCCGACGGGCGCCACGATGAAGCTGTTCTTGCGCGGCCATGCGATCCATTCGTCGGACTGGACAGGTTCTGGTACCAGCGCAGCGACAGCCCGGAATCGGATAAACCAGGAACGTGCTCGATCGAAAACGACAGCGGCACGATCGCCAGCACCGGCAGCATCAGGTACAGCAGCGTCAGCACGTCAGAGCCGCGCAACGCGAAAAACCAGACGCGCTCGACGAGCGACGTATGCGGCGCGAACAGCGGCTTGGCAAGTTTCATCTCGATGCTCCGTTACCCCAGGCTCGACGTCGATTATCGCGTGAAGCGTCCGTAGACGCACGTACAGCACGCAGCGTCGCGGCGAGCAGCAGCCCGCCGAGCGCGCATGCCATGCCCCAGTTGATCGTCACGTTGGTGAAATACGCGACGTAGTAGCTGACCATCTGGTCGTTCGGTGCCGCCGAGCAGCGCCGGCGTGATGTAGTAGCCGATCGCCAGAATGAACACCAGCAGCGCGCCCGCGCCGATGCCCGGATAGGTCTGCGGCACGTACACGCGCCAGAACGCGGCGAACGGATGGCTGCCGAGCGAGACCGCCGCGCGCTGATAGGTCGGCGGAATCGGACTTCATCACGCTGTACAGCGGCAGGATCATGAACGGCAGCAGGATGTGCGTCATCGAAATGTAGACGCCGGTGCGGTTGAACAGCAGCGCCAGCGGATCGTGCGATCAGACCCGCTGCCGATCAGCGCCTTGTTCACCAGGCCTTCGCTTTGCAGAATCACGATCCATGCGGCGACGCGCACCAGGATCGAGGTCCAGAACGGAATCAGCACGAGAATCATCAACAGATTCGCGCGACGCTCGGGCAGCGTCGAAATCCAGTACGCCAGCGGATAGCCGAGCAGCAGGCAGCACAGCGTGACGCCCAGCGCCGATCACGAAGGTGCGGCTGAAGATGCTGCGGTACGCCGACTGCTGTTCGATCCGGCCTGCCGGATCGTGGCCGAAGGCGTCCTGCTTGTGGTCGAGCGAAGCCAGCAGGTAGAACGGCGAATAGCGCGCCGCCGTTCTTCGCAATCGCTTGCCAGTACGTCGAGGTCGCCCCAGCGCTCGTCCAGTTCGATCGGCGCCGCCTGGATCTCGGATGAGGCAAGGGCTTGCCGTCGTCGTCCGGCAACGGCATGGCGCGCGCCGTCTTCGTGACGAGCGAACGGTAGCCGGGAATTTCCGCGTTCATGCGCCGCGCGAGCGCGCCCACTGCGTCGCTCGTCGGCGATCGCGGTCAGGTCGGCGCCAGCGCGGCGATACGCGGCATCCGGCGGCGGCGCTTGCGGTCCCAGGCCGCCAGCGCCGGCAGCGTATGCGGCAGCGCGGTGGCGACTTCCGGGATTCTCCGCGCGCGCGTGAGCAAGACGCGCGATCGGCACCACGAAGATCAGCAGCAGGAAAATCGCCAGCGGCGCGATCAGCGCGCAGGCGCCACTTCCGCGCGCTTCTGCGCCTTCCGCGGTTCCCTTTCAGTTGCGCGCTTGCAGCTGCGGCCCTGCTGTCGAGTGCGGTGTCGAGTCGGCGGAGATCGTCATGTCGATATGTCAACACCTGAAGTCTCGACGATGCCGCTGGTCGCGGCGTCGAACAATACCTGCATGAAAATCGCGTAGGCGCTAGCGGCCGGACGGCGCGAACAACTCCTCAGTCCGGCCGCGCAGCGGCCGACGCAGTTCTAACTTACTTCGAAGCCCACGACGTAAACCGCTGCTCCAGCTCGTCGCCATGATCGGTCCAGAACGTCAGGTTCTGCAGCACCGCGTTCTTCGCGTTGGCCGGCGAGTTCGGCAGATTCGCCAGCGTCTTCGCGTCGAGCGCCTTGATGGCGCCTTGTTCACCGGACCGTAGGCGATGTTCGATGGCGTAGTCCTGCTGCGGCTTCGGCGACACCGAATACGCGATGTACTTCTCGGCCAGCGTCCTTGTTCGGCGAGCCCTTCGGAATCGCCCAGTAGTCGAGGTCGTAGATGCTGCCGTTCCACACCACCTTCAGGTTCTTGCCTTCCGTCTGCGCCGCGTCGATCCGGCCGTTGATACGCGGTCGACATCACCACGTCGCCCGCGACGAGAAACTGCGGCGGCTGCGCGCCCGCTTCCCACCACTGGATGTTCGGCTTCAGCTCGTCGAGCTTCTTGAACGCGCGGTCGTCGCCGTCCTTGGTGGCGAGCACCTTGTAGACGTCCTTCGGCGGCACGCCGTCGGCCATCAGCGCGAATTCGAGGTTGTAGCGCGCGCCCTTGCGCATGCCGCGCTTGCCGGGGAATTTCTTCACGTCCCAGAAATCGGCCCAGCCGTCGGCGCGGTTTTCAGCTTGTCGGCGTTATAGGCGAGCGCCGTCGACCACACGAAGAAGCCGACGCCGCATTCTGCGGCGCTTCGGGAATCGAGATCGGCTTTCTTGCCGATCTTCGACCAGTCGAGCTTCTCGTACAGGCCTTCGTCGCAGCCGCGGCCGAGATCGCCCGATTCGACTTCGACCACGTCCCAGTTCACGTGCTTGGCTTCGACCATCGCCTTGACCTTGGCCTGCTCGCCGTTGTACTCGACGGCCGTGACCTTGTTGCCGGTCTGCTTCTCGAACGGCTGGTTGAACGCGACCTTCTGCGCGTTGCCGTTCGCGCCGCCGAAGTTGACGACCGTCAGTTCGGCCGCATTGACCTGCGCGGCGCCGCACGCGAGCGCGACAGCGCCGACGCGATGGCGCAGCGCGATTTCCCGATCTTGCTTCATGATGCGTTCTCTCCTTTGTGGTTGCATCAGTTGGTACAGTGCGACTTGTTATGTGCTGCATTGCCATGCCTGCGAAACGACGCACAGCGCTCGGCGCGTTCAGCCCTCGAGCACCGCAGATGCTCGGGCGCACTCCGAGCGCGACCGGCGCGCCGGGCGGAAGGCGTCGAGCATCGGTGCCGAGCGGCACCTTGACGAAGCACTCGTCCTGCTCGCGCACAGCCGCAGCGCATGCGCACGTGGTCGCCGAAATAGATCAGGCCGCGCGCTTCGCCGTGAGCGCGTTGGCGCCGGCCGCGCCGAGCCGTTGCGAGCTTCATGCGCTCGGGCCGGATGCACGCGATCGCCGGCGCGCCCGCCTGCGCGTCGCCGATATTGAGGCCGGTCGAGCGCGTGCCGTCGCTAGATGGATCTCGCAATAGCTCGCCGTCGACATTCGCGATCGTGCCGCGCAGCTTGTTGCTGTCGCCGATGAAGTTCGCGACGAACTCGTTGCACGGCGATTCGTACAGACGGTCCGACGGTATCGAGTTGCTGCACGATGCCCTTGTCGAACACGGCGACGCGGTCGGACATGGTGAGCGCCTCGCCCTGATCGTGCGTGACGTAGACGAACGTGACGCCGAGCTTGCTCGTGCAATGATTTAAGTTCGTATCTGCATGTGTTCGCGCAACTGCTTGTCGAGCGCGCCGAGCGGCTCGTCCATCAGCACGAGCTTCGGCTCGAACACCAGCGCGCGCGCGAGCGCGATGCGCTGCTGCTGGCCGCCGGACAGCTGCGCCGGATAGCGCTTCGCGAAGCTCTCCATGCGCACCATCTTGAGCGCGTTGCTGACCTGCGATGCGCGCGCTCTCGCGCCGATGCTTGCGCACCGTCAGCGGATACGCGACGTTCTGCGCGACCGTCAGATGCGGAAACAGCGCGTAGTTCTGAAACACCATGCCGATGTTGCGCTTGTGCGGCGGCACCGTGTTGAGCAGCGTGCCGTCGAGCCAGATCTCGCCGCCGGTCGGGAACTTCGAAGCCCGCGAGCATCATCAGGCAGGTCGTCTTGCCCGAGCCGGACGGCCCGAGCAGCGTCAGGAATTCGCCCTGATAGATATCCAGATCGAGATGTTTGACGACCAGCGTTTCGCCGTCGTAGGTCTTTCACGCCGCGGAAATTGCACCAGCGTGTCGGCTTGGTGGTGTTCGGCAGGTCTCAATGTTGGTCTCCCCCGGTTCTGTCGGTACGCGGTACGTTGCCGCATCAGGAATTCAGCTGCCGCGCAGCGCCGCTTCCAGGATCGCCAGACGCTTCGTCATGAGCACGTCGGAGATCGTCAGCGGAAACAGGAAGCGCACCACGTTGCCGTACACGCCGCAACTCAGCAAGAGCAAGCCGCGTGCCAGCGCGCGCGTCTGCACCCGTTTCGTGAACTCCGCGTCGGCTTCGCGCGTGCCGGGCTTCAGAACTCGACCGCGACCATCGCCCGGGCCGCGCACGTCGGCGATCTGCGGCACCGCCTTGCGCAGTTCGCTCAGGCGATCTTTCAGCCGCTGTCCCGAGCACGTGCGCCCGCTCGACCAGCCGCTCTTCCCCGATGATGTCGAGCACCGCCTGCGCCGCCGCGACCGCCAGCGGATTGCCGGCATACGTGCCGCCGAGGCCGCCGGGCGCGGCGCATCCATGACCTCGGCGCGGCCGACGACGCCCGACAGCGGCATGCCGCCCGCGAGGCTCTTCGCCATCGTCATCAGATCCGGCACCACGTCGTAGTGCTCCATCGCGAACAGCTTGCCGGTGCGCGCGAAGCCGGTCTGCACTTCGTCGGCGATCAGCAGGATGCCGTGCTCGTCGCACAGCGTGCGCAGCGCGCGCACGAACTCGGGCGGCGCCGGATTGAAGCCGCCTTCGCCCTGCACCGGTTCGAAGATGATCGCGGCGACGCGCTTCGGATCGATGTCGGCCTTGAACAGCTGCTCGATCGCCTTCAGCGAGTCCGCCGTGCTCACGCCGTGCAGCGGCATTCGGGAACGGCGCGTGGAACACGTCGCGACGGGAACGGGCCGAAGCCGATCTTGTACGGCGCGACCTTGCCGGTCAGCGCCATGCCCATCAGCGTGCGGCCGTGGAAGCCGCCGGTGAAGGCGATCACGCCCGGACGGCCGGTCGCGGCGCGCGCGATCTTGATCGCGTTTTCGACGGCTTCGGCGCCGGTCGTGAAGAACGCCGTCTTCTTCGGCATGGTCGCCGGGCGCGCGCTGGTTGATCTTCTCGGCGAGTTCGACATACGACTGCGTACGGCACGATCTGATACGCCGGTGTGCGTGAAGCTGTCGAGCTGCGTCGCGGATCGCGGCGACGATCTTCGGATGGCGATGGCCGGTGTTGCAGCACCGCGATGCCCGCGGCGAAGTCGATGAAACGGCGGCCCTCGACGTCCCACAGCTCCGCGTTCTCGGCGCGCGCAGCGTAGAAATCGCACATCACGCCGACGCCGCGCGGCGTCGCGGCTTCTTTGCGGCGTTGCAGGTCGGCGTTTGTCATGGTGTCTTTTTTTACTCTGATAAGGATACGATAACTGATACTACTGCCGCTTTGGCCCTATAAAATAGGTCCACTTTGATTTATTCGATGGTGCCACTATGCGAATCGCGACACTCTCCGACTTCTTGCTGCAGCGCATCGATCGCGCCTCCGGCAAGCCGGTCAACCGCCAGCTTTATCAGGTGGTGCGCGAGGCCATTCTCGATCATGTGCTGCCGGTGGGTCTGCAATTGCCGTCGTCCCGCGACCTCGGCGCGCGAGTTGAACATGTCGCGCAATACGGTGACCTAGGTCTACGAGCAGTTGGTGGCCGAGGGCTACCTGGAGACGCGCACCGGGGCCGGCACCTTCGTCGCCGACACCGTGCCGAACGACATTCCCGAAGTGGCTCGTGGCGACGCCGCCGAAATTAATACCAGCAGCAAGCTCGGGCTGTCGGCGCGCGGCGCCGCGCTGGTGGAGGGAGCCGGCGCCTATATGCTGCAGTGGGGCGCCTTCATGCCCGGCGTGCCCGACGTGACGCGCTTTCCCAACAAGGTCTGGAGCCGGCTGCAGAACAAGTACTGGCAGCGTTCGCGGGCCGAACTGCTGACCTACGGACACGGTGGCGGATATTTGCCGCTGCGCGAGGCGGTGGCGGACTATCTGCGCGTCGCGCGCTCGGTGAACTGCACGCCGAACAGATCTTGATCACCACCGGCATCCATCAGTCGATCGACCTGGCGGTGCGTCTGCTGGCCGATGCCGGCGATCGTGCCTGGGTCGAGGAGCCGTGCTATTGGGGCGCGCGCAGCGTCCTGCAATCGTCGATCTGAAGCCGGTGCCGATCGCGGTCGACGACGAAGGCATCAGCCTGCGCGCCAACGATCTGCGCCAGCCGCCGCGCTTCATCTTCGTCACGCCGTCGCATCAATATCCGCTCGGCCTGGTGATGAGCCTCTCGCGCCGGCGCATGCTGCTGGAATACGCGTCCGCCCACAACGTGTGGATCATCGAGGACGACTACGACAGCGAATTCCGCTACGGCAGCCGGCCGCTGGCGTCGCTGCAGGGACTGGATCATTACGACCGGGTGATCTATCTCGGTTCCTTCAGCAAGACGCTGTTCCCGGGCTTGCGGATCGGCTACCTGGTCGTGCCGCAAGCACTTGCCGCACCGTTTGCCACCGGCCTGTCGGAGCTGTATCGCGAAGGTCAGCTTTTCAGCCGGCGGTGCTGGCGGACTTCATGTCCGAGGGGCACTTCGCGTCGCACATCCGGCGCATGCGGGTGCTGTACGCGAACGCCTGCAGCTGTTGCAGCAAGCGATCAAGCGCAACTTCGGCGACCGATTGAGCGTCTCCGGCGACGACGCCGGCCTGCATCTGACCCTGGGGGCGCCGGATGACTGCGATGACGTCGCCATCAGTCGCGACCGCCCAGGCCGAAGGCATCATCGCCCGGCCATTGTCGCGCTATTACATGCGACCGGCGGGCAGCCGGCGCGGCCTGATACTGGGTTACGCTGCGTGCCCAACGAAGCCATTGGCCCGGGCTTCGACAAGCTGGCGCAAATCATCCAGCGCCACTGGCCGACAGAGGCCAAGGCGGATACGGCACGCGTGCGGCTCGCGCACGGTCGGATTGAGAGGTCATTTCAGCCGCCGTAGCAACGTCGGCACGCTGTGCATCTCGACCCCATCGCCGGCCAATAAAACAAAAAAAGCAGCCGAAGCTGCTTTTGATGTTACGCGTAGGACAAGATCAGCGCTTTTGGCGCAGCTTCTGAATTGCCGCCAATTGCGCGATCGCTACCGCCAGTTCGGCTTGCGCCGCCGCGTAGTCGATCTTCGATTCGCGATTGACCAGTGCTTCTTCCGCCTGTTTCTTGGCTTCCAGTGCCTTCGCCTCGTCCAGATCGGTGCCACGAATCGCGGTATCGGCCAGCACGGTCACTGCGTCCGGCTGCACTTCCAGCAAGCCGCCGGCGACGAACACGAATTCCTCGTTCGCCTTCCCCGGTACCTTGATGCGCACCGCGCCTGGGCGGATGCGCGTGATCAGCGGTGTATGGCGCGGATAGATACCGAGTTCCCCGGCTTCACCCGGCAGCACGACGAACTCGGCCTCACCGGAAAAAATTTCCGCTTCGGCGGAAACCACGTCAACGTGGAGTGTGTTTGCCATATAAAACCCTTAAGCTTTTTCCCGGTCGCCGCGAGCGCCGATTGCCGGTTCTTCCCGGGCAACCGGCAACCGTGCGCGCCGACCGGTGTGTTGCCGCCGTTATTGAATCTTCTTGGCTTTTTCGATTGCTTCCTCGATCGTGCCGACCATGTAGAACGCCTGTTCCGGCAGGTGATCCAGTTCGCCGGAAGCGATCATCTTGAAGCCCTTGATCGTGTCCTTCAGCGAAACATACTTGCCAGGCGAACCGGTAAACACTTCGGCAACGTGGAACGGCTGCGACAGGAAACGCTGCATCTTACGAGCGCGCGCCACCAGCAGCTTGTCTTCCGGCGCCAGTTCGTCCATGCCCAGAATCGCGATAATGTCGCGCAATTCCTTGTAGCGCTGCAAGGTACCTTGCACGGCACGGGCGGTTTCGTAGTGCTCCTGGCCAACCACCAGCGGATCGAGCTGGCGCGAGGTGGAGTCGAGCGGGTCGACCGCTGGGTAGATACCGAGCGAAGCGATGTCACGCGACAACACCACGGTCGAATCCAAGTGGGCGAAGGTGGTGGCTGGCGACGGGTCGGTCAAGTCATCGGCAGGCACGTACACGGCCTGGATCGAGGTGATCGAACCGGTCTTGGTCGAGGTGATGCGTTCCTGCAGGCGGCCCATTTCTTCGGCCAGCGTCGGCTGGTAACCCACCGCGGAAGGCATCCGGCCCAACAGCGCCGAGACTTCGGTACCGGCCAGCGTGTAGCGGTAGATATTGTCGACGAAGAACAGCACGTCCTTGCCCTCGTCGCGGAAGCCTTCGGCGATCGTCAGGCCGGTCAGCGCCACGCGCAGACGGTTGCCTGGCGGTTCGTTCATCTGGCCGTAGACCATCGCGACCTTGGAGTTTTCCGGGTTTTCCAGATCCACCACTTTGGCTTCGGCCATTTCGTGATAGAAGTCGTTGCCCTCGCGGGTACGCTCACCGACACCGGCGAACACCGACAAGCCGCTGTGCGCCTTGGCGATGTTGTTGATCAGTTCCATCATGTTGACGGTCTTGCCGACGCCGGCGCCGCCGAACAGGCCGACTTTGCCGCCCTTGGCGAACGGGCATACCAGGTCGATCACCTTGATGCCGGTTTCCAGCAGGTCCTGCGATGGCGACAGCTCGTCGTAGGCCGGCGCCTTGCGGTGGATCGACGCGGTTTGTTCGTTGCTGACCGGGCCGCATTCATCGATCGGATTGCCCAGCACGTCCATGATGCGACCCAGCGTGGCCTTGCCAACCGGGACCGTAATCGGATTGCCGGTGTTCTGGATCGCCATGCCGCGGCGCAAACCGTCGGAGGTGCCGAGCGCAATGGTGCGGACGATACCGTCGCCCAACTGCTGCTGCACTTCCAGCGTCAAGTCGGAGCCTTCCATTTTCAGGGCATCGTAAATCCTGGGCATCGCATTGCGGGGGAACTCAACGTCCACCACAGCGCCGATACACTGAACGATTTTGCCATCAGCCATTTTCGTTCCTTCAATAGTTAATTTAAATTCTGGTTTGGTCGCATCGCATGGTTGCGCTAGCAAAACCAATCAATCCATTTCGCCCGATCAGCCGGGGCAACGTACCGCCTGCCCCTGACTGTCTTCCCAATGCGCTTAAACGGCAGCCGCACCCGCCACGATCTCGGACAATTCCTTGGTGATCGCTGCCTGGCGCGTCTTGTTATAGACCAGCTTCAGCTCGTCAATCACGTTGCCGGCGTTGTCGGAAGCGGACTTCATCGCCACCATCCGCGCCGATTGCTCGGACGCCAGATTTTCCGCCACCGCCTGGTAGATCAATGCCTCGACGTAGCGCACCAACAGCTCATCGATCACGGTCTGGGCATCCGGCTCGTAGATGTAGTCCCACGAATGGTGCTCCTTGTCTGCCTGCATGCGATGTTCCGCCAGCGGCAGCAGTTGCTCCATCATCGGTTCCTGCTTCATCGTATTGATGAATTTGGTGTACACCAGATAGACCGCGTCCAGCCGTCCTTCCTGGTAGGCGTCCAGCAATACCTTGACCGGCCCGATCAGCTTGTCCAGATGCGGCGTATCGCCCAACTGGATCGCGTGCGACACGACCTTGGCGCCAATCCGGTTCAGGAAGCCCAGGCCCTTGTTGCCGATCGCGACCGCCTCGATCTTGTTGCCCTCGCCTTCCAGCTCGCGCACTTTGGACGTCACCAGGCGCAGCACGTTGGTGTTCATGCCGCCGCACAGACCCTTGTCGGTGGTGACGACGATAAAGCCAACGGTCTTGGCATTGTCCTGCTTGATCAAAAACGGATGGGTATATTCCGGATTGGCCTGTGCCAGATGCGAGGCGATATTGCGGATCTTGTCGCTGTACGGACGGGCCGCACGCATCCGGTCCTGCGCCTTGCGCATTTTGGATGCGGCGACCATTTCCATCGCCTTGGTGATCTTCTTCGTATTTTCTACGCTCTTGATCTTGCCGCGTATCTCTTTACCCGCTGCCATGAGGCTTTACTCCTTTAGCGCCGTGCTCAGAACGTTTTCTTGAAATCGGCAACTGCGGCGGCCAGTGCAGCTTCGCCATCCTTGTCGAGTTGCTTGGTTTCTTCGATCTTCTGCAGCAATGCCGCGTGGCTGGTCTTCATGAAATTGTGCAGGCCGGATTCAAACGCCAGCACTTGCTTGACTTCGATGCTGTCGAAAAAGCCCTTGTTGACCGCGAACAGCGACACCGCCATCAGCGAAATCGGCAGCGGCGAGTACTGCGCCTGCTTCAGCAATTCAGTCACGCGCGCACCGCGGTCCAGCTGCTTGCGGGTCGCTTCATCCAGGTCCGAAGCGAACTGCGCAAAGGCCGCCAGTTCACGATACTGCGCCAAGTCGGTACGAATACCGCCGGACAGGTTTTTGATGACCTTGGTCTGGGCTGCGCCACCCACGCGCGACACCGAAATACCGGCGTTGATCGCGGGCCGGATACCGGCGTTGAAGAGCGAGGTTTCCAGGAAGATCTGGCCGTCGGTGATCGAAATCACGTTGGTCGGCACGAACGCGGAAACGTCGCCAGCCTGGGTTTCAATGATCGGCAAGGCCGTCAACGAACCCGTCTTGCCCTTGACTTCACCCTTGGTGAAGGTTTCGACGTAATGCTCATTGACGCGCGCGGCGCGTTCCAGCAAACGGCTGTGCAGGTAGAACACGTCGCCCGGATAGGCTTCGCGGCCCGGCGGGCGGCGCAGCAGCAGCGACACCTGACGATAGGCGACTGCCTGCTTGGACAGGTCGTCATATACGATCAGCGCGTCTTCGCCGCGGTCGCGGAAATATTCGCCCATCGCGCAGCCGGAATAAGCCGATACGTATTGCATCGCGGCGGATTCGGCAGCGGTGGCGGCGACCACGATGGTGTAGTCCATCGCGCCGTTTTGTTCCAGTGCCCGCACCACGTTCTTGACCGACGATGCCTTCTGGCCGATCGCGACGTAGATACAGGTCATGTTCTGACCTTTTTGGTTGATGATCGCATCGATCGCCACCGCCGACTTGCCGGTTTGACGGTCGCCGATGATCAGTTCGCGCTGGCCACGACCGATCGGCACCATCGAGTCGATCGACTTCAGGCCGGTCTGCATCGGCTGCGAAACGGATTGACGGGCGATCACGCCCGGTGCAATTTTTTCAATCGGCGCGGTCAGCTTGGCGTTGATCGGACCCTTGCCGTCGATCGGCTGGCCCAGCGCGTTGACCACGCGGCCTTTCAGTTCCGGACCGATCGGCACTTCCAGGATGCGGCCGGTGCACTTGACGGTATCGCCTTCGGAAATATGTTCGTAGTCGCCCAGGATAACGGCGCCCACCGAGTCGCGCTCGAGGTTCAGCGCGAGGCCGAAGGTATTGCCCGGGAATTCCAGCATCTCGCCCTGCATCACGTCGGACAGCCCGTGGATGCGGCAGATGCCGTCGGACACGGAAATCACGGTGCCCTGATTGCGAATCTCGGCGCTGTCGTCGAGTCCTTGAATCCGGCTCTTGATCAGTTCGCTGATTTCAGACGGGTTGAGTTGCATGTTAACTCCTAAAAGTATTCTCTGTTCTGGGCCGGCCGGCTCGAAGACCTAGGCCGTCAACGCCACGTGCATTTGTTGCAGTTTGGCGCGCACCGACGTATCCAGCACTTCGTCACCGACCACCACGCGCACGCCGCCAATCAGATTCTGATCGACCGTTACCGAGGGATTGAGCTTGCGTCCGAATTTCTTCTCCAGCGCCGCGATCAAGTCGCTGATCTGGGCGTCCGACAATGCAAAAGCGCTGGTGATGCTGGCATCAGCCGCGCCTTCCTGGGCATTCTTCAACGCCTGGAATTGCGCGCCGATTTCCGGCAGCAAGGCGAGGCGACCGTTCTCCACCAGCATGGCGATCAGGTTTTTCGCTTCGGCGCCAACCGGCGACTTCAGCAGCGCCAGCATGGTGTCCACCACCTGCTGCTCCGACAATTTTGGATTGGTGGCCAAGGCCTGAAAATCCGGATTGGCGGCAACCTGGGTCATCTCGGAAACCAGGTCGGACCAGGCCGCCAGATTGCCGGACTGGGCAACCCGGAACAGCGCTTCGGCGTAAGGACGGGCAATCGTTGCGAGTTCGGCCATGATTACAACTCGGTTTTCAACTGGTTCAGCAAATCAGCATGGGCCGCGGCATTGACTTCGCGCTTCAGGATTTGCTCGGCGCCTTTTACCGCGAGGCTCGCGACCTCGGCACGCAAAGCTTCACGCGCCTGCGTCACTTGCTGCTCGGCTTCTTCGCGGGCAGCGGCGACGATACGGGCAGCCTCATCGGCAGCGGTCTTCTTAGCATCTTCGACAATGCCAAGCGCGCGCCGTTCCGCGTCGCCAATCCGCTTCTGGCCTTCATCGCGGGCGGCCGACAGTTCGACTTGCACGCGTTTCTCGGCAGCGGCCATCTCGGCCTTGCCACGATCGGCGGCGGCCAGGCCGTCCGTGATCTTCTGGGCGCGCTCATCCAGCGCCTTCATCAGCGGCGGCCAGATGAATTTCATCGTGAACAGCGCGAGGATGAAGAAGACCACGAACTGCGCAAACAATGTTGCATTTAAGTTCACGGTGATTTCCTTCTCAAAAATAACGTGCGCCGAACCCGATTCTGCGAATCAGGCCGGCGGCATGAGAACCAGCGGTAGGTCGGATTAGCCTGCGAACGGGTTGGCGAACGCAAACATCATCGCGATACCGACACCGATCAGGAACGCCGCGTCGATCAGGCCGGCCAGCAGGAACATCTTGGTTTGCAGGGTGTTCATCAGTTCCGGCTGACGCGCCGAAGCTTCGATGAATTTGCCGCCCATGATACCGATGCCGATACAGGCGCCGATAGCACCCAAACCGATGATCAAACCACAAGCCAAAGCAACGAAAGCGACGTTAGTCATGAAAACTCCTTAGATAGTCAAAGTCGAAAAAAGTTGAAACCAAAATACTGCAAATCTGTAAATCTGCCTCAATTACAGCAATACCAAAACCAGGTTCTTAGTGACTTTCATGCGCCTGGCCGACATACACCAGCGCCAGCATCATGAAAATGAAGGCTTGCAGGATGACGATCAGGATGTGGAAGATGGCCCAGACGGTGCCGGCCATCACGTGCATGCCGAAGCCCCACCAGGTGGCGGTCGAACCGAGCAAGGCGATCAACAGGAAGATCAGTTCGCCGGCATACATGTTGCCGAACAGTCGCATGGCCAGCGACACGGTCTTGGCGACGAATTCGATGATGTTCAGGGCCAGATTCGGAATCCACAGCGCCGGGTGGGCGCCGAATGGCGCACAGAACAGCTCGTGCACGAAGCCGCCGGCGCCCTTGATCTTGAGGTTGTAGTAAATCATCAGCGCGAACACGCCGAGCGACAGGCCGAGGGTACCGTTCAGATCGGCGGTGGGGACGATGCGCTGGTATGGCACCGCGTGTCCGAGGCCAACCCAACCCAGGATGCTGGAAACCATGTCGACCGGCAGGAAGTCCATCGAGTTCATCAGAATCACCCAGATGAACACGGTCAGCGCCATCGGCGCGATGAAACGGCGGTCGCCATGCACGATGGCCTTGGACTGGTCTTCCACCATTTCGACGATCAGCTCGATGAAGCTTTGGAAGCGGCCCGGCACGCCGGATGTGGCGCGGCGCGCCACCATCCACATGACGAACGAGCCGATCACGCCAACCAGGATCGACCAGAACAGCGTATCCATGTTGATCACCGAAAAATCGACGATCTTGGTTTGCGGCACCGTGGAAAAGTGCGTGAGGTGGTGGATGATGTATTCGGAGGAGGTCGGTGCGTGTGCCGCAGCCTGATGCGCGCCCTCAACAGCCAGTTCAGTTGCCATATCAGTGCCTAAACAATAAGATAATGTAACTTTTCAGTGCCGCGATGAAGGCAGCGATCAGCGCCAGCCAGTTCAAATCGCGGTACAGCCAAGCGGTCGCGCCCAATAGCGCCACCGTCAATGCAATCTTGATGAATTCACCGATGAAAAACGACATCGGGTTGGCGCCGCCCGCCTTTTGCGCATTGGCGAACAGGCGCAGCGCAAACAAGGCATTTGGGACCACGCAACACAAACCGCCTAACAGCGCAGACCACAGTGCCGGCCAACTACCGAGCATGCCAGCGATGGCAGCCACGATCAGCGTTACGACGAATTGCAAAACAACGATACGCCGCATGTCAGCCCAAATCCTGCGTCCGGTGTCGCACACGTCAGCGTCATTTCGCCGCCGGCACTTTCCAAAGCCACGGGATTATAAGGGTTTTCGGCAATGGGCGTCAAACCTTTGCCGCGCTCTAATGCGATGCAGGCAAGGTCTTGATTCAGCGAGAAATACTGGATGCTTCCGGTTTTGACAACTGTTGCAGCCAGCGCTGTCCTTGCGGCCAGTCGCCCAGCCCGCTGTCGGCGTTCAGATGGCCGCGCCGGCCGGCCATCTGCCACTGCGCGCCCCACTGCTGGGCCCACTGGTGCGCGCGCGGCAAGGCGCACCACGGATCGTTCTCGGACGCTACCACGATGCTGGCGAAGGGCAGCGGCACGCCTGGCATCGGCCCGAAATCGCGCACCGCGGCCGGGGCGTCGGCCCGTTCGACGTCGGGCGGCGCCACCAGCAGTGCGCCGCTGACGCGGCGCGCATGCGGCGTCGCTGCATGCGCCAAGGCCCACCAGACGGTGGTGGCGCAGCCGAGACTGTGCGCCGCCAGCACCACTGGTCCGGCACTGGCGCGCACCGCCGCGTCCAGCTGCGCCACCCATTCGCTGCGCCGTGGCTCGTTCCAGTCGCGCTGCTGGACGCGCCGCGCTTGCGGCAATGCAGCCTCCCACCGGGTTTGCCAGTGGCCGACCCCGGAGCCGTACAGGCCGGGAACCAGCAATATGGTGACGCTCATGGATTGACCACACACGGTGGGCACTCGGGAAGTGACTGCAGCATGTCGGCACTCGCTTTGAATCAGGATGGAAAGCGCCGACGATTGTAGCCATTTTTTACCCGCTGGCCATTGCTGGTCTCAACTTTGCGCGCCGATCGCGGTCGAATCTTGCGAGAGGAGCGCACCATGGATCGTCGTCAATGGCTGAGCAGCGCTGCCGGCTTGATTGCGGCTAGCCTGCTGCCCGCTTTCGCAAGGAGCAATGCCAGCGTGAAACCACTGGTCAAAACGGCCGCCGAGTGGAAAGCCTTGCTGCCAGCCGACAGTTACCGCGTGCTGTTCGAGGAAGCCACGGAAGCGCCCGGCAGCAGCCCGCTGGATGGTGAAAAGCGCACTGGCCGTTTCCTTTGCGCCGCTTGCTTCCTGCCGCTGTTTGACAGCAGCACCAAATTCGACAGCGGCACCGGCTGGCCCAGCTTTTATGACTTTCTGCCCGGTGCGCTGGCCACCAAGCGTGACTTCAAGTTGATCCTGCCGCGCACCGAATATCATTGCGCGCGCTGCGGCGGTCATCAGGGACATGTGTTTCACGACGGCCCGCCACCAACCGGCTTGCGCTACTGCAATAACGGCCTGGCCTTGCGATTCGTCGCCGCTGCCGACTCTCTGCCGCCGGCGCGCCTATGAAGACGCTGTTTGGTGGCTTGCTGCTGATGCTGTTGCTGGCCGTCGATTCCAACGCGAGCCCGCAGCCAGGCGCAGTTGCTGGCGGCGAGCAGGCGATTTTGGCCGGCGGTTGCTTTTGGTGCGTACAAGCCGATTTCGAAAAACTGTCCGGGGTGCTGGCAGTCGAGTCCGGTTACACCGGCGGCCATGTGCCCAATCCAACCTACGCTCAAGTCAGCGCCGGCGGCACCGGCCACGCGGAGGCGGTGCGGGTCTGGTTTGATCCGGTGCGCATCAGCTATGCGCAGTTGCTGGATTTTTTCTGGCACCACATCGACCCAACGGTGCAGGACCGCCAATTCTGCGATATCGGCGACCAATACCGCAGCGCGATTTTTTATCTGAATGAAAACCAGCGGCGCATTGCCGCCGCCAGCAAGGCGGCGCTTCAGCGATCCGGCCGCCTGCCGCAGGTGTACACCGAAATCACTGCCGCCGGAGCGTTCTATCCGGCCGAGGAATACCACCAGGACTATTACCGGAAAAACCCGCTGCGCTATCGTTTTTACCGCGCCAGCTGCGGACGCGACGCGCGCGTGGCACAGGTATGGGGAACGCCATCGAAGTAGCCCTATCCGCTGCGCGGCCTGCTTCGCGCATCCATATACTCCTGCATATAGATGCAAATTTCAGGCGTCATGCGGTGATTTAGACTGCATACTCCAGGCGCCATTGAAATGATTGCGGGAGATTTCCGCAACCGCTCCATGCCGCTCCTGAGGACGCCTGCGCTTACGCGCGCAGCCGCGCCAGCACGCCATCCAGCGCATCCAGGCTGGCGAAATCGATGATCAGCTGCCCCTTGTTGCGGGCGCCGGTGCGAATGCTGACCGCGGTTGCCAGCAGGTCGGATAACTCTTCTTCCAGCCGCACGATATCGCGTGATTTTTCCTTGCGTGCGGGCGCGTTATCGGCCCGGCCGCCATCCTGTTCGGCCGCCGCGCGCGTCACCAGTTTTTCAGTCTCGCGCACCGACAGCCGTTTCGCGACCACTTGATTGGCCAGCGTGATCTGGGTCGCGCCATCCACCGCCAACAAGGCCCGGGCGTGGCCCATGTCGATGTCGCCCGCCATCAGCATGGTTTGCAGCGGCGCGGCCAGATTCAACAGGCGCAGCAGGTTGGAGACCGCGCTGCGTGAGCGGCCAACCGCGCCGGCAGCCTGCTCGTGCGTGAATTCGAAATCGCTGATCAAACGCTGGATGCCTTGCGCTTCTTCCAGAGGATTCAGATCTTCGCGCTGGATATTTTCGATCAGCGCCATCGCCGCCGCCGCCTGGTCATCGACTTCCTTGACCAGCACCGGCACTTCCGTCAGCCCGGCCAGCTGGGCGGCGCGGAAGCGCCGTTCACCGGCGATGATTTCATAGCGCGCCTCGCCGTTGGCGGCGATCGGCCGCACCAGGATCGGCTGCAGCAAGCCTTGCGCCTTGATCGACGCCGCCAGTTCGACCAACCCCCCTTCGTCGATACGGGTACGCGGCTGGTACTTGCCGGCCTGCATCTGCGTGACCGCCAGCACGGACGGCGCGCCGGCGACCGATGGCGCGGCGTCGGCCAGATCCATCGAACTGCCCAACAGGGCTTCCAGTCCCCGACCCAAACCTTTGGATTTTTTAGTAACCATGCTTTCTCTTTACATTCTGTGCCGCAATAAGCATGCCATTCCCGCGCCGGCGAGAATTCAGCGGCATTCGATTACAGGCAAACGGTACCAGGTGCCCGCCGGCGCCGGACGACAACTCGAACAACTTCCACGAACCTGGACCGCATCTTGTATCGTCCGTGCTCGTGGTTTGATGCACGCACCGCCGGTTTACATTGTTTTAATCCGCTCGACCATTTCCGCACCGAACGCGATATACGCTTGCGCACCCTTGGATGCCGGATCGAAATTCACTCCCGGCAAACCGTACGACGGCGCTTCCGCCAACCGCACGTTGCGCGGGATCACGGTCTTGAACACCTTGTCGCCGAAATGCTGTTCCAGCTGCGCCGACACCTGCTGCGACAGCGTCATGCGCGGGTCGAACATCACGCGCAGCAAACCGATGATCTTCAGGTCCGGATTCAGCTTGGCGTGCACCCGCTTGATGGTGTTGACCAGGTCGGACAGGCCTTCCAGCGCGTAGTACTCGCATTGCATCGGGATGATCACGCCGTTGGCGGCACACAAGCCGTTCAAGGTCAGCATCGACAGCGCCGGCGGGCAGTCGACCAGCATGAAATCGTAGTCGCCGGCCACCGTGGCCAGCGCGTCTTTCAGGCGCGTTTCGCGATTCTCGAGCGCCACCATCTCGACTTCGGCGCCGGCCAGTTCGCGGTTGGCCGGCAGCACGTCGAACTGGCCGGCATCCGAACGCACCCGCACCTCCGGCAATTGCGCCATGCCCAGCAAGACTTCGTAGATCGACGCCTTCAGGGCCGACTTGTTGATGCCGGCACCCATCGTCGCGTTGCCCTGCGGGTCGAGATCGACCAGCAACACGCGCTGGCCAATCTGCGCCAGGCCAGCCGCAAGATTGACCGCGGTCGTGGTTTTGCCGACGCCGCCCTTCTGGTTGGCAACGCAGAATATTTTGGCCATGTGGTTTTAGTTGGTGGTGAGCTTGAGGCCAAAGCCGATCAGGAAAATCCCGGCCGCTTTCGATGCGTAGGCGCCGATGCGCCGGTTGTGCGCCAGGCGGCGGGCGGCGACGTTGCCCAGCAACACCAGCAGACTACCGTAGAACAGCGTGCAGCAGGAAATCACCGCCGCCATCGCAACGAAGGTCAGGCTGCCGCGATGCAGGGCCGGATCGATGAAAAGCGGGAAGAACGCCATGTAAAACACGATCGCTTTCGGATTGATCAGCGTCACCAGGAAGCCACGGCGGAAATCGGCGGCGTTCGAAAACGGCACCACCGCCGCGCCCTCGCCTTCCTGTTTTGCGCTCAGCAGCTTGTAGCCAAGCCAGGCCAGATAGGCGGCGCCCAGGTACTGCACGCCATGAAACAGCATTGGATTGGCTTGCAGCAAGGCGGCGACGCCGATCGCGGCCAGGAAAATCAGCACGGCGTCGCCCAGCATCAGGCCGGCCAGCGAGGTAAAACCGCCGCGCAAACCGCGCTGGCCGGCGCAGGTCAGCACGCAAAAGGTGCCGGGGCCGGGCAGCATCAAAAACACCATCGTGGCGGCGATCAGTTGCCAGACGTCGGTGATGCCGATGGAATGAAACAGTGCGCTCATGTGGGCTCCCTTTTGGTTCGTTGTTTTTTTCGATCAGGATCAGATGGCGCTCGGCACCCAGCCCGGGCACCTGCAGCGGCTGCACCGCCGTCACTTGCCAGCCGGGCGGCAGGCGCCCGATCTCGGCGTCCGGCCGCACCCCTTTCAAGGCGATGAAACGGCCGCCCGGCGCCAGCAGATGGCCGGACCAGGTGACGAAATCGGCCAGCTCGGCAAAGGCGCGCGAGGTGATCACGTCGAACCGGTGCGTCACCGGCAGCTGTTCGACGCGGCCGGTATGCACGCTGACATGATCCAGCCCCAGTTCGGCTTTGACCTGAGTCAGAAACGCCGTTTTCTTGTGCACCGTATCAATCAGCGACACCCGCAGCGCCGGCTGCGCCTCGGCCGCCCAGATCGCCAGCACCATGCCCGGCAAGCCGCCGCCGGCGCCGACATCCAGCACATTTTGCGCGCCGGCAAAGGCCGGTACCGCCGCCAGCGAATCCAGCAGGTGCTGGATCACCATCTGCGCCGGGTCGCGCACTGCGGTCAGGTTGTACACTGCATTCCACTTGACCAGCAGTGCCAGGTAATCGAGCAGGCGATCGATCTGCGTCGCGCTCAGGGGCAATTGCAGCGCCTGTCCGCCTTGCATCAATTTGTCGGCCAGCGCGGCGCGCTGCGGCAAGCTCATCGCCACTTAGGCGGCATCGGCGTCGGACGCCGCGGCCGGGGTCTTGTAACCGCCTTTTTTCAAATGAATCAGCAGCAGCGAAATTGCCGCCGGCGTCACGCCGGCGATGCGCGAAGCCTGCCCCAGCGTCTGCGGGCGCTGCTTGTCGAGCTTTTGCCGCACTTCAATCGAGAGCGCACTGATGGACATGTACGGAAAATCGGGCGGCAGCTTGAGATTTTCATAATGCTCATTGCGACCGATCTCGCGTGCCTGGCGATCAATATAGCCGGCGTACTTGATCTGGATTTCCACCTGCTCCTTGACCAGCGGCTCGGTGACGCCGGGAGCGGCCAGTAACTGCCCATCCACTCCGGTCAGCGTCATCAGCAAGTCGTAATCGACGCCCGGTCGGCGCAGCAAGTCAGTTAGTGCATACTCTCGCTCAATGGCTTTGCCCAACACACGATTGGCCTCAGCTTCGCCCAGGATACGAGGGCTGACCCAAGTCGATTTCAGGCGCTCCAACTCGCGTGCCACCGCTTCCCGCTTGCGCTCGAACAGCTCCCACTGGGCATCGCCGACACAGCCCAGGCGGCGGCCGATCTCGGTCAGGCGCAGGTCGGCATTGTCTTCGCGCAGCGAAAGGCGATATTCGGCGCGGCTGGTAAACATCCGGTATGGTTCCAGCACACCTTGCGTGATCAGGTCGTCCACCAGCACGCCCAGGTAAGCTTCGTCGCGGCGCGGGGTCCAGGCTTCGCGCTCTTGCGTTTGCAGCGCCGCGTTCAAGCCGGCCAGCAAGCCTTGCGCCGCGGCTTCTTCGTAACCGGTGGTGCCATTGATCTGGCCGGCAAAAAACAGGCCGCCGATGGCCTTGGTTTCAAGCGATGCCTTCAGGCCGCGCGGGTCGAAATAGTCGTATTCGATCGCATAGCCGGGCCGCAAGATATGGGCATTTTCCAGCCCGCGAATCGAGTGCACCAAAGCCAGCTGGACGTCGAACGGCAAGCTGGTCGAAATCCCGTTCGGGTAGATTTCGTTGGTGGTGAGCCCTTCCGGCTCGAGGAAAATCTGGTGCGAAGTCTTGGCGGCGAAACGATGGATCTTGTCTTCCACCGATGGGCAGTAGCGCGGGCCGACGCCCTCGATCTGGCCGGTATACATCGGACTGCGATCGAGCCCGGCACGAATAATGTCGTGCGTGCGACTATTGGTATGTGTGATCCAGCAGGGCAGCTGGGCCGGATGCATGGCGGCCGATCCCATGCTGGAAAATACCGGGATCGGGTCGAAATCACCAGCCTGCTCTTCCATTACCGAAAAATCGATGGTGCGGCCGTCGATCCGCGGCGGGGTGCCGGTTTTCAGGCGGCCGATACCGAGTCCGCCATTTTCTGCCTTCAATTCCTTCAGGCGGGCTGCCAGTGAAATTGCCGGCGCGTCCCCTGCCCGGCCGCCCGAATAATTGTTCATTCCGACGTGGATTTTTCCATTCAGGAATGTTCCCGCGGTCAACACCACTGCACGACTGCGAAACTGGATTCCGACCTGAGTTACCGCGCCGACCACCCTATCCTGTTCGATCAGCAGATCATCGACGGCCTGCTGGAACAGCCACAGGTTGGGCTGGTTTTCCAGCATGGTGCGAATCGCATGTTTGTACAACAGACGATCGGCCTGGGCACGGGTGGCGCGCACCGCAGGGCCCTTCGAGGAATTCAAGATGCGAAACTGGATGCCCGCCTGATCGGTGGCAAGCCCCATGGCACCGCCTAGCGCGTCGACTTCCTTGACCAGATGACCCTTGCCGATGCCGCCAATCGACGGATTGCACGACATCTGGCCGAGTGTTTCGATATTGTGGGTCAACAGCAGCGTTCTTTGGCCGATGCGAGCGGAAGCCAGGGCGGCTTCGGTACCGGCGTGGCCGCCGCCGACCACGATGACGTCAAATTCTGTAGGGAAAAGCATGGTGCGCCTCGAAGAGACGGTAAGCAGAGGCGAAATTATAAGGTTTTTTTGAATTACACACTGCCCTTGTAGGCGTTTTGTTCCACGTGAAACACATCAACGCAGATAATGTGCCACCAGCGACAGAATGATAAACAGTATTCCCAAGCCAATGAACCAGTACTCCCAGGACAGTTTACCCGCGGATGACCGCGTGCCAGTCGGCTGGCGGGCAGCGTCGGGATGGGTATGGGTTGCCAGAGTAACCGGCCTGGCAGGCAACGGACTCATGGTTGCATCGTATGTTTCTCCCAGTGGCAAATAAAAATCCACTTGGCTCGCATCCGGACTGTCCTTTTTTTCTATGGGCATCGACGTAGCGCGCGAGGGCTGCGCTACCCAACTGCTCAAATTAAGGGACGGTAGCGTATTGACGGCGCCTTTCGGACCTGGACTGCTCAGATCAAAATCCTGGTCCGGATCAAGTGAAATAACGGTGACTGGATCCCACGCATCCTGATGCAGGAATCGCGCGACCTCGGCGCTATCGAAATTTTCCGAGACCGGCGTTTCGGGTGGCAGCAACAGCTCGGCGACCAGCCCTTGCTGCTCCAGTTTCAGCAAGATTTGCTGCAAGCGCTGTGCGCTCAAACGCATCAGCTTCTGCGCCAGCGCATCACAGGAAGTGGTGCCGTCCACCATGATCAAGGCTTGCCGTTCGCTTTGGGTCAGTCCGCGACTCTTGTTTTTGATTTCGGCACGACCATGTTCGGTGCGTTGATAGACCGTTGTCCCCTGCATCATCGTCCTTTCGACACTGTTTCACGTGAAACAAACTCAGTCATTTTAAAAAGGCGTCATAACCAGTCTTGACAATCAGCAACGTTACCACCAGCAAGAATATCTTGCGCACGAAACTACTGCCATGCCGGATCGCTAAGCGGCTGCCAACCAAAGATCCGGCGATATTGAATATCGCCATCGTCAATCCGACTTGCCACAGCAAGTGACCACTATAACCAAACCAGATCAGGGCCGCGACATTACATGCAACATTGACGACCTTGGCGATGGCCGACGCACCCAGAAAGTTGAAGCCGAAAAACCGCACGAACAGGAACACCAGGAAACTACCGGTGCCGGGACCGAAAAAACCATCATAAAAACCGATGCCGGCACCGACCAGCACCGCGATCAGCCGTTCCTTCATGCCGGTATGCAAGGGCGCATGCAAGCTGCCGAAATCTTTTTTCTTATAGGTATACAGGGCCACGGCCAACAAGATGAATGGCAGCATCTTGCGGATAAAATCGGGAGGAACCCGGGTCACGGTATAGGCGCCGGCAAATGCAAATACGAATGCCGTCAGCGCCGCCGGTGCGGCGGTACTCCATGCCAGGCGAATCCGGCGTGAAAAATGGACTGCAGCGCTGGCGGTACCGAAGACGCCGGCCAGCTTGCTGGTGCCCAGCAGGCTGGCCGGCGCTGCATTCGGCAATACCGCAAACAATGCCGGGATCTGAATCAGCCCTCCTCCACCCACCACTGCATCGATCAATCCGCCCAGAAATGCGGCGGCGGACAGAAAATAAATATAGTCAGGCATACTTACCACTTACCACGCATCAAGAGCATTTTTTCAAAAAGAGTTATGATTATTTTTGCATCGAAACAAGGATGCGCCTGACAAGTACCGAGGGCGTATTTTAGTGTGCACTTACAGCAACAGGATAAAAAATTTCAAGATGGCACTATCGCAATCCATGCCATCGTCACGCATCGATTTTGGCCGTACAAGGAAGCTCCATGACCACTCCACAAACGTTTGCCCCGTTCAGTTTTAGCACCGTCCCCCACATCGTCTGCGAACCTGGAGCGAGTCGACAACTGGGCTCGCAGATCGGCCAACATTTCCCCACTGCCAGGCGAGCCCTGATCGTTACCGATGCCGGCTTCCTGAAAACCGGCTTGATCGAACCCATCATCGCCAACCTGCGCGAAACCGGGCTGGCAGTTGAAATATTTTCCGAGGTCCTGGCCGATCCACCCGAAGCAGTCGTGCTACACGCGGCGGACGCGGCGCGCCGGGCTGGCATCGATCTGGTGATCGGCATTGGCGGCGGCAGTTCGATGGATGTTGCCAAGCTGATCGCCGTGCTGGCGGGTGGCACTCAGGATCTGAACACCATGTATGGGATCGGCAAGGTCCAGGGCCGTAACTTGCCATTGGTGCAAGTACCGACGACCGCAGGAACCGGCTCGGAAGTCACGCCAATCTCGATCGTCACCACCGGCGCCACGACCAAGATGGGAGTCGTCTCGCCTCATCTGTTCGCCGATCTGGCGGTACTGGATGCCGAACTGACGCTGGGCCTGCCGGCGCGCGTGACCGCAGCCACCGGCATCGATGCCATGGTCCATGCGATCGAGGCGTACACTACCCGCCACAAGAAAAATCCCTTGTCCGACATGCTGGCGCGCCAAGCCTTGACCCTGCTGTCGGCCAATCTGGTGACTGCTTGCCGTGACGGTCGTAATCTGGCCGCGCGCCAGGCCATGCTGCTCGGTGCAATGCTGGCCGGGCAAGCGTTCGCCAATGCACCGTGCGCGGCGGTACACGCGCTGGCTTACCCGATTGGCGGCATCTTCCATGTGCCGCACGGTCTGTCGAATTCGCTGGTGTTGCCGCACGTGCTGCGCGTCAATGCCTCGCATGCGGCACCGATGTATGCCGAACTGGCGCAAATCGTGGCACCGGCGGCGCAAGGCAGCGACGAGGCGCGCACCCAGGCGCTGATTAGCAGTATGGAGCAGCTGGCACTGGAAGTCGGCATCGAAACCCGGCTGCGGCAAGTCGGCATCGCCGAAGCAGACCTTGACCGCTTGGCCGACGATGCCATGCTGCAAACCCGGCTCCTGACCAACAACCCGCGCGAATTGACGCGCGCCGATGTGCATGGGATTTACGCCGCGGCGCTATAAGATGGCTGAGGCGGATCCGGCATGGTCGTGACCGGTATCGCCTCGCCCGCCCCGATAGTCCGCAGCGCCTCTGGCATCAACAGGAGTATGCTGCAATATCTGTGATTTTGTATGCGGCTAGAGGTCGCACCATGGGGAGTATATAAACTCGCCAGCGCCTCGGTGATTTAGCTACGAGATAGCGACTGGATCAGCGTCGTGTGCTGCGGATACATGGCGGCCAGCGTGGCGGCCTGCGCCAGCTCGAAGTCGGCGAAATCGAAACCCGGCGCCACCGTGCAACCGACCAGGGCAAAACCGTCGGCCTGCACGGGCCGCGCTGCGAACCAGCAGCCGGCCGGCACCATTACCTGGAATCGCGCACCCTGCTCCAGATCGGCGCCGAGCCGGATCCGCTCATGCCGTCCACCCGGATACAGCACCTCGAGATGCAACGCACAACCCTGGTAGAAATGCCAGATCTCGTCCGAATGAATGCGGTGGAAGGCCGAAAAATCCTGTCCATCGAGCAGGAAGTAAATCGCCGTGTAATGGCAACGGTCGCCGCCGAAGCGTGCCGGCAAATGCGCGTGCGCAATCGTCTCGTGGGCGCGGAAGGTTTCGGCGTAATAGCCGCCCTCCGGATGCGGCTGCAGTTGCAGCCGCTCGACCAAACGCCGTATCGCGGGAGCGGCAGCCGCGGGCGACGCCATCGCTGCGTTTAGCGCTTGGCCGCGCGCGGCCAGCGGGCCACGATTTCACCCACAATCCCGCGCCGGAACGCCAGCACGCAGACGATGAAGATGGCGCCGATCACCATCGTCACCGATTGGCCGATCTGCCGGAACCATTCGATGCTGGTGGCACTGGCCAGGAAATCGCCGACATTGCCGAGCCGATTTTCCAGCGCAATGATGATGATGGCACCGACGATCGGGCCCGACAGCGTGCCCATGCCGCCCACCAGCGTCATCAGCACCACCATCCCCGACATCGCCCAATGGACATCGGTCAGCGTCGCAAAGCCCAGCACCACCGTCTTGGTGGCCCCGGCCAGCCCGGACAAGGCGGCCGACAGCACGAACGCCAGCAGCTTGTAGCGATCGACGTTGTAGCCGAGCGAAATCGCGCGCGGTTCGTTTTCCTTGATCGCCTTCAGCACCTGGCCGAACGGCGAATGCACGGTGCGCATGATCAGCGCAAATCCTGCCACCGCAATCACCAACACCACGTAGTACAGGATCAAGTCGTTGCCGAGGTCGATCACGCCGAACAGGCGGCCGCGCGGCACCCCTTGCAAGCCATCCTCGCCACCGGTGAAATGCGCCTGCAGGGCGACGAAATACAGCATTTGCGCCAGCGCCAGCGTGATCATCGTGAAATAGATGCCCTGGCGGCGGATCGCCAAGCAGCCCCATGCCGAGTCCGATCAGCGCGCCCAGCGCAGTGCCGGCAAGCAAGCCCAGCTCAGTCGGCCAGCCCAGCGTCGCCAGCGTGTAGCCGGTGATATACGCCGCCCAGCCAAAGAAGGCCGCGTGGCCAAACGACAGCAAGCCGGTGTAGCCGATCAAGAGGTTGAACGCGCAGGCAAACAGCGCAAAGCACAACAGCTTCATCAGGAACACCGGATAGAGCACCAGCGGCGCCGCCAATGCCAGCACCAGAGCGATGCCGTAACCGACTTTCTTGTTCATGTACTGCTCCGATCCTCTTGGGAATAACACACATCGACCAATCTGGTCTCGCATGACACGGCGGCGGCGAGTCCAGGCGCCGTCATGCTACTTTTCCTTGCCGAACAGTCCGGCTGGCCGGATCATCAGCACGATTGCCATGATCACGAACACCACGGTGGACGAGGCTTCCGGATAAAACACCCGGGTCAGGCCTTCGATCACACCCAGCCCAAGGCCGGTGACGATCGAGCCCAGGATCGATCCCATGCCGCCGATCACCACCACCGCGAACACCACGATGATCAAATTCGACCCCATCAAGGGCGAAACCTGGATGATCGGTGCCGCCAGCACGCCGGCAAAGGCGGCCAGCGCCGCACCGAAGCCAAAGGTCAGGGTCACCATCAGCGGCACGTTGATGCCGAACGCTTCCACCAGTTTCGGGTTTTCGGTGCCGGCGCGCAGATAGGCGCCCAGGCGCGTGCGCTCGATCACGAACCAGCTGGTCAGGCAAGCCACCAGCGAGGCCAGCACCACCCAGGCACGGTAGTTGGGCAGGATCATGAAACCGAGGTTGGTGGCGCCGCCCAGCGCCTCCGGCACTGCATATGGCTGCCCCGAGACGCCATAGAACGAGCGGAACAGGCCTTCCAGCAAGAGCGTGATGCCAAACGTCAGCAGCAGGCCGTACAGGTGGTCCAGCTTGTACAGCCAGCGCAGCATGGTGCGTTCAATGACGATGCCGAACAGGCCGACCACCAGCGGTGCGACCACTAGCATCACCCAGTAATTCAGCCCGAAATAGGTCAACCCCATCCAGGCGGCGAAGGCGCCCATCATGTACAGGGTCCCGTGCGCGAAGTTGATGACGTTGAGCAAGCCGAAGATGACGGCCAAGCCTAGCGACAGCATCGCATAGAACGAGCCGTTGACCAGGCCTAGCAGCAGCTGGCCCAGCATCGCTTGCAGCGGTATGCCGAAGATTTCCATGGCTATATGAAAAAGGAATCACCCAAGACAGGTGAGAAAGCAGAAAAAAGCGGCGCGCGGGTCGTCAAACGAAACACGCGCGCCGCACAGGCTAGCTTACTTCCAGAGCGCGCACGTTGATTCGGCTTTGGTGGTAAACGCCTGGTCGCCCGGAATCACCTGCGCCACTTTCAGGTAGTCCCACGGCGTCTTCGATTCGGCCGGAGTTTTCACCTGCATCAGGTACATGTCGTGCACCACGCGGCCGTCCGGACGCAAGTAGCCATCTTTCACATACATGTCGTTGAACTTGGTCGCGCGCAGCTTGGCCATGACCTTGTCGGCGTCATCGCTGCCAATTGCCTTCACCGCTTGCAGGTATTGATAGGCCACCGAGTAGTCGGCTGCCTGCAGGCTGGACGGCATGCGCTTCATCTTTTCAAAGAAGCGCTTGGCCCACTTGCGCGATTCCGGGCTCTGATCCCAGTACCAGCTGTCGGTCAGGTACATGTTCTGGGTGGCGTTCAGGCCCAGTGCGTGGACATCGTTGATGAACATCAGCAAACCGGCCATTTTCATGGTCTTGGTGATGCCGAACTCGTTGGCTGCCTTGATCGAATTGATGGTGTCGCCGCCGGCATTGGCCAACCCCAGGATCTGCGCCTTCGACGCCTGTGCCTGCAACAGGAACGACGAGAAGTCCGAGGCCGACAAGGGGTGCTTGACCTGGCCCAGCACGGTGCCGCCAGCTGCCTTGACCACCTTTGCCGTATCGCTTTCCAGCGAGGCACCGAAGGCATAGTCTGCGGTCAGGAAGAACCAGGTCTTGCCACCCTGTTTGACCACCGCCGAACCGGTGCCCTTGGCCAAGGCCACCGTGTCGTAGGCATAGTGCACCGTGTACGGCGAGCATTCTTCATTGGTCAGGCGGGCACTGCCGGGACCGATTGCCAGATAGGGTTTTTTCTTCTCAGCCATTACCTTGGCAGTGGCCAGAGCGGTCGCCGAGTTGGTGCCGCCGATGATCATGTCCACCCCCTGCTGGTCGATCCATTCGCGCGCCTTGGAAGCGGCGATGTCGGCCTTGTTCTGGTGGTCAACCGTGAGCAGTTCGATTTTCTTGCCATTGATGGCGCCGCCCATGTCGGCAATTGCCATCTTGATCGCTTCGACGCCGCCCGCACCGTCGATATCGGAATACAGGCCCGACATGTCGCTGATGAAGCCGATCTTGATCGTGTCGTTCGAGATTTGCGCCGATGCAGATGCGCCAATACCCAGCGCGAGCGCGGCCGACACGGCCAAGGTGATGGTTTTCAATTTCATTGTCTTCTCCTTTTATGTACTACAAGAACACGACCCCCTTACAGGCGAGTCAAACCCCCAGCAATTGATTGAGTTCGGGCATCTTTGCTTTGAGTTCGGCGGCGGCGAAACTCAAGGCGATCTGGCCATGCTCGACCACGTAGAAGCGGTCGGCCAGCGGCGCGGCGAAGTGGAAATTCTGTTCCACCATGACGATCGTGTAGCCTTTCGCCTTCAGGGTCGTGATCATGCGCGCCAGCGCCTGCACGATCACGGGCGCCAGGCCTTCGGAGATTTCATCCAGCAACAGGAGTCGGGCACCGGTGCGCAGGATGCGCGCCACCGCCAGCATTTGCTGTTCCCCCCCTGACAGCCGTGTGCCCTGGCTGTGCTTGCGCTCGGCCAGGTTGGGAAACATGTCGTAGATTTCCTCGACCGACATGCCTTTGTCGGTGGTCGAGATCGCGGGCGGCAACAGCAGGTTTTCTTCGGCCGACAGCGAGGAGAAGATGCCGCGCTCTTCCGGGCAATAGCCGACACCGAGGTGGGCGATCCGGTAGGTCGGCAGTTCGATCGATTCGACGCCGCCGATCTGGATCGAGCCGGTGCGCCGCCCGGTCAGGCCCATGATGGCGCGCAACGTGCTGGTGCGCCCGGCACCGTTGCGCCCCAACAGCGTGACCACTTCTCCCGGGGCCACCGTCAGCGACAGGTTGTGCAGGATGTGCGATTCGCCATACCAGGCTTGCAAGTTGGTGATTTCCAGCGCCGCGGCGGCGGGCCGGGACACGGCTTGCGGCTGTGCTGCCATCTGGGCCGCCATCAGTGCGCTCCTTCCAAAACACCGCTCGCGGTGCCCATATACGCTTCCATCACTTGCGGGTTGGCCGAGACGTCGGCATACGGTCCTTCGGCCAACACCGCGCCGCGTTGCAGCACGGTGATTTTGTCGCAGATGCCGGCCACCACGTTCATATTGTGCTCGACCATCAGAATCGTGCGCCCGGCCGAGACTTGTTTGATCAAAGCTGTGACCCGGCTCACGTCTTCATGGCCCATGCCCTGGGTCGGTTCGTCCAGCAGCATCAATTCCGGTTCCATCGCCAGCGTGGTGGCGATTTCCAGCGCCCGTTTCCGGCCATACGGCAGGTCGACGGTGACGGTGTCGGCGAAGTCGGCCAGACCGACTTCGTCCAGCAACTGCATCGCGCGCTCATTCAGGCGGTTCAGGCTCTTCTCGCTTTGCCAAAAGTAAAACGAGGTGCCCAGCGTGCGCTGCAAGCCGATGCGCACGTTCTCCAGCACGGTCAGGCGCGGGAACACGGCAGAAATCTGGAACGAGCGGATGATGCCCTGGCGCGCAATCTGGGCCGGGGCGGCCGCCGTGATGTCGTGGCCGTTGAACAGGATCTGGCCGGTAGTCGGCACCAGGAATTTGGTCAACAGATTAAAGCAGGTGGTCTTGCCAGCCCCGTTGGGGCCGATCAACGCGTGAATCTGGCCGCGCTCCACCTGCAAGTTGACGTCGTCCACCGCGGTGAAACCCTTGAATTCCTTGGTCAGATGCCGTGTCTCCAGGATGACGTCGGTCATCGGATCTCCTTGAGTTTTTACTTATATGTAGTGTTTATATTTATTTTCTTATGGTACACACTGTATCAGTCAGCCGGCAATACGTAGAAACACTATTCTTCCCGATCCAAGCCTAGCGCGCAGAGCGAATCATGCTGGCAGCCTTCTCCGCAATCATGATGGTAGGTGTATTGGTGTTGCCGCTAGTGATCAGCGGCATCACCGAGGCATCCACCACGCGCAGTCCGGCTACGCCCTTCACCCGCAAGCGACTGTCAACGACCGCGGCCGGATCCTTGTCCGATCCCATCTTGCAGGTGCCAACCGGATGAAAAATGGTGGTACCGATATCGCCCGCCGCATGCGCCAGCTCTTCTTCACTGCGAAATTGCGGGCCAGGCATGAATTCTTCCGGCGCGTATTTTTGCAATGCCGGGGCTGCCACGATTTTACGCGTTAATGTCAACGCATCGGCCGCTACTTTGCGGTCGCCCATGGTGCTCAGATAATTGGTGGTGATTTTCGGTGCCATTTGGT
This sequence comes from uncultured beta proteobacterium, assembly GCA_963707665.1. GTDB lineage: Bacteria > Pseudomonadota > Gammaproteobacteria > Burkholderiales > Burkholderiaceae_D > DATJCV01. Next base: position 19,847 of record CAVPQU010000007.1, on the reverse strand, counting down.
AATCGCCGGAAGCGATCCGAACGTGGCCGCGCGCGCTCGGCCGCAAATTACACACGCTGGCGGTAAACGCGGGAAACGCATGCAGCGGGTCGCCGAATTTATCCAGGGACAGCGGTTGCACGTGGTATTCCAGATTCGGTGCCGGCTGGCTCGGGTCGGAGCGCGCAAACGCCCCCAGTTGCGACGGCGCCATCGACATCGGCCCGCTCTGGAACAGCGCATACTGGGCACCGATTTTCATTTTGCCGAACCAGTTATTGGCCATTGTGTTCAAGGTTTTGGCGCCGCGCACCTTGAATGCCATGCGGATTTGCAAATGATCCTGCAGATTTTCGCCAACACCAGGCACGTCCAGCTGCACCGGAACGCCATGCTGCTGCAATAAGGCCGTTGGGCCAATTCCGGATAATTGCAGGATTTGGGCGCTGCCGATCGAGCCGCTCGAAAGGATGGTTTCATGTGCCGATTCCGCCTGCCATTCGCTGCCGCCGCCGACAAATTCGACGCCGCTACAGCGTAAGCCGTGTGCCGTCCTTTCCAGTTTCAGTCTGCGCACCTGGCAACCGGTCATCACGGTCAGGTTGCCGCGGCGCAGCGCCGGTTTCAGGAAAGCCTTGGCGGTATTCCAGCGAATTCCACGCTTTTGATTCACCTCAAAATAGCTGCAACCTTCATTATCACCCTGGTTGAAATCGGCAACCTTTGGAATTCCGACCTCAGCCGCGGCATCGCGAAACGCATCCAGAATGGGCCACGACAGCCGCTGCTTTTCGACTCGCCACTCACCGCCGGCGCCATGAAACGGCGTGCTGCCAGCATGATGGTCTTCGCTTTTCATGAACAGCGGCAACACCTGCTCCCAGCGCCAGCTGTCATCGCCAGTCAATTCCGCCCAATGATCGTAGTTGCGTGCCTGGCCGCGCATATAGATCATGCCGTTGATCGACGAACAGCCGCCAAGCACTTTGCCGCGCGGATAGATCAGTTGGCGTCCGTTCAAACCCGGATCGGCCTCGGTACGGTAACACCAGTCGGTGCGCGGATTATTGATGCAATACAGGTAGCCGACCGGGATATGAATCCAGACGTAATCGTCCTTGGCACCGGCTTCGATCAGCAGCACGCTAACTCGCGGATCCTGGGTCAGCCGGTTTGCCAGCACGCAGCCGGCGCTACCGGCGCCGATGATGATGTAGTCGTAGGTGCCCGCAGATTCCATGCCTGTGGTCCTCGTATCGCTATCGTGGAAAATCTTTACTTGGCAACCGGCATCGTGAACTCCGCGCCCTTGGCGATATTTTGCGGCCAGCGCTGCATGATCGACTTGTAGCGCGTGTAAAAGCGGATGCCTTCCTCGCCATAGGCGTGGACGTCGCCGAACAGCGAGCGCTTCCAGCCGCCGAACGAATGCCAGGCCATCGGCACCGGGATTGGCACGTTGACGCCGATCATGCCAACTTCGATCTGCCGCGAAAACTCGCGCGCGGTGTGGCCGTCAGCGGTGAACAAGGATACGCCGTTGCCGAATTCATGGGCGTTGATCAATTCCACCGCCGCCGCGAAATCGGGCACGCGGACGATGCACAGTACCGGACCGAAGATCTCTTCCTGGTAGATCCGCATCTCCGGCGTCACGTGGTCGAACAGGCTGCCGCCGATGAAGAAACCCTGCTCATGGCCCGGCACCGTCAGGCCGCGGCCGTCGACCAGCAGCTTGGCGCCGGAGCGCACGCCGTCCTCGATGTAGCCTTCCACCTTCGCCTTGTGCGCGGCTGAAACCAGCGGCCCCATCTCGGCATCGGCTTCCATGCCATTCTTCACCTTCAGCGCCTTAATGCGCGGGATCAGCTCCTCGACCAGCTTGTCGGCGACACCGCCGACCGCCACCGCGACCGAAATCGCCATGCAGCGTTCGCCGGCCGAACCGTAGGCGGCGCCGATCAAGGCATCGACTGCTTGCTCCAAGTCGGCGTCCGGCATCACCACCAGGTGGTTCTTGGCGCCGCCCAGCGCCTGCACCCGCGGCGGATATTTGCCGGCGCGCGCGCTGCCTTCGCGGTACACGTATTCTGCGATCGGGGTCGAGCCGACGAAGGAAACCGCGTTGACGTCCGGATGATGCAGCAGCGCATCGACCGCCACCTTGTCGCCCTGCACCACGTTGAACACGCCGTCCGGCAAGCCGGCCTGCTGGAACAGCTCGGCCAGCAGCAACGACGCCGACGGGTCGCGCTCGGACGGCTTCAGCACGAAGGTATTGCCGGTGGCCAGCGCCAGCGGCGCCATCCACAGCGGCACCATGACCGGAAAGTTGAACGGCGTGATGCCGGCGGTAACGCCGAGCGGCTGGCGCAGGTTCCAGTTGTCGATGCCGCCACCGATGTTGTCGGTGAACTGGGTCTTCAGCAGCTGCGGCACGCCACAGGCGAATTCGACCACTTCGATGCCGCGCGTGACTTCGCCGCGGGCGTCGGAAAACACCTTGCCATGTTCGCGCGTGATCGTCTCGGCCAGCGCGTCGTGCTGCTGCTCCATCAAGTCCTTGAAGCGAAACAGGATGCGGGCGCGCTTCAGCGGCGCCATCGCGGCCCAGGTCGGCGCGGCGGCGGCCGCTGCCGCCACTGCCTGGTTCACTTCCTCGACACTGGCCAGCGCTACATGTGCTGCCACCGCGCCGCTGGCCGGATTGAACACCGGTTGCTCGCGGCCACTGGCGGATGGCACCTGCCGGCCATTGATGTAATGGGAAATAACCGGAATCGAGGAGCTGGACATGATGGTTTCCTGTAAAGAATGAATTCGCTAGCAGCATAGCCGCTGTCAAGCGGGGAATCCAATGAGTTATGATCGGTTTCGTTATAAAGATTGCTAATAATATGACCAGCATCAACGGTGGGCGTGGCTGCGATTAGTCATTTTCCCGATGCTCGAAAATCCCGCCATGGAGCCCGCGCTATGGATTTGATTCAACTCCGCGCCTTCATCGCTGTCGCCCGCGAAGGCAACCTGACGCGCGCCGCCGAGCGGCTGCACGTGTCGCAACCTGCGGTCAGCCTGCAGATCAAGGCACTGCAGAACAGCTTGAATCTGCAGTTATTCACGCGCATCCCAAGCGGGATGCGGCTGACCGACGATGGCGCCAAATTGTTGCCACTTGCCGAACGCACGCTGGCCGGTGTGAATGCATTGACGCAATCGGCGCGCATGCTGCATGCGCGCGCGGCTGGCACGCTGACCGGTTCGCTCTCGATCGGCACCATCCTCGATCCCGAATTCACTCGGCTGGGCGCGTTCCTGAAGCAATTAGTGGAAACCTATCCGCAACTGTCGACTGAACTGCGCCATAGCATGTCGGGGGATGTCTTGTTGCAGGTCGAAAACGGCAGTCTCGATGTCGGTCATTACCTGGGATGCCCGCCCCGCCAATTTCACTACCTGACCCTGACCCCATTCACCTACAAGGTAGTGGCGCCGCGTGGCTGGAAAAATCGCGTTAATGGACGTGACTGGCACGCCTTGGCGCGGCTGCCATGGATCTGGACACCACCGCAGTCAGCACATAACCGACTGCTGAGCAAGACCTTCGCCCAATACAAGGTCAGCCCCAACAAGGTGGCGTTGGTGGATCAGGAATCCTCGATGCTGGACTTGGTGAAATCGGGCGTTGGCCTCTCTCTGATGCGCGAATCCGTGGCGCTACGCGAAGCACATGCGCACGGTCTGGCCATCGCCGACACGGTCAGCCTGACCAGCGAATTATCATTCATCGCGTTGAAGCGACGCCGCAACGAACCGGCGATTGCCGCCGTGTTTGCAATCCTGTCCACACTATGGGCTAGCTGAAAATGGCCTGTGGATAAAGCTGGGGAAAACTTGCAGACGCTTTGAGGAAAACCGCAGGCTGATCTGGTGCCAATTTTGTTATCCAGAATTGGTCACGCAACATACCGGTATTTATACAGGCTCTTTTATGCTATTCAAGCCTTTGAATTCAAAGAGGATAATCGGCTTGTCCACAGAAACGCGGCTAGCCTACTATTACTACTATTCTTAAATACATAAGTCATGAATTAAACCCAGAAACTCGTTACGTCCAACCAGAACGAAAACCCAGTTTCAGAGATGGTGATAGCCAAGATCCGAACGAACCTTGCCGCGAAACACCCAATACGACCAGAACGCATACAGCAAGATAATTGGCAATAAAAACACGGTTCCGATCATCAGGAACACTTGTGAGGCCTGGCCCACTGCCGCATCCTGCAGCGTGACCGAGGGCGGCACGACGTAAGGCCATTGCGAAATGATCAACCCGGTATAGGCAAGGAAAAACAAACCCATGGTGCAGACGAATGGCAATACCTCGCGCCCCTTGCGCAAGGAGTCCCACAATAGCCATGCCAGTAGCGCGGTCAGAATCGGCACTGGGACGAAGAACAGGAAATTCGGCAAGCTGAACCAGCGCGCCGCGATCCGTTCCTGCGTCAGCGGCGTCCAGATGCTGATCAAAACGATAAACACCAAAATTCCAACCAAGCTCCAGCGCGCCTGGCGACGCGCCCACTGCTGCAATTCGCCTTCGGTTTTCAGGTACAGCCAGGTGGCGCCTAGCAAGGAATAGCCCACCATCAGGCCGACCCCAGTCAAGAGCGGAAATGGTGCGATCCAGTCCCAGCTGGTGCCGGAAAAGGCGCGGTTTTCGACCGGCAGGCCCTGTACGAAAGTCCCGAGCACGATGCCCTGGGCGAAGGACGCGACCAGCGAGCCGCCGGCAAATGAGTAATTCCAGAATCCCTTGCGGGCACCGGGAATGTCGCGGAATTCGAATGCCACGCCGCGAAACAGCAGCCCCAGCAACATCACCAGGATCGGGAAATACACGGCCGGAATGATCACCGCGAACGCCAGCGGGAAAATTGCCAGCAAGCCGACGCCGCCCAGCACCAGCCAGGTTTCATTGAAATCCCAGATTGGCGCGACCGATGCCATCATCAGGTCGCGGTCCTCGCCATGCGGGCGAAACAACAGCAAGATGCCGACCCCCAGATCAAAACCATCCAGCAGCACATACATTAGGACCGCCACCGACAGGATGCCGGCCCACAGGGGGACCAGGTCAAGATGCATCGCGCCCTCCCGCGGCTGTGCGCGAATCGGCAACATCGGTGGCCGCTGACAGCGGCCGCGCCGGCCTGTGGGCATGCTGGTATTCTTCATCGGCGCCGGGCGCCGGGCCGATCCGGACCAGCCGCTGCAGCATTAGCAGTCCCAGGCCGAAAATGAACAGGTAGCTGATCACGTAGCCGGCCAGAGACAGCCAGACGTCGCCAGTCTTCAGCGACGGCGTCACCGCTTCCGAGGTGCGCATCAAACCGTACACCACCCACGGCTGGCGGCCGACCTCGGTGGTGGTCCAGCCGGCCAGCACCGCCAGGAAGCCGATCGGACCGGCCCAGGTGCACAGGCGCAGATACCAGTCGGTCTCGAACAAACGCCCGCGCCGCCACAGCACCAGGCCGGTGATCACCAGCGCCAGCATCAGCAAACCCAGCCCGACCATGACGCGAAAGGCGAAATAGACGATCGCCACTGGCGGCCGGTCTTCCCTGGGAAAGGCTTTCAAACCCTTGACCTCGCCGTTCCAATCATGGGTCAGGTACAAGCTGCCGAGCTTCGGTATCGCGATCTCGAAATGATTTTTTTCCGCTTCCTGGTCGGGGATCGCGAACAGCGACGCCGGCACGCCGCTCTCGGTTTCCCATAGTCCCTCCATGGCCGCCAGCTTGGCCGGCTGGTGGTGCAACGTGTTAACCCCATGCAGATCGCCGACGATGATCTGGAACGGCACCATGATGATCAGAAAGACCAATGCCATGTGGATCATGATTTTGCTCTCCGGCACAAACCGTCTGCGCCGCATGTAGAACGCGCCGACCGCCAGGATCACGAAAGCGGTGGTCACCACGAACGCGGTCACGGTATGCACCAGCCGGTATGGGAAGGACGGATTGAAGATCACGGCCAGCATACTGGTGGGAGAAAAGCGGCCGTCGATGATTTGATAGGCGGTGGGGGTCTGCATCCAGCTGTTGACCGCCAGAATCCAGAACGAGGACAGCAGCGTGCCGAGCGCCACGACCACGCCGGAAAACGCATGTGCCCAGCGCGGCACCAGCTTGCGGCCGAACAGCAGCACGCCGAGAAATGCCGCCTCCAGAAAGAACGCGGTCAAGACTTCATAGGCGAACAGTCCGCCCAGCACATTCGAGGTGCGGTCTGAAAAACGGCTCCAGTTGGTGCCGAACTGAAACGGCATGACGATGCCGGACACTACCCCCATGCCGAACGACACCGCGAAGATGCGGATCCAGAATGCCGACAGCCGCCCGACGACCTCGTTCTTGGTCAGCCACCAGCGTACTTCCAGCGTCGCGACATAACAGGACAGGCCGACTGTGAAAGCCGGCAGCAGGATATGTAATGCGATTACCCAGGCAAATTGGATTCGTGACAATAACAATGCATCCATGCAGCAGCCTCTTTGTTGCTGATTGCTTGGTTGTTTGCTTGTGTGGTGCCGTTTGCGGCAAGGAACAAACCAATTTTAGACGGGGCAATTTGACCGGAGTTGAGCCGGCACAAGCCTATGCGTCCAACTTTCTGGTTTTTCAGAAAAAACTTTAAAAAGCTAGCTTCGGTTTACTTTAATAACCTGTAAACATAAGTAGTAGTAATAGTAGAGGGCGCCACAATCTGTGGATAACTGAATAAACCTTTCGGAATCAATACGTTGCGCTCGGTGCAAAGTTTGAATAAGCACGGTATTGCCGGCCCCCCGATTCTGGATAAAAATTTGCGGCGCAAAATTCAGCCATTTATCTTCAATCAAGCCACTTCTTATACACAGGCTTATCCACACGAGTGGATATGGCAGGATCTGACATGGCTTGTCACTTCTTTATTGACTGGAGCTTTGTTGGTGCATGCGAATTACCAAAACGACATTCGATCCGGCTTGCGCCGGCATGCTTGCCGGTGAGTCGTTCGATTAGTATGCTGAGCCAGCGTCTCCTGACCAAGATCTAACAGCACCCTGTGTCGCGCCGCCGGTCGCGATGCCGGCTGCTCGAGCACTGGACTGGGTCTGCGGGGCAAGGCTGTTTAGTGGTTCGTGATGGCGCCGTGCCATTGACAACAAATGGACGTCCAGCTGGCTCGCATCAAAACTATGGCAAGCACGGTCGATGATGAACCATGAGATTGAGGAAAAATTGATCAGCCCGATGACATTGCAAATGTTGACCCAATCCGGTACAGGCGACTACCTTCTCCGCGCGCACTAACACTTAATGCACTCGAAGCGCAGTAGTTCAACGGCTAACACCTGGATACTGGCCGTTTGGCAGGTTTCTTGGCGCCCGAACAATTCGGCGGTGCCCGGATAAAGCCGTCAGTTGCCGAGTGTCATCAGGCTGGCATTGCCGCCGGCAGCGGTGGTGTTAATGCATAGCGCACGTTCCGCCAGCAACCGCCACAAGGGGATCGGCGCATCGGCCGCGGTATCGACCACCGGCACCAGAGCGCCGGGGCGAGCTGCCAACCGCATACGCCATTCCACATTAAGGCCGTGATCGAGCAAGGCCATGGCCAGCGGCGTGGAGTCCAATGCAGCATCGTCCAGAAATTCGATGTGAGCGCGCACTGTGGCTGGTACACCGGCCGGGATCAGCGGCGCGCTGGCGGCAGCAAGCACCGCGCGGTTGCCGGTAACCAGCACTGCTGCCAATTGATTAAGGATGGCGTTAACACTGTTGGCCGCACACAGTACCTGGCCGCGCGGCGCGAACGCCAGCGTATTGCGTTCGCCGGTTGGACCCGGCAAGACCAGCGTCGTGCCAAGCGGTGTGCCATGTGCGTATTGTTCGGCCAGCGCGGCGAAATGCTGGTGGCCATGCGTTTTGGCCCAGGCCAGTAATGTATCGAGTGCTGGTGTCGGCGATTGCGCCCCGCCTGGCCGCGGGGCGGCGTAGATGGTGTGCGCGCCCAGGCTCGCGGTCGAGTGCTGTTGCAGCCGCTTCAGGTACAGTGGGCCGCCGGCCTTGGGGCCGGTGCCGGACCTGCCTTCGCCGCCGAATGGCTGCACGCCGACCACGGCGCCGACGATATTACGGTTGACGTAAATATTGCCGACGTGCGCGCGGCTGCTGATGAAATCGATGGTCTCGTCGATGCGCGAATGGATGCCGAGCGTCAGCCCGTAGCCGCTGGCGTTGATCGCCTCCACCAATTGCGGCAACTGCTCGCGCCGGTAGCGCAGCACGTGCAGCACCGGCCCGAACACTTCCTGCTGCAGTTCCGTCAGCGCTTCGATTTCGATCACGGTTGGCGCCACGAAGGTGCCGTGGCTGGCGGCAGCCGTCAGCGGCAACTGGTGTGTCGCGTGGCCGCTGTCGCGCATCTGTTCGATATGACGCAGCAGTGTTTGCTGTGCTTCGGCGTCGATCACCGGACCGATGTCAGTCGATAACCGGTCCGGATTGCCGACTTGCAGCTCCTGCATCGCGCCTTTCAGCATCAACAGCGTCTTGTCGGCGATGTCGGCTTGCAGGCACAGCACGCGCAAGGCCGAGCAGCGCTGGCCGGCGCTGTCGAAGGCGGACGAGAGTACATCCTGCACCACCTGTTCCGGCAAGGCCGAGGAGTCGACGATCAGCGCATTCTGGCCGCCGGTTTCCGCCACCAGCGGAATATCGCCAGTGCTGGCACGCTGTGCCAGCGTGCGGTTGATGATCTGCGCCACATCGGTCGAGCCGGTGAAGATCACGCCCGCCACGCGGGCATCGCCCACCAGCGCCGCGCCCACGGTTTCGCCACGTCCCGGCAGGAATTGCAGCGCCGCGCGCGGCACCCCCGCTTCATACAGCAATTGCACCGCGCGATACGCGATCAGAGGCGTCTGTTCGGCCGGCTTGGCCAGTACCCCGTTGCCAGCCGCCAGCGCGGCGCTGACCTGGCCGGTGAAGATCGCCAGCGGGAAGTTCCACGGGCTGATGCAAGTCACTACTCCCAGTGCCGGCGCATTGGCTTCCGGCAGGATCTGCGCCGCGTAGTAGCGCAGGAAATCAACCGCTTCACGCACTTCGGCCAGCGCGTTCGGCAACGACTTGCCGGCTTCGCGCACCGCCAGCGCCATCAGCTCGGCGCGATGGACCTCGAACAGGTCGGCGCCGCGCTGCAGGATGGCGGCGCGTTCAGCCGGCGGCTGTTCCTGCCAGCCGGCCGCCGCCAGTTGCGCGGCCTCAAGGGCGGCTTCCACTTCCTCGTCGCTGGCTTCGCGCGCGCTGCCGACCACATCGCGGCGGTCGGCCGGGTTGTGCTGCGGTTGCGCTTCGCCGGCCGGGGTCGACGCCGGCCCCGCAATCAGCGGCGCGGCCTGCCATTGGCGCTGGCCGAAGGCGGCAAATTCCGCCTGCAATCGGCGCAACTGGTCTTCATTGCTGAAATCGAGCCCGCTGGAATTTTTCCGTTCGGCGCCATACAAGTCGGCCGCCAGTGGAATTTGCGGATGCGGCCGGCCGCCGGTCTTTTGCGCGGCGTCGAACGGATCTTCCGTCAGCGCTTCGATCGGCACCGTTTCATCGACGATCTGGTTGACGAACGAGGAATTGGCACCGTTCTCCAGCAGCCGTCGCACCAGATAGGCCAACAGCGTCTGATGTGAGCCGACAGGGGCGTAGATGCGGCACGGGCGATCCAGGTTGGCGCTGCCCACCACCTGGTCGTACAACGCTTCGCCCATGCCATGCAGGCACTGGAATTCGTAATCGCCGATACCGCGCGCCGCTGCCTGCGTGTAGATCGCCGCCAGCGATTGCGCGTTGTGGGTGGCGAATTGCGGATAGATGTGCTCGGTCAGGCCCAGTAGTTTTTGCGCGCATAACAGGTAGGACAAATCGGTATGCACCTTGCGCGTGTACACCGGGTAGCCCGGCATGCCGCCTTCCTGCGCGCGCTTGATTTCGCTATCCCAGTAGGCGCCCTTGACCAGCCGCACCATGAATTTCCTGCCGCTCCTCTGCGCCAGGTCGGCCAGGTAATCGATCACGAACGGGCAGCGCTTCTGGTAGGCCTGCACCACGAAACCGATGCCGTCGAAGCCGGCCAAGGAAGGATCAAAAGCAAGTGCTTCCATCAAGTCCAGCGACAGTTCCAGCCGGTCGGCTTCCTCGGCGTCGATGTTGAGGCCGATGTCGTACTGTTTCGCCAGCAGCAGCAGCGCTTTCAAGCGCGGCAGCAGCTCGGCCATCACGCGCGCCTGCTGGGCCCGGCTGTAGCGTGGATGCAGCGCCGACAGCTTGACCGAGATGCCGGGGCCGTCCTTGATGCCGCGGCCGTTGGCGGCGCGGCCGATGGCGTGGATCGCGTGTTCGTAATCAGTGTAATAGCGTGCGGCGTCGGCCGCGGTCAGCGCTGCCTCGCCCAGCATGTCGTAGGAATAGCGGTAGCCGCGCTTTTCATTGTCGCGGCTGTTGGCCAGCGCGTCCTCGATGGTCTGACCGGTGACGAACTGGTTGCCCAGCATCCGCATCGCCAGGTCGACGCCTTTGCGGATCAGCGGTTCGCCGCCTTTGGCAATCAGCTTGTTCATGGCCGAGCCCAGTCCTTGCTCGCTGCTGGTGCCGACCAGCTTGCCGGTGATCAGCAGGCCCCAGGTGGCGGCATTGACGAACAGCGACGGTGATTCGCCCAGGTGCTTGCGCCAGTCGCCGCGGCTGATCTTGTCGGCGATCAGGCGGTCGGCAGTCTGGTGGTCGGGAATCCGCAACAATGCTTCGGCCAGGCACATCAAGGCCACACCCTCTTCCGACGACAGTGAAAATTCATGCATTAGCGCATCGACGCCAGACGAGCGGCTGCGTTTGGCGCGCACCGCCTGCACCAGTTTTTGCGCCAGCGCCTGCGTTGCGGCGGCTTGCTCCGGATCGCGCTGGATCTGGTTTTGCAACCACTGCACCGCCTCTTTTTCGTCGCGGCGATAGGCCTGGGTGACGGCGGCGCGCGCGGGGCTGGCGACGCGCGCCAGCTCATGCTCGAAGGCGGAAAATGGGATGCAGGCGTCGGACAAGCCGGAGCTGGATTGGGCACTCTGGCGGTGCGAATCAGACATGGAGGTTTCTCGAAAAGAGGGCCGGGATCCCGGGCGCAACAAGAAATCAGCGCGGAACCCGCTGATTGGCGGATGTTTTGATTGTATCGACGAAGCGGATAGATTTATTCTGGTATTGCCACACGCTATCCAAATTTTCTTATAGATGCGAAAATTTGGCCGAATAAAGTTTTCCGAGGGCGGCGATGCTCGACAAGATCAGCAAGAAAATTCTGGAAGAATTGCAAACCGATGGCCGCATCAGCAACGTCGACCTCTCGGCGCGCGTCAACCTGTCGCCTGCGGCTTGCCTTGAGCGCGTGCGCAAGCTGCACGAAGCCGGTTATATCCTGGGTTATACCGCGCAGCTGAACCCGCATTTGCTGGACGTGTCGTTGCTGGTCTTCATTGAGGTGGTCCTGGAGCGCACCACGCCGGAAGTGTTCGATGCCTTCAAGCGCAGTGTGCAAACCATTCCGGAAATCCAGGAGTGCCATCTGGTAGCGGGCGGTTTCGACTATCTGGTCAAGGCGCGGGTCAAGGACATGAATGCCTACCGCGACTTTCTCGGCAAATCCCTGCTGCAACTGAAGGGGGTGCGCGAGACCCATACCTACGCGGTGATGGAAGAAGTCAAGAGCACGACCAAGCTGGTGATTCGCTAGGCTGACGGCTATATACTCCAAGTGTTATGCCGCTATGTCCGGCGTATTATGTGACGTATTAATAACATACTCCCGTATAATACGCTTCGGATCCCTCCGCTGTAGCGCCTGGCGTGCATGGGCGTGAAACCCGAGTCAGAGACGTTTTCGTGATCCGTCTCTCGAAAAAATCTCTGCCCCCGGTTGCATTGGGCGTTCACGCTACGCCCATCAAAAAAAGCGGCCCGCCAATGGCGGACCGTCGTTCCCGGCGAGCGGCACGGTGTTAGCCGCGCCACCTGTCCCGCATCAGGCTTTTGGCACCTTGATTCCCGTCAGCTCGGCGGTCAGATAGCCCACCGCGGCGCCGAACTTGTCGTTGTAGTTGGCCTTGATCAGCGGCTCGACGTTCGCCTTGACCTGGCTCTTGATGCTGTCGCCGGCATGCTGAAAGTTGCTCGTGATATAGGTCCAGCCATTGAGGTCATCGACGACATGCAAGCCGGTCGCCTCGGCTCCGGCCGGCATCGACATCAGCCTTGACAGTTTCCTGGTGTCGATGTGGTAGGCCCACAGGAAGTTGTTGGTATGCTGGCCACTGTCTTCGCCGATGAACAGCGTGCGCAGCTTTTCGGAAAACTTCAGGTTGTCCGGATTGGCGATTTTGTCCGGGTTGCCGGTATTGCCCAATGCATCGGTGGTGATGTCCTCGCCGGCGATCAAGGCTTTGGTATCGACCGGCATCCATTCGCTGTCGATGGTCGCGCCCAGATCGTCCTTTTGTCCGCCCTTCAGGTTGAGCGCCATCACGACGCCGGCCTTGAGCTCCTTGGCCACCGCGATGCCGTTGCCCGGCACGTTGGCTGCATCGCCGACGACCATGGACGCCTGGACGTTCTGCAATGCCGAATAAGCCACCTTGTCCTTGATGTTGACGGTGGTGCCTTCCATCTTGCTGAAGCCCATGCTGGCGCCGACATACGAGGCGTAGCGGTGGGTCTCGAGGAAGGCGGCAGCCTTGTCATTGACGATCTTGATCCATTCGGTCTTGCCGTTGGCCACCACTTTCTTGAACGCGGCGTCGCCGGGGTCGGCGCTGCGCACGTCCATGATATCGGTGGGGCTGATGCCGCCATTGACCAGCGCCTCGATTTCGGCGCTGGTGGCGTGGCCGAGCTTGATCCAGGTCAGCGGCGCGGCGGTAGCGGCGGTGGGGTCGATCGAAAAGCCGGCGCCGACCTTGGCCACGTACAGGGTGCCGGCCGACAAGTCCTTCTCCTTGTCGGCGACAAACACGAAATAGCCGGAGTTGGTGGCGTCGTCACCCATGAACACAGTACGGTTGTCCGGCATCACCTGCACCAGTTCATGCGAGATGCGGCCCATGCAGTAGTGCTTCCTGATGCTGCCACTACCGTCCGGATTGACAGTGACTTCGGGCAGGTGGCCGTAGTGGTAGGGATTGGCCCTGCTGGCGTCGCCGCCATACAGGTTTTTGCTGAACTCGTCCATGTAGTTCGCGCTGCGTGCCGCGAAGGCATCCGGCTCGTACTCTTCGCTCGAGAGGTGGGTGTTCCACGGCGACAGGCTGGCGCCGCAGGTGATCCACAGGCCATGCACGCTCGAGGTATCGACATTGTGATACTTGACCAGAGACAGCTTGCCGGTGGTTTGATCCTGGTCCAGCGTCAGCACCGCGATCGGCGATGGCAGCAGCCCGTACATTCTGGTCGCGCCGTCTTGCGCAAAGGTGGTGTATTCAAACTGCACTACGGCGAACACTGCCTTGCCCTTGATCCCGGTCACGGTCGGATTATCCAGTTGCAGCAGCGAGGTGCCGTCGGGAGAATCGGAAAAGAAGTGGCGTGGCGCGCCGCCTCCAGTGTTGTCCATGATCGGCTGGTTGTCGATGTCGTAGTAACCGCCGGCCAGGATCTGGCCGCCCTTGCCGTCAGCCACCATTTCGCCAGTGATGAAGAACCGTTCATAGGCCAGCTTGTACTTCTGGATCGTGCCGTCGGAGAGCGTGAGGTCGAGGCTGGAGTCGACGCTGGTGGTCGCCATCGCGGCCGCATTGGCAAGGCTCGGCGCGGCCATCGCGTGGAATTCGGCGGAAACGAAGCTGGCGGCCGGCGTCGGGCCGGCCACCACGGCGGCATCGCCGCCGCCACAAGCGGCCAGCAGCGAGCTGCTGCCGAGGGTGGCGATCGGCAACAGCGGCACGCCGGATAGAAATTTGAGGGCGCGCCGGCGCGCCGGGTCAAGGGCTTGAGTCATGGTCGGAATCTTTCTGTCAGCAGGCAGTGGGAAAAAGCCGGCGGCGGCGATGCTTGCCGGCCGCCGGCAACCGGTTCACGAGGTCGGTGACTGGATGCTAGTGACCGAATGTGACCCTGAAGTGACAGCTGGCTGACAGCCGATGACGAGGTGGAAAGGATTCGCGGTGGCGGCAATGGCCACGCCAGTAACAGGAGGGAAGAAGGCCGGCGGCGGGAATGGCAAGGTGCGGCGACTGCTGCCGCCCTTGCTCAGGAGCCTGACTTGACTTGCGTATAAGGATCGCTCTGCATGGCCGACATGTGCTCGCGCAGCCATTTGTGCGCCGGGCTGCGGGCATCGCGCTCATGCCATAGCATGTCGACGTTGACCTCCGGCATCGGGAACGGCAATTCCTTCGACACCAGGGCGTCGGTCATGCCGGTCGAGGCAATCAGGTGGCGCGGCAGGACAGTAATCAGGTCGGAGTTGGCCACCACGCGGCCGGCGGTGATGAACTGATTGACGATCAGCAATACGCGGCGCTCGCGATTGATTTCCATCAGCGCCTTGTCCGCCAGACTCTGGGCGCGACCGGAAGAACTCACCATCAAGTGATTCGCCGCGCAATAGTTATCCAGCGTCAATTCGACCGCTGCCAGCGGGTGATGGCGGCGCATTACGCACACGTACTGACCCGTATACAGCCGTTCATGCCGGATTGGCGTGTTACGCGCAGCCGCCAGTTGCGCCGCCACACCGGGGAAAAAACCGATCGCCAGATCAATTTCGCTGCCCAGCAGCATCGGCCGCGGGTCGCGCGTCATCAGGGTCACCATGCGCACGCTCATGTGCGGCGCCTCGCGCTCGATCGCGCGCACCAGCGAGGGCAGCCACAGCGCCGCCGTCGAGTCGGCCATCGCCATGCGGAAGATCGCGTGGGTTTTCGAGACATCGAAGCTTTCCGGCGTGATCGCCGCCTCCAGTTCCGACAAGGCGCGTCGCACGGTCGGCCACAGTTCTTCGGCGCGTGCCGTGGGCCGCATGCCGTGGGCGGTGCGGATCATCAGCTCGTCGCCCAATGCATCGCGCAGCCGGCGCAAGGCGTTGGAGACCGCAGGCTGTGTCATCGCCAGCAGGTTGGAGGCGCGCGTCAGGTTTTGTTCGGTCATGACGGCGTCGAACACGCGCAAGAGATTCAGGTCAAGGTTCAGAAAGCTCATGGACAGGGCCCGTTACGCCGGCGTTGCCGGCCAAAAATGGTATTCACGAAATGCATAGTAGTTATGGTGCAACAAAATTGGATATCCGGCAGGAAAAGCCTATACTGCAATGCAACAAAACAGGTTTTATCGAAAGGAAGAAATCATGTCCAACTTCGCTTATGCCGCCGCTGGGAATGCTATCAACCATGCCGCCCGCGGCCAACACATTACCACCTTGCAAGCCTATGCCAACAACTTGGCACACGCGGTCCGCCTGCTCTGGGGCGCCCTGCTGGCGCGCAAGCCGGCGCAGGTAGAACGGCAGCTGAGCCAGCGCCAGAAGCTGCGCGCGGTGCTCGAATTGCACAGCATGGCGCACGAAGTGGAAGGCTCGATGCCGGCTCTGGCCGCGGAATTGCGCTACCTGGCCGCGAATCGCTGAATTGTACTGAAGCCGCTTGCATTGCGTCGCAACATAAATCGTCGCTGACCAGGAAAATACCATGTCCATTTGGGCCCTTGCGTTTCCTGCTGAAGTAGCACTGCCGCTGGCGGAAACAGTGGCGCTGAGCGCGGCGCGCTTTTCGCGCCCTCTGCTCGGCTTGGGCGCGACGGCCGGATTGCTGATGCTGTTCAAGCCCTTGCTGACCGGAATTCTGCAAGCGATGTTGCTGATATTGCGCCCGCGCCGCAGCCTGGAGCAGCGCAGTGCACACCAGCATCTGCGCGCTGT
Organism: uncultured beta proteobacterium; assembly: GCA_963707665.1. Taxonomy (GTDB): domain Bacteria; phylum Pseudomonadota; class Gammaproteobacteria; order Burkholderiales; family Burkholderiaceae_D; genus DATJCV01. The sequence goes on along the minus strand of CAVPQU010000007.1, from coordinate 3,863 downwards.
ACTGCTGCTCAACCGGCTGGCCCGGCATGTTGACGAGTCGCAGCCCAATCAGGCCATCGAATTGCGCGCCCTGGCTTCGCGCGACTGACGCTGAACCGGTACCGCACCAACCATTGGTAGGAGGATTTTGATCATGCTAAACGCCTACAATCCACCGATCGCGGTTGCCCTCGGTTGCGTCGCTTCGAAGTTGAGCCCGTACGAAGCGGCGCGCTTAAGCACGCAATCATCGTCAAGACAAGCTCGTGGCCTTGGCCTGGTCGATATTGCCTCGGCCTCGGCGCGCGCTACTGCGGCCAATGGCTTGCGAGTACGCCGCCAGCCGCGCGCACTGATTTGCGGCTGAAGCCGCAACCAATGTCTCCTCCTTCCCCCGGAAGGATTTGACCCCGCCCGGCGCAAGCCCGGCGGGGTTTTTTTGTCATGTGGCGTGGCAGGCGGCGCTGTACGCGCATACCGCAGTCAGGCGGATGGACGGCGAACAATCAACCGCAGCACGAAGACATTAAAGCTCCGGCATTCATACCGCGTTTCGAACGCCGAACAGACCGGCATGATCACCGATATCGGCAACTGGCTATTTCAGCAGGCGGCAAGCGGAACGTGACTTGAGCGATGGGGCTTGCAATTCGCTCGCATTCGATAGCGCCTGATAGTCATCGATGGCGCAAAAAAAGCGCGGCCAGTTTCGTGGCCGCGCTGGAATGGTGAGCGAGGTTCAGGCGCTCGTGATGCTGGTTAAGCCGCCAGCCGCTTTTCCAGCTCAGCCTTGGTGGCTGCCAACTCGGGCGGCAAGTGGTGCTTCAGCTTGTCGAACAGTTCGTTATGCAGCTTCAATTCCGCTTGCCAGGCCGCCTTGTCGATCGAGGTAATCAAATCGAACTGCTGCTGCGAGAAATCGAGGCCGTCCCAGCGCAAGTCGGAAAATTGCGGGCTGATGCCGAAGATCGATTCAACGCCGTCGCCGCTGCCGTCAATGCGGTCCAGCATCCACTTCAGCACGCGCATGTTGTCGCCAAAGCCCGGCCAGACGAACTTGCCGTTGGCATCGGTGCGGAACCAGTTGACGCAGTAGATCTTCGGCAGCGCGGCGCCGGAGGCGGCGATCTTCTTGCCCATGTCCAGCCAGTGCTGGAAGTAGTCGCTCATGTTGTAGCCGGCGAACGGCAGCATCGCGAATGGGTCGCGGCGCACCACGCCCATCTGGCCGGCGGCGGCGGCGGTGGTTTCCGAACCCATGGTGGCGGCCATGTAGACGCCTTCGACCCAATTGCGCGCTTCGGTCACCAGCGGCACCGTGGTCGAGCGGCGGCCACCGAAGATGAAGGCCGAGATCGGCACGCCGGCCGGATCGTCCCAGGCTGGATCGATCACCGGGTTTTGCGTGGCGGACACGGTAAAGCGCGCATTCGGATGCGAGGCCGCGCGTGGCTTGCCATTGGCGCTGTTGGCCTGGGCGATTTCCGGCGTCCAGTCGCGGCCCTGCCAGTCGATCAGGTGCGCCGGCAGCTCCTTGGTCATGCCTTCCCACCAGACGTCGCCGTCGTCGGTCAGTGCGACGTTGGTGAAGATCGTGTTCTCGGCCAGCGACGCCATGCAGTTGTGGTTGGTCTGGTCGTTGGTGCCGGGAGCGACGCCGAAGTAGCCGGCTTCCGGATTGATCGCATACAGGCGGCCATCGGCGCCCGGCTTGATCCAGGCGATGTCGTCGCCGATGGTGGTGACTTTCCAGCCTTCGAAGCCTTTGGGCGGGATCAGCATGGCGAAGTTGGTCTTGCCGCAGGCCGAGGGGAAGGCCGCCGCCACGTAGTGCTTCTGGCCTTGCGGATTTTCGACGCCGAGGATCAGCATGTGCTCGGCCAGCCAGCCCTGGTCGCGGCCCATGGTCGAGGCGATGCGCAGTGCCAGGCATTTCTTGCCGAGCAGCGCATTGCCGCCATAGCCGGAGCCGTAGGACCAGATTTCACGAGTTTCCGGATAATGCACGATGTACTTGGTGGTGTTGCATGGCCAGGCGACGTCCTGCTGGCCCGGCTGCAACGGCACGCCGACGCTGTGCACGCACGGCACGAACTCGCCGTCGGCGCCCAGCACGTCATACACGGCGCGCCCCATGCGCGTCATGATGCGCATGTTGGCGGCGACATACGGCGAATCCGACAGTTCGACGCCGATATGCGCGATCGGCGAACCGAGCGGTCCCATCGAGAACGGCACCACGTACATGGTGCGGCCGCGCATGCAGCCGTCGAACAGCGGCTGCAAGGTGGCGCGCATTTCGGCCGGCGCCATCCAGTTGTTGGTGGGGCCGGCGTCTTCCTTGTTGGCGGAACAGATGAAGGTGCGGTCCTCGACGCGGGCGACGTCGTTCGGATCGGAGCAGGCCAGGTAGCTGTTCGGGCGCTTGGCCGGGTTCAGCTTCTTCATGGTGCCGGCGGCGACCATCTCGGCGCACAGGCGGTCGTATTCCTCTTGCGAACCGTCGCACCAGACGATGCGTGCCGGTTTCGTCAGGGCCGCGATTTCCGCCACCCAGTTGATCAATTTTTGCTGCTTGACGTAAGCCGGCGGATTGACAGCAGTGACGCCGCCCATGACTGCTTGATTCACGATAAGACCTCCAATGCCTATAAATAATGGAAACGCGTGCGCGACGCAGCGGCCATGCCCTTCGACTCGCTACGCCGGTTCCGACAGCCGATGCTGGGATGAATGGCACGGCGCTACTGCCGGAGATGATGGAGGCGCCGGAGGATGTCCTGCGCGACGACCTGATACGCGGCAATTGTGATGCGCGAGCGGCCGGTTCATGCCACGAAACCCGGGATTCTACACCGCCCATCGGTTTCGGTTCCGGCGCCGGCCTGCCCGTCATTTAAACGGTAGCACGGCAAACAGGACGATTGTTGACCCGCGTCAATAGCGGCCGCGGTCGAATCGTTGCCTCCGGCGTGTCGGGTCGTCAGCGGCTTGCCGCCGGTGCCAATGCCTGGGATTGCCGCACCGCCCCGCCCCATAAGTCGGCCCAGCCTGGCGGCCACGGCAGCGAAGGCCCGCTGTAGGCGGGCAACTGGCCGCGCACCGGCATTACCGGCAGAGCTGGCGGCAGTGTGCTGCCGCGCTCCCAGCCCAGGCTATATGCATAGTCCGGCAACAGCGCCGCACAGACCGTCTCGAACCAGTCGGCGTGGTCTTCGTCGCGCCCCAGCGCCTGCGCCAGTCCCTGCGGATCGAAGCGCGCCAGGGCGCTGGCCATTTCTGCCGCCGAAGCGCCCGGCGCCTCGCCCCAGCCCAATACCGGATTGAAGTTGTAATCGGCGCCGGAGCCATACCAACCCTCGCGCCACGGCCGTTCCAGCCAGTTGCGCCGGCCGCAAAACAACTGCCAGCGCCAGTGCAGTCCGGACGGCTTCGGCCAGCTGTACAGGTACAGGCGCTGGTATCCGGCGCGATGCAGTTCGCGCACCATGCCCATCAGCCGCGCATGCGGCATGCGGTCCGGCGGTGCACGGCGGAAGCGGATCGGCTCGCCGTCGGCGTGCTGCACTTCGTCCGACGACAGGTTCAGGTCCAGTGTGCGCAGTTCGCTGCCGAAGCGTGCGGCGATCCAGCCGGTCAGCAGATTGACCGACACGATCACGCCGTAGCCGCGATAGCGATGGAAGATGATGGTGCCGGGAGCAATGGGTTGCATGGCTAAAAAGCGGAATAAAGTCACATGATTTTAAGCCTAGCAGCTCAACCCGCTCCATGTATAGACCGGATGCGGCGGTGCAAGGCCCAAGGCTTGCCCGCATGGCAATAAGGTTGCGCCCGGCGCCGGCGTTTCGCTGGTCCGGCTGCTCCGCCTCGATCCTCGCCGG
>CAVPQU010000006.1:0-98635 GCA_963707665.1 uncultured beta proteobacterium | reverse complement strand
GCAGCTCGGCAAGGGCGAATTGTCCCGGCTGGCTGGTCAAGGTCTCTTGCCTCATGGTAGGAGTATGTTGCAAATTATTATCATTCACGTCCGAAATTGGATCGCATCCTTTGGAGTATATGGCGCGTTCAGGCAGTTGCAGGCTGCTCGGTGCCGGCCGTCCACAACAGCGGAAACAATGCATGATCCATCGTCGCGCCGGCCGGCAGTTCCTGCGCCAGGCCGGGGAATTCCGGCGAAGTCACCCACGGCCGCGGCGCATGGCGGATGTCGTCGCCCAGAAAGCGCACCGAGAACACGCGTCGTCGCCGATCGCCGTCGACGCCGCCGGCCGCGTGCAGGGTCAGCATATGAAAGCAGACCACGTCGCCCGGTTCGATTTCCCAGCCGATGATCGGAAATTCGGAGCGATCGGCTTCGACGTCCGGCAGGTCGGCCAGGCTGCCTTCCGGAAACCACTTGGCCTCGTTCTGCATGAACGAGCGCGGCATCAGCCACGGCCCCAGGTGCGAGCCAGCGACGAATTCCAGCGTCGAGTGGCGGCGCACCGGATCGGCTGGAATCCACATGCTGACGTTCTGCATGCCTTCGATGTTGTAGTAGGGCTGGTCCTGGTGCCACGGCGTGCGCTGGCGCGTGCCGGGCTCCTTCACCAGCATGTGGTCGTGATACAGGCGCGTGGTGGCGCTTTGCATCAGCAGGCCGGCGGCAGCGCCGAGCGGCCCGTCCATGATCACGCGCCGGTAGTTGTCATTCTCCTGCCAGTTGCAGAAGTCTTCCAGGAAGAAGCCCGGATCCCCCGGCTGGCTGGCAACCTTGGCGCGCGGGCTCGGCGCGGCGATGTTGTGGTCGATGCCGGCGCGGATCAGGCCGACTTCTTCCGCGTTCAGCAGTTGGCGCAGGCAGACTGCGCCGTCGCGCCGGAATGCCGCGATCTGTTCCGGCGTGACGCAGGCGCGAACGCGCTCGTTGATGCTGATGGCCAAAGTGTTGCTCATGCCGGTCTCCTTTTTATGTCTCGCTCACCGTTGAAATCAGTCACTAGAATCATTTAGGGTCGCCGCAAAGCGATGCGGAAGATTAATCGGGGTCAGATTTTTTTTCGCAGCGCTCTATCGCGAAAATTACTCTGATCCCGATTCAACGGACTACAGAGTACGAACGTCCAATCACTCCGATGTTTTACCTGCTTCACTTCGAATCCGTGAAAGCAGGGTCAAAGTAATTTTCGCAAACCCCAGCGAAAAAAACTCTGACCCTGGTTTCACTCGTGCGCCTCTTGTTTGAGACTACTTCCTCGTTACTTCACCATCGGCAGTTTCAAGCCGAAGCGCTTGGCACAGGCGATCGCGGGCTCATAGCCGGCATCGGCATGGCGCATCACGCCGGATGCGCAATCGTTGACCAGCACCCGCGCCAGCCGCTGTTCGGCCGCGGCGCTGCCGTCGGCGACGATCACCATCCCCGCGTGTTGCGAATAACCCATGCCGACGCCGCCGCCATGGTGCAAGGAGACCCAGCTGGCGCCGCCGGCGGTGTTCAACAACGCATTCAACAGCGGCCAGTCGGAGACCGCATCGGTGCCGTCGCGCATGCTTTCGGTTTCGCGGTTCGGGCTGGCGACCGAACCGGTATCCAAATGGTCGCGGCCAATTACGATCGGCGCCTTCAATTCCCCATTCTTGACCATGTCGTTGAACGCCAGGCCAGCCAGATGGCGCTCGCCCAGGCCGAGCCAGCAGATGCGCGCCGGCAAGCCCTGGAACGCGATCCGTTCGCGCGCCAGGTCGAGCCACTGGTGCGTATGCTGGTTGTCCGGAAACAATTCCTTGATCTTCGCATCGGTCTTGTAAATGTCTTCCGGATCGCCCGACAACGCGACCCAGCGAAATGGCCCCTTGCCTTCGCAAAACAGCGGCCGGATATAGGCGGGCACGAAGCCGGGGAAATCGAACGCGTTTTTGACGCCGGTATCGAACGCGACCTGGCGGATATTGTTGCCATAGTCGACAGTCGGAATCCCCATCGCGTGGAAGTCGAGCATCGCCTGTACGTGCACCGCGCACGACTGCGCGGCCGCCGCGGTCAGTTTTTGATGCTGGGCTGGCTCGTGCTGCGCGGCTTTCCATTGCGCCACGCTCCAGCCGATCGGCAAATAGCCATTGATCAAGTCGTGCGCCGAGGTTTGATCGGTCACCAGATCCGGACGGATGCCGCCGGCCTGGGCGCGCTGGACCAGCTCCGGCAGAATTTCGGCGGCATTGCCCAGCAGCGCGATCGACACCGCTTCCTTGCGTTCGGTGTGGTAGCGGATCCTCGCCAGCGCGTCGTCGAGGTCCTTGGCTTGCTGGTCGACATACCGGGTGCGCAAGCGAAAGTCGATGCTCGCTTGCTGGCATTCGATGTTCAGCGACACCGCGCCGGCCAGCGTCGCGGCCAGCGGTTGCGCGCCGCCCATGCCACCGAGACCCGCAGTGACGATCCAGCGTCCGGCCCAGTCGCCGTTGAAGTGCTGGCGGCCGGCTTCGACGAAGGTTTCATAGGTGCCTTGGACGATGCCCTGGCTGCCGATGTAAATCCAGGAGCCGGCGGTCATCTGGCCATACATGAACAAGCCCTGGCGGTCGAGTTCGTTGAAGTGGTCCCAATTGGCCCATTTCGGCACCAGGTTCGAGTTGGCGATCAACACCCGCGGCGCATCGGCGTGCGTCTGGAACACGCCGACCGGTTTGCCGGATTGGATCAACAGCGATTCGTCGTCGTTCAACTCGCGCAACGACGCCAGGATTTGGTCGTAGCAGGCCCAGTCGCGCGCGGCGCGGCCGATGCCGCCGTACACCACCAGGTGCGGGGGTTTTCGGCGACGTCGGGGTCGAGGTTGTTTTGCAGCATCCGGTACGCGGCTTCGGTGACCCAGTTCTTGCAGGTCAGCGTGCTGCCGCGCGGCGCGCGGATTTCGCGGCTGGGGTCGAGGCGGGGGTCGGCGGTTTGAGGGAGTTATCGGAGATGGTATTCATGGTGGTTTCCTTCAAAATTTTGGTGTGAAGATTTGTATCGGGTGAAGTGTTTTTTGCTTGTCGTTCCCGCGCAGGCGGGAATGCATGCATTCCCTAGTGGCGTTTGTTGCTCACTGATGTGGCTGCTACTTCGTGGGCATGCCGGGGGTAGCCCGGCGGCCACTTACTTTTCTTGTCTCGCCAAAAAAAGTAAGCAAAAGAAGGCGACCGCAAGACGCTGGCCTTCGGCTTCCCGCTGCTGCGGCGCCAAATCGGGAAACGAAACCAACTCGCTGCGCTCAGACATGTTTCGTTTCTGATCCGATTTCGGCGCCGCTTCAGCGGCAGCGTCCCAAGCGGGGTCACGTCAAAGCACGCCAACTTCAAAAGCAACGACAACTTCAAAAACAAATCGGCTCGGGTATTCGACTCAATGCAATCCCAGATACGCCGCCGCCAGCGCCGGGTCCTTGGCCGCCGCTTCGGCGCTGCCTTGCCAGACGGTGCGGCCGGATTCCAGCACGCAGACGTCGTCGGCCACGGCCAGCACGCGGTCGGTGTTTTGCTCGACCAGCAGGATCGTCATGCCTTCCTCGCGCAATTTCTGTAGCGCGCGATAGCAGAGGTCGATCACCTTCGGCATCAGGCCGAGCGACAGCTCGTCGATCATGATCAGCTTGGGGCGCGTCATCAGCGCGCGGCCGATCGCCAGCATCTGCTGTTCGCCGCCGGACAAGTTGGCGGCGAGTGAATCGAGCCGCTCGCCCAGGCGCGGGAACAGTTCCAGCACGTGGTCGCGGTCGCGCTTGAAATCGGCGGCGGGGCGGACCAAGCCGCCGACGCGCAGGTTGTCTTCGACGCTCAGGTCGCGGAACAGGCGGCGGCCTTCGGGCGAGATGGCGATGCCGCGCCGTACCCGTTCATTGGGCGGCATGCGGCCGATGTCCTGGCCCTCGAACAGGATCTGGCCGCCTTGCAAGGCGACGTGCCCGGCCAGGCACATCAGGGTCGAGGATTTGCCGGCGCCGTTGGCGCCCAAGAGGCCGGTGATGGTGCCGGGACGCAGGGTCAGCGACAGGTCGCCGACCGCGTGGAAGGCGCCGTAGCCGCAGGAAAGGTTTTTCAATTCAAGCATGGGTGCCTCCCGCTGTTTCTACCGCATTGCCGTTCTGCGCTTCGGCGATGGTATCGCTGCCGAGATAGGCGGCGCGCACCGCCGGCTGTTCCATCACTTCGCGCGGCGCGCCGCTGGCGATCTTGCGGCCGTTGTCCAGCACCACCAGGCGGTTGCAGATGCGCATCACTTCACCGAGGTTGTGTTCGATCAGGATGATCGTCATGCCCTGGCGGTTGATGTCGGCGATGGTCGAAGCCAGCGCGTTGGCTTCCTTCGAGTTGAGCCCGGCCAGCGGCTCGTCCAGCAGCAGCAGCTTGGGTTTCAGTGCCAGCGCGCGCGCCATTTCCATCCGCTTCAGGATGCCGAGCGGCTGGATGCCGGGCATCTGGTCGGCGTAGCCGGCGATGCCGACCCGCGCCAGCATGCCGTTGCCGATCTCGTTCTCTTCGCGTTGCGAGACGTGCATCAGCGCCTTCAGCGGCGAACGGGTGCGCTCGGCGCCGGCGGCCAGCGCGACGTTTTCCAGTACCGAGATTTCGCGGAACGGCTTGACCAGCTGTTGCGACAGCGCCAGGCCTTTCTGGATGCGCTGGTGGATCGGCAGTTCGTTCAAATTTTCGCCGGCCAGATAGACGCTGCCTTCGGTCGGCCGCACGACGCCGGTGATCGAACGCATCATCGTGGTCTTGCCGGCGCCGTTGGGACCGATCAGACCCAGCAGTTCGCCCGGATGGACGTCGAACGAGACGTTATCGACCGCGGACAGGCCGCCGAAGCGGACCGTGACGCCGTCCACGTGCAGCAGGGGTGTGGAAGTCGTCATGCGCGGGCTCCTTCGGCTGCCGGCTTGACGGCGGCGGCTTTGCGACTGAACAGGCGGCGCACGATGCCGGCCACGCCGCCGGGCGAGAAGCGCATCATCAGGAACAGCAGGCCGCCGTACACCAGCAGCTTGTAGTCGCCGATGAACTGGAACCAGGCCGGCAGTGCGGACAGCAGCGCGGCGCCGAACACCACGCCGGCGACCGAGCCGATGCCGCCGAACACCACCATCGACAGCACGGTGATCGATTCGATGAAGCCGAAGCTGTCGGGGCCGATGAACTTGAAGTGCTGCGCATACAGTGCGCCGGCCAGGCCGGCCAGCGCGGTGCCCATGGCAAAGGCGGCCAGCTTGTAGCGCGGGACGTCGATGCCGAGCACGCGCATGGTGTCTTCGTCCTCGGCGATGCCGTTGAAGACGCGGCCCATCCACGATTTGCGGATGTAGATGCACAAGGCGGCGGTGGCGGCGGCCAGGCCCAGGGTCAGCCACATGAAAGCTGGTTTCTCCAGGCCGGAGCCGGGAAAGCCGGACACGCCGAGCTCACCGCCCAGCCATTCCTGCTGGCGCACCACGCCGACGAACAGGAACACCACGCCCATGGTGGTGATGGCCAGGAAGTCGTCGCGCACGCGCAGGCTGGCGATGCCGACGATCACGCCCAGCAGCCCGGCCATCAGCATGGCCAGTGGCAGCGTGGCGAAAAACGGCAAGCCAGCCTGGGACAGCAGCGCCGAGGTGTAGGCGCCGACGCCGAGGAAGGCGGCATGGCCGAGACTGATCTGGCCGCAAAAACCGGTGATCAGGTTGAGCGACAGCGCGAACAGCACCATGATGCCCATCGACGTCAAAAGGGAAATTTCGTAGGCCATTGCGTGTCCTCAGCGTTTGGCAAACAGTCCTTGCGGACGGAACATCAGGACCAGGATCAGGAACGCAAAGGCGATGGCGTTGCGATCCAGGAATTGACCGAGATAAATGGTGCCGAACGATTCGACGATGCCGAGTATCAGCGCCGCGAACAGGGTGCCGCGCACCGAGCCCATGCCGCCCAGCACGATGATCGCCAGCCCCTTGTAGGATGGCACGCTGCCCATCGTCGGTTCCACCAGGTTGTTCAAGAGCGCCACCCAGACGCCGGCGAAACCGGCCAGCGCCGAGCCGACGAAAAAGTTCAGGTCGCGCACGGTGCGCAGCTTGATGCCGAACGACTCCGCCATCTGCGGATCGGATACGGTGGCCTGGCAGGCGACGCCGATCCGGGTCCGGGTCTGCAGGTAGCCGAGCACGGCGATGATCACCACGGCGCCGGCCATCACCATCAGTTCGGCTTGCTTGAATTGCAGGCCGCCGAACAGCACGACCTGGTCTTGCAGCGGCGGCGCCTGATAGGACAGGCCGGAGGCGCCAAAGATGATGCGGAATAATTCCTCGAATGCGATATACAGGCCGATCGAGGCGATCAGCGCCACGAACGGCGGCTGCTTCAGGATCGGCTCATAGCACAGCCGGTACATGGCGATGCCGGCCAAACCGGCGGCGACCATCGCCAGCACGATTGCCAGCGGCAGGCTGCCGGTGGCATTGGTAACCAGCACGCCGACATAGCCGCCCAGCGTGAACAGGGCTGCGTGCGCCACATGCAAGATCCGCAGCAGCCCGTATACCAGCGTCAGGCCCAGCGCGATCAAGGCATAGATGCTGCCTTGTACCAGCCCTTGCGCAATCAGCTCCAGAAAAAGCATGCAGTTTCCTCAGTTGGTCGGGGTTGAGGTGCAGGCGGCTTGGCACATGGCGTGCCGCCCGCACCCGGGTTGGGCAAAATTACTTGGCGGGCTTGGTCGGCGGCGCCAGCAGCACGGGGTCGGAAATGATCGAGTGGTGACGGAACGCCTTGTCCTTCACGATCTGCACCTGCACGTCCTTTTTCACTTCATGCAGATCGTTGAAGGCCAGTGTGCCGATCGGCGTGTCGTAGGTACCGGCCGCCAGCGCATTCTTCAGCGCTTCGCCGCCCTTGCCCTCGGTCTTTTTCAAGCCCTCGATCAGCACATTGGTCGCGGTATAGGCGGACGCAGCCACCATGTCGGAATTGAAATTCGCGGATTTCTTGAAATCGGCGATGAAGGCCTGCGTCACCGGGGATTTCGAATCGCGATCCAGCGACGTGGTGATGTACGTGCCTTCGGAGGCGGGGCCGGCGATTTCGATGAACTTGTCGGAATCGTAACCCTCCTGGCCGATCACCGGCGCCGTCACACCTGCGGCGCGCAGCTGGCTGACCAACGGACCGGCGTTGAAGAAGTAGCCGGAAGCGTAAATGATTTCAGGATTGTCGGACTTGACCTTCGAAATCAGCGCGCCGAACTGGCGATCGGCCATGCCGTATTCGTATTCGCTGGCGATCTGCACGCCTAGTTTGGGCGCGGCTTCCTTGAAACCGCTGGCGAGCGCCTGGCCGAAGTCGTTTTTCAGCGTGATCAGGACCGCTTTTTTCTTGCCGAGGGTTTCCGCCAGCTTGGCGCCGGCACGGCCCTGGACTTCGCCCATGGCCGAGACGCGGAACATGTAATCGCCGGCCAGCGTGATGTCGGGGTGGATCGCATAGGCGACCACGTACGGGGTTTTTGCCTGCTGAAAGATCGAGGCGGCAGCGCGGGTCGAGCCGGAATACGAGCCGGAAACAGCGCCGACCACCTTGTCTTTTTCCACCAGCTTGGTAGCGACCGGCACCGCTTCCTTGGCGATGCCCTGATCGTCATAGATCACCAGGTCCAGCTTCTGGCCGGCCACGCCGCCCTTGGCGTTGGCTTGCGCTACTGCCAGCTTCGCGCCTTCCAGCGCCGATTTGCCGTCCGATGCGGCAAAGCCGGTCAGTGGCACGTTGAAGCCGATCTTGATGTCGGCAAATGCTGCCGGGGTGGAAAGCACGCCGCCTACCACAAGCGCTGCGACCAATGTCTTGCGACTGAACTGAACCATGGAGTCCTCCTCATCATTTCAAAAAAAGGCGCTTTTGAGGGCCGGCTGCTGTTTGCAGATCGGCCGGCCAAGCGCGCCTGGTGCGTAGGCTAGTTGTCCAACAACCCATAGATGGAAGGCGATTCATCCGCCTCTGTAGCAATAGGCCAAGTTGTATATACAACTTTAGCAAAGAAAATTCGCGCTGGCAAGCGCATTGCAGCGGCCTTGTTCGATGAATTTTCGCGGTGTTGACAAGCGATCTACCGCAGGGGGAAGTCGGGCGTGTGGAGCGAGGGCGGCAGCCATGGTGCGTAAAATGCCGGGTCGACAACCGACAAGCGGTGGCGATTTCTTGTTTTTGTTCGTTTATAATAAATAATAAGTTGTATATACAACTTTGCCGAAGAAAATTTTTGCTGCTGGCAGGTTGTTGGCCGGTTGCGTGAAGTGAGCATGCGCGCCGTAGATATGAAGCTGGCAACAGCATTCTGAGGAGGGTCGACTTGAGCGTAGCAGACGATTCTGGCGTGGCAGAACAAACGGAAATTCCAATCTACCAGCGCATCAAGGATTATTTGCTGACGGAGATCCAGGCCGGGCAATGGAAAGAGGGGGAGGCGATCCCGTCCGAGGCGGTGCTGGCCAGGCAGTTTGGCGTGTCGCGGATGACGGTCAATCGCGCCGTGCGCGAACTGACTTCGGAGCAGATCCTGAACCGGATCCAGGGCTCAGGCACCTACGTCGCACAGTATAAATATCAGGCGACGCTGGTCCAGATCCAGAGCATCGCCGACGAGATACGCGCCCGCGCTCACCAACATCGCAGCAAGCTGCATCTGCTGGAGCGCTGCAAGGCGCAGGAACCGTTTACCGTGCAATTTGGAGTGCGGGCTGGCCACATCCTATTTCACTCGATCATCGTCCATTACGACAACGACGTCCCGATTCAGGTCGAGGATCGCTGGGTGAACTCGACGGTGGCACCCGACTACATGCAGCAGGATTTTTCAGTTTCGACACCGAACGAATATCTGATGGTGGCGGCGCCCTTGCAGGGAGTGAATTACAGCATCGAAGCCCTCAATCCACCGGTCAAAATCGCCGCCATGCTGCAAATTTCGGTGAAGGAACCTTGCCTCGTGCTGAAGCGGAAAACCTTGTCACAGGGCCAAGTCGCGTCCACTGCGACCATGTGGCATCCTGGCAGCCGCTATCAGTTTGCCGGCAGTTTATGAAACCGCCGGCGGGAAATGCTTAGTGCAACTGATGCTTGAGGGTGGACAGTTCGTTGTGTGCCTGCATCACCGCGTTTTTGAGTTCGGATTTGATATTGCCGGATTTCTCGCACGCCATCTTGGCGCGGTCGCCTAATTCTTCCAATTGATCGACACACTGACGAATCCGGATTTCGTCTTGCGATTGCATGATCTGATGCGCTTGCGTGGATTGCTGGTCCATCTGGGTTAGACATTGCTTCAATTCCGGAGAGACGCTGCTGTCCGATGCGCACGCTTGCGCAGCCTGATGGATGCTGTGCTCGATACGATTGAAACGTTGCTCGATTTCGTTGGCTTGCATCATGACGGTTCCTTTGCAAATGCTGTTGCGTGAATGGATGGGAGCAAGCTGAACCGGCGTGGATGGAAAGCGACGTGAACCGATATGGGTCCGGGACGTGGATGGAGCAAAAAACAATGCTGCCGATTCAGTCTTTTATTGGAGTGACAAGAAAATTCGAAGTTCCGTCATTGAGCTGGATGCCCTGGTAGTGCAGGGCTCATAGGCGCTGCCGCCATGCACGATGTGATGGTCTTTTGAGCGGCGTTGCGGAATAAGCGCTGTCGCGCCAGAACGGTAAACAGCCAGGACGATGAACACGTCGATTGCCGAAGCATTCGTGAGACGAACTACAGAACGCTGCCGTCCATACTTCTGTCCAGGCCATGTTTTTATCCGATTAGTTACCAACCTCAGGCAAACGCGAAAAATTCAAGCTGTCGCCCTCGCGCAAGGTGACGCAGGGTGCGATGGTGCTGGTCGCCTCACCTGGATTCCCGCTGGCGCGGGAATGGCGAAATTGGGGGCCATCTGTGTTAGAAATTAATCGGGTATTTTTAATGGAGTATGTTCCATAAATCTAGATTTAATGGCAGATGCAAGCAGTCTATGCATGGAGTATGTAATTTTTCCAGCATCTCTGTGGCAGGTATTGGAATAGTGGATGATCACTAGCCCGTTCGAGGCCAGCTGGTAATCAGGCGCTCACTGATGATCGCTTCTGGCCTTCATGACGAGTAACAAGCCGTGCGCATGGCGTTACCAGGACCGGCATCATCGCCGCGCCAATGCCGCACTCGATATGGCGAAAGGCGTCTGGCTGGCGGTTTCGGCCCGCGATGCCGGGCAGGTCGGTTTCAACTGCCGTGCGCCTCCACTTTGCTCTTCGCGTGGCACCAGTTGTTCTGTGGATTGATGCCGCCATCGGGAGAGGAATAACCCAGGCAGCCAAGTACGCTATCGAATAATTCCTCATGGCGCTGCGGTTTGTTTTCCATTATGGCGTCTTATATCATTGAGGATGCGGGACGTTATCGTATTTATAATCCCGCGGCAACGTGCTTGCGCCCGAACGTCGCTATGTAAATCGTCATGCGGCGCGCACCGAATGGCTCAGGGAAGCAACACGGCGTGAAAAGCGCATGTGAAATTTCAGGGTTCAGATCAGAATAATGTCGTATTGTTCCTGTTCATACACGGTTTCCACCTGCAAGGAAATCGGCTTGGCGATGAAGTCGCCCAGCAGCGCCAGATGCTGCGACTCCTCTTCCAGAAACATATCGATCACTACTTGCGAGGCCAGGATACGGAATTCGCGCGGGTTGAATTGCCTGGCTTCGCGCAGCAGCTCACGCAGAATTTCGTAGCAGATGGTGCGCGCCGTTTTTACCTGGCCCTTGCCGCCGCAGGCCGGGCAGGGCTCGCACAGGATATGCGCCAGCGATTCGCGCGTCCGTTTGCGCGTCATTTCAACCAGGCCGAGCGCGGAAAAAGCCGAGACCGAAATCTTGGTACGGTCGCGTGCCAGCGCCTTGTTCAGTTCGGCCAGCACCGCGCTTTGGTGCTCGGTGTTTTCCATGTCGATGAAATCGAGGACGATGATGCCGCCCAGGTTGCGCAGCCGCAGCTGGCGCGCGATCGCATGGGCCGCTTCCAGATTGGTCTTGAAGATGGTGTCGTCGAAGTTGCGGCCGGTGACGAAACTGCCGGTGTTCACATCGACGGTGGTCATCGCCTCGGTCTGGTCGACAATCAGGTAACCGCCGGACTTCAGATCGACGCGGCGCCCCAGAGCGCGCTGGATTTCGTCCTCCACGCCATACAGGTCGAACAGCGGGCGCTCGCCGGTGTAGTGCACCAGCCGTGACAATACCGATGGCGTATACAGCGTGCCGAAGGCTTGCAGCCGGTTGAAATTTTCACGCGAGTCGATCTGGATGCTGGCGGTGTCGTCGCCGACGAAATCGCGCAATACGCGCTGCGCCAGGTCCAGGTCTTGATACAGCAGCGTCGGCGCCGGCTTCTGCTTGGTCTGTTGCGTGACGGTGGCCCAGGTCTTGCGCAGATATTCGATATCCATTTCCAGGTCGGCATCCGAGGCGTCTTCCGCCATGGTGCGGATGATGAATCCCCCTTTTTCTTCGGCCGGCAGCAGGCGCTGCACCCGGCCTTTCAATTGCTCGCGCCCGGTTTCGCTTTCGATCCGTTGCGAAATGCCGATGTGAGGGTCCTGCGGCAGGTAGACCAGCATGCGGCCGGCAATCGAGATTTGGGTTGATAGCCGGGCACCCTTGGTGCCGATCGGGTCCTTGATCACCTGCACCATCAGCGACTGGCCATCGAACAGCAGTTTTTCAATCGGTAGCGAAGGCGCCGCCCCGTCAGGTCCGCGCGCAGTCCAGATGTCGGCCACGTGCAGGAATGCGGCGCGCTCCAGTCCGATGTCGATGAACGCCGATTGCATGCCAGGCAGCACGCGCACCACCTTGCCCAGGTAAACGTTGCCAGCCAGTCCGCGCGATAGCGTGCGTTCGATGTGCAATTCCTGCACCGCTCCCTGCAGCATCAGGGCCACCCGGGTTTCCTGCGGCGTGACGTTGATCAGGATATCTTCGCTCATAAAGTGTGGACTCCGGCTTGTTGCAGCAATTGCGCGGTTTCGAATAGCGGCAGGCCCATGATGCCGGAATAGCTGCCGGCAATTTCCTGGATGAATACTGCGGCAAGTCCCTGGATACCATAACCACCTGCCTTGTCGTATGGCTCGGCGCTGGTGCAGTAGGCGCGGATCGTATCGTCCGACAGATGGCAGAAGGCGACCGCGGAAGTTTGCGTGAGCTGCCAGATTTCCTGTTCATGGCAGACGCAGATGGAGGTCAGTACCTGATGCGTGCGTCCGGACAGCGACTGCAGCATGGTCATTGCTTCAGATGGCCCGCTTGGCTTGCCGAGTATCCGGCCATCGATGGCGACGGTGGTATCGGCAGCCAGGATCGGATGCAGCGGCAGCTTGCGCCACAGCATGGTTTGTTGCGCACAGAGGGCTTTTTCGCGCGCCACGCGCCAGACATAGTCCGCCGGCGCCTCGCCCGGCAACACGCTTTCCGACACTTCCGGGCCGCGCGCGGTCTGCTCGCGCAGCATCAGCAGGGAAAACTCGACGCCGATCTGGCGCAGCAATTCGCGCCGACGCGGACTTTTCGATGCCAGGTAGATTTTTTGTGAGCGCGATTTCATGCTGCCTCAGGCCCGGTGGTAAGGATGATTGTGGCTGATCGACCATGCACGGTACAACTGCTCGGCCAGCAGGACGCGCACCATGCCGTGCGGCAGGGTCAGGCTGGAAATCCGGATCAGCATATCGGCATCTGCCTTCAGCCCAGGGTCCAGGCCGTCGGCGCCGCCAATCACGAAGGCGACATCACGCCCATCCTGTTGCCACTGCATCAGGCAAGCCGATAGCTGCATGCTGGTGAGGTCGCGCCCGTGCTCATCGAGGGCGACGACGCGCGCGCCCTTCGGCAGCGCCGCTTCGATCCTGGTGCGTTCCTGCGCCATCACGGTTGCTGCGCTCCTGCTGCCGGAGCGTTCGACTGGCTTGATTTCCTTCAGATGGATGCGGCTTTCGGGCGGCATGCGTTTCGCATATTCCTCGAAACCGGCATCGACCCATCCCGGCATCCGCTGTCCGACGGCGGCGATGATCAGTTGCATGGCCGGGTTCGTTTGCGCGGCGGGTAGCGGCGCTTATTCCGTTTTGGCTTTTGCCGGGGCGCGCTTCACCGGCGCCTTTTTCGGTGTCGCGCTTGCCGCTTTGGCGGCTTTCGCTGTTACCTCGCGGGCTGCCGGCTTTTTGACGGCAGCGGTTTTTACCACCGCTTTTTTCGCTGCGGAGGTGCCCTCGTCGGTCGTTGCAGCGGTTTTCCGCGGTGCTCGTTTCTTCGGCGCTGCGTCGCTGGCAGGCTGGGTGATGGTTAAATGGCGCGATGCTTTTTTGGGCGCCGCCTCCCCCTCCGCCGGCTCTGCGGCGCTGCGCTTCGACAGGCGTTTTGCCGCTCCCAGTTTGACTTCCTTGTCGCCCCAGATTTCTTCCAGGCGGTAATACGCGCGGATCGCTGGTTGCATGATGTGGACGATCATGTCGCCCAGGTCGACCAGCACCCATTCGCCGGTGTCCTCGCCTTCGACGCTGACGATGGCGCCGCCTTTTTCCTTGACCTTGTCGCGCACCGATGCGGCCAGGGCCTTGGTCTGGCGATTCGAAGTGCCGGAGGCGATCGCGATGCGATCGAACAGGCTGGTCAGATGGACGGTGTCGTACACGCGGATATCCTGCGCCTTGATGTCTTCCAGCGCGGCGACGACGGTACTTTGCAGATTTTTGATGTCCATTTAGCTTTGATAGAGGTGGTGTTGTTGAATATAGTCTAGCACTGAGTCCGGCACCAGCGAGCTGGGCCGTTCGCCGTGCTGCAGCGCGCTTCGAATGACGGTCGAGGAAATGTCCACCGCCAGGTTGGGCGCCAGATACGCCAGTCCGTGAGGTGTACGGCGAATTTGCTCCAGCGTTGCGTGGCGGCGGGTAAATTCGCCAGTAACTGCGGCCGGCACCTGCGCCGCGTCTATTGCAAAGCCGGGGCGGGAAGCGGCGCACAGGTGGGCATAGTCGAACAATTCACGCCAACCCTGCCAGGTATGCAACTGTTGCAACTGGTCGGCACCCATCAGGAACAGCAGGCAGGCTTCCGGTCCGACTTCGGCACGTATCGCGCGCAGGGTGTCGATGGTATAGGTGGCGCCGCCACGCTCGATTTCCTGGGTGTCGATCGCGACCGGAATTGCCTGGCGGTCGAAGGCGCGCTGCACCATCTGGACGCGATCCGCGGCGGACGCCTGCAGGCCGTGCTTTTGCCATGGGTTGCCGGCCGGGATGATACGTAACAAATCCGGCGCGAACAGCTTGACGAAATATTCGGCCAGCGCGACGTGGCCCTTATGCACGGGGTCAAAACTACCCCCCAGCAGCGCAATGCAAGGCCTGCGCGCGGCGGTTGATGCTTCGCCATCTTCAGGCCGCACTCTGGATCCAGTCGCGCGGTGGCAGGAAATCGGAATACAGTTGCGCCTCGGCGCTGCCCGCCGGCGGTTGCCAGTCGTAGCGCCATTTGACGACGGGCGGCAGCGACATCAGGATCGATTCGGTGCGCCCGCCCGATTGCAGCCCGAACAGGGTGCCGCGGTCATAGACCAGGTTGAATTCAACGTAGCGTCCGCGCCGGTAGGCCTGGAAATCGCGTTCGCATTCGCCATAGGCGGCGTCCTTGCGACGGCGCAGGATCGGCAGATAGGCATCCAGGAAATGGTCGCCTACGCTGCGGGTCATGGCGAAACTCTGCTCGAAGCCGAGCTGGTTGAAATCGTCGAAGAAAATGCCGCCGATGCCGCGCGCTTCCTGTCGATGCTTCAGGTAAAAATAGCGATCACACCATTTCTTGAAATCCGGGTACAGATCGGTGCCAAAGGATGCCAGCGCGGCGTTGCAGGTTTGATGAAAATGCACGGCGTCTTCGACAAAACCGTAATACGGCGTCAGGTCCATGCCGCCGCCAAACCACCAGACCGGCTCCTGGCCTTCCGCGTGCGCGGTAAAAAAGCGCACATTCATGTGCACCGTCGGTGCGTATGGGTTACGCGGATGCAGCACTAGCGAAACGCCCATCGCCTGCCAGCTGCGGCCGGCGATTTCCGGCCGGTTGGCGGCAGCCGAAGGCGGCAAGCTGCTGCCAATGACATGCGAAAAGCCGACTCCGCCGCGCTCGAACACCTGGCCTTCTTCCAGCAGGCGCGAGATGCCACCGCCGCCTTCAGGGCGTTGCCAGCTGTCGCGCGAGAACGGCTTGCCGTCGATGGCTTCCAGCTCTGCGACGATGCGAGCGTGCAAATCCAGTAACCAGGCTTTGACGGCGGCGGCGGACTGTGGCGAGGAGGGCATGGCGTTCTAGCGGGTCAAGGACAAAGAGGGTAACGGGAGAATTGTAGCGTGCGTACCGTGCCGGCGGCCGGCACGGTACAGGGGCTGGCGCTAGTGTCGCTTCAGCGCGCGCCAGCCAATGTCGCGGCGGTATTGGGCGCCGTCGAAATGAATCATGTCAATGGTCGCATAGGCCCGGTTCTGCGCCATGCGGACGCTGTCCCCCAATCCGACTATGCACAGCACGCGCCCGCCGCAGACGCTTAACTGACCATCCTCCAGCGCCGTGCCGGCATGGAAGGTGACGCAGTCGGCGGATTCGGCCGGGATGCCGGAAATCACGTCACCCTTGCGCGGCGCCTCGGGGTAACCGGTCGCGGCCATGACTACCCCGAGCGCGGTACGGCGGTCCCATTCGAGCTCCACCTGGTCCAGCGTGCCGTTTACTGCGTGTTCCAGCACGGCGAGAAAATCGGTTTTCAGGCGTGCCAGAATCGGCTGAGTTTCCGGATCGCCCATGCGGCAATTGAATTCCAGCGTCTTTGGGTTGCCTTGGGCGTCGATCATCAGGCCGGCGTACAAAAAGCCGGTAAACGTGATGCCGTCGCTGGCCATGCCGCGCACGGTCGGATCGATGATTTCGCGCATCACGCGCGCGTGCAGTTCCGGCGTCACGATCGGCGCCGGCGAATAGGCGCCCATGCCGCCGGTGTTCGGTCCTTCGTCGTTGTTTTTCAAGCGCTTGTGATCCTGGCTGGTGGCCAGCGCCAGGATGTTGCGGCCATCCACCATGACGATGAAGCTGGCTTCCTCGCCAGCCAGGAATTCCTCGATCACCACTCGCGTGCCGCCGTTGCCATAGTCCACCGCCAGCCGGTCGCCGAACATCATGTCGATCGCGGCGTGCGCCTCGTCGAGGGTCATCGCCACCACCACGCCCTTGCCGGCCGCCAGGCCGTCGGCCTTGATCACGATCGGCGCACCCTGGGCGTCGATGTAGTCATGCGCGGCGCGGCTGTCGGTAAAGGTCTGGTGGCGCGCGGTAGGGATACCGTGGCGCTGCATGAAGGCCTTGGCGAAATCCTTCGAGCTTTCCAGCTGCGCCGCCTCTCGCGTCGGGCCGAAAATCTTCAGTCCGCGTTCGCGGAACAGGTTGACGATGCCGGCTGCCAGCGGCGTTTCCGGGCCGACCACGGTCAGGCCGACCTGTTCCTGCGCCGCAAAATCGGCCAGGGCTGCCGGGTCGGAAAGCGCAATGTTTTGCAGGCGTGGGTCGAGCGCGGTGCCGCCGTTGCCGGGTGCCACGAATACCGTCTGTATGCGTGGCGACTGGGCTATTTTCCAAGCCAGCGCATGTTCGCGGCCGCCGGAGCCGATTACCAGAATTTTCATGGAAAGTCTTGTGAGGGGTGGTTGCCGCGCTGGCTTTGGCCGCAGCGGCGTCGGGCATCACTCGTTGATGATGGCGTTGGTAAAAATCTCTTGCACGTCGTCCAGGTTTTCCAGCGCATCCAGCAGTTTCTGCATTTTCAGCGCGTCGTCGCCGCCAAATTCGATTTCGGTGGCTGGCTTCATGACGATTTCCGCCATGTCGGCCTTGAACCCGGCTTGCTCCAGCTTGTCCTTGATGCCGGCAAAATCGTGCGGTGTGCAAATCACTTCGAAGCCGCCTTCGTGGTCACTGATGACGTCTTCGGCGCCAGCGTCTAGTGCCGCTTCCATCAGGGCATCCTCGTTGGTGCCGGGTGCGAAAAATAGCTGGCCGCAGTGCTTGAACAGAAACGCCACCGAGCCTTCGCTGCCCATGTTGCCGCCGAACTTGGAAAACGCGTGCCGCACTTCGGCCACGGTGCGCACCCGGTTGTCGGTCATGCAATCGACGATCACCGCGGCGCCGTTGATGCCGTAGCCCTCGTAGCGCACTTCTTCATAGGTGGCGCCTTCCAGGCTGCCAGTGCCGCGCGCGATCGCGCGTGCGACGTTCTCTTTCGGCATGTTGGCGTCGGCCGCCTTTTCCACCGCCAGCCGCAGGCGCGGGTTGGTGGCGATGTCGCCGCCGCCCATGCGGGCGCCGACCGTGATTTCCTTGATCAGGCGAGTCCAGATTTTGCCGCGCTTGGCATCCGTGTGTGCCTTCTTATGCTTGATATTGGCCCATTTACTGTGTCCAGCCATGATGAGTCTTCCGTGCGTCAGTTCGCTATAATCAAGCAGGCAATTTTAGCATACCGCCACCTCCCCAAATCTCTCCGGAAACGGCATGAAACCATGGCAAATCCCCTGTTGATCGCGAAAAATCAGGAGCATGAGCTGGCGCTGCTGCCGGCCATGGCGAACCGCCACGGCTGCATCACCGGCGCCACCGGCACCGGCAAGACGGTGACCTTGCAGGTGCTGGCGCAGGCGCTGTCGGAGATCGGCGTGCCGGTCTTCATGGCCGACGTCAAGGGCGACTTGTCGGGCATGGCCAAGGCGGGTGCGCTCGAATCCGAAGCTGAAGGCGCGGCTGGAGGCCTTGAATCTGCCGGAACCGGCCTGGGCCGGCTGCCCGGTGACGTTCTGGGACGTGTTTGGCGAAAAAGGGCATCCGGTGCGCGCTACGGTGTCCGACCTCGGGCCGCTGTTGCTGGCGCGCATGCTGAACCTGAATGAAACCCAGGAAGGCGTGCTGCAGCTGGTGTTCAAGATCGCCGACGACCATGGGCTGCTGTTGCTCGACACCAAGGACTTGCGCGCGATGCTGCAGGCGGTCGGCGACAGCGCGGCCGAATATCGCACCCAGTACGGCAACATCTCGGCCGCCAGCATCGGCGCCATCCAGCGCGGCTTGATGAATATCGAGCAGCAGGGCGGCGACCGCTTCTTCGGCGAGCCGATGCTGAATATCGACGATTTCATGCAGACCGACGCCAACGGCCACGGCGTGGTCAACATCCTGGCGGCCGACCGCCTGCTGAATGCGCCGCGGCTGTATTCGACTTTCCTGCTGTGGCTGCTGTCCGAACTGTTCGAGCGCCTGCCGGAAGTGGGCGACCCGGACCAGCCGAAGCTGGCGTTCTTTTTCGACGAGGCGCACCTGCTGTTCAACGAGGCGCCCAAGCCGCTGCTGCAGAAGATCGAGCAGGTGGTGCGGCTGGTGCGCTCGAAGGGCGTCGGCGTGTATTTCGTCACGCAAAACCCGCTCGACATCCCCGACACCGTGCTGGGCCAGCTCGGCAACCGCGTGCAGCATGCGCTGCGCGCCTACACGCCGCGCGACCAGAAGGCGGTGCAGGCGGCGGCCGAAACCTTCCGCGCCAACCCGCAGCTGGATACGGCAAAGGCGATCATGGAACTGGGCGTGGGCGAGGCGCTGGTGTCCTTCCTCGATGAAAAGGGCCGGCCGAATGTGGTCGAGCGCGCCTTCATCCTGGCGCCGGCGTCGCAGATCGGGCCGATCACCGATGCCGAGCGCAGCGACATCATGGCCGCTTCGATCGTCGCCGGCGTGTATGAGAAAACCGTTGACCGCGAATCGGCCTATGAAAAACTGACGGGCCGGGTGGCCGCTACCCAGCCGACGCGCGAGCAGGCGCAGGCGGCGGGCAAGAGCGGTGGCGCTGCCGCTACCGATCCCGCGCCGGCGAATGGGTCGGGCGGCGGTGGTTTCGGCGGCATGCTGAGCAACGCCATGGGCGGCCTATTTGGCGGCTCGGGGATTGCGCGGCGCAAGGATACGGTGGTGGAGGCGATGGTGAAGTCGGCGGCGCGGACGATGGGGTCGACGGTGGGGAGGGAGATTATTCGGGGGGTGTTGGGGTCGTTGTTGAAAAAGAAGTAGGGGTGATTTCATATACTCCGATTGTGTTCTGTCTATATCTGGCGGTTATATTGGTAAATTGTCATATACTCCATGATTTTTCGTTCCCGCAGTAGATGAGAATCCAGTGGCGTTTGTGGCTAAGCGATTTCTTTGCTACTTCGTGGTAGCTAGCCGGGGGTAGCCCGGCGGCTACTTACTTTCTTTGTCTCGCCAAAGAAAGTAAGCAAAGAAAGGCGACCGCAAGACGCTGCCCTGCGGGTTCCCGTTTGTGCGCAGCAAAAAATGGGAAACGAAACCAACTCGCTGCGCTCGGACATGTTTCGTTTCTGATCCATTTTCTGCTGCACACAAACGGCAGCGTCCCAAGCGGATTTCACGTCAAAGTCAAAAGCAACGGCAGCTTCAAAGCGCCTCTGAAAACGCTATCGCGTGATTAGTCGGCTGGTCATTGCTGCTCCCTCACTCAAACGCCGACTCCACCGGCCGGTCGGCGAACTGTTCCATCAGCCAGCGGCTTGCTGCGCCGGGCGGGTTGTCGGTGCGGTGGATCAGGTACAGCGGGAAGGGTGTTTCGGCTTGTTCGACCAGTTGCAGGCGCACCAGGTGGCCGTCGGCCAGGTCCTCGCGCACCAGCGGTTCCGGCAGGTTGCCCCAGCCCAGTCCGGCGCGCAGCAGCGCGTGCTTGGCGCCGAGGTCGCCCAGGCGCCAGTCGCGTACGGCAAAGACGCCGAAGTCGCGGCCGGCGGTGAGGGCGGTGCGGTCGGTCAGTACCAGCTGCGTCTGTTCGCGCAGCACCGTGGTGGGAATCGGGCCGGCGTGCTGTGCCAGCGGGTGGCCGGGAGCGGCCACCGGGATCATCAGCACGTGGCCGATCTGCTGGCGTTCGATGGCGTCCGGGGTTTCGACGATCCAGCCGCTGACGCCGATGCCGCAGGTGCGGTCCAGCACCAGTTGCATGACGCCGCCC
The DNA here is from genome assembly GCA_963707665.1 of uncultured beta proteobacterium. Classification (GTDB taxonomy): domain Bacteria; phylum Pseudomonadota; class Gammaproteobacteria; order Burkholderiales; family Burkholderiaceae_D; genus DATJCV01. Next base: position 78,438 of record CAVPQU010000006.1, on the reverse strand, counting down.
AGCGCCTCGATACGCAGGCGCAGGGCGACCGTCGGGAATTCACGCTGGAACGCGTCCAGCACCCGTACCAGCTGCAGGCAGGAAACATCACATCGACCGCCAGCGCCACTTCCGCTTCCAGCCCTTCGGCCAGGCTCTTGGCGCGGGCGCGCATCGCGTCCACCTTGAGCGCCACGGTGCGGGCGTCGGCCAGCAGCATCTTGCCGGCTTCGGTCAGTTCCGGCTTGCGCTTGCCGCGATCGAACAAGGTCACGTTCAGCTGCGCTTCGAGGTTGGCGATCGTATAACTGACCACCGACTGCGTGCGGTGCAGCTGGCGCGCCGCGCGCGAAAAGCTGCCGGCGTCGATGACGGCGACGAACACGCGCAACTGGTCCAGCGTCGGGTTTCCCGGGTCTCTCATATCGATTTAATAGATGTTATTAAGTTAAATTATCTGGCTTCCATCGATATTAACCGCGGCCTATCATTTCCTCAACCCATCTCGAACGAAAGGAAATGATCATGGCCAAACTTCTTCATATCAATAGCAGCGTCCGTACCGCAGGCTCCCTGTCGCGCCAGCTGAGCGCCGAATTTCTCGACCAGTGGCGCGCCAACCACCCGACCGATACCATCGTCGAACGCGATCTGGCGGCGCAGCCGGTGCCGCACCTGAGCGAGGAAATCATCGGCGCCTTCTTCACCCCGGCCGCCAACCGCACGCCGGAGCAGAACCAGGTCGCGCAATTGTCGGAACAACTGATCGCCGAGCTGTTTGCCGCCGACGTCATCGTGATCGGCGCGCCGATGTACAACTTTTCGATCAGCTCGGGGCTGAAGGCATGGATCGACCAGGTCGCGCGCGCCGGCCTGACCTTCAAGTACACCGAATCCGGCCCGGTCGGCCTGGTCACCGGCAAGAAGGTGTATGTCTTCACCTCGCGCGGCGGCGTCTACAGCTCCGGCCCCGGCAAGGCGATGGATTTTCATGAGACCTATCTGCGCGCGGTGCTCGGCTTCATCGGCCTCACCGACATCACCTTCGTCCATACCGAAGGAGTGGCGCTGGGCGAGGCTGCGGTCGGAAATGCCGTGACGCAAACCCGCAGCGCCATCACGGAATTGGCTGCCGCCTGATATCCTTGCAACTGGTTGGCCGTAAAATGCGGCATGGACGGAGTCTCCGCCCATGCCGCTTGTGCGTTTTTGCCGCCGCTTATCCGTGTTGCCGAGATTTTCCATGTCCCTGAACCCGAACGCCGATCCCGTAGCCGTTGCCAAACCCGACGAGGTGCAGTACATCACCAGTTGCGAACTGCCGACGCCGTGGGCCACTTTCCGCCTGCATGCGTTTTTCGATCCGGCCAGCGGCAAGGAGCACCTGGCACTGACGCTGGGCGATGTCGGCGACGGCGCGCCGGTGCTGGCACGCATCCATTCCGAATGCCTGACTGGCGACGCGCTGTTTTCGCCAGCGCTGCGATTGCGGTCCGCAGCTGGAAAGCGCGTTGCAGAAGATCGCCGCCGAGCGGCGCGGCGCGCTGCTCTATCTGCGCCAGGAAGGGCGCGGCATCGGCCTCCTGGCCAAGCTGCAGGCTTATCGCCTGCAGGACGCCGGCGCCGATACGGTGGAAGCCAACGAGGAACTGGGCTTTCTGCCCGACCAGCGCAACTATCATTTGTGCCAGCCGATCCTGCAGCATCTCGGCATCCGCTCGCTGCGGCTGATGACCAACAACCCGCGCAAGGTCGATGCCATGCGCCAGCTCGGCGTCGAGGTGGTCGAACGGCTGCCGCTGATCATCAAGCGCAATCCGTTCAACGAGCGTTATCTGAACACCAAGGCCGACAAGCTCGGGCATCTGTTCCCGTCGGAGTAGGGCGCTGCGCAAGCGCCGCCTTCTCTTCCTGCTATTCCATACCCATGCTGGTGGCTGTGCCTGTAGTGTGGACGCCGTTTCGATTGCGCCGCAGGCCCGGCGCGCTTCGCCGTTAATGCCGCGCGATGTTCCCGCTATCCCACGCACTCCCATCGTAGTCCGTACAATTCCGCCATGACGATAACCGCGCTCCCCGCCGCCGACCGCAAGGCTTTTCTCGGCGGCCTTGCCATTGCCCTTTGCGGCGCCGTGCTTTTTTCCGCCAAGGCGATTGTCGCCAAGCTGATGTACCGCTACCACGTCGATGCGGTCACCGTGATCGGCTTTCGCATGATGTTTTCGGTGCCGATCTTTGCCGCGGTGGCGTTGTGGCAGATGCGCACCGAGGCGCCGCTGTCGAATGCCGACCGTTGGCGGCTGCTGCTGCTGGGCGTGCTGGGCTACTACCTGTCGAGCTACCTTGATTTCCTCGGCCTGCAATACATCACCGCCGGGCTCGAGCGCCTGATCCTGTTTCTGACACCGTCCTTCGTATTGCTGATTTCGGTGCTGTTCTACAAGAAAAAAATTGGCGCATTTGAATGGGCGGCACTGCTGACCTCCTATCTCGGCACGGTGCTGGTATTCCTGCACGACGTTAAGGTCGGCGGCGAGAACGTCGGCCTGGGCAGCGCGCTGGTGCTGGGCAGCGCCATTTGCTACGCGCTGTACCTGCTGTTTTCCGGCGAGCTGGTGCGCCGCGTCGGCACCAAACGACTGGTGGCCTATGCGATGTGCGTCTCCAGCGTATGCTGTATTGGGCAGTTCTTTCTGCTGCGGCCGGTAGCGATGTTGATCCAGCCGGCGCCGGTATACTGGTATTCGATTGTCAATGCGATCTTCTGCACGGTGTTGCCCGTCTACATGACGATGGTCGCGGTCGAGCGCATCGGCGCCACCAGCGCCTCGCAGGCCGGCATGGTGGGGCCAGTGTCGACGCTGTTTCTGGCGGCAATCATCCTGGATGAGCCGATCACCGGCATCCAGCTGGCCGGCACGGCGCTGGTGCTGTTCGGCATCTATCTGCTGTCGCGGAGGCGCGCGTAGTGATTCACACGGAGAGGGGACATGGATCTCGGAATTAGCGGCAAGGTGGCTCTGGTGTGCGGCGCCAGCATGGGACTGGGACGCGGTTGCGCCGAGGCGCTGGCGGCGGAAGGCGTGCGGGTGACGATCGTGGCGCGCCACGCCGGGCGGCTGCAGGCTGCCGCGGCAGAAATCCGCCGTCGCGGCGGCACGGTGACGGCGGTGGCGGCCGACATCACGACCGCCGGCGGGCGGGCGCTGGCGCTGGCGGCTTGCCCGCAGCCGGATATCCTGGTCACCAATGCCGGCGGTCCGCCGCCCGGCGACTTCCGCGACTGGAGCCGGGACGACTGGATCGCCGCGCTGGATGCCAACATGCTGACTCCGATCGAACTGATCAAGGCGACCGTCGACGGCATGATCGGACGCCGTTTCGGCCGTATCGTCAACATCACCTCGGGCGCGGTCAAGGCGCCGATTGATATACTCGGCCTCTCGAACGGCGCTCGCTCCGGCCTGACCGGCTTCGTCGCCGGCCTGGCGCGGCAGACGGTGCGGCACAATGTCACCATCAACAACCTGCTGCCCGGCGCCTTCGACACCGAGCGGCTGGAGTCGACGCTGGCAGGGGCCGCCAAGGCCAGCGGCAAGACGCTGGAGGAAGTGCGCGACGCGCGCCGGCGGCAAACTCCGGCGCAGCGCTTCGGCAGCGCCGCCGAGTTCGGTGCCTTGTGCGCGTTTGTGTGCAGCAGCCACGCCGGCTACATGACCGGGCAAAACCTGTTGCTGGATGGCGGCGCCTATCCCGGAACACTTTAACGCCACCGGTCATGCCCGGGCAATGTATGGCGCAGAACGGCAACTCACTTGAAGCGAGGAAAACCATGAGCAAAGCAATCAGGATGTTCAAGACCGGCGGCCCGGAAGTCATGGAATATGTCGAGGTCGAAGTCGGCGAGCCCGGTCCCGGCGAGGCACGCGTGCGGCACGCCGCCTGCGGCCTGAATTTCGTCGATGTCTATTTCCGCAACGGCCTGTATCCGCAGCCCTTGCCGGCCGGTCTCGGCATGGAAGGCGCCGGCGTGGTGGAAGCAGTCGGCGCTGGCGTCACCCATGTGCAGCCGGGTGACCGCGTCGCTTACGCCGGCCAGCCGCCGGGCGCCTATGCCGAGGTGCGCGTGATGCCGGCGGCGGTGCTGGTCAAGCTGCCGGACGCGATCGGATTCGAGATGGCCGCGGCGATGATGCTGCAGGGCCTGACCGTGCAGTATCTGCTGCGCCGCACCTATCCGCTGAAGGGCGGCGAAACCATCCTGTTTCATGCAGCGGCCGGCGGCGTCGGCCTGATCGCCTGCCAATGGGCGAAGGCGCTCGGCGTGACGATGATCGGCACCGTTGGTTCCGACGAAAAGGCGGCGCTGGCGAAGGCGCACGGCTGCGCCCACACCATCAACTACAACAAGGAAAACTTCGTCGAGCGCGTCCGCGAAATCACCGGCGGCGCCGGCGTGCCGGTGGTGTATGACTCGATCGGCAAGGATACCTTCAGCGGCTCGCTCGATTGCCTGGCGCCGCTCGGCATGATGGTCAGCTTCGGCAGCGCTTCCGGTCCGGTGCCGCCGTTCGGCCTGCAGGAACTGGCTTCACGCGGCTCGCTGTTCATCACGCGGCCGACGCTGTTTACCCATATCGCCAAGCGTGCCGCGCTGGACGAGATGGCGGCCGACCTGTTCGGCATGGTGCAAGGCGGCCAGGTCAAGATCGAAATCAACCAGCGCTATGCCTTGCAAGACGTGGCGCAGGCGCACCGCGACCTGGAGGCGCGCCAGACCACCGGCTCGACCATCCTGATTCCCTGACGACCTGGAGTACCCGATGAAAGACCAGCAGCAAACCCCGGCCGACAACCCGGTGCAGCACCCCGACGAACAGCCGGCCGGCAGCGACGGCACGCCGAAATTCGGCCGCCTGCTGCTGGTGCTGATCCTGGTGGTGGTGGTGGTGGGCCTGATTACCTTTGCGTCGGAAGCGCTGTATTCCTGAGCGGGAGTCATATACTCCCTATATGGCACACTAATTTCGGGTGTGTAGTGGCTATTTTTACAACATACTCCCTATCGACTGAGTTGTGGCGAATGACCGCATCCGTTCCCGGTCACTCCCGCCGGCGGCGGGGATGACCGGGGCTGGCGCTGCTGCCGTGAGACCGGGCCGCGTTACTGATTCGGCATCTGCCCGAAACGCCCGCTATTGAAATCCTGTATCGCCTGGGCGATTTCCTCGCGGCTGTTCATCACGAATGGGCCGTAGCCGGCGATCGGTTCGTCGATCGGTTCGCCGGACAGCAGCAATAGCGTGGCGTCGCTGTTCGCCTCCAGGCTCAGCCCGGCACCGGCGCGGTCGAGCTGCACCAGCTGCGCCTCGCGCACCACCTCGCTGCCGTTCACCAGCACCGTGCCGCGCAACACCACCAGCATGGCAGTGCGCCCGGCCGCCAGCGGCAGCTCGAGCTGATGCCCCTGGCGCAGGCGCAGATCCCAGACGTCCATCGGCGTGAAGGTGCGCGCCGGTCCGCGGTGGCCATCGTAGTCGCCGGCGATCACGCGCAGCGTGCCGGCGCCGTCGGCCAGTTCCAGCGCCGGAATCTCGGCGTTGAGAATGCCCTGGTAGCCGGGCGTCGCCATCTTGTCGCGGGCCGGCAGGTTGACCCATAGCTGCACCATTTCCAGCGTGCCGCCGCGCTGCGTGAACTCCTCGGAGTGGAATTCTTCGTGCAGGATGCCGCCGGCGGCCGTCATCCATTGCACGTCGCCGGGGCCGATGACGCCGCCGTTGCCGGTCGAATCGCGGTGCGCCACCTCGCCCTGATAGACGATGGTGACCGTTTCGAAGCCGCGGTGCGGATGCTGGCCGACGCCGCGCGGCCGCGTCGCCGGCGTGAACTCGGTCGGGCCGGCGTAATCGAGCATCAGGAACGGGCTGGCGTGCTGGCCCAGCGTGTCATAGCTGAACATCGTGCGTACCGGAAAGCCGTCACCGACCCAGTGCTGGCGCGGCGCGCTGTAGACACCCAGAATTTTTTTCATCGCGGACTCCTTATTGCGCTTCCCGAAGCGGGAAGACCATGAATAACAATATAGTGGCGGAACGATACTTGGGGTAGATGGCAGAATTCGGCATCAGAGTTCCACTGTATGGACAATGAATGGTTGCGGGAGGAGAGGGCATGCACGACTTGAATGAACTGTATTTTTATGTCCAGGTGGTCGATCACGGCGGCTTCGCGCCCGCCGGGCGGGCGCTGGGCTTGCCCAAATCCAGCCTGAGCCGGCGCATCGCGCTGTTGGAGGAACGCCTCGGCGTGCGCCTGATCCAGCGTTCGACGCGGCGCTTCACGGTGACCGAGATCGGGCGCGAGTATTACCGGCATTGCGTGGCGATGCTGGTCGAGGCCGACGCCGCGCAGGAAGTGATCGACCGCCTGCAGGGCGATCCGCAGGGCGTGGTGCGCGTCGCCTGCCCGTCGGCGCTGGTGTACTACCAGGTCGGCGAGATGCTGGCGCGCTTCATGCTCGCCTGCCCGCGAGTCCAGGTGCATCTGGAGAGCAGCAACCGCCGCGTCGACGTGATCCAGGAAGGCTTCGACCTCGCGCTGCGGGTGCGCTCGCCGCCGCTGGAGGATTCCGATCTGGTGCTGAAGGTGCTGGCGCGCAGCACGCAGCGGCTGGTGGCGCATCCGCGCCTGCTGCAGGACCGTGCGGTGCCGCTTAGCGTGGCCGATCTCGGCGACCTGCCCAGCCTCGACCTGGGGCCGGCGCGGGCGCTGCATGTGTGGACGCTGGAAGGCCCGGACGGCGCCGCCGCCCAGGTGCGGCACACGCCGCGCCTGATCACCGACGACGTCGCGGCCTTGCGCTGCGCGGTGCTGCAGGGCGTCGGCATCGCCCAGCTGCCGAGCATGACGGTGCACGACGACTTGCGTGCCGGGCGGCTGGTGGAGGTGCTGCCGCAATGGACGCCGCACAGCGGCATCCTGCACGCGGTATTCCCGTCGCGCCGCGGACTGCTGCCGGCGGTGCGCGAACTGCTGGATTTCCTGGCGGCCGAGTACGCGGCGCTGGAGCGGATGGAAGCCGAACCGGCGCCGCTGGCGCGGCCATGACGGTGTGCCGGAAGTCGGCCCGACGCCAGCGCGTTGCGGCGCCGCGCCGCATGTTATGGCCGTCTTTTGGTATCTGGACGGCAATAATTCGATTACCATAAGCGCTCTTTTGTCCCGCGCCGCGCCGATTCGACACCCATGCAGGCCTCCATCGCCACCGTCCTCGGACAACACCCACTGCTGGCCGATTGCGCGCCGCTGGAACTGGCGCGCCTGCTGTCCGGCACGGTGCAGTGCGAATTCGCCGCCGGCGCCGACATCTTCCAGGCCGGCGCCGCCGCCGACTACTACTACTGGATTCTGGCCGGCGAGGCCGAACTGGCGGCCGCGGACGAGCGCTGGCAGCTGGGCGCCGACCAGGGTTTCGGCGCCGAAGCCTTTGCCGACGTGCCGCGCCACCTGGTCAGCGCCCGCGCCGCCAGCAAGCTGTCGGTGCTGCGCATCGCGCGCGCCGCGGTGCGCGAGCTGACGACCACCCATCCCGAGCTGAAATCGGCGGCACTGGTCGATCTGGCGGCGCGCATGGGGCGCGTCACGGCACCGGCCGAGGTCGCGGTCGAGAAGCGCGCGCCGGCGATCATGCCGGCCAAGCAGCGCGTCGGCTGGGTCGCGACCCTGATCCTGCCGCCGCTGGCCTATCTGGCGGCCGACATGGCCGGGCTGCCGCAGCACAGCGCGATCTATCTCGGCCTGTTCACGATGACGGCGGTGATGTGGCTGTTCGCGGTGGTGGACGAATACATCCCGCCGCTGATCGCCATCGTGGCCATGCTGTTCATCGAGCTGGTGCCGGCGCGGGTGGCGCTGGCCGGCTTTTACTCGCGCGCCTTCCTGCTGCTGCTTGGCGTGTACGCCTTGTCCGCGGTGCTGGTCAGCTCCGGCCTGGCCTATCGCTTCATGTTGTGGGTGCTGCTGAAGTCGCCCGACCGGCCGTTCTGGCACCGGGCCGCGCTGACCGCGTTCGGCGCCGTGCTGTCGATCGTGATGCCGTCTTCCAACGCACGCCTGGCGCTGCTGTTGCCGCTGTATCGCGAAATGGATGGCAGCCTCGGCGCCCGCTCGCAGAGCCGTGAAGCGACCGCGCTGATGGTCGCCACATTTACCGGCGCGACGCTGTTTTCGCCGCTGCTCTTGACATCCAAATCGGCCAACCTGGCGGCCTATACCATGCTGCCGGCGCAGGTGCGGCTGGAATTCCAGGGCGCCTACTGGCTGGTTGCGGCCGGTGTGGTGGCGCTGGGCCTGCTGCTGTTTCACTTGCTGGCGATGCGTTTTTTCTATCGTGCCGAACACAGCCAGCCGTTGCCGCGCGCGCGCCTCGCCGGCCAGCTGGCGCTGCTGGGGCCGCTCGGTGCGCGCGAATGGATTGCCTTGCTGGCGTTCCTGGTGTTCCTGCTGGGGGCGGCAGTGCCGCAATTGCATCAGACCCAGACCGGCTGGCTGGCGGCGTTCGTGCTGATCAGCCTGCTGGCGTTGGGCCTGTTCGACAAGCAGGCGTTCCAGAGCAAGATCGACTGGCCGATCATTTTTTTCCTGCTCAGTCTGGACGGCTTTACCGAAGCCATCAACTACCTCGGATTGCGCGATGTCATGGTGAGCGCAATCGGCCACCGGCTGGACTGGATCAATGGCGAACTCGGCTGGTTCATCTTGCTGGCCTTGCTGGTGACGGTGCTGTTGCGATTGCTCCTGCCGATTACCGCCGGCATGGTAATGGCCGTAACCCTGTTGCTGCCGATTGGCCTCGAGCAAGGGATTCATCCGTGGCTGGTGGTGTTCCTGGCCTCGCTGTTTTCCGACATCTGGTTTTTGCCGTACCAGAATTCGTCGTATGCGCAGGCCTTGGCCGGCGGCCTGCGGCAGCGCTGCAGCGAAGCGCTGTTTTTGCGCTACGCATGGTGGCTGAACCCGCTGCGGGTGCTGCTGGCCTATGCGTCGATCCCCTATTGGCGCTGGCTCGGCCTGTATTGATGCCGCCATGAAAAACCGCCTCACGCTCATTTTCGCCGGCAGCTTCGTGCTGCTGCTGCTGGCGCTATTGATCGCCTTCAATCACCAGAAGCCGCGGCTCTTGATCCTGCACAGCTTCGCCGAGGATGGCGCTTGGGAAACCGCGGTTGACAGCGGCATCCGGCGCGAACTGGCGCGCAACCGCCAGCCGATTTCGACGCGCTGGCATTACATGTCGTTTTCCAGCCAGATGGGCGCCGCGGCAATGGGCGGCGGCCAGCCACAACAGCCGCAACGTGATCGACGCCTACCGGCCCGATGTGCTGGTGGCGATCGGCGAAGAAGCGCAGGATTACGTCGGCCGCTACTACGTCAACCGGCCTGACTTGCGGGTGGTGTACGCGATGGGCGAAGACCCGGCCAGCTTTGGCTATCCGCCGGCGCACAACGTCACCGGCGTGCGCGAAATGCTGCCGCTGGCGCAGGTCGTCGAAGTGCTGGGCCACCTGCGGCGGCCGGGGCTGCGCATCCGCGTGCTCGGCATGGACGACGCCACTGGCCAGGCGGAGCGGCAGCAGGTGCAGGATTTCGCCTGGGCGCCGCACCAATTGGTGGCGGTGCAGCTGGTATCGGATTACGGCGCCTGGCAGGAGGCGGTGCGCGCCGCCGCGGCAGACGCTGATGTTCTGCTGATACTCAGCTTCAACGGCTTGCCGCGCAGCGCCGGCGATCCGAATCCGGTCGACAACCGCGTGCTGCCCGACTGGACCGAGCGCAATTCGAAACCGCTGGCGATCGGCGTGCGGGAGAGCTTCGTCGCCGGCGGCGGCGCGCTGGCCGTGGTGCCATCGCCGCAAGGCATCGGCGAACAAGTGACCCGCAAGGCATTGGCAACGCTGGCGGAAGCGCGCCGCGGCGGCCCGCTGCAGCCACCGGAAGACAGCGCCGACTTCCAGATCGCGCTGCGGCCAACTCGCCTCGCGGCGCGCGGGCTGACGCTACCCACCATCTACACCCAGGCCGCGCGTGCCTCGCAGACGCTCTATCTGCAGCCGCAACGAACGGCGCGCGGCAACTAGCCGATCAAGCCTTGCGGCTGTCGGCGGCGAGCTTGCCAATCCACATACTCCTGCATATGAGTGCCGTTGTCGGCCGAAAACAATATGAAATATGCATATACTCCAGGTTTTCTCGATGACGAGGCCAGGACTGTTCATGGTTTGGCTGACCTGTCGTTGCCGCGCCGACTGGAGCCCAGCGCCGCATGCCATGCAAGCGCGCTGTCCGGCAATACGGCAAAAACGCCACTGGATTCCCGCTAAAAACTGCGCGCATGACAGACACATTCGGCATGTGGCTCAAACAATGCGCAGCCTGACCGTGGAGTGCTCAGGGCAACGGCAAGTCGACCTGGCGCGGCACACCGTTTGGCCCCGGAAATTCCACAAAGGCGGCGCGAATCATGGTGGGCATGACGGCGGGCAGCGAACCGATGCGGCCTTCGCTGCGCACCGTGACCTCATACAGCTTGCGGCTGTCGGCCGCGCGCGCAATCGTGACGTTCAGGTGGCGTGTGAATAACTCGTAATTGACTTCGCGCGGCACCACGACTGCCGGTGAAAACCAGAATGGATCGTAGAACGGGCCATACAAGCCGCGCCGCCACGGGCGCCCGAAGTACGGATCATAAAACGGCGGCCCATACCAGCCCGGATCGACCAGCACCGACTCGACGACCCTGACCTCGCGGCCGTCGATGCCATACGCCAGCGTTACCTTGAGTTGCGCTGCCTGTGCTGGTTCGCGCGCTGCGGAAGCCGAGCCGCAGCAATTGCTCGCGCACCAGGCTTTCATAGTGTCGATATTCGAGATCGTTGTCTTGCGCCGCGCTGCGCTCGAAGGCGAAGCTCTGGTCCGGCAACGCAGTCGGCGATGCGTGGAATGCCGTGACTTCGGTGCGGATGGTGGTCGCGCAGCCCGCCAGCAACAGGCTGGCGCCGACCAGGAACAGGGTGAGCCAGTGCTTCATGATGTGCCTTCGCCATGTCGGCGTGGAAGGGTGCGTTGCGCCGTGCCGTCTGTCGGGCGTCGGCTGGATTGGTAAAATGAACCTTCGACCATTATCCGGTTTTATCCCATCTCATGCGCACCGACACCGCCGCCGCCATCTATCGCAAAAATTACACCCCGCCCGCGTATCTGGTGCAGACGGTGGAACTCGGTTTCGACCTTGATCCGGCCGCCACCCGCGTCGCCAGCCGGCTGACCTTGCAGCGCAACCCGGCTGCCAGCGGCGACGAACTGGTGCTGTATGGCGAGGAACTGGAACTGGTGCAGTTGCGCATGAACGGCAAGCCGCTGGCGAAACGCGCCTACCGGCTGGAAGCGGGCGCCTTGCGCATCGCCAAGGCGCCGGAGCAGGTGACACTGGAAATCGAAACCATCACCCATCCCGACAAAAATACCTCGCTGATGGGCCTGTACGTATCGAACGGCAATTTCTTTACCCAATGCGAAGCCGAGGGTTTCCGCAAGATCACCTATTTCCCCGATCGTCCGGATGTGATGGCGAAATACACGGTGATGCTGCGCGCCGACAAGAAAAAATATCCGGTGCTGCTATCGAACGGCAACCTGATCGAACAGGGCGACTTGGGCGACGGCCGCCACTATGCCAAGTGGGAAGACCCGTTTGCGAAACCGTCCTACCTGTTCGCGCTGGTGGCCGGCGAGCTGGTCTGCCAGGAAGAAACATACACCCTGCAGTCCGGCCGCGAAGTGCTGCTGCAGGTCTGGGTCGAAGAGGGCAATCTCGACAAGACCCAGCACGCGATGGATTCGCTGAAGAACAGCATCCGCTGGGACGAGCGAGCGCTTCGGCCTGGAACTCGATCTGGAGCGCTTCATGATCGTCGCCGTCAGCGACTTCAACATGGGTGCGATGGAAAACAAGGGCCTGAACATCTTCAACACCAAGTACGTGCTGGCCAATTCGAAGATCGCCACCGATACCGATTACGCCGGCATCGAATCGGTGGTCGGCCATGAATATTTCCACAACTGGACCGGCAACCGCGTCACCTGCCGCGACTGGTTCCAGCTGTCGCTGAAGGAAGGCTTGACTGTGTTTCGCGACCAGGAATTTTCGGCCGACATGGTCGGCACCGAATCGGGGCGCGCGGTCAAGCGCATCGACGACGTGCGCGTGCTGCGTCAGGCGCAGTTTCCGGAAGACGGCGGCCCGATGGCGCATCCGGTGCGGCCCGATTCCTATGTCGAAATCAACAATTTCTACACTGTCACCGTCTACGAAAAAGGCGCGGAAGTGGTGCGCATGTACCAGACCTTGCTTGGCCGCGACGGCTTTCGCCGCGGGCTGGACCTGTACTTCGAGCGCCATGACGGCCAGGCCGTGACCTGCGACGATTTCCGCGCCGCGATGGCTGACGCCAACCGCCGCGACCTGACGCAATTCGAACGCTGGTACAGCCAGGCTGGCACGCCGAGTGTGCTGGTCACCAGCCGCTACGATGCGGCGAACCAGGTCTACGAACTACGCATGGCGCAAACCTGCCCGGCGACACCGGGGCAGCCGGACAAGCTGCCTTTTCATATACCGGTCGCAGTCGGCCTGCTGGACGCCGAGGGACGCGATCTGCCTCTGCACCTGGAAGGGCGGCCGCACGCCGGTAACCCGGCGAGTGCAGCAGCGCCGACTACGGTGGTTTTGGAATTGACCGAAGTAACCCAGACATTCCGTTTTACCGACGTCGCGGAAAAGCCCGTGCCGTCGTTGCTGCGCAATTTTTCCGCACCGGTCATCCTCGACTTCGAAGCTAGCAGCGCCGAATTGGCGTTCCTGATGGCCCATGACAGCGATCCGTTCAATCGTTGGGAAGCCGGCCAGCGGCTGGCAATGCGCCAGTTGCGCGCGCTCACCAGAAAGGCGCAGGCCGGCAGCGCGGCTGCACCGGCTATCTTCAATGCAGACGACGCGGCCCAGGCCGCGCTGCTGGTGGATGCGCTGCGCAGTCACGCTGAACGACTCCGCGCTCGACCCGGCATTTCGTGAACTGGTGCTGTCGCTGCCCTCGGAGACGCTGATCGCCGAGCAGGTCGAGGTGATCGATCCGCAGGCAATCCATGCCGCGCGCCAGTTTTTGCGGCGCACGCTGGCCGGTGCGCTGCGCGCCGACCTGCAGCGAGCGTATGACGCCAACCAGACGCCCGGCGCGTACCGGTCAGATGCCGCATCGGCGGCGCGACGTGCGCTGAAAAACTGCGCGCTGGCCTATCTGAGCGAGACCGGCGAGCCCGAAATGCATGCGCTGGCGCAGGCGCAATACGACGAGCGCCGGCAATATGACCGACCGCCTGGCCGCGCTGTCAGCGCTGATCAATAGCCAGGCGCCGGGTAGCGCCGCCGCGCTGGCGCAGTTCTATGCCGATTTCGAACACGAAGCGCTGGTGATCGACAAGTGGTTCACGCTGCAGGCGATGGCGCGCACGGCCGACGTTGCCGTGGTGCGTGCACTGATGAAACACCCGGCCTTCACCCTCAACAATCCGAACCGCGCTCGCAGCCTGATCTTCAGCTTCTGCAATGGCAATCCCTCGGCCTTCCACGCTGTTGATGGCAGCGGCTACGCGTTCTGGGCGGAGCAGGTGATCGCGCTGAATGCAATGAATCCGCAACTCGCCGCGCGACTGGCGCGCAGCCTCGACCGCTGGCGCAAATTCGCGCCGCCCCAGCAGCAGGCGATGCGGGCGGCGCTGAAACGCGTCGCGGCCGCGCCCAAGCTGTCGAAGGACGTGCTGGAAGTGGTCACCAAGGCGCTGGCGCACTGAACACCGGCACGACGCAACAAGGCGCCCATCGACACAGGAAGCGCAATCGGCACAGCAAACAGAGCAAGCAGCCAGCAAACGAAGCCGGAACCGCAAACCCGAACAGGAAACTTCGAACGACATGCCGCATCTCACGCTGGAATATTCAGGCAATCTCGCCGACCTTGACGTCGAACAGTACCTGCTCGAACTGAACCGGACGCTGGTCGCCTCGGGCGAGTTCGAGGAAATCGACATCAAGAGCCGCGCGCTCCGTTTCGACCACTTCGTGATTGGAACAGCGCCGGAGCAGCGGGCGTTCATCCACGCCAAGGTCGCCATCCTGCAGGGACGCAGCCCCGAGGTGCGACGCGCGCTGTCCGGCCGGCTGCTGGAGCGCCTGCAGCAGCTTTGTCATGGCGCATCAAGGCACCAGACCCAGTTATGCGTTGAAATACTGGAAATCGAACGCGACTCCTATGCGAAGAGCATTGCGGGCGGCTGAGCGTTCGCAGCGCCGCGTGCCGCATACGTACCGGGCATCGGTGCGTGCGGCAAACAACCTACAAGATTCCACCAACCACTGCCACCAACGGACAACAAACGGAAAACAACATGAAACGTATCAGCCTCACCCAATACCTCGTCGAGGAACAGCGCCTGCGCAACAGCATCCCCGCCGAACTGCGCCTGCTGATCGAAGTCGTCGCCCGTTCCTGCAAGACCATCAGCCACGCGGTCGGCAAGGGCGCTTTAGGCGAAGTGCTCGGCAGCGCCGGCAGCGAAAACGTGCAAGGCGAAGTGCAGAAAAAGCTCGACGTGATCTCGAACGAAATCCTGCTGGAAGCCAACGAATGGGGCGGCCATCTGGCGGCGATGGCGTCGGAAGAGATGGAAACCATCCATCCAATTCCGAATCGCTATCCGAAGGGCGAATACATGCTGCTGTTCGATCCGCTCGACGGCTCAAGCAACATCGACGTCAACGTCTCGATCGGCACGATTTTCTCGGTGCTGAAGGCGCCGGACGGCATGACGACGCCGACCGAACAGGATTTCCTGCAGCCGGGCAGCAAGCAGGTTGCCGCCGGCTATGCGGTGTACGGCCCGCAAACCGTGCTGGTACTGACCACCGGCAACGGCGTGCACTGCTTCACGCTGGATCGCGAAATGGGTTCCTGGGTATTGACCCAGCGCGACATGCAGATTCCGGTGGAAACCCGCGAATTCGCGATCAACGCCTCCAACGCCCGCCACTGGCAGCCGCCGGTCACGCGCTACATCAACGAACTGCTGGCCGGCACCACCGGCCCGCGCCAAGCCAACTTCAACATGCGCTGGATCGCCTCGATGGTGGCCGACGTGCATCGCATCCTGAATCGCGGCGGCATCTTCATGTACCCGGCCGACGCCCGCGAACCGGACAAGCCGGGCAAGCTGCGCCTGATGTACGAAGCCAACCCGATGGCCTTCATCGTCGAACAAGCCGGCGGCGCCGCCACCAACGGCCACCAGCGCATCCTCGATATCCAGCCGGAAAAGCTGCATCAACGGGTGGCGGTATTCCTGGGATCGAAATCGGAAGTGGAGCGCGTGACCGGCTATCACGCAGAATGACGCAGCCAACTCAATTCATCGGAAATGCGTGTTGATATGGCGGGAAGCCGGAATATTTTGTTAGAATACGCGCTTTCGCTGATGTAGCTCAGTCGGTAGAGCAACTGATTCGTAATCAGTAGGTCGCCAGTTCGATTCCGGCCATCAGCACCAGCGTTCATGCGGCTCTCATTCATGAGAGCCGTTTTCATTTCTGGCCGCCAGGCGCGTAGTAGGCAGTCGATGATTTCACTGCATGTGTGCCTGCAATCTGGTGTCCCGTAAGGGCCAGGCAAACGCTCGGTAAATTCACAATCTCTGCAGCGACATCGCGGCCTGCCGAGACTGGATTGCAAGCGCTCCACGCTGGCAGGAGTCGCGCTGCATCGCCTTTTTTCCTTGTGCCAGTGGCTGGTGCCGGCGCCTGATAACCCTCTCATTTTTAGCAGCCGACAACGGTGGAAAAAGGACAGCGGGACTGGGGCGGCGCCTACAATGGGGCCTTGCCAGGCCATCACTTTGCAGCGGCCGGCATTTCAAGGAGCGAGCATGGGCGATACGGTTGAACTCGAATACGTGGGATTCTGGTTGCGGGTGTGGGCCAGTCTGATCGATACGTTTCTGATTCTTATCGCCACGATCCCGCTGCTGTGGGCGCTGTATGGCAGGGACCGCCTGGCGGACGGGGTGGTGCTCACCGGGCCGGCTAATTTATTTATTTCCTACCTGTTGCCGGCGATTGTCGTGATTGCATTCTGGAGCGCCAAGGATGCGACCCCGGGCAAGATGGTGATCGGCGCCAGAATCGTCGATGCGAAAACGGGCGGCTCGCCGACCTTGGGGCAACACATCATTCGATATCTTGGCTATTTCGTTTCCACGATCCCGGCATGCCTGGGCCTGATCTGGGTGGGCATCGACAGCAGAAAGCAGGGCTGGCATGACAAGCTGGCGGGAACGGTCGTCGTGCGACGGAAGAATGGCGGGGCGGAGCCGGTGCGGTTTGGCGGCTAGTGTCCGTTTACTGCGCGTGCGTCAACACCAGGCAGAATGCGTTTGCTCCAGCCGCAGGCAGCGCCACGAAGTGCTGGCGCTGCCCGCAAGCGAATAGCCGGGACATCGATTATTAGTGATTAGTGATGCATGGGTTTTTCTTGTGGCTGCGAGGAAGCGGGCAGGGGCCTGAACGCGGCCTCCGCTGCAGCCGTATTGTTGTATTGCTGCATGCGCGCTACTTGTCCATTCCGGACCGTAAAGACATGGGCCCAAGGGCTTTCATAGCGCTGGCCGGTTGATTTTACCAACCAGGTCGATTGGCCTGTCACAACCACCCTGTCGCCCTCGGCAATAAAGGCTTCCGGCTCGAACTGAATGGCTTCCTGCGCCTGATCCATCTCCGCAAAAAACTGTGCAACCTGATCCCTGCCCCGATAGTTGTGGGAGAAGGGAATGTGTTCCGACTCGGCTCCGATCCATTCAATGTCATCTGCAAACAGCGCAAGCAGGCCCTGGATGTCCTTGTTCTTGAACAACTGATAGCCCTGCATGATCAATTGCTTGTTGTCTGGTGTATTCATCGCTCGCTCCTTTAGGTAATCGGCGAGCTGCTTGCATGCACAGAGCGCTGCGAGATGCTGGCCGCTGAGAATGCATGGTAGTGCGCCGACCGACGGAAGAAAATGTCAGGATCAGAACATTGATTTGACAATATTGACGGTGCTCAAAGACGATGCGGCTTGGTTCGTCATGTGCTCCGTTTGTTCTCGTTGCGAACGATATGGGCTGTTGCCGCAGAGCCAGCTCAAGCTGTTTTGCGATCAAGCAGCGTGCATGCGCCATCCGTTTTGTTGGCGCGTGCCAGCCCAAAAAAGCCAGCGAGCGAATAGCTGAGAGCAACTATCGGTCCTTGGTCGTCAGCGAGCAATAGTGGCGCGATCGGGCTTATGTCGCGCTTGGCGGTTACATCGCATGCGGCCCTTGTTTTTCATATACTCCATGCATTGGGCGCCGATTTCGGCTAATTTTATTTAAGTTTTTAAATATACTCCGCACTATGATGTGATCTTGGTGCCGCGCCACACTGACAGTAGTGGCATGACGCTGGTGACGCCAGAGTTGCGAGTGCGTTCAACTGTTGACTGCGACTGGCGGTGCCCAGGGTATCGCATGTCATCGATGCCCACCGCCATGTCCACCGCCGTGCATCCCGCCGCCATGCATCCCGCCTCCATGAAGTCCGCCACCGTCGCCACCAAGATAGGACGGGTCGGGTGCAACATAGGCTTGTATCTGGTGATCGAATACGCCGGGTGGCGCTATCTGCCGCAAATCAAAGTTGTCCACCACCGACGCGGTATCGAAATGCCAGCCAAACACCTGGTTGCCGGCGACGAATTTGATGGTTTCACCGCCGGTGACGTTAACCCATTTGGTCTGGGGGGTAATCACAATGGTGCGGGTGGCGGCGCCCGGAGGTGCTGCCGTGCCAAGCAAATCGGGCCTGACTGGCCCGGCTGGCGTGGTGCAGGCGGCGAGGATCAGGGCAAGGACAATGAATGAACTCGAGAACGGGCGAACCATGATGATTCTCGTTTAACAAAATGATCATTATTGGAGGCGCCGCGCCAGTCCTAGTTCCAGCCAAGGCAGAACGGCGCCATGGTGCCGACCGCCGCATTGACTGCGGATCATCACAGGTTGGTCCCTAATAGAGGAAATAATCCTAATTTCCACAACATGCCGCTTTGCGGTGTTGTTCTCGATTTTGCCTGCCGGGTTGTTCATCTTGTATGCGCCAGAGTGAGTGCGTCTCCCATGGTGCTGGCAACAGTTACTTTCCCGTGAGAAATTAAAGATCGTGTATATTCGCTCGCATAAACTGTCTATTTGTCAATTTTCAGGGGATTGATTGGCCATGAAAAACACTGAAGCGGAACCAGGCAACAAGTCGTGGCTGGCCGGGCTTGCCCGCTCCATGACGGATGAGCATGATTATTTTCCTCAGGTCGAAGGCACGCTGCCGGCGGGGTTGCAGGGAGTGTTGTATCGCAACGGTCCGGGTCGCTTCGATTTGGGCGGTACGCGCAAATCGCATTTGCTGGATGGCGACGGCATGATCCAGGCGCTCGATTTCAGCGCTGGCAAGGTGCGTTATCGCAACCGCTTTGTCCGTACTGAAAAATATCTCGCCGAAGAGCAGGCCGGGCGTGCGCTGTTGCCGACCTGGACCACGCGCGCACCGGGCGGAATCTTTCGCAATATGGGCAACCGGATCAAGTCGCAGGCGGGAGTGACAACCCAGGTGAAGAACGGCTGTCTGTACGCTTTTGATGAAGTTGGTCTTCCCTACGGCCTGGACCCGGACACCCTGGAAACCCGCGGCGAACAGCAGGTTGGGCCGGCGGATATCAGCATCGACTACAAGGCGCACACCAAAACGGATGGCAAAACCGGAGAGTGGCTATTGCTTGGTATGGAATACGGCCCCCGCACGTATTTGCATCTGGTGACGCAGGCGCCAAATGGAACGCTGCGCCATCATCAACGCGTAACGGCACCGCGCGCCTCTTACATTCATGACTGGTTTATCACCGAGCGTTATGCGCTGGTGCTATTGCACCCGGTGGAGCTGTCGCTGGTGCGTTACTTGAGTGGCTTGTCCAGTTTTACCGACAGCCTGCAATGGAAGCCCAAGGACGGCAGCTTGCTGATGGTGATCGACCGCACGGGCCAAGCGCCACCGGTCACGCTGGAGGCTTCCGCCTGTTTCATGTGGCATAGCCTCAATGCATTCGAGACGGAAGATGCGATCGTCGCTGATTTTGTCGGCTACGACGAACCGGATCATTTTCTGGGTGAAAAGGCCGCGTTTCGGCTCATCATGGAAGGCCAGCAAGGCTTGCAGCAATATGCCGGCACGGTGCGGCGCTATGTGATCGACCTGCGGCAGCGAAAAATCGTGGAGGAGACGGTGGCGGCAGGCAATCATGAGTTTCCGATCATCGATCCTCGTGTTGCCGGGTATCGCCATCGCTTCGGTTATTTTACGACCGCGCCGCATGCGACCGTATTTCATAACGGGCTGGCGCGCCTGGACATGGAAACCGGCAAGCGTGATGTCGTGCATCTGGACGATACCCATCTCGGGCGAACCGATTTTCGTGCCGGACGAGACAGCCGATGAGGAACAGGGCTGGCTGCTGACCATGGGTCTGGACGGGCGGAGCGGCAATTCATTCCTCGGTATTTTTCGCTCGGACCGGCTGGCCGATGGGCCGACTGCGCGCGTCTTGCTGCGGCATCCCACGCCGCTTAGTTTCCACGGTTTCTGGCAGTCCCGTACCAATCACATTTAAGGAGAGTCCTTTCATGACCGGTTTTGCACCCACCAAGCGCTTTGTTGCATCTCTTCGCCTGCTGCCGCTGATTGCATTTTTCGGCTTCTCCGCTTGTGCAGCGGCGGCGACGCTGACTGTTGTCGTCTCCGATGTGAAAGACGCGAGCGGTCAGGTTGCAGTGGCCGTATTTGCCGGCCCGGAGCATTTTGCCAAAGACGATACAAAAGCGATCCGGCGCATCATGGTGCCGATCGACGGCGCCACCAAGTCCGCCACCGCGGTGGTGCCGGATCTGCCCGCCGGCACTTACGCGATCGCGACGTTTCATGACCATGACAACAGCGGCAAACTCGAAACCAATTTCTTTGGAATCCCGACCAAGGGTTACGGTTTTTCGAATAATCCCAAACCGAAGATGCGGGCGGCGCGTTACGACGAAGCGCGTTTTGAACTGCCGGAGGGCGGCGCGACGGTGCAGATCCAACTGGTTTATTAGTCCGGTAGCGCGGCGGCTGACGTCGCGGAGCAAGGCACTATCGAAGAGATATATGAAATCTGTATATCAACTATCACGACAAAGAAGCGGACATCGATGCTGCGCCGCAGTATGATGCTTCTGTCTCCTCCAATTTCCTCCTAAAGAATTGGATTTAGCCCGCAAGCCGCAAGGTTCGCGGGCTTTTTTTTGCGCTGTTGAAGAGCTGTGTATGCTGCGCCGCACGATGACGTGCGATAAAAACCGGTGCAGAATTAATGTGTGGATTGAGTCCACGCAGGAGGATCAAGGAGACAAAGGCCCGCTGAACGCAAGTTCAGCGGGCCTTACTTTTGCGTGCGCAGCCTTCTTGTGGTGCGGTGGAGCAGGGCCGGGGTTTGCGTTTCGGCAGCGGTCAATCAGGCAGTCGATTGCGCCTCGGCCACCGAGGCTTCCGCTGTCGGCAAGGACCTTTTCCAGTCTCGGGTTCCCGTGCGGATGGTGGCCAGCGCAGGGGCCGCAACTGGCGGCCAATTGTGCTCGATGCGGCTGGCGATATGTGCCAGCGCGGCTTCCACCTGGTCGATCAGGATCAGGCACAGGTCGCCCGGGTGCAGGCTGGTTAGCGCGCGGTCGATCGCCGGGAATTCGCCGTGGATTTCCTGAATCGACTTGGTGCGCGGTGCGCCTGCCAAGCCCTGGCGCAACAGCGCAATCACTTCGCCGTCGGCGCGGCCGCGCTGGCACTGGTCTTCGTACAGGATGACCTGATCGAATGCGGCGCCCAGAATTTCGGTCTGCCGGCGGATGTCGATGTCGCGGCGGTCGCCGGCGGCGCTGATGACGGCTACCCGACGCTGCGCCGGCATTTTTTCGATCGCCTGCGTCAGAGCCAGAATCGCGTCCGGGTTGTGCCCATAGTCGGCGATCAGTGTCGCGCCACGATAGGCAAATACATTGAAACGACCAGGGGCGGTGTCGGCGTCGCTGACAAAGCTGGCGAGAGCGGCACGGATCGTGCGCCAATCGATACCCAAGCCCCAGGCGGCGGCGATTGCCGCCATGGCGTTTTCGACCTGGAAGCTGACGGCGCCGTTGCAGGTGAGCGGAATGCGGGACAGCGGGATTTCCTGGCTCTGGCCGTTTTCGCAGGCGACGATGCGTTCGCCGTCGCGATAGATCACCCGTTGCCCCTTGGCGCGATGCATGGCGATGATCGGATGGTCGCGTTCCATCGCGAAAAAAGTCACCGAGCCCGGGCAGTCCTTGGCCATGCCGGCCACCAGCGGGTCGGCGGCGTTCAGCACCGCGACGCCATTGGTTGCCACGTTTTGCACGATCACGCGCTTGACGACCGCCAGGTCTTCGACGGTGCTGATGAAATTCAGGCCGAGGTGGTCGCCCAGGCCGATGTTGGTGACGACCGCGACATCGCAGCGATCGAAGCCAAGTCCTTCGCGCAGCACGCCACCGCGCGCGGTCTCGAATACGGCCGCATCGACATCCGGGTGCATCAGCACGTTGCGGGCACTGCGCGGGCCGCTGCAGTCGCCAGTATCGACGCGCTGGTTCTGGATATAGACGCCGTCCGTGCTGGTCAGGCCGACCCGCAAGTCATCGCAGGCAAGAATGTGCGCGATCAGGCGTGTGGTGGTGGTTTTGCCGTTGGTGCCGGAGACGGCGACCACCGGAATCCGGCCATCGTCATCGGCGTCATACATGGTGCCGATGATGGCGTCGCCAACGTCGCGTCCGGTGCCGAACGAAGGCTGGATGTGCATGCGCAAGCCAGGAGCGGCGTTGACTTCGACGATGCCGCCGCCTTGTTCTTCCAGGGGCGTGATGACGTTCTCGCACACCACGTCGACGCCGCAAATATCGAGGCCGACCATGCGCGCCGCCTCCACTGCACGGGCTGCCATTTCAGGATGAACGTCGTCGGTGACGTCGGTGGCGGTGCCGCCGGTGGAAAGGTTGGCGTTATTGCGCAGCACCACGTGCGCGCCCTTGGCAGGAACCGTGTCGATGGTGTAGCCGCGCTTGGCCAGCGTTGCCAGCGCGATGTCGTCGAGGCGGATTTTGGTCAGCGAGGTGGCGTGACCGTCGCCGCGCAGCGGATCGCGGTTGATTGCCTGCACCAGTTCGGCAATGGTGTGCACGCCGTCGCCGGTGACTTGCGGCGGCGTGCGGCGGGCGGCGGCCACCAGCTTGTCGCCGACTACCAGCAGCCGGTAATCGTGCCCGGCCAGATAGCGCTCCACGATCACGTCGGAGCTGATCTCGCAGGCGGCGGCGTAGGCGGCCAGAATTTCTTCCCGCGCGCTGATGTTGCAGGCGACGCCCTTGCCCTGATTGCCGTCGCGTGGCTTGACAACGACCGGCGCGCCGATCTCCTGCGCCGCGTGCCAGGCGTCTTCGGCGTCCGTGACCAGACGGCCATGCGGCACCGGGACGCCGGCCGTAGCCAGCAGAAATTTGGTCAGTTCCTTGTCTTGCGCGATCGCTTCGCCGATGGCGCTGGTGCGATCGCTTTCCGCAGCCTGGATGCGGCGCTGGCGGCTGCCCCAGCCGAACTGCACCATGCTGCCTTCAGTCAGACGGCGGAACGGGATGCCGCGCTTGACCGCAGCTTGCACGATGGCGCCGGTGCTGGGGCCGAGCCGGATGTCTTCATCCAGTTCGCGCAATTGCGCCAGGGCCTGATCGAGGTCGAATGGCTGATCGTTCAGCGCACTTTGGCACAGGGCGTGGGCCAGTTCGAAGGCGAGGCGACCGACCGCTTCCTCGGTATATTCGACCACTACCTGATAGGTGCCGCGTTGCACGGTTTCGACCGTGCGCGAAAACGAAATCGGGCAGCCGGCTTGCGCCTGCAAGCCGAAGGCCGCGTATTCCAGCACATGCGCCAGCGAGAAGGCGGGTTCGTAGTCGTGCGGATGCAGGAAGCTGATCTGCGGGAAGCGGGCACGCAGGCCGGCCTCGAAGCCCGGAATATCGGCGGCCGAGCGTTCGGCGTCGGAGCAGAAGACGACGGCTTCGATGGCGGTGCGCCGGCTCCAGAGATTGGGGCCGCGCAGCGCCCGTATCCGTGAAATGTCCATGGACAGATTTCCTTGTTGAGCTGTTCTAGTGCAGAACGGTGGATTGGTGATTGCTGGAGAGAGCTGCCGCAAAGGGCTTGGCGTTCAGTTTTTCCGGCGGTGCTTCAATCCCGATGCGAATCACTTCGGTCGGTATCGCGAGCGCCCAGGCGGCCGCGACTGCAGCCAGGATGGTTTCCAGTTGTGTTGCCGCATGTCGGTGCAAACAGCACTTCGGCACCGAGTGTGGCGATTGGGGTTTGCTTGCTGCCGGTGGCGAGGATAAGCCGTGCGCCATCGATGAAAACCGCGCGGCCACCCTGCTCGCGGTGTTGCGCCAGAGCCGGCAAGGCAGCGCTGCGCGCGAACAGCATTACTTCGCCGTCGCATAGCGGTGCCAGCGCCAGCACCGCCGGATCGGCCGCGTTCAATACCGCGACGCCGTCGGGCAGCACGACGTCGACCTGGGTGCGCAGCACGTTGGCCAGTTGTTCGCTGTCGTTGACGTGGTATTCGGGCAGCAGCGCTTCGCTATCGAGATTGGTGACGACCCCGACCTGGCACCGGTCATAGGCCAGTCCTTCGCTCAGGATCGCACGCAAGCCGTTCTCGAACACGCCGGCTTTGACGGCGCGGTTCAGCAGAACCCGGTGTGCCGATTGCCAGTTGGCGCAATCGCCCGCTTCGATGCGGCGCTGGTTCAGATACAGGCCGTCGCTGCATGCCAGTCCAGCATATACGCCTTGCAAATGCAGCAGGTGCGCCAAGAGACGGGCGACCGGAGTCATGCCGTGGCTGCCGCTGATGCCGACCACCGGGATGCGACCGTTGGCGCCGGCAGCGAACAGATGATCGATGATGGCGCGCCCAACCGGGCGCGGTGAGCCGGAAGCCGGTTTCAGATGCATCAGGAGACCGGGGCCGGCATTGATCTCGACGATCGCGCCGTGTTGCTCCTCCAGTGGCCGGCTGATGTCTTGCGCCACCAGGTCGACGCCGGCGATGTCGAGTCCGACGACGCGTGCAGCCAGCGATGCCGCTGCCGCCACCGCCGGATGGACCCGATCGGTGACATCGAAGGCGACGTTGCCGTGGCGCTGCA
This sequence comes from uncultured beta proteobacterium, assembly GCA_963707665.1. Classification (GTDB taxonomy): domain Bacteria; phylum Pseudomonadota; class Gammaproteobacteria; order Burkholderiales; family Burkholderiaceae_D; genus DATJCV01. Next base: position 53,982 of record CAVPQU010000006.1, on the reverse strand, counting down.
CCAGAATTTTTTCGCCGGCCGCTGGCACCGATTCCGTCGTATAGCCCTGGCGCGCCAATTCCAGCAGGACGATGCCCGGATCGTCCGCTTCATCGATCAGAATCAGGTTGAGCGGGCAGTCTTCGCTGCTGCCGCGACGCGGATCGCTGTTGAGCTGGCTGTTGATCAGTTCGAAAATGCTGGACTTGCCGTCGGCGATGACGGCCGCTTCTTCGCCGCGTGCCGCTGCCACCAGCTTGCCGCCGATGATCAGCAGGCGGTGTTCGTTGCCACGGATGAAACGCTCGACGATGACGTCGCTGCTTTCCTGCTCCGCCAGCAAAAAGGCCGCTTCTATATCGGCGGCCGAATTCAAATTCGTGGAAACGCCGCGGCCGTGGTTGCCGTCCAGCGGCTTGACGACCACCGGCAGGCCGATGCTTTCGGCGGCTTCCCAGGCCTCGGCGGCACTGTTGACGATGCGGCCTTCCGGCACCGGGACGCCGCAGGATTGCAGCAGGGTTTTGGTCAGTTCCTTGTCGCTGGAAATGGTTTCGGCGATGGCGCTGGTCTGGTCGGTCTCGGCGGTCCAGATACGGCGCTGGTGTGCGCCGTAGCCAAATTGCACCAGATTGCCTTCGTTCAGGCGAAAGAACGGGATGCGCCGTTCGCCGGCGGCGTCGACGATGCAACCGGTGCTGGGGCCGAGGCAGTGGCTATCGACCATGTCGCGCAGGGTTGCAAGCGTGGCAGTGACATCATAGGACCGGTCTTCGATCGCGGCCATCACCAGGTCGCGCGCGGCATACAGCGCGCTGCGGCTGACTCGTTCGTCACGCGTGCGTACCACGACCTTGTACAAGCCGCGGGTGGCGGTGCTGCGCGCCTTGCCGAAGCCGGTTTGCATGCCGGCCAGGTTTTGCAGCTCGATCATTACGTGTTCGAGGATGTGGCCGGGCCAGGTGCCGTCGCGCAGGCGTTGCAGGAAGCCGCCGCGTTCGCCGATACCGCAGCGATGTTCAATCAGGCCCGGCAGCCAGGCGGTAAGGCGCTCGTAAAATCCGGGGATGGTGTTGGACGGGCAGTCTTCGAGGGCGCCAATATCGACCCATGCTTCCAGCACCGGGCGGTAAGTCCAGATATTCGGACCGCGTAAAGTGATCACATTGACAATTTCAATGGTCTTTTTAATCATGATTCCTGAGTCCGCTAGGACAGGTAAGGCAAAAATCGGCAAAAATAACGACAGCCATAGCTACCGATAACGCTCCATCGCGCAATTGGTTTACTTGGCACTGAAATAAATATTCGGGGTGTCAACAAAATCGGGGTCTGGCGCGTTCAGGAGTAACGGGTACGGTCAATCGCCTGTATGATCCGACCCGGCCGCGAATCGGCTTGGGGCTGTATTGACCATGCCGCGCACTGTGTGGCGCTGCGCCGCCAAGGCCGCACCGCGAATCTCCCGCTGCCTCCACCAAAATCGAGTACCGAATGTCGTCAACGAGTGAGCCACTGCCGGTTTCCTGGCGGGCCGATCTGCAATCCCGCCTGGACAAGGAAGAAACCGTGCTCGCCATCCTGGAGCTGGACCTGGATGCGCGCCTGCGTTTTCGTCCCGGCCTGCTGGTGCTGACGGGGCGCCGCCTGCTGGCCGGTAACGGTGCCGCGGACGGCTGGAGCGAGTGGTCGCTGACCTCGGGGCTGGCGCTGTTGCTGCATGATCATGCCGGCGTCGGCACGCTTGAACTGCATGATGGCGGCGTGCGCCTGGCGCGCTGGCGCTTCACGCTCGGCCGCAATCCGGCGGCATTGCAACTGGTGCGCAACTTTGAACTGCAGCGCGCGGCGCGAGCCAGCGGCCAGGCGGCCAGCGCGCCGCTGGCGCTAGCCTGCCCGCACTGCTCGGCGCCGCTGCAGCCGGGGCAGCAGTGTGGCGCCTGCAGCCCTGTGCCGCCGGCACCGCCTTCGACCTCAACCCTGTTCCGCCTGTGGCGCTTCGCTCAACCTTATCGCTGGCAACTGCTGGCCGGATTCCTGCTGACCTTGGTCGCCACCGCCGCCAACCTGGTGCCGCCATACCTGACCATGCCGCTGATGGACAACGTGCTGATTCCGTATCAGAACGGCAAGCCGATCGACGTCAGCGCTGGCCGCGTTGTATCTTGAGCGGCCTGTTCGGCTCGGCGCTGTTGGCCTGGGGCCTCAGTTGGGCCAAGACCTACATCCTGGCGCTGGTGTCGGAACGGATCGGCGCCGACCTGCGCACGGCAACCTATGAACACCTGATGCGGCTGTCGCTGGAATACTTCGGCGGCAAGCGCACCGGCGACCTGATGGCGCGCATCGGCTCCGAAACCGACCGCATCTGCGTCTTCCTGTCGCTGCATCTGCTGGATTTCGCCACCGACGTCCTGATGATCGTGATGACCGCGGTGATCCTGATCTCGATCAATCCGTGGCTGGCGCTGGTGACCTTGCTGCCGTTGCCGTTCATCATCTGGATGATCCACGTGGTGCGCGACCGGCTGCGGCACGGCTTCGAAAAGATCGACCGCATCTGGTCGGAAGTCACCAACGTGCTGGCCGACACCATTCCCGGCATCCGCGTGGTCAAGGCCTTCGCCCAGGAAAAGCGCGAAGCGGCGCGCTTTCGCGAAGCCAACCGCCACAACCTGATGATCAATGACCGCGTCAACCGGATCTGGTCGCTGTTTTCGCCGACCGTCACCTTGCTGACCGAAATCGGCTTGCTGGTGGTATGGGCGGTCGGTATCTGGCAGGTCGGGCACGGCGACATCACGGTCGGCGTGCTGACTGCGTTCATCGCCTACATCAGCCGCTTCTACACGCGGCTCGATTCGATGAGCCGCATCGTCTCGGTGACGCAGAAAGCAGCGGCCGGCGCCAAGCGCATCTTCGATATTCTGGATCACGTCTCCAACGTGCCGGAGGCGGCGCACCCGACCCCGATTAAGCAGCTGCAGGGTCGGATCGAATTGCGCCAGGTCGGTTTCCGCTACGGCAACCAGGCGGTGATCCGCGGCCTCGATCTTTCCATCGCGCCGGGCGAGATGATTGGTCTGGTTGGTCACAGCGGTTCCGGCAAGAGCACGCTGGTCAACCTGATCTGCCGTTTCTACGATGTGTCGGAAGGATCGATCCGGGTCGACGGCACCGATATCCGGCAATACGGAATCGCCGGCTACCGGCGCAATATCGGCCTGGTGCTGCAGGAGCCGTTCCTGTTTTTCGGCACCATCGCCGAGAACATCGCCTACGGCAAGCCGGATGCAACACGCACTGAAATCGTCGCCGCCGCCCGCGCCGCGCATGCGCACGAATTCATCCTGCGCCTGCCGCACGGCTACGATTCGCTGGTCGGCGAGCGCGGCCAGACCCTGTCCGGCGGCGAGCGCCAGCGCATCTCGATCGCGCGCGCGCTGCTGATCGATCCGCATATCCTGATCCTGGACGAAGCCACGTCCTCGGTCGACACCACCACCGAGCGCGAGATCCAGAATGCGCTCGACAACCTGGTGCGCGGCCGCACCACGATTGCGATCGCGCACCGGCTGTCGACGCTGCGCCGCGCCAGCCGCATCGTGGTGCTGGATCGCGGCCAGATCGTCGAAGTCGGGCCGCATGACGAACTGCTGGCGCGCCAGGGCGCCTACTTCAAGCTGCATCAGGCGCAGGCGCGGCTGACCGAGGCCGACCTGGCGCACGCTTCGCCCGAAAGCGAAGAGAGGCTGGAGCGCATCGCATGACGCACTTTGCATTGAGCCGCAATGCGGCCGGACGGTTGGTGTATCGGGCGCCGGGCGAGGACATCAGCCATGAGGGCGTGGTGCCGGTGCGCGCATTTCCGATTGCGGCGCCCGACGAAAGCCTGGCGCTGGTGGCGGCCGATGGTCGCGAATTGTGCTGGATCGAATCCCTGGCCGCGGTGCCGCCGCAGGTCGCGGGATCTGATCATCGAAGAGCTGGAAAGCCGCGAATTTCTGCCGGAGATCCGGCGTATCGCGCATGTTTCCAGTTTTGCCACGCCCAGCACCTGGAGTGTCGAGACCGATCGCGGCGATGCCCGTTTCGTGCTGAAAGGCGAGGAAGACATCCGTCGCATCGGCGACAGCCGACTGCTGATCGCCGACAGTCACGGGATTCAGTTTCTGATTCGCGATGTCGGGGCGCTGGACAAGGGCAGCCGCAAGTTGCTGGATCGGTTCTTGTAAGAGCTGCCGGTCGTGGCAAGGCGCCGATGAAGTTAAAACGGGGTCAGAGTTTTTTCGCAAAGTTTCATCGCGAAAATTACTCTGACCGCTGGTTTCACCCCGCTGTCCAGAATCGCAGGCAGCGTCAACTTCAATCCTTCTCGCGCGCCAAGGCCAGGAATTCGGTGCGCAGCCCCAGGTTGGTCTGCAATTCACCCAGCATCGCCGAGGTGATGGTTTCCTCGCCCGGAGTGCGAATGCCGCGGCTTTCCATGCACATGTGGCGGCAGCGGATCACGACGCCAACCGAGAGCGGCTGCATATGGGTCATCAGGGCTTCGGCAATCTGGATCGTCAGCCGTTCCTGCACCTGCAAGCGCTTGGCGAAGCAGTCCACCAGCCGGGTCAGCTTGGATAGTCCGACGATCTTGCCGTTCGGCGTATAGCCGATCGTGGCCATGCCGAAAAACGGCGCCAGGTGATGCTCGCAATGGCTGTAGACCGGGATGCCGCGCACGACGATCAACTCGTTGTATTGTTCGGCGCCGTCTTCGAATACCTTCAGCACTTCGGCCGGGTCCTGGCCGTAGCCGGAGGTCCAGTGCTTCCACGCCTTGACCAGGCGCTGCGGCGTCTCATGCAAGCCGGTGCGGTCCGGGTTTTCGCCGACGCTGAGCAGGAAGCGACGCCAGTCGCCTTCGGAGAATTCCTTGTCGTGCATTGTGAAACCTTTCCTTGACGTTCGATGGATTCGTGCGCCGGGCGGCGCCGATCCGGCGAAGGTCCCGATTGCAAATGTTCGACATTATGCCGCCTCTGGCGGCCGGGCGCGAAGCCGGCGCCGACAGCGTCGCGCCGGCGGCCGCTCAAGCCGCCCGGCAAGGCCTGCTAGGATTGCGTTTCATTGCGTATTGGAAATATACTCCCTTGCATATGTTTAAATATCTGGCGTAAAAGGTAAGAAAATGAACGATACTCCTGTATACGTTGGGCAATAGCAGGATTCGCCAGATATTTTCTCCGGCGCCGGCGTGATGCGCCCGCTGGGCGGTGCGCAAGCGGTACGCGCCGGCCTCGGTAAAATAGAATCAAGGTAAAGGCTGCCCCAGCGGGCAGGCCAATGTCACTTCATCCTCTCTCAAATCGGAAATTCATGGATTACGCTGTCGTCGATACCCAAATCGCCCCGGAAGGCAGGATGGATGTCCTGTCCCGTACCGAAGTTCACCAGTTGCGCGACACCAGCCAGGGCGGCCTGTACCGCCTGTTTCGCAATTGTTCGCTGGCGGTGCTGAATTGCGACAACCGGGTCGACGACGGCAAACAATTGCTGGAACGCCATCCGGATTTTTCGATCAGCGTGATCCAGCGCGAACGCGGCATCAAGCTGGAGGTGCGCAACGCACCGGCCAGCGCTTTCGTCGACGGCAAGATGATCAAGGGCATTCAAGAGCATCTGTTCTCGGTGCTGCGCGACGTCATCTATGCCAGCTCGGAAATCAAGCGCAATCCGAAATTCGATCTCGCCACCTCGATCGGCCTTACCAATTCGGTCTTTCACATCCTGCGCAATGCCAATCTGCTGCATCCGCAAATCAGTCCGAACCTGGTGGTGTGCTGGGGCGGGCATTCGATTCCGGATCATGAATATCGCTACACGAAAGAGGTCGGCTACCAGCTCGGTTTGCGCGCCATGGACATTTGCACCGGCTGCGGCCCGGGCGCGATGAAAGGGCCGATGAAGGGCGCCACCATCGGCCATGCCAAGCAGCGCCTCCCCGGCGGCCGCTACCTGGGTATTTCCGAACCGGGCATCATCGCCGCCGAAGCGCCGAACCCGATCGTCAACGACCTGGTGATCCTGCCGGATATCGAAAAGCGCCTGGAGGCGTTTGTGCGCCTCGGGCATGGCATTGTCGTATTTCCCGGCGGCGCCGGCACGGCCGAAGAAATCCTGTATATCCTCGGCATCCTGTTGCATCCGGACAATGGCGAGCTGCCGTTTCCGCTGATTTTCACCGGCCCGCCTTCAGCCGCGGATTATTTCCGTCAAATCGACCAGTTCGTGGCCGATACGCTGGGCGACGATGCCCGCCGTCATTACCGGATCATCATCAACGATCCGGCGCAGGTGGCGCGTGAAGTGGAGGCCGGGATCAAGCGCGTGCGCGCTTTCCGCAAGGAGCGCGGCGACGCCTATTACTTCAATTGGTTGCTGAAGATCGACCACGAACTGCAACAGCCGTTCGCGCCCACGCATGCCAACATGCGCGACCTGAAGCTGCACCGGGATCAGGCGCCGCATGTGCTGGCGGCCAACCTGCGGCGCGCGTTTTCCGGCGTCGTGGCCGGCAACGTCAAGGAACAGGGCATACGCGCGATCGAGCAATTCGGGCCGTTTGAAATCCACGGCGAGCGCGCCATCATGAAATCGATGGATGCGCTGTTGCGCGCCTTCGTCGAGCAAGGGCGCATGAAATTGCCCGGCAGCGCCTACACGCCGTGCTATCGCATCATGCAGTAAGCGGGCCTGGCGCCGGCTTGCCGGCGGCGGTCAGCGCTTGCCATTGCACATGTGCCTGCGGTGCGCACCAGACATCGAAATGCAGTTGTGATAGCGCCAGCGGATCCTGCAGCAGCAGATTGGCCTGCGGCGCCGTCAGCGCGTCGGGGCCATGCTCCAGCGCAATGCGTGCCAGCGCGGCGTGTTGGGCGCGGGTCGCAGCCGGCAAGCCCGGGCGGGCGCTGGCGCAGGCGCACACCAGCGCATTCAGCAGCGGGTCGGCGACGGCCTGCGCAAAACCTGGCATGGCCGCTGTCGCTTCCAGATAGGCGCTGGTGGCGCGCAGCTCCGCTGGCGGTTCCATTTCCTCCGGAATCAGGAACAGTTGCAGCCGGCGCAAGCGGCGCCCGAGCGACACGCGGCTGGAAAATACCGATAGTGGGATCGACAGTACCAGGGCGCCGACGATCGGCAGCAGCCACCACAGGAACGACGGGTTGAGCCAGAATACGCCGCCGCCCCAGAGCAGTCCCAGCAGGGTATGGCCACCATGCTTGCGCAAGGCTTCGCCCCAGCCGGTTTCGGCGTCGTCGCGCGGCGGCGATTTCCAGCGGATCGCCCAGCCGAGAAATGCCGCGGTGACGAAGCGCGTGTGAAACAGCATGCGTACCGGCGCCAGCAGGGCCGAGAACAGCAGTTCCAGCAGCATGCCGAGCGTGACACGCACGGCGCCGCCGAAGCGGCGCGCGCCTTGCACATAGATCAGAAATACGCTCAGGAATTTTGGCAGGAACAACAGCGTGGCAGTGGCTGTAAACAGCGCCAGCGCTTTTTCCGGATGCCATTCCGGCCAGATCGGAAACAGCTGGAACGGCTCGGTGAAGTACTGCGGCACCGAGAGCGTGTGCGAGGCCAGCATGCCAGTCGACAGTGCCAGGAACAGGAACCACAACGGCGCCGACAGGTAGGCCATGACGCCGGTGGCGAACACCGCGCGATGCACCGGATGCATGCCGTGTGCCAGGAACAGCCGGAAATTCATCAAATTGCCGTGGCACCAGCGGCGGTCGCGCTTCAGTTCGTCCAGCAGGTTGGGCGGCATTTCCTCGTAGCTGCCGGCCAGGTCGTAGGCGATCCAGACCGCCCAGCCGGCGCGCCGCATCAGCGCCGCCTCGACGAAATCGTGTGACAGGATATCGCCCGCCAGCGCGCCCCGTCCGGGGAGCGGTGCCAGTGCGCAATGGCGAATGAACGGCGCCATGCGGATGATGGCGTTGTGGCCCCAGTAATGCGATTCGCCGAGTTGCCAGTAGTGCAGGCCGGCGGTAAACAAGGGGCCGTAGACGCGCGTCGAAAATTGCTGGATGCGCGCATACAGCGTGTCGCGGCCGGAAGCGCGCGGCGCGGTCTGGATGATGCCGGCGCCGGGGTTGGCTTCCATCAGCCGCACCAGCTGTGCCAGGCAGTCGCCGCTCATCACGCTGTCGGCATCCAGCACGACCATGTAGCGATAGTTGCGGCCCCAGCGACGGCAGAAGTTGTCGATGTTGCCGCTCTTGCGCTTGACCCGCCGCAGCCGGCGCCGATAGAAAATGCGGCCGTAGCCGCCGACCGCCTGGCACAACTGGTTCCAGGCCGCCAGTTCGGCCACGCATAGGTCGGGCTGGCTGCTGTCGCTCAGCACGAAGAAATCGAAATGCGGCAAAGCGCCGCTGCGCTGTACCGACTCGTAGGTGGCACGCAGCCCGGCAAAGACGCGTGCCACGTCCTCATTGCAGATCGGCATCACAAGCGCGGTACGGGCAGCGGCGGGTATGGGCGCGTCGCCAGCTGCACTGGCCGAAATCATGTAGCGGTCGCGGTCGCGCAGCAGGACCAGGAAGCCGGCCATGGCAGTCCAGAAACCGGCCGAGACCCAGCAAAACAGGATGGCGAATAGCGCCAGCGTCACCATTTCCATCGGCCGGCGGCCATGGTACGGCAGGACCGCACTCATGAAATAGGTCGCCAGCGCGGTCTGCCCGAACATCAGGCACAGCAGACTCAGCCGCCGCCAGCCGCCGCTGCGCTGCCAGCTACCATGGGGATCGGGCGCATCCGCCTGCGGCGGCCCGCTGCGCACGTCCAGTGCACGGCGATCTCTGTGCCCCCGCAGCGCGCGCCACCAGCGGCTGAGTGGATTCAGGCGCCCCCATGGTTGCGGCACCATCGAAATGCGGTTAGGCGGTGGCGCGGTGGCGATGCGGCCGGGGCTGGCATCGTCGGCGGCGCTAGTCGGTTGGCGGCATAGCCGCAGGCGGCTGGCTACCGAGGCATACGCCGGGTTGTCGCTGTCCGCCGGTGCCCCGGCCAGCGCCTGGTGTAGGGCGCGCATCGCCTGTTGCGGACTGGCGCCACATGAATCGAGGGTCAAGGCTTGCCTCTGTCCTGCGCTCAATGGCAGGCGTTCCAGATAGGTGCTGCAGGGTGGCGCAAGCGCCGGCGCTTCGGCGTCGCCGGGGGCCAGCATGTCTAGTTGGGCGGTAATATGTAGCTCCAGGTTTCGGACAAGGTATCGTTGCCGTTGCGCAGATAGCCGCGCAGTTCGACTGGCTTGGTCTCATCGTTGCGGCGCAGCCGCACGGTCATGCGCCAGCCGCCGGTGACCTCGTTGCGGTAGGCATTGGTTTCCATCAGCTTGCCGTTGGGGTCGCTGCTCACGACCGCCTCCAGTTCCGTATCCGGCTCCAGTTTGGACAGCGCCGGCCCTTCAAAATCGACCACCAGTGCCAGACTGTCGTCCACTTTGCGTAAATAGCCGTGGCCGCGCCGGGTCTGGGTGACCCATGACAGCGGCGGCCGTGCTTCGGTGTCCTTTTGCCACAGCATGCGGTAGGCGATCTGATATGGCGTGCCTGGGGTCGGCAGGACTTCCGGCACCCAGAAGGCGACCGCGTTGTCGTTGGTTTCGTCCGGGGTTGGCAACTGCACCAACTCGACGCGGCCCGCGCCCCAGTTACCAATCGGCTCGATCCAGGCGCTGGGCCGCTTTTCGTAGCGCGCTTCGAGATCCTGATAGCTGGTGAAGGCACGGTCGCGTTGCATGATGCCGAAGCCTTGCGGGTTGACCAGCGCATACGACGTCACCAGCAAACGTTTTGGGTTCACCAGCGGCCGCCAGATCCATTCGCCGGTTCCTGAGCGTACCGACAGGCCGTCGGAATCGTGTACTTCCGGTCGGTAATCCTCGACCGGCGCGCGTTGGTTTTCGCCAAAGAAATACATGCTGGTGAGCGGTGCGATGCCGAGGATCGTGACATTTTGGCGCAGGTACAACTGCGCCGTGACCTCGATTGCGGTGGTTTCGCCCGGTTTCAGAACGAAGCGGTAGGCGCCGCTGACGCGGGGCGAATCGAGCAGGGCGTAAATGGTCAGTTCCTTGCTGTGTGCTTGCGGCCGCTGTAGCCAGAACTCGGTGAACTGAGGAAACTCCTCGCCTGAATTGAGCGCCGTATCCACCGCCAAGCCGCGCGCCGAGATGCCATACAGCTGACCCTTGCCGAGCGCCCGAAAATAGCTGGCACCGAGAAACACCAGAACCTCGTCCTTGTATTTCTGCGTATTCAATGGGTAGTGCACTCGAAAGCCGGCGAAGCCGAGTTGCTGCAGCTGTTTCGGGTCGATATTGTTTTTACCGTAGTTGAACGAGGCAGGGTCGAACTTGATTTCGCGCACGCTCTTTCCAACAATCTCGTTGATTTTGACTGGATGATCGTAAAACAATCCCTGATGGAAAAATGCCGCTTCGAACGGCAGCTTGGCGTTGCGCCACAGTGATTTCTCCCGATTGAAACGGATGTCGCGATACTGGTCGTAGCTCAGGCTCTCGATGGTCTTCGGCAAATTGCTGGAAGGTTTCTTGTATGGCGTTTGCGCCAGTTGTTGCGCACGCTGCGTGAGGTCGGCAAAGTTGAACGCAAAGGCGCCGGCGGAACAGAGCGCCGCGCATAAGGTCAGCATGCCTGCCGCGCAACGCCAGCGCAGCGCCGAAGTAACTTGTGGCGCGAAGCGCCAGATGGTTTTTGTTGTCATGAAGGTTCCTGTGTGCATGCTTGCAACTGTCTTAGTTGGCAACAGTTGGATTTCGTTCCTTGACCAAAGGAAATACGTTGTCACCTTATGTCTTCGGTCGAAATGCAGCTTGCGAAAAAGCATGAAAATAAATCGGAGGCGGTGTGGCAGCGTTGGCGCGCCAGGAAGATAGCCGGTATCTGAAAAATACAGGCAGTAGTATTTTTTATATCGCAATCAATACCAGCGAGAATCAATTATATTTTGGCATACTCCCCTATAATTTGCTTTCGTTGGAAAACAAGAGGCGAATGATGGCATCCGCTGAGGATCTGCAGCAAATCGTTTCTGCCGCCGACGCCGACAAGCGCCGCCGCCTGTGGCGCATGCAGTGGCTGGCCAACGGGCTGCTGCTGCTGGTGGCGCTGGTGTTCATCGCGGCGACTTATTTCAAGGCCTACCATCCGCTGCTGCCTTTCGTCGCCGCCTTTGCCGAAGCGGCGATGGTCGGCGCGCTGGCCGACTGGTTCGCGGTGGTGGCGCTGTTTCGCCATCCGCTTGGGCTGCGCTTCATTCCGCATACCGCGATCATTCCTGCCAACAAGGAGCGCATTGCCGCCAACCTCGGCGCCTTCGTGCAAGGGGAATTTTTCGCCGCCGAGCGCGTGCTGAAGGTGATTCGAGAATTCGACCCGGCCGCCAAGATCGCCGGCTGGTTCGCCAATCAGGCCAATGGCGAGCGGTTTGGTGATTTGGTGCTGAACGCGTTTGCCTACGGACTGAATGCGCTGGACGACGACGAGGTGAAGAATTATCTGCGGCGCATGGTCGCCGCGCATCTCGGTCGCTTCGATCTGGCGCAGCTAGTGGGCAACATCCTTGATTTGCTGACCCTGGACCAACGTCACCAGGCGCTGCTCGATCAATTGCTGGAAGCGATCGGCGCTGCGCTGGACAAGCCGGCAGTGCGCGAACGAATCGAGCAATTGCTGGCTGAGCAATTGCCATTGTACTTCGAGCGGTTGAAGCTGGCCGGCGGCCGCCTGGCGGCGGAAAAAATCGTGGCCGGCATCCTGCAGCTGCTGCAGGAAATCAATGCCGATCCGCAGCACCCATTGCGGCTCGACTTCAATCGCATGGTGGCGGAGCTGATCGACAAGCTGAAGCACGACCCGGCCAGCCGCTTCCGCGTCGAGCAGTTCCAGCAGCAACTGGCCGTCGATCCGCGCCTGGCGGAGTATCTGCATGGCTTATGGCAGGATTTGCGGCAGTGGCTGCAGCAGGATTTACGACGCCCCGATTCCAGCGTGCGGGCACGGATCGTCGCCGTCACCCATCATCTGGCCCAGGGCCTGCAGGACGACCAGCCCATGCGCGACTGGATCAACGGCCAGATCGAGCAGGCGGCGCCGGCGCTAATCGAGCGCTACCGGCCACGGGTCGGCGCTTTCATCGCTGACCGCATGCGCGACTGGAAGGATGAGGAGATCGTCGACAAGCTGGAATTGAATATCGGCCGCGATCTGCAATTCATCCGCGTCAACGGCACGCTGGTGGGTGGTATGGTCGGATTGCTGATCCACGTTTTCAGCCTGTGGGCGGGCGTCTAGCCAGCCATTGGTTCAATCGGCGGTTGGGAAAAATGGCGCAAACGCGGCGCGATCTGTTCCGGCGGCAAGGCGGGGGTGTAGAGAAAACCCTGCACCTGATCGCAGCCAAATGCCGCCAGCAACTGCTCCTGTTCCGGCGTTTCGACGCCTTCCGCCACCACCGTCAGGTTGAGCGAGTGGGCCAGGGAAATGATGGTCGAGACGATCGCCTTGTGGCTGCGGCTGACCGCCATGTCGGACACGAATGAACGATCGATCTTCAGCGTGTCGATCGGCAGGTGCGCGATGTAGCTGAGCGATGAATAACCGGTGCCGAAATCGTCGATGGCAACCGTCATGCCGGCCTGACGCAAGGCCGCCAGTTTGGCGCAGGCGGTATCACGGTTGGCGTCATCCATGAACAGGCTCTCCGTGATTTCGATTTCCAGTCCGCGGGTACCATCGGCTGTTGCCAGCTGCAGCATGTGTTCGACGAAATTCTCTTGTCGCAGTTGCATTTGCGAGACGTTGACGGCGATGCGGGGCGGGTCGATGCCTTGTGCCCGCCACTCCTGATATTGCTCGCGGGCGCGCTGTATTACCCAGCTACCGATGTCAACGATCAGGCCGGTTTCTTCGAGGATGGAAATGAAGGATCCGGGCAAGACCAGGCCGACGCCAGGCTCCTGCCAGCGCAACAGCGCTTCCAGGCCGACGATCTCGCCACTGGCGAGGTTCACCTTCGGTTGATAATGCAGCACGAACTGCTGGCGATCGAAGGCACGTCGCAAGCGATTTTCCATCGAGAACTTGCGTGCCGTGCGCACGTTCATTTCAGCCGTGTAGAACAGGTAGTGCGCCTTGGTCTCCTTGGCGTTCTTCAAGGCCGCTTCGGCATTGCGCAACAAGATGTCGGCCGCCGTTCCGTCCGACGGAAACAGGGCGATGCCCGCCTTGACGAATACCCGCAGCTCCCGGCCATGCGTCGGAATCGGCTGCGACAATTGAATCGATAACTTACGTTCGAGCAGGTTGGCCACCTCGGTCACGCTGGCGTTTTCACGCACGATGAAAGCAAAGCAGTCCGCGCTGATGCGCGCCAGATAGTTGGAATCGGACATGATGTCGCGCAAGCGCCCGGCGACGGTGCGCAGAATGTCGTCGCCGGCGGCGCGTCCGAGCGTGTCGTTGACGTCGCGGAAACGCTCGATATCGATCAGGACTACCGCGATTTTTTCCGGCGAGCCGTTAACGCCTTGTGTCACCAGTTGCTCTATACGATCCTGAAACAGGGCGCGGTTCGGCAGGCCGGTGATGGCGTCGAAATACGCCAGGTAGTTGAGTTGCTCGCTTTTGGCGATATAGTCCAGCGCAAACGAGATGTCGGCCGCGAGCGCGCTCAGCAATTGTTGTTCTTCCGGGTTGAAGGCGTCCGGCTTGACGCTGAACAGCACGATGACGCCAATCGCCTGCTCACCCACCATCAACGGCACCACGAAGGTCGAGCGAATGCCGCGTTTCAGCATCGCTGCCGGCCACAGCGCCAGGTCGCTGCTTTGCAGCAGATCGTGCGCCACCTGACTTTCCCCGGTGCGCATTGCGGTGCCGACCATCCCGGTGCCGTCGGGGCGACTCGGATCGGCACTGACCGGGACTTCGCGCAAGAATTCGGCATCGATGCCGGCCCATACCTGGGGCGTCACGATCAGCGTGTCCGGATCCACGAGACCGATGGCGGCGCCGATGAAGCGGCCTTCCTCCACCGCGATCCGGCACGCTTCCCGCAGCAGGCTCTTGCGATCGCGAATGCGCAGCAAGGCACGATTGATGCTGCCGAGGATGGTGCGGATACGCGTCATCCGCGCCAACCGTTCTTCCTGTTCCTTGCGCTCGGAGAGGTCGCGGATGACACCCGATATCCACAGGCCGTCGCCGGTTTTCAGTGGGCTCAGGCTGACCTCAGCCGGAAATTCGGAGCCGTCGGCGCGGCACATCGGCACTTCAAACGGCTTGCCCAGCGTGTCCATGGCACGGATCATGGCTTGTTCGCCGTCCAAGACATGGTCCCACTCGGCAAGGCGAGCCGGAATCAAGCTCCTGCTGCAGGTTCCCACCAGGCGCGTGCGCGGACAGCCGAACAACAACTCCATCTGCCGGTTGACAGTCTCGATCGTGCCATGCTGGTTGATCACGACGATGGCATCCGGTGCAAATTCGATCAGGTCGCGAAAGCGCGATTCGGCATGCAGGCGGGCGGTCCGCTCGTGCCTTTCCTTGATTGCGCGACGTACCGCGGGCGCCAGCCGTTGCAGGTTGTTTTTCAGGACGTAATCCACGGCACCATTGCGCAGCGCCTCGATCGCGACTTCTTCACCGATTGTGCCGGAGACGAAAACGAAAGGGATTTCCGGGCATTGCGCCTGCGCGATGCGGAGGGCCGACAAACCGTCAAAGCCGGGCAGCGAGTGGTCGGACAGAATAATGTCGGGCCGGAACTCGCTCAGCGCGGTGCTGAAGGCATCTTGTGTTTCGACCCGCTGCCACTCGCACTGCAGGCCGTCGCGCTGAAATTCACGCAACGCCAACTCGGCCTCGGTGACGACGTCCTCCAGCATCAAAATTCGGATGGTCTGATCCATGGCACTTGTCCAGACAGTCGAGAAAATAGAATCAGCTAGGCAATTTGTTGACCAGCATCCAGTACATTCCGATGTCGCTGACCACGCGATCGAAATCGTCACCGTCGACCGGTTTCACGATATAGCTATTGGCGCCGAGACGATAGCTTTCGACCATGTCGCGCTCTTCCGCCGACGACGTCAGCATCACAACCGGGATGGTGCGCAGACTTTCCTCCTGCATCATTTTGCGCAGCACGTCGATGCCGTCGATCTTGGGCATCTTGACATCGAGCAGGACCAGTTTCGGGCGGCTGTCTTCACGTCCGGCATAGACGCCCTGGCGAAACAGGAAATCCAGCGCTTCGCTGCCGTCGCGTACCCATACAAGGTGATTTGCCATGCCGCGCCGGCGCAGGGCGCGAATCGTCATTTCCGCATCGGTGGCGGTATCTTCCACCAGCAGGATATCGACTTGGGCAAAATTATCCATGAGTTGCTCCATCATGCGGTAAAGCGAAGAAGAAAGTCGCGCCTTGATCCAGTTGCGCTTCGGCCCACACCCGGCCGCCATGGCGCGTCACGATCCGCTGCACGATGGCCAGGCCGACGCCGCTGCCGGGAAACTCATCGGCGCCATGCAGACGCTGGAATACGCCAAACAGCTTGTCGTAATACTGCATGTCGAAGCCGACGCCATTGTCGCTGACCGCATATACGTTTTCGTCGGCGCCGGCCAGCGAGTAGATCCGGATCTTCGGTTGTGCGCGGCGCGCACTGTACTTGACGGCGTTCGTGATCAGGTTGAGCCAGACTTGCTGCAACAATGCACGGTCGCCACTGACCGGCGCCAGCGTGTCGATCTCGAATTGCGATCGGCTGCTGTCCTGGCCACCTTGGATTTGCGCCACCAGTGTGTCGACCAGTGCATTCATGTCGATCTCGCCAGCCTGCAGCGGTTTGCGGCCGAGGCGGGAAAACGCCAGCAGATCGTCGATCAATTGCCCCATGCGCTGGCCATTGTCACGGATGACTTGCAGCCGCCGCCGTCCTTCGGCATCCAGTTGCTCGCCGTAATCCTCCTCCAGCATGCGAGCATAGCCGCCGACCGCCCGCAGCGGAATGCGAAGGTCATGCGAAATCGAATAGCTGAAGCTTTCCAGCTCCAGATTGGAGGTCTTCAACTGCTCGGCGCGCCGCAGCAGCGCCTGGTTCGCCTTGTGCAATGCCTGTTCGGCGCGCTGGCGATGGCGGATTTCACGCTTGAGCAGCCAGCAGGCGCCAGCCAGCAGCAGGCAGGTGAAGCCAGTGCTCAACGCGATCAATACTTTCATCGAGTGTGCGCTCAAGGTGGCGCCGACGTCACGCGTGCTCAGCCAGCGCTCTTGACCTTCCTGGATCAGCGTGATGTGCTGCCGCACCTGTTCCAGCGCGCGGGTGCTTTCGCCACTGATGACGTAGCTGGCTGCGGCCTGTGGATCGGCAGCATCGCGGCGCAGGCGGACGGTATGTTGCAGATGCTGCAGAAAACTGTCAGTCAGTGCTTGCAGCGTTGCCAGGTCTTGTATCAGTTCCGGTTGCTGGCTGCTGCGAGCGCTGTCGTGCAACCCTTGCAGGATCGGTTCGATATGCTCGGCTACTGTCTCATACGGCTGCAGAAAATCGGGCTGGCCGGAAATGATGAAGCCGCGCACGCCGGCCTGGGCGCCACTCAGCAGCAGGAACGCTTTTTCAAGAGTGGATGCGGTGCGGGTGACTTCTGCGGATTGGGCGCGCTGCAGTTGCGCGCGATCGATGCTGATGAAGAAAATGGCCGCAATCAGCGTGACCGTGAGCGCTGCCAGCAGCACTCCGAACCAAGGCACTTGGGTGCGCCAGTACGGAAGATGGAATGACCTCATAAGCACGTAACCGGTTCAGAAGGCTGGGCGCGATAAACCATCTGATGACCGGTTTGCCGGGCGCTGGATGGCGTATGGGAAATCTTGTCCAAGAGTAACATAAAACATCGAAAACCTGTTTCATGTCGAGCGCGGACGTAGCGTGGAATTGGGGCGCGACGGCCGTGCCCGAGCGGTGAGCGCCGCAGCGGCGCATGGGGGAAAAACGGAAGCGCTTACGCTTCAACTAGCCCCTGCATGCGGTCAACCAGGGTTTCGGTGGGCGCGAAACCGGAGCTGACCAGGTCGAGCTGGCCGCCATGTTCCAGTACCAGCGTCGGGAAACCGGAAATGCCCCAGCGCTGGGTCTGAATGAACTCGTCGCGGGTGGCGGCGACGGTGGCTTCGTCGGCCCATAGCTCGCGGAAGGCGGCGGCTTCGACGCTGGTGCCGCATTGCTGCAACGCGGCTGTGACTACCTGGGCCAGCACTGCACCGTCGGTCACTTCCTGGGCTTCGACATAGAACGCGTGCTGAATTGCATGGAACACGTCAAGGCTGGCTTGCGGCGCCAACTGCCGCGCTGCCACCACCGCGCGGCACGCGGGTTCGGTATCGTAAATGAAGCCGGGACGCGCTAATGCTTCGTAATTGAACGGCAAGCCGGTTGCTTCCTGTACCTGGCGCCAGTGTGACAGGATGGCGTTTTTTCCGGCTTCATCCAGTATTTCGGTGTTGTAGGCGCGCAGGCCACCGACCACGATGTCGAGCGGTGTGTCCGGCAAGCCGGCCAGCAAGGCCTTGAGTTGCGGGCCGAAGCCGTAGCACCAGGAACAAAGAGGATCGGCGATATAGATGAGACTGGCCATGGAGCGGTTCCTTATGCAGTGAGTGAAAGCTTGGGCGGCGCGGCTGTTGGCGTATGCCGCCCGCCAGGGCGCGCTGCGCGAAGCGCGGTGCAATTTACTTGTTCTTGACCCACGTGTTCGGGCGTGGGTGCGAGGAAACCCGGATCTCGATATTCGTGATGCCGACCGCCCCTGCCGGTCCGGTGACAAAAGCGAATCCGGTCTTGACCGGAAACAGAAAGTTGTCGCGCAGGAAAATATCGGTCTGGCAATCGGCGTGCGGGTGGTACAGCTGTGGTTTGATTTCATCCCAGACGCCGGCGCCGATCCAGCCGTACAGAAACAGCTGGTTCGGATAGAGCGGGCTGTCGGCGTGCAGGTAGCCTTTCTGCTCTGGCGCCAGCGCCGGATGCGGCGGCGGATGCGGGCCGACAAACAGGTCGATCCAGCCTTCGCCGAGCGGATACTCCTGCTCGGTCTGGTAGGCCGGATACTTCAACAGCAAATGCCAGTTGCAACGGAATTCGATGCGTTTTTCGAGGCCGCTGCAGGTCGCCCACATCGACTGGCCGTCGCACACCGTCAATTGGCTGTGGAGCACATGGCCGACCAGTGTCGGTTCAAGTTTGCGCAATTCATCCAGATTTTCATGCAGATTCCAGATGAACCATTTGGCCGTTTCCACTTCCGTCATTTGCGCCAGATCGGAAATCAGCCGCAGGCCGTATGGTTCCAGTGCGCGCACCACTTCACGGCGTTGCCTTTCCTCCAGTTCATCGGCCTCGGCCGCGACTTTCAAGACATCCTGATCGCTCATCAATGACTCCTTTCCAATCATCGGACCGGAATGAATCATTCTAGTAGCTTCATATTGAATTGGCCACGTTGCGAGTCGGCAAACGTCGCCCGGCAAAGTCAAAAGGAGGAACGCGGGCCGGCCAGAAACTCCAGTTCGGCAGCGCTCGAACAGCGCCCAAGCAGCGCATTGCGATGCGGGAAACGGCCGAAGCGGGCGATCACCGCGTGGTGCTGCAATGCGTACTCGAGATAGCCGCGGTAGATATCCTGATGGTTGGCCGGCGCATCGTCCACCAGCGCGCCAAACAGCCTGCACGCCAGCTCCTGATCGGCCAGTTGTTCGGAATGCTCCAGCGGCAAATACACGAATACTCGCTCGATCGGGCGTAGCGCCCGGTCGGCTTGTCTTTTCAGCGCCAGCCGGCACCAGTGCCGTGCCTGCGCATCGAAGGCAAACGAGCGCGCCTCGCCGCGATACATATTGCGTGGAAACTGATCGGTCAGCAGGATCAGCGCCAGCAGGCCGTCCGGCGTATTGGCCCAGGCGTCCAGCGCGCCGCTGGCGGCGGCTAGCAGTGTCGCTTCGAAGCGCGCACGGATTTGCTGATCGAGCGAGGCGTTTTTTTTCCACCAGAGCGCTGCCTGCTGCTGGCCGGTGATGCGGTCATCGGAGTTATCGCCAAACCAGAATTGGACAATTGACAGCGCGGTTTCCATGGCGTGGTGGGCTTGGGCGCGAGGGCTTGGCTCAACGCCAGAGACACACTTCAAGTGCCGACGACATCGATCCGCATGCCGCCTGCCTGCACGGTTTGGCCGGCGCGTATCTTGCAGGTCTTGCGCAATTCCCGTTGGCCGTCCACCTGCACCGCACCGCTGGCGACCAGGGCCTTGCCGGCGCCGCCGCTGTCGCAGATACCGGCCAGCTTCAGCAACTGGTTGAGTTCGACGTATTCGCCGCGCAGTGTAAAGGTCTGTGCCGTGCCGCTCATCGTGCACCGTCCGTGGCAAGCGCCTGCTGTGCCTTGTCCAGCCAGTGTCCCAGCTTGGCCAGCAGCTCGTGCTGGCTGAAGGTGCAGCGGCTGTCCTCGATGAACGGCGCCGCCGATTCCAGCCGCGCCAGCAGGTCTTCCATGACCTCGTGGTAGCGTGCCGGCAGCGCACCTAGCACGCCTGCCTGGGAGCGCCACTGATGACAGAAATCGGGCAGCTCAAGCTGGTGCTGTTGCAAGCCGTCGAGTACGCGGCGCAGGGAATGGAGGGTAGTCTCGTCGGTCATCGGGAACAGGAATTTGTGGTTACTGCCAAATGGGCAATTTTACGGCAAGGCGATCACCCGCCGCGTGAATTCAAAGCTGGCTGACCTGAAAGGTATTGCAGGCTTCGATCTGGCCGCTGTCGATGCCGCGCTTGAACCAGCGTACGCGCTGCGCCGACGTTCCGTGCGTAAACGAATCCGGCACCACATAACCCTGCGCCTGCTTTTGCAAGGTGTCGTCGCCGATCGCGGTCGCGGCATTCAGCGCTTTATCCACATCGCCGGCTTCCAGGATGCTGCGTGCCTGATTGGCGTGAAAAGCCCAGACACCGGCAAAACAGTCGGCCTGCAATTCCAGCCGCACCGACAGGGCATTGGACTCGGCCGCCGATGCCCGCCGGCGCCGGCGGTCAACCGTTTGCATGGTGCCCATCAGGTTTTGCACGTGATGCCCGACTTCATGTGCGATCACATATGCCTGTGCGAAGTCGCCGGAAACGCCGAAGCGCTGCTGCATCAGCCGGTAGAAATCGAGGTCGATATAAATTTTTTGATCGTCAGGACAATAGAATGGCCCGCTCGCGCTTTCGCCGGTGCCGCAGGCGGTCGGCGTCTGGCCGGAAAACAGCACCAGTTTCGGTCGCACGTAACTGGCGCCGCTGGCGCGGAACAACTCGCTCCAGGTGTCTTCGGTATCGGCCAGCACAGTCGAGACGAAGCGCGTCATCTGGTCGCGCGCCGGCGCTGCCGGCGGTTCCGTCTGCTGTACCTGCGCCGGCCCACCGCCGCTCAGCAGGCTCAGCACGGTTGCCGGATCGATGCCCAGGAAGTATGACGCTACCAGCGCCACCACGATGGTGCCAATGCCGATCGAGCGGCCGCCCAAGCCGCTGCCGCGCCGGTCCTCGACATTGTCGCTTTCACGATTCCCGTCCCATTTCATGGCGCATCCTTTCGTTCTGGCAAGCGCTGGAGAATCAGAATCAGTTTAGCGGAGGCGCGTTGCGATAGAAACGAAATTTAACGCGGGCGCCGCGTACGGTGCTCCAGAACCGGTTAACGCTGCCAGCGGAACTTGAACAATTCACAATACTCCAACGAACTGTGGTGCCCTGTTTGATTCAGGGCAACAACATGTCGGGCACCACTTCGACAAACAGCATGCGCCGTTGTCCGAGATCAAAGGCAACGCCGGTGCGTATCAAATTTTCCGGGAGATACCATGGCTGCTACCAAAGTGGAAGATGCAATCGATTTGCTGAGCGCGGATCACAAGAAAGTCCTGCAACTGTTCAAGGATTATGAAAAACTGAAAGAAAAGGGAAGCAAGGCGCAAAAGAGCGATCTCGCCACGACTATTTGCCTTGAAATTACCGTGCACAGCATGCTGGAGGAAGAAATATTTTATCCGGCGGCGCGCAAGGCCATCGATGAGGACGACCTGATGGATGAGGCACTGGTGGAGCATGCCAGCGCCAAGAGTTTGATTGATGAACTACAGGACATGGAACCGGGCGACGATTTGTATGATGCCAAGGTTACGGTGCTGGGCGAAGAGATCCGCCATCACGTCACGGAAGAAGAAAAGGAGATGTTTCCGAAAGTGAAAAAATCAAAACTCGACACGGCCGACCTGGGTGCGCAAATGCAGGAGCGCAAACAGGTGCTGATGGAAGAAATGGGTGGCACCGCGGCCGCCAAATAGAATGAGAATGGTTTGCAGGGCTCGGGCGGGCAACTCCTGCCCGCCGCAGCGACTTGGCGGTATAGTAGGTGAGCGGCGGCACTGTGCCGTGGCGCGTGATCTTCCAGGTTTTTTCAGACTATCAGGAGACGAACATGCATATTGCTCGCAATGGAGTATTTGTGATCGCTGCAGTATTCGGCCTTGGCGCCAGCCTGGCGCACGCCAAGCTGCCACCACCGACGCCGCAGGAGCAGGAAGCCGCGGCGCAGAAAAAAGCACAAGCCGCGGCAGAAGCCGCCGAACAAAAGGCGGCGTTGACCAAGGTCCAGGATCAGATCGCGGCGCGCTACATCGCTGATCAGAAGGCTAAGGGCATTACCGTGACGCCGACACCGCTGGCAGCCACGCCGGCCACCCAGGAAGTTCCGGCCGCTGCCTTGAGTCAGCGCCCGACCGAAAAAGCCGGTGCGTACAATCAGGGCGAGACCACACAGTCGGCCCAGACCACGGCTGCGGGTGGCTCAAGCGCGAATGGCGCGCCACCCACCGATCAGAAAAAATAATTGTGATGCGCGCGCTACCGTAGTTTCGCGCGCGATGAGTTTGGCATGCAGGGCGCCGCCTGATTCCTGCGGCGGCCCTGCTAGAGTCCTCAAAAAAGCAGCGCATCGTTCCCCGGGCGCCAGATGAAATTCAAGGATTATTACCAGATTCTCGGGCTCGAGCGCACCGCCACGGCAGCCGAAATCAAGACCGCCTACCGCAAGCTGGCGCATAAATATCATCCCGACGTGTCCAAGGACCCGGGGGGCGAAGAGCGCTTCAAGGAAATCGCCGAAGCCTATGCCACCCTGAAGGATCCGGAAAAACGCGCCGAATATGATCAGCTCGGGCAGCGTCGGCCGGGTGAAAGTTTCGAGCCGCCGCCGGATTGGCAGAGCCAGTTCCACGAATCGGGCGCTGCTTTCGACGATGTCGACCTGGCGGACTTGCTGGCAGCAATGGCGGCGGCCAGACATGGCCATGGGAGGCGGGCGGGCGAACCATTGAAACGATCCGGACAAGACTACGAAGCCAAAACCGAGGTTAGTCTCGAACAGGTGTATGCCGGGGCCGAGGTGGATGTCACGCTGGCGGTGCCGGAATACGATGCCCAAGGTCTGGCGCACCGCGTGTCGCGCACCTTCCGCGTGCGGGTGCCAAAAGGCCTGCAGGATGGGCAGCGCCTGCGTCTGGCGGGCAAGGGCGGCGCCGGTATCGGCGGCGGCAAGAACGGCGACCTGTACATCATGATGACGCTGGCGCCACATCCGCGCTATCGCGTCAGCGGCCGCGATTTGTACACCGATCTGCCATTGGCGCCGTGGGAAGCGGTACTCGGCGGCAGCGTCCAGGTGCCAACCTTGGGCGGCACGGTGGAGCTGACGGTGCCGCCGGCGACCATGGCCGCGCGCCGCTTCCGCCTGGCGCGGCGCGGCCTGCCCGGCACCGACGGCGAGCACGGCGACTTGTACGCGGTGGTGCGCATCGAAGTGCCGAAAACGGTGGATGCGGAGGAGCGCAAACTGTTCCAGCAACTGGCCGCGCATTCGCGCTTCAACCCGCGCCGGCCGCATTAGGCAAGGAGCATAACGATGCGTATTCATGCCGACGATCCGGTGTGGCTGAACGAAGCGGCGCTGTGTTCGTTCGACGATCTGGTCGAATTGTCGGGTCTGGCGCCGGCCGAACTGACGATGCTGGTGGAAAGCGGCGTGCTGCAGCCGGCACAACCCGAACCCGAACAGGCAGCCGGCGGTAGCGTCTTCTATGCCAGTTGCATCGTCCAGGTGCGCAGCGCGCGCCGCTTACGCGATGACTTCGAACTGGATGCGGCGGGCCTGGCGGTGGCGGTCAATCTGCTGGGGCGGATCCAGGAACTGGAGCGGCAGCTGCAGGCGCTGACTGCCCGCCAGTCGTGAGCAGCAATCCGCGAGTGTCGACAGCCGCTTAGCTCGCCGGGTCTTGTGCCGGGGCGATGGCTTCGGCGTAGTCGTACAGCGCGCCGAGTATTTCTTCTTCCTGCTCGCCGGCGCTTTGCGCCAGTTCATCGATCGTGTCGAACAGGGCAGGCAGCGTGCGGGCGCCGCCGGCGCCGTCGAACAGCCGGGCGCGGCGATGCTCTTCCCAGCGCTGCGCTTCATCGGCCGACAGCGTGTCCGGAAAATTGCGGGCGCGGTAGCGAAACAGCAGTTCACCCAGGCGCTGGTCGTCGAAAGCCGGCGTTTGCTGCGCCAGTTGCTGCGGGGTCTGCGTGCGTAACTGGATCAGCTTGCGGCGGTCGCCGTTGCCGACAAAGCCGCCATATAAGTCTTCGTCGACATCCGCGCCAGCGGCGGCCGGGCGCTCGAATACCGTCTTCCATAGCGCCGCCAGCTTGCCGCCGGAGCCAAGGGTAGCGGCAATTTCGGCGTGCCGCAGCGCGCCTTCCATATCCAGTCCCCAATGCTGTGCCTGCTGCGCCGACAGGGTCTTCAGGTTGCCGATTACAACCGGCGATTTGTTGATGTGAATGCTCTTGATCGGCAAGCGGCTCACGCCGGCCGGCAGCGCATCGGCCGCAGTAAATAAACGGGTGCGGATGGTTTCTGCATCCAGCGTTTCCAGCTCGCTCGGATCGAAGGCCAGGTCCCAGGCGATGATTTCATTCTTGTTGGCCGGATGCTGCGCCAGCGGCCACATCAGCGCCAGGCAGCCGCGCTCGGCCGGGAACATGCCGGAGACATGCAAAAACGGGCGCGGCGCCTGCAGGCTGATTTCCTCGGCGGCGCGCTCTTTCCGGCGCAGTCCGAAGCAGAAATCAAACAGGCGCGGCTGACGCGTCCGGATCAGGCGCGCCAGCGCGATGGTGGCGCGCACGTCGGACATGGCGTCGTGTGCCGACGCGTGTTCGAGTCCATTGGCCGCGGCCAGGTGTTCCAGCTTGAAGCTGGGGCGGCCATCCCCGTTCTGCGGCCACTCGATGCCGTCCGGGCGCAGCGCGTAGGTGGTGCGCACCAGATCCAGGATATCCCAGCGGCCGCAGTCGTTTTGCCATTCGCGCGCATAAGGATCGATCAGGTTGCGCCAGAATAAAAAGCGGGTGAATTCATCGTCGAAACGGATCGTGTTGTAGCCGACCCCGATCGTGCCCGGTTCGGAAAACGCCTGCTCGATGGCGGCGGCGAATTCGGCCTCCGGCACGCCGCGCTCCAGGCAGACTTGCGGCGTGATGCCCGTGATCAGGCAGGATTGTGGATCAGGCAGGTAATCCCGCGCCGGCTGGCAGTACAGCATGATCGGCTTGCCGATCGGGTTCAGTTCGGCGTCGGTGCGGATCGCCGCGAACTGCGCTGGACGGTCGCGCCGCGGCGAGATGCCAAAGGTTTCGTAGTCATGCCAGAGGAAGGTGTGAGTGGGCATCGGCTTGGATCTGGTCAGGGTTGCGAAAGGGGTTGAGCGGTGCAAGGCAGTGAATGATAGACGGCGGCATTGTCCTTGCCGGTCGGCGCGAGTGCTGCGGTCGCGAGCAATGCCGTCGGTGAGCGCCAGGTGACCCGCATGCCACTATCCGACGTGCCGCACGACAGCGGTTTCGTGCGCAAGGCCGGAGCAGGCCCGAGCGAAATAAAATTAGACAATAAACATTCTCTCGTTCTCCCCCGATTTATAAAATATGGGAGTATGTTGTTTAAATGTCCATTTAACGCCCGTAAAACAGCACTGTTGCCGGGAGTATGGGAAGCGGCTCCAGAGCGGGCCGGCAGTTCGGCGGTGCTTGGCCGGTATTTAGCGACCGGCCGGTGTCTCGGCCAGCAAGGTGAAATGCTCGACGACGGGTGGCGCCGCGAAATACGGACCGACGATCGCGCGCCATTCCTGGAAGGCCGGTGATTCGCGGAAATCGATGGTGTGGTGTTCCAGCGTCTGCCAATAAATCGATAGCACGTAGCGCTCGGGCGTTTCGACTCCGCGCTGAATCCGGTAGCCAAGAAAACCCTGGGCCCGGCTGATCACCTGTTCCACGCCGCGCACGATCGCGGCATCGAATTCCTGCTGTTTTCCGGGATGAATACGAAGATCGGCGAGTTCGAGAATCATGGCTTTGTCGTTTCGAAAGAAGGTGATGGCTGCCGGCTCAAGCGCCGATCAGCCGGGAAAACGTGCTTGCCGGCCCACCATGTCCGCCAGAGTGGTTGCCGCAAATGAAAGTATAGGGGTAACCCAGCTTGAAAGTCCGCACGCGGCCGCGAAATCGCAGGCGACATCGTTTTTCGCCTGCCGGATCAAACTTCTATGGCGGCGGCGCGCATTGCGCCAGCGGCGCCCGTTGCAGGTGCAAGACCTTGTCGTCTTTGCCGGGTGAAAATTCGGCTATGGATGCGTCGTCGCCAGCTCGTTGTGACAACAGATGCGCCCATCCTGGCTGACTCGATTGCAGACCGGTATCTCGACATGTCGACACCTGCGCCAGGAGGGCGCAGGAAGCAAGGGTTTGGTAGCTTAATAGCTGCCCATGAAGTCGCGCTTGCCGATCTCGACGCCGTTGTGGCGCAGGATCGCGTAGGCGGTGGTGACGTGGAAGAAGAACTGCGGCAAGCCGTAGTGCAGCAGATAGGTTTGGCCGCTCAGTTTTTTCTCTTTGGGCGTACCGGGCCGCAAGTACGATTTCCAGCTGTTCGCTGCCGTCGAATTGTTCAGGCTGAATGCCGTCGATAAAAGCCAGCGTTTTGCTGATGCGCGCACGCAGCTCGGCAAAGCTTTGTTCGGTGTCGTCATACGCCGGCACGTCGATGTTGGCCAGCCGTGCCGGTACGCTCTTGGCGAAATCGGCTGCGATCTGGACCTGGCGAAACAGTGGAAACATATCGGGAAACAGGCGGTCCTGCAGCAAGGCGCCGGGCTCGATCGACTTGGCGGTGGCATGCGCTTCGGCCTTGGCCAGCACCTCATTCAAGGCATTCAGCATTTGCCTGAAAACGGGAACCGAGGCGCTGTACATGGAGATACTCATGGTGTTTTCCTTCACAGTTGATAACCGCCGATCATAGCATCGGGACGCTGCCTGCCCGCGTCGTCGCACGTGGTCCATGCCGGCTGCTATGCTTGTCGGCACTTCCCGTCCGAATCTGCCGATGGCACGCCGCTACCACCACCACGTCTACGTAATTGAATTGTCGCCGGACGTCCTGTACGAACCGCGCTTCAAGAAGGCCAATCCGGATTACGTATCCGGCCAGCCCTGCGTCTACGTCGGCATGACCGGCCTGAACCCCGATCTGCGCTTCGACAAGCACAAGGCCGGCATCCAGTCCAACCGCTTCGTCACCGCCTACGGCTTGCGGCTGCTGCCCGAATTGTACGAATGCTACAACCCGATGCCTTACCACGGCGCCTGCGAGATGGAAGTGGAGTTGGCGGTCAGCTTGCGCGAGGCCGGCTACGGCGTCTGGCAGGCGTGAGGCGCGATGGCCGGTTGCCCAAATACATGGCCCGGGTTAGCATTCGCGCTGCGCTTTTGGGGAGAGGCTATTCGCTGGATGTGTTGCCCGATCACCCGCGCAGTGAGGCAGGTGCATGACGCCACTGGCAGATGCGACAGTGCCGATTGCGGCCAGGTGAAGGCAGTTGGCGAAACCATGTGGAACAACAACTTTCTAACTAGCGGTCGGATAGTCCGGCGTCGTGATAGCAAGGGCGCCACCCATTTCCTTGATACACGACCACGCAATAGACAGCGCAATCCGTTATGCCCGCGTCCACTTTGAACGATTCGGCCAGCCGCGAATGTTTCGCCCTGCTGGATGACTGCGAGGCGACCGAGGCTGACCCCAGGTCGCGTTTATATACCGGCCATGCGGGAACGCTGACCTGCCACCACGCGTCGGAATTGGAGGGCTTGTTCGACGACATGCAGCACGCGCTGCAGCGTGGCCTGCACGCGGTCAGCCTTCTGGCCTATGAATTGGGCGGCCAACTTCAAGGAATAGAGCCGCGCGCAAGTACGCAACCCCTGGCTCAAATTCTTTTATTCGAACATTGCGAGCGTCTTTCCGCAGATGACGTCTCCGCATGGCTCGCGGCGCGCGAACAGGACGCAGGCGGCGCCGGAATTCCCTGCGGCATTGCGGGACTGCATGCCGATGTCAGCCAGGCCGAATTTTTCGACGCGATCGAGCGAATTCACGCCTATCTGGATAGTGGCGACACCTATCAAGTCAACTACACCTATCGCCTGAATTTCGAATCCTACGGATCGGTGCCTGCCCTGTATCGGCGCCTGCGCGCGCGCCAGGCGGTACCCTATGGCGCGCTGATCGCATTGCCGGACGGCAGGGCGGTGCTGTCATCGTCGCCGGAATTGTTCATCCGGCATGAGCGTGGCGCGCTGGTTGCCCGGCCAATGAAAGGTACCGCGGCTGCAAGTGGCGATGCCGAAATCGACCGTTCCCGCGCCACGGAGTTGGCGGCCGATGCCAAAAACCGTGCCGAGAACCTGATGATCGTCGACCTGTTGCGCAATGACATTGGCCGGGTCGCAACGGTAGGGACGGTACGCGTGCCCCACTTGTTCGAGGTGAATGCGTACGGCCCGGTGTTGCAGATGACCTCCACGGTAACCGCGCATTTGCGGCCCGACGCAAGCTTGGCCGACCTCTTCGGCGCGCTGTATCCATGCGGCTCCATCACCGGCGCGCCGAAGCGCCGCACGATGCAGATCATCCGCGAGCTGGAAGCCGCTCCGCGTGGCATCTACACCGGTGCGATTGGCTGGTTTGACAAGCCGGTTGAGGGACAGAACATCGGCGATTTTTGCCTTTCCGTGCCGATACGCACGATTGTGCTCGAGGCACCGGCGGCAGGCGGAATGCGCCAGGGCCAGATGGGGATCGGCGCGGGGATCGTGTACGACAGCGATGCCGCTTCCGAATACCAGGAGTGCCAATTGAAGGCGCGTTTCCTGACCGGGCTGGCGGTCGATTTCAGCCTGTTCGAGACGATGTTCGCGACGCGGACGGCCGGTTGCCGCCACCTCGATTTGCATCTGCGGCGGTTGCGTTCGTCCGCCGAATATTTCGGGTTTCGCTACGACGAACCATCCCTGCGCGAGGCCCTGCAGCAAGCGTGCGCCAGTTTTGCGGAAGGGGTCGATTACCGCCTGCGCCTGACCCTGGCGCACTCCGGCGCTTGGACTGTGCACAGCGCGCCGCTGGCGGCCCTGCCGTCCACGGTGCGGGTATTGCTGGCGCCAGAGCCGACCGACGAGGCCAACCTGTTCCTGCGCTACAAGACCACCGTGCGTGCACGGTACGATGCGGCATGGCGCGCGGCCGAGGAACGAGGTGCATTCGATATGCTGTTCCACAACCGGGCCGGAGAGTTGACCGAAGGCGCGCGCAGCAACGTATTCGTGCGCCTGGACGGTCACTGGTACACGCCGCCACTGTCGGCCGGCCTGTTGCCGGGAGTGATGCGCAGTGTCCTGCTTGCCGATCCTGTGTTGAAGGCGACGGAACGACGGCTGACATTGGACGATTTGCGCGCGGCGCAGCAGGTAATGGTGTGCAACGCCTTGCGCGGTGCCCTGCCGGCGGTGGTGGAATGGTAATCGGCGGGTGCCGTAACGACCCCGAAGCGTTCGAGTCGTGCACCAGCAACATGGCCGCCGCCGGGTTGTCGGGCGCCCATAGCTCGGTTAGCATGCGCTTGCACCATTTCAAAATACATAACTACAAGGGAGACACCATGCGCCGGATAGCTTTCTCGATCCTGACGTTTGCAATCGCCGCTTTGTGCGGCACCGCCTCGGCCGCCGACCAGATGAAACCCGGGCTGTGGGAAATGACAATCAAGTCCGACATGATGGCTGCCATGCCCAAGCTGTCGCCGCAGGAACTCAAGCAGATGCGTGACATGGGCATCCAAATGCCGGACATGCAGAACGGCGGCATGGTGCAAAAAATATGCATCACCAAGGAAATGGCCGAACTGGAGGAGCCAGGAATGGCGGACGTCAAGGAGATGGGTTGCGAGGCAAGGAATTACAAGAAAAGCGGCACCCAGTACTCGCTGGATCTGGTGTGCAACAGCGCCGACATGAAGGGAAAGGGCACGATGAAAGGTGCCTTTTCCGGCGGCGACAAATTCAGCTCAACCTATCAGTTCAAGGGTATTGCGCACGGCCAGAAGGTCGATCAGACGCATGAAACCAGCGGTAAGTGGTTGAGCGCGGATTGCGGCAAGGTAAAGCCGGTTGCGGAGACTGTTCGGAAAAAATGATCGGCTGCCCGTTTGGCGCCCGTCGTGCGCCAAACGCATCTGTAGGGCTATCGAAGCCCGACGACCAAGCCGTTGTAGATGGCGTTAAAACGACGCAGGCTGCACCTGCTGGTCACTTTTTGAGGCGGCTCGTTCGCTTGGGCGGCATATGAGCACGGGATTTGTTTTTTTGCTCGAAGATGGTTTTCGCATCTTCCTTCGCCCGTTCCAGCGTGCGCATCGCCGGGTCATCGTCGTGCAAGGTAAAGAAATCGGCAGCTTGTGCACGCATCACATGCTTGATCGCATCTTCGTCGCTCAAATCATATAGCTCGGTCAGCAGCGTGGTTACTTCGTCCAGGTATTCTTCGTAAGTCATCAGCGGGCAGGTGCGCGGTGCGCATCAGTAATTGAAAAAGGGTTGCTGCAGTATAGGACGCTTTCATGCCAATGCGGCGCCTCGCTGGCGACCGCGGGGAACAATAGGGTAGGCGTGGTCAGGTCCATGGGAGCGGGACTCGTCGATGGCGTTATTCTTGGTGCTGGCTTGGTGCTTGGCCGGTGCATGACAGATGCGTCTGCTAACCCGCGAACGCCGGTATGCGCTCGACGGAAATCCAGAGTTGAAAGTTGAGATGGCCGGATTGCCGTAGAGGGAAAACAAGCCGGCACCGACCACCATCGACGTGCCTGCCTGGATCTTCCGCGAGCGTACGGTCGGACCAAAACCGGCTTCAGCTCAGGTTTTTGAATTCACTGCCGTTATCCCAAATATCGTCGCGGAAAGCCGGGCTTGCCATGCTCCGGCATCCCGCCTGTCCTTCAGCATTTCTCGTGAGGTTGGTTATGAGCTTCACCCTCCCAGGCATCCTCCAGGGCTCCGCATCGGTCGCCCCCGCGCCACGCGAAAATCCGCAGCGCACGAGCGACAAAACGGCTGCGGCAGGCGGCATCTCCGCCACCGACAAAGTCACGCTGGGCGCGAATGCCGCAGAAGCCGCCACCTACGCCGATCCGCGCAGCAACGCCGCAGCGCGCGCAGATGTCAGCGCCATGCTGGAAGAGTCGCAACGCCAGCTGCGGCAAGTCCTCGATTTGCTGCTGCCCTTGCTGGAACAGCAGGGCTTGAACGTGGCCAAGGTGATCAGCGGCGAGCAAACCCTGTATG
Organism: uncultured beta proteobacterium; assembly: GCA_963707665.1. Lineage (GTDB taxonomy): Bacteria > Pseudomonadota > Gammaproteobacteria > Burkholderiales > Burkholderiaceae_D > DATJCV01. The sequence continues at coordinate 23,113 of CAVPQU010000006.1, read as the reverse complement.
CCGATCCGGCCACGATAGAGCAGGCCAAGGCAGCGATTGCGGACGACGGGGAATACGGCGTGCAGCAAGTGGCCGAGCGCATCCTGAATTTTGCCCAGGCCGTCATTGGCGGCGACCCATCCAAGCTCGAGTCGATTCGCGCCGCGGTTGAGAAGGGCTTTGCCGAGGCAAGGCAAATTCTGGGTGGAACGTTGCCCGAGATTAGTCAGAAAACCTATGCCGCTGTCATGGCCGGCTTTGAGCGCTGGGCCAGCGAAGGGGCCGCAACCGAGTCAGCGTGAGGCCGCCCACCAGACGTCCGGAAATTGGTGCTATGGATATCTGGTCCTGACCCTATTTCTTCTTCTCTTGCCCAAGGCTGATCCCGCTCAGCCTTGGGTTTCGATCTCCGGTTTCGACTATTCGAGGCTGCGCCTCGTTTCTGCCGGACATGCCGGATGCGAGATCGTCGTTCGTCTAAAAAAGTGCTGGAACGGACTCCCTTTGATTTCGCCAATCCGCAGGCATTTCGCACGGGACATCGAGCGGCTTTTCATCGTTGTCCTTTTGCCGCAGGTGTGAACCTTTCTCACCGGCGGCAGCCTATTTGATTACATCCATCCCCTATTCATGGCGGAAGGCTGTAGGCAAGAAGGCGACGATTCGGCCAATGAATACACATGCATTTCCTGGGACCGGGAGCGGTCATGCGGCCCCTGCCTTCATCGCCATTTCAATCCAATGACGAAAGGAAAGGCTTATGAATAACACTCCCCCTCGTGCGCCAGATGACGCGGAGCAGATTCAACGGAAAATTCAGAGCGAGAGCGACGAGACAGAGGCGAAAAAGGGCTCTGCCGGGCAGGGCGGAACAGAGGGTTCCGTTCAGGCTGGACCGGCCAAGCAGCCGGAGCCGCCGTTTCCCAAGACTCACCTGCAAAAGCCCGGCATTGAATCGGAACTCGAGCCCGCGCCGCGTTTCCTGGCCGAGCAATACAAGGGCAGCGGCAAGCTGCAGGATATGGTCGCCATCATCACCGGCGCCGATTCCGGCATCGGCCGCGCAGTCGCGGTGCTGTTTGCAAGGGAAGGTGCCGATGTGGCGGTGCTCTACCTCAACGAGCACGAGGACGCGAAGGAAACCCAGCGCTGGATCGAGAAGGAAGGGCGGCGCTGCCTGCTGATCGCCGGTGACGTGCGCGATTCGAAATTCTGCGACGGCGCGGTCCGGCAAACCATCGACACCTTCGGCAAGCTCGATGTGCTGGTCAACAATGCCGCCTTCCAGGAACACGCCATGGCGCTCGAGGACATCACCGACGAGCATTTCGACATGACGATCCGCACCAACCTGTACGGCTATTTCCACATGGCACGCGCCGCGCTGCCGCACCTGAAGAGCGGAGCGGCGATCATCAACACCGGCTCTGAAACCGGTTTGTTCGGCAACGACAAGTTGCTCGACTATTCGGCCACCAAAGGCGCCATCCACGCCCTGACCAAATCGCTGGCGATCAACCTCGCGCCGCGCGGCATCCGCGTCAATGCGGTGGCGCCGGGGCCGGTATGGACGCCGCTGAATCCAGCCGATCAGTCGCCGGAAAAAATTGCGCAATTCGGCGCCAGCACCGACATGAAACGCCCGGCGCAGCCGGAGGAAATATCGCCTGCCTATGTGTTTCTGGCGTCGCCGGTATGCAGCGCATATGTCACCGGCATCGTGCTGCCGGTAATGGGAGGGGCGCAAGGGTAGATCAGGCGGAACGGAAAGGCGGGACAGTGTCGCAAGCGCCTTTGCGAACGTGCGGTATTGCGGACCGCCGGCGCGGGCGGCGATTGTTCCCTGCTATCGTTCCGCCAGTCGCTCGCCGAGCGCGCGCAGTAGCATTGCCCCATCGCCGCGCCAAGCGCTGCCATGCATGCACGCCAGCGTCGTAGGCGCTTCGCGCGCGAGCTTTTCCAGCAGATTCTGCGCATGAATCGAATGCGAGAAATAATCCAGGGATTGGCGGAACGCTTCGCTCGGATCCAGGATGTCGTCTTCCGTCAGCGCCTTCTCGCCGAGGCCGTTCTGGGTGAACAGGTCGCCGCAGAACAAGGTCTGCGTCGTCGCATCCATCAGATATCCCGTTTCCCAGCCGTGCGGCAGATGCGGCGCATCGAGCCATTTGAGCGCATGCCTGCCCAGCGAGATTTCCTCGCCATCCGCCAACGCCCGCGCCGGGCGGTCGGCCACATCATTGACCGACACCATCGCCGCGATGCCACTGCACAACGGCACCGACTGCGGCGCGGCTGCCAGCCAGCTCATTGAGCGCGCCGCATTCGTCCGCCTCGAAATGCGAAAACGCGATGAAGCGCAGCCGGCTGACCGGTATCACGCTTGCCGACCGCTTCGCGCACCAGCGGAAATAGCTTGCGCGGCCCGGTATGGAACAGCAGCGGCTGGTCGTCGAGAACCAGATACTGATTGAAGGAAAAGCCGCCCGGAATCGTCGCGACGCCGGTATTGATGCGGTAAATGCCGTCGGCAATTTCCTGGATATTGGTCCCCGATGAAGCGTTCGTGGTCGTCATGCTCGTCTTGCCTGCGAGTGAAATACTGCTTCAAAGCCGCGATGGAGGTGCGCGATAGTCCGGCGTATGGAGAAGCGATGGAGGACGATCAATGCGGCGCAAAAATACAGCAAAGAATGGCACGTTGAAATGCTGAATGCCGCTCTTCCCTTACCTACTGATCCAAGGTGGCCAGCGCCGTCAACAGTTTTGGCATAGCGCTGCGTCAGATTGCGCAGCTAGCCAATCATTAAGGTATCTCGGAGAAAGATCTGCTGCGGCCACAGGCCGATGTAGTCCCTGATCGATGGAAAGGACATGTGGCTCGATAAAGTCGCCACATCGAATTGCCGAGTAACCGATCAGCGCTTTAGTCCAATCGGGCAACTGCCAGGGCCGCGTTGTATTTACTGCATGTCCTTGCACCCTGGATAAAAATAGCAGCCTGCCCAGTACGGGCTCTGCTTGACGCTCGATTGAGAGTAGTTGCTGCCGGTAGTGGCGCCAGAACTGCCACTCGTATCACGTGTTGGCAGCATCGAGCAGCCTGCTACCATGGTCACAAGTGCCGCCGCGATCAGAAGTTTCATCACATACCTCCAAAGGCCCATTTCAGGGCAGTGAAATCACAATTGTTGGAACGCTCAATCACATAAACATTCGCGGAAATGAATGTCGTCACGATTGTTGTGTGGGTCGATTTCCATCTGATTGCCTGTCATCCACGACCCTTCCGCACGTCCTGGCCACCATTCGTCTTGACTGTTTTGGCCGACAGAATCATGGGTTCACGGATATTTCCTTGATGGCGAATTCCGTAACCCGTTGCTTGATTGTTCGCACCACTAGCGCGGATGCTTAAAACCATGCTGCACAGGCACAGCTTGCTTTGTCTCTCACGACCGAACAAAGTCGCAGCGCTCGACGCCCCTCTCGCTTGATTTCGAGGCTGCAACATGCTTGGCCAGTCTGGCTGAAAGTTCAATATAGGACGCGAGCTTTCGCTAGTACAGAGTGGCGAAAGCAATATTGACGGGACTCAAAAGGAAACGAAACGGTCTGGAGAATGGGGAACGCGCGCAACATAAGCCAAACATCTCGCGTTGTGACAGCGGGCTAGATTTCGGCGTGCTCAAGTCGGCGCTACCCACGTCACCTTAGTGGTACTCGTTGATGCGAGAGGCTAAGGGTAGTGAAAAAACAGACCAGGCTGGACCGAGTTTCCTCGCGGCGATTTTAATTTGTCGTGAAAGTGGCAAGCGTCAATAAGTTGCGCTGCAGACTATAGACAGGTTTGGATATTTGACTCTGCCCCTCTTATCTCCGATATGCCGAGCTGGATTCTGATCTCGGGCAATAGAACCGAAATGCTGGAGAACAAAGGCCGCAAGTCAAATGCAATCAGCATCAGGCTCGCGCCCAGCAGGATCGCCGCTGCACGAGTACCTGTGGGCCGCATCATGCAGCGGCCATGCGCTCTCGCATATCGGGTAAGAAGAAGGCGGCCAATCCCAGCAGCGGCAGGTAAGAGCAGACATGGTAGACGTACTCGATGCTGGTGGCGTCGGCCAGCTTGCCCAGCACCGCGGCACCGATGCCGGCCATGCCGAAGGCCAAGCCGTAAAACAGGCCGGACACGGTACCGGTCTTGCCTGGCACCAGTTCTTGCGCATAGACGATGATCGCCGGGAAGGCCGAGGCAATCATGACGCCCGCGCAAAACACCAGGACCAGGGTCCAGAACAGACTGGCGTAGGGCAGCATCAGCGCAAACGGTGCGGCACCCAGAATCGAGCCCCAGATCACGCGTTTGCGCCCGACCCGGTCGCCGATCGGGCCGCCCACGATCGTGCCGATGGCGACCCCGGACAAAAAGATAAACAGACAGTACTGAGCTTGCTGGACGGGCAGGCCAAAATGGTCCATCAGGTAAAAAATGAAATAGCTGGTCAGCCCCGCCAGATAGAAATATTTTGAAAAAATCAGCGTCAGCAAAATCGCCATGGCCTTGGTGACTTCGCGTTTGGAGAGACCGGTCTCGGTCTTGCGCAAGCTGCTTTTACCGCGCACGCTGGTAAGGTTATGCGAATACCAGCGGCTGACCTGCAGCAGAATCACCATCCCCGTCAGCGCCGCCAGCGACACCCAGGCCACGCTCGATTGGCCGCGCGGGATGATCAGGAAGGCAACGATCAGCGGGCCGATCGATGAACCGATATTGCCGCCTACCTGGAAAATTGACTGCGCCAGCCCATGCTGCCCGGCCGAGGCCATGCGCGCCACGCGCGACGATTCCGGATGAAACACCGACGAGCCGGCGCCGACCAAAATCGCCGCGACGATGATGCTGTGGTAATTCCATGCCTGCGAGAGCAGCAGCAGGCCGGTAAAGGTAAACCCCATGCCGATCGGCAGGCTATAAGGAAAAGGCCGGCGGTCGGTAAAGTAGCCGACCACCGGCTGCAATAGCGACGATGAAAACTGGAAAGCCAGCGTGATAAAGCCGATCTGCACAAAACTCAGGGAAAAATTCCCCTGCAGCAGCGGATAGATCGCCAGCAGCACCGACTGCATCATGTCATTGAGCAGATGCGCGACGCTGATGGCGCCGAGTACCGGATAGGCGACGCCGGTCGTTTTTTTCAGGGCTGCCGATGGCAGGGGTTGTGAGGCTGCGCTGGATTTCATGAGATGGAATTCGATATAGTGAATTTCCATTTTACGCGCAGGCCACAAGGCGCGCGTGCCTGTCCCTGCCGGTCTTGGAATAGCAGGGAGCGAACGTGGCGCAAGGGATCAGTTGCACGTGAACGAACTCGGAACTTCGACCCCATCACGATCACACAGGCCAAGACCGCGATTGCCGACGATGGGAATATGGATGTGGAGAGTGACTAAACGCATCCTGAATTTTGCCCAGATCGTGATTGGCGGTACCCATTCGAACGGGAAAGTGTTCGCTACCGTTGAAAAGGGCTTGCCGAGGCGACCAAATTGGGTGAGACCTTGCCTGAGATCAGCAAAAAATTGATGTGGTTGTGATGGCTGGCTTTGATCGCTGGATTGGCGAAAGTAGTACAACGAAGTCGGCGTGAGGCTGACATTGCAAGCCAATAGATGATTCTGCGGATATTTGACTCTGCCCCTTTTATTGAAGGTGGCAAGCATCAATAAGTTGCATTGCGGATTGCAGCCAGGTTTGAATATTTGGCTCTGACACTATTATTTTCTCTGCAGCGTGGTGTTATGTTAATGCTGATCAAATTGATTGCCGGCACATGCGGGAAGCATGCTGAACGCGGCAGCTTCGACGCATGGTTTTCATTCTGCTATTCGCGCTCGGCGGATGGTTTGCATGGCTGTTGTTGAGTTGAAGTCTTTAGGCGCATGTTTGGAGATATTCACCAAGAATTCTTTCGATGGATAAATTGTTTTCGTTCGCCCCTGATTCAGCGCGCTGTTCAATACGCCGGTTGGCGCGATGTAAGCAAGCGCGCCGACGCGATCGTGGCGACCGTTGACAGCGTGATGCAACCCCAGATCACCAGCGTGTAGCTGCCGCTGCGATCGAATACCGCGCCGGCGACCACCGGGCCGAGCAGGTTGCCGAGCGCGGCGCCGGTGTAGAGCGTGCCGATGATGCCGGCCACCGCGCGCGCGCCGAAGAGGTCCATGCACAGCGCCGGCAGCAGCGCGACGATGCCGCCGTAGCTGAGGCCGAACCATACGGCGTAGAACGCCAGCGCCGGAAAGCCGCCGGCGCCATACCAGGCCAGGTACGACAAGCCCATCGACGCCTGCATCAAGCTCAAGGCCAGGGTGCGGCCGATGCGGTCGGCCAGCGTGCCGATCACGAAGCGCCCAAGCAGGCTGCCGATGCCAATCAGCCCGACCAGGCCGACCGCGCGCGATTCGTCGATGCCGAGGTCGCGTGCCGCCGCCGAGATATGGGCGAAGGGAATGAACATGACCGGGCCGGCCACCACGGCCCCCAGATACAACCACCAGAAGCGGCGGTCGCGCAAGGCCTCGGCCACGCTGGAGCCCGAAGCGCGGCCGGCGCTGGCCGCCGCTACCGGCGCGCGCCGCAGCAGATAGGCCGCGCCAAGGCCGATCACGACCACGCCCGCCGCGATCGCCCGCAAGGCGTCGCGCCAGTCGAAGGCGAGGATCGCCGCGGCGGCGAGGAGCGGCACCACCACCGTGCCAGCGCCAATCCCGGCGCTGGCGATGCCGGCGGCCAGCCCGCGGCGCTGCGAGAACCACGGTTGCACGCAGGCGATCGCCGGCGTGTAGACCAGCGCGATGCCAATCCCGACGCCGACGCCGTAGGACAAATAAATCATCGTCATCGAGGTCGCAAAACTGCTGGCAATCAAAGCGGCGGCGATGCACGTCATGCCAGCGCAGGAGACGACTCGCGGCCCGTAGCGATCGGCCAGCATGCCGGCACCCGCGCCGAGCACAAAATAAACCAGTCCGGAGAGCCCGAAGATCAGCGAGACGTCGGCACGCTGCGCGTTGAATGCCGTGGAGAAGGATTCGAAAAATGCGGCGAACGAGTAGGCGACACCGAAAATCACCGCCAGATTGACGAATGCTGCCCAGACGACAACCCAGGCGTAACGCGGCTCTTGCATCGGGTGGTACTCCCAGTGGATAAGCGGGTGAAGGAATTTGGCCAGCAATCAGGCGAATCTGGATTCGTTAGCCAGTACCTTGTAGGTACTTACAGTGCGTTGGATTATATTCGCTGTGGATTTGACGGTTTCGAGCGCTACGAAATAATAGGAGTAGATTCGCGGTATTTTTAAGCGCGCGCCCACCAGGCAAAGCGGCCTTCGGCGTGTTCAAACAACTGATGCTGGCCGGCTGCTTACGGTAGCCTGCGCACCGCGGGCAGTAAGACCAGCGTGACAAAGGTGACACCACCAATCCAGATCACCACGCCCAGCACGTGCAGGACGCGACTCCATAGCCAGACACTCATTTCGTTTCCTTTGAAATCTGTTCGCAGCACCAGATGGGATCAATATACTCCATAAGTATATGCGTCTTTTCGAGCGTAAAACGGTCGTTTTATCAACATACCCCAACAACGAGACGCGTTCGCGGCGCGGCTCATGGTTTGAAGCCGGCACCACAGCGTGCCTTATTTCACTTCACACGACGGAGCTCCACGTAACTGTCAGGCCCGTAGTGCACGGTGTTGCGTGAGAAATAGGGCGGCACCTGCATGTCGAATTGTGCGTGACCATGACTGACATCACTGCGCAAAAGATCGGTTCGGCTCCCCACGTCGAAGCGCAGGCGCTCGCCCGCCTTCAGTAATACTGGCTTCGGCGTCAGGCTGAAGCGCAGAATCACCGATTCGCCCGGTACCAGCGGTTGCGGCACGTCGATATCGATGGCGATCTCGATCGCAGTGCAGCGCTCGATGTCGATCTTGCGGCAGGCTGGCCGTATCGTCCCGAGCGACAGCAGGTGAAAGGCGCCGGTCTGGTCGATACGGCCCAGGCGCGCCACCACGTGCGAATCGATCTCGTTACAGCTGAACTTCAGGTTCGCGCTGATCGGCCCTGAAAACTCGGCATCCGCGTCAATCACTGCTTCGTAACTGAGCAGTTGATTGGCCACCTCGTCAAAGCCGGGCACGAGGGTTGCTCCCATCGGCACCGCGGCCCAACGGTTCGCTCCTGTTTCATTGGCTTCGCTGCCCAGGCGATGTGTGGCAGTGTCGGCGCCGTTCGAAGCCAGGTAAAAGCGCACTGGCTCGCTGCCGGGAATCGGAAAATCCGCAGCGCGGCGAAACTCCTTTGCACCTTCCGTCCAGTAGCGCACCGGCGCCTGTTCCGCGTAGCCGTTGGCAGATCCAAACAGAATGTGGTCGTAGAACGCCAGCGCTTCGAGCTGCCAGTGATAGGCCGGCAACTCATACTCGGCCTCGCTGATGATCAACCACTTGCGATCCTTGGGCGTGCCGGCGTTTTCAAACAGATCGTAGGCGCCGAACTGGTGCAAATTGAAATGGCCGGGATTTTGCGCCACGACGAACGGCACCGTGATGTTGGCGAGTTCCCTCGAAGGCCCCGGCGGTATGCTGTTCGACGCGCGCGTCTTGCCGTCTAGTATCCAACTGGCGAACAGCTCGCGCATGGGCTGGGCGGGCGTCATGGTCTTGAACCAGTCCTGGATGCGCGTCATCCGTTTCCCCACCTGCGGCCGCCACCAATGCCGGAGCGGCGAGTTCAACACCTGGCTGGCCAACGCCCGTGCCAGCGGCGGCACGCGCAGCTTGAACTGGGTCTCGGAAAAATTGGCGCCCATCCAGAGCGTCAGAAAATCGATCTGCGGCGCACCGCCGAACATCGAGATTTGCCGGAAATAGTCGGTGCACATCTCAATGCTGAAAAAACCCTTGAGTGCTGGCGGCTGCTTCACGGCAACCTGCAATTGCGTAATGCCGTAGTAGGAGGTTCCAAACAACACGACATTGCCGTCGCACCACGGCTGCGCCGCTGCCCATGCGATCACCTTGGCATGGTCCTCGACGTCGGTGTCGTTGAAGAACAGGATGCTTTCACCCTGCGAGCGGCCCATGCCGCGGCGCGTGACGGTCATGTGCACATAGCCGCGATCGGTGAACACGGGTGCGCTGCCGACTTCATTGGTGCCGGTCGGTGCGCCGCTGGCCTGCAGCTCCTTGCTGTAGGCGGAAAATAGTACGACCGCTGGATAACGCCCCTGCTGCTTGGGCGTATACACGTCCGCGGCCAGCGACACCCCATCCGCTACCGGGACCATCTGGTCCCCATGCAGCACGCAGCCGAGCCCTTTGCGGACGGGCGGACCCGGCGTCCATCCGGCCAACTGTACGCCGTCAAGACATGGGCGTTGCGGAATCAGGTTGTCCCAGAATTTTGCTTTTGGAATCATGGTGTTGATTTGCTCCGCGTGGGATCGGTGATTGTCTTATATCCCTCGTCAGTTAAGACTTGAGGTAGCGATCACGCCCAGCCTTCCTTCTCAGTGGGCCGCGGCCTAGACTTGAAAACCAAACCAGCGAACGCTTGCAGGAGAACGCTTTCATGAGTGCTCAGGCAACACGCACGTTACACCAAAGCTGCGGATTGAGTTGCCACACGGAATAGTTAAGCGCGCAGGCAAAACTGACCCAAAGCCCATACGGAATCAGGAGCGCCCCAGCTAGTGGCCGGATGCGCCCGAAGGCGATCATGGTCATGGCGACTTGAACTCCGCCGCCGCTTGCTCAGGATGCAGATGCACGGCCAACCAGATTGCGCCCGCCGACGCCTGTTCCACGGTGTGAGCAAGACCTGCTGGCAAAAACAAGTGATCGCCGGCTTTGAGCGCGACCGCTTTCCCACCTACCTGCAGCAGTGCGTCGCCGTGAAGCAGCAACACCCATTCGTCCTGGGCTTGTACGTACTCTTGCGGCGTAATGTGAGAGGAGCTGACGATCCGCTCAATGAGCAGATTCTTGTGGCGCAAAAGCGTGTCGACACGCTCACCTTCTGGAGGCGCTGCTACATCAGAAAAAAGCTTACCAACGTGCATGTTTCACTCCTTGAAGGGTGGACTGAATGCCTGAGCAGGCTGATTTCTGGCACAGATTCGGACGAGTTGATGGTAGTCGATAGGTTGGTGATAAAAAAAGCGCCTCAGTCACCTGAGTGCGCTTTTTCAGGACGACGATGGTCAGTTCGCTAGTTCCCCGGAGCCGCCCCTGGCGTTGCCAAAGGCTGGCCTTTCTCTACAACGTAGGTGCCGACCATTTTAAAACTCGTGCTGCCGTGATTTTTCGCACTATGGACGACGCCGGCCGGAATGATGAAGCCTTCACCTGCCTTGACGATACGGGACGGTTGTTTAGCGAGCAGCAATTCGACCTCACCTTCCTGTACATAACCAATTTCGTCACCTGCATGGGTGTGCCAACCAACCACCGCACCGGGCGCAATATCTACCCGCGCTATGACCGCTTCGCGGTTTGGCACAGAGACATCGGCACGGGTGACCAGTGCGCGCGTTACGCCATCTGCTTGCGCAAAAGCGGAGCTACTGCTCACAGTCAATACCACCGCAGCGATCGCCAAAGTTGTTTTGATTAAAGTAGTCAAAATGTCTCCTAATGACAGATGAAAGGATGTCCAACTTCCGCAGCAAGCATTGGCAGATACCGTCACGGTCTGAGACTTCATCGTGACCGTTGCCACAGTGCACTCTTGCCATTTTTATACTAGCACAGCAGCTTTGTAGGCTCGCGGCTGTTCAAAGCCGGTTCCTGGGCTTCGGCGATTCGGCGTCAACCCGCAAAATCGTCATTCCCAGTGTCGGTGCTGTCTGTCTTTGGCGTGGTATCGGATTGAAGCGGCTTGGGTGTTTAACTGCAGGAGGCGCTGGAACCATGTCGGTTGAGCGGATTTTCGTAAAGAAATCACATATTCTTATGCTATTGGGTCGATTTACGCATATAACAAACATTCGCTTGCCCGCCACCGACTCCAGCGATCCGTGACAAGAATATTTAACTATGACCCCTTTATTCCTTCCCCGAACCGTTTAACGACCATGCGTATTACTAGGCCAAATGAGTCCATCGGTTTTGGTGGCGCCCATGGCAAGGCAGAATTTGGCGCGAGCACCGGTAGGAATAGTGGCCCCATTTTTCTGTCCAAGACACATGAATGGGCAACTTGCCCAGTGTCACCGAAGTATCGCTTTCGCGGGTTTCGATGCGCGCCTCCAGCCACAGAATTGCGCAATCGCTAAACAGCGCCTCTCGAATGCAATCACCGTATAAGGCAAATAGCCATCTTTCATCCGTCGCCGTCAGTACGACCAGCCTTGCCGCTTGCTTCGACTGCGCATTGAAGCCGTAATTATTTCGGTCATGGAGGTTTTTACATGGAAATATCCGGTTCAGCCTCATCCGCAGTTGATTTCGAAAGCTATCGGCTTCTGGTAGACAGTGTCAAGGATTACGCCATTTTCATGCTTGACCCCACCGGGCATGTGCTCACCTGGAACGCAGGGGCGCAAAGGATCAAGGGTTACGCGCCGGAGGAGATCATCGGTCAGCATTTCTCGCGTTTTTACACCGCCGAGGACAAGGCCAAGAGCACACCCGAGCACGAACTGGCGATGGCGGCAAAAGAGGGGCAATGGGAGGATGAGGGGTGGCGAGTACGCAAGGACGGTTCGCTTTTCTGGGCCAATGTCGTCATCACCCGCCTGATGAAAGAAGGGCGGCTGGTTGGATTCGCAAAAGTCACGCGCGACATGACCGGGCAAAAAAAATATCGCGATGTGCTGGAGGAAGCCAGGGAAAAATGTGAAAAACTGGTCGCGCTGCGTACCGAGGAACTGCAGCGAAGCGAGGAAATGTTCCGTTCCGCCTTTGAACAAACCTCGGTCGGCATTTCGTACACGCTCCTGGACGGGTATTTACGGCAGGTCAATCAAAAATTCTGCGACATCGTCGGCTATTCAAAAGATGAACTGGCAACGCTTACCGTCATCGATATTATCCACCCCGCAGATCGTGCCTCGAGCCTTGAAAAGACGCGCAGCCTGCTGGCCGGCGAAATCGATTCCTTCACGCTGGAAAAGCGCTTCATGCGCAAGGATGGCGGCATTGTCTGGATCACCCTGACCGCCTCCTTGCATCGCGATATCCGCACCGGCGAGCCGAAGCAGCTGATTGCCCTGGTCGAAGACATCAGCCAGCGCAAACAAGCGGAACAGGCGCTGGCTGAACAGGCGGCGTTGCTGGACCTGTCGACCGACGCCATTTTCACCTGCAACCCGGAGGGACGCATCCTGTATTGGAACCGGGGTGCAGAGCGCCTATACGGTTTCCCTGGCGAGGCGGCGCTGGGCCGACTGTCGCACGAATTGTTGTCCACCGTTTTCCCGGAATCGCTTGAGCAGACGCTGCAGACGCTCTATTCGAAGGGGTCATGGGAGGGAAAGCTTTTTCATACTCGCCAGGATGGCAGTCGGATCGCGGTGCTTGCGCGCTGGGCCCTGGAAAAAGACGAGGCCGGTAATCCGTGGCGCATTCTCAAATCCAATACCGATATCACGGAACAAATGCGCGTACAGGAAGAATTGCTGCGTTCCGAAGAGCAATTCCGCCTGCTGGTCGAAGGAACCAGCGACTACGCCATTTTCCTGCTGGATCGTGATGGCCGCATCGTCACCTGGAACACGGGCGCGGAACGCATTCTCGGCTATCGGAAGGACGAAATCATCGGCGTCCATTTTTCGCGACTTTACTTGCCGGAAGACGTGGAACGGGGCGAGCCGCAACGACGCCTCGACAAGGCCATCGAGGAAAAACGCATTGAGGAGGATGGCTGGCGGATGAGCAAGGATCGCAAGCGTTTCTGGTCGACCGGCGTATTGAGCGCGCTGCACAATGAACGCGGGGCGCTACGGGGCTTCGTCAAGATCATGCGTGATAACACCAGGCAGCGTTTAGCAGATGAGCGGATCTATTACCTGGCCAACCACGATCCGCTGACCGGATTGGCGAACCGGACCCTGTTCAATGCAAGGTTGCATGAAGCGCTCACGCATGCGAGACGTGAAAAGCAGATGGTGGCAATCCACATGCTGGATCTCGACCGTTTCAAGTCCGTCAACGACACTTTGGGCCACGATGCGGGCGACCTGCTGCTGAAACAGGTCTCGCAGCGCCTGCAGACGCACATGCGCGAGACGGATACGGTGGCGCGCCTGGGCGGCGACGAATTCGTCGTCATCCAGAGCCACCTGCAAGCCCCCGACGACGCCGAAGTTTTTGCGCGCAAGCTGGTGGACGCCGTAGGCGAGTCCTATCGGCTCAATGCGCAGGAGGCGCAAATCGGCACCAGCATCGGCATTGCCATTTATCCGCTAGATGCCACGGAGCCGATGGGACTGCTGAAGAAGTCGGACCTGGCGCTTTATAGGGCCAAGAAACGCGGGCGATATGGTTTTGTGCGCTACTCGCCGCGCCTGGGAAGCAAGGGGCTGAGCCGTCACTCGATGGAAGACCAGCTGCGCGCGGCGGTACGGCAGCAGAAATTCGAACTCCACTATCAGCCCCAAATCGATTTGCGCACCTGGAGCATCGCCGGCGTCGAGGCGCTGCTGCGCTGGCCGTCGGGGCCGACTCCGCTCATGCCGCTTGCCCAGCTGCTGGAACTGGCCGAAAAAACCGAGATGATCATTCCTATCGGCGAATGGGTATTGCGCGAGGCATGCCGGCAAAACAAGGCATGGCAGCGTTCCGGCCTGCCCTCCTTCCCGGTGGCGGCGAATGTATCCCTGAGCCAGCTGCGCGACGCGGAATTCACCAAGGCCGTCCGGGAAGCCTTCGAAGAGACCGGGCTCGCGCCCGCTTGCCTGGCGCTGGAACTGCCACGGGACTTGTGGCGCGCGTCGGATGAAGCGGACAGCAGCCGCCTGGCGGAGTTGAACAAGATGGGAGTCAGGCTGGCGATCGACGATGTTGGCGGGCACTTCTCATTCCTTTCGGAAGCCAGCGACTTCCGGGTGGATATCCTCAAGATTTCCCAACCCATCGTCAGCCGCCTGCCCAACAGCCAGCACGATACGCTGATCTCCGCGGCGATCATCGACCTGGCCAAAAAATTGAACCTGAAAGTCATTGCCGAAGGCGTGGAGACGGAAGATCAGCTGGCGATTCTGGTGGAGCAGGATGTGAAAATGCCCAGGGATTTTTGTTCGGCGCCGCCCATGCCGGCCGCCGCCATGGAAACGTTTTTGCGAGAAACACCTTGGGCCAGATTCCATCGCGCGGCAAAAACCCCAGGCGATTCCATCGATGCGACTTAAGGCTACGCTGAACAAGCCGCCGAATTTCGGAGCAGTGTCGACATCATCGACGACGAATCGGAAATCGCCAGCATTTCGCTTTTTTATGTCCTTTCGGGCGTTTCTGTTCGCTGTCGCCCACTGTCGCCCGCTTTCGCCCATTACGGGGTGCCTTTGGCGCTGCCGTCAGTGCCGCTCTTGCTGTCCGCGAAGTAGTTGCAATGGACCGCGATCACATTGCCGTTTTCATCCATGTCGCAGCCGGTGCATTCGACCACGTAGCTGTAGCGCAGTCGCACCTTGTTGCCGGCGAATAGGCGGAGGTAGCCCTTGCTCGGCGTTCCCGCTTTCGGGTCGAGGTCTTCGCGCAGGTAACCTTCGAGCGTACTCATGTCGAAGAATATTTGACTCTGACCCCCTTATGCCTGACCCTTATTCCTCAACGCGTATGGAGGCAATCATGGAAATGAAAAAGATCAATGCCGGAAAACTTCGGGCGATCGGCTACGACCGGCGCGAACGTGTCCTGCGGGTCGAGTTCGACGATGGCAGCGCCATCGATTATTCGGGCGTCAGCGAGGACGTGTGGCGCAAATTGTCGACTTCAGGAGCGGCCTGGAGCTACTACCGCGACAACATCGAAGAAGAATACGCGGGCCGCCGGGGGCGGGTGCAGCCTCAAGGGAAATCGCAGGCGCTCGAGGATCTCTTCAAAGCGCCCAAGGATGATGCGGGCAGTTAAGGCAAGACTGAGCCTCGTTCATGCCTCGATGCTGTCTCATTTGATTTATATTGCTGCCTGCACTGAATTCCGAACCCTTTTAATACGAGAAAAGCCCCATGAAAATTGACAAGGACACTGCGGTAACCCTGCGTCTGACCGTTGCCGAAAGTACCGGCAAGGTAATCCAGAACGGCAAAACCCCGATTGCATATCTGCACGGCGGTTATGACAATTTGTTCCCGAAACTGGAAGCCGCCCTGCAAGGGCAGGAAGCCGGTTTCAAAGCCACGATGAATCTGGCGCCTGAAGACGCGTTTGGCCTGCGCGATGAAAGCCTGATGCGCACGATTTCCAAGAAGGATTTTCCGCCGGGAGTCAAAGTGGGCGGCACACTGGAAGGCTATACCGATGCGGGGCACGAGCAAGTTTTCACCGTACTCAAGATCAAGGGCGATCAGGTCATGCTTGATGGCAATCACCCGCTGGCCGGTAAATCCTTGCGCGTAGGAGCGGAAGTGTTAAGCGTGCGTGCCGCCACCGCGGAAGAGATCACGCATCGCCACGTGCATGGTGAGCATGGCCATCACCACTGAATCAAAGGTCGTTGAAACCAAAAGGGACAGCCTGGTTTTATTTTTAAATCGAAGCTGACCCTTCCTTCTTTCTTATTCACGAGGAGCCATCATGAGCATTTCCATGTACGCGGCATCGGTGCCGCTGCTGAAACAACTATTGCGAAGCCTGGACGCCGTTCTGGGCAAGGCGGAAGCGCATGCGCGCGAAAAAAACATCGATCCGGCCGTGCTGCTGCAGGCGCGCCTGTATCCCGATATGCTTCCCTTGACCAAGCAGGTGCAGATCGCCAGCGACAATGCCAAGGGCATCGCCGCCCGGCTCGCGGGTATCGACATTCCCTCGTTTGCGGACACCGAGCAGACCTTCGAGGAACTCCATGCGCGCATCGCGAAAACGCTAGCCTTTCTCGACACCGTCAAGCCGGATCAGGTGAACGGCAGCGAAGACCGGGAGGTCGTCGTCTACAAGGGCGCGCCCTACGAAATGCAGCTCCAGGGGCAGAACTACCTGGTCCATTTTGGCCTGCCCAATTTCCTGTTCCACGTGACGACCGCTTACGCCATCCTGCGCCACAACGGCGTCGAGATCGGCAAGGGCGACTTCATCGGCAAGTTCTGACGCGCGTCCGGGAGAACCGGCGCCTGAAAAAAACGCCACGCTTAAGCGTGGCGTTTTCATCTGCGGCCCGTATCCGGGTCACCGATAAAAGGCCTCGACCTGGCCTTTGAGCTTGAGCAGCAGCGGATTGCCCTTGCGATCCTTGGCCTTGCCGGAGGCCACGGCAATCCATCCTTCGCTGATGCAATACTCTTCCACGTTCGTATGTTCCTTGCCGTTGAGCCTGATGCCGACCTCGTGCTTCAGCACGTCTGGGTTGTGGTGGCGGCTCTGTGGATTGATGGAAAGGCGATCGGGAAGCGGCGGGAGTTGGGTCGTGTCGGTCATGGGCTTGGGCTATGCGTCGGCAAGGACGGGCGATGTAGGCGTTATCGCGATTGTATCTTGCCTCGCCAGGGATCAGCTTGGCATGAGCAGGCGAAAGCGGATCAAGATCATCGAGGCGGGCATCGCCTCTTGTCTGGTGGAGGGGTAGGGTTGGTCCGTTGGATCTCAGAAATAAATTAACTCTGACCCGTTGTCTTGTTTGCTCCAAAGTCCGATCATGGTTCCTTTGGCGGCGTAAGGCCCAGCGACGCGGTGCACCGAAATCGCGTGTACGCTAGCGCCGCTACCAATGATCCGTTGCCACAAGCTCATCATCCGGAGTGGTCGCCGAGTACTTTTGCACGACCTGATCCCAAGTGACTCGGATTACGTCGCGCGAAGCATGTCCGCCGCCTCCTGGTCCAGCATTGCAGCGCGCGCCGCCGATCTGAACGCATTTCGTAGATTGACAGCTTGCCTGGCTTGCTGTTCAAGGGTCGCCGTACGAGTCAATCCAATTGCGGAATCCGAGCTGCCTGATTCAGATAATCCACTGCCTAACGTACAAGGTTCGACATCGAAGCCGGTTCAGGCAAATCGAACCGCTATTCCGCTGGGCGCGATCAGGGTCTCGACTAGCGGTCCAGGCCGCGTCGCTCGCCGAGAGCGATTGCGGCCACTGGGAGGCGCCGCTGCGCTCGGTGGGCGGCGCGGCAAGGGCCGCGGCGGTGCCCAAGGCGCAGGCGACGGCGGCCCAGCCAGCTCGCGATCGTCCGCGCGCGCTTCAGGTCTGGGATCGGGGTCATGGGTGCTGCTGGCAGGCGTAGTGACATCTGGAAGATATTTGACTCTGGAAAATATTTGACTCTGACCCCTTTAATCCTGACCCCTTTAATCCAGTTCGCGCGTAATCGAGAAGCTGCGGTGGCCGCGTTCGTCGGGTAGCTGCGGGTACGTCGGGGCCGTGTTCCGACAGGTTTTCCGGGAACGTTGTCGACGATCAGTTTCAGCGGGCGCAGCACGGCGGTGCACGTGGCGCTTTGTGGTCGAGGTCTTTCCGCAGGCGCCATCGAGTACAGATGTCGAAGAATATTGATGACTCCTTCCGAGAAAGTGTTTGCTTTTAAGCCGAGAGACTCGGGTATTGGAATTAGACTCAATACGACGAGTACAGTCGATCTATTCGTTCTTACGTCGACCAAATTCGATGTCAGTTGCGCCACTACTGGTAGATTTGGACAAGTTCTTTCGCAGCGGTTTTCCATAGCCAAGCAGTATAAATTCAAACGGTGACTGCTATTGCGATGCGCGATAAATGTCTATCCTTGTGACAAGAGACAGACAATCCAAAGTTCATCATCGCGACTTTAATCGCTTAAGGCGATCGACCTTATGCTGTCCCCTATACGGCTGCGACAGTGGAAACACTTTTGGTGATAACACAACAGCTGCGACAGGTCTGTAGCCAGTTACTTGTTTCTCGGCTCCGTCTGAGATTATTAATGAAATTGCCGTCTTCACGGTGACGTTGATCTGTCCGAGACATCTCGCAATGAGAGCGAGTATAGCTTTTGGAGCCATACTAAAGGTCCGAATGTTCGCTTGTACAAGCGCATTCCCAACCATTGTTGACAAGTGAAAACGTTTGAATTCAAAGATCCAGCACTTTAAACTAACTACGGCAATAGTTTTGAGTGATCTGAATAAAAACCGTAAGAATCTTCGAGCGCCTAATCATTTAAATCCATATCCAGGCCTGCGGAACCATTTATGGCTCGGATGACTACACGTTAACGTTCCAGAATGCACTGATTTCGTAAATATGTCGCTCGAATTTGTTTCGCCAGCCTACTAACGCAGCATTTACACAGTCCTATAGAACATTTGCTTTCTGGAATAGCCTAGACCAGCTGTACTCGAGTAGCACGTCCAACGAGGATCAGGATTTGATAAGCGAGAAATGCCTTCTGGCCTCAGTTTTCTTGGTCCAACATCAAAGCGTCGAATCTGCATCTTACGAAACAAAAGTTCTGGTTTGGATTGCGTCTTCCAAATCGGAAACGCAGTGAACATCGAACGTAGCGTTTATCTTATGCGCAATTACGTTCTCACGAGGAAGTCTTGACTTGTATCAACGAGCGGTCCCTCGGAAAGATGGAACTTCTCTTCCTCACCTCAATAGATGAACACATTTCGATGAACCTGCGGCTAGTCCTCGCAAAGGCCCGTCTAATGCTCACAAGCTTTGCCACAAGCCATCCAACTTTCATATGTACCAGAAGCCATCCGCAACCCATGGCTGGGCAGCGTACTGGTACGAGAATTCCGCATTAGATACGACATCCTATCGCGAAAAGCCAGTCACAATCACTGCCATTTAGACAGGCGCGTTCCCAACGCGATCGGTTATAACCCTTGTTGAGAAGCTGAGTACGTACCTCCTGAAGTTGTCGAGTCGCGCCGTATCTTCGTCGACAAGATATATTCTTCGACGGATGTGGCAGAGACTTATATTACGACATAATCCCGGACTCGAGTCCAGCTCGTCCGGTACGCTCATCAGCCAGTTTTGTGGTGCAAGTGCATAACATTTGCCCTTCTCCTTGATGACGATGTCTGGCGCAACGAAGTGCACTAAGAGATTAGACGGATGGCTTATCCTCGACGATTCTGTCGTGACTTTACACGAACTCAGCAGATGTGGATAGCGAATATCATTCAGGGCTGTCTAGTCGAAAAACTTCTTGCGCATCGAGGACTGTCTCTGGAGCTTGCCAGATTCAAATCTCAGTTATCAACAGTAGCCACGGTAAACCATCGAAACGACAAATAGGTTGGTATCTCGCTGTTGATAGCTTTGTGCGGTCACTGCACTCCCTATTGTTGAATGTCTACCTAAAACTGCCGTAGCAAGGTTGAATATTGGACTATTTCAATAGTCGGATGCGCTTGATGTCTCCCGCCCACGATTCAATTCGTTATGCCCGTATGCAACCCAATATCACTGGAAAAGGATTTCCCGTAGTCTCAATCGGACGACCTTGGGTCCGAAAAGAACCTTCGACACGACGCGGCGTCCAAGTTCCGAAACATGTCGTCTCCCTAGTGGTTCATGCGACGAAATAAAATAAGTTCAATTTCCCCGTTGCCGGATTTGGCCAATTGCATTGGGATGCTCGAATTAGGCGCCGCAAGTCTGAAGTCAATCGTACTAATATTTTACTATTTCCCCCAACGAATCCTTCAACGTCACCACCCGATTAAACACCGGCTTCCCCGCCACCGAATCCACCCGATCCGCCACAAAATACCCATGCCGCTCGAACTGGTAGCGGTCATCCGGCAGCGCATGCTTCATCCCCGGCTCCAAATAAGCAGTCACCACTTCCTTCGCATTCGGATTCAGCACCTGCATGAAATCCTTGCCGCCGGCGTCCGGTTGCGGGTCGGTAAATAAGCGGTCGTACAGCCGCACTTCGGCTTCCAGCGCGTGCGTGGCGCTGACCCAGTGGATGTTGCCCTTGACCTTGTAGTTGGCGCTGCCTTCGGTGCCGGATTTGCTGTCGGGGAAGTAGTTGCAGTGCACCGCGATCACATTGCCGTTTTCATCCTTGTCGCAGCCGGTGCATTCGACCACGAAGCCGTAGCGCAGCCGCACCTTGTTGCCGGGGAACAGGCGGAAGTAGCCCTTGCTCGGGCGTTTCCATGAAGTCTTCCTGCTCGATCCACAGTTCGCGGCTGATCGGGAAGCTGCGGTGGCCGCGTTCCGGGAAGTGCGGGTGGACCGGGGCGCTGCAGTCTTCGGTCAGGTTTTCCGGGAAGTTGTCGATGATCAGCTTCAGCGGGCGCAGCACGGCGGTGGCGCGCGGCGCCTTGGGGTCGAGGTCTTCGCGCAGGCAGCCTTCGAGCGTGCTCATGTCGATCCAGCCGTCGGACTTGGTGACGCCGATGCGTTCGCAAAACAGCTGGATCGATTCCGGCGTGTAGCCGCGGCGGCGGATGCCGACGAGGGTGGGCATGCGCGGATCGTCCCAGCCGTCGACGATGTCTTCTTCCACCAGCTGGAGCAGCTTGCGCTTGCTGGTGACGACGTAGGTCAGGTTCAGGCGCGCGAATTCGTATTGGTAGGGCAGCGGCTTCTGGAAGAAGCCGCCTTCGGCCAGGCGTTCCAGCACCCAGTCGTAGAACGGCCGGTGGTCCTGGAATTCCAGCGTGCAGATCGAGTGCGTGATGTACTCGATCGCATCCTCGATCGGGTGCGCGTAGTCGTACATCGGGTAGATGCACCAGTCGTCGCCGGTGCGGTGATGGTGCGCGTGGCGGATGCGGTAGATGGCCGGGTCGCGCATGTTCATGTTGGGCGAGGCCATGTCGATCTTGGCGCGCAGCACGTGGCTCGCCGTCCGGGAATTCGCCGGCCTTCATGCGGCGGAACAGGTCCAGCGATTCGGCCGGCGGGCGGTCGCGGTAGGGCGAGTTCTTGCCGGGTTCGGTGAAGCTGCCGCGATTGGCGGCCATCTCGCTCGGCGCTCTGGCTGTCGACATAGGCGTGGCCGGCGGTGATCAGGTATTCGGCCATCGCGTACAGCTGGTCGAAATAGTCGCTGGCGTAGTACAGGTGTTCGCGCGGTCGCGGCCTTCGGTGTCCTGCCAGGAAAAGCCGAGCCAGCGCACGCTGTCGATGATGGTGTCGACGTATTCCTGTTCTTCCTTTTCCGGGTTGGTGTCGTCGAAGCGCAGGTGGCAGCGGCCGCCGTAGTCGCGCGCCAGGCCGAAATTCAGGCAGATCGATTTGGCGTGGCCGATGTGCAGGTAGCCGTTCGGCTCCGGCGGAAAGCGGGTGATGACGGTCGGCAGCGGATGCAGATGCTCGTCGCTGCGGCCGGCGTGCTTGCCGCTGGCGAGGTCGGCGTCGATGATGGCGCGCAAGAAGTTGGAGACGGCCGGCGCCGGTGTCGCGTTTTGTGCGCTGTGGTTCGGTTTGTTGCTCATGTATGGGACAGTCTTTTGATCCGGAGTGGGGACGAGGGCGTTTCGGACCATTTTACCGTAGAGGCCGATGCCGAAGCCGGTGCCAGCCAGGGGCGGCGGATGGCGCTTCGCCGCCAGCGGTGACACGTTACAATTTCGCCCAAAAGGCGCCGGCGCTTGCCGACGCGATATCAACCAAGTGCGGGGAGCGAGCTTTGACCAGGAATGTAACTGCCGGTGGTAGTGGCGAACGACTGCAGGGCGCGCTTCTGATCGGCTTATCCGCCGTTGGCTTTGGCGCGATGGCGATCTTTGCCCGCTTTGCCTATGCCGGCGGTGCCGACACAATGGGTGTGCTGCTGCTGCGCTTTGCCGCAGCCGGCTTGATCCTGCTGGGCGTGGTGCGCTGGCGCCGGGTGCCATGGCCGCGGCCAGCCGCAGTGGCCTGGCTGGCGGCGATGGGTGGCATTGGTTACGTCGGCATGTCGTGGTGTTATTTCGCTGCGCTGAATCATGCGCCGGCGTCGCTGGTGGCACTGTTGCTGTACACCTATCCGACCATCGTGACGGTGCTGGCGGCAATTTTTCTGCATGAGCGGATCACCTTGCGCAAATTGGGCGCGCTGCTGCTGTGCGGGCTCGGCACCGTGCTGGTGATCGGGCCGAACCTGGCGGCCAGCACTGCCGGGGCCAGCCTGACCGGGATTGGCCTTGCACTGGCAGCGGCGGCGATCTACGCGCTTTACATCGTGGCTGGCACCCGCATCACGCGCGGCGTCGACCCGGTCATGACGACCACGATTGTCTGTATTTCCGCGGCGGTAGTGCTGGCCGCGGTCGCTGTGCTGAGCGGCATGAATGGCATGCCGCCGCGCTTGCCGCTGTCGCTCGCCGGTTGGGCAGGCGTGGCCGGTGTCGCAGCTGGTGTCGACGGTGGTGGCGGTGATTGCTTTTTTTGCCGGCTTGAAACGCCTGGGTGCATCGCTGGCGTCGATGCTGTCGACACTGGAGCCGGTCGTCACCGTGCTGCTGGCCGGCTGGCTATTGGCGGAATCGCTGGTCGGCTGGCAGTGGCTGGGAGGCGCCTTGACCTTGGGCGGGGTGCTGTGGCTGGCGGCCGGTGGCAAACCGGCTGCTGCAGACGCGGATCGAAAAATACCGGCAGCAGCAATGCATTCTTCTGACACATAAAAAACCCACTCGTTGCGCGAGTGGGCCGGAAGTGTGCCGCGAGGCGGCGATTTCAATGATGCCGGGTGGTTGGGCTTTTTTTGACTGTTTCTTTGACGTCGCCCATGGCTTTTTGCGTCTTGCCGGTAGCCTGCTTGCTTAGCCCCTTGGCTTCCTGTGTGCGGCTGCCAACCATCTTGCCAGCGCCTTCCTGTACCTTCCCGGCGGCCGTTTTGGCTGCGCCTTTGACTTGGTCCTTGTTCATGACGATTCCCTCGTGGTGGTTGAAAAAAAGCAACTGCAACAGTAAGAGCGAGTCACTTGCGGTAAGTTCAAGGGATTTTTGCAGGGCTGCCAATCGGGACA
>CAVPQU010000005.1:0-328758 GCA_963707665.1 uncultured beta proteobacterium | reverse complement strand
ACTTTCGACCACAACCCGCCGGCCACCTCGACACCGGTAAGGAAAATCATGATCAAAGCACTCTTGCTGGCCGTTTCAGCGACCATCGCACTGGCGCCGCTGGCCGCCGTCGCCCAGCAGAAATCCGCGGTCGGACTATGGAAAACCATCGACGATCAACAGCGGCAAGCCGAAATCGCTGATCCGCATCAGCGAAGCCGACGGCGAGTACAAGGGCAAGATCGAAAAACTGTTTCGGGAGCCGAACGAAGACCAGAATCCGAAATGCGACAAGTGCGAGGATGCGCGCAAGGATCAGCCGATCATCGGCATGACGATCCTGACCGGCATGAAGCAGGAGCAGAAGGATAGCGGCGAATACAGCGGCGGCCAGATCCTCGATCCGGCCGAGGGCAAGATTTACAAGAGCAAGATGGCGCTGGCCGACGGCGGCAAGAAACTCAACGTGCGTGGTTATATCGGCCTGCCGCTGCTGGGCCGCACCCAAACCTGGTTGCGCGCAGACTAAAAAGTGGCGCCAGAGAGCGCCGCCCTTTTTACCCGAACTGACACCAGGCTACACGAAGGACAACGTCAAGCCCGGCAAGCCGATCCCGGAAAATGCCGTGATCCAGGTTTCTCCGGCCGTCACCGGATAGGCATCGGTCCAGGTACCGGTGGTGATGATTTCACCCGCCGCCAGCGGCGCAAATCCCAACTTTGGCGACTGCACCTGCAATACTTGGTGCAAATGCCACAAGGCCTGCACCGGGCTATCCAGCACATCGCTGCCGAAGCCGGCCGCCTGCAGGGTATCGCCGCACGACAGCGACACACTGGCATCGGCCAGCACGTCCGACAGCGTGCGGCGGCTGGCGGCAGTCAGCGGCTGCGGTTCACCGATGATCAATGCGCCATGCAGGCCGAATGCGGCCACCGCATCTTCCGCTTCGAACTGCCATTCCGGAAACGGGCAAATCACGATTTCCAGGCCGTGCGCCATCCACTCGATGCAGCCTGCCAGCGCTTCCGGCGACATGCCAGGCGTCGGCGTCTTGCCCAGCCGGAATACGATTTCCGGCTCGATGCGCGGCTGCAAGGCGCCGGCCAGGCTCTGGATGCCGTGGTTATCCTTGGCATAACGCACCGTGGTATCGAACATGCTGCCCCAGATCGGCGCGCCGATCGGCTCGGCCACGCCGTATTTCGGCCACAAGTTGCGATTGGTAAAGCCGATCTTGCGGCCGACCGGCACTTCGCCCTGGGCGATGCGGATGTCCAGTATGTGCTTGCTCACTTCATAGGCGTCGGCCAGGCTCAAGGCCGCGGCGCTGGTCAGCGGCGGCATCAATTGAGCTTTGGCCCGCGCCTCCAGCAGTTGATGCGCGTAACGATTGGCCTGAGTGGACATGAGCATGGGAGCTTGGACAGACAGAAAATGAAGGTTACGGCATTGTCCGCGACACGTAATTTTTGCACAAGTGGGGCCCGGCAAGCGACTGGAATGGCTTGCGGTGCGTCAGGTCAATGCGCTGGCCGATGGGTCAATTCCAATGGGCAACCAGGGATCACTTTCCGGATGCGGGAATTGTGCATTCAGGAAATTGGTGAAGCTGCGTACTTTTGCGGCCAGCAGATGACGGCTCGGATACACCATCATGACGGCCACCTGACCCAGTCGATAGCCAGGCAACAGCCTGACCAGACGGCCGGAACTGAGATCGTCGCCTAGCATGAACGACGAGCGGATCACGATCCCCATTCCAGCCAGCGCGCACTGGCGGAGTAATTCGCTGTTGTTGGAGATCATCTTGCTGTCGATCGGGATATTGATCACGCCGTTCGGGCCGTCGATCCACCAGTGGTGGCGCAATTGCTCAAACGCAAAATTCAGGCATTCATGCTGCGACACATCCTCCGGCTTGTGCGGTGCGCCACGCCGTTCAATATACGACGGTGCCGCGCACAGGCTGATTTCGGAAGAACCCAGCTTGCGCGCGATCATGCTGGCGTCGAATTTCTGCAAGCCGGTGAAAATACCAACATCAAAGCCTTCCTCCACCAGATCCACCGTCCGATCCGACAGCGTCACGTCGAGTATCACGTCCGGATAGGCCTGCGCATACCGCGGCAGCAGGCGCGCCAGTTGTACCTGGCCGAAGCCAAGCTGCGAATAGATGCGCAAGGTGCCGGTGGTCTTCTTGGCATTGAGCGAAACGACGGCCTCGGCATCATCGATTTCCAGCAAGATGCCGCGCACCCGCTCCAGATACGCCTGGCCCGGCTCGGTCAGCGACAGCTTGCGTGTGGTGCGATGCAACAGACGCACGCCGAGGTGACTTTCCAGGTCCGCGATGTAACGTGTCACCACCGCGTTCGACAGCCCCATGTTCTGGGCCGCACCCGCAAAGCTGCCTTGCTCCACCACTTTCGCCAGCACCCGCATGGACTGCAATCGATCCATTTTCAGCGACCCTCATTGTTTCGTTTAATGGAATAATATCTTGTCATTATTCATGTTTATCTCCACGAGAGCAATAGATAGACTGTACTTCATCGATGAGCGCACCAGCGCGACTCACCGACTGAGGACTCCGGCGTCATGCGCAACGCGCCGTCCGCCGGATCCAGAGTCACTTAATTTTTGTGGAGAATAAAATGAATGTTAAACAATTAATCAGCGCCGTCGCCCTGCTGGCCGCCACCGGAGCCGTGTTTGCCCAGCAAACCGAATGGGTTGCCGCCGACGCCAATTTCGTTTCGACCAAAACCCGTGCCGAAGTGCGTGCCGAGCTGAACCAGGCCTATGCCGACGGCACCACCGGCACCATGGCCCGTGACGGCTCGGATGCGGTGCAGCTTGCCGGCAATGCCGCAGCGGGCAAAAGCCGCGCCGAAGTGATCGCCGAGTTGAACCAGGCGTATGCCGACGGCACCACCGGAACCATGGCCCGCGACGGCGCCGAGCCGATCCAGTTTGCCGGCACCCGCAGCCGTGACGAAGTAAAACGCGAAGCGCAACTGGCCAACCAGGATACCTTCCACAAATCGGGTTCGTGATCGCGCACCGGACGCCGGCAACGGCGCCCGGCTGCAGTTGCCGCAACTAAAACGCCACGATTTCGTGGCGTTTTTCCTATGGCAAGCGATGGTCCCGGCGGGGATGGCGGCCAGCGCCCGCGCACGATGGTGGGATGGCAGCGCAAAATGCCGCAGCCGTCCCTGAACCTGGAGTTATCCGCCTCAAGGCGGCGTCTGGCGCCGCTTGCCGGCTGCGGCGGGGTCGGCAGGTTGACGTACCGCCTCCAGGTCGGTCAGCAACCGCTGGAATTCGCTCGATTCGTTCAGCAAGGAGGTTGCCGCCTGCTGCAACTGCTGGACCGACTGCTTTGGCAAATACAGCGTCGTCGGAATGTTCAGCATGGTTTCACGCTGCGCCGCATCCGCCATATTTTTCAGGCCTAGCTTGATGAAATACACGTCCGGCGGCTTGCTGCCATCCTGGCGCGCCTTGGCTTGCGCACCTGCCCGCCATTGTTCGATCGCGACGGCCATCTGCAGCTCCGACTCCTCGGTATAGCGATTGATCGGTATGTCGCTGATGGCGCGCGCCACGTCCAGCAGCCCAGGCACCTCCGGGCTGAGATCGATGGTGCGCGCGACATCGTTTTGCGCGTTCACCAGCACCACCACGTACTTGCTGATGTGCTCCAGTCCAAGCTGCCGTTGCATGGTGTCGCTGTCGACCAGCGTGGCGATGTCCAGCAGGCCGCGGATGCTCAGGTTATCCGACAGCCCGCCATCCAGCAGATGCACATAGGGACGCCGTTCACGCTCGAGATAGCCCAGCAAGCCTTTGCTGAGGACGCGGGCGGCCTGCGCGCGGGCGCCGAGCGCCTGCTGCCGGGATGCCGCCAGCACCACTTCCGATGGCTGATAGCCGCAATCGCCAGCGTAATTGCGCAGCGTGATCGGCGAGAACAACAAGGGCACCGCACTCGAAGCCGCCACCGCACGGGCGATCGGCAAGCGGCCCAGGTCGGAGCAAATCAGGTCGAAAAAATCCTGGGTGAAGTCGAAGCGTCCGCCCGAGGACATGTCGGTCGCGCTGATCACCACGAACGGGCCCTTGCGCCGGTGCAGCAGGTCATCGAAGGTGGCGCCGTCAAACAAGGCGTGGTCCAGCTGTTCTTCGAGCAGATCGGAGCGGCCGAAGTGCGGCGAGCTCAGGCGCCACAGATTGGCCACGGACACGATGCTGTTGGTGATTTTTTCCTGCAGATCCTGATTCAGAAAGCGGCTCTCGAAATCCGCCAGCCCCGCCTCGCCCTTCAGGCCGTAATACGCGGCCAGCATCGAGCCGCCGGACACACCGTAGGCCAGGCGCACCTCATCCAGCAGCCGCCGGCTGCGCTGGTGGCCCGGAAAACTGTAGCGCGCCAATTCTTCCAGCACACCATGACCCAGTGCCGCCGCGCGCGCGCCGCCGCCGGAGAACATCAGCATCACGACAATCTTTTCGTCGCTGGCCGGCCCGCTTTGCAGCGTACCGAAACGGTAGCCCTGCTGCGGCTGGTAGGCCGCCAGCGGCGCATTCACCTTGTACTGGATCGAGCTGCAGGCGCCGAGCCAGGCAACCAGCGCCAGCAGCGACAGGCGCCGGCATAAGGAAAGAACCGTGGCTGCGGATTTGTTCATAGGGCATGCAAGGCTGTTCAATGTGGCTGGCGCTGCCGCGCCCGCAACGTAACAGACGCTGTCGCGATAAAAATCCTCATCGCGACAGCGTCTGTGTTGATGTTATGCAACTTTCAGCGAATTTAGCATCATGCCCGCCCACGCGGGAAAAGAATTGGGGGCGGCCCGAGCGGGCGTTTCGGCACCG
The DNA here is from genome assembly GCA_963707665.1 of uncultured beta proteobacterium. Taxonomy (GTDB): domain Bacteria; phylum Pseudomonadota; class Gammaproteobacteria; order Burkholderiales; family Burkholderiaceae_D; genus DATJCV01. The sequence goes on along the minus strand of CAVPQU010000005.1, from coordinate 323,894 downwards.
GCCGGCGCAGCCGCCCGTAGCGGCATAGCTGGCACCAGGAAGTTGCATGCGCACCCAAGATAAACTGGAGTATATGCAAAAAATCCATAAAATTCGCCAGACTTCAGCCTCGATATTGACGAGTATATGAAACAGGGCGGCGGCTATGCGCCCCATAACTCGCCGTTCGGCCTGATGCGCGGCGCCGTCACGCCGAAATGCGCGTAGGCGGCCGGCGTGGCGATCCGTCCGCGCGGAGTGCGCTGCAGATAGCCCTGCTGGATCAGGTAGGGTTCGAGCACGTCCTCGATGGTGTCGCGCTCCTCGCCGATCGCCGCCGCCAGGTTGTCGAGTCCGACCGGGCCGCCGTCGAACTTGAACAGCACCGCTTCCAGCAGCTTGCGGTCCATCACGTCGAAGCCGACCGGATCGACGTCCAGCATCACCAGCGCGGCGTCGGCGATGGCACTGGTGATCTCGCCATTGCCCTTCACTTCGGCATAGTCGCGCACGCGGCGCAGCAGGCGGTTGGCGATGCGCGGCGTGCCGCGGCTGCGCCTGGCGATTTCCAGCGCGCCATCCTCGTCGATCGGCGCATTCAGCAGATGCGGCGCTGCGGCTGACGATGCGGCTCAGCTCCTGCGGCGTATAGAACTCCAGCCGGGCGACGATGCCGAAGCGGTCGCGCAGCGGATTGGTCAGCATGCCGGCGCGGGTGGTGGCGCCGACCAGCGTGAACGGCTGCAGGTCGAGCCGCACCGAGCGCGCCGCCGGTCCTTCGCCGATCATGATGTCGATCTGGTAATCCTCCAGCGCCGGGTACAGGATTTCCTCGACCACCGGCGACAGGCGATGGATCTCGTCGATGAACAGCACGTCGTTGGCTTCGAGGTTGGTCAGCAGCGCCGCCAGGTCGCCGGCGCGCTCCAGCACCGGGCCGGAAGTCTGGCGCAGGTTGACGCCCATCTCGCGCGCGATGATGTGCGCCAGCGTGGTCTTGCCCAGGCCCGGGCGGGCCGAACAGCAGCGTGTGGTCGAGCGCTTCGCGCCGCTTGCGGGCGGCGGTGATGAAGATGCTCCAGCTGGTCGCGGATTTTTTCCTGGCCGACGTATTCGTCCAGCTGCTTGGGCCGCAGCGCGCGCTCGATCGCCTCCTCGTTGGGCGAGGCCGGCGTGGCGGCGATGATGCGCTGCTCGGTGAAATTGTCGGTCTGGATGCTCATGCGATTGCAATGATTCTGCCGACACGCTGCGATCAGCCTTGGACAGCGCCTTCAACGCCAACTTGATGCCGTCGGACACGCTGGTAGCCGGCCGGCACCTGTTCTTGATGCGCCAGCAGCGCTTCCTTGTCGGAATAGCCCAGCGCCAGCAGCGCATTGAGGATGTCGGCACTGGCGTCGTGCGGGCGCGCCGCCGGCCGCGCCGAGATCGGCGCCCAGCTTGCCCTTCAGTTCCAGCAGCAGGCGTTCGGCGGTCTTCTTGCCGATGCCGGGCACCTTGATCAGGCGCCCCGCTTCCTGCAGCGTGACCGCCTGCGCCAGGTCGGCCACCGACATGCCGGACAGGATCGACAGCGCGGTGCGCGCGCCGACGCCGGTGATCTTGATCAACTGCCGGAACACCTCGCGCTCGGCGGCGCTGCCGAAGCCGTACAGCAGATGCGCATCCTCGCGCACCGCCAGGTGCGTGAGCAGGACCACCTTCTCGCCCAGCGCCGGCAGGTTGTAGAAGGTGCTCATCGGCACGTCGACTTCGTAGCCGACGCCGTTGCAATCGATCAGCAATTGCGGCGGATTTTTTTCGAGCAGGATTCCGGAGAGACGACCGATCATGATGGTGAACCTTGAAGTGAGTTGCCCGAGATGATACAGGACGGATATCGCGATATGGCGTCACAAAAGCGCCCGCCGCGCCGCCCTGTTCCGGCGCGGCGGCGCCGTGCTGGTCGGCCTGCTGTGGGCGGCGCCGCTGACGCTGTTCGGCCTGCTGCTGGCGCTGCCGGTGGTGCTGGCCGGTGGCCGAGCGCGTTTGCTGCGGCGACCGCTGCCGGCCTTGCTGGTGTCCGGCGCGCTGGCCGACCGCATGCTGCGCCGCCATCCGTTCGGCGCGATGAGCGCCATCGCGCTCGGCCATGTGGTGCTGGTGCAGCGGCAGGCGCTGTCGCCACGCCTGTTGCGCCATGAACTTGAGCATGTGCGGCAGGCGGCGCGCTGGGGTTTGCTGTTTCCGCTGGCTTACCTGGCGGCCAGCGCCTGGGCGCTGCTGCGCGGGCGCGACGCCTATTGGCACAATGCGTTTGAAATCGCCGCGCGCGCGGCCGAAAAGCGCGGCTAGCGCGGATTTCCGCCTGCTTCAGCCAACCAGACGGCCGCCGCGCACGCGCAAGCCCTTCTTCGCCAGCGCCGGCGCCAAGCCGCCCAGCGTGGCCAGCACTGCGCCGCTATGGGCGTGGCAGATCGCCACGCCGAGCGCGTCGGCGGCGTCGCTGCCGGGCAAGCCGGGCAGCTGCAGCAGGCGCTGCACCATGTCCTGCACCTGCTGCTTTTGCGCCTTGCCATGTCCGACCACCGCCTGCTTGAATTGCAGCGCGGTGTATTCCGCCACCGGCAGATCGGCGCTGACCAGCGCGCAGATGGCGGCGCCGCGCGCCTGGCCCAGCAGCAAGGTCGATTGCGGGTTGACGTTGACGAACACTTTTTCGATCGCCGCGCAGTCCGGCGCGTAGGTGCGCGATCACTTCGCGCCACGCCGTCCAGGATGGTCTTCAGGCGCAGCGGCAGGTCGGCGTCCGGCGTCTTGATGGTGCCGGAGGCGATGTAGGCGAGCTTGTTGCCCTGCTTTTCGGATGACGCCGAAGCCGGTGGTGCGCAGGCCGGGGTCGATGCCGAGGATTTTCATGGCGCGCCCTGGAATCAACGGGAGTATGTTGCTAGTTTCTGACCAATGCACGCCCGAAAAAAGCCGTCGCCCATGGGAGTATGCTTAGTGGCGGAAATGGCGCATGCCGGTAAACAGCATCACCACGCCCTGCTCGTCGGCCGCATCGATCACTTCCTGGTCGCGCATCGAGCCGCCCGGCTGGATCACGCAGGTCGCGCCGGCGTCGCACCACCACATCCAGGCCGTCGCGGAACGGGAAGAAGGCATCCGACGCCACCGCCGAACCGGCCAGCGACAAGCCGGCATTCTGCGCCTTGATCGAGGCGATGCGCGCCGAATCGACACGGCTCATCTGGCCGGCGCCGACGCCCAGGGTCATGCCGTTGCCGCAGAACACGATCGCATTCGACTTGACGAACTTGGCGACGCGCCAGGCGAACATCAGGTCCTGCAGCTGCTGCGGGGTCGGCTGCTTCTTGCTGACCACGTTCAGCATCCGCGCCGCCAGATTCTGCGCATCCGGCGCCTGCACCAGCAGGCCGCCGCCGACGCGCTTGAAGTCGAAGGCATTGACCTCATTGGCCAGCGGAATTTGCAGCAGGCGCACATTCTGCTTGGCGGCAAATACCTGCTGCGCTTCCGCGCTAAACGATGGCGCGATCAGCACTTCGACGAACTGCTTGGCGACCGCTTCCGCCGCCGCGCCGTCGACCTCGCGGTTGAAGGCGATGATGCCGCCGAAGGCCGAGGTCGGGTCGGTCTGCAGCGCGCTGCGTGTACGCGTCCAGCGCATCGGCGCCGATCGCCACGCCGCAGGGATTGGCGTGCTTGACGATCACGCAGGCCGGCCGCTGCCGATATCGTCGAACGTCTTCACGCATTCCCAGGCGGCGTCGGCGTCGGCGATGTTGTTGTACGACAGTTCCTTGCCCTGCAGCTGGCGTGTAGTTGGCCAGCGCGCCGGCCGCCGGCGTTCAGGTCGCGGTAGAAGGCGGCCGACTGGTGCGGGTTTTCGCCGTAGCGCATGTCCTGCACTTTTTCGAAATGCAGGTTCAGCGTCTGCGGATAGGCGCTGCGGGTCGCGTGCTGCTTGTCGGCGCCGAGGCTGAAGTCAGGTAGTTGGTGATGGCGCCGTCGTATTGCGCGGTGTGCGCGAACACTTTCTTCGCCAGCGCGAACTTGGTGTCGTAGCTGACGTCGCCGTGGTTGGCGCTTCATTTCGGCCAGCACGCGGCCATAGTCGGCCGGATCGCACATCACCACCACGTCCTTGTGGTTCTTGGCCGCCGAACGCAGCATGGTCGGGCCGCCGATGTCGATGTTCTCGATCGCGTCTTCCAGCGAGCATTGGTCCTTGGCGACGGTCTGCTGGAACGGGTACAGGTTGACCACCACCATGTCGATCGTCGGGATGCCGTGCTCGGCCAGCGCGGCCACATGCTCGGGCAGGTCGCGCCGCGCCAGGATGCCGCCGTGCACTTTCGGGTGCAGGGTCTTGACGCGGCCATCCAGCATTTCCGGAAAGCCGGTGTAGTCGGCCACTTCGGTCACGGCGACGCCGTTGTCGGCCAGCAGCTTGGCGGTGCCGCCGGTGGACAGGATGTTGACGCCGAGCGCAGACAAGCGCGCGCGCGAAATCGAGCACGCCGGTTTTGTCGGAAACGGAAATGAGAGCTTGTTTGATCATGATGGCAAAGGCAGGAGGAAGGAATCTGGAGAAGGCCCCGCGCGCAAGCCGGCGCGACGCTCAGGCATGGCTCACAGCAAGCCGTGCTGCTGCAGCTTCTTGCGCAAGGTATTGCGGTTGATGCCGAGCATTTCGGCCGCATGCGACTGGTTGCCGTCGGCGCGCGCCATCACCACTTCGAGGATCGGCTTTTCGACGGTCGCGATGACCATGTCATAGATGTTCGACGGTTGCTGCTCGCCCAGGTCCTTGAAATATTTTTCAAGACTCTTCTTGACGACTTCCTGGATGCTGTCTTTGCTCATGCTGGTGTTGGTTCTGGCTGGTTTGGCATGACCCGGATCAGGCTGCCAGTTGCGACCGTTGGGGTAATCGCGGCAGCCGGTATTGTAACCGCTCGCCATACGCCAATTGTGATTCGAAGAAAGCGTCGACTGCCGCAGCTGCGTTCGCAATCTTCCAGCAGGTTCATCTGCTGGCGGAATTCTTCGCCGCCGGGCAGCTCGCGCACATACCAGCCGATGTGCTTGCGCGCGGTGCGCACGCCGAGATAGTCGCCGTAGAACGCATAGTGCGCGCGCAAGTGCTCGTCCATCAGCGCCGCACTTCGGCCACCGACGGCGCCGGCAAATGTTCCCCGGTGCGCAGGAAATGGTCGATCTCGCGGAAAATCCACGGCCGGCCCTGGGCCGCGCGGCCGATCATCACCGCGTCGGCGCCGGTGGCCGCCAGCACCGCGCGCGCTTTCTCCGGCGTCGTGATGTCGCCGTTGGCGACCACCGGGATCGTCACCGCCGCCTTGACCGCCGCAATCGTGTCGTACTCGGCGCTGCCGCTGTAGCCGTCGGCGCGGGTGCGGCCGTGCAGCGTCAGCATCGCGATGCCGCTGTCCTCGGCGATGCGGGCGATGTTCAGCGCATTCTTGTTCTGGCGATCCCAGCCGGTGCGAAATTTCAGCGTGACCGGCACGTCGACCGCGCCCACCACCGCTTCCAGGATCCGCGCCACCAGCTCTTCGTCCTGCAGCAGGGCCGAACCGCACCAGCTGTTGCAGACCTTCTTGACCGGGCAGCCCATGTTGATGTCGATGATCTGGGCGCCGCGCTCGACGTTGAATTGCGCGCAATCGGCCAGCATGGCCGGATCGGCGCCGGCGATCTGCACCGCCTTCGGCTCCATCTCGCCGGCGTGGTCGATGCGGCGCGCGGTCTTTTCGCTGGCCCACAGGCGCGGATTGGACGCCGCCATTTCCGACACCGCATAGCCGGCGCCGAGCTCCTTGCACAGTTGGCGGAACGGCCGGTCGGTCACGCCGGCCATCGGCGCGACGAAGACGTTGTTGCGCAGAGAATAGGGACCGATTTGCACGCGGTGGGAGTCTCAAGGGAGTCAGGAAAACAAGGCCGGTCCGGCATGGCGCTACCGCGGCTCAGCCGTCGAGTTCATCCAGCGCGACCAGTTGCCGCAGATGCGCGACGTCGCCCCAGCAATCGATGCGCCAGCGCGCACCGTCGCGCACCAGCCGATTGATGCTGGCATTCGGGACCTTGAAGTCGCGCGCCGGCAATGGCCGATATCCCGCGCCGAACGGTACACGCATTCGAGCACGCCGCCGTGGGTGACCATGGCGATGCGGCGGCGCCCGGCGCCTGCGCCAGCCGGTTCACCACGCCGAGCGCGCGTTGCGAAAATTCGCGCAAGGTTTCGGCGCATGCCGGCCAGCGGGAAAACGGGCATCGATGTCGCGCGCCTGCCAGGCCGCGTGCGCCGCCGGGAAATGCGCGGCGATCTCGGCGTACAGCAAGCCTTCGAAGGCGCCATAGCAGCGCTCGCGCAAGTCCGGCTCGGTCTGCACCGGCAGCCCATGGGCGTCCGCCAGCGCCTGCGCCGTCTGGCGCGCGCGCTGCAAGTCGCTGGCGACGATCGCGTCGATCCGCTCGTCGGCGAGCGCCGCCGCCAGCGCCGCGGCCTGGCGCTCGCCTTCCTGGTTCAGCGGGATGTCGAGATGGCCCTGCAGGCGGCGCTCGGCGTTCCAGGCGGTTTCGCCGTGGCGGATCAGGAGGATGTTCCAATGCGCCGCTCACGCCGCTGGCGCCAGATCCGGGTTCAACGTATAGACGCCGAAGATCTGCGCCTCGTCGAGGATGTGGCCGGCGATCGCCGCCTTCACCTCGGCGCCGGTGAAGTCGCCGGCCAGCGGCAGGCGCGCGATGTCGAGCGCGTACAGCGTGAACACATAGGGGTGCACGTCGCGTCGTTCCACGGCGGGCACGGGCCGTCGTAGCCGTAGTAGTCGCCGGCCATGTCGGGGTCGTCGGCGAACCAGCCGGTGTAGTCGTTCATGCCGTGGCGCGCGCCGGGCAGCGGGCTGCCCAGGATCTCGGGACCGGGTTTGCCGTGCGGCGTGACGCCGTCGGAAAATTCACCGACTTCGATCGCACTGCGCAACGGCTCGATGTCGACCAGCGCCCAGTGGTAGAAATCGACGCGCGGCAGGGCGGCCGGCACCGTCTTGCCTTCCTGGTTGACGTCGGCGCCGCGCGAGGGCACGTCCGGATCGTGGCAGAGCAGCACCAGCGACTGGGTGCCGGCCGGCACTTCGTCCCAGGCCAGGTGCGGGTTGCGGTTGGCCGACAGGCGGACGTGGCTGGCCGGGTCGATCTCGGCGAACGCGCATTCGGCCGGGATCGGATCGCCGTCCTTGAAGGAATCGCTCCAGAACTTCATGCTGTTCTCCTGACTGACAAGATGAAGGGCGGCGGCGCGGCGCCCGAGTTGTCATTGTGACTGAAAGCCGCCGCCGCGTTCCGAGCGCGGCCGGCGGATCGACCTGCAGCCAGAAAGTGACCGGGCCGTCGTTGGTCAGCGACACTTTCATGTCGGCGCCGAAGCGGCCGGTCTCGACCATCGCGATGGCGCGCCTGCGCCTGGCGCACGACAATACTCGAACAGGCGGCGCCCGTCTTCCGGCGCCGCCGCCGGCGTGAACGAGGGCCGGGTGCCGGAACGGGTGTCGGCCGCCAGCGTGAACTGCGGCACCAGCAGCAAGCCGCCGCCGACGTCGCGTCACGCTGCGGTTCATCTTGCCGGCGTCGTCGGCAAACACGCGGTAGCCAAGCAGCTTGGCCAGCAGCGCATCGGCTTCGCGCTCGGTGTCGCCGCGTCTCGGCGCAGACCAGCACCATCAGGCCGGCGTCGATGGCGCCGATGATCGCGCCGTCGACCATCACGCTGGCGCTGGCTGACCCGTTGCAGCAGCCCGATCATGCCGGCTCGAGGGTCACGCGCGCGAACTTGCGCTTGCCGACCTGCAGCACGAAGGTGCCGGCCTCGAGCTTGCAGCGCCTTGTCGCTGACGACCGCGCCGTCGATGCGCACGCCGCCCTGGTCGATCATGCGCATGCGCTTCCGAGGTCGAGGCGCACAGACCGGCCTGCTTCAGCAACTGCGCCGATGCCCAGCGGCGCGCCGGCCAGCGGCACTTCCGGCACGTCGTCCGGGATGCCGCCCGTGGAGCGGTTGACGAAGTCGGCCAGCGCGTCGTCGGCCGCCTGCGGCCGAGTGGAAGCGCGCGACGATTTCCTGGGCCAGCGCCACCTTGGCGTCGCGCGGGTTGCTTGCCGCCTTCGACTTCCTGGCGTGAAGCGTGCGATCTCGGCGAGCGAGCGGAACGACAGCAGCTCGTAAGTAGCGCCACATCATCACGTCGGAAATGCTCATCAGCTTGCCGAACATGGTGTTGGCCGGCTCGGTGATGCCGATGTAGTTGTTCTTGGACTTGGACATCTTGTCGACGCCGTCCAGGCCTTCCAGCAGCGGCATGGTCAGGATGCACTGCGGCTCCTGGCCGTAGTCCTTCTGCAGTTCGCGGCCGACCAGCAGGTTGAATTTCTGGTCGGTTCCACCCAGCTCAAGGTCCGACTTCAGAGCGACCGAATCGTAGCCCTGCATCAGCGGATAGAGGAACTCATGCACCGAAATCGGCGTCCCACTCTTGAAGCGCTTGGTGAAGTCGTCGCGCTCCATCATGCGCGCCACCGTGTAGCGCGAGGCCAGCTGGATCATGCCGCGCGCGCCCAGCGGGTCGCACCACTCCGAGTTGTAGCGGATCTCGGTCTTGCGCCGGCGTCCAGCACCAGGGTGGCCTGGCGGAAATAGGTCTTCGCGTTTTCCTCGATCTGCTCGCGGGTCAGCGGCGGGCGGGTGACGTTGCGGCCCGACGGATCGCCGATCATCGAGGTGAAGTCGCCGATCAGGAAAATCACCTGGTGGCCGAGGTCCTGCAGCTGGCGCATCTTGTTCAGCACCACGGTGTGGCCGAGGTGCAGGTCGGGCGCGGTCGGGTCGAGGCCCAGCTTGATGCGCAGCGGCTGTGCCGCTCTGTTCGGAGCGCGCCAGCTTTTGCGCGAATTCGCTCTCGATCAGCAGTTCGTCGACGCCGCGCTTGGTGATCGCCAGAGCGCTTCCTGCACCGCGTCGGACAAGCGGCAGGCGGCGACTGGGTTGGCGGCGGTTTCGGAGGCGAATTGCGGGTCGGAGTTCATAGATGGTCTGGTAGGAAATGGCAAATTGTTGGAGGCATCGCGATTTTGTTGATATAATGCCCGATCCTATCAATCTTGCCCGCCGATAAATCTACACAAGAACGACAAGAAGAAGCGTCTGAAGCGGCAACCGGCAAATTTTAACTGATTGCATGAACCCTATACAGATAAATTACTGAGCCAAGGCTCACGCTGGCAGGCTCTTGTTCGGCTCCACGCGCAAGGCCCGCATCATCTGCGCTGGCGCCCTGTTCCTGGCAGTGTGCGCCTTCGGCGCCGCCGGCGTCGCGCCGATGGCGCCCGACGCGTCCGACCTGCCGGTCAAGTCGATCGCGCAAGAACTGGACCTGCCGAACCTGGCGGAACAGATCGCCGCGCTGCAGCAACGACGAGCAGCAATTCGTCCACGAAGAACGCGTCCGCGCCGGCGACTCGCTGGCGGTCCTGCTCGACCGCCTCGGCGTGCGACGATGCGACGGCCGCCAGTTCATCAAGCCGACAACCGCAGCGCGCGGCGCGTCCTGCAGCTGAAGACGGGCAAGCGCGTCCAGGCGCAAACCGACGACGAACGGCCTGCTGCTGTGGCTGCGCGCCACGCTCGCCGACGGCACGGACAACCCGGTCAAGAATCTCGTGGTCAGCGCGCAAGGCGACGGCTTTGGCGTCGACCGAAGTCGCCGGCCGAGCTGGAGCGCGGCGTCGAAATGCGTTCCGGCGACATCAACTCCTCGCTGTTTGCCGCCACCGACGCCGCCCAGATCCCCGACAACTGTCGGCGATGCCAGATCGTCGAGATGTTCTCCACCAACATCGACTTCCGCTCCGACCTGAGGCGCGGCGACCGCTTCAACGTGGTCTACGAAACCTTCTGGCAAGACGGCGAACTGGTGCGCGCCGGCCGCATCCTGGCCGGCGAATTCGTCAACCGCGGCATGACCTACCAGTCGGTCTGGTTCGAAGAGCCGGGCAACCACCAGGGCGGCGGCTACTACAGCTTCGACGGCAAATCGCTGAAAAAGGCCTTCCTGAAGTCGCCGCTGGAGTTCTCCCGCATTTCGTCCGGCTTCTCGATGCGCGTGCATCCGATCTCCGGCGTCTGGAAAGCGCACAAGGGCGTCGATTTCGCGGCGCCGACCGGCACCCCGATCCGCGCCTCGGGCGACGGCACCATCGACTTCGTCGGCGGCAAGAACGGCTACGGCAACATGATCGTCATCAAGCACTGGACCAACTACTCCACCGCCTACGCGCCACATGAGCCGCTTCGCCAGCGGCCTGCAGCGCGGCGCCAAGGTCAGCCAGGGCGACGTGATCGGCTACGTCGGCGCGACCGGCTGGTCCACCGGCCCGCACCTGCACTACGAATTCCGCGTCAACAATGAACCGCGCGACCCGATGTCGGTCGACGTGCCGAATGCGCCCGCCGCTGGCCGGCGCGCAACTGCAGCGCTTTCGCCAGGTGGCAGCCGACATGACGCACCGCTTCGCGCTGCTGCAGCCGGAATGGACGCCGCGACCAAGCTCGCCGCGCGCTAAGCCGGGCTGCCGCGGCGTCGCCACCCGGCCCAGCCTTCGCAGCGTTTCCCCCATGTCCACTTCGGCGACCCACCCTTCCACTCTTCATCGGCCTGATGTCCGGCACCAGCCTGGATGGCGTCGATGGCGTGCTGGCCGCATTTCCGGCCGCCGGCGCGGCGCCGCGACCCAGACTCTGGCGAGCGTGCATTTGCCCTTCCCGACCGATGCTGCGCGACGAACTGATGGCGCTGCAGGCAGCGGCCGACAACGAAATCGACCGCGAAGCGCTGGCCGCCAATCGCGCTGGCGCGACTGTATGCCGCCGTGCGTCGCCGAACTGCTGGAACAGGCCAGCTGTCGCCGGGCCAGGTGCGCGCCGTCGGCGTGCACGGCCAGACCATCCGCCACCGCCCCGAACTCGGCTTCACGCGCCAGACCAACAATCCGGCCTTGCTGGCCGAACTGGCCGGCATCGACGTCATCGCCGACTTCCGCAGCCGCGACATCGCCGCCGGCGGCCAGGGCGCGCCGCTGGTGCCGGCCTTTCACCAGGCGCGTCTTCGGCAAGCCGGCGAGGCGCGCGTCGTGGTCAACATCGGCGGCATCGGCAACATCAGCGTGCTGCGACGGCGCCAGCGCGGCTGCGGTCACCGGCTTCGACACCGGCCCCGGCAACGTGCTGATGGATGGCTGGATCATGCGCCACCGGGCAGCAGCGCTACGACGAGGACGGCGCCTGGGCCGCCAGCGGCAAGCCGTTGCCGGCGCTGCTGCAGCGCTTGCGCGACGAACCCTACTTCTGCCTTGCCGCCGCCGAAGAGCACCGGCCGCGACCTGTTCCACATGGCCTGGCTGGACGACCAGCTGGCAGCCTTGCCGGCCGGCCGACGCGGCCGACGTGCAGGCGACGCTGGCGGCGTTGACCGCCGGCACGATCGCCGATGCCATCGCGACGCACGCGGCCAGCGCGAACGCGGTGTATGTGTGCGGCGGCGGCGCCTACAACGGCCATCTGCTGCGGCAACTGGCTGCAGCGCTGGCCACGCACGGCCATCCGTCGACGGTGCGCACCGACCGATGCGCTGGGCATGGCGCCGAACCAGGTCGAAGCGCTGGCCTTCGCCTGGCTGGCCTACCGCTTCGACAGCCGCCAGCCCGGCAATCTGCCGGCGGTGACCGGGGCCCGCGGCCTGCGGATTCTGGGCGCGCTGTATCCGGCACACTGAGTCAGCGGCACAGGGCGCCGCTTATTTGGATTGCCCACTTCCCTGCTTGTCGTTGCCGCGCAGGCGGATAGATGTGCACTCAGTGGTGTTTTGAGAACCCCAATCGATGACATAAAAAAAGGACGCTCGCGCGTCCTTTTTGCCGCAGCGACCGAGTCCTACACCGAAAACGACGAACCGCAGCCGCAGGTCGAGGTGGCGCTCGGGTTCTTGATGACGAATTGCGCGCCTTCCAGGTCGTCCTTGTAGTCGATCTCGGCGCCGACCAGGTACTGGTAGCTCATCGAGTCGATCAGCAGCTGCACGCCGTTCTTGACCATCGTGGTGTCGTCTTCGTTGACGATTTCGTCGAAGGTGAAACCGTACTGGAAGCCCGAGCAACCGCCGCCCTGCACGAAGACGCGCAATTTCAGGTCGGGATTGCCCTCTTCGTCGATCAACTGCGCGACCTTGTTGGCCGCGCTGTCGGTGAAGACGATCGGCGCCGGCATTTCATTCTCTGTTTGTGCAACAGCATTCATTTCACTCTCCTGCCATGTCATTCAATGATTCCAGTATAGCCCCTAAGCGGGTCTTGAAGGCGCGCTGGCCGCGGCCAGCTTCAACAACGGTTCCTCGTTTTGGTCGTGCGTCAATTTGCCGCATACCTGGGCACCGCCATGCATCTCCAGCGCCTTGTAATGGACATCTCCGGTTATGCGGGCGTTGGGCTGCAATTCAAGCATCTCGGCCGCATAAACCGGTCCGACGATCTGGCCGTTGACGATCAGATGGGCGGCCCGCACTTCGCCCTCGACCCGGGCCTGCTCCGAAATCACCAGCATGCTGGGTTCGCCCGGCTCGGCAATGACACTGCCCTTGATCTGGCCATCCAGACGCAAGCCGCCGCGAAAGCGCAGGTTGCCCTCGATGCTGGTCGAGCCACCAATCAGGCTGTCGATGGTGTCCCTGGATTTGCGTCCGAACATGTTGCTTCCCCTACAGAGTGGTCGACTGCTGGGCGCGCAGCTTGCCTTGTTCCAGCACGCGCGCCGAAATCGCCTTGATCACGGCGCCCTCCGGCACGCTTAATACGCCCTCAACTCGTTGATAATACTTGAATTCGAGCCGGTATTTGTCGGCATCCGCGGCATCCGCCTGCGGAAACTGCAACACCGTCGTCGCGCCATGCTGCACAACGGTCAGCGACAGTTGCAGGTTGCCGCGAAACCCCTGCTGCCGCACCTTCTGCCGCACCAGCAGACGATAGTGCAGGCGATTGGGCGCCACCAGCTCACCTTCCAGCCGTGAAATCGCCACATCCTGGGTACCGGTGCCGGTCGGCAGCATGCTCTCGAAAAACGCCAAATCCTCTTTCAGTTTGGTATTTTCCGCTTCCAGCGTCTTGATCTGGATCGCCAGTTCCTGCTGCGCCGCCTGCTCGATCGTAATCCTGCTCTCGCTGGCATCAACGCTACTGTGCAATTGGTCACGCTCCAGCTGCAACTGCTTGACCTGCTGCGTCAATTGCGCGATGTGCTGTTTGGCCTCCACCGGATCAAAACCGGAAAAGTCGCGCCCCATCCGGTAGGCCCAGAGTGCAATCACCAGCGCCAGTGCCAGCAACAGGAGCGTCACCACCGCTTTCAGCGGCCACGATAGCCGGCTCTTGATCGCCATGCGCGGCGCCGAGGCCGACCGCCGGCGCAAGGTATATTTCATCTACTCCTCCGATAGCGCACCATGGCGCGCGCCACTTACGGCAACACTGGCACGTGCATCAAGCCAGTGGTTTCAGCCAGCCCGAACATGATGTTCATGCACTGCACGCCTTGGCCCGCCGCGCCTTTGACCAGATTGTCCTCGACCACCAGGATCACCAGCAGATCGCCGTTGCCGGGCCGGTGCAGCGCGATGCGCAGCATGTTGGAGGCGCGCACCGACCGCGTTTCCGGATGGCTGCCGGCCGGCATCACGTCGACAAAGGCCTGCTCCCGATAGTACTTTTCGTACAGCGCCTGGAAGTCGGTATCGCGCGCCTCGGGCAGAATCGTCGCGTACAGCGTCGAATGGATGCCGCGGATCATCGGCACCAGGTGCGGCACGAAGGTCAGGCCGATCTGGCGCGCCGGGTCGTTGCCGGCAATGGCGCGCAAGCCCTGCACCGTTTCCGGCTGGTGGCGATGCCCCTTGACGGCATAGGCCTTGAAGTTGTCCGACGCCTCCGCCATCAGGGTCCAGATTTCCGCCTTGCGCCCGGCGCCGGACACGCCCGACTTGCAGTCGGCGATCAGGCTGGCTTCCTGCACCAGCGGCCTGCCCTGCGCCAGCAGCGGCGCAAAACCGAGCTGCATCGAGGTCGGATAGCAACCCGGCAAGCCGATCAGCCGCGCTTCCGCGATCGCACTGCGATTAACTTCCGGCAAGCCGTACACCGCCTCCTCCAGCAGATCGGGACAAGAGTGCGGCATGCCATACCATTTTTCAAAAACCGCCGTGTCCTGCAGGCGGAAATCGGCCGCCAGGTCGATCACCTTGACGCCGGCTGCCAGCAATTCCGCCGCCTGCGCCATCGCCACCCCGTGCGGCGTGGCGAAGAACACCACGTCGCAATCGGCGAGGTGCGCCTTGTCGGGACTGGAAAACGCCAGGTTGACGCGGCCGCGCAAGGACGGAAACATGTCGGCGACCGGCATGCCATCTTCCTTGCGCGAAGTCATCGCCATCACTTCCGCTTGCGGATGGGTCGCCAACAGGCGCAGCAATTCGACACCCGTATAGCCTGTGCCGCCTACGATGCCAACCTTGATCATGATTTTCCTCTGCACCACGTGCAAATCTGGATTTTAACAGCCGCAGAAAAGGCAAAAAACAAAGCAAAAAACCGCCGAGCGCGAGCCCGGCGGTTCTTCGATGGTCCGAAAATCCGGATTAGCGCTTGGAGAACTGCTTGGCGCGACGTGCCTTGCGCAAACCGACTTTTTTACGCTCGACTTCACGCGCATCGCGGGTCACGAAGCCGGCCTTCGACAGTTCCGGTTTGAGCGTGGCGTCGTAATCGATCAGCGCACGGGTGATGCCGTGGCGCACCGCGCCGGCCTGGCCGGACTCGCCGCCGCCGTTGACGTTGACCATGATGTCGAAACTCTCGACATTGTTGGTCAGTTCCAGCGGCTGGCGGATCACCATCAGGCCGGTTTCACGCGAAAAATACTCAGCCGCCGGCTTGCCGTTGACGACGATCTGGCCCGAGCCAGATTTGATGAACACGCGCGCCACTGCACTCTTGCGACGGCCGGTTCCGTAATTGTAGTTACCGATCATGTCTGTTCCTTAGAGTTCGAGTGCTTTGGGTTGCTGCGCGGTGTGCGGATGCGAAGCTTCCGCATACACCTTCAGCTTCTTGATCATCGCGTAGCCGAGCGGCCCTTTGGGCAGCATGCCCTTGACTGCTTTTTCCAGCGCGCGACCCGGAAAACGCTGCTGCATTTTCTGGAAATTGGTTTCATAGATGCCGCCCGGATAGCTCGAGTGGCGATAGTAGACTTTGTCGGTCGCCTTGGTGCCGGTCACGCGCAGCTTGCCTGCATTGACGACGACGATGAAATCGCCGGTATCGACGTGCGGAGTAAATTCTGGTTTGTGCTTGCCGCGCAATCGGAGTGCCACTTCGCTGGCAACACGTCCGAGGACTTTGTCCGTCGCGTCAATCACGAACCAGTCGCGCTGGACTTCGTGGCCTTTAGCGGAAAAGGTTTTCATGATGACTTCCTGATAAATGAATCGCTCAAATGGGTGGTTCCGTTCATTCGCCATTACGTTAAACGCACGGCGCCTAGCGGACTCTGCCTTATTGTCTTTCCTGAGCGAACGGAAAGCCGGCGATTATAGCCTTTACCGGCATGCGCCGTCAAATTGGGCACTCATGTGCCTGCCATTTTGCACCCGATTAAAAAAAGCCCGAGCCGCAAGGGCTTCGGGCTTAAGTCCACACCTGAGGAGGAGGGTGGAGGAGACAGGGGACACGACAGCGCGATGTTCTTCCGCGCACAATTCATGAATTTCCATTATAGCCAACCTATTGTGCGCCGCAAGGTAATGATCCCAATTTTTCGTCATTATGTCTTGATGGAAATTTTTACCTAACCAATAAAATCGGCAATCCTGTTTGAAATCATGACATTACAAAACTATTTCATATTACGAACATTACTTCACGATATGCTGACTGCCGCATCGCAACAGATGGCCCTTGCCTTGCGCCACGAGCATGTCGTCAGCGGCAGCCACACGCGCATTAATGGCAGCTATTACAATATTCATTTATTCACTTTGAGCGAGCATAGCAATGAAATGCACCGTACGCTGGACCGGGCCCTCCGGCATGACGTTTTTGGCAGAAACCGGCTCGGGCCATGTCTTGGCGATGGATGGCGCGCTCGAGGGTGGCGGCCGCAACTTGGCGCCGCGACCGATGGAAGTCATGCTGGCCGGCGCCGGTGGCTGCACCGCGTATGACGTTGTCATCATCCTGCGCAAGAGCCGGCAAAATGTGCACGGCTGCGACGTCAAGCTGCAAGCAGAACGCGCCGACAGCGACCCGAAGGTCTTCACCAAAATCCACTTCCATTTCACTGTGCGCGGCCGCGATCTGAAGGAAAACCTGGTGGAACGGGCCATCAAGCTGTCGCACGACAAATACTGCTCGGCATCGATCATGCTTGAGAAAACCGCAGAAATCACGCACTCGTTCGAGATTGTGGATGATCTGGCGGAGGCCGACGCCACCCCTTCTTAGCATCATCACCGCGGCCGGCGGGCCATCCGTGCTCACGGCCACCACTTCACTCTTGCCGCGCGATCGCAGATATCCCTTGACTTGACTTGCGGTTGCGCGCCTCCAATACTCCTAGTATCAACAGGCAATAACGACTAACTTTATTTGACTTTTTAGACATACTCCCACTGCTATTATCGCGAGACGGCAAATGCATAACATTGCGGCGCGCTGCCGGAGCGCACTTGCGCATGATGCTTCAGGCGAGCACGACCCGCCGCCCACCAAGCTGCGAATCGCCTCAACCGTCGCGATCACTTATCCGGGCACGACGAAGGGCCGCATGATCGATATTTTCGCGTGCAGCCCGCCGCCCCGCCCTGCCGCATTACCACCCTAATATCCGGAACCGCGCCGTCGCCTACGGCGCAGCGGTGCATTCGAATGATACGGGCGTTTTTGTGCCAAAAATCTTCGACCGCTTACGTCGCACAAGGCCCACCCCCAATATTTCTCTTCATACACTAAAAACATTTCTGCGTCACCAATAAAATTACGTTTTTGTTGTTAAATAACGACGTTTTAACCAAAATATCACGAGAAAACCTCAATTTTCTTTGCCGCCCTCGCTGCTTTTTGGTGAAATTAAGGTTACCAGGCTGCTTAAATACTTAGCCGGCCGCACTTCCAGAACCGCATTTTCCGTTTTTTAGCCCGAATAATCGGTTCTGCTCCAACTGCCGACCATGCGCCCTTGTTGGACGACGCATTAAACGTATTTCAGCGACTTGCGCATTCCTGGCACATCAGTTTGGCGGTGTTAGGGCGCACTTCAATACCAGCGCCCTGCTGAACACTCCCGCCACGACCATTTTTGGAGAATTTTTAATGAAGAAATCATTACTCGCTCTGGCTGTACTCGGCACCTTTGCAGGTGTCGCAGCAGCACAAACCAGCATTACCATCTACGGTTCATTCGATGGCGGCATTCGAGATCAAACCAACGCCACCAATCCTGACGGTACTCGTGGCAACAAACTGAGCATCGGTTCGAACGGCACTTACAACTCCAACCGCATCGGCTTCAAGGGCATAGAGGATCTGGGTGGTGGACAGAATGCGCACTTCAGCCTGGAAACCGGCTTCAACACCGGCACCGGCACGCTGGATAACGCCAGCAACAGGTTGTTCAACCGGACCGCCGCGGTTGGCCTTGGCGGCGCCTGGGGTTCGCTGGATGTGGGCCATCAATATTCGGTCAACTACCGGACAATCAGCGCCTACGATCCGTTCAACTACAAATACACCGGCATCATTCCCCTGGTTAACCAGGGCGGCCTGATCCGCCTCGACAACGACATCCAGTACACCGGCACTTTCGGTGGTGTAACGGCTCGAGCGGAATACGCATTGGGTGAAGTCGCGGGCAGCACCGGCAACAACTCAACCGCAGCAATCGGCCTCAGTTACAGCGGCGGTCCATTCAGCGTTGGTGGCGCGTACACAACGGGCAAACGTGCAGGTCTGTTTGGAGTGACCCCGGTTCCGACGAATACGGCGCTTAATCAAAGTCTGAAAAACTGGACCGTAGGGGGCGCCTATGCAACCGGTCCGTTCCGTGTCGCGCTCGGCTATGCCGATGCCAAGCAAGATCTGGTGATCGGTGGTGAACAGCGCACCAAAGACTGGTGGCTCGGCGGCAGCTACAACGTCACCCCGATTGCCGCGCTGACCGTGGGTTACTACCAGACCAAGGGCTTCTCTAGCACCAATGCCTTGGCAACGGACAATGATGGCAAGCGCAAGCTCTTCATCGTCGGCGCCACTTACGCGCTGTCCAAACGGACCAATTTCTATGCTGACATCGATAACGCACGTTACGACAGCGTAGCCAACCAGCCAAACCAGACCGGTGTTTCAGTGGGTATCAACCACTTGTTTTAAGCAGGCTGAAGAGCAGACTTGATGCCGCCACTCTCTCTGAGTCAGTAGCTTCAAGCAACGAAACGGACCCATTTATGGGTCCGTTTTTTTATTGGTTATCGACATCCAGACCGCCGGTATTGATGCGGAGGTGAACATGGCTGCTGTGTTCAGCCCTGCGAAAAATGGTCGCAGCCTGGTTTGTCGTCGAGTTTATAAATAATAGGCAACGGACGTCATCACCTTCGCCATCGCCCGCATTCCCTGCCTGACCGGCAATGGCGCCTCGGCCGCACCCAGCGCCTGCGCCGCCTCACCGTGCGCCACCTCGTCCGCCGCCATTTGCACGACGATGGCGCGCGATTTGGCGTCCTGCTCCGGCAGTTGCTGCAGATGGCTGGCCAAATGCGCCTCCACCTGGCGTTCAGTTTCCACCACGAAGCCAAGGCTTCGTGCATCGCCCAATTTGGCCGCCAGCGCCCCCAGCGCGTAGGCGCCGGCATACCACAGCGGATTCAACAAGCTGGGACGCGAATGCAATTCGCGCAGGCGCTCGGCGGTCCAGGCCAGATGATCTTCCTCTTCCCGCCCGGCCGCGGCGAACTGCTGGCGCAACGCGGGGCTACGCGCAAACCGCCCCTGCGCCTCATACAAGGCCTGGGCACACACCTCGCCAACATGATTCACGCGCATCAGTCCCGCGCTATGCCGCTGCTGCGCCGCGTCCAATACGCTGTCCGCCGCATGCAAACCGGGACTGGCACGCGTCGCCGCTCCGACCCCGGAAACCGTCCGTAGCGCCCGATCCAGGCTAATGATGAGTTTATTCATTATTTGCATAAATATTAATTGTGGTCACCAAGCTCACCAGCTTGTTGCTTGCTCACCACACTTTCCAACCGAA
Organism: uncultured beta proteobacterium; assembly: GCA_963707665.1. Lineage (GTDB taxonomy): Bacteria > Pseudomonadota > Gammaproteobacteria > Burkholderiales > Burkholderiaceae_D > DATJCV01. Next base: position 304,474 of record CAVPQU010000005.1, on the reverse strand, counting down.
CTCGATGTTCGAAGCGCAATTAACTTTGCCCTCGACAACGATCTTTGATGAAATGAAAGCTAACTTCCTGATCCACCGGTTTGGAAGTGTCGGCAGGGACGTTATCACTAGTGACCTTGCTGAAGGCAACACATAAATTTTATCAGTACAACCCCTGGAGAACCTTCAATGAAAAAATCGCTCCTCGCACTGGCAGTCCTCGGCACCATTGCCGGCGTCGCCTCTGCCCAAACCAGCATCACCATTTACGGCACGATCGATGCCGGCGTGCGTCATCAAAGCAATTTCGGTCCAGGCGCCGCCGACACCGACAGCAGGTTGAGCATGAGTTCGGGCGGTACTTACAACCAGAACCGCCTTGGCTTCAAAGGCGTGGAAGATCTGGGCGGCGGCTTGAATGCCCACTTCAACCTGGAAATGGGCTGGAACAGCGGCACCGGTGCAGGTGACGCTGCCGGCCTGTTCCAACGTACCGCTTCGGTCGGCTTGGGCGGTGCATGGGGTTCGTTGGATCTGGGCCGTCAATACTCGGTCAACTTCAAAACCATCGGCCTGTACGATCCGTTCGTCTATAAATATACCGGCATCGTTCCGATGGCAAGCCAAGGCGGCCTGACACGTTTGCAACAACGATATTCAGTACACCGGCAAATTTGGTGGTGTGGGTGTGATGGCTGAATACGCCCTGGGCGAGGTTGCAGGCAGCACCAGCAGCGGTTCCACCTACGCAGTTGGTGCCAACTACGCTGTTGCCGGCTTCACCGTCGGCGGCGCCTACACGGGCGGCAAGCGTAACGCAGCTGATGACGACTTCAAGAACTGGACCGTGGGCGGCGCCTACATGACCGGTCCGTTCCGTGTTGCGGTTGGCTATGCGGACAACAAGATAGGTTCGGGCGCTACCGAAACCCGTGCCAAAGACTGGTGGGTTGGCGGACACATGTACGTCACTCCAGCCGCCGCCATCTCGGTTGGCTACTATGAAACCAAAGGCCCGGCTGCGCTTGTTGCCTCGAACTACGTAGCTTCTAACGACGCCAAGCGCAAGCTGTTCATCGTCGGTGCAACCTATGCGCTGTCGAAGCGCACCAACTTCTATGCCGACATCGACAACGCACGCTACTCGGCGCGCGCGCTACCTCGAAAACCCAAACCGGCTTCTCGGTTGGCGTCAACCATCTGTTCTAAACAACTGGATGGCGGATGCAATTGCACCGCCGTCTAAATCGCTTTAATTGATTTGACGGACCCGCTTGCGGGTCCGTTTTTTATTCCTCGGGCACTTTACTTCGCCCTGCTCTTGCCTGGCGAGACCGATGCAGCGCGGCTTTGCCTGTTGTAAATATGCGACGAAAGCACCGTCCTTCGATCCCAAACCGCAGATTTTTTTTGTCTTTGATTGGATGCTCTGTTGTAATACTCAACATCTTCTTCATCGTTAGATAAGAAGTCTGTTTCGGGCAGGGCCGGTAGCGCCACGGATCTTGTCACAAGCGAATTCACACAATTCCGATAACTCACGAGGATTATCACAATGAAAAAATCGTTACTCGCGCTGGCCGTTCTGGGCTCGTTTGCAGGTTTGGCATCTGCTCAAACCAATGTCACCGTGTACGGCCTGGTTGACGCTGGCGTTACTTTTGAAAGCGGCGGCGCTCAAGGCTCCGTGACCAAGCTGGCGACCGGTGTGCAGTCCGGCAATCGCTTGGGTTTCAAGGGCACCGAAGACCTCGGTGGCGGCCTGAAAGCCAACTTCCAGATCGAAAGCGGCTTTAACCTTGATGACGGTACTGGCCGTCAAGGCGCGTTGTTCGGTCGCCAAGCATGGGTCGGTCTGTCGGGCAACTTCGGCGCGGTCGGCCTGGGTCGTCAATACACGCCTCTGTTTATCGCTTTGGATTCCGTCGATCCGTTCGGCACCGGCTTGACCGGCGCAACGACCAACCTGATGGGTGCAGGCCCGGTTCGCGCCAACAATGCGATTACCTACAGCACCCCAGCACTGGGCGGCTTCTCGGCCAACGTTCTGTACGGTCTGGGTGAAGTTCCAGGCGACAATTCTGCCAGCCGCAACCTCGGCCTGTCGGTCGGCTACGCGAATGGTCCGGTTGCCGTCATTCTGGCGCACGAAAACATCGCTGATGCGACCAACACCAACAAGAACAAAACCACCTTGCTGGGCGGTACCTATGACTTCGGCGTGGCCAAGTTGCACGCTGCGTATGAAACTGAAAAACTGGATATCGCTGGCGCAGATTTCCGTGACTGGATGATCGGCGTTTCGGCTCCGATCGGCGCCGGCACCATCCTGGCTTCGTACATCCAGAAGAAAGACAAATCCGCCGCAGGCAACGCCGGCGGCAAACAGTTTGCACTGGGTTACACCTACGCTCTGTCGAAACGTACCAACCTGTACACGTCGTATGGCCAAATCAACAACGATTCTGCCGGTACGAACTTTGTTGGCGATGCATCGGGCGGTGGTTCGGCACCAGCCGCTGGCGAGAATTCCCGCGCATTCACCGTGGGCGTTCGCCACAAGTTCTAATCCTGTGCGGGGTTGATCCCGCTGTGGCTTTGAACGCTGGATTGAAAAGGCACCTTCGGGTGCCTTTTTTTATTGTCTACCTTGAGGATTTGTGCAGCGCCGCCCGTATCCATCCGACGATCGTGGCGCCGCCGCCATCCGTTCAGCTCGTTAGGGCGCAGCCAATGCCGGCCCTACTCCTTCCAGCAGAAAACCCCGCAGAGACAGCCGATCCGCATCCTCGCGCAGCGGCACATGCACCGACTCGCAGTCATGTCCGCGGACGTGCTCGTCCACCAAGCAGTTCAGCGACCCGGAAAGGGAAATGTTGATCCTGTTCATGCAGCCACGGCCGGCTGCTAAATCAGGCAAGGATGCCTAAATCTTGATGATGGTGTCGCATAGAGTGCGACCAGTGGGCGCAGGAGGGGCTACTCTGCCCCTGCTTTCACGGGTTGAGCACGAAGACGTCAAAACCCGTGCGGTTTCCCTCCTGAATCTGCGGGAACGACCATTGGGATGATTCGCGGCGCACCGGCTTGGCAAGGGATCTGCTGGCCGACCAAGAACCGGTTAGCGCGAGCTCATTCTTGGCGGCCGAAACACGTCCGTATCCATGTAGAATGCCGCGTTTTGCTGCTCCGACCATCCCGGCACGCCCATGACCGGCAATGGCGTCAAGCTGGATGGCGTCAGGTCGCTGCTCAGCTGGCGCGCGACCGTGGCATCGATCCAGGCGGTTTGCGCGGCCAGCGGCAGGTCAAAAAAATCGCTGGTGGCCGTCAGCAGCCAGGCATGGGCGGTGATCGCTTTATACGGCGTTGCCAGCTTTTCCATCAGGGCATGGCCGAACAGCAGGATGCGGCAATCCGTTTCGAACGCGGTGCGCTGGCCGATGAAGGCATCGTGCCAGCGGCGTTCGCGCAGCGCCTGCGCCAGCGCCCGCCCTGACGCGCCATCGCGCAGGACCACCAGCGCAGCGTTTTCGTCGAATAGGGTAGCGGCGTCGCGCAGCCGGCCGCGCAGTTTGGCTCCGACACGTTCGATTTCGGCAGCCTGCAGCGCATTCAATTGCCGCTTGATGAGCGGGAAGCTCAGCCATACCAGCGCGTTGAAAAAATCATGCAAATTGTCGCGAGTCGGAACCTGGCCGGTGGCACTGATGTACGCCTCGTAAGCGGTGCCGGGCGGCAGCGCCTGTTGCGGGACGAAGGAGAGCGGCAGGCCGCGATGATTCTGCAATTGCTGCGCGGCGGCGGCAGTATTCAGCGCTGCGCGCAGGTCGTGCGCCTGCGCGATCGACTCGCCTGCTGCGCGGACCGCGGCATGCCACGAACGACCCCAGTCGAGGGCGCGAATCCTGGCCATGATATTTTCGGCAGCGCTCGCAGACGAACAGTGGCGATATACTCCATGCATACCTATCTATTTTCTCCCGAAAATAAACAGCTATTTACACATACTCCAGCCACTTTCAAAAAACGGAGTGTACACCGCCTCACATCAATTTCCAGTTCAATGGCTCGCCGCCATTCAGCGGCACGATGACGTCATCGGCCACGACCAACTCTGCCGGTAGCGTCCACGCTCTGCCGCTGCAAGGTGACGCTGCCGCTATTGCGCGGCAGGCCGTAAAACGCCGGGCCGTTGATGCTGGCGAAGGCTTCCAGCTTATCCAGCGCGCCGGCCTGCTCGAACGCCTGCGCATACAACTCCATCGCATGCAGCGCGGTGTAGCAGCCGGCGCAGCCGCAGGCGTGTTCCTTCGCGCCTTTCGGATGCGGCGCGGAATCGGTGCCGAGGAAAAACTTGGGATTGCCGGAGGTGGCGGCGGCCAGCAGCGCCTGCCGGTGCTGTTCGCGCTTCAAGATCGGCAGGCAGTAGTAATGCGGCCGAATGCCGCCCTGGAAGATGTCGTTGCGGTTGTACAGCAGGTGATGCGCCGTAATCGTTGCCGCGACCGCGTCGTCCGCAGCCTCGGCCACGTACTGCGCCGCCTCGCGGGTGGTGATGTGCTCGAACACGATCTTCAACGCCGGCAGGTCGCGCCGCAGCGGCTGCAGCACGCGCTCGATGAACACCGCTTCGCGGTCGAAGATGTCGATGTCCGGATCGGTCACTTCGCCATGCACCAGGAAGGGCATGCCGACTTCCTGCATCACTTCCAGCGTCTGGATAGCAGTTGCGTCAAGTCGGTCACGCCGGCGTCGGAATTGGTGGTGGCGCCGGCCGGGTACAGTTTTACCGCATGCACGAAGCCGCTGTCATGGGCGCGGCGGATTTCGTCGGGCGGCGTGTTGTCGGTCAGGTACAGCGTCATCAGCGGCTCGAACTGCATGTCGGCCGGCAGCGCCGCCAGGATGCGGCTGCGATAGGCGTCTGCCTGCGCGGTGCGTGGTGACCGGCGGCTTCAGGTTGGGCATCACGATCGCGCGCGCGAACTGGCGCGCGCTATGCGGCAAGACGGCTGGCCAGCGTGGCGCCGTCGCGCAGGTGCAGATGCCAGTCGTCGGGGCGGGTGATGGTGAGGGTTTGCAAAACGGGGTTTGACATGGAAAATCCGGCGGTATGAAATTGCCCAATTTTACCGTAGCGCCTGCGGTACCAGCGGTGCAGACAAAGCGCCGTGAGCAAAGTGCATGAGGCCGCACATGAGGCGCCGGCAGATCAGAGCAATTTTTGTGTTATATGAAGGAGTATAGTAGTAAAACTATTTATTTATGGGCGAGGTATATGGCTAGCATAGGGAGTATAGGATTGGGATCCATTATCCTCGATGCCATCGCGGGTAGCACCCCTCATGCGCCTGACAGAAAAAAGCCGCCTCGAGAATGAGGCGGCTTGGGCGGACCGGGCAGGCGATCAGTCGGTCAGTGAATGATCTTCGCCAAGAAATCCCGCGCGCGTTCGGAGCGCTGGGTATTGAAAAATTCATCCTTGGTGCAGTCTTCGACGATCCGCCCCTGATCCATGAACACCACATGGCTCGCGACTTTCTTGGCGAAGCCCATTTCGTGCGTGACCACCATCATGGTCATGCCGTCCTGCGCCAGGCCGACCATCACGTCCAGCACTTCGTTGATCATTTCCGGGTCGAGCGCCGAGGTCGGCTCGTCGAACAGCATCGCGATCGGGTCCATCGACAGCGCGCGCGCAATCGCCACCCGCTGCTGCTGGCCGCCGGACAGCTGGCCGGGGAACTTGTCCTGTTGCGCGATCAGGCCGACCCGGTCCAGGTATTTGAGCCCCTTTTCGGTGGCCTCTTCCTTGCTGCGGCCGAGCACCTTGATCTGGCCGATGGTCAGGTTTTCGCGGATCGACAGGTGCGGGAACAATTCGAAGTTCTGGAACACCATGCCGATCCGCGCGCGCAGTTTCGACAGGTTGGTCTTGGGGGCGCCGACCGAGATGCCGTCGACGATGATCTCGCCTTTCTGGAACGGCTCCAGGCCGTTGACGGTCTTGATCAAGGTCGATTTGCCGGAACCGGACGGGCCGCACACCACCACCACGTCGCCTTTCGAGACCTGCGTGCTGCAGTCGGTCAAGACCTGGAAGTTGCCGTACCACTTGCTGACGTTATTGAGTTCAATCATGTTTTGCTCCTGATTCTGAATACTGTGTTTTTTACATGCCGGCCGCGCTCGCGGCCCGGGCTAGCGAATGATGGCGACCCGTTGCTGCAGCCGTTTGACCAGATAGGACAGGCCATAGCAGAGCACGAAATACACCACGGCGACGAACAGATACATCTCGACCAGGCGGCCGTCGCGCTGCGCGATCTTGGAGGCGGCGCCCACGAAGTCGGTGATCGATAGCACATAGACCAGCGAAACGTCCTGGAACAGCACGATGGTCTGCGTCAGCAAGACCGGGATCATGTTGCGAAACGCCTGCGGCAGCACGATGTTGCCCATGGTTTGCCAGTAGCTCATGCCGAGCGCCTGGCCCGCCGCCACCTGGCCGCGTGGAATCGACTGGATCCCGGAGCGCATGATCTCGCAATAATAAGCCGCCTCGAACAAGGTGAACGTGATCAGAGACGAAGTGAACGCGCCGACCTGCAAGGGCACCGGCGAGCCGACGATCCAGGCGCCAATGTAGGGCACCAGGAAGTAGAACCAGAAGATCACCATGATCAGCGGCACCGAGCGGATCAGGTTGACATAACCGGTAGCCACCAGCGCAATCGGCCGCGAATGGGACAGCCGCATCAGCGCCAGCACGGTACCGAGCATGATGCCGCCGACCATTGCGAAAAAAGTCAGCTTTAGCGTAAAGGACATGCCGGTCATGAACAGGTATTGCCATGAGCGGGCGATTACATCGAAATCGAAATTGGCAAACATGATTAGTGGCCTCCGGTGCTGGCTTTGGCGCCGGTGATCATGCCGGGTACCGCGGTTTTACGTTCCACCCAGTTGGATGCCGCAATCGCCAGGATCGAAAACAGAATGTAGAGGATGGTCGCTGCGGTGAACGCCTCGAAGATCTGGAACGAAAATTCCTGCATCGAGCGAGCGGCGGCCGTCAACTCCAGCAAGCCGATGGTCAGCGCGACCGAACTATTCTTGATGATGGCCGCGAATTCGTTGGTCAGGGCCGGGATGATGATGCGAAATGCCATCGGCAGCAGCACGAAACGATAAGTCTGCGGCAGCGTCAGGCCTAGCGCGGTGCCGGCCATTTTCTGGCCGCCCGACAAGGCCTGGATACCAGCCGATACCTGCACCGCCACCCGCGCCGAGGTAAAGAAGCCAAGCGCGATCACTGCGGTCACGAAGGAAGAGTGAGGCATCGATTTGAGCCAGTTGCCAAAATCGGTCGGCACCAGTTCGGGCAGCACGAAGTACCACAGAAACATTTGCACCAGCAAGGGAATATTGCGGAATAGTTCGACGTAGCCATTGCCGAAGCGCACTACCCAGCGATTGGGTACGGTGCGCAGCGTGCCGATAATGGCGCCCAGGATCAAGGCCATGATCCAGGCAGAAATTGCTGTGGCCACGGTCCAGTTCAGGCCCACCAGCAGTGTATCCATGTAGGTGCCGGCGCCGTCAGGCGAATTTTCCCAATATATGCGCCAGTTCCAGTTGTAGTTCATCGTACCCTCGTCTTGTTACGGAAGTCGTTTGCGTTCCTGTTTCGCAGGCTGTCCCGGCGGGTCAAGCGCTGTCTATTGCTCGCGTGACGGCGTGGCTCCCGGTGACGTCGTCGAACATGACGCCGGATTCCTGCCGCGGAGATGACACTGTGCGCTTTCTGCTGCAGGCAGCCAAGTGACCAGATTCGCGTTTTATCGCTTGAATTTGTATTTGTGCGACGCAGCAATCGCAGTCGCCGGCAAACAAAACGGGAGGCTTGCGCCCCCCGTCTTAAACCCCTTCAAACTGCCTTGCTTACTTCTTGGTTGCTTCTTTTTGTGCTGCCGGGACTACTGCATATGCCGCTGGGTCACCGGAATCGGTCGGATGGGCGAAGGCTTTTTTCAGCTCGGCGCTCATCGGCACGTTCAGGTTGATGCCTTTGGGCGGAATCGGCGACAGGAACCATTTGGAATAGATGCGGTTGATTTCATCCGATTGGTAGACCGCGGCGAGGGCAGCATCCACCACTTTTTTGAAGTCGGGATCATCGCGACGCAGGATGATGCCGTATGGCTCGACCGACAGCGCATCGGCGGTAATCGTGTAGTCAGCAGGCGCCTTCGAGCTGGCGGCCAGCGAAGCCAGCAGAATGTCGTCCATCGCAAACGCCACCGCACGTCCGGTTTCCACCATCAGGAAGGCTTCCGCGTGATCCTTGGCGGTCAGGATTTTCATGTCGAGATGGCGCTCGCCGTTCAGCTCGGTGACCTGCTTCAGGTTGGAGGTGCCGGAAGTCGAGACGATCGTCTTGCCCTTCATGTCGTCCAGCGTCTTGATGTTGGATGATTTCTTGGCCAGCAGACGATTGGCGGTGACGAACATGGTCGGCGCAAACGATACCTGCTTCTGGCGTTCGAGGTTGTTGGTGGCGGAACCGCACGACATGTCGATGGTGCCGTTGGCGATCAGCGGAATCCGCGTGGCCGACGTAACCGGGACCATCTTGATGTTCAGAGCCGTCAAGCCGAGCTTCTTCTGGATCGCGCTGGCAGCCTTCATGCACAGGTCGATCGAGTAGCCTTGATACGATTGCTTGTCGTCCAGATAGGAAAACGGAATGGAAGAGTCGCGCACGCCCAGGGTCAGCGTGCCGCTGTCCTTGACTTTCTTAAGCGTGCCGGTCAGTTCCTGCGCCTGTGCCGCGGTGGCGATCACTCCAGCTCCAACCAGAACGGCGATGAATTTCGATAGTTTCATAATGTCTCCCAAGAAAAATTTTGCCAAGTGTATCAAAAGTCGTGTTTCGAAAATGAATTTTCGAATTTTTTTATTGCGTATCGTATTACCTGAACAGGTTCCCCTCCCTAGTGAATCAAGATAAATCGTGCTTCTCAATCGCCAACCTTGTCCGTTGGAAACCGCAATGTGTCGCGCAGCAAATGACTCATCGGCATATTCATGTTCATCATGTTTTTCGATGGCAGCGGCGACTTGAACCATTTATCGTACAACGCGACGAATTCGCCATCATGAATGATACGCGCCATCTCGCGATCGACCACCGCCTTGAACGCGGGATCGTCGCGCGGCAGCATGATCGCGTACGGTTCGGCGGAGAGCAGATCGCCGACGATCACGAATGCATCCGGATTCTTCGCGCTGGCGCGCAGCCCATACAGCAAGGCATCGTCCATAGTGAACGCTTCCGCCTCGCCTCTTTCCACCATTGCAAACGAATCGTCGTGATCGCGTCCTTCCAGCAGCGTCAGATTCAGCGCGCGCACCTTGTCGCGGTCGTTTAGCAGCTTGACGGTAGTCGTACCTTTTGTCGTCACCACCCGCTTGTCGCGCAGACTGGACCAGCTATGGATGCCGGAATTCGCGCGCACCGCCATCCGCACCGCGGCGATAAAATGCGGAATGGTAAATGCGACCTGCTTGCGCCGCTCCGCGTTATTGGTGGTCGAACCGCACTCCAGATCCGCTTTGCCTTCGGCGATCGCCGGAATTCTGGTGGTCGTACTCACCGCCAGAAAATCCACCTTGAGATGCGAAAGCTTCAATTCACGTCGCACCGCCTCCGCTACCTTCAGACACAGATCAACCGCGTAACCGACCGGCTTGCCATTCTGATCCAGATATGAAAATGGAATCGATGCTTCGCGATGCGCAATCGTGATGGTTTGCTTGTCGCGAATTTTGGCCAGCGTATCGGTGGCATGCGCGACGACGCCTGGCAGCCACAGGCCGACCATCAGCCCGACCGCCAGGGTGAATGACATCCGTCTTTTGCCAAGCTTCGTTCGTGTCATCATGTTCTATCCGGAAAGTAGAAAACTTCGAGCGGAAGCACTGCAGGCGCCGGCGATCAGGGCTGGTCGCCGCAACCCAGATAGCATGCAGCGCGTATGGTCAACCTCAACAATACAGCATCAGGGATATAGTCCTCGCATTTCACGCGCCTGCAGGACGCGGGTGCACGCCACGATGAAGGCGGCAGTGCGCAAAGAGACTCGTTTCTCCTCCGCCAGATGTGCGACCGCAGCGAAGGCTTCGCGCATGATGCGCGTCAGGCGCAGATTGATTTCGTCCTCGGTCCAGAAAAAGCTGGAAAAATCCTGCACCCACTCAAAATAGCTGACCGTGACGCCGCCGGCATTGGCGATCACGTCCGGCACCACCAGGATGCCTTTTTCCGTCAGGATGTCGTCGGCTTCCGGCGTGGTCGGACCATTGGCGCCTTCCAGGATGATCTTGGCGCGGATGTCGTTGGCGTTGGCGGCATTGATCTGCTGCTCCAGCGCGGCAGGAATCAGGATCTCGCAGTCGATGCCCCAGAATGCATTGCGGTCGCTCACCTCTTCGGCGCCGGCGAAACCCTGCACGCTGCCATGGCGACCGACATGCTCGAACAGCGCGGCCGCATCGAGGCCGCCTTCATTGACCACGGTGGTCACATGATCCTGCACCGCCACCACCTTGGCGCCGGCCTCGGTAAACAGCTTGGCCGCCGTGCCGCCGACATTGCCGTAACCTTGCACCGCGATGCGCGCGCCCTTGATTTCGATGCCGCGCCGTGCTGCCGCTTCGCAGCCGATCACGTATACCCCGCGCCCGGTCGCTTCGCGCCGGCCCAGGCTGCCGCCGAGCGAAATCGGCTTGCCGGTGACGACGCCGGAAGCGGTGCTGCCCTGGTTCATTGAATAGGTGTCCATCATCCACGCCATGATCTGCTCATTGGTGTTGACGTCGGGCGCCGGAATGTCCTTGTTGGGTCCGATGATGATGTTGATTTCGCTGGTGTAGCGGCGCGTCATGCGCTGCAGTTCGGCCGGCGACAGCGTTTTCGGATCGACGCGGATGCCGCCCTTGGCGCCACCGTAGGGGACGTTGACGGCGCCGTTCTTGATCGTCATCCAGGCCGACAGCGCCATCACTTCCGAGAGCGTGACGTCCTGGTGAAAGCGCACGCCGCCCTTGCCCGGGCCGCGCGACGTGTTGTGCTGCACACGGTATCCCTCGAAATGGGCGATGCTGCCATCGTCACGCTCGATCGGTACATCGACGATCAGGATGCGCTTGGGTCGCTTCAGGGTCTCGACCCAGCGCGACAACGGCCCCAGATACGGCGTAACGCGATCAATCTGTTCCAGATACACGGCCCATGGGCCAATGCCGGTCGGCGTAAGGTAAGATGGAACTGCGTGCTGGCTGGACATGCTTGAAATGCTCCTTCAGATGATCAGATGCGTGATTGGTCCGCAACGAACTGGGCCAAATCCTATTGCAACCCAGCGCGGCAAGGCTAATGCTTTGTCAGCATGTTATTATGCATGCGACACATAGTTACTGTACAACAATAAAATTGTGGTTGAGCGATGCGCGTCGTTACGGCAGTGGGAAATGGCAAAAAGCCCGTTACAGGCGCCACAATAACCGGTATTGCGCTCCGCTTCAACGGCCAAGCACCAACCTTCAGCGCAAAGTTGATATTTTTTGCCCGCGCCTGACTTCGGCGCCTCCGGCCGGATTTTGCTGCAGTAAATAGTCCCACAACCGGGCAATGACCAGCTTGCCCGGCCGTTGCACCGACGGCCGTTCGCGATACAGGCGGATTTCCAGCTCGAATTGCCACTCCGGATGACCGCCGTCGGCACGCGCCAAATACTTATGGCGCACCTCGCGCTGCACCGCCGATTCCGGCAGGAAGGCAATACCGTGCCCCTCCAGCGCCATCATCTTCAAGCCTTCGGCCATGTCGGTTTCATAGCGTTTTTCCAGGTATAGCTGCGCCTTGGCGTCAGCCAAAATCAGCTCCACCATACGGCCGAAGTACGCATTGCTGGTGTACGACAGGAACGGCAGCGGCTGTTGCGGCGTTCCCGGCAACACGAAATTCGGCACGCCATCCTTGTCGGAGCGGGCGTAAGGCCGCAGCGCTTCGGTGCCGAGCACCATCATGTCGTAGCGCCCGGCATCCAGTTGCACCGGCTGGCGCGAGTGGTGATAGCACAACAGCAGGTCGCAGCCTCCATCCACCATCGTCATCACCGCATCATGCACATTCAACGCGATCAAACGGGCATTGATGCTGCCAAAGCCTTGTTCCAGCCGGGTAATCCATTTCGGCATGTAGGTCAGCGACAGCGTATGCGGCACCGCGAAATCGACGGTGCTGTGCGACGTTGGGCGTTTCCCGCGCAGCATGGCGCGCGCGCTGTTGATCTGCCCCAGCATTTCAATTGCCTGTTCGTAGAACACTTCGCCGGCCGGGGTCAGGCGGGTTGGATACGAGGTGCGATCAATCAGATCGGCGCCAAGCCAGGCTTCCAGCGACTGGATGCGGCGCGAAAACGCCGGCTGCGTAATGTGCCGCAACTCGGCCGAGCGCGAAAAGCTGCGCGTCTCCGATAGCGAGATGAAGTCTTCCAGCCATTTGGTTTCCATTTAGCTATGGTAGTGGGTTGTGTGGGCGCTGGAAAGCAGATTACGTGCGGCGGGTCGCTGATGACCTGATTTCTGTCGTGCCGGTGGATTTAGTCCAGCGGCGTTCGACGCGCATGCCTGGTATCGCCGGTGAGAAATAGCGTCAGAAAGCCACTGGGTTGCCGCTTAAAGCCGCGCGAACGACAAACTCGACGGATGCACCGCCGAACCATGAATGCCCCTGGCGAGAACCTCAGTTCAGTATGGAGTATCGTATAAAGACTGCCTTTTTACGGGCGAGATAAAGGCATATATAAAGGAGTATAAGAGGCTTCTGCAAGCACCCCGCTCAAGCGAGATCGCCCGCCATTTCCTCGATCGGTGGCGAAGCCGGCTCGTTCTGTCCGGCCTGCTGACGCGCCCACATCTGCGCATAGGCACCGTCGGCTTGCAGCAGTTGCGCATGGGTACCGCGTTCGACGATGCGGCCATGATCCAGCACCAGGATCTGCGCAGCGTCGGCGATGGTGGACAGTCGGTGCGCGATCACCAGCGTGGTGCGGTTTCTGGCGATTTCCTTCAGCTGCGCCTGGATTGCCTGCTCCGCCTTCGAATCGAGCGCCGAGGTCGCCTCGTCGAAAATCAGGATTGCCGGATTCTTCAGCAAGGTGCGGGCGATGGCGACGCGCTGCTTTTCGCCGCCGGAGAGTTTCAGGCCACGCTCGCCGACCATGCTCTGGTAGCCGTCCGGCAGCGATTCGATGAAATCGTGAATGTAAGCGGCACGCGCGGCCGCTTCGATCTCGGCCTGGCTGGCGCCGGGCTTGCCGTAGCCGATGTTGTAGCCGATCGTGTCGTTGAACAGCACCGTGTCCTGCGGCACGATGCCGATCGCGCCGCGCAGCGAGGCTTGCGTCACCTCGCGCAGGTCCTGGCCGTCGATCGTGATGCGGCCGGCGTCGATTTCATAGAAACGGAACAGCAGGCGCGACAGGGTCGACTTGCCGGAGCCGCTGTGGCCGACCACGGCGGTGGTGGTGCCGGCCTTGATGGTGAAATCGACGTCGAACAGGATTTGCCGCTTGCTCTCATAGCTGAAGTCGACGTGCGCAAACTTCAGCTCCGCGCCGCGCACGACCAACGGTTGCGCATCCGGCGCGTCGGCGATTTCGCGGTGCTGCTCCAGCAGCGCGAACAGGCGCTCCATGTCGGCCAGGCTTTGCTTGATCTCGCGGTAGATCACCCCCAGGAAACCGAGCGGGATATACAACTGGATCATGAAGGCATTCACCAGCACCAGGTCGCCCAGCGTCATGCTGCCGCCGATCACGCCTTGCGTGGCGCGCCACATGATCAGCGTCACCGCGATGGCGATGATCAGCGACTGGCCGCTGTTCAGCAGCGACAGCGAGGATTGCGACTTGATCGCCGCCGTCTCGTAACCCTGCAGGCCTTCGTCGTAGCGGCGCGCCTCGAACTCCTCGTTGCCGAAGTACTTGACCGTTTCATAGTTGATCAGCGAATCGATGGCCGTGGTATTGGCGCTGGAGTCGAGCTGGTTCATGGTACGGCGGAAATGCGTGCGCCATTCGGTGACCACCACCGTGAAGGCGATATACGTCAGCAGCGCACCGCCGGCGATGACCGAGAACCAGATGTCGTAATGCCAGCCCAGATAGCCCAGCACCAGCGTAATTTCGACCAGCGTCGGCAGGATCGAAAACAGCGTGTACGACACCAGCGACGATACGCCGCGCGTGCCGCGTTCGATATCGCGCGACATGCCGCCGGTCTGGCGGTTCAGGTGGAAGCGCAGCGACAGCGCATGCAGATGGCGAAACACTTGCAGGGCGATGGTGCGCACCGCGCGCTGCGTGACGCGGGCGAAGACGAACTCACGCAGCTCGGTAAACAGCGTGGTGCACAAGCGCAGCGCGCCGTATGCAAGCAACAAGCCGAGCGGCAGCACCAGCAAGGCCTGCGGGTTGCCCGGACCGATCGTCAAATGGTCGATCAGGCGCTTCAGGACCAAGGGCACGCCGACGTTGGCCAGCTTGGCGCCGATCAGGAAGGCAAGTGCCAGCAGCACCCGGCCCTTGTAGGCCCACAAATACGGCAACAGGGTTTTCAGCGTGGCCCAGTCGTTGCGCGGACCCGGACTGGCGACGACGGGAAGAGAGGAGGAACGGTGGCGCATGAGCTTTGGCAGGACGAAATCGGACGAGCATGGTTTATGCTACGTCTTCGGCAGCACTAATAAAAATCGGTGCTTTTAGTGAAAAATCAAGGGTCATCCATGTTCAGTCAGCATAACACCACACTTCCTGATGGCAAGATGCCGCAATTGCGGGTGATGCCGATGCCGGCCGACGCCAATATCCACGGCGACGTGTTTGGCGGCTGGATCATGGCCCAGGTCGACATTGCCGGCTCGCTGCCGGCGGTGCGGCGCGCCAATGGCCGAGTCGCCACCGTGGCCGTCAACTCCTTCCTCTTCAAGCATCCGGTCTTCGTCGGCGACCTGCTGTCGTTCTACGCCGACATCGTCAAGGTCGGCACCACCTCGATCACGGTCAATGTCGAAGTGTACGCCGAGCGCAATCGGCTGCAGGCACAAACCGTCAAGGTAACCGAAGCGACGCTGACCTACGTCGCCACCGGCGAAGACCGCAAGCCGCGGCCGGTGCCGGCGCTGGCGTCGATGACCGCGTAGCCGGGTAAGCTGGGTTCGATATTTCAGGGCTGTGCCTTGTTTGCATTGCGCCCTGCCCGGTCTGTCGCTGCCGCGTGCCGGTAGCAGGGCCGGCCGGCAGGTCACGCCGTTCACAGCCTCGGACACTTTGGCATCATCGACAGTATGTCGTCAATATGACCGTTTTATGCCGGATATTCATCGTTGAATATGGGAGTATATGATGCCGGCGACATTTTTCCGGAAGCGCAAGGCGAAAAAAACCGCCTGACAAGCAGGCGGTTTTTTGGGTGCCGGTGCGGCGCTGGCGAAAAAACTTACGCCGCTTTTTTCTCGTCGCGCAGTTCGCGCCGCAGGATCTTGCCGACGTTGGTCTTCGGCAGTTCGTCGCGGAACTCGATGTATTTCGGCTTCTTGTAGCCGGTCAGGTTTTCCTTGCAGTAGCTCAGCACCTGTTCGACCGTCAGCGACGGATCCTTGCGCACCACGAACACCTTGACCGCCTCACCGGTTTTGTCGTCCGGCACGCCGATGCAGGCGCATTCCAGCACGCCGGGGTGCATCGCCACCACTGCCTCGATTTCGTTCGGATAGACGTTAAAGCCCGACACCAGGATCATGTCCTTCTTGCGGTCGACGATCTTGGTAAAGCCCTGCGCTCGTCCATGATGCCGACGTCGCCCGACTTGAAGAAGCCGTCGGCGGTCATGACCTTGGCGGTCTCTTCCGGCTGGTTCCAGTAGCCGACCATCACTTGCGGGCCGCGAATCGCGATCTCGCCCGGCTGGCCGAGCGGCACCGGATTGCCGTCGTCATCCAGGATCGCAATATCAGTCGACGGTATCGGCAAGCCGATGGTGCCGCTGTATTCGCTCATGTCGGCCGGGTTGCTGGTAGCCACCGGTGAAGTCTCGGACAGCCCATAGCCTTCGGCGATCGGACAGCCAGTGGCTTTGATCCACTTGTCGGCGACCGCCTGTTGCACCGCCATGCCGCCGCCGAGGGACGCTTTCAGCAGAGCGAAATCCAGCTTGGCGAAATCGGGATGGTTGAGCAGGCCGTTGAACAGGGTGTTGACCGCAGGGAACATGTTGACCTTGTACTTGGCCAGTTCCTTGATGAAGCCGGGAATATCGCGCGGGTTGGGAATCAACAAATTCATCGCGCCGAGCCGGGTGCCAATCAGGTTGCAGACGGTCAGCGCGAAGATGTGATACAGCGGCAGCGCGCAGACGAAAGTCAGCTGCTCGACCACTGGTTCTTTTTTCAGTACCGGTTGCATCCAGGATTCGACTTGCAGCACGTTGGCCAGTATGTTGCGATGCGACAGCGTGGCGCCCTTTGACAGACCGGTAGTGCCGCCGGTGTATTGCAGGAAGGCGACGTCATCCTGGCTCAAATCGACCGGCTTCAGGCTCATGCGAGCACCCTGCGCCAACACTTGCTTGAACGAAACGGCATTCGGCAGCGTATAGGCCGGCACCATTTTCTTGACGTTACGCACCACTAAGTTGACGATGCCGCCCTTCACCGTGCCCAGCAAGTCGCCCATGCTGGCCACCACGATATGCTTGATCGGGGTTTTGGCCAGCACCTGCTGCAAGGTGCTGGCGAAATTTTCCAGGATGATGATGGCTTCGGCACCGGAGTCCTTCATCTGGTGTTCCAGCTCGCGCGGGGTGTACAGCGGATTGACGTTGACCACGATATAGCCGGCGCGCAGCACGGCGGCAATCGCCACCGGATATTGCAGCACGTTGGGCATCATCAATGCCACGCGCGTGCCTTTTTTCAAGCCTTTCGATTGCAGCCAGGCACCGACCCGAACCGACATCTGATCCAGTTCCGCATAGGTCATGCGCTTATCCATGCAAACAAAGGCATCGCGTGCGGCGAATTTCTTGAACGACTCATCCAGTAACTGCACCAGCGATCGGTATTGCGTGTAATCGACCTCTGCCGGCACGCCTGCCGGATACGATTTCAGCCAGAATTTATCCATGTTCCATCCCCTTTTTGTCTCTGCCTATTGATAACGTTTCTCGCGTTCATGGGCCAGCGCGCCAAATGGCACTTACGGGAAAAACGCACGACTGTTTTTTTATTCCACTGTGATCGTATCGGGCGGCGTGCATTGGTGCAAGTTCTTTACCGCTGATTTGAGGCGATCATCTATTCGGCGTTGATTGCTGCGCAGCAGCATTCAGAGCGGTCTCCCGACGCAGCGTGGCGGCCAGCATCAGCGCTTGTCCGCCGCAGCCGGCGCCGCAGCCAGCGGCACCAGCGGTTGCGTCAACAGTGCCAATTGCTGGCGGCGCTGTTGGTGGTCCTCTTGAGCCAGTTGCCTGACCGTCGCATAGAAAGCGGGAAAGCTGTCGGCACGCGCCAGCAGCGTGCGAAACGCCGGCACCAGTTCCTGGTAAGTCTCTACCGCCGCCAGATGCGCATTCGACAGTGGCTCAGCGAACCAGCGGTCATAGCCGGTGTAGCCGCCCCAGCCGGTCTTCAGAGTTTGATATTCCGCTTTCAACGCGGCAAAGGTAGCCGCCTTGCGTTGCAGCTTTTCAGCGTCGCCGATCGGTTGTGCGTAAATCTCCTGCAATTGCAGACGGTATTTCAGCAGCAGGTGCAGGAAATCCTGCTTGCGGCTCTCGAAGCGCGCATAAGCAGCACGGATCTGGTCATCACCTTCAAGCGCCAGCCAGCGCGCGACCCCGGCCTCCTCCACCGCCGTCGCAAACGATTCGTTGAACGTGCTGTCGCCGCTGGCATAGGCAACCTGATGTGCCAGTTCGTGAAAGATCAGGCGCGCCAACTCGCCGTCCGGATAGCGGATGAAAGTGGACAGCACCGGATCATCGAACCAGCCCAGCGTCGAATAGGCCGGCACGCCGGCCACCTGCACGTCGTAACCCTCGGCCCGTAACTCGGCG
Organism: uncultured beta proteobacterium; assembly: GCA_963707665.1. GTDB lineage: Bacteria > Pseudomonadota > Gammaproteobacteria > Burkholderiales > Burkholderiaceae_D > DATJCV01. The sequence continues at coordinate 286,309 of CAVPQU010000005.1, read as the reverse complement.
GCGTACTCCTGCGCCTGCTGCTTGCTGTAATAACCACGATAGCTGACGCAGCCCGCCACCGGGAAACACCACTCCTTTGGCTGCAACGACAGCGCCGGCGCCGCAATGACGTTCCACAGCACGAACGGCCGCTTCAGATCGGCGTAGGCGGTGTAACTGCGGTTGTCCGGCAACGCCAGTTCGCGCGCCGCAAATTGGCGAATCGCGCGCACCGTTTTCAGCTTGTGCTTCAGCGGCACCGCGGTTTGCGGATCAAGCAACCAGTCGTCGATCGGACGCGCCTCGGCCAACAGTGCGAACTGGCCCTGCGCCGCTTGCACGTAGTAGCCGACCTGAGCGCAACCGGCCAGCTGTATCAGCAATGCCGCACCGATGACGATGCCTATCTTGATATTCATACTTTCATTTCTCACACTTGCCGGATGATCATTGAATCGTCTCTCCGGCTACCGGATCTGCCAGAACTTTCCACACGGATTTGTATCCTACCGTCCACATTGCCCTAAAGCATCGGCGCACCAGTCGCATGACGAACACGATCAGTATGGCAGATGCGAGACGGGCCGACGCCCAAATTGGAATGCACTCAGTCAAGATGATTCCGCCCGCATCGCGGCGCTATTTTTCGGCCTGAACCACCGCTACGCAAAAACAAAATCTTCGGAGTAAGTAAGTGCTTCACGCCGCCTTTGCAATCGATTCACACCCATCCAAACCACGATTACTCACCACCATGCCAGCACTGCTGCTGGCCGCACTGGCACTCGCCGGCTGCGGTGGCGGTGGTGGCGATGACAGTCCCCGCGTCAATTTGAGCGGTCACGTTAGCTACGATTCAGTGCCGGCAGTTGCTTCCGCTCCGGATGCCAACGGCACGCTCGGCGGCAAGCTGGACTATGCGCACACCAGCATCAAGCCGGCACGCGGCGTGCAAGTGGAAGCAGTCGCCGACGACGGTACCGTGCTGGCGCATACCCAAACCGATGCCGCCGGCCGGTACGCGCTGACGGTACCGGCCCATACTACTGTCCGCCTGCGCGCCAAAGCCCGCCTTCTGCAAGCCGCCGGCAGCGGCGCCAGCTGGGATTTTTCGATCCGTGACAACACCTCCGACGGCTATCGGACATCCGCCGGTGCCGCACTGTATGCGCTACAAGGAATGCCATTCGATAGCGGCAGCACTCGTCAGACGCAAGACCTGCACGCCGCTTCTGGCTGGGGCGGCAGCGGCTACAGCAGTCCGCGCTCGGCGGCGCCATTTGCGATCCTGGACCAGATCTACGCCGCCAAACAGAAAGTGCTGGCGGTCGACGACAAGGCCGTTTTCGCGCCGATGATTGCGTACTGGAGTCCCGCCAACCGGGCCGGCAATAGCGACGACCCGGCCAGCGGTAATATCCGGAACAGCCATTGGCAAGCCGGTGGCGCGCGGCCCGGTCTCTATTTCCTCGGTGTCGAAAACCTCGACACCGACGAATACGATAGCAGCGTCATCCTGCACGAATGGAGCCATTATTTCGAATCGACGTTCTCGCGCTCCGACAACCCGAACGGCCCGCACGAGGCCAATGATCTGCTCGACATGCGGGTCGCGTTCAGCGAAGCCTGGGGCAACGCGCTGGCCGGTATGGTACGTGACGACCCGCTGTACGTGGATACCGCCGGGGCGCTGCAAAGCGAGCTCGGCATCGTGTTCAACCTCGACCAAATCGCCGCCGGCGAGCCGCTTGGCTGGTTCAACGAAAGCTCGGTGCAGCATGTGCTGTATCAGCTGTTCAAGACACCGGCGATCGGCTTTGGTTCAATTTACAGGGTCATGGTCGATCAGCAAAAAAACACTGAAGCACTCACCAGCCTGTTTTCATTTGCTACCTACTTGCGCGCCAACGCCGCTGCCACGGCGCAGCGCGACATCGACTCCCTGCTGGCCGGCATCGACACGATCAATGGCGCCGTGCTCGATATCTGGGGTACCAGCCAGCGCTACGCGCCGTCTCTCGGCGCCGGCGATCCGGCATTCGTGTTGCCACTGTATACACCGTTGGCGATCGGCCAACCTGCCAGGATTTGCCGCACCAATGCCTTCAACGACCGTGATCCGGCGCTCGGCACGGATAACAACAAATTGGGCAATGTCCGTTACCTGCGAATCAGCATTGCACAAGGCCAGGGTGGAGCGTACCAACTGGCAGTAGCCAGCAATGCCGCCTCCCCCGCACTCACCGTTGCCGTCTACAGCCAGGGAAAAGCCGTGGCAGTGCAACGGTCGGCGCCGACCGCCGCCATACTTCCACTCAACCTGGCAGCCGGCGATTACGTGGCAACAGTCACCGACACCGATGCCAGTGCCCTGCAGGCTTGCTTCACCGCGGCGCTTGACCGATAAGGATCCGCCATGAAACTCGCACTCTATCTGGCCAGTATGTTGCTGGCGCTTGCCGGCGGCGCCACCAGCGCCGCATCGACCCAGCAGCCTGCTGCCGCCGAGTCGCACCACGGCGGCAAGCCGGGCGCAGCAGTCGAAGTGCTGCTGACGTCGAACGGAAAAACCACCAGCGGCGCCACGCTGCCGCTGCAGCTCGAATTCAGGACCGGCCGTGCAAATACCACGCTGGCGATCGAATACCGCACCGAAGGCGGATTGGCACTGCAAAGCGCCAGCCGCAGCCGCCTCACCACCAACGCGGACGGCATCGCCACCGACACGCCAACCGTGCGCGCGCTGGCCGACGGCGCGCATTATCTGAACGTGTTCGTCACGCGCGGCAAGCGAAGCCGCGCCATCTCGATCCCGATCGCCGTCGGAAACGCCTTGCCAGCACCCAAAGCGGCTAGCCAGCCGACCACCACGCCGCAGGGCGAGAGCCTCATCATTTTGCCGGCTGCGGACGGCAAACGCTGAACGGCCGGTGCGATCGGCGCTGAACGACGCGGCAGCCCTGCCAGAATTGCTGGAGTGGCAAGCAAATCGGAAATCATCCGATTTTCCTTGCGTACCCGCGGCCTATGACCCGATACCAGCCGCTTTGCCGTCGTAGCGGTAAGATAAGGGCCATAACTGCTTCAGGAGACCGTCTTGCGACTGATCGATCCGATTGTTCTGTTCCAGACCGAATTGCAGCAGATCCGGCGCGATCTGCATGCCCATCCCGAACTTTGCTTCGAAGAGCACCGCACGGCCGACGTGGTGGCGCAAAAACTGACGGAGTGGGGAATCGAAGTGGTACGCGGCATGGGACAGACCGGTGTGCTCGGCATCATCCGCGGCAACCGTGCCGGTAGTGCGGCCGTCGGCCTGCGCGCCGACATGGATGCGCTGCCGATGCAGGAGCTCAATACTTTCCCGCACGCCTCGACCCATGCCGGCAAGATGCACGCCTGTGGCCATGACGGCCACACCGCCATGCTGCTGGGCGCCGCTCACTACCTGGCGCAGCAGCGCGAGTTTGCCGGCACCATTTATGTGATTTTCCAGCCGGCCGAGGAAGGTGGTGGCGGCGCCAAACGCATGATGGACGACGGCCTGTTCGAGAAATATCCGATGCAAGCAGTGTTCGGCATGCACAACTGGCCAGGACTGGCGGTGGGCAGCTTCGGCGTCACGCCGGGGCCGATGATGGCGTCCTCGAACGAATTCGAAGTCATCGTCAAGGGGCGTGGTTCGCACGCGGCGCAACCGCACATGAGCGTCGATCCGGTGCTGGTCGCGGTGCAGATCGCGCAGGGCTGGCAAACCATCGTCTCGCGCAACAAGAATCCGCTCGATGCAGCCGTGCTGTCGATCACCCAGATCCACGCCGGCAGCGCCACCAACGTCATTCCGGACGACGCCAGTCTGATCGGCACCGTGCGCACCTTCAGCGTGCCGGTGCTGGATTTGATCGAAAGCCGCATGCAACAGGTCGCCGAGCACACGGCCGCCGCCTTTGGCGCCACGATCGAGTTCCGCTTCAAGCGCAATTACCCGCCGCTGATCAACCATGTGGAGGAAACGGCCTTCGCGCTGAACGTGATGCAGGAACTGGTCGGCGCGGAACGCATTGTGGCCAACGTCGAACCGACCATGGGCGCCGAGGATTTCGCCTTCATGCTGCAGGAAAAACCGGGCTGCTACGTCTTCATCGGCAACGGCGAAGGCGGGCATCGCGCCAGTGGCCATGGACTGGGGCCATGCAATCTGCACAACCCGAGCTACGACTTCAATGATGAGCTGCTGCCTATCGGCGCCACCTACTGGGTGCGGCTGGCGCAGGCGTGGCTGCAACGCGGCACACTGTGACCCGCTGCCGGCCAAGCGAGCGAAACTTGAACCGAAGACAGGTATACATTAGACTCGCGCCGGCACGCCCCTCATTTCATCGCCTCTGCGGCTGATGAAATTCGGCGCCCGGAGCTCGGACACCGCTTCCCGTCCAGCACCCTTTTCCATGTAACTTACTCTACGGTGACCCTTTGGATGCCGTGCCCTTATGGGTGCAACTCGTTGCACTCGCGGTATTGATCAGCCTGTCGGCTTTTTTTTCGATTTCCGAAACCGCGCTGATGGCGCTGAACCGGCATCGAGTCAAGCATCTGGCCAAGCGCGGCAACAAGCTGGCGATCATCACGCTGTGGCTGCTAGAACGCGTCGAACGGGTGTTGTCGCTGATCCTGATCGCCAACACGCTAATCAATGCGCTGGCCACCGGTCTCGTGACGGCAATCGCCATTTCCGCCTTCGGCAATCATGAGCGGGTAATCACGCTGGCCACCGCCGCGGTGGCTTTCCTGCTGATCGTCTTTTCTGAAATCACGCCCAAGGTGATTGGCGCTACCTATCCGGAACGGATCGCGCTGCCGGCCAGTTTCATCCTGAAGCCGCTGATGACGATCGGCAAGCCGGTGATCTGGTTCGTCAACCTGTTCGTCGCCGGGCTGCTGAAGCTGTTGCACATCAAGGCTGGCAATGCAGCACGCGATCAGCGCCTGTCGCCAGAAGAATTGCGCTCGATCGTGCTGGAAAGCAGCACCTTCATTCCGCAAAAGCATCGCAGCATCTTGCTCAACCTGTTCGACCTGGAAAAAATCTCGGTCGAGGACATCATGACGCCGCGTTCGCAGATCGAGGCGCTCAACCTGTCGGTGCCGGTGGCTGAAATCACGCGCCAGCTGACCACCTGCTACCACAACAAGCTGCCGGTCTATGAGGGAGAAATCAACCAGATCGTCGGCATCCTGCATGTACGCAAGGCGGTTGGCCTGCTGAACCTGGAGGAAGAACTGGAAGTGCAGCATTTCCGCGAATTACTGGGAACGCCGTATTACATTCCGGAGGGGACTGATGTTTTTACACAACTGCAATATTTTCAGGAAAATCACGAGCGGCTCGGCATCATCGTCGATGAATACGGCGAAGTGCAGGGGTTGGTAACACTGGAAGACATCATTGAGGAAATGATCGGGGAATTCACCACTTCGGTGCCGGGTGCGGCGCGTGCCGATAAATTCAGTTGGGATGCCAATGGTGAATGCCTGCTGGAAGGCAGTACCACGCTACGCGATATCAACAAGCAATTGGGACTGAATTTCCCGGTGGACGGCCCCAAGACCCTGAACGGCTTGTTGCTGGAATGGCTGCAGGACATTCCGGAAGCTAATGTCTGCCTGAAAATCGACAATTGCATCATCGAAGTCGTCCAGGTACGCGATCAGGCGATCAAGGTGGTGAAGTTGGTGGCACCGGTTATTGTTGGCGAGCACAGCGACGATTACCAATAAATGTGGCAGTAACACGATGCACGGAAACAGTTTCCGGGCAATAACTTTACAAATCAACTGCCCGGAGGCATTATCTAATCGACTTCCGATATTCCACGCGCGTTTTCCGGCTTAAACACCTATGGCAGCAGTCCTTCCCGGTTCGGCATCCACTACTCCGATTTCAGGCCTCGCGCGGTCCTTGCTGCAAGCGGGCCGGCTGTCGGCGGCACAAGTGGAACAGCTCAGCAAGCAAGCCGCACAGGAAAAAATCCCGTTCATCGACGCCCTGCTCCAGAGCGCGTTGATCAATGCCCGTGCGCTGGCCGCCTTCAGCGCCGAAACCTTCGGCTATCCGTTGCTGGATCTGGACGCCATCAATCCCGCCCTGCTGCCGGAAAAAGTCATCGATGCCCGGTTGATGCAGAGTCAGCGCGTATTGGCGCTTGGCACGCGCGGCAACAAGGTGTTCGTGGCGCTATCCGATCCAACCAACCTGCATGCACTGGATCAAATCAAATTCCAGACCGAGCTGACGGTCGAGGCGGTCATTGTCGATCACGCCAGCCTGCTGAAGCTGATCGAAAAGCGCAGCCACAATACGCAACAGGAACTCAACGAACTGATCGGCGATGAGCTGGAAATTGCTTTTGTCGATGATGACAATGCGCCGCAGGCGGATGCCGCCAGCACCGACATCGACGATGCACCGGTAGTCCGCTTCCTGCAAAAAATGCTGACCGATGCCATCAATCTGGGCGCGTCGGACTTGCATTTTGAGCCATTCGAAAAATTCTACCGGATTCGCCTGCGGGTCGATGGCATCCTGCGCGAAGTGGCGCAGCCGCCGCTGGCGATCAAGGAAAAACTGGCTTCGCGCATCAAAGTCATCTCCAAGCTCGACATTTCGGAAAAACGGGTGCCGCAGGATGGCCGCATGAAACTGGCGATTTCGAAAACGCGCTCGATCGATTTCCGTGTCAGCACCCTACCCACGCTGTTCGGCGAAAAAATCGTGATGCGGATTCTGGATCCGTCCCAGGCGCAAATGGGGATCGACGCGCTCGGCTACGACGCCGACCAGAAGCAGATCCTGCTGGATGCGATCGAGCGTCCGTACGGCATGGTGCTGGTGACCGGTCCGACCGGCTCCGGCAAGACCGTCTCGCTGTACACCTGTTTAAACCTGTTGAACAAGCCCGGGATCAATATTTCCACAGCGGAGGACCCGGCCGAGATTAACTTGCCGGGGGTCAACCAGGTCAACGTCAACGACCGTGCCGGCCTGACCTTTCCGGTGGCGCTGAAGGCGTTTCTGCGGCAGGACCCGGACGTCATCATGGTCGGCGAGATCCGCGACCTGGAGACGGCGGACATCGCGATCAAGGCGGCACAGACCGGGCACATGGTGTTCTCGACCTTGCACACCAACGATGCACCGTCGACCCTGACGCGGCTGATGAACATGGGCGTGGCGCCGTTCAATATCGCTTCTTCGGTGATCCTGATTACCGCGCAGCGGCTGGCGCGCCGCCTGTGCAACTGCAAGCAAATCGTCAGTATCCCGGACAAAGCGCTGCTCGAAGCGGGTTTTTCCGAAGACGACCTGGACGGCAGCTGGATGCCATACAAGCCGGTCGGCTGCGAGCGCTGCAGCAATAGCGGCTACAAGGGGCGGGTCGGTATTTACCAGTTGATGCCGATTTCGGAAGAAATCGAACGCATCATCCTGGCACACGGCACCGCGCTGGAAATCGAAGCCCAGGCCAAGGCCGAAGGCGTCAGAACCTTGCGCGAATCGGGTCTGATCAAGGTCCGGCAAGGGCTCACCAGCCTGGAAGAAGTACTCGGCTGCACCAACGTATAACAGGGGAACGCATATGGCAACTGCCGCACGCAGCGCCGGCCAGGTCAAGGAGTCGATCTTTGCCTGGGAGGGCAAGGACAAGCAGGGCAAACGGGTCAGCGGCGAAATGCGCGCCAGTGGTGACACCGTGGTCAACGTCACGCTGCGGCGGCAAGGCATCCTGGTTACCAAGGTCAAGAAAAAATCATTCCGCAGCGGCAAGCGGATTTCGGACAAGGACATCACGCTGTTTACGCGGCAGCTGGCGACCATGATGAAGGCCGGCGTACCGCTGCTGCAATCCTTCGATATCGTGGCCAAGGGGCATTCCAATCCATCGGTGTCGAAACTGGTGCACGACATCCGCGCCGACGTCGAAACCGGCACCAGCCTGAACCAGGCGTTCCGCAAATATCCGCTGTATTTCGATCCGCTGTTCTGCAACCTGGTCGGCGCCGGCGAACAGGCCGGCATTCTGGAAGACCTGCTGACCCGGCTCGCGGTCTACAAGGAAAAAACCATCGCGATCAAGGGCAAGATCAAGTCGGCGCTGTTTTATCCGATCTCGATCCTGGTGGTGGCGTTCGTGGTCACCTCGGTCATCATGATCTGGGTGGTGCCGGCCTTCAAGGAAGTGTTCACCAGCTTCGGCGCCGACCTGCCGGCGCCGACCCTGATGGTGATGGCGATTTCAGACTTCTTCGTGGCCAACTGGTACATCATCTTCGGCGTGGTGTTTGGCGGCCTGTACCTGTTCTTCCAGTCCTGGCGGCGCTCGCTGAAGGTGCAGCGCTTCATGGACAGGCTGCTGCTGAAAGCACCGATTTTCGGCGCCGTGATCCGCAAGGCCACCATCGCCCGCTGGACCCGCACCCTGGCCACCATGTTCGCCGCCGGCGTGCCGCTGGTGGAATCGCTCGACTCGGTCGGCGGCGCTGCCGGCAACGCCGTCTATCTCGATGCCACGAAAAAAATCCAGACCGAAGTCAGCACCGGCACCAGCCTGACTGTGGCGATGCAAAATTCCGACGTCTTCCCGAACATGGTGACGCAAATGGTGTCCATCGGTGAAGAATCCGGCGCCCTGGACCAGATGCTCGGCAAGGTGGCGGATTTCTACGAGGAAGAAGTGGACGAAGCGGTGGCCTCGCTGTCCTCCCTGATGGAGCCGCTGATCATGGTGATCCTGGGCGTGCTGATCGGCGGCCTGGTAATTGCGATGTATCTGCCGATCTTCAAGCTGGGAGCGGTGGTCTGATGCCGGAATCGTTGTGGTTGGCGCCCCCCGGCAATTGGTTGGCCGCCACCGCGGCCGCTGTCTTCGGGCTGGTGATCGGCAGCTTTCTGAATGTCGTGATCCATCGCTTGCCGCGCATGATGCAGCGCGAATCGGACAACTATGTGGCAAGCGAAGGCAGCCAGCCGTTGCCGCACACCGACCGCTACGACCTGATGCTGCCGCGCTCGGCGTGTCCACACTGCGGCCACCAGATCACGGCGCTGGAGAATATCCCGGTGCTCAGCTACCTGCTGCTGCGTGGCAAATGCGCGCAATGCAAGGCGCCGATTTCGATCCGCTACCCGCTGGTCGAACTGCTGACCGGGGCGCTGTCGTTCGGGCTCATCTGGCATTTCGGCAGCGGCATGGCGGGACTGGCGGCGCTGGTATTTACCTATTTCCTGATTGCGATGACCTTCATCGACGCCGATACCCAGTTGCTGCCGGATGACCTGACCCTGCCGCTGCTGTGGGGTGGCTTGCTGATCAACCTGAACGGTACCTTCGTGCCACTGCATGAAGCAGTGATCGGTGCCGCCGCTGGTTACCTGGCGCTGTGGTCGGTCTACTGGCTGTTCAAGCTGACCACCGGCAAGGAAGGCATGGGCTATGGCGACTTCAAGCTGCTGGCCGCACTCGGCGCCTGGCTCGGCTGGAAAATGCTGACCGTGATCGTGCTGCTGTCGTCACTGGTTGGCGCCGCAGTCGGCATCGCGCTGATCGTATTCGCGCGCCACGGCCGCAACATTCCGATCCCATTCGGCCCGTATCTGGCGGCGGCCGGTCTGTTGGCGCTTTTTTACGGCAAGCCGCTGCTCACGCTGTATCTCGGTTCACTATAGAGCGATGACGAACACGGCAACTCCGCTTTTCGTGGTCGGACTGACCGGCGGCATCGGCAGCGGCAAGAGCATGGTGGCGGACCTGTTCGCCCAACGCGGCGCTGCCATCATCGACACCGACCAGATTGCGCATCAGCTGACGCAGGCGAACGGTGCGGCCATGGCGGCGATTCGCGCTGCCTTCGGCACCGAGTTCATCAGCGCGGACGGTGCGATGGACCGGGTAAAAATGCGCCAGCGCGTGTTTTCCGACGGTGCTGCCAAAAAACAGCTGGAGGCGATCTTGCACCCGCTGATCCAGAGCGAATGCGAACGCGCGGCAAGCTCGGCCCGCGGCAGCTATCTCATCTTCGTGGTGCCCTTGCTGGTCGAATCCGGCCGCTGGCGCCAGCGGGTGGCGCGGGTGCTGGTAGTGGACTGCCCGGAAGCACTGCAGGTCGAGCGCGTGATGCGCCGCAACAGCATGGGCGCCGCCCAGGTGCAAGCCATCATGGCGGCCCAGGCCACGCGCGCCGCGCGGCTGGCGGCGGCCGACGACGTGATTACCAACGACAGTGATCCGGCGGCCCTGATCCCGCAAGTCGAGCGGCTGCACGCTTTGTATCTGGCGCAGTCGAAAACGAACTGAGCCCAGCGCTGGCGTTGGTACGTTTGTAATTTTGCAGTGCTTCGTTCAGAATCACGTACATCCGGCGCCCCGCCACCTTTTAAGGAATGCACTTTGATTGTCTACGAATACCCATTCAACGAGCGCATTCGCACGTTGTTGCGGTTGGAAGACCTTTACGAGAAATTCGCATTTTTTGTCCAGCAGGAACATGCCCTGCAGCACCACGTTGCGCTCTCCACCATCTTTGAAATGCTGGAAGTGGCTGGGCGCGCCGATCTGAAATCCGACCTGCTGCAGGAGCTGGAGCGGCAAAAGCATACGCTGCTGGGTTTCAAGAGCAATCCCAATGTCCAGCCGGAGATGCTGGAGCGCATCCTGTCCGAAGTCGATCGCGCCAGCAGTGCGCTGATGGCCGCGCAAGGGCGCACCGGCCAGAACGTGCGCGACAACGAATGGCTGATGAGTATCCGCGGACGCACCATCATCCCCGGCGGCGCCTGCGAGTTCGACCTGCCGTCCTACTATGCATGGCAGCACCGTCCGGCTCCCGAGCGCTTGGCCGATATTTCCAAATGGTTTGCACCGCTGGCACCGCTGTTCGATGCGATCGGCGTCGTACTGCGGCTATTGCGGGAATCGGGACAGACGGTCAAAATCAATGCTCAGGGCGGCAGTTACCAGCAGATGCTTCAAGGCAAGGTATACCAGATGCTGCGCCTGACGCTGGATCCGGCGCTAGGCGCAATCCCTGAAATTTCGGCCAACAAATACATGCTGTGGGTGCGCTTCACGTCGCAGGACGGCAACATGAAACCGAAGCCGTTCGACGGCGAAGTACCGTTCGAATTGACGTTGTGTAATTTCTGAGCGTGGTGATGTGATGGCTCAACTCGTCAACTGTCCGACTTGCGGAAAACCGGTGGCATGGAAGCCGGATAACAAGTTTCGGCCGTTCTGCAGCGAGCGCTGCAAGCAAATCGATCTCGGCGCTTGGGCCGATGAGAAATACACGATCCCCGCCGCCGATCCACCGCCGGATGCCGACCCGGAAAGCTGAATTGGGGGTGCCGGTCACCGGCACCAAGCCGGCATTCATCTGATCCTTCGAGCCGATGTCCTATCTTCTGGTCGCTGCCCAATTCCTGCTAATTCCGCTATTGGCCTGGCCATTTACGGCACCGGCCTTCAACTGGCTCAATCTCGGCTTGTTTGGTGCCGGCGTGGCGCTCGCGCTGGCCGCCCTCATCACCATGGGCACGCATACCGTCAGCGTCTTGCCGGAGCCGCGCCCGGGCGGTGAATTGGTGACGGGCGGGATTTATCGCATGGTGCGTCATCCGATGTACCTGGCGGTTCTGCTGTGCGCGCTGGGCGCTTGCCTAGCCTATCAGAGCAACGCCAAATGGGTACTCTTCGCCATGCTGGCAGCGGTGCTGGCCGTCAAGATACGGCGCGAGGAACGCCTGCTGCGGCAGCGTTTTACCGCTTACGCCGCCTATGCACAGCGCACTCCCGCATTGTTGCCGTTCATTTTCTAGGTACGGCGACCACAGCGCGCTCCGCTTGCCGCAACTGGTCCAGCCACTCGATCAGTGGAATGGTAGCCGGCAGTAGCGGCGCCACCTGGACGCTGCCCTGCCAGGCGAAGGCCTGCCCTTCCAGGCTTTGCGGCTCACCCTGCCAGTCGCGGCTGATGTAGAAATGCAGCCGCACATGGGCATGCGGATACACATGTTCGACTCCACACCAGGGCTCGGCCGACCGCACCAGGATGCCGAGTTCTTCCATGAATTCACGCTGCAGCGCCTGCAGCACCGATTCACCCGGCTCGACCTTGCCGCCCGGGAATTCCCAATAGCCGGCATATGGCTTGCCGGCCGGGCGTTGGCCGAGCAGGACATCGCCGTCGGCTTGCATCAGGATGCCGACCGCGACGTCGATCGGAGCGCAGACCTCAGCCACGAACTGCGCCCTGGGCCCCGGTTGACGCTCGCCGCCACAGAGGTACATTGGAGTATAGGTTAAATACGTCCATTTTTCGCCCGTAATTAAGGCCTATATAGACCAGTATATTAAATGCGCGGCGTGCCGCGGCGACGGCAAGCGGGTTCAGATCCGGTTGCCGAGTTTGCCGGCATGATCCTTGGCGAACTGCCACGCGACCCGGCCGGAACGCGAGCCGCGCTGTAACGCCCAGCGCAGCGCGTCATCATGGGCGACGGCGATCTGGCTGTCATTGCAGCCGAAATGGCGCAGCCAGTGACCGACAATCTCCAGGTAATCATCTTGCCGGAACGGGTAGAAAGTGACCCACAGGCCGAAGCGCTCGGACAGCGAAATTTTTTCCTCGACCGTTTCGCCCGGATGCAGGTCGCCGTCCTCGGTATGGACATAGCCGGCATTGTCTGACATCCGCTCCGGCATCAGGTGGCGCCGATTCGAGGTGGCGTAGATCAGCACATTGTCCGACTGCGCGGAAATGCTGCCGTCCAGCGCCACCTTCAGCGCCTTGTAGCCGCCCTCGCCTTCCTCGAACGACAGGTCGTCGCAAAAAATGATGAAGCGTTCCGGCCGCCCGGCCACCAGATCGACGATGTCGGCCAGGTCGCCCAGATCGCTCTTGTCGACCTCGATCAGGCGCAGCCCCTGCGCCGCATACTGGTTCAGGCAAGCCTTGATCAGCGACGACTTGCCGGTGCCGCGGGCGCCGGTCAACAGCACGTTATTGGCCGGCTTGCCTTCGACGAACTGGCGCGTGTTTTGCTCGATCTGCCGCTTTTGCGGTTCGATATTGTGCAAGTCGTCGAGCGCGATATCGGCAATATGGCTGACCGGCTGCAAATAACCGGTACCGGCGCCGCGTTTGCGCCAGCGAAAGGCAGTGGCGGCGTGCCAGTCGGGGACTGGGACGCTGGGCGGCAGAATGGTTTCCAGGCGTGCCAGCAATGCTTCGGCGCGGGTCAAAAATTGATCGAGTTGAGTCATGACAAAATCAGGCCGGCGGTGGCGGCCGGCCTTTAAGATAAATAAATGGAGCCGCGCTCAGGAGCGGTAATCGGCATTGATCGTCACGTATTCGTGCGACAGATCGCAGGTCCAGACCGTGGCGGAGGCAGCACCGCGGCCAAGCGTGACGCGCACCGTGATTTCGCTTTGCCGCATCACCCGCTGGCCGTCGGCTTCCTGGTAATCCGGATGGCGGCCGCCGTTTTGGGCGACCCAGACATCATCCAGGTACAGGTTCAACTGCGCGACATCGAGATCATCGACACCGGCATAGCCGATCGCCGCCAGGATGCGGCCAAGGTTCGGATCGGAGGCAAAGAACGCCGTTTTGACCAGCGGCGAATGGCCGATCGCATAGGCGATCTTCCGGCATTCGTCGCGATCGCGCCCGCCCTCGACCTGAATCGTGATGAACTTGGTGGCACCTTCGCCATCGCGCACGATCATCTGCGCCAGTTGCTGCGACAGGCCGGTCAGCGCCGCCGCCAGCGCCGCGTATTCGGGCGTGTCGATGGCCTTGATCTCGACGCCGGAGGCAGCCGGTGGCGATCAGCATGAAGGAATCATTGGTCGAGGTATCGCCATCGACCGTGATGCAGTTAAACGATTGGTCGGCGGCGGCCTTCACCAAGTGCTCCAACACCGGCTGCGCCACCTTGGCGTCGGTGGCGACGAAACCAAGCATGGTCGCCATATTGGGCCGGATCATGCCGGAACCCTTGCTGATGCCGGTCAGCGTAATGGTCTGGCCGTTGATGACGACCGTGCGCGAAGCCGCCTTCGGCTGCGTGTCGGTGGTCATGATCGCTTCGGCCGCGTTGTACCAATTGTCGCTGCGGCGGTTGGCCAGCGCCTGCGGCAGGCCGGCACTGATGCGCTCGACCGGCAGCGGCTCCAAGATCACTCCGGTCGAAAACGGCAGGATCTGCTGCGGCGCGCAGTCGAGCAGCTGCGCCAGCGCCGCGCAGGTGGCGTTGGCGGCGGCCAGGCCGGCTGCGCCGGTGCCGGCATTGGCATTGCCGGTATTGACCACCAGCGCCCGGATCGGGGCGTGGCCGGCGCCCAGATGCGCCTTGCATACCTGCACCGGCGCCGCGCAGAAACGGTTGGCGGTAAACACGCCGGCCACCGTGGCGCCCGGCGCCAGCGTCATCACCAGCAGATCCTTGCGGTTGGCCTTGCGCACGCCGGCTTCGGCATGACCGAGTTCGAGGCCGGCCACCGGCAGCAGGTCGGCGGCGACGGGAAGAGGAAGATTGACAGCCATGACATATCCCTGCGTTGAAGCAAGCGTTGATTGATCAAGCGTTGATTGTAATCGCAGCCGCCGCACCTGCGGCGCGCTGCGTTTGCTGCCGCAGCCCCGCTCAGTCCGGCGAGACCAGCTTCAGGCCGACGATGCCGACCAGGATCAGGCCGACGCACAGCAGGCGCGCAGCGGAGGCGGATTCGTCGAACAGGAAGATACCGAGAATCACGGCGCCGACCGCGCCGATGCCGGTCCAGACCGCGTACGCGGTGCTGAGCGGCAGCGTCTTGACCGCCATGCCGAGCAGGGTGACGCTGATGATCATCGCCGCCACCGTGCCGACGCTGGGCCAGAAGCGGCTAAACCCCTCGGTATATTTGAGACCCACCGCCCAAGCCACCTCGAACGCCCCGGCCAGCACCAGAATCATCCACGCCATACTGCCCCCTATCGGATCGGTGGGGCCGTCCCCGTTCGTATCAAGACAGCGGGGTCGTCCCCGCGCCGAAAACCGGCGTAAGCCGCCGACACGGCCGGCTTACGCCAGCCGGCCGTGGCATTGCTTGTATTTCTTGCCGCTGCCGCACGGGCAAGGATCGTTGCGTCCGACTTTCGGCACCGCATGCACCAGCGGCTGCTGCCGAGGCTCCTCGCCGTTGGCGGTGGGCGCCAGCATTTCGCCGCTTTCGGTTTCCTCGCCGCCGAAATCGGCATGCCGATAGTGGATGTTGGCAACCTGTGGCGGTGCCAGCTTCTCTTCCGCCGCTGCGATTTCCTCGCTGCTCTGGATGCGCACGGTCATGACGATCTTGACGACGCCATTGCGGATCAAATCCAGCATCTGGCCGAACAGCTCGAACGCCTCGCGCTTGTATTCCTGTTTCGGATTCTTCTGCGCATAGCCGCGCAAATGGATGCCCTGACGCAGATGGTCGAGCGCCGCCAGATGCTCGCGCCAATAACTATCGACGTTTTGCAGCATCACGCTGCGCTCGAAGCCGGCAAACGCTTCCTTGCCGACGATCGCGATCTTGGCGTTATAGACGTCGTCCGCCGCCTTCAGGATGCGCTCCAGCAAGTCCTCGTCGGTCAGGTCCGGCTCCGCTTTCAGTGATCTCGGCTTCAGCGGCACGTCCAGTTGCCATTCATTGGCGAGCGTCGCCTGCAGTGCCGGCGACATCCCATTGCTCCTCGACCGACTGTTCCGGCACATGGCTGCGGAACAAGTCGGTAAACACGCCCTGGCGCAAGGCCGCAACCAGTTCCGACACATCCTGCGCCGCCAGCAGCTCATTGCGCTGCTGGTAGATCACCTTGCGCTGGTCGTTGGCGACGTCGTCGTATTCGAGCAGCTGCTTGCGGATGTCGAAGTTGCGCGCTTCCACCTTGCGCTGCGCCGATTCGATCGAGCGCGAGACGATGCCGGCTTCGATCGGTTCGCCTTCCGGCATCTTCAGCCGCTCCATGATGGCGCGCACGCGGTCACCGGCGAAGATGCGCAGCAACTGGTCGTCCAGCGACAGGTAGAAGCGCGACGAGCCGGGGTCACCCTGGCGCCCGGCACGGCCGCGCAACTGGTTGTCGACCCGGCGCGATTCGTGCCGCTCGGTGCCGACGATGTGCAAGCCGCCCGCCGCCACCACCTGATCATGCCGCACCTGCCATTCACTTTTCAGCTTTTGCGTCGCCAGGTCTTTTTCGGTCTGGGACAGGCTGGCATTGGCTTCGATTTCCTTGAGCTGCTTTTCGATACTGCCGCCCAGCACGATATCGGTACCGCGCCCGGCCATGTTGGTGGCGATCGTGATCTGTTTCGAACTACCGGCCTGGGCGATGATTTCCGCTTCGCGCGCATGCTGCTTGGCGTTCAACACATTGTGCTGCAGCTTGGCCTTGCTCAGGATGCCGGACAGGAGTTCGGAATTCTCGATCGAGGTGGTACCGACCAAGACCGGTTGACCGCGCCCGAAACAGTCGCTGATGTCATTCAACATCGCCGTATATTTTTCTTCGTTGGTCTTGTAGACCTGATCCTGCAAGTCCTTGCGCTGGCTCGGCTTGTTGGGCGGGATCACCACCGTTTCCAGACCATAGATTTCCTGGAATTCATAGGCTTCGGTGTCGGCCGTACCGGTCATGCCGGCCAACTTGCCGTACATGCGGAAATAGTTCTGGAAGGTAATCGAAGCCAGGGTCTGGTTCTCGTTCTGGATCTTGACGCCTTCCTTGGCCTCCACCGCCTGGTGCAGGCCGTCCGACCAGCGCCGTCCGGTCATCATGCGGCCGGTGAACTCGTCGACGATCACGACTTCGCCATCCTGCACCACGTAGTGCTGGTCGCGGTGGTACAACGCGTGTGCGCGCAAGGCGGCATACAGATGGTGAATCAGCGTGATGTTGGCGGCGTCATACAAGGAAGCGCCGTCCGGCAACAACCCCATGCGCGCCAGGATTTGCTCGGCCTTTTCGTGCCCCTCTTCAGTCAGCAATACCTGGTGCGCTTTTTCATCCTTGGTATAGTCGCCCGGCACTTCGACGTGACCCTTGCCGTCCGGCGTTTCCTCGCCGATCTGCATGGTCAACAACGGCGGCACCGCGTTGATCTTGACGTACAGCTCGGTATGATCCTCCGCCTGACCGGAGATGATCAGCGGTGTACGCGCTTCGTCGATCAGGATCGAGTCCACTTCATCGACGATGGCAAAACTCAGTTCGCGCTGAACCCGGTCGCCGGCTTCGTACACCATG
Source organism: uncultured beta proteobacterium (assembly GCA_963707665.1). Taxonomy (GTDB): domain Bacteria; phylum Pseudomonadota; class Gammaproteobacteria; order Burkholderiales; family Burkholderiaceae_D; genus DATJCV01. The sequence goes on along the minus strand of CAVPQU010000005.1, from coordinate 268,993 downwards.
TTGTCGCGCAGGTAATCAAAACCGAATTCGTTGTTGGTGCCGTAGGTAATGTCGGCCGCGTAGGCCGCCTGCTTGGTGTCGTGCGCCATCTGCGACAGGTTGACGCCGGTAGTCAAGCCGAGCCAGCCGTACAGCGTGCCCATCCATTCAGCATCGCGCTGGGCCAGATAATCGTTGACCGTCACCACATGCACGCCTTTGCCGGCCAGCGCATTCAGATAGACCGCCAGCGTTGCCATGAGCGTTTTGCCTTCGCCGGTACCCATTTCCGCGATCTTGCCGTCATGCAAAACCATGGCGCCGATCAACTGCACGTCGAAATGACGCATTTTCAGGACCCGCTTGCTGGCCTCGCGGCAGACTGCGAAGGCTTCCGGCAGAATCTCATCCAGCGTGGTCCCGGCGGCTACGCGCTGCTTGAATTCGGCCGTCTTGGCTTGCAGTTCGGCGTCTGACAATTTTTCGATTGTCGCTTCCAGGGCATTGATGTCGCGCGCCTTTTTCCTGTATTGCTTAAGCAGCCGCTGGTTGCGACTGCCGAAAATCTGGGTCAGTAATGACATGCTTGGATTCTAGAAAATGCCGGAAAGCATTCGACGCGCGCCACAGCGGGCGGTGTCGGCTCTGGCTTGGGCCAAATCGCGGATTTTATCATGCAGCCTGTATTAGATTGGGATTAGGAACCAGTTAACAATAGCCGGGCGGATACCGGCTAACGCTGGCTCAGGGCTGGGGTCTGATCGGCGCCCGCTGCCAGGAATTTTTGCGGATCCTGCGGTACGCCCTTGACCAGCACCTCGAAATGCAAATGGGCGCCGGTAGAACGGCCGGTCGTACCGATTGCCGCCACGTGCTGACCGCGGCGCACGATGTCCCCCACTTTTACCAGCAAGCGCGAGGCATGCGCATAGCGCGTCACGATGCCGTTACCGTGGTCGATTTCGAGCATATTGCCATATTCATGATGATATTCGGCCGCGATCACGACGCCGCCGGCGGCAGCGATGATCGGGGTGCCGACCGGCGCCGGAAAGTCGATGCCGTCGTGAAACGTGCTGCGGCCGGTGAACGGATCGATGCGGAAGCCGAAACCGGAGGCGTTGTAGCCGACGTTGACTGGTTGCGTGGTGGGCAGCATGCGCGACTTGATCTGAGTGGTCATCAACGCCGTTTCCACCACATTCAGGTAGTCGCTGCGCTGGTCGACACCTTTCGCCAGCGCATCCAGCAGCAGCTGGAATTCAGCCATATCCAGCACGCGCGGCGCCATGTGCGCGCCGGCGGCGGACGGTGCAGCGCCGCCACGCCCCGGCAACTCATGAAAATTGAACTCTTCCGGCTTGATGCCAGCCAGGCCTTGCACCCGCTCGCCAAGAGCATCCAGCCGCATCAATTGGGCCTGCATCGCGCCCAGTTTGACGGCCATCGCCGCCAGATTTTCCTTGACGTAACGATCCTGGCGCGCGGACTGGTCAGGTGCTGCCGCGGGCGTCAAAAACGGCAACTGATATTCGGCCGCATACCGAACCAGCAATACCGACAGCAGCGAAGCCGTCACCAGCAACGAAATCAGCAAGGCGCCTGTGGCCAGCACCACATGGCGAAAAGTCAGGGTAAGCGAACGGGCATGGGGCAAACGCGGGTGCAACAATATGATCTGCATCTCGGTTCCTTTGACTTGTTGCACGCGGAATCGGATGATAAGGTGACGTTATGTCTGCCGCCTCTTCTTTTTCCACGTTTCGGCCGCCCTCATCGGCATCGATGACGCCCACTGCACGCGGCGTTGCCGAGTTTCTTGGCGCCCATGACAAACTGGGATCGCTATTGCCGGCAGCCACGCGCATGGCACAACTGCAAAAAGATTGCAGGCGCAATCTGCCGCAGATGTTTGAAACGTGCGAGGTGCTGCAGTTCGCCTCCGAGCAGTTAGTGCTGACTGTGCTCAATGCGGCCCTGGCAGCCAAGTTGAAGCAGCAATTGCCGAAACTACAAGAAAATCTGCGCCGACTGGGCTGGCAGGTTAACGCAGTGCGTCTCAAAGTGCAAGCCGGCCGGCCGGCCGAAAAGCCGGCGCCGGCGAAGCAATTGACACTGTCCGCGCAGGCATTGCCCGCATTGGCAGCGCTCGACAGTGAACTGGAAGATACGCCGCGCAATGCGGCATTGAAGGCGGCAATCGAGGCCATGTTGCGGCGCCATCGGCATCCCGTGCCATGATCGCACCGAGGCCACGAAGCTCCGGACAGAGCGATCTATCCAATCCGGATATTGCTGGAGTATTTTTTAAGTCGTAGGAAAACAGAGGGAGAATAGCCGGTTTACCGGCATACTCCCTGTTTTTAAAGCGACCCGGCTGCTGCTGCCAAGCTCAATTTAGTGCCCACTCCTGAGCCGCCTGACGCACGTAGGTAGCCGGCGCGTTGGCCAGCGTGTCGAAGCTGACGATTTCGTAAGCGTCCGGTTGCGCCAGCAAGGCCCGCAGCAATTGATTGTTGAGTGTGTGGCCGGATTTGTGGGCAACGTAACTGGCGAGCAGCGGATGGCCGATCAGGTACAGGTCACCAATCGCATCCAATATTTTGTGGCGTACGAATTCATTCTCGTAGCGCAAGCCATCCGGATTCAGGATGCGATACTCGTCCATGACGATCGCGTTTTCCAGCGAGCCGCCGCGCGCCAACCCAAGGCCGCGCAGCGTCTCGACGTCCTGCATGAAACCGAAGGTGCGCGCGCGCGCCACTTCCTTGACGTAGGATTCCAGCGCGAAATCGACTTCAGCGCTCTGGCCGGTGCCGTCCACCGCGGGATGATTGAACTCGATAAAGAATTTCAGCCGGAAACCGTCGTACGGTTCGAGCCGCGCCCATTTTTTTTGCTCGCCTTCCCCTTCCGAAACTTCGACCGGGGTCTTGACGCGGATGAATTTCTTGGCTGTGCCCTGCTCTTGCAAACCCGCCTGCTGCAGCAGGAACACGAAGGAAGATGCCGAGCCATCCATGATCGGAATTTCTTCCGCCGTCAGCTCGACGTACAGGTTGTCTATGCCGAGGCCGGCGCAGGCCGACAGCAGATGTTCGACCGTCGACACGCGCACGCTTCCCTTGGCCAGCGTCGACGCCATGCGCGTGTCGCCGACCGCAACCGCAGTTGCCGGCAGATCGACCACCGGCTCGAGGTCGACGCGGCGAAAAATAATGCCAGTATCGACCGCGGCCGGACGCAGAGTCAGCTCGACCTTGGTGCCGGAGTGCAAGCCGACGCCGACAGTCTTGACCAGTTGTTTGATGGTGCGTTGTTTCAGCATGCGGCATTATAACTTTCTTGTTATCACCATGCCGCTGCCGGGCACGCCTTTATCCGAGTTGAGTCAGCATGGTCTCGGCGTTCGATACCTCGAATTTACCGGGTTGCTCGACATTCAATTGACGCACCACGCCGTCCTCCACCAGCATGGAATAGCGCTGCGAGCGTGTACCCATGCCGAATTTGGAGAAATCGGCATCCAGGCCCAGTGCCTTGCTGAATGTCGCGTTGCCGTCGGCCAGCATGCGTACCACGCCGGTCGCCTTTTGCTCGCGGCCCCAGGCACCCATGACAAAAGCGTCGTTGACAGCGATGCACCAGATTTCGTCCACGCCCATCGCTTTCAAGTCGGCGGCATGCTTGACATAGCCCGGCACGTGCTGCGCCGAGCAGGTTGGCGTGTAGGCGCCCGGCAGACCGAACACGACAATTTTCTTGCCCTTGGCCAGATCCGCGACATTGAAGGTATTCGGCCCCAGGGTGCAGCCTTCGGTTGCGGTTTCGATAAACTCCGCCAATGTACCTTGCGGCAAGTTATCACCGATCTTGATGGTCATGAAACGCTCCTCGTAGTTATTTTGAAACGGATTTGCCCAATAAAAACGCCGCGCTCGCAAGCGCGGCGTGTGACCCCCAGTATGCCGCGTTCCGCATATCGGCGCAGAACGCGCCTGCTGCGAAAATCCGGCGTTAATCCGCCTGCTTGCGCAGGAAGGCCGGAATATCGTAGGTTTCCATGCCGTTTTTCTCCAGTGCCCGCACGGTTTCAGAAGCGGATTCGCGGCGCCATACTGCCGGTTGTTTCAAGCCCTCGAACGATGGCACCGACTGGCCTTGGCCGTTGGCGCCTGAAGTCTTCAGCATGCCGGCCGTGGCCATGATCGGTTCATTGTGGGTGCCAGTACGCAGCATCGGCGCCTGCACTAGCTGCACGGTCTTGCGCGGCCGCCCGAGGCCGGTCGCCACCACCGTCACGCGCAGTTCGTCGCCCATCGCATCGTCGTAGGCCATGCCTTGCGCGATCGACGCATCGGCGGCGGCAAAGGCGCGCACAGTGGCCATCACTTCCTTGATTTCCTTGCCTTTCAGGCCATGGCTGGCGGTGACGTTAACCAGCACGCCGCGCGCGCCGGACAGATCGATGCCGTCCAGCAGCGGCGAAGTCACCGCCTGCTCGGCCGCGATGCGGGCGCGGTCGACACCGGAGGCGGTGGCGGTACCCATCATCGCCTTGCCCTGCTCGCCCATGATGGTCTTGACGTCGTTGAAATCGACGTTGATGTGACCCGGCACGTTGATGATTTCGGCAATGCCGGCCACCGCGTTGTTCAGCACATCGTCGGCATGCTGCAGCCATTCCAGCATGCTGTCGTCTTCGTAGATATCTTCCAGCTTTTCATTGAGGATGATGATCAGCGAATCGACATGCGCCGACAGCGCCTCCAGCCCTTCGTCGGCGATGTCCATGCACTTCTGGCCTTCGTAGGAAAATGGCTTGGAAACCACCGCCACCGTCAGCGCGCCCTGTTCCTTGGCGACCTGCGCCACAATCGGTGCCGCGCCGGTGCCGGTGCCGCCGCCCATGCCGGCGGCGATAAACACCATGTGCGCGCCGCGCAGCGCATCCTCGATGCGCGTGCGCGATTCTTCCGCCAGTTGACGGCCGACTTCCGGCTTCATGCCGGCGCCCAGACCAGTCTCACCGATCTGGATCACGTTATGCGCCTTGGATTGCGCCAGCGCCTGGGCATCGGTATTGGCAACGATGAACTCGACGCCGGCGACGCCCTTGTTGATCATGTGCTGCACCGCATTGCCGCCGGCGCCGCCGACGCCAACGACCTTGATCACGGTGCCGAGTGTTGCATTGTCGAGCATATCGATTTCCATGATGACTCCTCTTTTAGATAAATGAATATGCAGTTCTCAGTCGATAGGCATCACGCGGTGTGACGACTAGCAACTGGTAGCTGCGGGGGTTACGCAAAAACAGTTGATTCGCTTGCCATACAAAAACGCTGCTGGTTAGGTTGCTGGTGTATCGCTCTTCCCTTCTATCGCTATCGTGTTGATGACAAAGTGGCGCTGCGCTCAAGTTTGTCCCGCGACGCGTCAGAAATTTCCCAAAAACCAATCCTTCATCCGTTGCCAGACCGCTTTCGCAGTTCCAGCCTGGCGGCTGACGTTCTGGCCGCGCAGATATTGTTTCTTCGCTTCCAGCAACAAGCCGAGCACGGTCGAATAGCGAGGGCTGCGCACCACGTCGGCCAGTTGACCGCGATACTCGGGAATGCCGAGTCGCGCCGGCTTGAGGAAAATGTCTTCCGCCAATTCGGCCATGCCTGGCATCATGGTTGTACCGCCAGTCAACACGATGCCGGACGACAGCACTTCTTCGTAACCCGATTCGCGCACCACCTGGTGCACCAGCGCGAACAACTCTTCGACGCGCGGTTCGATCACCGCCGCCAGCGCCTGCCGCGACAAGGTACGCGGACTGCGGTCGCCCAGGCCCGGCACCTCCATCGTCTCGCCCGGATCGGCCAACACCTGCTTGGCGACGCCATAGCGCAACTTGATTTCTTCCGCCTCCAGCGTCGGCGTGCGCAGCGCCATCGCAATGTCGTTGGTGATCTGGTCGCCGGCAATCGGGATCACCGCGGTATGACGAATCGCGCCCTCCGTGAAGATGGCAACGTCGGTGGTGCCACCGCCGATATCGATCAGCACCACGCCCAGCTCCTTTTCGTCCGGCGTCAGCACCGCAAAGGCGGACGCCATCGGCTGCAGGATCAGATCCGATACTTCAAGCCCGCAGCGGCGCACGCATTTGACGATGTTCTGCACCGCCGACACCGCACCGGTAACGATGTGCACCCTGACTTCGAGACGGATGCCGCTCATGCCGATCGGCTCGCGCACGTCCTCCTGGTTGTCAACGATGAATTCCTGCGGGATCGTGTGCAGCAGTTGCTGGTCGGTCGGGATGTTGACCGCCTTGGCTGTTTCGATCACGCGCGCGACGTCGGTGGCGGTGACTTCCTTGTCCTTGATCGCCACCATGCCGCTCGAATTGAAGCTGCGGATATGGCTGCCGGCAATCCCGGTATACACGTTCTCGATCTTGCAGTCGGCCATCAGCTCGGCTTCTTCCAGCGCGCGCTGGATCGATTCCACGGTCGCCTCGATATTGACCACCACCCCTTTTTTCAGCCCCTTGGATTCGTGCTGGCCAAGGCCGATGACTTCATGCCGCCCATCGGACAGCACCTCGGCTACCACCGCCACCACTTTGGAAGTGCCGATATCCAGGCCAACGATCAAATTTTTCACGTCCTTTGCCATGTCGCTCCGCTTATTTTCCGTTTACTTTCTTTTGCCATCGATTCCAGATACCAGGCCACTGGCTTTCAGTGCCAGTCCATTCTGGTAACGCAGGTCCACACTTTCAATCCGGTCCTGCAAGCTCGCCACCAGCTGCGGGTATACGCTCACCAACCGTCTCACCCGTTCCTGCAGCGTGGCCGGAGTCTGTTCGCGCCCCAACTCAACCGTGACGCCATTGTCGAGCCGCACCTTCCATGCATAACGCTCCGACAACTGCACTGCGTCCGGCGCCAGATCGAGCGGCGCGAACCATTTCTGCAATTCGGCGTAGCGTGCCACCACTTCCGGGGCACTCCCTTGCGGGCCGGCGAATTCCGGCAGTTCGCCATCCTCTTCCGCCTCATCCAGGTTGGCGGTAAATACGTCGCCCTTCACCGAGACCAGGCGCCCATCCTCGCCCCAGGTCCCGAGCGGCTGGTGTTCTTCGATCGTCACCAGCAGCGTATTCGGCCATTCGCGCCGCACGGTTGCCTTGCGCACCCATGGCACGGATTCGAAGGCGGCTCGTACCGCATCCAGATTGGTGGTAAAAAAATTGCCCTGGATGCGCGGCAAAGCGGTGCTTCTCACCGTCAGTGCATTCACCCGCCGCAACTGCGTCTCGGCACTGCCGTCAATCCGAATCACCTTCAGCGTAAACATCGGGCGCTGCGTCATCCACCACAACGCGGCCGACAACAACACCAGCGCCGCCACCCCTAACAGGGTGCTGGAGACGGCATTCAGGATGCGGATGTCGTGCCACATGTCGTCGCTCCTACGCCTGGTTCGGAGTCCAGTCTTGCGATGGCGTCAGGTCCAGCGCCGCCATGCGCAAGATTTCAATACATAACTCTTCGTAGCTCATGCCAGCCACCTTGGCCGACATCGGCACCAGCGAATGGCTGGTCATGCCGGGCGAGGTATTGAGCTCCAGCAGGAAAGCACGCTGGTCCGCGGCACGCAGCATCACGTCCACCCGGCTCCAGCCGCGGCAGCCAAGCGCCCGGTGGCTGGCCAGCGCCAGTTCCTGGATTTCACGCTCGAGCGCCGGCTCCAGGCCGCTTGGACAAAAATACTGAGTGTCGTCGGTGAAATACTTGTTCTGATAATCGTAGTTGGCATCCGGCGCCACAATCCGGATAACCGGCAGTGCACGGGCATCGTCGCCGTAGCCAAGAATCGGACAGGTCAATTCCATGCCGGCGATGAATTCTTCCGCCATCACCGCGCGATCAAAGCGTGCTGCCAGCGCATATGCTGCCGGCAGCTGCTCGACCTGGGTCACTTTGGTCAGGCCCAGGGTCGAACCCTCATGCGCCGGCTTGACGATCAACGGCAAACCGAGTGTCGCCGCCACTCGTGCGCTGGCAAAACCGGGATGCAGCATTTCAAACTTTGGCGTTGCCAGACCATCGGCCAGCCAGATACGCTTGGTCATCGCCTTGTCCATCGCGATGGCCGATGCCAACACGCCCGGACCGGTATAGGGAATGCCCAATTGTTCCAGCGCACCCTGCAGCGTGCCATCCTCGCCATAGCGGCCATGCAAGGCGATGAACACGCGGTCGAATTGCTGCGCCGCCAGCTCTGCCAAGCTGCGCTGCGCCGGATCAAAGGCATGGGCGTCAATGCCGCGGCCCTGAAGTGCCTGTAATACACCGGTGCCCGACATGGTCGAGACTTCGCGCTCGGCGGAGCGGCCGCCGAACAGTACGCCGACCTTGCCGAATTCGCCAATGACGCCTGTCTGCGGTGTATTCATGGCTGCCTCTCTTGCGTAAATTCCACCAGTCGCGCCGGCACGCCGCTGATGGATCCGGCCCCCATCGTAATCACGACATCACCGGCACGCGCCAGATTCATGATGGCCGCCGGCATCTCTTCAATGTGCTCGACAAATACCGGTTCGACCTTACCCGCCACGCGCAAGGCGCGTGCCAGCGCTCGGCCATCGGCCGCCACGATCGGCGGTTCGCCGGCCGCATAGACTTCCGCCAGTACCAGGACATCGACGCTGGACAGAACCCGGATGAAATCTTCAAACAGGTCGCGCGTACGGGTATAGCGATGCGGTTGGAATGCCAGCACCAGACGGCGACCGGGATAGGCACCGCGTGCGGCCGCCAGCGTAGCGGCGGTTTCCACCGGATGATGGCCATAGTCATCCACCAGCGCGAACGAACCGCCCGGCTTGCCATCCACTGCCGGCAGCGCGATCTCGCCGTAGCGAGTGAAACGGCGTCCGACGCCATGAAACTCAGCCAGCGCCTTCTGCGTTGCGTTATCCGCAACCCCCAGTTCGCGCGCAATCGCAATTGCGGCACAGGCGTTTTGCACGTTATGCATGCCGGGCTGATTCAAGCTGATAGCCAGCGGCGGATAGCCGTCCTGCAATACCGTGAACTGCATCAGGCCGTCGGCCGCTTTGGCCTCGACCGCCCGCACCTGCGCTTCTTCATGGAAGCCGTAGGTGGTGATCGGCTTCGAAATCAGCGGCATGATTTCGCGCACTTGTGCATCGTCGATGCACAGCACCGCCGCACCGTAGAACGGCAGGCGCTGGGTGAATTCGACAAACGCCTGTTTCAGCTTGCCAAAATCGTGCTCGTAGGTTTCCATGTGATCGGCGTCGATGTTGGTAATCACTTCGATTACCGGCGACAGGTTCAGGAACGATGCATCCGACTCGTCGGCTTCCACCACAATGAAATCTCCGGCGCCCAGCCTGGCATTGGAACCGACGCTGGTGAGGCGGCCGCCGATCACGAACGTCGGGTCCAGCCCGCCTTGCGCCAGCACGCTCGCAACCAGGCTGGTGGTAGTAGTCTTGCCGTGCGTACCGGCAATCGCGATGCCGCTTTTCAGGCGCATCAACTCGGCCAGCATCATCGCGCGCGGCACGATCGGAATGCGCCGTTCGCGCGCCGCCACCACTTCCGGGTTGTCATCCCGCACCGCGGTCGAGGTGACGATCGCATCGGCGCCGGCGATATTGGAAGCATCATGCCCTTGCGTCACGCGCACGCCGAGACCGGCCAGGCGCCGGGTGGCGGCATTGCTGGCCAGGTCCGAGCCGGACACGACATACCCGAGGTTTTTCAGCAATTCGGCGATGCCGCTCATTCCAGAGCCGCCTATGCCGACAAAATGAATATTCTTTACTTTATGTTTCATGTCGCTTCTATCAAATTTTCCAGTTCGTTGGCAATCGCCAGGTTGGCGTTGCGCCGGCCGCTGTCCCATGCCGCCTGCGCCATTGCCTGGCATCGCGCGCGCGTCATTTCACGCAACAGAGCCGCCAAGCCGGGCGGGCTCAATTCGCTTTGCGGCAAGTGAATCGCCGCCTGTTGTTGCTCCATCCAATGCGCGTTGTCGCGCTGGTGGCTGGTGGTGGACACAATCAGCGGCACCAGCACGCTGGCAACGCCGGCTGCGGTCAGCTCCGAAATCGTGATGGCGCCGGCGCGGCAAATCACCAGGTCCGCCTGCGCATAGCGGCGTGGCATGTCATGAATAAAATCCACCACCTCGGCCTGCACGCCGGCCGCCGCATACGCTTGACGCAAGCCGTCGATGTGCTGCCGGCCCGACTGGTGCGTGACCTGTGGGCGCTGCTCCGGCGCCAATGCGGCCAGCGCTGCCGGCAGGCACTCGTTCAATGCCCTGGCGCCGAGGCTGCCGCCGACGATCAGCAATTGCAGCGGTCCGCTGCGATTGGCATAGCGCTCGGCCGGCAGCGGCAGCGCCAGGATTTCCTCGCGCACCGGATTGCCCGTCACCAGCGCCTTGCTGGCCGCAACGCCAAAGTCGGCGGGAAAGCCGAACAGCACGCGCTGCGCAAACGGCGCCAGCGTCTTGTTCGACAGCAGCAGGGCGGCATCGGCATTGACCAGCACCAGCGGGATGCCGCGCAATTTCGCCATCAATCCGCCTGGCACCGTCACGTAACCACCCATGCCCAGCACCACGTCAGGGCGCCGCCGGCCAAGAATACGAAAACAGCTGGCAAAGCTGGCGGCGAGATAAAAAGCGCCGCGCAACGCATGGCCGACACCCTTGCCGCGCAGTCCCGAAAACTCAATGGTGTCCATCTCGACGCCATGCGCGGGCACGATGTCGCGCTCCATGCCACGGGTGGTCCCCAGCCACGACACTTGCCAGCCGCGCGCACGCATGGTTTGCGCCACCGCCAGCCCGGGGAAAATGTGGCCGCCGGTGCCCGCCGCCATGATCAGGAGCCGCTTCATGCGCACCCTCGCCGCATAAATCGGTTCGGGCTGCGGCCCATCGCTAGTGCGCCGTTATCTTTGCTACGCAAAGTGCGCCTCCATCGAGTCTCATTTTTCATACGCGGCCTCCGCGCATGAGCACTCGATTCTCATAGTCGATCCGCAGCAGGATGGCGAGACCGACGCAGTTGATCAGCACGCCGGAGCCGCCGTAGCTCATCAGCGGCAAAGTCAGGCCCTTGGTCGGCAGCAAGCCGAGATTGACGCCCATGTTGATGAATGCCTGGACCCCGATCCAGATACCGATGCCTTTTGCCACCAGGCCGGAAAAGGTCATTTCCAGTGCAATCGCTTGACGGCCGATCTCGAAGGAGCGCTTGATCAGCCAGTAAAACAGGCCGATCACCACCAGCACGCCGACGAAGCCGAGTTCTTCGCCAATCACCGCCAGCAGGAAGTCGGTGTGCGCTTCCGGCAGGTAGTGCAGTTTCTCGACGCTGCCGCCAAGGCCGACGCCAAACAGTTCACCGCGGCCGAATGCAATCAGCGAGTGTGACAGCTGATACGCCTTGCCCAGGGTAGTGGCCTCGTCCCACGGATTCAGATAGGCGAAAATCCGCTCGCGCCGCCACGGCGACAGCATGATCACCATGCCGAACACGCCGACCACGGTAGCGCCAATGCCGCTAAACCAGATGCCGTTGACACCGCCGAGAAAAAGAATGCCCATCGCAATGCAAACGATGACGCCGAACGCGCCCAGATCCGGCTCCAGCAGCAGCAGCGCGCCGATGAAGCCGATCGCCAGCGCCATCGGCAGGAACCCCTTGGTGAAACGGTGCATCACGGGCTGCTTGCGCACCGTGTAGTCGGCCGCGTATAGCACCACGAAGAGTTTCATCAACTCAGATGGCTGCAGATTGAATACTTTGAAGGATAACCAGCGCTTGGCACCGTTGACGCCCTTGCCAATCTCCGGAATCAGTACCAGCACCAGCAGCAGCAGCGTACCGACAAACAGGTAAGGCGTCAGGCGTTGCCAGACGTGAAGCGGAATCCGGAACACGATGAATCCGGCCACTAGCGAAATGGTGATGAACACTGCCTGCCGCAACAGGAAATGGGAACTCTTGTAGCTGGCGTATTTGGGTGAATTCGGCAAGGCGATAGATGCCGAATACACCATCACCATGCCAAACAACATCAGCCCCAACACCACCCACACCAGCAACTGGTCGTACTCCATCATTTTCGAGCGCTGGGCCAGGCCAGTGGGCGCCTTGGGCGCGTTCGAGAAGAAAGGGAGCGTCAGCTTCATACCGACCCCTCGCCGCGCGCCAGGCCAAGTTCGCGCACGGTGTCAACGAACACCTGGGCCCGATGCTTGTAATCGCGGAACATGTCAAGGCTGGCACAGGCCGGCGACAGCAATACCGCATCACCGCCCTGTGCCAAGGCAGCCGCGTCCCGCACCGCCTGCTCGAGCGTGCTGCAATCGGCCAGCGTCAAGTCAGTGCCAACCAGTGCGGTGCGAATCGCCGGGCCATCCTTGCCGATCAAGAATACCGCGCGTGCATATTCTTGCAGCGCTGCGGCCAGCGGGGTGAAGTCCTGGCCCTTGCCGTCGCCACCGGCGATCAACAACAGCCGCCGCGGTGTGGTGCCCAGCTCGGCGCCCAAGCCGTTCAGTGCGGCAAGCGTGGCGCCGACATTGGTACCCTTGCTGTCATCGTAATAATCGACGCCGGCAATGTTGGCCACCAATTCCGCGCGATGCGGCTCGCCGACATACTCGCGCAGGCCATGCAGCAACGGCGCCAGCGGCAGATCGATCGCGCTACACAGAGCCAATGCTGCCAGGGCGTTGGTCGCGTTATGCTGGCCGCGAATTTTCAGGGCTGCCGAAGGCATCAGGTGCTTGACGGCCACCGGTGCCGGGAATAAATCCTTTTTGACGCGCTTGCCGACCGCTTCCTCAGGCATGGGCGCCATGACCAGCCATTGCATGCCGTTGTCATGTTGCAGGCCGAAGCAGCCGTCCTGCTGCGGCACATCCACTCCGAACGTGCGGCAAGCGGCGACCGGCGGCAATTGCTGCGCGCTGGCCTGGTCCTGACGATTCAGGATAGCGACCGTGTCGCGTGAAAAAATGCGCTGCTTGTCGGCGATATAGGAGGCCATATCGCCGTGCCAGTCCAGATGATCCTGGCTGACGTTCAGGATGGTCGCCGCATCCGCTGCCAACGTGTAGGTAAAGTGGAGCTGGAAGCTGGACAGTTCCAGCACCCAGATTTGGGGCAAGGCATCGCGCTCCAGCACGTCACGCAGCATGTCGAGTGCGGTCGGGCTGATGTTGCCAGCCACCTGTACCGTGCACCCGGCGCGCGCGCACAGCAAGCCGGTCAACCGGGTCACCGTGGTCTTGCCGTTGGTACCGGTGATGGCAATGATGCGCGGGGCGTAGCCACGTTGCGTGCGCAGTGTCGCCAGTGCTTGGGCAAACAATTCGATTTCGCTCCACAGCGGGACCACCCGTTCCTTGGCCGCCGGGATGATGGCCGCCAACTCGCGTCCTGGCGCCAGGCCAGGGCTGACCGCAATGAAATCGATGTCGTCCAGCAGCGCTGCAGTGAACTCGCCGGCGACGTACTCGACATCGGGCGCCGCCTGCTGCAATTGCGGCAGGCGTGCCGGCTCCGGTCGCGTGTCGGCCACCCGCAGCCGCGCACCGCAGCTCAGCAGCCAGCGGGCCATCGCCAGACCAGTTTCACCCAGCCCCAGAACCAGAACATGTTTGCCGGTGTAATCCATTACCGCAGCTTCAAGGTTGACAGGCCAAACAACACCAGCATCATCGAGATGATCCAGAACCGAACCACCACCTGGGTTTCCTTCCAGCCCTTCTGTTCATAGTGATGATGCAGTGGCGCCATCAGCAGGATGCGGCGACCGACGCCGTAGCGTTTCTTGGTGAATTTGAAATACAGCACCTGCAGCATCACCGACATGGTTTCGACCACGAAGATGCCACCCATGATGAACAGCACGATTTCCTGGCGCACGATCACCGCGATCGTGCCCAGCGCGCCGCCCAGCGCCAGCGCGCCGACGTCACCCATGAACACTTGCGCCGGATGGGCGTTGTACCAGAGGAATGCGAGTCCGGCGCCAGCCATCGCGCCGCAGAAAATCAACAGCTCGCCGGCGCCCGGAATATGCGGGATGAATAGATATTTCGCGTAACCCGCATTGCCGGTAAGGTAAGCGAACAGGCCGAGCGCGGTGCCGACCATGACGGTAGGCATGATCGCCAGGCCATCCAGGCCATCGGTCAGATTGACCGCGTTGCTGGTGCCCACAATGACGAAATAGGTCAGCGCGATGAAGCCCCAGACGCCGAGCGGATAGCTGATGGTCTTGAAGAACGGCACGATCAAATCCGCTTTTGGCGGCAAGTCCAGGTTGAAGCCGGATTGCAACCAGGCCACGAACAGGTCCCACACCTGGATATTGGTCGGCGCCGACACCGAGAACGCCAGGTAGAGCGCGGCGATGATGCCAATCAGCGATTGCCAGAAATATTTCTCGCCGGAGCGCATCCCTTCCGGATTTTTGTAAACCACCTTGCGGTAATCATCGACCCAGCCAATGGCGCCGAAACCGAGCGTAACCACCAGCACCACCCACACAAAGCGATTGCTCAGGTCACTCCAGAGCAGGGTCGATATGCCGATGGCGATCAGGATCAGCACCCCACCCATGGTCGGCGTCCCCGATTTCACCAGGTGCGTCTGCGGGCCGTTGGCGCGCACCGCCTGCCCGACTTTCAACCGTGCCAGCATCCGGATCACCGCTGGACCGGCCAGCAGGCCGATGGCCAGCGCCGTCATGGTCGCAAACACTGCGCGAAAGGTAATGAAACCGAACACGCGCAAGGGTCCGATACTGTCCTGAAAATATTGTGCCAGCCAGAGCAGCATGTCAGTGGGTCTCCGTTGATTGGTCGCCGGTCACGCCTTGTACCAGCCGCTCCATGCGCATGAAGCGCGATCCCTTGACCAGCATCGTCGCCGCCGGCGTCAGCAAGGTTTCCGCCGCCTGGATCAGCGCCCCGAGATCGGCGTAATGGCTTCCGGCGGCGCCGAACGCCGCCACTGCTGCACGCGTCAAGTCGCCCATGGCGAGCAGATGATCGATGCCGCGAGTGCGCGCATAGGAACCAATTTCTTGATGAAATTGCTGGCCTTCGCTGCCGACTTCGCCCATGTCGCCCAGCACCAGGATGCGCGGCGACGCGGCCTGCGCCAGCACGTCGATGGCCGCTCGTACCGAATCGGGATTGGCGTTATACGTATCGTCGACGATGCAAGCGCCGTTGCGCGCGCGCTTGCGCTGCAGGCGACCTGTGACCGGCACAAACGACTCCAGGCCGCGCCGGATTGCCGCCGCATCGATGCCGATGGCAAGCGCACAGGCAGTCGCCGCCAGTGCATTGCGCACGTTATGAACGCCTGCGGCGGCCAGACGCAGCTCGAACTGGTGACCATTGGCAGTAACCGACAAATCGCTGCCAAAATCGTTGGCGCGATAAGTGCAATGCACGTCGGCCTCTTCACTTAGTCCGAACGTCACGCTGCGTCGTCCCGGCTGCTGTCGCGCATAGCCGCGCCACAGCGCCGAAAAAGGATCATCGGCCGGAAACACGGCAACGCCGTCGGGCGGCAGCGCCCGAATCACCGCGCCGTTTTCCTCGGCTACGGCGGCCACGCTAGCCATGAATTCCTGGTGTTCGCGCTGGGCATTATTCACCAGACCGACGGTCGGCTGGGCAATCGCGGCCAAGACGCCGATCTCGCCCGGATGATTCATGCCGAGTTCGATCACGGCAGCGCGCTGCGCCGGGTGCAGCCCGAACAGGGTCAGCGGCACGCCGATTTCATTATTCAGATTGCCGCGCGTTGCCAGGTAATGGCCGGTGCCAAACGCAGCCGCCAGAATCGCCGCGATCATTTCCTTGACGGTGGTCTTGCCGTTGCTGCCGGTCACGCCGATCACTGGCAGCGTGAACGTACCGCGCCAATAGTGCGCAATCTGTCCCAACGCGATCCTGCTATCCGGCACCACCAGCGCCGGCGCCTGCACGCCGGGCGGTAGTTGTTGCACCACCAGCGCAGCCGCGCCCTTGGCCAGCACCTCGGGAATGAAGTCGTGTGCGTCAAAATGTTCGCCGCGCAAAGCGACAAACAGATTGCCCGGCCTGATTTGCCGGCTGTCGATGCAGACGCCGTCAAATGGCACATCGGTCCCGCTCAAGGTGCCAGCAACACAGGATTGCAAGGCGGCTAGTGTGGACTGCATCAAACGCTTCCCTTCATCGTTGCGCGCGCCGCCAGAGCCAGCGCCGCATGATCCGCATCTAGAAACGGCAGCTTCTTGCCGCCGATTTCCTGGTATGCCTCGTGTCCTTTTCCTGCCAGTAAAATCACGTCCCGCCTGGCCGCATGCTTGATCGCCCAGAGGATGGCTGCCGCACGGTCTTCGATCACCTGTGGCTGATCGGCGCCGCCGTCTCCGGTTTGCATGCCGGCCAGGATCTGAGCCAGGATGTCCGGCGCGCTTTCGGAACGTGGGTTGTCACTGGTCAGCACGACCCGATCGGCCGTCTGCGCTGCTGCTCCCATTTGCGGCCGCTTGCCCGGATCGCGATCGCCGCCGCAACCAAACACGCACCATAATTGGCCGCCGCGCTGCTGCGCCACCGGGCGCAAGCTTGCCAGCGTCTTCGCCAGCGCATCCGGTGTATGGGCATAATCAATGACGATCAGGGGTGCATCCTCGCCACCCAGCTGCTGCATGCGGCCGACGACCGGCGCCAGCGACTCCAGCATGAGCAACGCGGTATCCCATGGCGTTCCCCGTGCCAGCAATACCGCCAGTACCCCGAGGGCATTGCTCACATTGAAGCGACCCAGCAAGCGCGTCTTTACCAGCGCCGAACCGAACGGCGAATCGAGCTGGAATGCCGTGCCGGATGGCTGGCTGCGCAGCGCGCTGGCGCGCAAGACCGGAATTCCCTCCGCGGTGTTGTCATCGACCGTATAACCAGTGATCGCCACTGCCGGCGAGCGTGCCGCCAGGCGTCGCAGCAGACGCGGCCCCATCGGATCGTCCAGATTGACAATCGCATGCCGCAGTCCGGGCCAGTCGAACAGGATGTTTTTGGCGCTTTCATAGGCCGCCATGTCGCCGTGGTAATCGAGATGATCCCGGCTCAGGTTGGTAAACAGTGCGGCATCGATATGGATGCCGTTCATGCGCCCTTGGTCGAGGCCGATCGACGACGCCTCGATTGCCAACGCAGCGACGCCAGCATCGCGCATGGCGGCCAAGGCGCGCTGCAATTGCAACGCATCCGGTGTGGTATAGCCGGTGACATCGAACTGATCGCACTGCCCCTGACGAAACACCCCCACTCCCAGCGTGCCGACCACCGCCGCTGGCGCCTGAGCGGAGAATGCCGCCGCCAGCCATTGGCTGCAGGAAGTCTTGCCGTTGGTACCGGTCACCGCCGCAACAAACATCGCGTCATCCGGCTGGCGATAAAACTGATTGGCAATCAGGCCGGCGCTTTGCTTTAGGCCGGAAACCGGCAGATGCGGCAGCGTCCAGCGCTGGTTCCAGACAAAGTCCTGCTCCTCGTAGACGATGGCGGCGGCCTGGTTGCGCACCGCATGCTCAATGAAATCGCGACCATCGGCGGTGTCGCCCGGAAAGGCAAAAAACACGTCGCCGGCCACAATCCGGCGTGAATCGGCGGATAGGTGAGCGGCTGGCGCGACCGCACGCAACCAGTCAATAACAGCAGACAATTGAAAGCTGGATGGCATCATCACATGCTTTCCTGGACCGGATTGTCCGGCATGATGATATTGGTGACAGAAGTATCCGGAGCCACGTTCAATGCCCGCAACGCATTCGCGGCAACCGCCGAAAACACCGGCGCCGCTACCGTACCGCCATAGTACCGCTGGCCACTGGCGGGCTCGTCGATCATGACTGCGATGATGATGCGCGGATCGGACGCAGGGGCGAAGCCAACGAAGGAGCCAACATATTTGTTGACGTATTTGCCGCCGACGATCTTGTAGGCAGTGCCAGTCTTGCCGCCCACCCGATAACCCGGCACCTGAGCCTTGGGTGCCGTCCCTTCCGGGCCGACTACGGTTTCCAGCATGCCGCGCACGGCGCGCGCGGCATCGGCCGAAATGATGCGCTGGCTGATCGGAGCATCCGTCGATTTGTGAAAGGTCACCGGAATCATTTCTCCGTCGCGAGCGAAAATCATGTAGGCACGGGCCAGCTGCAACAACGATACGGAAATCCCATGGCCGTAGCTCATGGTTGCCTGCTCGATCGGCCGCCACGACTTGTAAGGACGGACGCGACCGGCAACGGCACCGGGAAAGCCGACTTTCGGCTGCTGTCCAAAACCGAGGTTGGTAAACATCTCCCACATTTCACGCGCCGGCATGTCGAGCGCGATCTTGGCGGTGCCGATGTTCGACGATTTCTGGATGATCTGACTGACCGTTAGCAGACCATGCGCGTGCGAGTCGCCAATCGTCGCGGTACCGATCGTCATCTTGCCCGGCGACGTCTGGAACGTCGTGTTGGGTGTGACGCGGTGCGTTTCGAGCGCCAGCGCAACGGTAAACGGCTTCAAGGTCGAGCCCGGCTCGAAAGTGTCGGTCAGCACGCGATTACGCAGTTGCGCGCCGGTCAGCACGGCGCGGTTATTCGGGTTGTAGCTGGGGAGATTGGCCAGCGCCAGTACTTCGCCGGTTTTGACGTCCAGTACCACGATGCCACCCGCCTTTGCCTTGTATTGCTCGACCGCTTCCTTCAGGTGCGAAAAGGCGATGTACTGGATTTTGCTGTCGATCGACAGTGCCAGGTCGCGGCCGTCGTGCGGTTCCCGGACCGCTTCGATATCTTCGACAATGTGACCAAGACGGTCCTTGATCACGCGCCGGCTGCCGGTCATGCCGGCCAGCGTTTTCTGCGCCGCCAGCTCCATCCCATCCTGCCCCGCATCCTCGACATTGGTGAAGCCCACCACGTGCGCCATGACCTCGCCTTCGGGGTAGAAGCGCTTATATTCCTTGCGGGTCTGGATGCCCTCAATACCGAGTTTGACGATCTGGTCGGCCGTCTCGTGCTCGACCTGGCGCTTCAGATACACGAAACTGCGATCGGAATCGAGCTTCTTGCGCAAATCGCGCTCGCTCATGTCCAACAAGGCCGCCAACCGGCGCAATTTTTCCGGCGCTGCCTGCAGCACGTCGTCCGGTATCGCCCAGATCGCCTTGACCGGGACCGAGGATGCCAGCACGTGGCCATTGCGATCGACGATCTTGCCACGCGTGGCCGGCAGCTCAAGCGTACGCGCATAGCGAGATGCCCCCTGCTTTTGCAGGAAGTCGGTGGATATTCCCTGCAAGAACAACGCGCGCCCGATCAAGGTGGCGAAGGCTACGAACAGCAGGAACAACACGATGCGCGAGCGCCACGCCGGCAGTTGCACCTGCAGTACCGGGCTGGCGGAAAAAGATATCCCACGGGTACCGGCGACTCGGGACGAAGCGCGCGTCACTTGCCACCCGCCGTCAAATACTGCGTGCGCGCGGCAGTCAGAGCGATCATGTTCAGATCACGCATCGCGCTAGCCTCGATACGGGCATGTTTGCCCAGCGTGGACTGATCCAGCTGCAGCTGCGCCCATTCGATTTCAAGCTGACGTGCACTGGAATGGGCTCGCTCCAGGTCGATGAACAGCTGCCGCGCCTGGTATTGCGCATTCACCAGCGCCAGCGCGCACAGGACCAGCGCCACGGCCAGAATTAAAGGCAGGCGCGCGCTCACGGCAAGCCGCCCCGCGCCGGACTCTCAGGCAAGCGTTCGGCAACCCGCATGACGGCCGAACGGGCGCGCGGATTGGCGGCGATTTCACTGGCGGACGGCTTGATGCGCGCCAGCAGCTTCAATTGGGGTTGCGGCAAGTCGACGGCGCGAATCGGCAGGCGCCGATCCGGTTGCGGCAAACGCGCCCGGGACGCCATGAAACGCTTGACGATGCGATCTTCCAGCGAATGAAAACTGATCACAACCAGCCTCCCCTGGGTGGTCAATTGCCGAAATGCCTGATCCAGCGCTATCTCAAGGTCTTCAAGCTCCTGATTGATGAAAATCCGGATAGCCTGAAAGGTGCGTGTAGCCGGATCCTTGCCTTTCTCGCGGGTTTTGACGGCACGCGCCACGAGCTGGGCAAGCTGTCGTGTGGTCGAAATTGGTTCGACTGCCCGGCCAGCAACAATCGCCTTTGCAATCTGAAAAGCAAACCGTTCTTCCCCATAATTCCGTATCACCTCCTCGATTTGCTGCGCACTGGCACTGGCCAGCCAGTCAGCAGCGGTCATTCCGCGCGTCGTATCCATCCGCATGTCCAGCGGGCCGTCCAGCCGAAAACTGAAACCTCGTTCTGCTTCATCCACCTGCGGCGAAGAGATCCCGAGATCCAGCAGGACGCCATCCACCGTCGCTATGCCAGCCGCAGTCAGCGCGCTCTCCAGTGTGGCAAAACTGTCATGCACGATGGAAAAGCGCGGGTCCGCAATGGTTTGCGCGTCGGCGACCGCCTGCGGGTCCTTGTCGAAAGCCAGCAGGCGCCCGCTCATGCTCAACTGCTTCAATATTTCCCGGCTGTGGCCGCCGCGGCCAAAGGTGCCGTCAACATACGTACCGCCGCTGCGCGCGCCCTCGATTGCCAGCGCCGCAACCGCTTCATTCAACAGCACGGTCCGGTGCGGCTCGTCCGGCACCGCTGACAAGGTCGTCACAGCCGCGGTCAGAATGAAAAGTTGCTCAACGCGTCGGGCATGCCGGCCGCGACTGCCTGCGCCTCGCTGGCGGCGAGTCGCACGGCATCCCACACTTCAAAATGACTGCCCATGCCCAGCAACATGACTTCGCGTTCCAGTCCGATGGCAGAACGCAATTCCGGCGCAATCAGGATGCGGCCGGCGGAGTCCAGGTCGACATCAGAGGCATTTCCGAGAAAAATACGTTGCCATGGTCGTGCCGACATCGGCCACGCCGCGATCTGTTCACGGTGGGTCTCCCAGATGGAGCGCGGAAACAGCAGCAAACAGCCGTGTGGATGACGAGTCAGCGTGATCCGCCCCTCATCCCGCGTCAGCAAGGCGTCGCGATGCTTGGCCGGAATCGACATCCGGCCCTTGGCATCGAGATTTAATGCTGACGCTCCCTGAAACACTGTAAAGCTCCTGTTGCTGCCGATAAAAGGCGAGTTTTGCGGCCGAAAAAACGACCGGGAAAAATGCAAAAAATTCCACAAAAATGCACTTTTTCACACTATTACCCACTTTAGAGGATGGACTATTTCCGGTCAAGCGATATAAAACAGTGCAAACAGGAAATATTCGAGTAAAGTCAACGACTTAGCGCAAGGATGGAGAAAAAGTGAAAAAACGAAACTCTTGATAAATTAAGGACTTATAAAACATACTCAAAGTCTTGCATTACATAAACACATGTGTTTTTTGCGAAATATCCGGAAATGGTGAAAACGCACACAAAGAAATTTCGTGCAGTCGATTGCGCCATGTCGCTGAACGGGCATATCGCCGGAACCTGTGCTGGCGACAATCGATGAGAATCACGAGCTACGGCGTGATGTAATCAGAGAGGAGTCAGAACGCCGGGCGAGTGCCGTCGGCGTATCGCGATAGAGGACCGAGGATAGAGTTTAGTGATGGACCATGCCGCTCAAACTGTGCTCGGGCATGTCGCGCATGACGCTAAAAGGGCTAGCGGCCTCAAGCCGACCAGTTCATGCCGGAGACGCCGAAAATCCCGACCAGGCCGATTACGATCAGATAAATCGCAACGATGAAATTCAACAAGCGCGGCATGATCAGGATCAAAATGCCCGCGATCAGCGAAATCAGCGGCGTGAGACTCAAGTGCAGGTTCATGGCTCTGACCTTGACGATGGCAAAGGGGCCCGCTCAGGCGCATCGAAGCGAATGCGGCGCAGCATGGAAACGAATCGTACACAGAACAAGCATGCCAACCGTGGCTGGCCGTAGCCGGTGATGCTTGAGTCAGACGCGAAGCCGGTTGGTCGTGGGATGAAAGCGCGAACGATACACGGCGCGATTTGCGACATGCCGGAGAGGCACGACACAGAATCACCAGTCCGCTTCTGCCCGCTGCGTTCCATCCCACGGCCAACCGGCTCCATTAGCGATCTTAACCAGATACGCACGGCCCGCGTTGAGCCACATCAAGCGCTCTCGTGCGCACCATCCGGCAGTTGACGCGAGCGGCGCACCGGTCGCTGCAGCTCTGATGCCGACAACATACTCTCAACACATCGGCCTTATTTCAGGCGAAAAATATCGGCTTTGGACGCATACTCTACGGTGCACAAAATACAGGCTTGAGCACCGACATGGAATAAAAATGAAGCAAGCCGATAGGCCGGATTCTGTTACGACGGGTCGCCCCGTTATGACAGCCATTCCTCTAGGCCGTGAATTACTTCACGGCTCAAGCTTCCTACCCGCACGCTCCGCGAGCAACATCACCGCGTGCCTATTTGGAATTGCTCCAGGTGGAGGTTACCGCGTTTCACCCTTTGTGACCGAGGAAGGCTTGCGCCCTGCCCAGTCCCAAAGACTCGTCTCTGTGGCCCTATTCCTCGCCTTATACCGGACGCAACGCCCGAAGGCACTGCGCTGATGGCTTTCAGCGGACGGCCGTTAACCGTCACCCTGCTCTATGGAGTCCGGACCTTCCTCCCGCCATCGATGTCACCATCGGTGGCCAGCGGCTGTCTGGCTTGCTTCGGACGCCATTGTAGTGGAGTTTGGCGGCCGCCGAAGCCGCGTATCGCCCAATGCCATCGCCCGCCGTCGGCGAAAGTGTCAAAATAGTGCGCCGGGCCAGGCCGGTGCCGCCGTCCGAGCGCCCCGGCATCTCATCTTTTCCAAGGATTTTCATGCATATCTGCGTACTGGGCGCCGGCGTCATCGGCGTGACCTCGGCTTGGCGCCTGCTGGAAGACGGCCATCAGGTGACGCTGGTGGACGCGCTGCCGGAAGCCGGCGGCGGCACCAGTTTCGGCAACGGCGCCCAGCTCAGCTATTCGTATGTGGCGCCGCTGGCCGACCCGTCGATCTGGACCCACTGGGCGCATTACCTGTTCAGTTCCGCGTCGCCGCTGACCCTGCGACCGCAGGCCGACCCGGCGCAATGGCAGTGGCTTTTAAAATTCCTGGCCGCCTGCACCCGCCAGCGCGCGCAACGCACCACGCTCGAATTGCTGCAGCTGGCGTTCCTGAGCCGCGACCGGTTGCACCGGATGCTGCCGGCGCTGCCGTTCGAATTCGCCTTCCGCCGCGCCGGCAAGCTGGTGATGTACGACGACCCGCAAGCGCTGCAGGGCGCGCGCCAGCAAGTCGGCGTTCCAGGCCGACTACGGCTGCCAGCAGCAAGTGCTGGATGCGGCGCGCTGCCTGGAAATCGAACCGGCGCTGGCGGCCGGCAGCCGGCGCTGGGCCGGCGGCGTATATACCGAAAGCGAGGAAGTTGGCGATTGCGCGCAGTTTTGCCGTGGTTTGCTGGAACTGATGCGCGCGCATCCGCAATTCCGCTTCGCCGCGTCCAGCCCGATCGACGCGCTCGACGCCGCCGGCGGCCGCCTGAAATCGGTGCGCGCCGGCGGCGCCGATCTGCAGGCGGATGCCTTCGTCCTGGCGCTCGGCGCCGACAGCTCGGCGTTTGCGCGCCAGGCCGGCTTTACGCTGCCGATCTATCCGCTGAAGGGCTACAGCATCACGGTGCCGCTGCAGGATCCGACGCCACAGTCGGCGCCGCGAGTATCGATCACCGACATTTCGCGCAAGATCGTCTATGCGCGGCTGGACGACCGGCTGCGGGTGGCCGGTCGGCTTGAGCTGGTCGGCCGCAGCGCCGCCATCCCGCCGCGCGCGGTGGCGGAACTGGTGCAGGGCGTGCGCGAACTGTTTCCGGCGCATGCTGACTGGCCCGATACCGCGGCGCTGGCGCCGTGGGCCGGATTCCGGCCGGCGACGCCGACCGGCGTGCCGATCGTCGGCGCCTCGCCACTGAAGAACCTGTACTTGAACGTCGGCCACGGCGCGCTCGGCTGGACCCTGGCCTGCGGCAGCGCCGAACTGCTGGCGGACCGGATCGCCGGGCGCACGCCGGCGATCGACGCCGCGCCATTCCAGTGGTAGCCACCCCTCGGCCGCCGGTGTCTCACTCGCCGCAAGGAAAACCGGCGGACCGCCGTGGATGGAGTGCGCCGGTAACAGGAGTGCGACTGCGGTGCGCGGTCGCGGATGGATTAGAATCGCCAGGTACGAGTGGCGCAGGTCTTCGTTTCGGATGACTGCCCGCGCCCTGCCGCCAGTCGGCTTCCTTGCCAACCGAGCGCAGACACGAGCAGTTAAAGCGGACGGCCTGGCCGGCTCGCTGAGGCCGGCCACCCTGCCCCGTCACGGCGGCCATGCCAGCCTACACCCCAAGATAGCGCTG
Organism: uncultured beta proteobacterium; assembly: GCA_963707665.1. GTDB lineage: Bacteria > Pseudomonadota > Gammaproteobacteria > Burkholderiales > Burkholderiaceae_D > DATJCV01. Next base: position 244,445 of record CAVPQU010000005.1, on the reverse strand, counting down.
CAGGATGTCTGGCTGGCACTTGAGTTCTTTGGCCGGACCTTCATGCACGATATGACCATTATTGAGGATGTAGACGCGGCTTGCCAGCGTCAAGGTGGCGGCCAGGTTCTGTTCGACCAGAACGATGGTTTGGCCGGCTTTTGCCAGATCGCGGCAGACTTGCACCAGGTTCTGCACGATGACCGGGGCCAGTCCCTCGAACGGTTCGTCGAGCAGAATGATCTTGGGATCGCGCACCAGCGCGCGCGCAATCGCCAGCATCTGCTGCTCGCCGCCGGAAAGGTCGGTGCCGCGACTGGTGCGCCGCTCCTTGAGACGGGGAAACATCTCGTAGATGCGTTCGAGCGGCCATTTGTTGTCGGCCGTCAGCCCGGAGAGGATGAGGTTTTCTTCGACGTTGAGACTGCCGAAGATGCGCCGTTCCTCGTGTACCAGTTGCATCCCGACCCTGGCAATCGCATGCGGCTTTTTGCCGACCAGCTCTTCGCCGTCGAGCCTGACGTTGCCAACCCTGGGCCGGACCACCCCCATCAAGCTCTTGAGCGTGGTCGACTTGCCGGCACCGTTACGACCGAGCAGCGCGACCACCTCATTTTTTTCGACGTGGAGCGAAACGTCGAACAGGATGTGGCTGTCGCCGTAATAACTATTCAGACCACTGACTTCGAGCAGGCTCATACCAGTTCTCCATGGATGCCGCCGAGATAGGCTTCCTGAACTTTTGGATTGCTCTTGATCTCCTCGGGCGACCCTTCGATGAGCACACGCCCCTCCTGTAGTACCGTGATTTTCTCGACCAGTTCAAAAAGCGAGTCCATGTCGTGGTCGATGACAATCATCGTGCGCCCCACGGCAATCGATTTCAGCAGTGCCACCGTTTCGACGCGCTCCTGTGGACTCATGCCGGCCAGCGGTTCGTCGAGCAGCAGCAGGCTCGGTGCAGTTGCGAGCGCCATCCCGATCTCCAGCCGCCGCTTCTCGCCATAGGCAAGTTCAGAAACCGGCGTATCGATCCGTGCCGTCAAATGAACCAGCGCCGCCGTGTGCTCGACTTGCTCACTCAGGCCTTTCACCTTGGGCAGACTTTTGAACAGATCGAGCTTGAATTTCCCCCGCAGCAGGCCGAGTGCCGCAATCATCAGATTCTGTCTGACGGTGAGCCGCTCGAATAACTGGTTGATCTGGTAGCTCTTGGTCAGTCCGAGCTGGCAGGCGTCGGCGACGCCCATGATGGTGATGTCGCGATTCTCGAACACGATCTTGCCGGCGGAAGGCACGATCTCACAGGTCAGCATATTGAAAAAAGTACTCTTGCCGGCGCCGTTCGGCCCGATCACGCCGCGTATCTCGCCATAGTTGACGGTGAAGTCGATATCGCTGTTGGCGGCCAGGCCACCGTAGTGCTTGGACAGACCGGAAGTCTGCAGGATAGGACCGCTCTTGCCGCTGCTCGGGCTGCGCCCGGGCAGCGCCACTACCGGCGCGGCGGGCGCCGATGCCACCGCTACTGCCACCGGTGCCGGTCTGGCCGGCTGCCTGGCCGCTTTCCTGTCACCCCTTGCCAGGTGATACAGATCAGAGATGGCGCCAACCAGGCCACGGCGCAGGAAGCAAACCAGGAGCACGAACACGATGCCGAGGATCAGTTTCCAGGTGCCGCCGAGATTCAGCGTGGTCTGGAAGAAATCGCTCAGAGAGAGCCACACCGCCGCCCCCAGCAAGGGGCCGAACAGCGTGCCGGCGCCGCCAATGGCGGTCTGTATCACGATCTCGCCCGAGGTCGCGAACATGAAGGCATCTGGCGGCATGAAGCCCTGCATCATGCCCAACAGGCCGCCGGCGAAACCCGAATACATGGCGGCGATCACGAACACAGCCAGCTTGTAGCGGTGGATGTTGTGGCCCAGGGCTTGCGCCCGCCGCGGGTTATCGCGAATCGCGCGCAGCACCAGCCCGAACGGCGAGCGCACGATACGCAGCGCAATCACCAGGCCGACGAAGTAGCAGAATGCGAAGAAGCCGTACATCGACCGGTTGTCGTTGAACTCGATGGTCATGAAGCCGAGCGGCAGGTTCGGGGTCGGCACGCCAGGCAGGCCGTTCTCGCCGCCAGTAAAGGCCGACAAGGGGTTGAACTCGACGAAGAAAAACACCTCGGCAATCGCCACTGTAATCATGGCGAAGTAGATGCCAGTGCGCCGCAGTGCGACCAGGCCGACCAGATAGCCGATGATGCCGGCCACAATGGTGCCAAGCAAGAGCGCCGCAATCGTATTGGTAAATGAAGTCTGCGTCAGCAGATAGGCGGCAAACATGCCGCCGCTGCCGAAGAACGCGGACTGACCGAACGAAAGCAGGCCGGTATAACCGAATAGGAGGTCAAAGCCGATTCCGACCAAACCCCATATCAGGATGCGGTTGATCGTAGTCGGCGCGAAGCCAAGATGGGGCAGCACGAAAGGCACTGCGATCAAGGCCAGGAGCGTCACTATTTCGACGAGAAAAGGGCGTTGTTTGAGCATTGGTAGATGGCGATTATTCGCGACCAGCGGCGCCGAGCAGTCCACGGGGACGGAGCACCAGAACCAGCGTCATCGCGATGAATAACATGACATAGGAATAAGCGGGATTGACCATCGAGGTGAGGCTGATAATCTCGCCGGCGATGAGCCCTCCCAGCACCGCACCGGGAAAGGAGCCGACACCCCCGATGACGACGACCACGAAGGTTTGCACCAGGATGGCTTCGCCGACGTCGGGTGCGATCGAGACCACCGGCGCATTGACGATGCCGGCAAATCCGGCCGCCATGGCGCCAATGCCGAACACCAGCGTGAAGACCCGGTAGACGTTGATGCCGAGCGAATCGACCATCACCGAATCCTCGATCCCGGCGCGCACGATCATCCCTATTCGCGTTCGATACAGGACGAAATACAGCAACAGCAGCGCCACTGTAATAATCCCGAGCAGCGCCAGCCTATAGGTCGGATAGACCATGAAACCGAGATTCGTAATGCCGACCAGCGGCGCCGGCGGCGGCACCGTGTTCGACAGGCTGCCGAAGAAGAAGCGCACCGCTTCGACGAAGACGATGCCCAGGCCGAAGGTGACCAGCAACTGGTCTTCAGGCGGCCGCGAATAAAAATGACGGATGATCAGCCGCTCGGTCACCACTCCCACCAGCATCACGAAAAGTGCGCCGACGATGACCGCCACCACGAAAGAGCCGGAGTAGGTGAACGCCACCCAGCCGGCATACCCTCCGAGCATGAACATTGCGCCGTGCGCAAGATTGAGCACGCCCAAGGTGCCGTAAATGATCGTCAGGCCGGAAGAAATGAGCGCCAGCAACGCGCCCAGCACCAGCCCGTTGAAACATTGCGATATGAAATTAGCCCAGTTGACCACGCTACCCCGCCCTGATCGAAGATCGATTCGGTTTATGGCGATGGAACCACTCGCCGGAGATATGGATACCCGCTGCCAGATCGGCAGCGGGCAGACAGACACCTTCAGCCATGCCGGCCATCAAAGGCCGGCATGCAGCGTCAGGTGTAATCGCCCAGCTTGCAGCCGAAGGCATCCGGCGGCTGGATCACCTTGTCGCCCGCGACGATTTCGACCACTTCCCAGAAGTCCTCGGGATTCTTCATGTCCTTCTTGGCTTTGCCGCGCACGATCACGACCGGGCGCACGCACTGATGATCTTGCGGTCGGTAGTGAACATCGCCGAGCAGCGACGGGATGGTCTCGCCCTTTTCGTACTGCTTGATGACGTCGGGCGGATAGAAGCTGTTCGCCTCGGTCACCATGCGCGCCCAGTGGGCGAAGCTGACATAGCCGTTTTCTGCGCCCCATTCCGGCCGATAGCCATATTTTTTCTGGAACGATTCGACGAACAGCTTGGCCAGCGGATACTTATCCTCCAGCGTCCACCAGAAATCGGTCGCCGCAAAAACGCCAGCCGTGATGTCCACCCCGGCTTCTTTGGCCAAGAACGGAATCTGGTAAGGAATCACCAGCGTCATCTTCGGCAGCAAGCCGAACTGCTTCGCCTGCTGACTGGACAACACGGCGTCACGCCCCCAGTTGACGTTGATCAGGAATTCGGCGCCGGAATTGGCGATATTGGTGAGGTACTGGCTGAAGTCCTGGGTGCCGAGCGGCGACACCTGATTGGTCACCATCTGCCAGCCGGCTTCCTGGGTCAGGTAGTCGTTGACGGATTTGGTCGTGGTGTGACCGTAGGTGTAGTCCGGCGTCATGAACGCGGCCTTGCGGTTCTTGCCGAATTGCTTCACCAGAATCGGGCCGATCGCGTTGGCCGCCATCTCTCCGTAGAAACCCTGGCGGAATCCGTAACGCACGCAGTCCTTGCCGGTGGTGTCGTTGGAACCGGAAATTCCGGCCATGTAAAGGATCTTCTCGCGCTGCGCAAATTTGTTGAGCGCCACCGCCACGGCCGAAGAGGTCGAGCCGATCATCGCGACGATCTTGTTCTGATTGATGAAAGTCTGCTCGACCTGCAATGCCTGGTTCGGCTTTGCCGCCGAGTCGGCCGACAGGAACCCTACCTTCTTGCCGAGCACGCCGCTATTCACCTTCGGCGCGAGTTTCTTCATCAATTCATGGTTGGTATTGATGTGCTCGATGGCGAGTTCCATGCCCTTGCGCTCGTCCTCGCCCTGCACCGCGTAGGTGCCGGTAAGCGGCACCGCGGCACCGATATACACCGTATTGCCCTGCGAACCGGCCGGCCAGGTACCGATGGCCGGCTTGTCCGCGGCATAGGCCCAGCGCACGTTTCCAAAACCCGCAAGCAGCGCCGCACCGGCAACGCCTGCGCCCAGATGCAGTACATCACGGCGCGAAACATCGGGCGTCGTCCCGTTTTTGAACTTGAAGTTCGACATGCGTCTCCTCACTTCGGTTGGTTGAAAAATATTTCTTTCTCTTTTTTGCGATCGGCGAGGATTGCTCTTCATCCCCTGCCAAGCTACGGCTTATGCAGCCATTCCAACTGGACTTCACATTAGCAGGAAAAATAACTTGCGTGCAATTTTTTGTCGATAAAAACCTAAGTTATTGACAGATAACGATAATTTTGTAAATATTAATATATTGCAACAGCTTGTTTTGTAAACATTTGACATTGCAGCGCAGCAGAAATAGCCGCGCAAAAGGACAGGGATGCCACACAGCGCGATTGGATTCAAGATTCGTGACAAGCGCAAAGCGCTGAAAATCACCCAGGCCGCCCTGTCGGCGCGCCTCGGTATCTCGCCTTCCTATCTAAACCTGATCGAAAACAACAAGCGCAACATCGGCGGCAAATTGTTGAAGCAAATCGCCGATGAGCTGGGCGTGGCGGTCGATCTGTTCGATGGCGCGGCAGAACGGCGGCTGCTCAATGACCTGGCCGAACTGAGCGGCGAATCGATCTTCAGCCCGCTGCGGCTGGCGCCGGCAGCGGCCGGCGATTTCGCCAGCCAGTATCCGCAATGGGCGCAGGCGCTGGTCATGCTGCACCGCGCCTACCATGACCGCAACGAGGCGGTGACGGCGCTGTCCGACCGCCTGAACCAGGACCCATTCCTGGGCGACGCCATCCACATCATGCTGACCAACGTCGCAGCGATCCGCTCTGCCTCCGAAATCCTGGAAAACATCGAGGAGCTGGAACTGCCGCAGCAGCAGCGTTTCCTGGCGATCATCGCCGCCGAAAGCAGCCGCCTGTCGGATGTAGCGCAGGCGCTGGCAGCGTTTTTCGATCGCGCCCATTCATCCACCCGTTCGGTGACGCCAGTAGAAGAAGTGGATGACTTCATCCAGGAGCATGAGAACTATTTCCCGCAGCTGGAACAGGCCGCCGAGCAGATCCGCAGCGCCAGCGGCATCGCGCCGGGCCGGGTCGAAAGCGCGATGATCGACTATCTGCAACAGCGGCACGCAGTGCGCGTCGAGATCGTAGCGGCGCTCGAACAAAGCGCCGCCAGCGTCCAGAGCTACGTCCGCTTCGACTCCGAGCAGCGCCTGCTGACGATACTGGATACCGCGCCGCCAGGCACGCGCCGCTTTGAATTGGCGAAAATGACTGTGCAACTGGATTGCCCGCAACTGATCGCGGCGGCAGCCGAGGCTTCACCCTTGCTGACCACGCCCGCCGCCCGCCGCCGCGCCGAACGCGCGCTGCTGGCCTATGTCGCTGGCGCTATCCTGCTGCCTTACGATGTATTTTTACAGAGCGCGACCGCCGCCCGCTATGACATCGACTACCTGTGCCATCGCTTCAGCGCCAGCTTCGAGCAGGTGTGCCACCGCCTGGTCACTCTGCGCAAACCGGGACACGAAGGGGTGCGCTTCGGCTTCATGCGCTCCGACCCGGCCGGCTACGTCACCAAGCGCTTTCCGCTGCCCTACATGGCGTTGCCGCGCTACGGCAATGCCTGCCCGCTGTGGGCGGTATACCAGGCATTCCAGACGCCCGGCAGCATGGTGCGCCAATTGGCGGAATTTCCAGACGGCAGCCGCTATTTTTTCCTGGCGCACGCGGTAGCCAAGCAATTGCCGTCATTTACCGCGCCCAAGCATTTGATTTCGATCATGCTGGTGTGCGAGGCGCTGCACGCCGACCAGATCGTGTATGGAGACGGCCTCGACCTGTCGTCGGCGGCGCCGACGACGCCGGTCGGCCCTACCTGCCGCCTGTGCGTGCGGCGCGACTGCGGCGCGCGCGAGGAAGACCCGATCATCAATAGCTGATCCGATTTCCAGATCGGCCGTCAAATCCCATGGTGTTAAACTCGCTCACATAAAAAAAGTGCGGCCGCAGCCCCCCGCCATCACTCAGGGAGACAACCATGACCATGCGGGTCCTGATCACGGAAGACGAACCGAACATTGTCGAATCGCTGACCTTCATCCTGCAGCGCGCCGGCTACGAGGTTACTTCGGTAGCGGATGGCGAGGCGGCGGTGCGGCGCCTGCGCAGCGATCCGCCCGACATCATGATTCTCGACGTCATGCTGCCCCGGCTGAACGGCTTTGAAGTCTTAAAGCTGGTCAAGACCGACCAGATACTGAAGTCGCTGCCGGTCATCATCCTGACCGCCAAGGGCCAGGCGCACGACCGCGAGTTGGCCGAGCAGATCGGCGCCGATGCCTTCATCACCAAGCCGTTTTCCAACCGCGACATCATCGACCAGATCGGTCGCCTGTGCCGGGTCTAACGCCACACTAGCGCGATGCCGAACCGTCCGCTCCCTTCCAGCCGCGCCTCCGATGCCGCTGCGGTGCTGCCGCTGTTCGGCCTGTTCCTGCTGCTGCCGCCGGTCATCACGCTGTTCGCCGTCGGCATCGACCTGGGCGGCATACCGCTGATCGCGGTGTATGTCTTCGGCATCTGGGCCGCCCTGATCCTCTGTGCCGGTCTGCTGGCGCGGCGCCTCAATCCGGGCCGAACGGCACCGGCGCCCAGCGAAGCGGCCGGCGAGGCACCGGAACAAACCTGATGCTGGCCGCCAACGCCGTCCTGCTGATTTCCCTGGTTTATGTCGCGCTGCTGTTTGCGGTCGCCTTCGTCGGCGATCGGCGCGCGCGCCGCGGCAATCCCGGTTGGCTGCAGTCGCCGTTTATCTACACGCTGTCGATTTCGCTGTACTGCACTTCGTGGACTTACTACGGCGCGGTCGGCTCGGCGGCGCGCAACGGTATCGAGTTCGTCACCATCTACCTCGGCCCGACCCTGGTGTTCGTCGGCTGGTGGCTGCTGCTGCGCAAGATGGCGCGCATCGGCCGCATCCACCACATCACCTCGATCGCCGACATGATTTCTTCGCGCTATGGCAAGAGCGGCGCCCTGGCGGCACTGGTGACCATCATCGCGGTGATCGTCATCACGCCGTACATCGCGCTGCAGCTGAAGGCGGTCACTACCAGCTTCCAGGTCATCAGCAACAGCGGCAGCGACGCGCTGTCCGGCTTTCCGCACGCCCAGCCCGATTTCCACATCGCCTTCTGGATCGCCGCCGGCATGGCGTTTTTCACGATCCTGTTCGGCACCCGCAATATCGACGCCAACGAACGCCACCACGGCGTCGTGGCAGCGATCGCGGTGGAAGCCGTGGTCAAGCTGGTTGCGCTCTTGGCGGTGGGTGTGCTGGTGGTGTTCGGTATCGGCAACGGCGTCGGCAGCATGTTCGACCACGCACCGGCCACCGGCTTGTACAAACCCGATATTTTCGGCTCTACCTGGATTACCCAGATCTTCCTCGCCGCCGCCGCCGTGATCTGCCTGCCGCGCCAGTTCCAGATGACGATCGTCGAGTGCACCGACGAACAGCACTTGCGCACCGCCTCCTGGATGTTTCCGCTGTACATGTTCCTGATCTGCCTGTTCGTGTTACCGATCGCGCTGGCCGGGCTGACTCATCTGCCGGCAGGCTCGAATCCCGACATGTTCGTGCTGACGCTGCCGATGTGGGCCGGGCAGGACGAGGTGGCGCTGCTGGCCTTCCTCGGCGGCTTTTCTTCTGCCACCTCGATGGTGATCGTCTCCTCGATCGCGCTCTCGACCATGGTCTCCAACCACATCATCATGCCGATCGCGCTGCGCCTGCCGTGGGTCACGCTGGAAGCCAGCGGCGACATCCGGAGTTTTCTGCTCAGCAGCCGGCGTATTTCGATTGTGCTGATCCTGCTGCTCGGCTTCATCGACTTCCGCCTCTCGGCGCAATCCGACGCGCTGGCTTCGATCGGCCTGATCTCCTTCGTCGGCGTAGCCCAATTCCTGCCGCCGCTGATTGCCGGCCTGTTCTGGCGCCAGGCCACTGCGCGCGGCGCCATCGCCGGACTGCTGGCCGGCTTCGTGGTCTGGGCCTACACGCTGTTCCTGCCCAGCTTCAAGGGCGGCTTCATCCTGTCGCAGCACGACATCGAGTTCGGCCTGTGGAGCTTGGCGCTGCTGCGGCCGCAGGCGCTGTTCGGCCTCGAAGGGCTGGAGCCGCTGGTGCATGCGACCTTCTGGAGCATGACTTTGAACATCACGCTGCTGGTGCTGGTGTCGCTGTTGCGCGGCCAGAAACCGCTGGAACGGCTGCAAAGCACGCTGTTCGTCGATGTCTTCCGCACCCCGGCAGCTGACATCTCGCGTTTCGTCAACCGCTCCGCCACGCGCTATGACCTGAACATTCTGGCGCAGCGCATCCTCGGCTCGGATCAGGCTTATCTTCTGTTCCAGGACGCTGAACAACGGCATGGCCTGGAACGCGACCAGTCGCTGGCGGACGATGTCTTCATCTCCGAGCTGGAACGCAAGCTGGCCGGCAGCATCGGCGCCGCCTCGGCGCGGGCGATGATTTCGCAGGTGGTGATCGGTGAAACCATCAGCCTGAACGAACTGATGAAGATCGCCGACGAAACCCAGCGCATGCGCGCCTACAGCCACCAACTCGAACAAAAATCGCGCCAGCTGGAAGCCGCCGCCAGCCAACTGAAAGACGCCAACGACCGCCTCACCCTGCTCGACAGTCAAAAAGACGATTTCCTGAGCCAGGTCAGCCACGAAGTGCGCACGCCGATGACCTCGATCCGTTCGCTCTCGGAAATCCTGCTTGAAACCGAAGACATCCAGCGCGACCAGGCCGAGCGTTTTCTACACATCATCCATCAGGAAAGCATACGCATGACGCGGCTGCTGGACGGCATCCTCGATTTGAGTTTGCTGGAAGGCGAACAGGAAGTCTGGCCGCTGTTCCCGATCGACCCCGAGCTGGCGCTGGACAAGGCGCTCGATGTTTGCCAGGGGCTGGCCTCCAGCACCAGCCTGCTGCTGCTCAACGGCCAGCGCGCAACTGGGGTGCAAGTCGATGCCGACAGCGACCGCCTGCGGCAAGTGTTCATCAATCTGATTTCGAATGCGATCAAATACAACACCAGCCCCAAACCCTACGTGCGGATCAGCAGCAGCAGCACCAACGGCTACTACCAGGTATTGGTGGAAGACAACGGCCTCGGCATCCGGCCCGAGGAACGCGAAAAGATTTTCCTGAAATTCTCACGCGGCTGGGCCCACACCGGAACCCAAGGCGCCGGCCTTGGGCTGGCCATCAGCTGGCAGATCATGCGGCGTTTGGGCGGTACGCTGGAGTTGATGCCGGATACCGGACGCGGAGCGTGCTTCCGGGTTCAGCTCGCAATTCGCGACGGTACGCAGAGCGCGCTGCAGAAGATCGCGCCGCCTGCTGCACCCGCCTGACACCGAACGGCATCGGCGCACATGAGCGTTATGATGCCGCTCGCATTTCTATTTGGCGCCACCCGTCGCGTGAGCGACGTAACGGGCGATCGCCGTGATGTCGTCATCGCTCAAGGTCGTAAAGGCCGGCATCTGGCCGATCCCGGTCTTGATCGCTTTGGCGACACGCTGCTGATCTGGCTTCAGTTCATCCAGGTCAGGGCCGATGGCGCCTTCGGCACCGGCGCTTTGCAAGGTGTGGCATACGGCACAAGCTGGCACCGCGCCACTTTTGAACAGCTGCATGCCTTTTTCCAGCGTGGCGGCGTCGCCCGCATTGGCGGCGGGCATCATGGCAAATGTTGCAGCCAGCATCAGGCCGGCGCTCGTCGTCTTGAAAATCTGTTTCATGTGCTGAGTTCGGTAGGAAGGGTGTGAAATGAAAGCGGCACCCCGCTCCTGAGCCCTGGTCGGACAGCAGGAGCGGGGTGCCGGCAACAGCCAGCCGCCAGGATCAGGCGACCGTAATCTGCAATGCGTGATCGCGCCAACTGCTATTGCTGTAGCCGCTGGTGTTTTCGACACGATGTTCAACTTGTACGTTGCCTTCGGTGTCGGTCACACGGCTGGCGATCAGGTAGGTGCCGGGCTTGAGCGTGACCGGCAGCACGAACTGGCGCCACGCATAGCGGCCCAAATCGGGGCCGACCAGGCGCGCGTCCTGCCAGGATTTACCACCGTCGATCGAGACTTCGACCCGTTTGGCGGCATGCATGCCGCCAAACGCAACACCCTTGATCTGTACCTTGCCGGCGCGCACCGCACCAGCTTCCGGCGCCGGTGAATTGATCCAGGACTTGGCCGCCATTTCCCAAATCGATGGCTGGCTGGGGTTGCCCTTCTCGCCTGGTGGCGACATCCGGTAACCATTTTTTTGAATCGCCGCGTCGGATTGCTCGGCGGTAAACGCCAGGTTCTTGACATACTTGACGTTGTTGACGCCGTTATAGCCCGGTACGATCACCCGCAGCGGACCACCATGTGCGAGCGGGATCGGCACGCCATTCATTTCCCATGCCAGCAAGGCGTCCTGCATGGCCGACAGCGGCACGGAACGTTCCACCATCACCGATTTCGGGTCAATGCCCTCGGGCAGTTTTTCGCCACCGGTGCTGGTCATGTATTTCATGCCATCGGCCACGCCGCCGAGTGCTTCGACCACGGCGCGTACCGGCACGCCGCTCCAGACGACGCAGCCGGCCGCGCCCACGATCCAGGGCGTGCCGCTGGGCTTGTTGGGAAACAGTCCACGACCATTGCCGGAACATTGCAACACCATCGGCACGGTTTCCAGGCCCATGGTTTTCAGCTCTGCCAGGCTCAGCGTGCGCGGATTGCGGACTCCCGCTATCGAGACTTCCCAGGCATCGCGGTTCTCGACAATCGTCGCCGGCGGTGGCGGCAAGTTATTGCGGATATAGACCTGCTCGTTTGGCGTCACGATACTGGTGCCAAACGCCGAGCGCCTGGTTTCGAGCGTATTGGAACTGTGGACAATCATGCTGCCCGCTTCTTTCCAGTTCACATAGCCCGGCAGCGGTTTGACTGGCGCGGCTTGCGACGGCTGCAACGGCATCGGTCGCCGCGCCGGCACTCCCGCTCAAGCCGGCGAGCGTGAGCGCACCGGCGCCAGACACCAGCAGGCGACGGCGGCTGAGGTTGGTAGATTGCTCCATATGTGTTCTCTCCTCGAGTTGAAATGGACACGTCCGCGTCGTTCGCAATCACGCAATCACTATCCAGCGCAAGGAACGGCGGTGGTTGCCGGCACTGACTGCTGGCAAGAGCGTGAAAGATGGAAAGACGACGGGCGATCGAAAAATATTGCCGAAGGCTAACACAATTGGGCGATGCGATGTCGATACGCGGCGCCTTTGATGCCGGCCTCTTTCCCCGACGCCTTCAGGCGAAGGCCAACGACTCGGTATCAGACGTTGACGCCAAGATATTTGTGCACGATCTCGCGCTGTTGATGCAGCTGTGCCGGCGTACCCTCGTAGACGACGTGTCCCTTGTTGAGGATATAGTCGCGATCCGCGAAGGACAGCGCGGGTGCCGGATGCCAGCTGTTACGGCGCGACAGGAAACTCAAAAAATACGGGAGTATGCCTATAAAATTACTATTTATTGCCCGTATTTTACAGTCTGCATAGGGAGTATATGCAGCAGGGACGGCTGAGTATTGCGATTACTGCCGACCATGGCATGGCGCTGCGTGACTGCAGCGGAGATCGGCCTTGGCGCGTCGGCCAGCGCAAAAATCCCTGACCCCGGATCACAGCGTTGCCGCACGACGGCCCGAGAGGAGCGACGATTTAAACGCACCGTACCGAAAACAAGCGCGCATCGGGCCGCCCGCTTTGCCGTTCAATCAGACAAAAGTGCGGCCGGCGGCTTCAGGCAAAACGGCTGAAATCGGGCTTGCGCTTTTCAAAGAACGCGGTAAACGCCTCGCGTGCCTCGGGTGAGGCCAGCATGGCGCCAAAATGCTTGCCTTCGGTCGCCATCTGCGCCTCGACGGCCGCGCTCTGACCACCTTTCATCAGATTCTTGGTCAAGCGAATCGAAGCCGCCGGCAACGCCGCCAGCTTGGCCGCCTGCTGCCCGGCAAACGGTAGCAACTGCTCGGCTGGCAATATCCGGTTCACCAGCCCCATCTGCTGTGCTTCCTCGGCCGTAAATGCTTCGCCCAGCAACAGCTTTTCCGCCGCCCGCTGGTAGCCGGCGATTTGCGGCAGCAGCAGGCTGGAAGCCGCTTCCGGGCACAGGCCAAGCTGCGTGAACGGCAGTGAAAATACGGCATTGTCGGCCGCATACACCAGGTCGCAATGCAGCAGCAGCGTGGTGCCGATGCCGACTGCGGCTCCGGCCACGGCCGCCACGATCGGCTTGCTGGCATGACTGATCTGCCACAGGAACTGGAATACCGGACTGTCGCCGCCAACTGGCGGATTGCGCATGAAGTCTTCCAGGTCGTTACCGGCGGTGAAAATCTGCGGCTTGCCGGAAAACAGGATGGCGCGGATCGCGCTGTCGCCTTCGGCGTCCTTCAAGGCGTCCGCCATGTTCTGGTACATCGCCGCGGTGATCGCGTTCTTCTTGTCCGGGCGGTTGAATTCGATACTCAAAATGCCGTCGTTCTTGCCAATCAGAATGTCCATGCTGCTCCCCAATGACGATTTGCGCCAAACGCGCTAAAGATAAATGCCTGCTCCGCACCGATATGCCGCCAAATCGTTGCGCAACCCATCACAAATTGATCGTCGTCCCCGCGGTGTTAAGCTGGGATCCAGCGCCGTTACAAGCCACTGGATTCCCGCCAAAAACCGCGCGAGTGACAACTTGAATAATCTTCAACAGCCTCGAAAATGGAAAAGCCGTACAGCTTGTGACCGCACGGCCTCCCGTCCTGCTTGATCGGTGCTGCTTACATCCGCTCGAAAATGCCGGCGGCGCCCATGCCGGTGCCGACGCACATCGTCACCATGCCGTACTTCAAGTTCTTGCGGCGCAGCGCGTGCACCACGGTGGCCGAGCGGATGGCGCCGGTGGCGCCCAGCGGATGGCCGAGCGCGATGGCGCCGCCCATCGGGTTGACCTTGGCCGGATCGAGATTCAGATCCTGCATCACCGCCAGCGATTGCGCCGCGAATGCTTCGTTCAGTTCGATCCAGTCGATCTGGTCCTGGGTCAGGCCGCCAGCCTTCAACGCCGCCGGAATCGCTTCCTTCGGACCGATGCCCATGATTTCCGGCGGCACGCCGCGCACCGCGAACGACACGAAGCGCGCCAGCGGCGTCAGGTTGAACTGCTTCAGGATTTTTTCGCTGACCAGGATCAGCGCACCGGCACCGTCCGAGGTTTGCGAACTGTTGCCGGCAGTGACGCTGCCCTTGGGCGAAAACACCGGTTTCAGCTTGGCCAGCGCTGCCAGGCTGGAATCGGCGCGCGCGCCTTCATCGCGATCGACGGTGCGCTGGCTGATCTCGATCTGGCCAGAAGCCAGGTTCGGCGTACGCTCGATGATCTCGAACGGCGTGGTCTCGTCCTTGAATTCGCCGGCCTGCTGCGCGGCGATCGCCTTCTGGTGCGATTCCAGCGAGAACTGGTCCTGCGCCTCGCGCGAGACTTTCCATTGCTTGGCGACGTTCTCGGCGGTCAGGCCCATGCCGTAGGCCATGCCGATGTTCTCGTCCTTGAAGATGCCCATGTTCATCGACGGATGGAAACCCATCATCGGCACCATCGACATCGATTCGGCGCCGGCCGCGATCATGACGTCGGCCTGGCCGACGCGGATGCGGTCGGCCGCCATCGCCACCGCGGTGATGCCGGAGGCGCAGTAGCGGTTGACGGTGACGCCGCCGACGGTCTTCGGCAAGCCGGCCAGCAGCACGCCCATGCGGCCCAGGTTCAAGCCTTGCGCGCCTTCCGGGAACGAGCAGCCGACGATCGCATCCTCGATCGTGTTCGGGATCGAGGTTGGGCACCTGCGCCAGCGCCGATTGCAGCACCGCGCACCAGCAGGTCGTCGGGCCGGGTGTTCCGGAACATGCCGCGCGGCGCCTTGCCAATCGGGGTACGGGTGGCGGCAACGATGTATGCGTCTTGAAGTTGTTTAGTCATTTTGAAAATTCTCCTGGTTCATTCGACCGACGGCGCGGCGGGAAGCCGGGCTATCGTGCCTTGCGCGATCGCGCATAACGCTTCTTTACCGTCATTCACAACGAACACGTCGCAGCGGCACACCGCCTGCGATTTGCCGGCGTACGCCACCGCTGCGCGGGCGACGAGTTCCTGGCCGATCGCCGGGCGCACGTAGTTGATCTTGTACTCCGAGGTGACGACGCCGGTGCCGAGCGCGGCGCCGCCGGCGAAGGTCAGCGCATTGTCGGCCACGTAGCTGAGCACGCCACCGTGGACGAAACCATGCTGCTGCTTCAAATCCTCATTGATCGGAACCCGCAGTTCGGTCGCTTCGCTATCGAAGCGGGTCAATACCGCGCCGACCAGCTGGCTGAACGGCTGCGCCGCCAGTACCTGCCGGCCAAGATTCAACATGTCCGCGACGTTCGCCTGCATGCTCAGTTGCGCACCGGTTTGCCGGTTTGCATCATGCCCATGATCCGTTCCTGCGTTTTCGGATGATTGAGCAACTCCATGAAGGCGCGGCGCTCGAGATCGAGCAGCCATTGTTCATCGACCAGGCTGCCCTCCTCGATTTCGCCGCCGGAGACGATCTCGGCGATCATCGAACCCAGCTTGTAGTCATGCGCCGAAATGAAGCCGCCGTCGCGCATGTTGACCAGCTGCGCCATGATGGTCGCCATGCCGTAGCGCCCGACCACCGGCACCTGCGCCTTCAGCGGCGGCCGGTAGCCGGCGTCGAACATCGCGCGCGCCTCGACCTTGGCCACGTGCAGCAACTCGTACGGGTTGAATACGATCACGTCGTCGGCCGCCAGGTAGCCCATCTGCTGTGCTTCCAGCGCCGACTTCGAGACGTTGGCAGTAGCGGCGTTCATGAAATAGGTTTTCAGGAACTGCAGGATATCGTTGCCCTTGGCGTCTGCCGCTGCGCGCACCGCGGCTTCTTTCAGACCGCCGCCGGCCGGTATCAGGCCGACGCCGACTTCCACCAGACCGATATACGACTCGATCGAGGCCACACGTTTGGCCGCGTGCAGCGCCAGTTCGCAACCGCCGCCCAGCGCCAGGCCAGCCACTGCCGCCACCACCGGCACGTTGGCGTATTTCAATGCCTGGTGCGCCTGCTGCAGCTTCGCCACTTCCGGTTCGATCGCCTTGACGCCGCCCGACATGAATACCGGCAACATCGATTGCAGGTCGGCGCCGGCCGAGAAGGCCCCGCCTTCGGCGGCGTCGGCGCTCCAGATCACCAGGCCCTTGTAGTTCTGCTCCGCTTCGGCAATCGCCTTGGCCAGGCCATTGATCACGCCCTGGCCGATCACGTGCATCTTGGTCTTCAATGACAACACCAGAACGTCGTCGTCCTGATGCCAGATACGCACCGATTCGTCTTCAAACACGGTGGTGCCGGCGGTCGCGCCAGTCGGGCTCGCTTCGCCGAGGATAGTCGCGCGGAACGCCTGGCGTTGATACACCGGCAACTGCGAGCGGCCGACGAACGTCTTTTGCGCCGGCGACCAGGAGCCGTCAGCGGCGTGCACGCCATCATTGGCCGCCACCGGGCCGTCGAACACCCAGGCCGGCAACGGTGCATTGCAAATCGCCTTGCCGGCATCGATGTCTTCCTTGACCCAGTCGGCCACCTGTTTCCAGCCGGCGGCCTGCCAGCTTTCGAACGGGCCGAGCTTCTGGCCAAAGCCCCAGCGCAGCGCGAAATCGATGTCGCGCGCATTGTCGGCGATCGATTCCAGATGCACCGCGATGTAATGGAAGGTATCGCGGAAAATCGCCCACAGGAACTGCGCCTGCGGATTGGTCGAATCATGCAGCGCCTTCATCCGTTTGGCCGGGTCCTTTTCCTTCAGGATACGACTCACCAGATCATCGGCCTTGGCACCGGACGGCACATAGCTGCCGCTGGCGGCATCAAAGCGCAGAATATTCTTGCCTTCTTTCTTGAAGAAGCCGGCGCCGGTTTTCTGTCCCAGCGCACCGGCCGCGATCAATTTTTCCAGAAGTTCCGGTGTTTTATAGACCGGATAGAACGGGTCCGATTGCAGGTTGTCCTGCATCGTCTTCATCACGTGGCCCATGGTGTCGAGACCAACGACGTCGGCGGTACGGAAGGTGGCGGACTTGGCGCGCCCCAGTTTGGTGCCGGTCAGGTCATCGACCACGTCGACCGACAAGCCGAATTTCTGCGCCTCGAACATGGTCGCCATCATGCTGAAGACGCCAACCCGATTGGCGATAAAGTTCGGCGTATCCTTGGCCCGGACCACGCCCTTGCCCAGCGTGGTGGTCAGGAAGCCTTCCAGCTGGTCGACGATTGCCGGCCTGGTCGCCGCAGTCGGAATCAGTTCGACCAGGTGCATGTAGCGCGGCGGATTGAAGAAGTGCACGCCGCAGAAACGGGCCTTCAGTTCGGCATCGAAGCCGTTCGACAATTCGGTGATCGACAGGCCGGAGGTGTTGGAGGCGAAAATCGCGTTCGGCGCGATGTGCGGCGCGACTTTCTTGTACAGGTCGTGCTTCCAGTCCATGCGTTCGGCGATCGCCTCGATGATCAGGTCGCAACCGGCCAGCAGCTCGAGATTGTCTTCGTAGTTGGCAACTTCGATCAGCGCTGCATGGCTCTTGTTTCCGAGCGGTGCCGGGCTGAGTTTTTTCAGGTTCTCGATGGCGCGCAGCACGATGCCATTTTTCGGGCCTTCCTTGGCCGGCAGATCGAACAGCACCACCGGCACTTTGGCGTTGACACAATGGGCGGCGATTTGCGCACCCATCACGCCGGCGCCCAGTACGGCGACTTTTTTGACGATGAAATTGGACATGGAATGAATCCTTTAAACATGAGGCGCGCGCCGCGCACCAAGGGGTATATTCAATTTTCTTCCCGCTGACGCCCGACACAGCCAGGCATTAGCAGGAGTATATTGACAAGGCATTAAAACAGATCGGCCTCCAGCGCCAGCAGGCTGGACGCGCCCGAGCGCGCCTGCCGGATCAGCATCGCGGTTTCCGGCTGCAGGCGCGCAAAGTAGAAACGCGCGGTGGCCAGCTTCGCCTTGTAGAAATCGTCGCCGGAATCCTGTTTCTCCAGCGCGATCTTCGCCATCTGCGCGAAGAAATACGAGAACACCAGGTGGCCGGCGACCCGCAAGTACGGCACCGCGGCAGCACCGACTTCATCCGGATTCTGGAATGCCTTCATGCCGATTTCCATGGTCAGCTTGGTCACTTTGTCACCCAGATCACCCAAGGGCGTGACGAATTCGGACAGCGCTTCGTCGGTACCGTTTTCCTCGACGAAGGCCTGCACCTTGGCGCCGAACTTCTTCAGCTTGGCGCCGTTGTCCATCAGGATCTTGCGACCCAGGAGGTCGAGCGACTGGATCGTGTTGGTGCCTTCGTAGATCATGTTGATGCGGGCGTCGCGCACGTACTGCTCCATGCCCCATTCGGCGATGTAGCCGTGGCCGCCGTAGACCTGCATCGCTTCCGAAGTCGCGATCCAGCCGTTGTCGGTCAGGAAGGCCTTGATGATCGGCGTCAGCAGCGCCACCTCGTCGGCGGCTTCCTTGCGCACTTCCTCGTCCGGATGATTCAGTTCGCGGTCGATCTGCAGCGCCACATACGAAGTGAACGCGCGGCCGCCTTCGGCGTAGGCGCGGGCGGTCAGCAGCATGCGCCGCACGTCGGGATGGACGATGATCGGGTCGGCCGGCTTGTCGGGCGCCTTCGGCGCCCGACAGGCTGCGCATCTGCAGCCGGTCCTTGGCGTACACCACGGCGTTCTGGTAGGCGACTTCGGTCAGCCCCAGCGACTGCATGCCGACGCCGAGACGCGCGGCGTTCATCATCACGAACATCGCGTTCAAGCCCTTGTTCGGCTGGCCGATCAGCCAGCCGGTGGCGCCGTCCAGGTTCATCTGGCAGGTCGAGTTGCCGTGGATGCCCATCTTTTCCTCGATCGCGCCGCAGAAGATCGGATTGCGCGCGCCCGGCGTACCGTCGGCGTTCGGCAGGAATTTCGGCACCAGGAACAGCGAAATGCCCTTGGTGCCGGCCGGCGCGTCCGGCAGGCGCGCCAGCACCAGGTGGATGATGTTGGCCGCCATGTCGTGCTCGCCGGCCGAGATGAAGATCTTGCCGCCGGTGATCTTGTACGAGCCGTCGGCTTGCGGCTCCGCCTTCGAGCGCAGCATGCCGAGGTCGGTGCCGCAATGCGGCTCGGTCAGGCACATGGTGCCGGTCCATTCGCCCGATACCAGCTTCGGCAGGTACAGCGCCTTCTGTTCCGGCGTGCCGTGTTCGTGCAGGCATTCGTAGGCGCCGTGCGACAGGCCGGGATACATGGTCCAGGCCTGGTTCGACGAATTCAGCATCTCGTAGAACGAATTGTTCAGCACCAGCGGCAAGCCCTGGCCGCCGTATTCGGGATCGCACGACAGGGATGGCCAGCCGGCTTCCACGTACTGCTGGTAGGCTTCCTTGAAACCCTTGGGCGGCGTTACTTCATGCGTTTCCTGATTCAGATGGCAACCTTCGCGGTCACCGGAGTGATTCAGCGGGAACAGCACGTTGGAAGTAAATTTCCCACCTTCTTCCAGCACCTGGTTGATGATCTCGGCATCGATGTCGGCGTGTTTCGGCAACTGTTTCAATTCTGCTTCGACCTGCAGCAATTCGTGCAACACAAACTGCATGTCACGCAAGGGGGCGACATATTGACCCATGGTTTTCTCCTGACAAAGAAATGAATGTTTATTTTTTAGTGACGGATTTGGAGATTTGGGCAAGTTCGTGCATGGCGGCCAGAGACGACCCGGGATCGCGGTAGCTTTCGAGCAGTCGCTCGAAGCCGGCCTCCGCCCGCTCGGTACTGCCAGGCATTTTCAGGAAACGCGCATCGTGATGCAGGGCCAGCACCAGGCCATACATTTCGTACACCATTTGCCCGGCGTCGGTATCGGCGCGCAAATGGCCCATTTCAATCGCCTGTAATACGCAGCGGCGCAGCGCGCCTTGCCAGGCACGGACCATCGTCGCCAGCTCGTCCCGGATCGCGCCGGGCCGATCGTCATACTCGGCCGCACCGCTGATGTAAATGCAACCGGACGCGATCTCGACGGTGACACGCTTGATCCAGCGCGCAAACATGGCTTGCAGGCGCGGCAAGCCGCGCGGCTCTTTCATGCTTGGATAAAACACCTCTTGCTCGAAGTGCTGGTGATACAGCTTGACGACTTCAATCTGCAAATCCTCGCGCGAACCGAAATGCGCGAACACGCCGGATTTGCTCATGTGCATTCGTTCCGCCAGCAAGCCAATGGTCAGCCCTTCCAGGCCGTCCCGGCTGGCCAGATTCAGTGCCACATCCAGAATCGTGGCACGCGTCATTTCACCTTTACGCATATATTTCTGGACCGATTCAGACAAGATATGAGCCACGTTGCACCCTGTAAAAATGTATAAAAAAGCGGGGCCGAGGCGTTTCGCGGAAAGCATATACGAACGCTCGTACTATTATGCACTGCGCTATAAATGTCAAACCCGAACTTAGAGGAGCGATTCTATTTGGAGGCGGCATCGGCAGCGTCATCGGCGCGAGAGGGCGTTGACCATCGCCATCATATCAATCCCGGGTCTGATTAAGTTGCCGCCGGGCACGCTTGGTCGGCCGTCCTTTCAGGCCCAGCGCCGGCTCTTGCTGGTATTTCCGCTGCTCGGCAAGCAACTGGCGGCGCGCCACGCTGGCGGTGGTTTCGGCGTACAGTGTGCGAGCAACGAGAGCCGGTCCGCGCTGCTCGGCCAAGGCCAGCACTGCCACTTCCCATTGGCAGGCACCATTGTCAATCAGCAGCATGGCGCCTGGCGCCAGATGGCGCGCCGGCTTGACGCGGCAACCGTTCCATTGCACCTTGCCGCTCTCCACCGCGGCGGCTGCCTGCGCCCGTGTCTTGAAAAAGCGTGCTGCCCACAACCACTTGTCGAGGCGTACCAACTCCACCATGCTGATCCCTTGCACATCCGAGAACGACTTTCGCCAACTGAACTGTTGAGTATCGATTTAAGACAATGCAGCACCTTGAAGAATTCCTATTCTCCATCGACGAACCATAGCAAGTTTACGTTCGCTGTTCCGGCATCGAGATGTTTCGAGCGTAACGGCCGCCGCCTCATCGGTTGTCGTTAACGCATGCCTCGCTCTGTGCGAAGATATCAACATGACTCTGACCGAATTCAAATATATCGTCGCCGTCGCCCGTGAAAAGCATTTTGGCCGCGCGGCGGAAGCCTGCCACGTCGCCCAGCCGACGTTGTCGGTGGCCATCAAGAAACTCGAAGATGAGTTGGGCGTCGTCATTTTCGAACGCGGTGGCGCCGAAGTATCGATCACGCCGCTAGGAGCCAGGATCATCGATCAGGCCGAACTGGTGCTGGAGCAGACTGCCGCCATCAAGGAAATCGCCAGCCAGCACAAGGATCCGCTGACCGGACCGCTGCGTCTCGGAATCATCTACACCATCGGGCCCTATCTGTTGCCGCCCTTGGTCAAGACCATGATCGAGCAGGTGCCAAACATGCCGCTGGTGCTGCAGGAAAATTTCACGGTGCGACTGCTGGAGCTGTTGCGCCAGGGCGAGTTGGATGCCGCCATCATGGCCCTGCCCTTCCCCGACCATGGCCTGGTGCTGGAGCCGCTGTACGATGAACCGTTCGTGGTGGCGCTACCCAAACATCATCCATGGGCCAATCGCAGCGAAATCAGTGCCCAGGACCTGAAGTTGGAAACCATGCTGCTGCTGGGCACCGGTCATTGCTTCCGCGACCAGGTACTAGAAGTGTGCCCGGAAATGTCACGCTTTTCGACCACTGGCGACGGCATCGCACGCACCTTCGAAGGTTCGTCGCTGGAAACCATCCGCCACATGGTCGCTTCGGGCATCGGCATCACGGTGCTGCCGCTGGCGTCGGTACCGGACATGAACGCCAAGGATGGGATGCTGCGCTATGTGCCGTTTGCGCCGCCGCTGCCGTCGCGCCGAGTGGTCATTGCCTATCGCAAGAGCTTTACCCGGGTCGCTGCCATCGACGCAGTGCGCCAAGCAGTACTGGATTGCGGCTTGCGCGGCGTGACGATGTTGCAGGAATCTGCGCTCGAAGCAATCTAAAACCACGCCGAACAAATCGCGCATTGCCGGACTAGCCGGCGATTGCGTTTCCCTGCTGCGGTCAAAATCAATCGCTGTCTTCATGCTTGCCTGCTTGCGCTTTCCGGCACACCTGGCTACGGTCGCTTTCGCTGCGCGGCTGACGCTTATAATTCGGTTTTTCCATGCAATATGGACACGCGGATGAAGCGATTGCACCTCTATATTCGCCTGGTGCGGCTGGACAAGCCGATCGGCATCCTGCTGCTGTTGTGGCCAACGCTGGCCGCACTCTGGTTCGCCTCGAATGGCCGACCGGATTGGAAGCTGGTCGTCATCTTCACGCTAGGCACTATCTTGATGCGTTCGGCCGGCTGCGCAATCAATGATTACGCCGATCGCGCCGTCGATCGGCATGTCAAACGCACCGCCGAACGGCCATTGACCAGCGGCCAGATCGCGGCCTGGGAAGCGCTGGCGGTGGCCGCCATACTGACCTTGCTATCCCTGGCGCTGATCCTGCCGCTGAATACGCTGACCAAGCAGCTGTCGGTTTGCGCAGTGCTGATTGCCGCCAGCTATCCGTACTTCAAGCGCTTCTTTGCGATCCCGCAGGCTTATCTGGGAATCGCCTTTGGCTTTGGCATTCCAATGGCGTTCGCCGCCGTCACCAATTCGGTGCCGGTCGCCGCGTGGCTGCTCTTGGTTGCAAATATTTTCTGGGCCATCGCCTACGACACCGAGTATGCGATGGTCGATCGCGATGACGACCTGAAGATCGGCGTGCGATCCTCGGCCATCACCTTTGGCCGTCACGATGTGGCGATCGTCATGCTGTGCTACGGGATGACCTTGGCGATCCTGTTTGCGGTCGGCTGGCAACATGGCTTGCGTGGCTGGTTCACCGCCGGCTTGGCGCTCGCGCTCGGCTGCGCACTGTATCACTACCAGTTGATCCGCGGACGCGACCGGATGCGCTGCTTTGCCGCCTTTCGCCACAACAACTGGCTTGGAGCGGCGTTATTTGCGGGCATCGCGCTTGATTATGGTTTGCGACAAGCAACATAAGGCCTCTCTTTTTGACAAGAGTCATGTTCGCGCTGACAATGCCTATGTGAATCGACAGTTGCATTGCATGATTAAGCATCTGAGCCGATAGTCGCAGATCCGTTTTTCAGGAGCGCTTATGAGCATGACGCAGCAAGCCAGTGATGCCAGAGAACAATTGCTGAACGATCTGCGCACCGTCATCCAGGAGGCGGAACAGCTGTTGAGCGAAACCGAGCAGCAAACCGAACATGGCTACAAAACCGCGATCGCTCAATTCGAGCGCAAATTGAGAAAAACCAAGCGCGAACTGGTCCGAGTGGAACAGAGCCTCGCTTCATCCGGGGTACAAGCAATACAAGCCACCGACCGCTTCGTTGAAAATAATCCATGGCAGGCGGCAAGCATCGGTTTATGCGCCGGCCTGCTGGCTGGACTGATGATCAGCCGCAAATAATAAGGCGCAAACAAGCATGGCTATTTTCGATTCGGCGACACGGCTACTGTCGACTTTTATCACCACCCTGCAAACCCGCGTGGAGTTGCTGACAGTCGAGCTGGAAGAAGAAGCGCTGCGCTATTTTTTCTACCTGCTGCTGTCGCTGGCCGCCATGGCATGCTTGGGCATCGCCGTGCTGCTCGCGATTCTCCTGATCGTCGTGCTGTATTGGGATACTCAGCGCATACCGGTGCTGCTGATTCTGATCGGATTCTTTACCTTGGCGGCCATTGTCATCGTGCTCGCCGTGCGCAGCAATTACCGCCGCAAATCGCGCCTGCTGGCGCATACCCTGGCGGAAATGGCAAAAGACGTCGACGCACTGAATGCGCCGTAATCCCACCTCACATGTCACCCCGATGACCAGCCACCTGAAACTCCTCGCGCAACGCCGGCAACGGCTGCAGGCGCGCTGTGCGCTGCAGCGCGACGCGATGGCGATTCATAAAATCCGGCTCGGCCGCTCATTCACCACGTTTGACACCGGCATGCGCATCGTGGACCGCCTGCGCGATAACCCCGCACTGGTGCTGGCGCTGGTCGGCGGCTTGTTCCTGCTGAAACCGCGCCGCCTGCTGCCGATCCTGCAAACCGGACTGACGGTATCGCGCGGCTGGCGCCTGGTGGCGCCACTCGTGGGCAAATGGCTGGGGGCGCCGCGCCGCCGAGCCGGCAAATAGCGTCTAGGCGCGGCCGAATTCCTCGCCCAATTCCTTGCTGCGCGCCGCGGCGGCCTTGATGGCCGTCACAATCGCCCCTTTCACATCACCCGCCTCCATGCTGGCCAGCGCCGCATGGGTGGTGCCGCCCTTGGAAGTCACGCGCTCGCGCAACACCGACAGCGGTTCTGACGACTGTGCCGCCAGTTGTACCGCGCCGCTAAACGTGGCAAGCGCCAGCGCGGTGCCCTGCTGCGGCTCCAGGCCCAGTTCCAGCGCCGCCTGTTGCATCGCTTCCAGGAAATAAAACACGTATGCCGGGCCGCTACCCGAAACCGCGGTCACGGCATCAATCAGGCTTTCGTCATCCAGCCACACCGTACTGCCGACCGCGCGCATGACGGCGTCCGCCGCTGCCCGCTGCTCAGGCGAGACACCAGGCATGAGGCACCATGCCGGTGATGCCTTGGCCGATCAGCGCCGGCGTGTTCGGCATGCTGCGCACAATCGCGCCGTGTCCGCCCAGCCAGCGCGACAGGTCGGCGGCGCGAATCCCGGCCGCGATCGACAGCAGCAGCTGCGTGCCGATATGCGGGCGCAATTGCTCGGCCACCGTCTTCATTTGCTGCGGTTTGACCGCCAGCACGATCACTTCGCAGGCGGCGAGGCCGGCATCGAGCTGCTGCGACGTATTCACGCCAAACTGCTGCGCCAGCCGGCGCAATGCATCGGCGTTCGGATCGACCACGTGAATCCGATCGGCGGCCAGCAGCCGGCCAGCCAGGCCGCCGATCAGCGCGGTGGCCATGTTGCCGCCACCAATGAAACCGATTTTCATATCAGGCTGCATAGTTCCTTGCTCCAAAAATAGCACTACCGACGCGAACCATGGTTGAACCCTCCATGATTGCCGCCGTCAGATCGGCCGACATGCCCATTGACAGTGTATCCAGAGCCAAGCCCTGGGTTCGCAACTGCTCGAACAATTCACGCAAACGGCGAAAAGCCGCCCGCTGGCCGGCAATTTCCGCGCACGGTTGCGGAATCGCCATCAGTCCACGCAGCCGCAGATTCGGCAGTCCGGAAATGAAATGCGCCAATGCCGGCGCCTGCTGCGGCGCAACCCCGCTCTTGCTGGCTTCGGCATCCAGGTTCACCTGCAGGCAGACGTTCAGCGGCGGCAAGTGAGCCGGCCGCTGCGCCGACAGCCGTTGCGCGATTTTTTCTCGCTCGACCGAATGTACCCAATCAAAATGACTCGCGATCGCCAGCGTCTTGTTGCTCTGGATCGGGCCAATAAAATGCCATTCCAGGCCCGCATCCGGACGTGCCGCGCCGACGACGGCCATTTTATCCAGCGCTTCCTGCAAGTAGTTTTCACCAAAGGCGGCTTGTCCGGCGTCCACCGCCTCCAGCACGGTGCCGGCGCCGAAGGTCTTGCTGACCGCGAGCAAGGCGATGCTGCCCGGATCACGTCCGGCAGCAGCAGCGGCGGATGCCATTGCGCCACGCACGGCTTGCAAGTTTTGTACAACTAAGGACATAATCAATTCACTTTTGGCGGCGCCAACCAGAAACAAAAAATAGCCGGCCTTGCCTACCGCCGGATTTCCGCTTCCCACTCTCTTTGCAGGCTCACGGATTATAAATGGACATTTCAGAACTGCTGGCCTTCTCGGTCAAGAACAACGCGTCCGACTTGCACCTGTCGTCCGGGCTGCCGCCGATGATCCGGGTGCACGGCGACGTGCGCCGCATCAACCTGCCGCCGCTCGAGCACAAGGATGTGCACGGCATGATCTATGACATCATGAACGATGGTCAGCGCAAGGCCTATGAAGAACACCTGGAATGCGATTTTTCCTTTGCGATCCCCGGCCTGGCGCGCTTCCGCGTCAACGCCTTCAACCAGGATCGCGGCGCGGCGGCGGTGCTGCGCACGATTCCGTCGAAAATACTCAGTCTTGAGCAGTTGAACGCACCGAAGATTTTCGCCGATCTGGCCTTGAAGCCGCGCGGACTGGTACTGGTGACGGGACCGACCGGCTCCGGCAAATCGACCACGCTGGCGGCGATGGTCAACCACGTCAACGAAAACGAGTACGCCCACATCCTGACCATCGAAGACCCGATCGAGTTCGTGCACGAATCCAAGAAATGCCTGATCAACCAGCGCGAAGTCGGACCCCACACGCACTCCTTTTCCAACGCGCTGCGCTCGGCCTTGCGGGAAGATCCGGACGTGGTTTTGGTGGGCGAATTGCGCGATCTCGAAACCATCCGCCTCGCCTTGTCGGCGGCGGAAACGGGGCACCTGGTGTTCGGCACGCTGCACACTTCGTCGGCGGCGAAAACCATCGATCGCATCATCGACGTCTTCCCCGGCGACGAAAAGGAAATGGTACGCTCGATGTTGTCGGAATCGCTGCAGGCAGTCGTCTCGCAAACCTTGCTGAAGGTCAAGGATGGCTCCGGCCGCGTCGCCGCCCATGAAATCATGCTGGGCACGCCGGCCATTCGCAACCTGATTCGGGAAAGCAAGATCGCGCAAATGTATTCGGCGATCCAGACCGGCAGCAATCTCGGCATGCAAACCCTGGACAGCAACCTGACCGAACTGGTACGGCGCAATGTAATTTCGCTGGGCGCTGCGCGCGCCGCCGCCAAGACGCCGGAAAACTTCCCGGGATAAGCGCGGGATTTCGCAAAGCACGCTTTGCGCCGCGCGAATCCGAGCGGCTTGCAAGCCGCGAGGTGGTGGTGCGCACTGAGAAATTCCTTCCTTTTACAAGAAGGAATAACGCAAAAGGAAAACCAAGATGGAACGGGATCAAGCAACCAAATTCATGCATGACCTGCTGCGGCTGATGGTCAGCAAAAACGGCTCGGACCTGTTCATCACGACCGATTTTCCGCCCGCCTTCAAGATCGACGGCAAGGTGACGCCGGTATCCAACCAGCCGTTGTCGCCGGCCCACACCGTCGAACTGGCGCGCGCCATCATGAACGATCGCCAGGCGGCGGAGTTCGAAGCCAAGAAGGAATGCAACTTCGCGATCAGCCCGAGCGGCCTCGGGCGCTTTCGAGTCTCCGCCTTCGTGCAGCAGGGCCATGTCGGCATGGTGCTGCGCACGATCACCACCAACATTCCGAAATTCGAGGAGCTCGGCTTGCCCGACACCTTGAAGGAAGTGGCGATGACCAAGCGCGGACTGGTGATCATGGTCGGCGCCACCGGCTCCGGCAAATCGACCACGCTGGCGGCGATGGTCGGCCATCGCAATGAAAACAGCTATGGCCACATCATCACTATCGAAGACCCGGTCGAATACATCCATCCGCACCGCAACTGCATCATCACCCAGCGCGAAATCGGCGTCGATACCGAAGACTGGGGCACGGCGCTTAAAAATTCACTTCGGCAAGCGCCGGACGTGATCCAGATCGGCGAGATCCGCGACCGCGAAACCATGGATTACGCTATCGCCTTCGCTGAAACAGGCCATCTGTGCCTGGCCACCCTGCATGCCAACAGCGCCAATCAGGCGCTGGACCGCATCATCAACTTCTTCCCCGAAGAACGGCGGCCGCAGTTGCTGATGGATTTGTCGCTCAACCTGAAAGGCATGATTTCGCAACGGCTGGTACCCCTGCGCGACACCAAGGGGCGCTGCGTGGCGATCGAGATCATGCTGAATTCGCCGCTGATTTCCGACCTGATCTTTAAAGGACAGGTGCACGAGATCAAGGAAATCATGAAAAAATCGCGCGAACTCGGCATGCAAACCTTTGACCAGGCATTATTCGACTTGTACGAGGCGGACAAAATTTCCTATGAAGACGCCTTGCGCAACGCCGATTCGCTTAACGACTTGCGGCTGGCGA
Source organism: uncultured beta proteobacterium (assembly GCA_963707665.1). Lineage (GTDB taxonomy): Bacteria > Pseudomonadota > Gammaproteobacteria > Burkholderiales > Burkholderiaceae_D > DATJCV01. The sequence goes on along the minus strand of CAVPQU010000005.1, from coordinate 216,251 downwards.
TCAAGCTGCGCAGCAAGGATGCCCAAGAGCGTGACCTGACTTCTGGCACTCACCATCTGGGGATCGTATGAGCACCGTCAATATCTATGATTTCAAGCCGAACAGCCTGGCCGGCGCGCCTGTTGACCTGGCACAGTATCGCGGCCGTGTGCTGCTGATCGTCAATACCGCCAGCAATTGCGGCTTCACGCCGCAATACCAGGGGCTGGAAGCGATCTATGAGCAATTTCACGACCAGGGCGTGGAAGTGCTGGGCTTTCCGTGCAACCAGTTCGGCGCCCAGGAACCGGGCAGCGCCGAGGAAATCGGTGCCTTCTGCGAAAAAAATTACGGCGTCAGTTTTCCGCTGTTCGCCAAGATCGACGTCAATGGCGATCGTGCGGACCCGCTGTTCCAGCACCTGAAGAGCGCCGCGCCGGGCGTCCTGGGCAGCGAAGCCATCAAGTGGAATTTCACCAAGTTCCTGGTGCAAAAAGACGGCACTGTCTACAAGCGCTACGCACCGACCACCAAGCCGGAAGAGCTGATCGACGACATTCAAAAATTGCTGGCGCAATAATTCAAGCAGCGCAGGCACTGCGTCGATATCCCGGCATTCTCGATATACTCCCACTATTAGCGTCGAATTACGGGCGCAAACTGGCAGCTTGAGCAACATACTCCATGATAGTGCGACGCACGTCCGTTAATCACGCATGGCTTCGGTTAGCGTCGGCGCGCATGGCGGGTAATGAACATGCGTCCCGCGCACTTTGGCGAACGGGGTCAAGCGATGCGGAGTGCGCCCATGCGGTCCCATGATGTCTTCCACCATCATTCCGCGCACCACCAGTGCGTCGGCGATCAGCGAACGGTGGCAGCGCCAAGGGACCGCTTCGGCGCACATCAGCGCACAGCGCTGTTGCTGTGCCAGCACCATCGCGTGCTGCAAGTGCTGTTCAAAATCGGCCGTTTGCATGTAATCGGCATAGCCACGAAATGAGGTATTGCGCCACCCGGTATTAATGGAATCGCGCTGCGCATGGCGCAAGCCGCCCAGCCCGGCCAGATGGGTGTAGTCGATTCCAACCACCTGCAATGCAGCCGGCAGACTGTCCCGATTGAATTGCGGGTTATGACGTGAGCGCGGTACCGACCGTACATCCAGCACGTGGGTCACGCCATTGATTTGCAACAGGTGGATGAATTCCTGCAGCGGCAGCGTCGAGTGGCCAATCGTGCAAATCAGGGGGTCAACCGCTATCGCCATGCTAGCCATGCTGTTCACCTTTCCGCCGCTCGCCTTGTCAATGCCGGTTGGAGTAAGCACCCGCGGCAAGGTTCAGGTCGCTGCGGCTCCTTGCACAATTGCCGATCGAGCCCGGCACTCAGGGCGCGTTCAAGGCACCGTCGATCAGCTCGATCCAGTGCCGCACTGGAGTTGCCGTGCCGGACTGCAAATGCGTGATGCAGCCGATGTTGGCCGACACGATCATGTCCGCGTGCGTCGCCTGCAGCTTGGCCAGCTTGTTGTCGCGCAACTCGTACGCCTCTTTCGGCTGCAATACCGAATAGGTGCCGGCCGAGCCGCAGCACAGATGGCTGTCCTGGCACAGTTGCACATCGACGCCGGCGAGGCGCAACAGCGCTTCGACCTTGCCGCGGATCTGCTGCCCGTGCTGCAGCGTGCACGGCGGATGATAGGCAATCCGCCGGCGAATCTTGCCGCTCAAACGCTGCGCCAGCTCGCCCTCGAAAGCCGGCAGCAACTCGCTTACATCCTTGGTCAATGCCGAGATGCGTTGCGCTTTCGCCGCATACGCCGGATCGTGCGCCAGCAAATGGCCGTACTCCTTGACCGTCACGCCGCAGCCCGAGGCCGTCATCACGATCGCCTCCGCACCCGCTTCGATGTGCGGCCACCAGGCGTCGATATTGCGCCGCATGTCGTGCAAGCCGCCGGCCTGGTCGTTCAGGTGATAGCGGATGGCACCGCAGCAGCCGGCACGCGGCGCTATCAGCAGCTGCACCCCCAGGGCGTCGAACACGCGGGCGGTGGCGGCGTTGATGTTGGGCGCCATCGCCGGCTGCACGCAGCCGTCCAGCAACAGCATCTTGCGCGCATGCGTGCGGCGCGGCCAGATGCCGGCCGGCCGTGCCAGCGGCACCTTGTTCTTCAGTCCGCCCGGCAACAGCGGCCGCACCAGCTGGCCAGCCTTCATGGCTGGCGTAAACAGCCATTTGCGCGGCAAAAATTCCTTCAGCACGGTGCGCACGACACGCTGCGGCAGCGGCCGCGGCACCTGCTCTTCCACCACCTTGCGCCCGATATCCACCAACCGGCCGTATTGCACCCCGGACGGACAGGTGGTTTCGCAATTACGGCACGTCAGGCAGCGATCCAGATGCAGCTGGGTGGAAGCGCTCGCCGGCTTGCCCTCCAGAACCTGCTTCATCAGGTAGATGCGGCCGCGCGGGCTATCCAGCTCGTCGCCAAACAACTGATAGGTCGGACAAGTCGCCAGGCAGAAACCGCAGTGCACGCATTTGCGCAAAATGGCGTCGGCCTCCTGGCCTTCACGCGTCTGCCTGATCAAGTCAGCTAGATTGGTTTGCATCGTCTTGCCTGCCTAGAGGTCCGGGTACATGCGACCCGGATTGAAAATTCCGGCGGGGTCGAAACTGGCCTTTAGCCGCCGATGGATCGCCGCCACCGCGGGCGCCAGCGGGGCGAACACGCCAGCGCGCTTGTCACCGGTGCGCCACAGGCTGGCATGGCCGCCGGCATCGGCTGCCGCAGCACGGATGGCCGCGGCGGCATCGTTCGGCGCGGCCGCCAGCCAGCGTTGCGCACCGCCCCATTCGATCAGGAGCGCCCCCGGCACTGCCAGAGCTGGCGTCGTGGATGGCACCGACAAACGCCACAGCTCACCATCGCCAGCAAAAAATGCATCGGTCTGTTCGCGCAAGCCGTTCCACAAGGCGTCGGCCTGGATCTCGGGCAGCACCGCGCCACCCAATTTTTGCTGGGCACTGGTCACGGCCGCCGCTGCCCCTTCGAAGCGAATGGTCAGCAAACCCTCGCGCCAGGCGCTGGCGGAAATCGGCAATGGCTGACCACCCCATTGATTCAGCTGCTGCAACGCGTCCGCCTGGCTCATCTCGAAACAGTGGGTGGCGCGCACTGCCGGCTGCGGCAACACCTTGAGCGAGACTTCCAGGACCAAGCCAAGCGTACCGAGCGAGCCGGCCAGCAGGCGCGAAACGTCGTAGCCAGCCACGTTCTTCATGACCTGGCCGCCGAAATGCAGGACTTCGCCGCGCCCATCCATCAGCACCGCACCCAGCACGAAATCGCGCACGGCGCCCACCGCCGCCCGGCGCGGCCCCGACAAGCCGGCGGCCAGCATGCCGCCGACCGTGGCACCAGGACCGAAGTGGGGCGGCTCGAATGCCAGCATCTGCCGCTGTTGCGCCAGCGTCGCTTCGATCTCGGCCAGCGGCGTGCCGCAGCGCGCGGTAATTACCAGCTCGGTCGGCTCGTAATCGACAATGCCGCGATACGCGCTAGTCGACAGCAGCTCGCCCTGGACCGCGCAGCCATACCAATCCTTGCTGCCGCCACCGCGAATCTGCAACGGCTGGCGCACCCCGGCGCCGCGTACGATGCGTTCATGAAATTCCTGCAGTACCTGTTCCATTGGATTGGTCTCAAAAACGCGGCAAATCGGCGAATTTCAACTGCCCGCGCCGCACATGCATCTTGCCATTTTCGGCGCAGCGCACCAGGGTCGGAATCGCCTTGTCCGGATTCAGCAGGAAGGCCGGGTCGAAGGCGCGCTTGACGCCGAAAAACGCTTCCCGCTCTTCGGGTGAAAATTGCACGCACATCGAATTGATCTTTTCGATGCCGACCCCGTGCTCGCCGGTGATGGTGCCGCCGACTTCGACGCACAGCTCGAGAATCTCGGCGCCGAACAGCTCGGCCCGGTGAAATTCACCCGGGACATTGGCATCAAATAGAATCAATGGATGCAGATTGCCGTCGCCGGCATGAAACACATTGGCGCAACGCAAACCGTACTTGGCTTCCATCGCCTCGATGCCGAGCAGCACCTGCGCCAGCTTCTTGCGCGGAATGGTGCCGTCCATGCAGTAGTAATCCGGCGAAATGCGGCCGGCGGCGGGAAATGCATTCTTGCGCCCGGACCAGAAGCGCAGCCGCTCGGCCTCCGACTGCGAGACTTCGATCCGGGTGGCGCCGCTGGCCGCCAGCACCGCACTCATGCGGGCGATTTCTTCTTCCACCTCTTCCATCGTGCCGTCCGATTCGCACAGCAGAATGGCAGCCGCGTCGGTATCGTAGCCGGCCTGCACGAACGGCTCAACCATGCGCGAACTGGTACGGTCCATCATTTCCAGTCCGGCCGGAATGATGCCGGCGGCGATCACGCTGGCCACTGCATCGCCGCTTTTCACGACGTCGTCGAACGACGCCATGATCACGCGCGCCGCCTGCGGCTTCGGCACCAGCCTGACCGTGACTTCAGTGACGATGCCGAGCATGCCCTCGGAGCCGATGAAGACTGCCAATAGATCGAGCCCCGGGGCGTCCAGCGCGGCACCGCCCAGCTCCACCACTTCGCCCTCGATGGTCACCATCCGCACGCGCAACACGTTGTGAATCGTCAAGCCGTACTTCAGGCAATGCACGCCGCCGGAGTTTTCAGCCACATTGCCGCCGATGGTGCAGGCAATTTGCGACGACGGGTCAGGCGCGTAATACAGGCCGTGCGGCGCCGCCGCTTCGGAAATCGCCAGATTGCGCACCCCCGGCTGCACCACCGCGGTCCGGGCGTGCGGGTCGAGCTTGACGATTTCCCTGAATTTGGCGGTCGACAGCACCACGCCATCGGCAACCGGCAGCGCGCCGCCCGACAGGCCAGTGCCGGCGCCGCGCGGCACGATCGGCACCTGCATGCCGCGGCAGGCATTCAGGATCGCCACCACCTGCTCCTCGTTTTCGGGAAGCACGACCACCATCGGCAACTGCCGATAGGCGGCCAGCCCATCGCACTCGTAAGGTCGCGTGTCTTCTTCCTCGAACAGTACGCAGTGGGCCGGCACGATGGCGCGCAACGCGGCTACCACCTGTTGCTTGCGGCCGGCGGGAACAGGCGGCGCGGCAGAGGTATTCATCGTGACCCAATCCTCCTGATTCGGCGCCACCTGGATCGATGGCACGCAACATATCCGTCAGCGAAACGCTGACATTTGCACCAAGTGTAACGAAAGTGCGTGCCGACAGGGTGACTTCCCCACTGGCGCGGGCTGAATGCTTTTTATGCCGGTCGTGAAAAAATTTCACTTAGGCACAACACCTGCCTAATTTTTTAGCCAGCCGCGGCGCCGGAAATACCAGAACGGCGTCAACGCCGAGGCCACCATCAGTAAGAGGGCCAGCGGATAGCCATAAGTCCAGTCGAATTCCGGCATCAGCTTGAAGTTCATGCCGTAGATACTGGCGATCAGGGTCGGCGGCAGGAAAGCGACCGAGGCCACCGAAAAAATCTTGATGATCTTGTTCTGGTTGATATTGATGAAACCGACCGTGGCATCCATCAGGAAGTTGATCTTGTCGAACAGGAACGCCGTATGCCCGTCCAGCGATTCGATATCGCGCAGGATTTGCCGCGCCTCTTCGAACTGGTCCGGATTCAGCAACCGGCCACGCATCAGGAAACTGACCGCGCGCCGCGTATCCATCATGTTGCGACGGATGCGCCCATTCAAGTCTTCCTCCTGGGCGATCGCATTCAGAATCTCGGCGGCCGTTGCATCGGTCAGCTCCTTCTGCAACACGCTGCCGCTGACCCCTTCCAGGTTTTGATAGATGCCTTCCAGCGCATCAGCCGAATACTCGGCATCGGTCGAGTACAGGTCGATCAGAACGTCCTTGTAATCCGTGATCGAGCCGGGGCGCGAACGCGCACGCATGCGCACCAGCCGAAACACCGGCAGATCCTCGCTGTGCATCGAAAACAACATGTTGCGCGTGAGGATGAAGGCCACCGTGACCGTGGGCGTGGGGCCGTCGTCCTCGTCGATCAGGAAATCGGTGCGCAAATGCAGGTCGCCGTTTTCCGCTTCGTAATATCGGGCCGACGCTTCGATATCCTTGACTTCGTCCTCGCCCGGCAACGTCACGCCATAGATGCTCTTGACCCAGGTGCGCTCGTCGTCGTTGGGATCGATCAAGTCAACCCACACCGGGCTGCTGTTTTCAAGGTCCGCGCGCGACTCCACCTTGGTCTGATTGAGCCGGCCGTTTTGCAATACGAATACATTAATCATGTGAGTTTCCTGCTGCACCATAACGGCACAACGTGTGCGGCAACCACTGTGGCGGCGTGCACGAAGATTCGGGAGCGGGGTCCGGCTTACGCAACCGGCGGCGTGGCGCGCCAGATGAATGACGCCAGGCGCTGCAACAACGCAGTCCGGAAATCGAAACTGGGACGGATGGCCACGCGCTGACAAACGGAGTCGCGGCGGCCGCTGCGCTATTCGCAAATAAAAACAATCGCAAGTGTACTTTTATCGATAAGCGCAAGCAAGCACCCACCTTGTCCCAATAGTGGCAATCGTTGGTCAAAACGGCGCTTGACTGATTCGCTCCACGTCGACTTTTTTCCACTTGTCGACTTCGGCAAATAACCAGCCCCGGAATGCCTGCACCTGCGATTTCTGCAGCGAACCCGGCGGGCACACGAAGTAATACGAAGAAGGACATTTTACGGTCACATCGAACAGCCGTATCAACTCACCCGATAAAATATCGGCAGTAGCCATCGCATGCCGCACCAATGCAATACCTTGCCCGTCCACCGCCGCCCGCAGCAGCATGGTTGCATCTTGAAAAATAATCCCCGTGGTCGGTTCCGGCAGATCGATTTGCGCTGCCCGAAACCACGGCAACCAGGGCTCCATCTCGCAGCGGAGTAATCCGCCACGTGCCAAATCCTGCGGTGTGGTCGGCAAATTGCCACCGTTGAAACGCGGACTCGCAGCCGGGTAATAGTAGTCGCCCATGAGCAGCTCTTCCGCCAGCCCGGGATAATTTCCAGGGCCGAACCGGATCGCGACATCCACTTCTTCCCGGGCGAAATCGGTCAAGTTCGTACTCGACTGCAAACGCACTTCGATATCCGGGTATTGCTCGATGAAGCTTCCTATGCGCGGCGACAGCCAGCGCGCGGCAAATGATGACAACGACGAAATGGTCAATCGTCTGTATTCATCGCTGGACTTCACCGCGTCCGTCGCCGATGCGATATCCAGCAAACTCTTGCGCAACGCATTGGCAAATTGCTGGCCATGCCCGGTCAAGCTGATACGTTTGCCAAGACGCACGAAAAGCTGCACCCCGAGCTCCTCCTCAAGGGCGCGCACCTGATGGCTGATGGCTCCGTGCGTAACGTGAATTTCTTCTGCCGCGCGGGAAAAATTCTGGTGCCGCGCCGCCGCTTCGAAGGCTCGCAGGGCAGTCAGATTCGGCAGTTTCCGGAAATCGGCCATAAGGATTTGATGTGAATAAAACTAACAAGACATTCAAATATATATCGTTTTGCAATGCGATGCACCATGACTAGAATCCTCACATCAGCCAACAGATTTCAGGAGACCGGTATTTCATCGATCTATCCGAAATCTTCACAGGAGCAAAACGTCATGGGAAATTTATTCGCAACTCATTCGCTCAAGATTGCAGCCAACCACGCTATTTCCGGCATCGCCGAGCACGGACAGACATTACGCGTCATTTGCGGTCAGGTGTGGATTACGATGGAAGGATCGGTCGAAGATTACTGGCTGTCCACTGGCGAATCGCTCGAACTGACGCCGGGTCGCCTGGTCGTGATTGAAGCGGACCGCCTGGATAGCCGCGTCAGTGTACCGGCACCGGCAAAAGAACAGGGCATCGGCCATGTGGCCATCGGCAGCATACGCGGGCTGGCACAGCGCTTGATCCACAATGGCAAGGCCTTGTCCACTTGATCGCCCAATGGGCTGCGTTGGGCCGGCCCATACGGGCTGGCCACGCCCGCAGCCGCCAGGATTCGGATCAACCGGAGGGCGCCGTTGCTCAATCGCCATGATCAGGTTTCGCAAAACGGCGCCGCAGGCAGTGTTCTCACGGCACTGCAGCTGACCCCAAGCGCCGCAATATCAGCGCAGTTCGGCGCTCCAGATAGGCCGAACTCCGATTCTTGTCATAAAAGCGCGGGTTCGGCAGCATGACCGCCAGCCGTGCTGCCTGCGCCGGGCTCAGATTGACCGCAGCAATACCGTAGTAGTGACGGGCCGCAGCCTCGGCACCGAAGACGCCGTTGCCCCATTCGACCACGTTCAGGTAAATCTCGAAAATTCTTTCCTTGTCCATCCAGAATTCCAGCATGTAGGTAATGAGGAATTCCTGCCCTTTGCGCAGATAGCTGCGATTACCGGAAAGAAAGAGGTTTTTCGCCAACTGCTGGGTGATCGTCGAACCGCCAGCCACTACCCGGCCTTTTTTCAGATTTTTTTGATACGCCTTTTCCAGCGCGTCCCAGTCGACGCCCTGATGTTCGGCAAAACTGGCATCTTCGGCGGCGATGATTGCACGTTTCAAATGCGTGGAGATGCGCTGATAGGGCACCCATTGGTGCTGCAGCGTGGCGCGCGGGTTCTTTGCCTGCAACACCGATAATTGCCGCTGCATGAAACTGGTGGACTCCGGGTTATGGCGTACCCACCAACCTATCTGCAGGAAGAAATACAACTGCATGGCCAGAACGACCGCGATTGCCATGCCGACCAAGTACAGCGCCCATCGACCCAGCCTTTTCATGCCGCCGCGTCGAACTGAGCACGCAACTCGGTCAGCACCGGCGCGGTTGCGGGACGCACGCCGCGCCACAGCAAAAACGATTCGGCGGCCTGTTCCACCAACATCCCAAGGCCGTCGCGCGTGCGCGCGCCATGCCGGCTTGCAAGCTGCATGAAGACGGTCGGCTGGGCGCCGTACATCATGTCGTAGCAAAATGTCCCGGCACCGAAAACGGTCGCCGGCACCGGCAGTACCTGCTGCTCCAGACTGGCCGAGGTGGCGTTGATGATGACGTCAAACGGCATGCGCAGACTGGCAAAGTCGCTGGCAACGATCGGCCCCTGGGCGGCAAAGCGCTGCTCCAGTTCACGCGCACGGGCGATGGTGCGATTGGCCACGACAATCCGCGCCGGCGCTTGTTCCAGCAGCGGCAGGATGACACCGCGCGCAGCGCCGCCGGCGCCCAGCAACAGGATATTTTTCCGCGCCAGAACGACACCGGCATTGCGGACGATATCGGCAACCAGGCCGACGCCGTCGGTATTGTCGGCAAGGATGCGGTCACCATCGAACATCAACGTATTTGCCGCGCCTGCCGCCCGTGCCCGCGGACTCGCGCTGGTTGCCAGCTGCAGCGCCTCCAGCTTGAACGGCACCGTGACATTGGCGCCCTTCCCGCCGTCGCGCATGAAGTCGCGCACGGTGCGCACGAACCCGTCGAGCGGCGCCGCCAGACGTGCGTAGCTGAGTTGCTGGCCGGTCTGGGCGGCAAAACGCGCGTGGATCTCGGGCGATTTGCTGTGCGCCACCGGCTGCCCGATCACGACGTAACGATCCATTGCATGCATCAGTTGCCACCCCTTAATTCGGCTTTCAGCGCTTCCTCGCGCGTGAAATTAAAGCGTGTGATGATTTCCCACACATCGTCCTTGCCGGACGAACGCATATTGGGTGGAAAACGTCCGAATGGCGCCGCACGGGTCACGATACGCAGCGCCGCCTGATCCAGAACCGGATTGCCGGACGAGCGCTCGATCCGCGGACCGCCTTCTTTCAGGTACAAATTGCCGTCGTGGTAAATCGGGATGTACAACACCAGCTCGCCGTACAGCTTGCGCCCGTTTTGCTGCGGGAAGTTGAGGGTGCCGATTTTTTCAATCCGATCCTGCAGCGCCTTGTAATACATGGCATAGCCGACTTCGCGCGTGCTGGTGGTGATCTGGGTTTTTTTCGGTCGCTTGTTATAGTCCTCGATGTTTTTGGCGATCTCTGCTTCCATCCGCGCAATCACTTGCGCACTATCCGCTTCGTCGGCGCCATCGGGTTGCGGCGGTGCTTCCTGCGGCCGGTCGCGCGCAGTCACCGGCGTTGTCAGCGCCGTTTTGGCGGCCAGGCTTTGCAGCAGTTTTTTCTGCTCCCTCTCCAACTCGGCAACCCGCCGCTGCATCTTTTTGGCACTGTCTCCATCTTCCGCCTTGCGTAAGTCCGGCAATGGCGACTTGGCGCGACCGAGTTCGGCATTGCCGCCGCCATCCAGATTGGCCTGCGCCAGTGCCTCCGCCTTCAACGGCTGTTTATCATGCCGGGCATTCACCAGAATCACTTCCAGGCCGGGATCGAAGGGCTTCTGGCGCAGCAATTCCGGCGCCGTAAAATGCACCGCCAGCAAGGCACCATGCGCCAGCAGCGAGAACGCGATGGAGAACGCCAGAAGTCGATTTTCCGGAAGCAGCTTCACGTGCGGGATACGGTGGTGTTGGCAGGAAAGGGGGATTCTACGTCAAGCCGCCGGGTCGCCATCGATCGAGTGATCACGCCGGCAACACGGGCGGCCTTCCGACCACGCCTTCCGGTGCACCATCCACTGCCGCTTCAGGCGCCAGCTCCAATGCCTCGGCCGCGCCGTCCGGATTGGTCTCCATGCCGGTCTCCGCCTCGAGGGCGGCATCCAGCGTCTCCATGTCAACATCGGCGGCCGGGACCGCTGCCACTTCGTGCAGGCGCGCCTCTACATTCAGGCTGACCTCGTCCCAGCGGATCAAGTCCAGTTTCACGTAGGTGCCGCGCGCGAGCGCCGGCATGCCCGGCAGTTTGAGCACCAACGGAATATCGACCAGGCGCACGATTTCTTCTTTCAGCACCACCGCATCGACGCGCTGCGCCCGCCCCTGCGCCTGTTCCTGCGCCAGCCAGCGCAGGCACCAGTAGCGTTCCATCGTCGATTGGTAATCGGCATAGCCGGCATAAATACCGTCAAAGGCAGAGACAATCGCGTACAGGTCGGCGTCACGCGGTCGAAACGGCGCCGCCAGCGGTGCTGCCACGCCGTGTTCGGCGCAGGCCAGGATCTGCCACTGGTTGAGCAAATCGGGATAGCGCCGCAATGGTGAGGTACTCCATATGTACTGGTCCACTCCCAGGCCCTGATGCGGCGCCGCGTGCGTCACCATCCGCACCTGCATGCGCGCGGCCCATCCGCCGCTACCGCCTTGGGCGCGATAAATCCCGGGTACTCCATGCTCGTGCAGCAGCTTGCCCCAACTGCTGTTGGCGAAAATCATCAGCTCGGCGACGATCTTGTCGAGTGGCGCACCGCGCTTGCGGCGTTCAATGCTGACGATGCCGTCTTCCACTGAAAAATTAAAATCGACGCGATTGGTCTGCTCCGGCCGCAAGCCAAAGCTCTCCCGTTTCGCCATGCGCGCCTTTTCCAGAACTTGCGCCCATTGCCACAGTACGGCCAAGTCTTCCTTGTGCGGATAGTCGCCGGCACCGCTGGCCAGCACTTCCTCAGTCACCAGCGCATCGAGATCGTTATGACGCAAATTACTGATGATCGGCACCGCTTCGGTCTTGGTTTCGGTGGCAAGCACCGTCCAATCCGCCGGGTCGAGCAATGCATACAACGACAGAGCCGGGCAGGTCTTGCCAGCGGCCAGCGTGTAAGCATTGATCACCTCATCCGGCAGCATGGTGATCTTGGTGCCGGGCGCGTAGACGGTTGACATACGCTGACGCGCAATCAAGTCGAGCGCATCGTCGCGCCGGATGCCAAGGCCGGGCGCGGCGATGTGAATGCCGACGCGCAACTTGCCATCAGCCTGCCGGGTGATCGAAAACGCATCGTCGATTTCGGTGGTGCTGGCATCGTCAATCGAAAACGCCTGTACCGCTGCCACCGGCAGCGCCGGTATCGGCGGTACTGGAAGCGTAGAAAACGCGGTTCCTTTCGGAAAATATTCAAACAAAAAGCGCGCCATGTGCAATTCTTGCGGCGACGCAATGCCGCCGGTGGCCAGCATCAAGGCTTGCGGCGATGTCTGCAGCTCGTTGCAGGCGGCTTCCAGCGCCTTATATTCGATGCTGTTTTTGTCAGGCTTGAACAATAGCTGATGCACCACTGGTTGCAACGCCGCCGGCAAGCAATGCTGTTTCAACTGCTCGACATACTCTGCCTGGATCAGTGCCTGCCGCCTCTTCTTTTCAATGCCGGCCAACGCCGCCTTCAATGCCGCTTCCGGCGCCGCCTTGTAGCGCCCCTTACCCTTTTTGTAGAAATAGACCGGTGCCGCGTGCAGGCACAGCAGCAAGCCGGCGGCTTCTTCCGGCTTGGGTGGATGACCAAAATATTCAGCGCCGAGTTCGGCAAAGCTGAATTCTTCCTGGCCGGCGACTTCCCATAGGAATTCCAAATCAAGCTCGCCAGCGACCACCTTGGCTTCGGTCAGTAATTGAGTCGGCTCCGGCGCTGCGAATTGCAGCAGCACGTCGCGCGCCTTGACCTTGGAGCGTTTGCCGGATGGCATCTCGACCTGGTAAGCCTCGCCTTGCTGCGACAGGACCGCGCCGGCCTTGAAATCGCCCGATTCCTCGAAAAATAAATTCATGAATGCTTGCTTGTTGGTTGCGTGATGGTTGGCTTGGCGCTTGCGTTAATCGGCGAATGTCCTGATTAGTCGGACATGGATTGCGATCGTTCGGTGGCACGCAGCGAATCGAGATCGGCAATGGCTGGCAGAAAAAGCTCGGTAACCAGCAGGATACCGTTGCGACGGCGGTATTGGCAGCGCCGCGCCAATAGTGAATGATGAATCGAATCTGGCCCGAGCGCCGCGCAAGCGCGCAGCATCAATGGGTGGCGGCGTGGCAGGCGCGCGAACTGCAACCTGCCCCGTGTCACGCGCGGATCGCCGAAGAGTGTCGTACCCAGCGAGCGCTCGCCCAGGGTACCGAAAAATGGCCAGTCCGATGCGCAGGCTTGCAATGGGACGATGGTATGCGCATACACCATCGACCGCCCATCGCATTGCAGCAGTACCTCGCGCTCCTGCACACAGCACCGGCGTGGCAAGTGTGCAGCGGCAGCTTCATCCGCCAGACAAAGCGCGCGGCCCTGGTGCAGGCGACGCACACGAAACTGAGTGCAGCGCGCGCTCAGCTTCAGTGTCAACGATGCCGTATCGAGCAACCAGCCACGCATCCGCCGTGTCGGATTGACACCATTGACGTGCGCCAGCCAGCGCGCTTGGCTCCCGGAATGAGCCATTACTGGCGGCCCTGTGCTGCGATACCGCAAAACTGCAACACCTGGTCCAGGTAGCGTTCGAAATCACTGATGCCATGGTCGCTGCCATTGATTACCAACTGCTGCGCACCGGCATAATGCGTGACCATTTGACGCCAGTCCAGCACCTCGTCGCCGGTGGCTGCCAGCAAAAAATAGCGCTGCGGCTTGCTGATCCGCGACACTGCCAATGCCTTTAGTTCTTGAATATATTCATGCCGAAATTCGAACGGCTGGCCGGAATGCCAGGTGCTGGTCACTCCCACGTACTGCTCCAGATCATGCGGCGCCGCCACCGCCGGATTCAGCAACACAGCGCGACAACCGAATTGCTCGGCCAGCCAAGTCGCGTAATAGCCTCCCAACGAAGAGCCGATCAACGTCAGTTGTGACGGCGGACAATCGCGCACCAACTCCTGCGCCAACCGGATCGCCTGGCGGGGCGACGCCGGCAGTTGCGGACAACGATATTCGGCGTCGCGGCCCAGCATCTGTAGACGCTGGCCAATCAACTGCGCCTTGAAAGATTGCGGCGAGGAGCGAAATCCATGCAGATACAAGATCATCGGCAGAGCGCGTCCAGGATTTTTTGATGCACGCCGCCAAAACCGCCATTGCTCATCACCAATATATGGTCACCAGCATGGGCGGCCCCGGCTACCGCCTGCACCAGCGCCGTCAGATCATGATGCGCCTGTCCCTTGGCGCCCAGTGGCGCCAGCGCCGTCGCCAGATCCCAGCCGAGCGCATCGCGGCCGCCGCTCTGTGCGCCATAGCCAAACACCAGGTCAGCCTCATCCAGGCTGGGTGCTAGCGCCGATTTCATCGCGCCCAGCTTCATCGTATTTGAACGCGGCTCCAATACCGCCAGAATGCGGGCGGCGCCAACTTTCTGGCGCAAGCCGGCAACGGTGGTTGCGATGGCGGTCGGATGATGGGCAAAATCGTCGTAGACTGCGATGCCATTGACTATGCCGCGCAACTCCATGCGACGCTTGACGTTTTCGAAACGGCCAAGTGCCGCAATCGCCTGCGCCGGCGGCACGCCGACATGGCGGGCGGCCGCAATCGCGGCCAGCGCATTACGCCGATTATGCTCACCCAGCAAGGGCCAGCGCACCGTGCCGTGCGACTTGCCGCGCCACAGTACATCGAAATCACCGTTGTCATGCGTGCGCAAAGTCCAGTCATCGTCGACGTCCCCGAACCATTCGAGCTCGCTCCAACGGCCGCGCTCCAGCACGCGCCGCAGTGAAGCTTGACCGTCATTCACCAGTAAGCGACCGACGCCTGGCACGGTGCGCACCAAGTGATGAAACTGGGTTTCGATCGCCGTGAGGTCGGGAAAGATGTCGGCATGATCGTATTCGAGATTATTCAGGATCACGGTACGGGCACCGTAATGAACGAACTTGCTGCGTTTGTCGAAAAATGCGGTGTCGTATTCATCGGCCTCGATCACGAAAAACACCGAATCGTCCGGCGCAAGCCGTGCCGACACACCGAAATTGACCGGCACGCCACCGATCAAGAACCCCGGAGCATAACCCGCCTCTTCCAGTATCCAGGCCAACATCGATGAAGTCGTCGTCTTGCCGTGGGTTCCCGCTACAGCGAGCACCCACTTATCACGAAGAATATAGCGGCCTATCCATTGCGGTCCGGACATATACGGTAAGCCGCGATTCAGGATTTCTTCCATCAGCGGGTTGCCGCGCGACACCACGTTGCCAATCACGAACAGATCCGGCTGTAGAGCCACCTGCTTCGGGTCGAAACCCTCAATCAACTCGATTCCCTGCGCCTCCAGCTGCGTGCTCATCGGCGGATAGACGTTGCTGTCGCAACCGGTGACTTTGTGCCCAGCTTCCTTCGCCAGCACCGCCAAGCCGCCCATGAAAGTGCCACAGATGCCGAGTACATGGATATGCATTGTAAAATTCCGGGGATGAAGGATACAGATTGGATGCGGTCGGCTTTTACCGGCGCAACCACGATTTTACCCGACCGGCTGCTTTTCGGACCGGCGCCTGGAGCGGTCAGCCCATGAACCAGCAAACCAATATTGATGCACTGCGCGCCGAAATTGCGGCAGGCGCCGCGCGCCTGATTGCCGAAGACGGTATTGATTACGGCAGCGCCAAGCGCAAGAGCGCGCGCCGGATTCTCGGAGATGCCAGGATACGTGGCGACGTCTTACCCGATAACACGCAAATCGAAGAAGAAGTGCGCATATACAATCAATTGTTTCTGGCGGAAAGTCAGCCCGCGCGGCTTTTGCAACTACGCCAGACGGCGTTGCAAATGATGGAACAACTGGAACGCTTCCGGCCTTATCTGACGGGCGCAGTACAAAATGGCACGGCTGGCGAGCATTCTGATATTCATTTGCAGTTATTTCCCGACAATGCCAAAGAAGTTGCCATATTTCTACTCGATCAACGGATTAATTTTGAAGTATCGGAAACCGCGCATTTCAATGGACATTCCGGCCCGATCGAGACACTCAGTTTCATGTGGCGAGGAGAAGGCATCCACTTGGCTTTATATGAAGCAGACGATTTGCGTGAAGGGACAAAACCTGGCACGGCCCGCAAGAAGGCAACACGAGCCGGGACGGCGGCCGTCCGTCTTTTGATCGCTGAAGGACAGATTGAATGAAAAAAAATATCGTGTTGCTGGCGGTGCTTGCCGTTCTGGCGGCCGGTGCCGGCATGTATTTCGGCGCGAAAAAATTCGCCCCTGCCGCGCCGCAGCCGGCTGCCGTCTCCAACCTGTTCGGCCAGACCTTGCCGGATGTCAGCGGAACGCCGCAAGCGTTGTCACGCTGGCGCGGCAAGGCATTGGTGGTCAATTTCTGGGCCACGTGGTGCGCACCTTGCGTCGAAGAAATGCCGGAACTGACACAGCTGCAACGAGAACTGAATGGAAAAAATATCCAGATTATTGGTATCGGTATTGATACTGCCGCCAATATTGCGGAATTCTCATCTAAATTGAATATCAGCTATCCCCTGTATGTCGCCGGCATGGGTGGTACGGATCTTTTTCGCCTGTTCGGAAACCAGACTGGTGGCCTGCCGTTTACGGTCTTGCTGGACACTCAGGGGCAAATAAAAAAGACCTATTTGGGGCAATTGAAGATGGACGAATTGCGCCGGGATCTCGCAGCGTTATAGCTCGAAAGAATTTTTTGCCTTGCCAACCAACGGCATTTGGCGGCAAAATGCGCCCATCGTCGGCAAACGGAGATACATCTCCATGGCAAAAAATCTACTTCTACTCAACGGACCCAACCTTAATCTGCTGGGTACGCGCGAGCCAGAAGTGTACGGCAACACGACGCTGGCTGACATCGAGCAAGCAGCGAAAGTCCAAGCCAATGCTGCCGGAGCACACTTGGTCAGCTTTCAAAGCAACCACGAAGGAGCACTGATTGATCGCATTCATGCTGCCAAAAATGAGCAGATAGAGGCGATTATCATCAATCCGGGCGGCTTGACGCATACCAGCGTCGCCTTGCGTGACGCGCTGGCGGCGGTCGCGATTCCCTTTATTGAGGTCCACATCTCGAACGTGCACCAACGTGAAGAGTTTCGTCACTTTTCTTACCTATCGGGCATTGCAACCGGCGTAATATGCGGACTCGGACCGACCGGCTATCAGCTTGCGCTCGATTTTGCGCTTAAAAAGCTTTAAATTTCATTATTGTTGTGCGAACGACTCGCACCGCGATGTCAAATCAATAGAGAACTGACCCGTTCCAAGGAATGCATATGGATTTACGTAAACTGAAGACATTAATCGACCTGGTTGCCGAATCGGATATTGCCGAACTCGAGGTTACCGAAGGTGAAAGCAAGGTACGCATCCTGAAATCATCGCCGGCCCCGCAAACGCAAATGGTCATGATGCCATCGCAGGCCGCGACTCAAGTTGCCCCCGCACCCGCGTCCACGCTCGCCGTTGCCAGCCCGGTCACAGCCCCGGCTATTGCCGTGGTGCCCGAAGGCCACATCGTCAAGTCACCAATGGTGGGGACCTTCTACCGCTCCTCGGCGCCTGGCACACCGGCCTATGTCGAAATCGGTTCTGCCGTCAAGGAAGGCGACACGCTATGCATCATCGAAGCGATGAAGCTGTTGAACGAAATCGAGGCCGATACGTCCGGCGTCATCACGCAGATCTTGGTCGAAAACGGTCAGCCGGTCGAATTTGGCCAGCCGCTGTTCATAATCGGCTAAGTCCGGGACCGCGTGTCACATACGGCTCGTTTAACGCCTTTCGGCATGCATCCGACGATCATTCCCGGCCGCTCGGCCTGTAACGTCTTACTTTCTCCCGCCAATGTTTGAAAAAATACTGATTGCCAATCGTGGCGAAATCGCCCTGCGTATCCAGCGCGCCTGCCGCGAAATGGGTATCAAGACGGTGGTCGTCCATTCCGAGGCTGACCGCGAAGCAAAATACGTCAAGCTGGCCGAGGAATCGGTTTGCATCGGACCGGCCGCGTCGACCTTGAGCTACCTGAACATGCCGGCTATCATCAGCGCCGCCGAAGTCACCGATGCCGAAGCGATTCATCCCGGCTATGGCTTTTTGTCGGAAAATGCCGATTTTGCCGAGCGGGTCGAGCAATCCGGATTCGTCTTCATCGGCCCGCGCCCGGAATCGATTCGCCAGATGGGCGACAAGGTACTGGCCAAGCAAGCCATGATCAAGGCTGGTGTGCCGTGTGTACCGGGTTCCGACGGCGCCCTGCCGGACGACCCGAAAGAAATCGTTCGTATCGCGCGCAAGATCGGCTATCCGGTCATCATCAAGGCGGCCGGCGGCGGCGGCGGCCGTGGCATGCGCGTGGTGCATACCGAAGCCGCGCTCCTCAACGCGGTGACGATGACCAAGAGCGAGGCCGGTGCAGCCTTCGGCAACCCCGAGGTCTATATGGAGAAGTATCTGGAAAATCCGCGTCACGTGGAAATCCAGATTCTGGCCGATGAATTCAAAAACGCCGTCTGGCTCGGCGAACGTGACTGCTCGATGCAACGTCGTCACCAAAAGGTGATCGAAGAAGCGCCGGCCATTGGAATTCCGCGCAAGCTGATCGAAAAAATCGGTGACCGCTGCGCGGCGGCCTGCGCCAAGATGGGATATCGGGGCGCCGGCACCTTCGAATTTCTATATGAAAACAATGAGTTCTACTTCATTGAGATGAACACGCGGGTACAGGTTGAACATCCGGTTACCGAAATGATCACCGGTATCGACATCGTCCAAGAGCAGATCCGCATTGCCGCTGGCGAAAAGCTGCGCTTTCGGCAACGCGACATCGAACTCAAGGGACATGCGATCGAATGCCGCATCAATGCGGAAGATCCTTACAAGTTCACGCCATCGCCGGGCCGCATCACATCCTGGCATACTCCTGGCGGTCCGGGCATCCGGGTCGATTCGCATGCCTATAGCGGTTACTATGTACCACCCAACTACGATTCGATGGTGGGCAAGGTGATCGCCCACGGCCCGACGCGCGAGCAGGCCATCCGGCGCATGCAGATTGCACTATCGGAAATGGTGGTCGAGGGCATCTTGACCAATATCCCGCTCCATCGCGACCTGATGGTGGATGCACGCTTCATCGAAGGCGGCACCAATATCCACTATCTGGAGCAAAAACTAGCGGAAAAACCCGAGCTGGCAAAAGTGATGAGCAAGCCGGCAAAAAAGTAGGGCCGCGACCATGAGCTGGACCGAAATTGTCATCGAATCAGCGCGCCAGGATGCGGAAGCCCTGTCCGATGCCTTGCTGGAAGCCGGCGCGCTGTCGGTATCGGTGGAGGACGCCGATGTTGGCACCGCTGCTGAACAGCCGCTGTTCGGCGAACCCGGACTGGAGCCGGAACAGAATGCCTGGGAGCGCAGTCGCGTCATCGCCTTGTTGAACGTGGGTAGCGATCCGCGTACGCTGTTGGCTGCTGCCGCGCTTGCCTGCGGGATCAGCGCCGAGCTGCCGTACCATGTAAGGGAAGTGGCGGAACAAGACTGGGTCCGGCTGACACAATCACAGTTCGATCCGATCCATATCGGCCGGAACATCTGGGTCGTGCCAAGCTGGCACCAAGCGCCCGACCCGAACGCGCTGGTGCTCGAACTCGACCCCGGACTGGCGTTCGGCACCGGCAGCCACCCCACCACCCGACTGTGCATGGAATGGCTGGAGACGCATCCCCCGCGGGGACAGTCCGTGCTCGATTATGGCTGCGGCTCCGGTATTTTGGCGATCGTCGCGCAAAAACTCGGCGCCGCGCGCGTGGTCGGCGTCGATATCGATCCGCAGGCAGTAGAGTCGGCGCGCCACAACAGCGCCCGTAACGGTTGCCAGATTGATTACTGCCTGCCGGGCGAGTTGGGTGCAGCCGGCCAGGAACAATTGTTCGACGTCGTGGTTGCCAACATCCTGTCCGGCCCGCTGCAACTGCTGGCGCCACTCCTGTGTCGGCACCTCGCGCCCGGTGGCCAACTACTCTTGTCCGGCGTGCTGACTTCGCAAGCCGAGCAAGTGGTCAGCGCCTACGCCCATTTTCTGCCGCTCGCCGTCCAACAGGAAGCCGAAGGCTGGGTAGCGCTGGCAGGACAATTGGCGCCCCCCGCGCGGGCCTGAGATGGCACTGGCGACCCAATGTCCGCATTGCGGAACCACGTTCCGGGTCGCACATGATCAATTGAAGCTACGCGCCGGCCTGGTCCGTTGTGGCGCCTGCAAGGAAATTTTCAACGGCATCGAGCATCTGTTGCATCCAGCAGCCGAGCCAGTCTCTGCCCCATCCGCCGCCGCACGACGGGCGGGCAGGAAACAGATGTTGCCAACAGCACCAATCCAGCAAGCGCACGGCTGGCGCCGGAAACCGGCACGACGATAGCCGAGTCGGCACAACATGCCGTCGGAGCACAGGCGCATGATCACGAGGCAACATCGGAGGCGTTTGCCGATGAC
The DNA here is from genome assembly GCA_963707665.1 of uncultured beta proteobacterium. GTDB lineage: Bacteria > Pseudomonadota > Gammaproteobacteria > Burkholderiales > Burkholderiaceae_D > DATJCV01. The sequence goes on along the minus strand of CAVPQU010000005.1, from coordinate 195,845 downwards.
GATCATGATCAGCGTCACGACGACGAGAGCGAAGCGGATACTGGTGACTGGATGCCAGAGACGGATGAAGCCGGCTCCGACGCGGTGCCGGCTGAACCGGCCACACCGGATCCGCTGCAGCGGATGACTCTGATGGATTTTGCGCAAGGCGGCCCGATAAGCAATGACGCCGACGACCTTGCTGCCGACAAGCCAGATGAACTGGAACGTGCCCTCGACGACTTGCAGCGCAAACCCCTGCGCCGCAGCAGAAAATGGCCAACCGCAGCATCCACAGAAGCGGACGAACCGGACTTCGTGGCGCGTGCGCGCCGACAGCAAGGCCGCGAAGCGGCACGGCGAGCACTATTGGCCGGCACCTGTTTTCTCTTGCTGCTGGGCGCGCTGGCGCAAGGTGCATATGCATTTCGCAGCCAGATCGCCGCGCATTTTCCACTCGCCAAGCCAATGCTTGCCGCGGCCTGCACCGCGCTCGGCTGTCGCATTGATCTGCCGATGCAGATCGAAAGCGTAACGATTGAATCGAGCGACCTGCAAGTGCTGGCGCCAGACCAAGGCATGTTCGCGCTCAGTGTGCTGCTGCGCAATCGTAGTTCCACCGTCGAAGCGTGGCCACACATTGAACTGACCTTGAACGATGCCAGCGAACAGCCGCTGGTACGGCGAGTTTTTATACCACATGAATATCTGCCGGAAAACCAAAATGCAGCCCGAGGTTTTGCCGCCAACAGCGAGCAAGCATTGCGGATTCACTTCGGGCTGACAACACCAAAAGCGGCAGGCTACCGCATTTACCTGTTTTACTCGTAAAAAGCGAGAAATATAGGGTATGCCAAAAAACAAGCCAATTTCGGCCTGTTTTAAAGGCGAACCAAAATTACCCGCAGCAGTATAATCACAGAATCCGATTCCCGATTGCTTCCGGCACTCTCACCCTCATCTGTTTCAACAGACATATCATGACATCGCTGATTTGCGGCTCGCTCGCGTACGACACCATCATGCTGTTTGGCGGACGCTTTTCGGAAGCGATCCTCCCCGAGCAATTACACAAGGTCAACGTCGCCTTCCTGGTGCCAAGCCTGCGTCGCGAATTTGGCGGCTGTGCCGGCAATATCGCCTATAACCTCAAACTCCTGGGCGGCGATCCCCGCATCATGGCTACCATCGGCCAGGATGGCGCGCCTTATCTGGAGCGACTGGCTGGGTTTGGTATTGCAACCAGCCACATCCGCACCATCGACGACACCTATACTGCCCAAGCCTTCATCACCACCGACGCCGACAACAACCAGATCACCGCCTTCCATCCGGGCGCGATGACGCTGTCGCACCAAAATCGCGTAGCCGACGCTGGCGCGGTCAAGCTGGCCATCGTGGCACCGGATGGCCGCGAGGGCATGCTGCAGCACGCGCGCGACTGCGCCGAACGCAACATCCCGTTCGTTTTCGACCCCGGCCAAGGGCTACCGATGTTCAACGGCGACGAATTAAAACAATTTATCGAGTTGGCCACCTATGTGGCGGTGAATGCCTACGAAGCCGAGTTACTGATCGAGCGTACCAGCCTCGATCTGCCACAGATCGCGCAGCGCGTGTCGGCGCTGGTGGTGACGCACGGTGAGCTGGGAGCCACCATTTTTACCGGCGGGAAAATCATCAACATCCCCTGCGCGCCGGCCGAGGCGGTGGTCGACCCAACCGGCTGCGGCGATGCCTTCCGCGCCGGCCTGCTGTATGGCGTGACGCACGACATGGACTGGGCCACTACGGGCCGCTTGGCCAGCCTGATGGGCGCCATCAAAATTGCCCGGCAAGGGGGGCAGAATCATGCACCAAGCCGCGATGAAATCGAACAGCGCTTCCACGGCGCATTCGGCTACCGGTTCTAGCAGCCGCTTTCATTCATCCGCCCAGACAGCGGCCGCAGCCAGCACCAGGATGCGCCGCACACCTGCTTGGTTTCGCCAGGCACTGCCAATCGACCACCTTGCTCCGGTTGGCGCCCCTGGCTATGCATCAAGCGCACACGGCTTTCGAACACACCAAGGCATTCGACCAGGTCAGATTTGCACTGTCTTCGGAAGCCCCCTGCAGTCCTCCGGGATCCATTGCCAAGCAGGTCGATCGCTACACTTTTCTGGAACGTGGGATAACTTGCAGCGTCAGATGCCCCCTGCGACGGCGCTACGCCATTCCCCACTCAGAGGGCAGACGACAGCAGCACCGTGCTGACGACGCGCAAGGCGATCTGCAACAACAGCAGCGCCGCCAGCGGCGACAGGTCAATATTGCCGATCAGGGGAATAATCCGGCGCAGCGGCCGCAGCAGAGGATCGTTCAACGCGCGCACGAAAGGCGCCAGAGGCGCCAGCGGATTGACCCAGCTAAACACCGCATCGATGATCAGCGACGCCATGAAGCCGTAAAAAATCCATTGAAACAACCGCAATAAAGCCAGAACGAAAATCGTACCGAACGAAAAGACAGGCAGCACCAAAACATCGACCACGATCGCGGCCAGCGCCATCAGAAAGGCGCCAGCCAGGCTGGCCCAGTCGACGCCACCAAATCCCGGCAAGAGCCGCCGCAAGCGCCGCACCAGCCAATCGGAAAGCTGGAACAGAAATTGTCCGATCGAAGCCGGTGGCCGCACCCGAATTAGCTGCATCCAAAAGCGCAGCAGCAGCACGCCACCCAGCACGCTGGCGACAGCATTCACGATCAACGAAAAAATATTCTGCAGCATCAAAATCCCATAAAAAAACCCACTGCATGACAGAGCGTCACGCAGTGGGTATTGTGCCTGAATTGAATCAAGCCTCCAAACGGCTCCTGCTTAAGGGCGGGTACCCGTTGGAAACGGCCATGCGGCGGCCGGAGTCAATACCGTTTTTACTGCAGCAGCAGCAGCCGGCTTCTTGGCTACCGGTTTTTTGGCGGCAGCTTTGACGGCCGGTTTAGCAGCCGGTTTTTTCGCGACGGGCTTGGCTGCTGCCTTGACCGCCGGTTTAGCTTTAGCGGCTGCTTTCGCTACCGGCTTTTTGGCGGCTGGCTTGGCGGCTGCTTTTGCTGCCGGCTTTTTCGCTGCGACCGGCTTTTTGGCGGCCACTGCCTTCTTCGCTACCGGCTTGGCGGCTGCTTTTGCTGCCGGCTTTTTCGCTGCGACCGGCTTTTTGGCGGCCACTGCCTTCTTCGCTACCGGCTTGGCGGCTGCTTTTGCTGCCGGCTTTTTCGCTGCGACCGGCTTTTTGGCGGCCACTGCCTTCTTCGCTACCGGCTTGGCGGCTGCTTTTGCTGCCGGCTTTTTCGCTGCGACCGGCTTTTTGGCGGCCACTGCCTTCTTCGCTACCGGCTTGGCGGCTGCTTTTGCTGCCGGCTTTTTCGCTGCGGCGGGCTTGGTTGCGGTTTTCGCCACCGGCTTCTTGACAGCGGCAGCCGCCTTGGCGGCTACCGACGTTTTCGCCGGAGCGGGCTTTTTCGCAGCGGGCTTCTTCGCTGCGGGTTTTTTTGCTGCTGTTGCCATTTGTTTCTCCTTCACGTGATGGAAAATCAAGCTACAAGGTTGAAACCCGCCCAGCCCATCGCGATGAGCCAAGCGGATTATTCATCGGCACAAGCAAGTGCTGCTTGCGCTAATGAATACGGCACCAGCTGAACTGCTGCATCCCCTCACCGATGCAGCACTTCAGCCTTGTTGACTACGCCGGAAAGCCCGGTTTAAAAGCGGTGACCATCTGGCTCGAGTTTCTGCCATACCGCCGCAGTCAAAAAAAACGCCGGCAAGCATGCCAGCGTCGGAATTCGATTTCAGAAAGACCGGCAGGTTTCCCAAAGAAAAAGCCACCTCGTCCAACAGACGTGGACTCAGCGGCGGGTACAGGCAAGATCGCTTCGGTCTTCTGTTGTCCATTAATTTGATGAACGCCTTTCGTTGCAACAGTCGTCGGGTTCCCGGTAAGGTCGACTGCAATCTGATTTTTGATTTTTGCTGCGTGCCGGTCACGGAGGTTCAGAATCCTTCGCGCCGGCTCCATCGTTTAGCTGCTTATTCCCAGTTCAGTGCACCACCGGTTTGATATTCGATTACACGGGTTTCGAAAAAGTTGCGCTCTTTTTTCAGATCGACCATTTCACTCATCCATGGGAACGGGTTTTCTTCCTGTCCGAACATTGGATCGAGTCCGATCTGCTGTGCGCGCCGATTCGCGATAAAGCGCAAATACCCTTTGAACATCGGTGCATTCAAACCCAGCACACCTCGCGGCATTGTATCCTCTGCGTAACGATATTCCAACTCTACGGCACGCAAAAACAACGCTTTGAGTTCAGCGCGAAATTCCGCCGTCCACAAGTGCGGATTTTCCATCTTGATCGTGTTGACCAGGTCGATTCCGAAGTTGCAGTGCATCGATTCGTCGCGCAGGATGTACTGGTATTGTTCCGAGGCCCCGACCATCTTGTTCTGCCGTCCGAGCGCCAGGATCTGCACGAAGCCAACGTAGAAAAACAGTCCCTCCATCAGGCAGCAAAACACGATCAGCGACCTCAGAAGCTTCTGATCATTCTCCATCGTGCCAGTTTTGAAATCGGGATCGGTTAGCGTATCGATGAATGGAATCAGGAATTCATCCTTGTCGCGAATCGACGCCACTTCGTTGTAGGCGTTGAAGATTTCGCCCTCGTCGAGTCCAATCGATTCGGCAATATACTGGTAGGCGTGCGTGTGGATCGCCTCCTCGAATGCCTGGCGCAGCAGGTATTGACGGCACTCGGGCGCCGTGATGTGGCGATAGGTACCAAGCACGATGTTGTTGGCGGCGAGCGAATCGGCGGTCACGAAAAATCCCAGATTGCGCTTAACGATCCGCCGCTCGTCCTCGGTCAGTCCATTCGGGTCCTTCCAAAGCTCGATGTCGCGCTGCATGTTGATCTCTTGCGGCATCCAGTGATTGGCACAGCCGGCCAAGTATTTGTCCCATGCCCACTTGTACTTGAACGGCACCAGCTGGTTGACGTCCGTCTTGCCATTGATGATGCGCTTGTCGGCCGCATTGATACGGCGTGCCGCATCCTCGGCGGTCGGCGGCGCTACCTGAGCGATCAGCATCGGGTTCAGGGCGACATCCGCGCTAGCCGGTAGACGTGCTGCAACCGCGGGCTGCAATCCCGGCTGCGGCTGTAATTGTGGCTGCGGCGCGCTCGCGCTCGGGGCTACACTTGGTTGCTCATCCCAGTTCAACATAGTTTCCTCTTCTCTTTTTACCTGATCATCCCTGCGCACGACATCTGCCCAGAGGTACTCGACCGGCCTGACTCCAACTTCAGGCCGACTCACATTCTTTCCATCAGCTCTTTACTGGCACGCTTCACATTCCTCGAATCCGGGGTCACCCGGTCGCATGGTGCAGGCGGGTCCTGCCAAATCCTGCTCGCCACCCGTGCCGCCATTCACCTGGACAGCGTTCAGAGTACCGGTCCGGGAAGTTGATTTCTCGGTATGCGTGGCACTGGTACTGCGCAAGTAGTAGGTCGTCTTCAGTCCCCGCACCCACGCAAGCTTATAGGTCTCATCCAGCTTTTTACCGGAAGCGCCAGCCATATAGATATTCAGTGATTGCGCCTGATCAATCCATTTCTGACGGCGCGCGGCGGCTTCCACCAACCAGGTTGGCGCCACTTCAAAGGCGGTGGCGTATATTTCGCGCAAATCTGGCGGAATACGATCGATGCGAGCCAAACTGCCATCGAAAAACTTCAGATCCGAAATCATCACCTCGTCCCACAAGCCGCGCGTCTTCAGGTCGCGCACGAGGTATTCATTGATTTCGGTAAACTCGCCCGAGAGATTCGACTTCACGTACAGGTTTTGATAGGTCGGCTCGATGCAGGCCGAGACCCCGATGATGTTGGAAATGGTAGCGGTCGGCGCGATCGCCACGCAATTCGAATTGCGCATCCCGAATTGCCGGATGCGCGCGCGCAGAGCGGACCAGTCCATGGTTTCCGAGGTATCGACTTCGAGGTAGCCGCCGCGCTCTTCAGCCAGCAGCTTGAGTGAATCCTGTGGCAGGATGCCGCGATCCCACAACGAGCCGCGATATGAGCTGTAGCGGCCGCGTTCTTCCGCCAGCTCGGTGGATGCCCAATAGGCGTAGTAGCATACCGCCTCCATCGAGCGGTCGGCGAATTCGACCGCCGCCATCGATGCATACGGCAGCCGCAACATATGCAGGCAATCCTGGAAACCCATGATGCCGAGGCCGACCGGACGATGGCGCAGGTTCGAGTCACGCGCCTTTTTCACGGCGTAGTAATTGATATCGATGACGTTATCCAGCATGCGCATCGCGGTGCGAACGGTTTTTTGCAGCTTGGCGTGATCAATCTGGCCGTCCTTCATATGGGCTGGCAGATTGACCGAACCGAGGTTGCAGACAGCGATTTCGGACTCATTGGTGTTAAGCGTGATTTCCGTGCATAAATTCGAGCTATGCACGACGCCGACATGCTGTTGCGGCGATCGGATGTTGCACGGGTCCTTGAAGGTAATCCATGGATGGCCGGTCTCGAACAGCATTGACAGCATCTTGCGCCACAAGTCGAGCGCCGGGATTTTCTTGAACAGCGCCAACTCGCCGCTCGCCGCTTTCGCTTCATAACCGGTATACGCCGCCTCGAATGCGCGGCCTACCTTGTCGTGCAGGTCGGGCACGTCGGACGGCGAGAACAGGGTCCACTCGCCCTTTTCCATCACGCGCTTCATGAACAGGTCCGGGATCCAGTTCGCGGTATTCATGTCGTGGGTGCGGCGGCGGTCATCGCCGGTGTTCTTGCGCAGATCGAGAAATTCCTCGATGTCCATGTGCCAGGTTTCCAAATACGCGCAAACCGCGCCCTTGCGTTTGCCACCCTGGTTCACCGCGACGGCGGTGTCATTGACCACTTTCAAAAACGGCACCACCCCCTGTGATTTGCCATTGGTGCCCTTGATATGGGCGCCCAGCGATCTCACCGGCGTCCAGTCGTTGCCCAGCCCGCCGGCATATTTGGCGAGCAGCGCGTTTTCCTTGATCGCGTCGTAAATTCCCTCCAAATCATCGGACACTGTAGTCAGGTAACAGGACGACAATTGGGACCGCAAGGTGCCGGAATTGAAGAGAGTCGGAGTCGAGCTCATGAAATCGAAGCTTGACAGCAGGTTATAAAACTCGATGGCGCGCGCTTCACGATCGATTTCGTTCAACGCCAACCCCATTGCCACGCGCATATAGAATGCCTGCGGCATTTCGATGCGGACACCCTTGATATGTAGAAAATAGCGGTCATACAGGGTCTGCAGCCCCAGGTAGCTGAACTGCAGATCGCGCTCGGGAACCAGCGCGTTGCCCAAGCGCTGCAGGTCAAACTGCGCCAGACTCGCGTCTAGGCGTTCGGCCTCGATCCCGTTTTTAATGAATTTCGGAAAGTAGTCGACATAATGGGCCGCCGCATCCTGCTGCGCCACCTCCTGACCGAACACCTCCTTGCGGATGGTGTGTAACAACAGACGCGCCGTAACCTGGCTGTAAGCCGGATCTTTTTCCATCAGCGCACGGGCCGCCAGAATGGCCGATTTGTGCAGCTCCTCCACCGGAATTCCGTCATACAGATTCTTGACGGTCTCAGCCAGTATCGCCTCGGCATCGACATGCTGCTCCAGTCCAATGCACGCCGCGGCAATCAGGTCGCGCACGCGCGACATTTCCAGCGGACGGCGTACGCCGTCCTCGGTCACATGCAATTGCGATCTTTCGGCCGCTGGCGCTGCTGCCTGGTGTTGGGCACGCTGCTCCATGCGCTTGGCCCGATACAGAACGTATGCGCGTGCCACGTCGTGCTCGCCCGAGCGCATCAGCGACAATTCAACCTGGTCCTGGACGTCCTCGATATGAAAAGTGCCGCCCGCCGGATGGCGGCGTACCAGTGCGGCCACTACATTGGCAGTCAAGTGTTCAACCAGTTCGCGCACACGCGCCGAGGCGGCGCCCTGGCCACCGCTTACGGCCAGAAACGCCTTGGTCATGGCAATCGATATCTTGGATGGCTCAAACCCGACCACAGCGCCGTTACGGCGGATGATGCGGTAATCGACCAGATTGGACGGCGGATTGGCACCGGTAACAACGGTTGCCGAAAGGCCAGACATCGTGCCTGATTCGTTTCCGGAACTGCTGGAAGTTGCTTGAGCGGTAGAGTGCATTAAATCTCCTCGGACTGTCGTTGGCGGCAGGTGAATTGCCGCTTGTCGTTTTGGCAGAGCGCCCGATGCTGCGGCGTCTGCGGGAATGAATATTGCAATAGCCCGGCATGCCGGGAGCGCATCACAAATCTAAAGAAAGGTGCGGCCAAACTGGAAAGGAATACCAGTCAATCTCGCCAGCCACCGGCGTCAACCCGTACGGCAAAAAAGACGGGATGCTCAGAAAAAATCCAATTAAATACTACATCTAGTAATTTGATCGGAAACGGCACTAATTCTAGTACCCAAACGAAGCGGACGCAAGTCGGACTTCCATGATTTTTTCATGATCAAAGACGAGCAGTGCTATTCGGAACCGTTCGGGAAAGACAGCGACGATGGCTCAGCCGCAACGCGGTCCGGACTCTTCAGCAGCGAGCGGTACAGGCGCCAGTCGAAGCAAGGTCCGGGGTCCGTCTTGCGTCCGGGTGCAATATGTTCATGTCCGGCCACCGCGGTCAGCGGGTAGCGCTCGCACAAAGCGTGCGTCAGCATTGCCAGCGTCGTGTATTGCTGTTCACGAAACGGCTCGAAATCGGTGCCTTCCAATTCCACCCCAATTGAAAAATCATTGCATGCGATGCGACCGTCAAACGCCGAAACGCCGGCATGCCAGGCACGCTGATCGGTCGACACGAACTGCCACAAAATGCCATCGCGGCGAATCAAAAAATGTGCCGATACGCGCAGGGAACGGATCTGCTCAAAATACGGATGGGCCGAGTGATCGAGGCGATTGGCGAACAGATCCGCAATATATGGGCCGCCGAACTGGCCGGGCGGCAAACTGATGTTGTGGATTACCAGCAAATCAACCATCGTTGCATCCGGGCGCGGGTCACAATTTGGCGAGTGCAGCGGCATCGCGGAACGGCACCAGCCATCCGGCCCGATCTCGAGACGGCAAGGCGCGTCACCGTGGTTATTCATCGTCAATCATGTTCGCGAATCGACAGCCGCTGCATGCGATAGCGCAACTGGCGAAAACTGATACCCAGCAATTCTGCCGCCTGGGTTCGATTGAACCGGGTTTTGGCCAGCGCACGTCGAATAATCTCGCGCTCCACCTCATCCAGATGCGCAGGCAGCGAGTGCGGCAACTCCCCTGGCAGCTCAGGCAACTGCTCCAAATCGGATGCATTGGCTGCCTGCGGCCCTTGCGTTGTTGATGTCAAGTTATCTGCAACGGATGCCGCCGATACAACGACATCTGCAAGCGGCTGCGCCAACGACTTGAGGGCAAGGTCTGCCACCTCGATCACGCCATGGTTGGCGAACGCCAAAGCCCGCTCCAGAATGTTTTCGAGTTCGCGCACATTGCCCGGGAAGGCATAGGCGCGCAACGCCTCGCTTGCCGCCGGCGTCAGCACGGCCTCGTCACCCGGGGTCGTCAAACGACCCAGAATCGCGGCGGTTAGTCGATCGATATCATCGCGCCGCTCACGCAGCGGCGGCAATTTCAACTCGATCACGTTCAGGCGGTAATACAGGTCTTGCCGGAATGTCCCGCTGTTCAACACAAGATTCCAGATTCCGATGCGTGGCGCTGATCAGGCGCACATCGACCGGCTCTTCCGCGGTAGCGCCCAACTTGCGCACGCGCCGCTCCTGAATGGCGCGCAACAGCTTGACCTGCATCGTCAGCGGCAAATCCGCCACCTCATCCAGCAGCAAGGTGCCGCCGTTGGCCGCCTGGAAAAAACCCTCCCGATCTTCCATGGCGCCGGTAAACGCCCCTTTGCGGTAACCGAAAAATTCAGCCTCCATCAACGCCTCGGGGATGGCGCCACAGTTGACGGCCACAAACGGTTTATCCGCACGCGGACTGTGGTCATGAATATCACGCGCCGCCAGTTCCTTGCCACTGCCCGATTCGCCACGAATCGCGACCGGCGCCATGCTGCGCGCCAGCCGGACAATCTGGCGACGCACCTCGCGCATCGCCTCGGAATAACCAATCAAACGCGAAGGAGAGCCCGCGTCCTGCCAATCAGCAGCCTGCTTGCGCCCTTCCGTTGCCCGATGCACGTGCAACGCCGACTGCACCATGCGTCGCAATTGGTCGAGCGCCACTGGCTTGGAGAGGTAATCGAAAGCTCCTGCCTTCAAGGCCGCAACCGCGTTCTCGGCGCTGCCGAAAGCCGTGATGACCGCAATTGGCGTATGTCTTCCGCCATTCACCACTTCACTGACCAGATCGATGCCAAGCCCGTCTGGCAGCCGCATGTCGGTCAAAATCAAGGCGTAATCGGTTTGCTGCAGACAGTGCCGTGCGGTTTCGAGCGAACCTGCGCTATCCACGTCGAGCCCCATTTTGACCAACGTGATCTCCAGCAGCTCGCGCAAGTCGGCCTCATCGTCAATCACCAAAACGCGCGGTGCTGTCATGGAATATTTTTCAAAAAACGTGAACGGTCAGGCGGGCGCCGATGCCGCAAAAGTAATCACAAAACGGCCGCTCGCCCCTTCTGGCCTCTTGTTGTCGCCATCGAGGCGGTATTCATAGTCAAGTACTGCGCCGTTATTCAAACACAGTTCACGCGCCAGGTAGAGCCCCAAGCCAGTCCCCTTGCTGGAAGTCGTGTAAAACGGCTCGAACAGGTGCGCACGAATATCCGCGGTAATTGCCGGGCCGTCGTCCTGCACGTGCAACTCCAAGTGGCCGGCCAGATTAGCGACGGTGAATACGCGAATACTGCCGGGCCGCCGGCTGGCATAACGCAGAGCATTAGCCAGCAAATTGACCAATACCTCACGCAAGTGTAAGGGATCGAACCACACTTGCTCGCTCTTTATGCTGTCGAGGAGGATGGTGTCAGCCACCACCGTGTGAGTCTCATCGAATTCTTCCAGGATTTGCAGCAAAACCGGCGCCAGCGGAATCGGTTCGCCATGATGCTGCACCTTGCGCGACAGTTTCAGGATATCTTCGATCATCCGGTTCAGGCGCGCCACGTTATCGCCCACGATGCGCAACAATCTCCGCTCGGCTGCGCCGGTGATGTCCTCCTCCAGCAAAGTCGCCGCATGCCCGATGGCCGACAAGGGATTGCGCACCTCATGCGCAATGCTGGCAGTCAAGCGGCCCATCGACGCCAGCTTCAACTGCTGCGCCTGGTTTTCGATCTCGGTCACGTCCTGCAGAAATATCACCGTTCGCTGCTGCACCACTCCGTCCGTTTCGACCCGGGCAAAACGCAATTTCAGGTGCACGCTCAGTTCACGATGCCGCCAGACCGTGGTCGCGCCCTGCAGCGTCGGCTCGCTTCCGGGCTTGATTACAACAAACGTGGGGGCCTCGCTACGCAGGCCGTTTTCGGCATGTTTCATTCGCCAGTCGGCAAATCCCCGCGCAATCGGCATCAGGCCTGGAATATCTTTCAGTCGTTGGCGCTGCGGACCGGGGACCAGGGAAAACCCCAGCATGCGCTCGGCGGCCGGATTGACTGCGAAGATTGTGCCATTGACGCCCACCACCAGAATGCCATCGCCCATGGCCGCGATCACCAGTTGATTGATGGCCTGCTGCACACGCAAATCCTGGCCGCGCCGGGTCGCCAGCGTTTCCTGCTTGATCAGACGCACCGCCAGTCTATTGATCAGCGTTACGGCGGCAAAAAAGGCGGCGCCATACAACCCAGCCTGCATGGTAGAGGCATCGGGCGCCGACTGCAGCATCTGAAAGCCGCTTTCGGCCAGCAACGTCAAAGTTACTGTCGACGCAAAAAACAACGCCAGCGGCAGCGCCGCCAGGATTGCCGCACCTGCGAGCGGAAACAGGTACAGGATGGCGAGCCCACTTTTGGCGCCGCCAGCGGCCACATACAACACTGAAATCACGCCAATATCGATCGTCACTTGCAACACCAGATGCAACATCAGGCGTCGGCGCCAGTACAGCGCCAGAAGCGCAAACGCACATGCCAGTATCAAATAGACGAAACAGATCTCACGATAAATGAACGCTCCGCTGGCCCAAAACTCCTTTTTGCTATTGGCGCTCAGGTAAGCCAACAGAACGATGGCAATGACGATGCGCGTGACGCCAAATGTCTGGAGCGTGCGCCAGAAGGTGTCGCGGGGCCACAGCGCCGTGGTGTGCGCGCTGCCGCTCATGCGTCAGTCTGGAGCATGCTGCAGACGATGGGCGTCGCTGCAAAACACGACTCCGGCAGCGTCGCGTACTGCTTCCGAGGCCGGGATATGAATACCGCAATGCGCGCACTGCAGCATTGATTCCGCATTTTCCGGGTCACCCACGTTCGTACCGCGCGACCGTATCGACGGAGTGGACTTGCCGCGCATCAACCATATGACCAGGATCGCGCCGACCGCCAGCCACAGCAGGAATTTCATATCACGCTCCGATGCAATATCACTTCCAGCACGAAACGGCTGCCGACATAGGCCAGCAACAAGGTGGCAAATCCGGTCAACGTAAAACTGAGTGCGGTTCGCCCGCGCCAGCCACGCCATTTACGACCAGCGAGCAGCAGGCCGAACAGAGCCCACGACAGCATGCTGAAAATATTTTTATGATCCCACTTTAATGGAATGCCAAACAACTGCTCGGAAAATACGATGCCAGACAACACGGTCAGCGTCAGCAGCGCGAAACCGAAGCCGATCAGACGAAACAGCAGCTTTTCCATAGTCAGCAAAGCCGGCAGGCGATCAATCGCGGCACTAATCCAGCCACCGGCAGTCATGCCGCCGCGAGTGTGCAGCCGGGATTCCTGCACGGTCATCAAGACTGCGTGAAAGGCCGCGATCGTGAGCGTACTGTAAGCCAGGATAGACACCGCAATGTGCCAGGAAAACAGCGGCGAGCGCCCTTGCAGCGATACCACACTGCCCGGAAACAATACCGGCAGAAGAACTGCCAGCGCCGCACAAGGCAGTACCAGCGCGCGCAAGCCATCAAGGGTGAAGTTGCGGTTTTCTAGCCAATAGGTAGCTACAGACACCCATAGCGTAGCCGACAGCATCACGGCAAAACCAAGACGCAGGCTATTATTGGCCGTCAGCATATCCGCCCACAAGGCGCCGCCGTGTAGCAACCAGGCAGCCACGGTGCCAGCCGAAATCGCGGCGCGATACCGCGGCGGCAGAAACGCGCAAACCGCATACAACACAGCTGCCAACACGAAAAATAGGGTGAGCATGACACAGGGCGGCGGATGTTGATCAGATTCCGAGTTTACACTATGTAAGGTAGCGGAAGCGACCGCAAACCCGCGCCGTCACAGGGCCGCGCCGCAGATCGCATCGGTTAAAATAAAGCCTCCTTGCGTCGCTGCCGCGGTTTCCCTGCCAGCCCATTTCCCCCTTATTTCCGGACCTTGACCGCCCATGCTTGATAACCTGACTCAACGCCTCGCTAAAGCCGTCAAGACCATGCGCGGCGAAGCGCGGCTGACTGAATCGAACACTGCCGAAATGCTGCGCGAAGTCCGCCTGGCCTTGCTGGAAGCGGACGTTGCGCTGCCGGCGGTCCGCGAATTCATTGCGCGGGTGAAAGAAAAAGCCGTAGGCGAAGAAGTCATCGGCTCACTCTCGCCCGGCCAAGCGCTGGTTGGCGTGGTGCAGCGCGAACTGGCCGCCATCATGGGCGCCGATCTGGGCCCTGAAGCGTCACAACTGAATTTCGCCACCCAGCCGCCGGCCGTTATCCTGCTGGCCGGCCTGCAGGGCGCCGGCAAGACCACCACGGTCGGCAAGCTGGCAAAATACCTGCGCGAACAGAAAAAGAAAAAAGTGTTGACGGTATCGGCCGACGTCTACCGGCCGGCGGCCATCGGTCAGTTGCAGACCGTGACGGCGCAAGTGGGCGCCGACTTCTTCCCATCGGCGCCGACCGACAAGCCGGTGGCAATCGCACTAGCGGCGCTGGATTACGCCAGAAAGCATTACCACGACGTCTTGATCGTCGATACCGCTGGCCGGCTCGGCATTGACGAAGCGATGATGCAGGAAATCAGCGCATTGCACACCGCGGTGAAGCCGATTGAAACCCTGTTTGTAATCGACGCCATGCTGGGGCAGGATGCGATCAATACCGCCAAGGCCTTCAACGATGCACTGCCATTGACCGGGATCGTGCTGACCAAGCTGGATGGCGATGCACGCGGCGGCGCTGCGCTATCGGTACGGCACATCACCGGCAAGCCAATCAAGTTTGCCGGGGTCGCTGAAAAACTGGACGGCCTGGAAGCATTCGATCCGCAGCGCATGGCCAACCGGATTCTCGGCATGGGCGACATCCTGGCGCTGGTGGAGGAAGCCAAGAAAGGCGTCGATACCGCAGCTGCGGCCGACTTGGCCAAGAAATTGAAGGTGGGCGGCAAGTTTGACCTCAACGATTTCAAGGCGCAACTGGGTCAGATGAAAAAAATGGGCGGCATGGCGTCGCTGATGGACAAACTGCCGGCCCAATTCCAGCAAGCCGCAAGCGGCGCCAACATGGACCAGGCCGAAAAGCAGGTGCGAAGGATGGAAGGCATCATCAACTCGATGACGCCGCAGGAGCGGGCCAAGCCGGAATTGATCAAAGCTTCGCGCAAACGCCGCATCGCCACTGGCGCCGGGGTTCAGGTACAAGAAGTTAACCGCATGCTGTCGCAGTTCGAGCAAATGCAATCGATGATGAAAAAACTCAAGGGCGGCGGCCTGATGAAGATGATGCGCGGCATGAAAGGCGTGCTGCCCGGCATGCATTGAACCCTGCTCGCGGCAGCACTTTCGGACAAGGTTTGGATCAATTGCCTGAATACACGCTTTTTCGAACGGCCGGGGTCGCGTCGCCACTGCGCAAAACACCACAAAATTGCTCAAAAAATACTTGCATCGCCGGGGAAAGCGCACCACTATTAGCGGTGCGTGAATGACGCATTGTCCCAACACATGTGTGAAGGAGGGTGAACGATGGTAACAACAAAGAAACCCGCTGCAAAGAAACCCGCAGCGGCCGTGAAAAAACCGGCAGCGGTAAAAGCCGCTCCCGCCAAGAAAGCCACGCCGGCCAAGAAGGCGGCACCAGTAAAAGCAGCAGCAAAACCCGCTGTCAAAAAGGCAGCCGCCAAACCGGCAGCCGCTCGCAAACCAAATGCAGCCTTCATGAAAGCGATGACGCCGTCGCCGGTGCTGGCCGCAGTCGTTGGCTCGACGCCGTTGCCGCGTACCGAAGTGACCAAGAAAATTTGGGAATACATCAAGAAGCACAAGCTGCAAAACGAAGCCAACAAACGCAATATTGATGCAGACGACAAACTGAAAGCTGTCTTTGGCGGCAAAAAGCAAGTGTCCATGTTCGAGATGACCAAACTGGTGTCCGCCCACTTGTCCTGATCGATGGTGGTTGCCAAACCACTTGTGCCAAACAAAAACGCCCGCGCTTGCGGGCGTTTTTGTTTGCTCGGTCAGACTACAGAGGCTTGTACTCCCAGTTTTTCCAGGCACGCAAGACTGCGTTTGGATATTCGGCTCGACCGCGGCTGCCGTTGTAGCGGCCCAGCGCCAGGAACAGGTTGCCCGCTTCCATGTCGATGTACATGCGCAGGATCGAGCAGCCATAGCGCAAGTTGGTTTGCATGTGAAACAGCTTGCTGCGGTCAGAGTCGCCGATCACGCGCGTCCAGAAGGGCATGACCTGCATGTACCCGTGCGCGCCCACACTCGACACCGCATACTTGCGAAAGGCCGATTCGACCTGAATCAGCCCCAGCACCAGCGCCGGATCGAGCCCGGCCCGAGTCGCTTCATACCAGACCGCGCCCAGAAAGTCGTGGCGTATCTGGGCATCGGGCAATTTTTTTTTCAAGCGTTCCGACATCTCACCGCGCCAGTACAAGTACTCGATCCGCTCGCTGATATTGGCGAAGTGCGGCTGCGGTGGATGGGCGTCGCTGACCGCGTGTGACAACGCGACGCGCACCGAATCGGCCAGTGCTTCTTCCTGTTGATTGCCGGCATGCGCCGCCGTGCCGGCTGCCAGCAGCACGCTGCACAGAAGCCGCAGGACTGCGGACCTCATGCCAGGACTACTAGCGTGCAGGCGCCGCATGGCGCCTTCGCGGCAATCTCGAAAATAGGGAGTATGCTCATAAATCCCCTTATTCCTGACCATAATCGGCAGGCTTCAAAGATACTCGTGCCAGCACCTTAATTCAAGCGGCCAGTTTCGCCTGCAGGAAGCCGACCATTTCGGCCAGCGGCACCGTGCTCGCGGCGGCGTCGCGGCGTCCCTGGTATTCGAGTTGACCATCTTTCAGCCCGCGATCGCCGATCACCACCCGGTGCGGCACGCCGATCAGTTCCCAATCGGCCAGCATCGCACCCGGCCGTTCACCGCGGTCGTCGAGGATGACGTCAATGCCAGCCGCCTGCAGCGCCGCATACAAGCGTTCCGCCTCGTCCTTGACCGCGGCGCTGCGCTCGTAGCCGATCGGGCACAGCACCACTTCAAACGGCGCGATCGCGCTCGGCCAGATAATGCCGCGCTGGTCGAAATTCTGTTCGATCGCCGCCCCCAGGATGCGCGTGATGCCGATGCCGTAACAACCCATTTGCATCAATTGCGGCTTGCCGTTTTCGTCCAGGTAAGTCGCGCCCATGTCTTCCGAATAGCGGGTGCCGAGCTGGAATACATGGCCGACTTCGATGCCGCGCTGGATCGCCAGTACGCCCTGGCCGTCCGGCGATGGATCGCCGGCGACCACGTTGCGGATGTCGAACACCTGCGGTAACGGCAGGTCGCGCTCCCAATTGACGCCGGTATAGTGGTAATCCACCTGGTTGGCGCCGCACACGAAGTCGCTCATGTTGGCCACCGTGCAGTCGGCCACCACCCGCACCGGCTTTTTCGGGTTGAGCGGCCCCAGGTAGCCCGGTGGAGTACCGAACCACTCGACGATTTCCGCTTCGTTGGCGAAGCGGTAGTTGGCCAGGCCAGGTATTTTGGCAGCCTTGATCTCGTTCAGCTCATGGTCACCGCGCAACAGCAGCAGCCAGACTTCCTTCTTGTCTGGCCCTGCCGCCTCGTCTTCCACCGTCAGCACGATTGATTTCAAGGTTTGTTGTAGCGGTAAATTTAGCAGCGCGGCCACGTCCTCGCACTTGGCCTTGCCCGGCGTCGGGGTATTTTCCAGCGTCTGCGTCGGCGCGGCACGCTCGGCCAGCAACGGCAGGGCCTCGGCCGCCTCCATGTTGGCCGCGTATTCGGAATCGGGGCAATACACGATCGCATCTTCGCCGGTATCGGCGATCACGTGGAATTCGTGCGAACCGGAGCCGCCGATGGCGCCATTGTCGGCCGCCACCGCCCGAAACTGCAGGCCAAAGCGAGTAAAAATGCGCACATAGGCGTCGTACATGATCTGATACGACAGCTTCAGGCCCTCGGCATCACGATCGAACGAATAGGCGTCCTTCATCGTGAATTCGCGCCCGCGCATCAGGCCAAAGCGCGGCCGGCGCTCGTCGCGAAACTTGGTCTGGATATGGTAAAAATTCAGCGGCAGTTGCCGGTACGACTTGATCTCGGTGCGCGCAATGTCGGTGATGACTTCTTCCGAAGTCGGCTGGATCACGTAATCGCGGTTATGCCGGTCTTTCACCCGCATCAGTTCCGGGCCGTATTTCTGCCAGCGCCCGGTTTCCTGCCACAGCTCGGCGGGCTGCACCACCGGCATCAGCAACTCGATCGCACCGGAACGGTTCATCTCCTCGCGCACGATCGCTTCCACCTTGCGAATCACGCGCAAACCCATCGGCATATAGGTATAGATGCCGGAACCCAGGCGTTTGATCAGACCGGCGCGCATCATCAGCCTGTGACTGACGATTTCCGCGTCGGACGGCGCTTCTTTGAGAGTAGCAATAAAAAATCGGGAGGCACGCATGACGAGGAATTCTTTTTGAAAATGGAGGAGGTTATAATCGATTCAATTTTAAAGGATTAGCTGGCTGATGCGACCACTCTTCGTACAATTGATTGATGTTCCAACTCAAGTCGGACCTCCCATGACCTGGAACAGCGGGCGCGCCGCCATCGCGCGCCAGCCGGATTTGTATTAGGAGACCTCAGCCGCAGAAAGTTGTGAGGTGCAACATGCTGGACCGTGAAGGCTTCCGCCCTAACGTCGGCATCATCTTGCTCAACACGCATAACGAAGTGTGGTGGGGCAAGCGAGTGCGCGAACATTCGTGGCAATTTCCGCAAGGTGGAATCAAATACGGCGAAACCCCGGAGCAGGCCATGTTCCGTGAGCTGCAAGAAGAAACCGGCTTGCTGGCGCAACACGTCAAAATCATCGGCCGCACCCGCGACTGGCTGCGTTACGAGGTTCCTGACCATTTCATCAAGCGCGAGATTCGCGGCCAGTACCGCGGCCAGAAGCAGATCTGGTTCTTGCTGCGCATGATCGGCCGCGACTGCGACATCAACCTGCGCGGCACCGACCATCCGGAATTCGATGCCTGGCGCTGGCATGACTACTGGGTGCCGCTGGACGTCGTCATCGAATTCAAACGCGATGTGTATCAACGCGCGCTGCAGGAACTGTCGCGCTTCTTGACCCGGCCGTCACAATACAAGCAGCACCACGTTGCGCGTTACTTGCGCCAAGCGCACGGTGCGCGCAGCGAGAGCCAGCCCATCAGCACCACCAAACCAGAGAACGACGAATGACTGCCCTCCCTTTCAACAACCGCCTCCGGCGTCCGGCAACCATCATCCAATACGCGGGCGCCGTGCTGACACTGCTGGCAGCAAGCGCCGGCCTCGGCCACGCGCAGTCGGCTTTCGACGAGGATTTCGATGATGACACCAAGCCGTGGCAGGAAATTGCCATCCAGCTGCCGGCGCCACCGGTAGCGGCAAACCTGCTGCCGTTCGACGTCAGCGGCAACGCCACCCAGACGTTCGCGATCGATGCCAAATCCTTGAGCCTGGGCAGCGATGGCGTGATCCGCTACACCCTGGTCGCCACCAGCCCGGCCGGCGCCCGCAACGTCAGCTATGAGGGTATCCGTTGCGCCTCGTTTGAGAAGAAATTGTATGCCTTCGGCCATCCGGACGGCAGCTGGTCGCGCTCGCGCAACGACCAGTGGCAAGGCATCGTGCGCAACGCTGCCAATCGCCAGCACGCGGCGCTGTTCAAGGATTATTTTTGCGACGGCCTGACGGTGGCCGGCAGTGCCCAACAGATGCTGGAGCGCATCCGCCAGCGGCGCCCATTGAGCGACGTCCCCGGGCAATAAGGCTGCAGCTCACCCTGTCGGCGCAACAGCCGCATGAAATTACTGGGCAGCATCTGACAGAAATCTAAATAATAGGGGTATGCCGCAAAAACGACCGCCTCATACCCGGCTATAGCGGCCGCATAGGGCAGTATATGAAAAGGTCAAGGCTCTTCGAGGACTGGCACACTGGCCACGCGGTGGCTACAGCAATACCAGGTTGTCGCGATGAATCAATTCCGGCTCTTCGACGAATCCCAATATGCTCAGGATTTCACTGGAGGGGCGGCGCATAATACGGCGCGCATCCGGACTGGCGTAGTTGCTGATGCCGCGCGCGATCATGCGTCCGGCCTGATCAACACACGTCACCACGTCGCCACGGCCGAATTCGCCGTCTACCGCCACCACCCCGATCGCCAGCAGCGATTTTCCCTCGGCGCTCAGTTTTTGCACGGCGCCGGCATCCAGCGTCAAGCGGCCGGCGGTATGCAAATGATCCGCCATCCATTGCTTGCGCGCGGTGAGATGCCCCATGTTGGCGTTCAGTTCGGTGCCAATATTCTCGCCGGCCGCCAGCCGGATCAGCACGTCTTCTTCCCTGCCCCAGGCGATGACGGTATGGGCACCGGATGCAGCGGCGCGCCGCGCCGCCAGGATCTTGGTCAGCATGCCACCACGCGCAATGCCGCTGCCGGCGCCACCAGCCATCGTTTCCAGCGCCGGATCGCCGGCGGTAGCGTGCTCGACAAATCGCGCATCCGCGTGGGTGCGCGGATCGGCGGTAAACAAGCCTTTCTGGTCGGTCAGGATGATGAGCGCATCACCTTCGATCAGGTTGGTGACCAGCGCGCCCAGCGTGTCGTTGTCGCCGAACTTGATCTCGTCGGTGACCACCGTATCGTTTTCATTGATGATCGGCACCACACCCAGCTCCAGCAGGGTAAACAGGGTGGAGCGTGCATTCAGGTAACGTTCGCGATGGGTCAGGTCAGCATGCGTCAGCAACACTTGGGCGGTACGCAAGTGATGCGCGGCGAAACTGCTTTCGTAGATTTGCGCCAGGCCCATCTGGCCGACCGCGGCACAGGCCTGCAGCTCGTGTACGCCAGTCGGGCGCTTGTCGAAGCCGAGCCGCAGCATGCCTTCGGCGATCGCACCGGAACTGACCAGCACCACCTCCTTGCCGAGCGCGCGCAAGCGGGCAATTTGCGCGGCCCACTTGGCGATCGCCGCATGATCCAGGCCGCGACCTTCGTTGGTGACCAGCGACGAACCAACCTTGACAATCAGGCGTTTGGCGTTTTGTATGACCGAGCTCATGTTTTTATTGGCAGCGCAGAAGCCGGCGCACCGCTGCCGGCAAATTCATGGGGACTATTCGATGATCTTGAAGCGCGGATCATCCGGGTCGATCGAACCGATACCACGTGCTTCTTCGGTCATCTGGGTCTCTTCGGCTCGATGCTCCTGCTGGCGCTTTTCGGCCAGATAGGCATCGATTTCGGTGATCAGTTCGGCGCAGCCTTCGCGCGTCAAGGCCGAGATTTCGAAGGTGCGGCCCTTCCAGCCAAAACGCTTGATGAAATCCTTCACGCGCGCCTTGCGCTCCGCCTCCGGCACCATGTCCAGCTTGTTCAAGACCAGCCAGCGCGGCTTGGCAAACAGCGCTTCATCGTATTTTTTCAATTCCTTGACGATCGCCTTGGCCTCTTTGACCGGATCGACGGTTTCTTCGAACGGTGCCAGATCGACGATATGCAGCAGCAGGCCGGTGCGCTGCAGATGCCGCAAAAACTGCACCCCGAGTCCGGCACCGTCGGCAGCGCCTTCGATCAGCCCCGGGATATCGGCAATCACAAAGCTTTTTTCATGGCCGACGCGCACCACCCCGAGATTCGGATGCAAGGTGGTGAACGGGTAATCGGCGATTTTCGGGCGGGCATTGGATACCGCCGTGATGAACGTCGATTTTCCGGCATTCGGCTGGCCCAGCAGCCCGACGTCGGCTAGCACCTTCAATTCCAGCTTCAGCTCACGCCGCTCGCCTTCCTTGCCATCACCCTTCTGGCGCGGCGCCCGATTGGTAGACGATTTGAAATGGATATTACCCCAGCCGCCCTCGCCGCCCTTGGCCAACAACACCTTCTGGCCGTGCTCGGTCAGATCCGCCAACAGCTCGCCGCTTTCAGCGTCGATGATTTGCGTGCCGACCGGCATGCGCAGCACGATATCGTCGGCACCCTTGCCGTAGCAATCGGCGCCACGGCCGTTTTCGCCGTTCTTCGCCTTGTGTAATTTGGAAAAACGGTAGTCGACCAGCGTGTTGATATTGCGGTCGGCATGCGCCCAGATGCTGCCGCCAGTGCCGCCGTCGCCGCCATCCGGACCGCCAAACGGCCTGAATTTTTCGCGACAGAAGGAGGCGACGCCATTGCCGCCATTGCCGGCAATGACTTCGATTTTTGCTTCGTCGATAAACTTCATGTTGCCGCCATAAACTAAAAAGGCTCTACCATTTTTCGGCAGAGCCTTTCGATTGAAGGCTTGCGCCTTACATTAGGTGCCTGAGCAGTCGCTTAGGCGGGTACCACTGTCACGAACTGACGCTGTGCCGGGCCCTTGACCACGAACTGCACTTTGCCGGAAATCAGCGCAAACAAGGTGTGATCCTTGCCCATGCCGACATTTTCACCGGGATGCGTCTTGGTGCCGCGCTGACGAATGATGATGCCGCCGGCATTGATGGTTTGGCCGCCGTATACTTTGACGCCCAGTCGCTTCGACTCGGAATCGCGACCATTGCGCGTCGTGCCGCCGCCTTTTTTGTGTGCCATTTCTGACTCCTTGGTATCTGGTTAGTCCGAACGACGCTTAGCCGTTGATCGAGACGATTTGCAATTCGGTGTAATTTTGGCGATGGCCCTGGTGTTTCTGGTAGTGCTTGCGACGGCGCATCTTGAAAATCTTGACCTTATCGTGGCGCCCATGCGCCAATACCGTAGCCAGCACCGTAGCACCTTCGACCAGCGGCGCACCAAACTTGATGGTGTCGCCCGCGCCCACTGCGAGCACTTGATCTATGGTGATTTGGGAGCCAATGTCTGCCGGTATCTGTTCTATTTTGAGTTTTTCGCCAGCAGCAACCTTGTATTGTTTGCCACCGGTTTTTATGACCGCGTACATGTGAAACCTCATCGAATGATTGAAGAACGTTGTTTCGCCTGAAACGCCGAATTCATCGGCAAAATCAAGAGAACCCCGGATTATACATAAATCCGCCCGTCCGGTCAAAATCGACGCCCCCTGCACACGCCAGCCAGCCGGCGTTACCCCAAACGCCGATCAGTATGACCGCGAGGCAACGAGCAATCCACATTCGCACGAGAACCGCTGCAGCTGTCATCGTATAATCATAGTACTCACGATTTTTCGCAGGTT
This sequence comes from uncultured beta proteobacterium, assembly GCA_963707665.1. Taxonomy (GTDB): domain Bacteria; phylum Pseudomonadota; class Gammaproteobacteria; order Burkholderiales; family Burkholderiaceae_D; genus DATJCV01. The sequence continues at coordinate 172,885 of CAVPQU010000005.1, read as the reverse complement.
CACCTTGTTTGCCGCCCTCTCCAACACCGACCAGAACCCGATTGTCGAATCGATCTCCGCCGACATGGATGCCGTCAACCGGGTCATCCGCGCCCGCTTGCACTCCGAGGTGCCGCTAGTCAAGCAAATCGCCGAATACATCATCAGCGCCGGCGGCAAGCGCATTCGCCCGGCACTCGTCATCCTGGTGGCCAACGCGCATGGCTATCGCGGCAGCGCACACCACGAATTGGCTGCGGTGATTGAATTCATCCATACCGCGACCCTGCTGCACGACGACGTGGTGGACGAGTCGTCGATGCGGCGCGGCCGCAAAACCGCCAATGCCTTGTTCGGCAATGCGGCGTCGGTGTTGGTAGGCGACTTTCTTTATTCGCGCGCGTTTCAAATGATGGTCACGCTGCGTAACCCGCGCGTGATGGAAATCGTGGCCGATGCCACCAACGTCATTGCCGAAGGCGAAGTACTGCAGCTTCTGAACATGCACAACGCCGACGTCACCGAAGAGCAATACCTGCAGGTGATCCGCTCCAAAACCGCAAAACTGTTCGAAGCTGCGGCCCAGCTCGGGGCGCTGCTGGCGGGAGCAAGCGAAACGGAAATCGATGCTGCCGGTGAATATGGCCGCTCGCTTGGCACGGCGTTCCAGCTGATTGACGACGTTCTGGATTACTCCGGCAATGCGATCGATATCGGCAAGAACGTCGGCGATGATCTGCGCGAAGGCAAGCCGACCCTGCCGTTGATCTATCTGCTGCAGCATGGCAGCCCCGCCCAGCGCGAATTGGTGCGCGCCTGCATCGAAAACGGCGATGAGCAGCACTTCGATCAAATCCTGGCAGCCATCACTTCTTCTGGCGCGCTCGACTACACCCGGCGCGCAACCGAAACGTCGGCGCAAGCTGCAGCCGCCACCATTTCGACACTACCAAATAGCCAATTCAAGGATTCTTTGATAAAATTATGCGCTTTCGCAGTAGGTCGCAATCATTGAGCGAGCACCACTCATCGCATGGCGACACGGCTGCCGGCGGGGTGTAGCTTAGCCTGGTAGAGCGCTACGTTCGGGACGTAGAGGCCGGAGGTTCGAATCCTCTCACCCCGACCAGGTCGAAAAATCAAGCGTCTTATAAAGCGTTGCAATTGAAACGATGGCATCATCCTTCATTGCCTCGCCTTCCTTTCTCCGCACCCCGCTACGATACGCCGCTTATTTTTGTTGCTGCAACAGGCGGATATCGCCGTACCACGCATCCACCGTGTCTCCTGTATTGTCGGTATCGCTCATGACACCGACCCCGATCAGCCGCCCCGGTTTTTTACCGAAGGCACGCTGATAGTCGTCCACGAAATTGCGCGACAACTGGCGCCACTGGCCAAGTCCGTGCGATCCGCTGGCCGCCACTACCATTTTCAGCTGACCGGTACGGGTATGGGCGATCACACTGCCGACTGGCGCCTTCTTTTCCCAGATATACATCAGCGTCGCATACGGCAGTTCGCGGCCCGTTACCAGCCGCCCGGTTTCGAACAGGATCTGTTCCGAAAATGGCAAATCGCCCTTGTCACCGTCAAACGCCAGCACAATCCGTACCGGCGCATCTTCCGTATCGCGATAGCGGTTGTCCGCACCTTTGATGTGCCGATCGACTTTCCACTTCCATGCGAGCCACGGCTGCTGATCCGGATCGAGATCCAACGCATGCATCAATAGCGAGGCCGAAGCGGCTGCATGCGCATGCAGCACGGTGACGCCAGCGTCGACCACCAGCCGGTATTCGGTCGGTTTTTTGGTGCGGGTAATGATCAGCGGCTGCCACGCCGGCGGCAGGATTCCCGGCGGATGGGCAGAAAACAGCCCCAGCGCTTGATCTCGCTCGGCTTGCTGCGATGCTGCATCACGCGTGGTGGATTCAGGGTGTGTCGCGCAACCGCCAATTGCGCCCATTAGCAGCAGCAGAAAAACAAAAAACAATGCTTGCATGTCGCGTTGCCAAATATCCCGCCTGCAGACCTCGCAACAGCCAGAGAACAGCCGGTTCGTCGCCTTTGCACGGCAGCGCAGATTGATGGATGTGATAGATGCGCGCAGACCAGGTGGCCGAATCAGCCGGCACTGGCGCCCTTTCTTGTGCCACGGATTTCCAGTGCAGTTGACGGTAGCAGGCGACCACCTCGCGACGTGCGATGCTGATGATCGCCGCCTGCGGCAATTCTTGCAACAGCGGATTATACAGAGCCTGCTCCGCCTCGCCGTTTAGGGCGCTGCCGGCCTCATCCAGGAAAACGACTTCCGGCCCGGTCAGCAAGACCCGCACGAACGCCAGCCGTTGCTGCTCGCCCGGCGAGAGTCGAATGCTCCAGTTGTCCGCTTCATCCAGCTTGTCTTGCAGATGCGACAAGCGGACACAGGTCCAGATAGTGGCGAATGTCGCGCCCCACAAAGGCGATCGCCGGCGCCGGATAGGCAAGCGTTGCGCGCAGCGTGCCGATCGGCAGTTTTTTGCGGCGCGACCAGCAAGCCTGGCCTGGTTCGGAATTTCAATGATTCCAGCGCCATATGACCAGTTGCCGGCAATTGCGCGACAACAACGTTGACTTGCCGCAAGCGGAGGGGTCATCCATCCAAAATCCGCTGACCAACCAAGATCGCCCAAACAAGGGCGCAGCAGGTGGCTGGGCACCCCGCAGATACAACTCGGCATCCTGCAACAGAATCGCACCAACATTATTGTTTGCCGACCCACAATACCAGTCCCGAACCCACCATCGCATAGCCAAGCGCGAACCACACCATGTAACCAGGTATGGTCCATTGATAGCATTGAAGGGTAGACGACAACGGTCCCCGACAGTGACTACAGGATGCCGGCGAATGAGGCCAAGGGCACCATGCTCGGCAGCAAATCAAGCGATAGTGCCATTACGGAAGTCAGCAGCAGCGCGCCACGTCGACCATTACGTCAAACAAAAATTATGGGAGTATAAGGAAAAATGTCCAAATTTCGCATATTGAATATACGTATCATAAAATACTGTAAGCAGTATATTGGAATGACAAGCTGCCACGCAGCATGTTGGTGCCGTATTACGGCAATTGATTTGGCTGGTCACTCACACGCACGCCGGGATTCAATGCTTCCAGCGCCAGCAATGCCGCCGCGTGGTCGGCGTTCGGCAGCAGTTCGAGAATGCTGTGGTAACGCTGCGCCACCAGTTCCGTCACCGGCAGTTTGACGGCCGCCGCCGCCGCCGCGTGCAGCACATTGTCCAGATCCTTGGTTTGCAGGCTGACTCTGCCGCCCGGCATGAAATTGCGCTCCAGCATACGCTGGCCATGGATTTCAAGAATCCGGCTTTCGGCAAAGCCACCGCGAATCGCTGCCCGCACCGCAGCCGGATCGGCACCCCCAGCCTGCGCCAGCAGTAGCGCCTCGGCCACAATATTCAGCGTGCCGCCAACGATCAACTGGTTGCACAACTTGGCCAGTTGTCCGCAACCGACCGGTCCCACCAGAGTGGCGCGCCCCATGCAACTCAGTAGTGGTTCGACACGCGCGAAATCGGCATTGCTGCCACCCGCCATGATCGCCAGCGTGCCGGCTTCCGCACCGCCCACTCCACCTGACACCGGCGCATCCAGAAATGCGACGCCATGCTTGTGCAGTTGAACCGCCAGCTCTTGCGCTTCCGACTGACGGGTCGAACTCATGTCGATCACCAGCGCCCCACGCTTCAAGCCGGGCAAGGCCTGGTTGATCACTTGCGCGACTGCCGCACCATCCTGCAACATCGTCAGCACCAGATCCGCCTGTTGCACGGCGGCCGCCGGCGTTGCCTCCGTTTGTGCGCCGAGCGCGAGTAGCGGTTGCACGCGGCTTGCGGTTCGGTTCCACGCAATCACTGGATAACCAGCCTGCAGCAAACGTGCAGCCATCGGTTGCCCCATCAGACCAATGCCGAGAAAGGCAACCGTGGGAGTAGAGTTGAGCAAATTCAAGTGAACTCCTTTTTCCTGACCAGGATGGCAAGTCCGGTGCAACAATTGAAGCGTCGTTAAGCCTGTCCGTTTCGACAACAGTGTGCGCCTGCATGCCGTACATTTCCACGATAATGACCGATCCGCTGTGAAAATAGCAACCGCCATGCCGACCACAAATTCTTTTGACACGATTCGACCAGCGCTCGACACCCCGATGCAGCTAGGAGAATCGCCCACCTGGGCGGCCGCCGAAGCGGCGCTGTACTGGATCGATATTGTCGCCTGTGAATTGCATCGTTGGCAGCCAGCCAGCGGCATCCATCATAGCTGGCCGTTGCCATCGGAGCCGGGCTGCATCGCGCTCGCCGACGGCGGCGTGCTCATCGCCATGCGCTCCGGCCTGGCGTGGTTTGATCCGCGTGATGGCGCGCTGACGCCGATCGCAGCGGCCCCTTACGATACCGCTCGACTGCGTTTCAATGACGGCCGCTGCGACAGCGCCGGCCGACTTTGGGTCGGCACCTTGTACGAACCACGCGACCAGGCGCTGGCGCCGCTGTTCCGTGTCGAGCACGGCACTATCAGTGACAGCGGCCAGCGCGCTACCGTCTCAAACGGGGTTGCCTTTAGCCCGGACGGCCGCACGCTGTATCAGGCAGACACCAACGCCCACGTCATCCATGCCTATGATTTCGATCCAGTGCTCGGCATGATCGGTGCCAGGCGCGTGTTCCGGCAATTCTCCGATCAGCGGCAGGCGCTCGACTATGGCGGCCGCCCGGATGGCGCCGCCGTCGACAGTGAAGGCGCGTACTGGTGTGCAATGTATGATGGCGGCCGCCTGCTGCGCCTGTCGCCCGCGGGCGACCTGATACAGGAAATACGCTTGCCCGCGCGCTGTCCGACCATGATGGCCTTTGGCGGCGACGATTTACGCACCCTGTATGTCACGACCGTACGCCATAACCGTCCTGCCACCGAATTGCAGCACTATCCCCTTTCCGGCTATGTATTAACGCTGCGCGTGGACGTTCCCGGCCGTCTCGAGACCCCATATGTTCGTTAACGCCCAAAAAACATAGTATTTTTATGAGCAAATTAATCCTTGCACTGGACCAGGGAACCACCAGTTCACGCGCTATTTTATTTGACCACGCAGGCCACATCCGTGGCTCCGCGCAACAGGAATTTCGCCAGATATTTCCGCAGCCAGGATGGGTGGAACACGACGCCAGCGAAATCTGGCAATCGCAACTCGCGGTCGCACGCCAGGTACTGCGCGACAACTGGGTCCATGCGGCCGACATTGCTGCCATCGGCATCACCAATCAGCGCGAAACCACCGTGCTGTGGGATCGCACGAGCGGCCGCCCGATTGCCAATGCAATCGTCTGGCAAGACCGTCGCACCGCCGCGCTGTGCGACAGGTTGCGGGCCGACGGCAAGGGCGAAATGTTTCAGGATAAGACCGGACTGATGCTGGATTCCTATTTCTCCGGCACCAAGATCAAATGGCTCCTGGATAATATCCCAGGCGCGCGCCGGCAAGCGGAAGAAGGCCGCCTTGCCTTCGGCACCATCGATAGCTGGCTATTGTTCAAGCTATGCGGTGGTTTGCATGCAACCGACATCAGTAACGCCTCGCGCACGCTGCTGTTCAATATCCATACCCGGCAATGGGATAACGAACTACTGGCTGCGCTCGATATTCCCCGATCGATCTTGCCGGAAGTTGTGGCCAGCAGCGAGCTGCTGGGCACGACTGATCCGGAATACTTCGGCGCTCGCATTGCGGTTGGTGGCATGGCCGGCGACCAGCAAGCGGCCGCCTTCGGCCAAGCGTGCCACCAGCCAGGCATGGCAAAAAACACTTATGGCACCGGCTGCTTCATGTTGATGCATACCGGACAAAAAGCGGTCAGCTCGCAAAATCGCTTGCTGTCCACGATCGGATGGAAACTCTCCGGCGACGCATCCCACAAGACCGATTACATGCTGGAGGGAAGTGTCTTCATGGCAGGCGCAATCGTGCAGTGGCTGCGCGACGGCCTCGGGATTATCAAGGAATCCGCCGAGGTGGAAGCGCTGGCTACCAGCGTGCCAGACAATGGCGGCGTCCTGTTTGTCCCCGCCTTCACCGGCCTCGGCGCGCCATACTGGGATGCCTACGCGCGCGGCACCGTACTCGGCATGACGCGCGGCACGACCGGCGCGCATATCGCTCGCGCGGCGCTGGAAAGCATCGCCTATCAGACAGTCGACGTGCTGGAAGCCATGCAAAAGGATTCCACCATTGCCTTGCGGGAGTTGCGCGTCGACGGCGGAGCGGCACACAACGATTTGTTGATGCAATTCCAGGCAGACATGCTCGACGTGCCGGTAGTGCGACCGATGGTTACCGAAACCACGGCGCTGGGAGCCGCCTATTTGGCCGGCCTGGCGGTCGGCTTCTGGTCATCCCAGCAGGAAATTGCGGCACAGTGGCAAATGCAGCGTCGGTTTGAACCAGCGATGAGTCATGACGAGCGCCGTACCCGCCTGGCGCTATGGCGGCGTGCGGTGCAACGTTCACAGGCGTGGCTGGAACCTTGAACTCGAACTGACGCCAATCCGGTTCTGCCGGCGCGCCGACCTGAGGAGTAGCGACGATGATGACACGTGCTAACGGACTGGCGATCGCACTGGGATGCGTGCTGACCGCAGTACACGCTACGTCCGGCGCTGTCGACTCGATGTCGGCAGAATGGGCGCATGGCAATCAGACGCAAGTTGTCCGCGTCGGTGCGCAATGGAATTGGTCAAGCAGATGGTGGCAGTCAAACGGCACCCACATCGGCGGCTACTGGGATGCAGACCTGGCGCAATGGCGCGGCAACCGCTTTAAAAATTTGCCAGGCGCAGCACAAAACATTACCGAAATCGGCTTCACGCCGGTATTTCGATTTGCACGGGATGATGGCCGGGGTCTGTATGGGGAATTGGGGATCGGCGTGCACTACTTATCCGGAATCTATAACAACAACGGCAAGCAGCTATCAACCCATTTTCAGTTTGGCGACCACATTGGCGTTGGCTACGTGTTCCGCAATGCACTCGATTTGGAATTCCGCCTGCAGCATTTTTCGAATGGTGGCTATCAGGAACCGAATGACGGTATAAATTTCCTGGTGTTGCGCGCCAGATATCAGTTCTAAAACCACTAATATCCGTGCCGTCGTCCATAGTGCGTCGCAAGCCGGAGGGCGTGCGGGTGCGGTGCGGAGGTGTTGGGGGACAGATGGCGGGTGCAGAGTAGAGTCAGCAAATATTCAGGCAAAAAAAAACCCAGCATTTCTGCTGGGTTTTTCTGTGATAAGAGCCTGACGATGACCTACTTTCGCACTGGTTGCAGCACTATCATCGGCGCGAAGTCGTTTCACGGTCCTGTTCGGGATGGGAAGGGGTGGGACCGACTTGCTATGGTCATCAGGCATAACGGGTAGTGTCATTTGCGCAGTCGTGATTGCCGACTGATCAAACAACGCAATCTGGGAAGAAGTAGCAGATCTGGGCGTGATGCACCAATCTGGGCATACGCATGACTCTTGTCCTATACCAACCAAGGTTATAGGGACAAGCCTTACGGGCAATTAGTACTGGTTAGCTTAATGCATTACTGCACTTCCACACCCAGCCTATCAACGTCCTGGTCTCGAACGACCCTTCAAGGAGCTCAAGGCTCCAGGGAAATCTCATCTCAAGGCGAGTTTCCCGCTTAGATGCTTTCAGCGGTTATCTCTTCCGAACTTAGCTACCCGGCAATGCCACTGGCGTGACAACCGGTACACCAGAGGTTCGTCCACTCCGGTCCTCTCGTACTAGGAGCAGCCCCCTTCAAATTTCCAACGCCCACGGCAGATAGGGACCAAACTGTCTCACGACGTTTTAAACCCAGCTCACGTACCACTTTAAATGGCGAACAGCCATACCCTTGGGACCGGCTACAGCCCCAGGATGTGATGAGCCGACATCGAGGTGCCAAACTCCCCCGTCGATATGAACTCTTGGGAGGAATCAGCCTGTTATCCCCAGAGTACCTTTTATCCGTTGAGCGATGGCCCTTCCATACAGAACCACCGGATCACTATGTCCTACTTTCGTACCTGCTCGACTTGTCAGTCTCGCAGTTAAGCACGCTTATGCCATTGCACTATTAGCACGATGTCCGACCGTACCTAGCGTACCTTCGAACTCCTCCGTTACACTTTAGGAGGAGACCGCCCCAGTCAAACTGCCTACCATGCACGGTCCCCGACCCGGATCACGGGCCTAGGTTAGAATCTCAAACAAACCAGGGTGGTATTTCAAGGTTGGCTCCACAAGAACTAGCGTCCCTGCTTCAAAGCCTCCCACCTATCCTACACAGATTGGTTCAAAATCCAATGCAAAGCTACAGTAAAGGTTCATGGGGTCTTTCCGTCTAGCCGCGGGTAGATTGCATCATCACAAACATTTCAACTTCGCTGAGTCTCGGGAGGAGACAGTGTGGCCATCGTTACGCCATTCGTGCAGGTCGGAACTTACCCGACAAGGAATTTCGCTACCTTAGGACCGTTATAGTTACGGCCGCCGTTTACTGGGACTTCAATCAAGAGCTTGCACCCCATCATTTAATCTTCCAGCACCGGGCAGGCGTCACACCCTATACGTCCACTTTCGTGTTTGCAGAGTGCTGTGTTTTTATTAAACAGTCGCAGCCACCTTTTTATTGCAGCCCTTTCACCCTCCTGGCGCGAGCCAGTCAAGCTACCGGGGCGACCCTTATCCCGAAGTTACGGGTCAAATTTGCCGAGTTCCTTCTCCCGAGTTCTCTCAAGCGCCTTAGAATACTCATCTCGCCCACCTGTGTCGGTTTGCGGTACGGTCTCGTATGACTGAAGCTTAGAGGCTTTTCTTGGAACCACTTCCGATTGCTTCACGACCGAAGTCGTTGGTCTCAACCCCTTGAATTACGCGCCCGGATTTGCCTAAGCGCCTTCTTCGAGTCAAGAACCGGGACATCCAACACCCGGACAACCTTCCGCGATCCGTCCCCCCATCGCATCATACGACGGTGCAGGAATATTAACCTGCTTCCCATCAGCTACGCATCTCTGCCTCGCCTTAGGGGCCGACTCACCCTGCTCCGATGAACGTTGAACAGGAAACCTTGGGCTTACGGCGTGGAGGCTTTTCACCCCCATTATCGCTACTCATGTCAGCATTCGCACTTCTGATACCTCCAGCAGCCTTTACAAGCCACCTTCGCAGGCTTACAGAACGCTCTCCTACCATATCCAATAAAGGATATCCGCAGCTTCGGTGACTGGCTTAGCCCCGTTACATCTTCCGCGCAGGACGACTCGATCAGTGAGCTATTACGCTTTCTTTAAAGGATGGCTGCTTCTAAGCCAACCTCCTGACTGTTTTAGCCTTCCCACTTCGTTTTCCACTTAGCCAATCTTTGGGACCTTAGCTGGCGGTCTGGGTTGTTTCCCTCTTGACGCCGGACGTTAGCACCCGACGTCTGTCTCCCAAGCTCGCACTCACCGGTATTCGGAGTTTGCAATGGTTTGGTAAGTCGCGATGACCCCCTAGCCATAACAGTGCTCTACCCCCGGTGGTGATACTTGAGGCACTACCTAAATAGTTTTCGGAGAGAACCAGCTATTTCCAAGTTTGTTTAGCCTTTCACCCCTACCCACAGCTCATCCCCTAATTTTTCAACATTAGTGGGTTCGGTCCTCCAGTGCGTGTTACCGCACCTTCAACCTGGCCATGAGTAGATCACTTGGTTTCGGGTCTACACCCAGCGACTGTCGCCCTATTCGGACTCGATTTCTCTACGGCTTCCCTATCCGGTTAACCTTGCCACTGAATGTAAGTCGCTGACCCATTATACAAAAGGTACGCAGTCACCCCTTGCGAGGCTCCTACTGTTTGTATGCACACGGTTTCAGGATCTATTTCACTCCCCTTCCGGGGTTCTTTTCGCCTTTCCCTCACGGTACTGGTTCACTATCGGTCGATGTCGAGTATTTAGCCTTGGAGGATGGTCCCCCCATCTTCAGACAGGATTTCTCGTGTCCCGCCCTACTTGTTGCAAGCTTAGTTCCACACCAGTCATTTCGTGTACGGGGCTATCACCCGCTATGGCGCCAATTTCCAGTGGCTTCCACTATGTCTGATGCTAAAACTTGCGGCTGTTCCCATTTCGCTCGCCACTACTTTGGGAATCTCGGTTGATTTCTGTTCCTGCAGCTACTTAGATGTTTCAGTTCGCCGCGTTCGCCTTGCATGCCTATGTATTCAGCATGCAATACCCTAAAAGGGTGGGTTTCCCCATTCGGAAATCTGCGGATCAAAGTGTGTTTGCTCACTCCCCGCAGCTTATCGCAAGCTACTACGTCCTTCATCGCCTGACATCGCCTAGGCATCCACCATGTGCACTTATTCGCTTGTCCCTATAACGTTGGCTTCTGGTTAGTTACCCTTCCAAAAACGGTTATAGAGTGTTGAGTATGCGTGTGCCGTATTCCAGACTGCTTACCAATGTCGCCATCGGCAAGAACTCTTTCATACTTTTATGATTGATACAATCACAACCCTCAGTTGTCGCCAATACGCTCATCACAAACGCATCAGTTTCAACTGAATTAATCTTTACTACTTCTTCCAGATTGTTAAAGAACAAAACAGCAATTGATCCAAAAGACCAAATCGGAATCCACTGCGCCCATTGCCCGCAGCCGACTCAGATTTGAACTTTCCAGATAATGGTGGAGGTTGACGGGATCGAACCGACGACCCCCTGCTTGCAAAGCAGGTGCTCTCCCAGCTGAGCTAAACCCCCGATTCCGTGGATGGTGGGTCTGGTTGGGCTCGAACCAACGACCCCCGCGTTATCAACACGGTGCTCTAACCAACTGAGCTACAGACCCGTTTGGATCAGTACCCGGCCCCACCTGCGGCAAACCCGTCATCCGTGTTTGCCCCATGCCGACCTACACTGTTCTTTTCTTAACTAACACACCGATAAGTGTGGACGCTTAACTTTCACGCTAACTCTAGAAAGGAGGTGATCCAGCCGCACCTTCCGATACGGCTACCTTGTTACGACTTCACCCCAGTCACGAATCCCACCGTGGTAAGCGCCCTCCTTGCGGTTAGGCTACCTACTTCTGGTGAAACCCGCTCCCATGGTGTGACGGGCGGTGTGTACAAGACCCGGGAACGTATTCACCGCGACATGCTGATCCGCGATTACTAGCGATTCCAACTTCATGGAGTCGAGTTGCAGACTCCAATCCGGACTACGATACACTTTCTGGGATTAGCTCCCCCTCGCGGGTTGGCGGCCCTCTGTATGTACCATTGTATGACGTGTGAAGCCCTACCCATAAGGGCCATGAGGACTTGACGTCATCCCCACCTTCCTCCGGTTTGTCACCGGCAGTCTCATTAGAGTGCTCAACTGAATGTAGCAACTAATGACAAGGGTTGCGCTCGTTGCGGGACTTAACCCAACATCTCACGACACGAGCTGACGACAGCCATGCAGCACCTGTGCGCCGGTTCTCTTTCGAGCACTCCCGCCTCTCAGCAGGATTCCGACCATGTCAAGGGTAGGTAAGGTTTTTCGCGTTGCATCGAATTAATCCACATCATCCACCGCTTGTGCGGGTCCCCGTCAATTCCTTTGAGTTTTAATCTTGCGACCGTACTCCCCAGGCGGTCTACTTCACGCGTTAGCTGCGTTACCAAGTCAATTAAGACCCGACAACTAGTAGACATCGTTTAGGGCGTGGACTACCAGGGTATCTAATCCTGTTTGCTCCCCACGCTTTCGTGCATGAGCGTCAGTGTTATCCCAGGGGGCTGCCTTCGCCATCGGTATTCCTCCACATCTCTACGCATTTCACTGCTACACGTGGAATTCTACCCCCCTCTGACACACTCTAGCCGTGCAGTCTCAAATGCAATTCCCAGGTTGAGCCCGGGGATTTCACATCTGACTTACACAACCGCCTGCGCACGCTTTACGCCCAGTAATTCCGATTAACGCTTGCACCCTACGTATTACCGCGGCTGCTGGCACGTAGTTAGCCGGTGCTTATTCTTCAGGTACCGTCATTAGCAAGGGATATTAGCCCTCACCGTTTCTTCCCTGACAAAAGTGCTTTACAACCCGAAGGCCTTCTTCACACACGCGGCATTGCTGGATCAGGGTTGCCCCCATTGTCCAAAATTCCCCACTGCTGCCTCCCGTAGGAGTCTGGGCCGTGTCTCAGTCCCAGTGTGGCTGGTCGTCCTCTCAGACCAGCTACTGATCGTCGCCTTGGTAGGCTTTTACCCCACCAACTAGCTAATCAGATATCGGCCGCTCCAGGAGCATGAGGTTCTTGCGAATCCCCCACTTTCATCCGTAGATCGTATGCGGTATTAGCTAATCTTTCGACTAGTTATCCCCCACTCTTGGGCACGTTCCGATATATTACTCACCCGTTCGCCACTCGCCGCCAGGATTGCTCCCGCGCTGCCGTTCGACTTGCATGTGTAAGGCATGCCGCCAGCGTTCAATCTGAGCCAGGATCAAACTCTTCAGTTCAATCTCTGTTACGCCATTTCTGGCCAGTTCCGAAGAACCGTCGCTCACTCAAAATACTGACAGGTTTGTTCTTGCGAACTTACCTATATTTCTTTGTGAGCATTTAATGCTTTTAGTCATCCAGCACTCCTTGCGAAGCACCGGTGCGCTGCCATTAAACGCCCACACTTATCGGCTGTTAATTGTTAAAGAACTGCTCTGGCACCCCCACCTCGCGGTGGCTGGCCGTGCTGTCAAATCGTTTTGTTTGTCAGCAGCAAAGAGGCCGAATTATGCGGCATATTTCACAGGGCGTCAACTTCTTTTTTTACCGCACCCGCTGCAACCGCCGCCCTTCCACCCCACCCGTATGACCCGGATTCCGGCCCGCGCTGCCGACCTGCCACCGCGCTTTGAACCAGCCCCAATCAACGGGAGCCGAACTATATCAAAGGTTGCGAAACAATGGCAAGCGCTTTTCGAGAAAAGCCTTCATTCCTTCTTTTTGATCTTCGGTACCGAAGGTGCTGTGAAACACCCGGCGCTCGAAACGAATGCCGTCTGCCAACTGACTTTCATAGGCGTAATTGACCGCTTCCTTGATCATCATGGCAATCGGCAACGACATCGACGCAATCGTGGCCGCAGCCGCGAGCGCTTCTTCCATCAATTTATCGGCCTCCACCACGCGCGACACCAGCCCGGCGCGCTCGGCCTCAGCGGCGTCCATCATGCGCGCGGTCAGGCACATGTCCATCGCCTTGGATTTCGACACTGCGCGCGGCAGACGTTGCGTACCGCCGGCTCCGGGCATGGTGCCCAGCTTGACTTCCGGCTGGCCGAAACGGGCGTTTTCTGCGGCGATGATGAAATCGCACATCATCGCCAGTTCACAGCCGCCGCCCAGCGCATAGCCGGCGACTGCGGCAATTACTGGCTTACGCACCTGACGGATTTGCTCCCAGTTGCGTGTGATGTAGTCGCCCTTGTAGGCGTCCATGTAGCTGTAATTGGCCATCGCGCCAATATCGGCTCCTGCAGCGAATGCCTTTTCATTGCCAGTAAGCACAATGCAACCGATGTTTTCATCAGCGTCGAATTTCAACAGTGCTGCACCTAGCTCATCCATCAACTGGTCGTTGAGTGCATTCAATGCTTTCGGCCGGTTCAAGCGGATCAAGCCCACACGACCTTGCGTTTCCACCAAAATATTTTGATATTCCATGTCACCTCCATTTTGAAAATTCAACTTGTTTGCATTGTAACGTTTTGAGACGGCGCGAAATGAAGCTGCGCCCGCATGACAAATGATAAAAAAGATGCAACAACAAAGACATTAAGATAATGTCTGAGGGTGGCCGAAAACTACCTGAAAGAGTTGATCGGGTATACAAACGACCCTCAACCCAATACTTCTGCCGCTGGATAGTCAACGAAAGGAGCAGATCATGTTCAAAACCATCCTGGTGCCGACCGACGGGTCGGACCTGTCAGTCAAGGCGATTGACACCGCGGTCGAGTTCGCGAAATTTAGCGGCGGCAAGATCGTTGGCCTGTCGGTTGCCGAACCTTATCCGTTTACGCCTCTGGCAGAAGGGGCGATGGCGGCCGACCCCGGAATTTACGAAGAAAGCATGCTGGCGATGGCACAACAGAACGTGCAAAAAATCACCGACACCGCTACCGCCGCCGGAGTGCCATGTGAAGTGGTCGCCACGCAATCGTTCAGCCCGAGCGAGGAGATCATCAATACCGCGCAAAAATATGGCTGCGATGTGATCTTTATGTCATCGCACGGACGCAAGGGCTTGAGCAAGCTGTTCGTAGCCAGCGAAACCCAGAAGGTACTGGCGCATAGCACCATCCCGGTGCTGGTGTTGCGTTGATATTGCGCTGATTCGTATCAGTTGAGCCGCGGGCGGGGCACCTTCCCTGCCTTCGGCCACAGTATCCACATCTGCCCGCGCTGTTTCATGCGCCCGGCCTTTTCGCCAGCGGCAGCGCCAAATCCCCAAAAAAAATCCGCCCGTACCGCGCCTTTGATGGCGCCGCCGGTATCCTGCGCCAGCATCAGGCGTTGCAGGCTAAGGTCGCTGTTGGGTTGGGTGGTGGCCAGGAACACCGGCGCACCGGATGGTACAAAACGGGGATCGACGGCGATCGAACGCTGCGGCGTCAACGGGACGCCGAGCGCGCCCTTCGGCCCCTTGCCTGGATCGACGATTTTTTCTTCCTTGAAGAAGACATAACTCGGATTAACGTCCAGGAGCGCCTGACGGCGAGTCGGGTTGGCTACGACCCATGCCTTGATGCCTTGTGCCGACGCTTGTTCCAGTTTCAACTCCCCCTGATCGACCAGATAGCGGCCGATCGACTGGTACGGATGGCCGTTCTGGTCGGCGTAGGCGACGCGCACCGTTTCATTGGTGTCGGCCAGGCGCACCCGGCCTGAGCCCTGCACCTGCAGGAAAAACGCTTCGATCGGATCGTCCACCCACAGCAGTTCCTTGCCGGCCAGCGTGTTGGTCTTTTCCAGTTCGGCACGCGGGAAATAGGGCACCACCTTGTTGCCAACCATCCGCCCGCGCAGGCGCATACCCTGCAGTTGCGGGTAGACGCTGCTCAGGTCAATTGTCAGCAGATCGTCCGGCACCCGATACAGCGGTGTCTGGTACGGTCCGCTACGCTTGCGTGCGCCGCGCAGCAGCGGCTCGTAATAACCGGTGACCAGACCGGTATCGCTACCGTCCTGATTGAACACTTGGTACGGCAGGAAAAAAGCTTCGAAAAAGCTGCGTACCGCGTGGCTGTCGGCGGCATTCACATCACGCCCGACGGTGCAGGGCTCCTGCCAGTCGGCCTGCTTTACCAGCACTTGGCAAGAGACCAGAAATGCCGGCCACGCCTGGCGCAGGTCATCCTGGCCCCAGCCAGGAACCGCGGCAAAGGTGACCGGCTGCAGAATTTCCACCGGCTTCGATACCGGCACAACCTGTGCAACTGGTGCAGCAGGCGATACCGGCGCCGCTGGCGCCCTTTCCGGCTGCGGCGTGGTACAAGCCGCCAGTGCAATCAACAGGGTCGAAACGAGTAAACTTGAATATTTGAACGACATCACAGGAAAAAAATTATGTGGTTATTGCTTTTAGAGGCCGGCGTGGCATTTCTATTGCTGGCCTTCATCGTCTGGTGGACCATGTTTTCCGGCCGCAAACCCGAACCGCCACCGCACAAGAGCTTGCCACTGGAGGACGACGCCACGTCGCGCGACTGATCAGCTTCAGTGCAAGGTGCGCGGCAGCGACAGCACGAATTCGGGAATTTTCGCTTCGAACTGTTCGCCGTCTTCCGCGACGCAAAAGTATTCGCCGACCATCGAACCCTGCGGCGTATACAACGACGTGCCGCTGGTATATTCGAACTGCTCGCCTGGCTGCAACAGGGGCTGCTGACCGACCACGCCTAAGCCACGCACTTCCTCGATGTGGTTGTTGGCATCCGTGATCACCCAGTGGCGTGAAATCAGCTGCGCCGCAATTTGGCCGGTATTTTTGATCGTAATCGCGTAGGCAAATACGAAGGTGGAACGATCCGGATCGGACTGCTCCGCCAGATACTGGGTGCGGACGGTGACGGTGAATTCATAAGCGGCCATTGTGCCTTCCTTGTAGTCGTTTTCGCCAGAGGGTGCCGGAAACAGGATTGTGACGCAAGCGCCGAGGCGCGCGCTGCCGACTATGGCGGCACGGTAGAATATCTGATTCCCCGTATCCGCTTTCAAACAATCGCCATGACCAACTATCGCATCGCTCCCAGCATCCTGTCCGCCGACTTCGCCCGCCTGGGCGAAGAAGTGCGCAACGTCGTCGCCGCCGGCGCCGACTTCATCCACTTCGACGTGATGGACAACCATTACGTGCCGAACCTGACCATCGGCCCGCTGGTGTGCGAGGCGATCCGCCCGCACGTGCAGGTGCCGATCGACGTGCACCTGATGGTCAAGCCGGTCGACCGCATCGTCCCGGACTTCGCCAAGGCCGGCGCCAACATCATCAGCTTCCACCCGGAAGGCTCGGAGCACATCGACCGCACGCTGCAGCTGATCCGCGACCACGGCTGCAAGGCCGGGCTGGTGTTCAACCCGGCCACGCCGCTGGATTACCTCGATCACGTGATGGACAAGCTCGACCTGATCCTGATCATGTCGGTCAATCCGGGCTTCGGCGGCCAGTCGTTCATTCCGGAAGCGCTGCAAGAAAATCGCCGCGGTGCGCCAGCGCATCGACCGACTCCGGCCGCGAGATCCTGCTGGAAGTCGACGGCGGCATCAAGATCGACAACATCGCGGAAGCGGCGCAGGCCGGCGCCGACACCTTCGTCGCCGGCTCGGCGATTTTCGGCAAGCCGGACTACAAGGCCGTGATCGACGCCATGCGCGCGCAACTGGCGCAGGCATGAACGCGCCGGACCGTACCGCTATGGCGCGGCGTGCGCGCCGCCATCATCGACCTCGACGGCACGATGGTCGACACCGCGCCGGACTTCCAGGTGGCGGTGAACGGATGCGCGCCGAATTGGGCCTGCCGCCGCTGACACTGGAAACCATTATCGACTTCGTCGGCAAGGGCTCGGAGAACCTGATCCGCAGCGTGCTCGCGGTCGATTTCGACGAGCAGCAGGTTGAGCGGCATTTCGAGGCAGCGCTGGCCGTCCTACCAGCAGCATTACGATGCGATCAACGGCGATCACGTCAGCGTCTACCCGGGTGTGATCGCCGGGCTGGACGCGCTGCGGGCGCAGGGCCTGCGGCTGGCCTGCGTGACCAACAAGCCGATCGCCTTCGCCGTGCCGCTGCTGGAGCAGACCGGCTTGCGCGCGTATTTCGAGGTGGTCTACGGCGGCGATTCGCTGCCGACCAAAAAGCCCGATCCGCTGCCGCTGCTGCAGGTGTGCGCGGATTTCGGCCTGGCGCCGGCGCAGGTGGTGGCGATCGGCGATTCGTCCAACGACGCGCAGGCGGCGCGCGCGGCCGGCTGCCGCGTGCTGACCGTGCCCTACGGCTACAACCATGGGCAAGCTATACAAGAAGTCGATTCCGATGGTATAGTTGCCACGCTGCTGGACGCAGCCAACTGATTTCGGCATAGTCCGTACGCAACTTCAGCTACGCAAATCGCAACCATCATGTTTCTCGACAAAAAACGCACGTTCGCAGTGCCAGCCGCCCCGGGGGCCTGGCTCTGGCGACGCTGGCAATCCTGGGCTGAGTAAACCCCCGATCGCCGTCAGCCGTTTTTTGCACTCTGTGCATCCCTTCGGCTGACATCGTTTTTTGCAGCACCCGCCGCGCACCCTGCTCCGTGCGGCCCGGAGAGAACCATGACCGAACTCGAATTCCAATCGCTGGCCACGCAAGGCTACAACCGCATTCCGCTGATCGCCGAAGCCTTCGCCGACCTCGAAACGCCGCTCTCGCTGTACCTGAAGCTGGCGCAGACCCAGCGCGCCGGCAAGAACACCTTCCTGCTGGAATCGGTGGTCGGCGGCGAGCGCTTCGGCCGCTACTCCTTCATCGGCCTGCCGGCCTCCACGCTGCTGCGCAGCTTCGGCAACCGCATCGAAGTGGTGAAGCACGGCGAAGTGGTCGAGACGCGCCGAAGGCAATCCGCTCGAATTCATCGCGCATTCCAGGCCCGCTTCAAGGTCGCGCATCCGTCCCGGCATGCCGCGCTTTTGCGGCGGCCTGGCCGGCTACTTCGGCTACGACGCGGTGCGCCACATCGAGAAGCGGCTGGCACATCGGCGCCGCCGGACGACCTCGGCCTGCCCGACATCCAGTTGCTGGTGACCGAGGAACTGGCGGTGATCGACAACCTGTCCGGCAAGCTGTACCTGATCGTGTACGCCGATCCGACCCAGCCGGAAGCCTTCACCAAAGCGCGCCAGCGCCTGCAGGACTTGCGCGCCATGCTGCGGCGCACGGTCGATGCGCCGGTGACGTCGGCTTCGGTGCGCACCGACAGCGTGCGCGAATTCGCGAAAGAGGATTACCTGAAGGCGGTGGCGCGCGCCAAGGAATACGTGATGGCCGGCGACCTGATGCAGGTGCAGATCGGCCAGCGCATCAACAAGCCCTACGTCGATTCGCCGCTGTCGCTGTACCGCGCGCTGCGCTCGCTGAATCCGTCGCCGTACATGTACTACTACAATTTCGGCGACATGCAGATCGTCGGCGCCTCGCCGGAAATCCTGGTGCGCAACGAAGCGCGCGCCGACGGCCAGCGCAAGGTCACGATCCGCCCGCTCGCCGGCACCCGTCCGCGCGGCGCCACGCCGGAACGCGACGCCGCAGCTGGCCACCGAACTGCTGGCCGACCCGAAGGAAATCGCCGAACACGTGATGCTGATCGACCTCGCGCGCAACGACATCGGCCGCATCGCCGAGATCGGCAGCGTCAAGGTCACCGACAAGTTGGTGATCGAAAAATATTCGCACGTGCAGCACATCGTCTCCAACGTCGAAGGCACGCTGAAGCCCGGCATGTCGAACCTCGACGTGCTGCGCGCCACCTTCCCGGCCGGCACCCTGTCCGGCGCGCCGAAAGTGCGGGCGATGGAAATCATCGACGAACTGGAGCCGGTCAAGCGCGGCATCTACGGCGGCGCCTGCGGCTACCTGTCGTTCGGCGGCGAGATGGACGTGGCGATCGCGATCCGCACCGGCGTGATCAAGGACGGCAAGCTGTACGTGCAGGCGGCGGCCGGCATCGTCGCCGATTCGGTGCCCGAAATGGAATGGCAGGAAACCGAAAACAAGGCGCGCGCCGTGCTGCGCGCGGCCGAACAAGTGCAAGACGGCCTGGACGGAGAGCGCTAGCACGCGCCCGCTTTCGGTTCGACCTGTTTTCCGGCGACCAGCCGACCCTCACCCAGACTTGCAAAGGAATTGCCATGATTGATCTGCGCAGCGATACCGTCACGCGTCCCAGCGCCGCGATGAAAGCGGCAATGGTCGCCGCCGAACTGGGCGACGACGTCTGGGGCGACGATCCGACCGTCAATCATTTGCAGGCGGTGATGGCGGCACGCACCGGCATGGAAGCCGCGCTGTTTTTCCCGACCGGCACGCAAAGCAACCTGGCGGCGCTGATGGCGCATTGCGCGCGCGGCGACGAATACATCGTCGGCCAACTGGCGCACACCTACAAGTACGAAGGCGGCGGCGCCGCCGTGCTCGGTTCGATCCAGCCGCAGCCGCTGGAGAACGCCGCCGACGGCAGCATTCCACTGGACAAGATCGAAGCGGCGATCAAGCCGCTCGACGACCATTTCGCCCGCACCCGCCTGCTGGCGTTGGAAAACACCATCGGCGGCAAGGTGCTGCCGGCCGCCTACGTAGACGCAGCGCAGGCATTGGCGCGCCGCAAAGGGCTGGCGCTGCATCTGGATGGCGCCCGCGTCGCCAATGCGGCAGTGGCGCAAGGCATCAGCCTGGAACAGGCGTGTGCCGGCTTCGATACGGTGTCGATCTGCCTGTCGAAGGGACTGGGCGCGCCGGCCGGCGCCGTCCTGTGCGGCAGCGCCGAACTGGTCGGCCGCGCGCATCGCTGGCGCAAAGTGCTGGGCGGCGGCATGCGCCAGTCGGGCATGCTGGCGGCGGCCGGACTGTATGCGCTGGAGCACAACTTCGCACGCCTGGCCGAGGACCACGCCAATGCCGCCGCGCTGGCAGCCGGCTTGGCGGAGATTGAGCAACTGGAAATCGTCAGCGTCGCCACCAACATGCTGTTCGTCAGGGTGCCGGCTGCCGCCTGCGCGGCACTGGAAGCGCACCTGAAGGCGCACGGCATCCTGACTCAGATCGGGCCGGTCTCCCGCTTCGTCACCCATCTGGATGTCAGTGCCGACGATATCGCCGCCGTGGTCGCGGCCTGCCAAGCCTTTTTTGCCGATCCTGCCACCGTGCAGGGCAATGCGGCCGGCACGGCGCGTTATGCCTAAGGAAAAATCATGCTGCTGATGATCGACAACTACGACTCGTTCACCTACAACCTGGTGCAGTACTTCGGCGAACTGGGCGAGGACGTGCGCACCTTCCGCAACGACGAAATCACGCTGGATCAGGTCGCCGAGCTGAAGCCGGACCGCATCTGCATCTCGCCCGGACCGTGCACGCCGCATGAAGCCGGCATCTCGGTGCCGCTGCTGCAGCGCTTCGCCGGCAAGATGCCGATCCTCGGCGTCTGCCTCGGCCACCAGAGCATCGGCGCAGCGTTCGGCGGCAAGGTGGTGCGGGCGCGCGAAATCATGCACGGCAAGACATCGGCGATCGCGCATACCGGCGTCGGCGTGTTCCACGGACCTGCCGAGCCCGTTCACGGTCATCCGCTACCACTCGCTGGCGATCGAGCGCGCCTCGCTGCCGGCCTGCCTGGAAGTGACGGCGTGGACCGACGACGGCGAAATCATGGGCGTGCGCCACAAGGCAGTTCGACATCGAGGGCGTGCAGTTCCATCCCGAATCGATCCTGTCCGAGCACGGCCACGCGCTGCTGAAAAACTTCCTGCAGAGGCAGGCGTGATGCCGTACACGCCTGAGCCTCTTGCCACTCTCAAACCAGGAAGCACCATGTCGATCACCCCCCAAGAAGCGCTGCTGCGCTGCATCGAACACCGCGAAATTTTCCACGACGAAATGCTGTCGCTGTTCCGCAGATCATGCGCGGCGAAATGTCGCCGGTCATGATCGCGGCGCTGACCATGGGCCTGCGCGTGAAGAAGGAAACCATCGGCGAAATCGCCGCCGCCGCGCAGGTGATGCGCGAATTCGCGACCAAGGTGCCGATGGCCGACACCAGCAACCTGCTCGACATCGTCGGCACCGGCGGCGACGGCGCGCAACACCTTCAACATCTCGACCGCGTCGCATGTTCGTCGCCGCCGCCGCCGGCGCGCGCGTCGCCAAGCATGGCGGGCGCAGCGTGTCGTCGTCGTCCGGCAGCGCCGACGTGCTCGAAGCGCTGGGCGCCAACATCAACCTGAAGCCGGAACAGGTGGCGCAGTCGATCGCGCAGACCGGCATCGGCTTCATGTTCGCGCCGAACCATCACGCGGCGATGAAGCACGCGGCGCCGGTGCGCCGCGAACTGGGCGTGCGCACCATCTTCAACATCCTCGGCCCGCTGACCAATCCGGCCGGCGCGCCGAACATCCTGATGGGCGTGTTCCACCCGGACCTGGTCGGCATCCAGGTGCGCGTGCTGCAGCGCCTGGGCGCGCAGCACGCGCTGGTGGTCTGGGGCCGCGACAACATGGACGAAGTGTCGCTCGGCGCCGCCACCATGGTCGGCGAACTGGTCGACGGCGAGATCCGCGAATACGAAATCCATCCGGAAGACTTCGGCCTGCAGATGGTCGCCAGCCGCAACCTGAAGGTCGGCGGCGCCGCCGAATCGAAGCAGAAAGTGCTGGAAGCGCTGGACAACACAGCCGGGGCCGGCGCGCGACATCGTGCCGCTGAACGCCGGCACCGCGCTGTATGCGGCCGGCAGCGTCGCCTCGATCGCCGACGGCCTGATCCGCAGCGCGCGAAGCGATCGCGTCCGGCGCCGCGCGCGCCAAGCTCGAACAATTCGTGCGCGTGACGCAGCAACTCGGCGCAACCGCGTAACTGACAAGGGAAACCGTCATGTCCGACATCCTGCAACAAAATCCTCGCGGTCAAGGCCGACGAAGTCGCCGCCGCCAAAAAATACCGCGACCTGGCCAGCCTGCGCCGCGAGGTCGAAAGCGACCGCGAAGCGGGCTGGCGCTGCGCGGCTTCGAAGCCGCCTGCGCGGCAAAAATCGCCGCCGGCCACGCCGGCGTCATCGCCGAAGTGAAGAAGGCCTCGCCGTCCAAGGGCGTGCTGCGCGCGGATTTCGATCCGGCCGCGATCGCCGCCGAGCTATGCGGCACATGGCGCGGCCTGCCTGTCGGTGCTGACCGACGTCGCAGTTCTTCCAGGGCGCGCCGGAATACCTGCAGCAGGCGCGCGCCGCCTGCGCCTTGCCGGTGCTGCGCAAGGATTTCATGATCGACCTGTACCAGGTCTACGAGGCGCGCGCCTGGGGCGCCGACTGCATCCTGCTGATCGTGGCCGCGCTCGACCATGGCCTGATGGCGGAACTGGAAGCCTGCGCGCATGAGCTCGGCATGGGCGTGCTGGTCGAAGTGCACGACGGCGACGAACTGGAGGCGGCGCTGACGCTGAAGACGCGCCCTGCTCGGCATCAACAACCGCAACCTGCGCACCTTCGAGACCTCGCTGCAAACCACGCTCGGCCTGCTGCCGCGCATTCCGGCGGACAAGCTGGTGGTGACCGAATCGGGCATCCTGGCGCCGGACGATGTCAAGCGCATGCGCGACGCCGACGTGCATGCCTTCCTGGTGGGCGAAGCGTTCATGCGCGCGCCGGAGCCGGGCGTGGAGCTGGCGCGGCTGTTCACTCCGGGCGTCTAAAGCGCCGGCGTCACGCCAACCCCATTACCGGCCGATGCTGGCGAAACCATATACTCCAGGGGTACACGATCAATTTCGGGTATGAAATGGTCATTTTACCAATATACCCCCATAACGCCTGAGGTTTTGCAGCCAGCGGCAGCTATCTCGCCGTTTGCTTCAGCCACGCCTCGCGCTTTTGCACCAGCGCCGGCCGGCTTGGCCTGCGCCGTCAGCGTCACTTGCGGCGCCGCGTCTGCCATCAGCAGCACGGTAAACGCCATCAGTTCATCGCGCCGGAAGGCATGCAGCGTCACGGTGTCATCGATTCGGTAACGCGCCAGCAGCACATCGAGGTTGCTGGCGGTCACGCGCAAGCCATCGATCGCCACCAGCACATCGCCGGCCGACAGCCCGGCGCGATGCGCGGCGCCGCCTTCATACACATTGGCCAGCTTGCAATCGTTGCCGTCGCTGACCGTGCGCACGCCCAGGCTCGGCTTGTCACTGGCGCGCGTATCGCTCCACTTGACGCCGAACGGCGCCAGCAGCTTGGCCAGCGGCAGATCGTCGGTGCCCTCGGTGATAGCGGCGATCGAATAGCGCTTCAGCTTCAGGCCGCTGACGTCGTCGAACAGCGCCAGCAACTCGGCTTCGGTGACGCCGCGGCCGCCGCTGCCATCCGGCGCATAGAAATCGCGGCCGTAACGCTGCCACAGCATGCGCATCACATCGTCCAGCGATTTCTTGCCGTCGGTGCCGGCGCGGATCGTCAAATCCAGCGCCAGCGCCACCAGCGAACCCTTGGTGTAATAGCTGACGATCGCATTCGGCGCATTCTCATCCTGCCGGTAATACTTGATCCAGGCGTCGAAGCTGGATTCGGCCACGCTCTGCTTGCTGCGGCCGCTGCCGCGCAGCACGCTGTTGATGGTTTTGGCCAGCAGCTTGCAGATAGGCGGCTTCGTCGATCACGCCACTGCGCACCAGCATCAGGTCGTCGTAATAGCTGGTGAAGCCCTCGAACAGCCACAGCAGCGGCGTATAGTTTTCGGCCTGCAGGTCATACGGTGCAAACACTGCCGGCTTGATGCGCTTGACGTTCCAGGTATGGAAATATTCATGGCTGCACAGGCCGAGAAAGCTGCGATAGCCGTCGCTCATGTCCGGGTCGCCCGCTCACCGGCAGATCGGCGCGCGAGCAGATCAGCGCGGTCGAGGCGCGATGCTCGAGGCCGCCATAGCCGTCGCCCACCGCCAGCGTCAGGAACACATAGCGCGCCATCGGCGCCTGCCGCGTATACGGCTCGAACAGCGCAATCTGCGCTTCGCAAATTTTTTTCAGGTCAGCGCACAGACGTGCCATGTCCAGCTGTGGCACCCGGCCAGTGATCACGACATCGTGCGGCACGCCATGCGCCTTGAAGGTGGCCAGCGCGAACTCGCCAATTTCGACCGGGTGATCGATCAGCTCGTCGTAGTCGGCGGCGATGTAGCTGCCAAAGCCGTAGCGCTTGGCGTCCAGTTCCGGCAGCGCGGTGGCGACGCGCCAGTTCTTGTAGGGTGCGCCAGCAGGCCGGCGCAGTTCCACGACATGCGGCGCGTCCTCCTGGCCGGCGGCGCGCAGGAAGACGCTGGTGCCGTTGAAGAAGGCGTGGGTCTGATCGAGGTGCGCGGTGCGCACCGACAAATCCCATGCATACACTTCGTAGTGCAGGGTCAGCGCGCCGGCACAGGGTTCCGCCTGCCAGCTGTGCTTGTCGAGCTTGGTCAGCGCGAGCTCCTTGCCGCCACATTCGGCGCGGATGCGCACGATGTTGCGCGCAAATTCGCGGATCATGTAGCTGCCGGGAATCCAGGCCGGTAACAAGAACAGCTGACCTTCTGGCGCCGGCGTCGCCAGCGTCATGCTTACCGCCAACAGGTGCGCGGCAGGGTCATGCAGGATCAAATCGTAACGAATCACGTGCTTCATTCAATGCCTAAGGAAAATCGGGTGCAATACCCGGATCAGGAAGCGTGCAAGGGGCCTTGGGCGGCCAGCATGGCGGTAAATTTCTGCGGCGGCACGGCTTCGGAAAACAGAAAGCCCTGGCCGTAATCGCAGCCCGCCGCCCGCAGCAACGCGCATTGCTGTTCGGTTTCGATGCCCTCCGCCACCACCTGCAGGCTCAGTTTGTGCGCCATCACGATAATGGCTTCCGACAATACCATGTCGTTCGAATCGGTGGCCAGATTACGCACGAAAGCCTGGTCGATCTTCAGGTAATCAATGTCGAATTTCTTCAGGGTGGCGAGCGACGAATAGCCGGTGCCGAAATCGTCGATCGCAATTTGCACTCCGGCATCGCGAAACTGCAGGAAATGGTCGGTGATGCGCTGTTCCGCATTGAGCAGCATGCCCTCGGTAATTTCGATGACGATGCTGCTCCCCGGCAGCCCGAGCGCGGCGAGATGCCCGAGCAAGACCCATGGGTCGTAGCCGTCGGCGCTGAATTCAACCGGCGAAGTATTGATGCTGATCTGGATGCCGGGCGCGCCATTTCCGTACCACTGACGCGCCCAGTGCAGTGCTTCCTGAATCACCCAGTTGCCAATCTCCACGATGAGGCCGGTTTCCTCGGCCAGTGGGATGAACTCAACCGGGCTGATCAAGCCGCGTCGTGGATGCGGCCAGCGCAATAGCGCTTCCGCCTTGACAATGCGCTTGCTGGCCAAATCCACAATTGGCTGGAAATACAGCTCAAACTGTTGCGCGGCCAATGCGGCTCGCATGTCGTTAATCAGCTTTTGCCGGTTTTGCGCCACCACTTGCAGCGCCGGCGTGAAATAGCTGAAACGATTGCGGCCCAGATTCTTGGCTGCGTACATTGCCTGGTCGGCGTTCCGGATCAACTGCTCGACATCGGCCGCGTCAGCCGGATACAGCGTAATGCCGATACTGGCCGACACATACGCGGTTTCTTTGCCAAGCCGGAACACTTCAGTCAATCGGTGTAGCAGGTTGTGGGCGGTGGTCTCGATCTGCCGAATTTCCGGCAAATCGGCCAGGATGATCATGAATTCATCGCCGCCCAGGCGCGCTACGGTATCCGAATCGCGCACGCAGGAGCGAATCCGGCGTGCCGCTTCCACCAGCAGCAAATCGCCGTGCACATGACCCAGCGTATCGTTGACTTCCTTGAAGCGATCCAGGTCGATGAACAGCAAGGCCAGCGGCAGGGCACTGTAATGCCGCTTGCGCAACTCCTGTTCCAGCCGATCGGCAAACATACGGCGATTCGGCAAGCCGGTCAGCGGATCGAAATTGGCTTGCCACCACAACAATTCCTCGGAGTGTTTTTTTTCGGTCACATCCTGGAGCAGCACGGCGAAATAATCGACGCTGCCATCGGCGGTGCGCAGGCAGCGCACGGTTAAGTGACCATGCACCACCTTGCCGTCCTTGCGGATCAGGCGCTTGTCCACCGTAAAGTGCTCAATCTCGCCACGCAGCGCCTGCTGCGAAATGGGCGGCGCTCCGATTCACGTCGTCCGGGTGCGTCACCTCCGGCCAGGTCTTTCGCAACAGTTCGTCCTCCCGATAACCGAGGATCTGACACAAGGCCTCGTTCACATCCAGCCAGCGCTTGTTGACCGCCACGGTTGCCATGCCGATCATCGAGTGCTCAAAAAATGCGCGGAAATGCTGTTCACTGCTGCGTAGCGCTTCCTGCGCCTCGTGCCGTTGCTGCTCACGGTCAAAATTGGCCAACGCGAAACTGACGTCCTTGGCCATTTCTTCCAGCAAGGTCACCGCTTCAGCATCAAACGCATCCTCTTCCTCCTGATACACGGTGAACATCGCAAAGGGACGGCCATTGCGCTCGATCGGAAACGATGCGCAAGAATTGAAACGATGCCGCAACAGGCGCTCGCGCCACAGCTCCATGTTGTCGCGCCGGCGCAAGTCGTTGGTGACGATCGCACGATTTTCGCGGAAGGCAGTGCCGATCTGGCCACGTCCCTCGGGCCGGTCGGCACACGCTGAAATCACCAGGCCGTCCAGGTATTCCTGCTCATTGCCGTAGCTGGCAACCGTCACGATCTGCTCGCTGGCAGCGTCGAATTGACCGATCCAGGCCATCTTGACGCCGCCGAAAACGACAGCGGTCCGGCATACCAGCGGAAACAGCTCGGCGACGTCGGTGAGGCGTACGATGCCCTGGTTGACTTCGCTCAAGGCCCGATAGAACTGGGTCAGCCGGGCGATGCGCGCCTCGGCCCGCTTGCGCTCCGAAATATCCAGTGTGATACCGCCGATCAGCACGTTGCCACTGCTTTCGACGATCGGGAATTTCAGCACCAGCAAGGCATTCCGATCCGCCTCAGGGCCGATCACCATCTCGCGCGACGATACCTGGCGGTGGACCAAAACGGCTTCGTCATCGGCTCGCACCTGCGCCAACACTTCGTCGGACACCTGGTATGGATTAATCTCTTCCATAGATTTGCCCAGGTAGACGCTGGAAGGAAGCTTCAGTACACCTTCGCCTTGGAAGCCTTTATTGGTGAAGATGTAGCGCCGCCGCGCATCCTTGATGTAAGCCATGCCCGGCAAATTATTCATAAAGGCAAGAAATCGCGCATTGGTCCATTCCAGAGCCCGCTGACTGGCGTTACGCTCGTCGGCGGCGCTGGCCAGCGCCATGCCGGCCGCCACCAGCGTCATGAAGTAGACCCACAGGCTGGCCAGCCCGGTTCGCTCCAGGTCATTGGCGAAATATCCGGTGCCGGCCACTACACTGAGTATCGCCTGCGCCAGCGTCAGGCACAGCACCACCAGCGTTATATGGCGCCCGAAGCGCATGGCGCTCCACAGCACGAAGATAAACATCAGCGCGGCGCTCAGTAGCGGGCCTCGTACTCCAGGCACTGATTCAAAAAAAATTATCAGCCCGAACAGCAGTGTCAATCCCAGCAGCAGCACCAGTTCCAGCACGGCGAAGCCACGCAGTTGATAGTCCGGACGGTGGCGCCAGATCAGTATTAGCGGCGTCACCAGCAGAACGCTGAATGTGTCGGCCATCCACCAGTGCAGCACGCTCAGTTGCGGCATCGATTCCGATGGTGTCTGGCTCAGGTTAGCCAGGATCACGCCGCCGATCAGCGCCGACGGCGCCGGACTGAACAAGGCCGCCTCCAGCAAGATGAAAAAATCGCGGGCGCGCGACATGCTGAGGTCGAACTGATGATAGTGGCTCAATAACCAGAAGCCGAACCATGCTTCCAGCAAATTGCCAAACGCCATCAGCAGCGAAAATAACAGCGACTGTCCCGCTATGCTGAAGTAATAAATCGCGCACGAGCCGACCAAAATGGCCCAGACATATTTCTTGCCGCCGATCAACATGGCCGCCAACCCGAGACCGCTGGGAATCCAGATCAGGCTGAGGCTGCCGAGCACAGTAGCAAAGCTCAGGCTGATTTGAGCCATCAGCGCATAGAGCAAGGCCAGACCGATCAGTTTTGACCAGTCGCGCCCGTTATACGCCGAGAACGGATTCAAATGAATTCCTTCGGTAAATCATAGTGGCTACGCCAGCGGCAATTGCCAGATACCGCGTTCGCAATCGTCTGCGAAATAATTTGAAAGGTAACGATATTACAACAATGACTCGGCTGAATAACGAGCTTTTACATGTTTGTCCTAGCGCAACAAATTTGCCTGTGCCGGCTGCCGCTCGAGGCGCGCAACAGGGTGTGGCCAGCAGATTGCCGGATATCGCTTGTGGAGAAAATTTTTGCGCCCCGTAAAAGGCGCGGCGAGCGGCTGTTCAAGTATTCAGATTGACCACCAGGCGGCCGCGCAGCTTGCCGGCCAGGATGTCGGGGGCGTGCTGCAGCACCTGCGGCAGCGTGATCTCGTGCGCGATCATGGCCAGCTTGCTCCGGTCGAGGTCGGTGGCCAGGCGCTGCCAGGCTTCGATGCGGCGTGCGCGCGGCGCCATCACGCTATCTATCCCCAGCAGGCGCACTGCGCGCAGGATGAAAGGGGCGACCGAAGCTGGCAGGTCCATTCCTTGCGCCAAGCCGCAGGCAGCCACCACGCCACCGTAGCAGGTCTGCGCCAGCGCGTTGGCCAGCGTATGCGATCCGACCGAATCCACTACGCCGGCCCAGCGTTCCTTTTGCAGCGCCTTGCCGGGTGCCGAGAGCGTCGCGCGGTCGATCACTTCGATGGCGCCGAGCGCGTGCAGGTAATCCGCCTGTTCCAGCTTGCCGGTCGCAGCGACCACGCGGTAACCCCAGCCCGACAAGATCGCGATCGCCACGCTGCCGACACCACCGGAAGCGCCGGTGACCAGCACTTCGCCACTGTCCTTGTCCACACCGGCCTGCTCCAGCGCCAGTGCGCACAGCATCGCGGTATAACCGGCGGTGCCGATCGCCATCGCATCCCGGGCCGAAATTGCCGCAGGCCGCTCGATCAGCCACTCGCCTTTCAGCCGCGCCCGTTGCGCCAGGCAGCCCCAGTGCGTCTCGCCAACGCCCCAGCCGTTCAGGATAAAGGCAGCGCCGATTTTCCAGTTCGGGTCGGAGGAGGTGATCACTTCGCCGGCACCGTCGATTCCAGGCACCATCGGCCACTTGCGCACCACCGGCGATTGCCCGGTCAGCGCCAGCGCGTCCTTGTAGTTGATGGTGGAGTAATCGACACGCACCGTGACATCGCCGTCGGTCGGCAATTGGGCATCGTCGAGCTGGGTCAGTTGGGCGTCGGTGCTGCCGTCGCCGCTGCGGTTGAGCAGAATCGCATTGAACATGATTGGGTCTCCAGGACAGGAGAACCGATTATAGTGCGACCCGGAAGTTGCTTCCGGCGGCCGTTCATCCACCGGTGCGGCGGCAGAAAAATGCTGCCGCGGCCGAATCTTACTTGACCGATGCCAGCTTGGCTTCCAGCGCCTTGGCATCGACCGCACCGGGGATGCGCGAGCCATCGGCAAAGAAAATGGTCGGCGTCCCGGTCACTTTCAGTTGCTGGCCGAGTGCCAGGATCTTGTCGTTCGGGGTGCTGGCGCAACTGTCGGCGGCGGTAGCGGGCTGCTTGCCGTTCAGCATCCATTCGTCCCACGCCTTGCTGCGGTCAGCCGCGCACCAGACATTTTTCGACTTGACCGCCGAATCCGGTGACAGGATGTTGTACATGAACGTATATACCGTCACGTTATCGATATCTTGCAGCGTGTTGCGGAAACGCTTGCAGTAACCGCAGTTTGGATCCTCGAACACGGCGATCTTGCGCGCACCGTTGCCCTTCACGGTTTTCAGTGCCGACTCCAGCGGCAAATCAGAAAACTTGATGCGGCTGATCTGATCGATCCGATCCTTGGTGTAATCCTGATACGTTTGGGTATCGATCACACGGCCGACAAACAGGTATTGCGCCTTGCCGTCGGTATACACGATGTCGTTGTCGACGCGCACCTCAAACAGGCCCGAATACGGCGTCTTCGTCACCGATTGCACCTTGGCGCCATCGCCGAGGCGCGGCGCAACCAGTTTTCTGACCGCGGCTTCTTGCGCGCTTTCGGCCAGCGCCGTCAATGCCACACCTGCCAGCAGCGCGGCGATTACCCATTTGCTCTTCTTCATGATGTCCTTCAATTCGATTTTTGTTGATTACCCGAGGCGTGCGCCATCAACCTACGCTTTATGACCGGCAACTTGTTCACCAGGTTCAATCCCAGATTGCGCAGTACCCGTAGCGGCTCGAAATCGGCCGCGAACAGCCGTTCCAGTCCATCGGTGGCAATCTGCATCAGCAGAATGTCTTCCTTGCGCGCCCGCGCATAGCGCGCCAGCACGCGCGCGTCGCCGCAGTCGCGCTGCGCTCCACGCGCGCCGAGCGCCGCCGCCAGCGCCGCGACATCGGCAAAACCCAGGTTCATGCCATGCCCAGCCAACGGATGCACCACATGCGCGGCATCCCCCGCCAGCGCCACGCGCGGTGCGGTGATGGCATGCGCGCGCACCAGCGCCAGCGGAAACGCCTTGGCTGCCTCCGGCTGCAGCGGCTGCAGACGGCCCAGCGCCTGATGCGGCAATTGGGTCAGCCGCTCGGCCAGGCGCGACAAGGGTTCGCGCAGCAAGACTGCAGCGAGCGCCTCCGGCGCCGACCACACCAGCGACACGTTATTTCCGGCCAGCGGCAGCAAGGCGATGATGCCATCGGCCGAGGTAAACCATTGGCTGGCAATACCGCGATGGGCATGCTCGCAGGCAAAGTTGGCGACCACCGCGCGTTGCCCGTAAGGCCGGTAATCCATGCCGATAGCCATCTGGTGACGTACCCAGGACTGGCCGCCATCGGCGCCCAGCAGCAGGCTGGCGCGTAGCGTCTCGCCACTCTCCAGTCGCAGCACGGCCGCCTCTGCTTCGATGTCCAGTTGCGTGGCGCGGCCGCTGACAAACCGCACATTGGCGGCGAACTTGAGGGCACTATCCAGCGCCAGGTTCAGGTTGCGATCCTCGACGATCCACGCCAGCGCACCGACTCGCGCACTATAGGCATCGAACTCGATCTGCCCGGCATGCGCGGCGCCGTCGCCATGCACCACCATGCCATCGACCGCTGTCACGCGCGTCGCGTCCAGTGCGTCCCACACTTTCAGCGAAGACAGCAGCGACTGCGCCACCTGATTCAATGCATACACTCGCAAATCCCAGGCCGTGCCGGTTGCCGATGGATCCAGTGGGGCCACCGGTGGCGCCGGCGGCCCCAGCAGCGTGACACGCAAGCCTGCCTGCGCCAATGCCAGCGCGGCGGTCTTGCCGATAGCGCCGTTGCCGACGATGCAGACGTCGCACCGCCCTGCATTGGGCAAAACACCGTTCGCGTTGCCGTGAATCGTTGAAAAATCGTTCATGCAGGCATTATAGCGATTGCCACCAAGGACAGCCCAGATCGCACTTTGCGGAATGAAATTGTTTTGCTATACTCCTGCCTCTTGGCCTGGTAGCTCAGTCGGTAGAGCAGAGGATTGAAAATCCTTGTGTCGGTGGTTCGATTCCGCCCCGGGCCACCAAGAAAATCAAGCACTTAGCCCAGCCTCGCGCTGGGCTTTTTGCTTTTTCTGTCACTTTTCTGTCACTCGCATGGAAAAGCGGCCGGTGGACAACGGGCGGCATCGACGCCTTACTGCGGATCATTTCGCCCGATCCGCACCGTCATGGCAGGCACGCCGGAGCTATACGCAACTTCATTCACCTAAATGGAGTTGTGATGATTGCCTTTTCTTCAACCTCCCTTCTGCCCACTGCGGCAGCCGACCTTGCAGGCTTGCACATGGGTAAGCCATTCAGCGAAGGCACCGGCTGGGCGTTTCGTCTGCGTGCCCATGGACAAGACATCTATCGCAGTGGCTATCCCTCCGAGGCAGCGGCCCGCAAAGCGCAGGCGGCCATCGTGGCCGAACTTGAGCAGTGCGGCAAAGCGGCCGGGCTAGGACCGCATGCCACCACGCTGGCGGTCGCGTTCTCCGACTACGCCCGCCAGCGTCTTCCCTATCTCAAGGGTGGTCAGTGCTAACGCGTAATCGGGCGCACGTAGGCGCCACCATGCAGGAAAAACATGTTTATTCGAGACGGCGCCGTGGTTCGGACCAAGGTATGCGCTTCGTGCCCGCCCATCCCGCCGAACTTTGGCGATTCCATCCATCAGGACCGGCATCGACGCATAAATACGCTTGCACCGGATTAATTTCAGCAAGGTCACCAGCGCTGCAAATTGAAAACTCGGCATCAGGCGGTACCGACCGTAGGGGCATGCCTAGTGTTCGCCGGGAATAGTAATTGTACCGAGGTACGAACCTGCAACTTCGTTCTAACAACGATGGCAATGGGCTACACGATCGCTGGCGCGACGTCTGAGGCAAAAGTCGGGATTGATATTGACGCGAAAAGCGTTCGCCATTCAGCGGCGAAAGCTTGCGAGCGAAGTCGGCAACGACATCTGGCCGCGCTTGGATGCGACGGTGGGAGAATCGATACAACGAATGGGACTACCTGTTGGTCGATTTGCCATCATCCAAAAAAGAGGTGGGTTTCCTGCAAATAAGACAATCCCATCATTTGGCGAAGTCTGGGCCGCGGATCATAAGGCACATCCTATGATCGTCGACCCAGAGCGTACGCCGCTTCAATTTTCCTTCCGGCCGTGGATCAGCCGTAGCCATTTTCTGACGCTGCTGCGCAGCGCCAGAGCGCAGGCTTATTTTTTCAGCAAGTGGCAATGAGACTGCGCTGCGGGCCGCCATGCTTCTTCAGCCGGGACTGTGCGAGCGACTTTGAAGTAGTCCCAAGGTTCTTTGGATTCGGCGGGTGCCTTCACTTCCATCAAATACATTGGACGCATCATTTGTCCATCGGCACGGCGCGTGATGTTCTTCATCTGAAAGTCGTTGATGGGCAAGGTTTTCATGGTTTCCATCACCTTTTCGCCATTGGTGGTACCCGCAGTTTTCACCGCATTCAGATAATGCGTCACGCCGCTGTACACACCGGCCTCGATCAACGTCGGCACTACACCGTTGGTGCGTTTTTCAAAGGCCTTGCTCCAGGCACGATTCTTTTCATCCATATTGTGATAGAACGGCGACACCAGACGCAGACCCTTGGCTTGCTGCAAACCCAGCGCGTGGATGTCTTGAATGTTCATCGACAGCGCCGCAATTTTCTGACCGCCAGCCATCACGCCAAACTCCGTAGCTTGCTTGATCAAGTTGACGCTGTTGTCACCCGTGGTACCCAAAGCGATTACGTCAGCCTTGGAAGCCTGGGCGCGCAGGATGAAAGCCGAGTAGTCCTGCATCGACAACGGGAAGCGCGACACGCCCACGACCTTGCCGCCGGCGGCGTTGATGAACTCGGTGGCATTGGTTTCGAGCGACTTGCCGTAGGCATTATCAATCGTCAAGATGTACCAGGTCTTCGCACCTTCACTGCTCATGCCGTTGATGACAGCGCGAGGCAGGGAATACACGTTCCAGATGTAATTGGTGCTGTACTCGGAACAATTCTTACCGGTCAAATCCTCGCTGCCGGGGCCCGTCAAGAGCAGAGGGATTTTGGCTTGTTTGGTGAGGTCCGCCAAAGCAAAGGTCGATGCGGAAATCGTGTTGGCAATCAGCACGTCCAGCTTCTTTTGATCCATCCATTGCCGGGCGACCGACAAAGCCACGTCCGGTTTGTACTGCTCGTCTCCGATCAGCAATTCAATTTTTTTGCCCAGCACTTCGCCGCCAAAATCGTCCACCGCCATTTGCGCGGCTGCCGGACACGGTTTTACCACCGATTTGGGAGCCGCCGAAACTGGTCAAGAGGCCCATTTTCAGGGTGTCATTGCTCGCCTGCGCCATCACGGCCGGCACTGCCAACGACAGCATGGCGCCGCCCAAGAGGCTGAGCATGCGTACGGCGTACGCCGATGCGAGGGTGTGATTTGTTTTGCATTGTCTTCCTTCTTTCGTATGTATTTTTCATTGTCCGGGAGGCTGGATACGTTCCTCACTCCCGGTTCTCCAGCTTGGGAAAGTCAGCTCACTTAGCCGGTGACCTTGCCGTTCCAGTTATTGCTCATCCCAAGATTGGGCATCAAGGTATTGACCAAGCCGCCATCGGCCACCAAGTCCGCTCCCGATACGTATGCCGCATCCGGGCTGACCAGGAAGGAAACGACATTGGCCATATCTTCCGGGTCGCCCACGCGACGTAGAGGAATCTTGGAGGCGCGCAAAGCCTTGACCTCGGGATCGGAAAACACCACGTTGCTGCCATTGGTATGAATCAGGCCTGGCGACAAGGTATTGACGCGAATGCCATCTGGCCCCCATTCCACCGCCAGTTGTTTTGCAAACATCAAGGTGGCGGCCTTGCTTGGGCTGTAGGCGCCCAAAGCGGGGGTCGCGTGGGTGCCGGAAATCGAAGCCGTGATCACCATATTGCCTTGCGATGCCTTCAGATACGGATAGGCAGCTTTCGCCAACAACCAGGTACCGCGGGTGTGTACCGCAAAGTTGCGATCCCAGTCTTCGATTTTGAAATCCATAAACGAATTTCCGACCGCATATCCCGCGTTCGAGATCAATACGTCCAAACGCCCAAAGGCCTTGATCATGGCAGCGACCATACGAGCGGGCACTTCCGGATCGGACATGTCGCCGGCAAAGGTCTCTACTTTGTGACCTTTGGCACGCAACTCTTCGGCCAGCAGTTCCAATTCATCGCCATGCAAATCCGACAACAGCATGGACGCGGGGGCGTTTTCACGGGTCAGGGAATCCTGGGCCAGACGGCGGGCGATCGCACGGCCGATGCCGCGCGCCGCGCCAGTGATAATGCAATGCATATAAGCTCCTTAATAGGTGGCGAGAAATAATGTCAGGCTTAGTCTTAAGCGACTTTGACCAACACTTTTCCAAAATTTTTTCCCTTCAGCATGCCGAAGAAGGCATCGGGGGCGGCGTCAAGACCGTCGTAGATGTCTTCCTTGTAACGCAACTTTCCGGCACGCTGCCATTCGCCGGCTCTCTGGTCGAACTCCTCTTGCAAATGCATGAAATCGGTCAGAACAAAGCCACGAATTTCCAGGCGCTTGGACAGCACCGCGCGCATCAACTCCGGCGTCCGGTCCGGCCCCGAAGGCAGTTCGGTGGCGCTGTACTGCGAAATCACGCCGCACACAGGAACTCGGGCAAAATCATTCAGCAATGGCAAAACGGCGTCCCAAACAGCACCACCGACGTTTTCAAAATACACGTCGATACCATCCGGGCAAGCGGCTGCCAAGGCTTGCGGGAAGTTGGGCGCGCGGTGATCAATGCAGACATCGAAGCCCAGCTCGTCTTTTACAAACGCGCACTTTTCAGGGCCGCCAGCAATCCCAACCACGCGCGCACCGTGCAGTTTGGCCATCTGTCCCACCAACGAGCCAACACCGCCGGAAGCTGCGGCCACTACCACCGTTTCGCCAGCCTTGGGTTTGCCGATATGAAACAGGCCCGCATAGGCGGTCATGCCATTGCCACCCAATACGCCGAGCATGATCGGAGTCTTGCCCCATTCCGGACTTTGCTTGCGCAAGGCATTGCCATCGC
Source organism: uncultured beta proteobacterium (assembly GCA_963707665.1). GTDB lineage: Bacteria > Pseudomonadota > Gammaproteobacteria > Burkholderiales > Burkholderiaceae_D > DATJCV01. The sequence continues at coordinate 136,679 of CAVPQU010000005.1, read as the reverse complement.
AGATGGCATATTGCTGCCAACCACCCAAAGCCACCACCATATCGCCAGGGACAAACCCGGGGTGACGAGATTCCACAACTTCGGCGACAGTGGCGCCGACCATCACTTCGCCCAATTGCACCGGCGGCGCGTAGGATTTGCTGTCGTTCATGCGCCAACGCATGTAAGGTGCGATCGAAAGCCAAATATTCTTAACCAGCACTTCGCCCTCTTTGGGCGCTCCAACCGGCGTTTCTACCGTTTTGAAGTTTTCGGCAACCGGATCGCCTACTGGCCGCGAAGCCAACAAAATTTGTCGATTCAGTTTCACCGTTTGATACTCCTAATCGCTGCCGCTTCTTCGGCAGTAATGCGCGGCGTGACCATTTCATACTCAAGGAAAATTCGGTCCGCATCCATCAACTCGCTGCGCGGCATCAGAGGTGTGGCGGCCCGCGCTGCAACTTCCTGCTGCATCTTCAGGATATCGTCGATCTCATAAATGGCGAGGTACTGATAAGGAGAGGTATTGCGGCTCTTGGTAGACAAACGATAGCGCTCTCCCCATTTGATTCCAGGAATCATCAAGGCATCGATGATGTGTTGTTCGTCATACCACTTGTTGTATTCCTCATGCCGTTCATTGGTGGCATTGGTAAACGCTAAAGAAATTATTTTTGACGTGCTTATGTCCGATTTAAGCTCTGGTTTGACACCCCGAATCGCTGCCGCTTCTTCGGCAGTAATGCGCGGCGTGACCATTTCGTACTCAAGGAAAATCCGGTCCGCATCCATCAACTCGCTGCGCGGCATCAGAGGTGTGGCGGCCCGCGCTGCGACTTCCTGCTGCATCTTCAGGATATCGTCGATCTCATAAATGGCGAGGTACTGATAAGGAGAGGTATTGCGGCTCTTGGTAGACAAACGATAGCGCTCTCCCCATTTGATTCCAGGAATCATCAAGGCATCGATGATGTGTTGTTCGTCATACCACTTGTTGTATTCCTCATGCCGCTCATTGGTGGCATTGGTAAACGCTAAAGAAATTATTTTTGACAAGCTCTATCTCCAGGTAAGTTCTGCATTGCGCTGCAGAGTTGAGAATTTTTCCCTTTGTTGATATGCAAGGCAAGCTTACCAAGCCACACTCCATGCCTGCCGCCACCAAAAAAAATCGCATACGTGATGGACTTTATGGCGCGCCTCACTCATCAATTTCTTATCAGGCTGGATAGAAAATTGACCGGACCAAGAATGCGATTCGGCGCTCAATCTGGCGACAATTGGAATTTTTAATTTGTGACAGAACGGCGTCCGCGCCAACGAGATGCGAACATAGGTGGCCATCGGCCCCATGCCAGAATGGGCCGCTCGGTCCCGCTTAGAACGGAACGAGAAAGATGAGCAAATCGGGGGCCTCACTCTGAATGCAAAGAAGCGGATTGTCCGCACAGTGAATGCGCGCTATATCCGAGTGCAGCTAACAATCACTGTTGGCAGCGGTTCAGAGGACAGCTGGAATTTGATCGCTGGCCGCTGTATAAGCGGTAGAAAGCGCTGTGCCGGCCAAGACCGGCGCGCCGCGTTGATAGCCAACATGGCTGGAAATTTCTGCCAGATTTTGATTCCGGCAAGGTATTCCTGACGATGCAGTACAGGCGAGTGGCGACTGGCGCATGAATCTGCACCAGTCGCGAAGGACACAATTTAGAACTTGGTGCCGAACTTGCGGTTCAGTTCTCCGATCAATCCGCGTCTGAAGATCAATACGCATAGGGCGAAGATGGCACCTTGGACGATATAGATCCACGCTCCAAACGGCGCCAGGAAGTATTCGAGAGAAGACGTAAGCAGCGCGCCCACCACCGGACCAAATACCGTGCCCATTCCCCCCAACAGCGTCATCAGCACGACTTCACCGGACATATTGAAGCCGACATCGGTCAAGGTCGCGATTCCGAACACGATCGACTTGGCCGACCCTGCGACGCCAGCGAGGAAAGTGGCGACGATGTAGGTGATCAACTTGTAGTTTTCAGTGCGATAGCCAAGCGACATCGCACGTGGCTCATTGTCCCGAATCGACTTCAAAACCTGTCCAAATGGTGACTGGATCAAGCGTTGAATGAAGATGAATATAGCCAGAAACATCGCCAGAAGCACCCAATAAAACACCATGTTGTTCTCGAGCGAAATCAGCCCAAACAGGTTTCCGCGCGGAACTTGCTGAACTCCGTCCTCACCATTGGTAAAGGGTGCCTGGACGCAAATAAAATAAACCAGCTGGCCGACACCCATCGTCACCATAGTGAAAAACATTCCAGGCTTGCGAATCGCAAGCCAACCGAAAACCGCGCCGGATACAGCGCCGGCCAAGCCACCCATCAAGATCGCGACCTCCGGTGTGACGCCCCAATGCTTCGACACCAGGGCGCCAGTGTAGGCGCCGATACCAAAATAGGCGGCATGGCCGAACGACATCAAACCGCCGTAGCCAGCAATCAGGTTGAGCGAGCAGGCGAACACTGCGAAGCACAGAAACTTCATCATGAACACCGGGTACATCACAGTCGGAGCCAGAACCAGCAAGGCGACCATCAGCAGGAAGGCGTAGCTCTGCGTTCCCGTAAACGACAAGAGATCGAATCCGCGTTTTCCACTGGAAGACGGCAAGCTATTTTGTGTAGAAGACAAACTCATTTCAGTTACCCTTTCCAAAGAGCCCGGATGGTTTCACCAGCAGAACCAAAATCATCACCAGGAAAATAACCAATGCGGACGCTTCCGGATAGAACAACTTGGTCAGGCCTTCCACCATACCCAGCACCAGACTTGCGCACACCGAGCCGAGAATCGATCCCATACCGCCGATCACGACAATCGCAAATACCGTGATCATGAAACTTTCTCCCATGTTGGCGTTGACCGAATAGATCGGCGCCGCAAGCACGCCGGCAAAAGCGGCCAAGGCGGCCCCCCCGGCATAAGTCAGAAGAATCATGCGCGGCACGTTGACGCCGAAACTTTGCACCAAAGGTGCATTCTCCGTAGCGGCACGCAGCTTTGCCCCCAGCGAGGTCCGCTCAATCAGGAACCAGGTTCCGATACACACGCAAAGCGAAGCAAGCACGACCCAGGCACGGTAGTAAGGCATGTACATGAAGCCAAGATTGACGGCTCCTTGCAATAGCTCTGGAATGCGATATGGCAAACCTGCGTTATTGAAGATCAGACGAAACACACCCTGAATCATCATCGCCAGCGCGAAAGTCAACAGCAAGCCATAGACGTGGTCGACTTTGTACATGCGCCGAATGACCAGGCGCTCCATCAAGGCGCCGAATAGTGCGACGGCCAGCGGCGCCAGCAATAGCGCCCACCAGTAGTTAACGCCGAACTGCTCGAGCAACAGGTAAGCCACGAAGGCGCCCATCATATACAAGGCGCCGTGGGCAAAGTTGATGATGCCGAGCATGCCGAAGATGACGGCCAGGCCGAGCGACAACAACGCGTAGAAGGCCCCGTTGACCAGACCTAGCAATAGTTGGCCGCTAAATAGCTGGATCGGGATCCCGAATATTGTAGACATGATTTGTTAATCCTTTACGTCGTCAAACGCCTAGATAGCGATGAAGTTTTTCTGTCTGAGACGGCAAATCTTCGTTGGCGATTTGGTCGATTACCTTGCCGTGCTCCACTACGTAGTGGCGATCCGCGACCGTGGCCGCAAAGCGGAAGTTTTGCTCTACCAGCAACACCGTAAAGCCACGCCGCTTGATCTCGCGGATCATCTCGCCAATCTGTTGGACGATGACCGGGGCCAGCCCTTCGGTTGGTTCGTCCAGCAGCAATAAGCGGGCGCCGGTACGCAAGATGCGAGCAATTGCCAGCATTTGCTGCTCGCCGCCGGACAGCATCGTGCCGCCGCTCAAGGCGCGCTCCTTCAGATTGGGAAACAGCTGGTAAATGGTTTCGATATCCATGCCGCCCGGCGCGATAATCGGTGGCAGCATGAGATTCTCGGTCACATTCAGTGCGCGAAAAATGCCTCGATCTTCCGGACAAAAGGCAAGCCCCGTCTGCCCAATTTGGTCCGGGCGAGCCTTGATCAATTCCTTGCCACCAAACTTGATGCTGCCTTCGCGACGCGGCATCAGCCCCATGATGCTTTTCAGCGTCGTGCTCTTGCCGGCGCCATTGCGTCCCAACAGGGTGACAATCTCGCCCTCGCGGACTTCGAAATCCATGCCATGCAGGACGTGACTTTCGTCGTACCATGCATTCAATTTTTCGACATTCAACAAAACTTTATTGCTCATCGACGGTCCCCAAATAAGCCGCGATGACGGCCGGGTTTTTCGAAACTTCGGCGTACGGCCCTTCAGTCAGGATCTTGCCTCGAGTCAGTACGGTCACGGCGTCACACAAGCCCTCCACGACGGAAAGATTGTGTTCAACCACCACGATGGTGCGATTTTTCCGGATGCGCTTGATCAGTGCGACGATGCGGTCCACGTCGGCATGCGTCATGCCGGCGGTCGGCTCATCCAGCAACACGACACGCGGCTCCAAGGCCAAGGTCGTGGCAATTTCCAGGGCCCGTTTGTGACCGTACGACAGCAGATTGGCCGGCACATCTTCGGCACCGTCGAGGCCGACGTCGGCCAATAATTGGCGCGCGAGGCCTTCGTACTCCAACAATGCTTTCCTGCCGGCCCAGAAATCGTAGCTTTCGCCACGGCGTCGCTGCAAAGCGAGGCGCACGTTTTCCAACGCAGTCATGGTCAGGAAGGTGGCGGAAATCTGGAAGCTGCGCACCATCCCCAGGCGCGCCACTAATGGCGGCTGCAATCCGGTAATGTCTTTGCCCATCAGGCGGATGGTGCCGCTGCTGGGTTGCAAAAATTTACTGAGCAGATTGAAGCAAGTCGTTTTCCCGGCGCCGTTCGGGCCGATCAACGCGTGGATGGTGCCTTCGCGAACTTTAAGATTGACGCCGTCGACGGCAAAAAAGCCGCCGAACGAACGCTTCAACCCTGATGTTTCCAATATAACGTCAGACAAAAGAGTCCCCCTTTATTGCCAATTTGATTATTCAAGGCCCGAATCACAAGAACATGAATCCGGCTGATACATCGTGCTTTGGTTTTTTGTCTACGATGCATTCCGATGCGTAACGTCGCTCGGACGTCTGGTCGAATTGCCACAACCATGCATCAAAATAGAGTACCCCCGTCGACAAAAATGACCTGACCGGTAATCCAGGAGGCGTCGTCCGAGGAGATAAAGCCGACAATCGATGCCAGATCTCTCGGCTGGCCGACACGCCCCAATGCAAGGCGTTTGGAAATGTCGGCGTATAGGTTGGGATTGTCGGCCAGATAGCCGGCGTTGATATCGGTATCGACCACGCCTGGCGCAATCGCATTGACAGTAATGCCGCGCGAACCAAGATGGTTGGCCATCGCCAGCGTAAACAGATTGACGGCGGCTTTGCTGGGACCGTAGATGGCCAGCGCAGGCCTGCCGCGAATGCTGGCAGTCGAAGAAATGTTGATCACGCGACCGCCGTCCTTCAGGCGTGAGATTGCTCTCTGGGTCAGGAAAAATGGCCCCTTCAAATTGACGGCAATGACTTCGTCAAACATGGTCTCGGTCGTTTGCTCGATTGTTCCCGGTGGCGCCACCCCGGCATTGTTGACGAGGATGTCAAAGCTCGCGCTTCCGGTGCGTGCGATCAGCTCCTGATCCAGGCGCCCCAGCATCTCATCGATACTGGCAACCGAAGCCATTTCGGCGTTCAGCGCAAACGCGTGTCCGCCTGCCGCGGAGATCGAGGCTACGACTTCGTCAGCGGATTTTTTGTCGGAGCGGTAATGCACCGCGACCAATGCACCTTGAGACGCAAGTCGTTCGCAGATTGCGCGCCCGATGCCGCGCCCTCCTCCTGTCACCAGCGCTGTCTTGCCGGCCAGCGGTCGCTCAGGCGTAGCAGTTTGTGCTGCCTGCTTACCTAACCCTGCCATATAACCCCTCCCATTACCATTGTCATAACTATTGGGCGATCGATCGCCTCTTGCCGCTGTCGCACGACGCAGCCGATTCCAGCTTGCCACATCCTCGAGATTTGCAGCGTCGACCGGCAATCATCGTCAATGTGATATTTGCCGTTAACGCATCGATGTATTTGCCACTCTTTAGAAAGGCACCACCAAGCCACTTAAGTGGTGGCACCGGCAAACATCGCAGTTCCGTGCCAAATTGACGAAGAACTTGAACCAGTGCCGGTTTAACCGGCGAAAGGCGTTTCCGCCAGACCTCGCACACCCAGGCCGGTGATCTTGTACAGGCCACCACATGCCGGGTCATTTGAGATCAGACGGCCATTGCCGGAATCGCTCAAGGAAGTGACATACAGCTGGTCCAGGTTGTCACCACCAAAAGATACGCAAACCGGCATCTTGCAAGGCGTTTTGACCGTGCGCAGCAGCGTGCCGTCTGGGGAAAACTGGGCAATCGAAGAGACCTGCGGCAGGGTGACCCAGAGACAGCCATCGGCATCCACGGTTGCGCCATCGGCCAAGGAGCCAAGCGGCTTGACGTCCGCAAAACGACGGCGATTGCTGAGCTTGCCGGTCGCACCGTCATAGTCATAGACCCGTATTTCGAGATCCGGCGAATCGGTGAAATACAAGCGATCTCCCGAGGGGCTGAAGCACGTGCCATTGGAAAGGCGGATGTCGTCCTCCAGCACCTCGAAATTGCGATCCGGATTCAGGCGATAAAGTTTGCCTTCGCATTTCTTGCCTTCTTCGCGCAGCCATGGATTCGACAAAATTACGCCGCTCAGGAAGCGACCTTGACGGTCGGTCTTGCCATCGTTCAAGCGCGCCCCCTCCGGAATGTCGTTGGGCCGGGCAATCGCGCTGGCCTCGCCGGTGATCAAGGACACTTCGTAAAAGCCATCGCGCAGCGCGGCGATCAATTTGTTGTCCTCGTCATGCAAGGCCAGGCTGCCCACATGCTCGGGCATTTTCCAGTCCGTGATCTTCCCGGTAGCGGGGACATAGCGACGGATCAGATTGCGCATGGCATCGACCCAGTACAAGCACTTACGCTTGCTGTCCCACAGCGCTCCTTCGCCGACCATGTCGCGCCCCGAGTCAATTCGTTGAATTTCCACGCTCATCACCGCCTCCCAAATTCAGTTATATCGTGACGCCATATGCATTCAGTCGCGCCATCCAAAACAAGTTCGTCAGCGCACACAAACCACTGATTAACAATGCGATTTATCTTAATCGCGCGCGACAGTAAGTTCATGCTTAGCACCCAAGACAGGCACTTTTTCATGCCTGTGATATTTGGCATGGCCTGGATACGAGTTTTTTCAGTCCGTTCTTGCCTGATTGAACACCATGCGCTGCCTGATCCAGATGCTCAAAAATTTTTGCAAGGCCAAATCACATGCGTGAATAAAGCGAAAAAAATTTGACGCTGCACCGAGCACTGTTGCATTGTTCCTGCACCTATAAGGAGGCGTACCCAATGAATCGTTTAGCAGGAAAAGTAGCCTTGATTACCGGGGCAGCGCGTGGCCAGGGTGCCTTGGAAGCAAAAATATTTGCAGACGAAGGCGCCAGCGTTGTCATTACCGACATCCATCACGACGAAGGCCGCAAACTGGCCGACAGCATTCCCAATGCGATCTATCTGCCGCTCGACGTCAGCGATGAAAAGGCATGGGAAGAAGTGGTCAAAGCGACCATCGACCGTTTCGGCAAACTGGACATCCTTGTCAACAACGCCGGGATTTATAACCGCTCCAATATCGTCAATACCTCGGTCGAAGATTTCACCCATATCTTCAAGATCAACCAGCTGAGCGTATTCCTCGGCATGCGCGCAGTGATTCCGTTCATGAAGAAGAACGGCGGTTCCATTGTCAACATTTCTTCCGTTGCCGGCATGATCGGTAGCGCCGGTGCAATTTCCTACACATCCTCCAAATGGGCGGTGCGCGGCATGACCAAGACCGCTGCGCTGGAACTGGCCGACTACAACATCCGTGTCAATTCGGTGCACCCCGGTCTGATCGATACCGACATGGTGCGCACCGGGGTTGGCCCGGACCGCGCCAAGGAGATCACCGCCGGCATTCCCCTGGAACGAGTCGGCACGGTGGCGGAAGCCGCCTATCTGGTGCTGTATCTGGCCTCTGATGAAAGCTACCTACTGCACCGGCTCCGAGTTTGTGGTTGACGGCGGTCATATTGCCGGCCGCCCCAGAAAGATGATCGAACAATGACGAATTCAAGCGTAGCTGGAAAGACGACCTGCGCCGGCCGCGTTGCGCTGGTCACCGGCGCGGCGGTCGGGATCGGTAAAGCCATCGCCAAGCGCCTGGCCCAAGAGGGATTCGTGGTTGGCGTCAACGATTTGAACGGTGAACTCAATCGCGCCGTGGTACAGGACATTCAAGCGGCCGGCGGTCAAGCAGTCGAGTTCACGATGGACGCCGGACAGCGCGACAATATGCATCATTGCGTCAATACACTGAAACAGCAATTCGGCCGCTTTGATGTAATGGTCAACAACGCTGCCTGGGTGCACTACGAAAGCATTGTTGACCTGAGCGACGACACCTATCAAAAAATGATGAGCGCCGGTTTCGCCAGCGTTACCTGGGGCACCCAGGCTGCAGCGATGGCGATGGGCGAGGCCGGCGGTTCCATCATCAACATCGCCTCGGGTGCGTCCTTCCTCGGCTTGAACCGCGGTCTGATCTATTGCGGCATTAAGTCTGGCGTGCTGGGTCTGACCCGCGCAGCGTCGGTCGAACTCGGCCCTCGCAAGATCCGCGTCAATGCGGTGGCACCGGGACCCACCTGGACGCCGATGACCGAGCAGGTACTGACTCCTGAAAAAGTTAAAAACCGCTCCGAGCGCACGCCGCTTGGCCGCATCGGCCAGCCGGAGGACGTCTCGAACGCAGTGTACTTCCTGGCCAGCGACGAAAGCGCCTTCATCTCTGGCGCCACCTTGTCTGTGGATGGCGGCATCACCTTTGCCTATCAGTAAACGCTGTCAGGCAAGCGACCTGAAAAATTGAAACAAGAGCGCCGCCTTGCTACACGCCATCTATAGCAAGGCGGCGCTGGGGCGAATCAGGCTTAAACTCGCAAGGAAACCATTGTGTGATGAAGGTCTTTCTTTTTGTCAAGGCAGCAGCCTCTGAGCCCGTGGCGCAACTGAGCGCGTGGTTTTCCACCACCTATCTCGATCAGCTCCAGCAAGCAGGTTTGCCGCTGCAACGCTATGTCTTGAATATCTGCGACATCGTGCCTGATTTCAAGATCTCGCCATTTATTGCGACCAGTCCTGCGCACAGACCAGCCTACGACTTGGGTATTGAGCTGTGGCTGAATGCTGAGGCGGCGGACCAATCGGCAGATGCTGCCAACTCGGAACTACGTGCTTTTTTCCTTACCCAGGCAAAACGCATTCAAGCGCGTTGCGCGCGTCTGGATATATTCTTTACCTCTGAAAATGTGCGTTACGCGCCGCCGGCCGAGGTCGCGACGAATATCAAGTTCATGGCCCTCGGTTGCTGGCTCGACCATCTGTCTTCAGATGAAGGAAGACAATACTGGACCGAACACGCCAAACTGGTGCCCCGCATCCACGTCGGCGTCAACAAGTATGTTCAGAACTGGGTGGAGGACACCTTGCTGCCGGACGCACCGACGGTGAGCGGGATTGCAGAGCTGCATTTCCCATCGGTCGAAAAGATGGAAACCGAGTTCTACAACTCAGTGGAAGGGCAGAACGAAATTCGTCAGGACGTCGCACGCTTTACCAAAAGCGCAATCACCCTGTTTGCGCACGAAGAAGTGATTTACCAGAAAGCCTGAATAGTGCGCTTGCGCTATTCTTCCAGGTGAAGCCGCTACGCCGTACGGCATGGCGTAGCAGTTCGGCCATATTCCCTTAACACAAAATTGGAAAAGCACGTCAGCAGAAACAGTTCTACCTGCGCTTTCTGATGCGCCGCGCTGCCAATGCGAAGACACTTGGTTTCACACCGGCAGCGCGCTCACGGATGAGGCTGAGGATACGGATCGTCAGGGGCCGACCACGCGTGCCCGACTTCCATCAGCAAGGTCAATGGCTGCGCCAGTGCGAACCGCTCCTGTGCGCCAATCACCTGCTCCAGGTACTGCGGCGTGCCGCAAAATGCCACCGCGTCCGCGGCCGTATGGAACCACATCTCCGATATGCCGTCGCACGGAAACGTCGGCTTGCCCAAGGCGCTACCCAACACGTAGCGATGCAGTTGCGGCGAAGCCCCTGCGCTGTCCAGAAAGGCATTGGCCTGCCGCTGCCACGCCTCCCTGAACGCTTCCACGCTCAACTCCGGTTGCCGCTGCAAAAAGCTGATCAGGCAAAATCGTGCGCCACGGCCATCCTTCTTGAGCTCTTCCTTGACGGTCACCAGGGATTCCAGAATATTAGCCGGTGAATACCAGCAGCTCATCCGCACGCATGGTCGGACGCATGCGCGGATCACGCGGTTGCACCTTCAGCATTTCAGGGCTGCGCACCCATAACATGCCGACGCCATCCCGCTGCCGGCTGGCGCCAGGAATGCCCGATTCCTGCTCCAGCGTGCAGCAGTAAGCAAGCCGGGAATGCTGTGCCGGCAGCTCCGGAAACTGCATCGACAGTTCCGCGTGCTGTTTCCAGCGCGGCGCGAATTCGCCATGTGACAGCGAAGGATTTCTGTTCACCACGTAGACACGTTTGAAGGTCATGTATTTCTCCGAGGATTTCTCGATTTGAAATAGTCCAAACGCTTACGGCTTGAGCAGTGCGCAGCGGCTTTGCGCAGCCGGCCGCCAGGCCTGCTCCGCCGGCACGACTTGCTGGATCTTGTAGTAATCCCAGGCCGCCTTGGATTCGGCCGGCGCCTTCACTTCCACCAGATACATCGGCCGCATCATCTGGCCATCGTCGCGCCGCTTGACATTCTTCAGCTCGAAATCGGTGATCGGCGTGGTCCTGATTTTTGCCATGACGCGCTCACCGTCGGCACTGCCTTCGGCCTGCACCGACTTCAAGTACTGGGTAATCGCGCTGTAGACGCCGGCTTCCAGATGGCTCGGCGGCGTCGTGGTCGCCATGCGCGCCATGTAGCGCTTGCTCCAGGCGCGGGTTTGCTCGTCCCGGTCGTGGTAGAACGGCGACACCAGCTTCAAGCCTTGCGCTTCCTTCAAGCCGAGCGTGTGAATATCGTTGATGGCAGCAGTCATCAACGCGATCTTCTGGCCGCCCTTCATCACGCCGAACTCGCCCGACTGCTTAATGATGTTGACCATGTCCTCGCCGGTGGTTCCGATCGCGATGACGTCAGCCTTCGACGCCTGCGCGGTCAGGATCAAGGCCGAATAATCCTGCATCGAGAGCGGGTGGCGCGACACGCCCAGCACCTTGCCGCCAGCGGCCTCGACGAACTCGCGGACGTTCGATTCCAGCGACTTGCCGAAAGCATTGTCGGTGGTCAGGATGTACCAGGTCTTGGCACCTTGTTCGGAAAAGCCGTTGATGATCGCGCGCGGCAACGAATAGGAATCCCAGACGTACTGGGTGCTGTACGGCGAGCACGAGACTCCGGTCAGGTCTTCGCTGCCCGGCCCGGCGATCAGCAAGGGAATCTTGTTGGTCTTGGTCAGATCCACCAGGCCCAAGGTGATCGGGGAAATGGCGTTGCTGAGAATCGCGTCGACCTTTTCACGCGCGATCCATTCGCGGGCGATGGTCAAGGCCACGTCCGGCTTGCGCTGGTCGTCGCCGGCGAGCAGCTTGATGTCCTTGCCCAGCACCTTGCCGCCGAAATCGTCGATCGCCATCTGCGCCGCACCAACGATCGTCTTGCCACCGATCTGGCCACCGCCAAAATACGTCAGCACGCCGATCTTGACCGCCGTCCCGCTGGCCTGGGCATGGGCCGCGCCGAGTGGCAGCAGCGCCAATAGCGCAGCCGCACTGGCGGCGCAGGCCAGCGTGTTGATTTGTTTGAGGCGCGAAGAAACGAAGGACATTGTTGCAAGACTCCTGATTTGATGTGTTTTAAAAATTTCCGATCGCGGTCGGAGTACCGCGCCAGGACGATTGCGTATTCCTGATTGTGGCCCGGTACTAAACATTGGCTGCCTGCTTGGCGCACGGTTATCGCATGCTGATCGCGCATTTGGCGCCGGTTGCCACCAGATCGAGACTTTCCGCGCAGAATATACTCCCTTTGATATGCCGTAATATCCGGCACCAACTGGACAAATTCGGCACATACTCGCGTTTTTTCAAAGGAATATGCGCTACAGGAAAAACTCTGAGGCATGGCAAAGGCTTGCAAAACGCCGATCGGCGGTGCACGCGGCCGCGCGGCAAAACCCGCCTATGGCGATGCCACTCCGCACCAGTCAAGCGGGAGTGGCACTCGGAAGTTACAGAATTTCAAAGACCTTGTACTTTGGCCCCTGTTCCAGCCGCACACCATTGGCCACGGTGATGATGCCGTTCAGCCAGGCATATTTCGGCGCCGAGGTCTCGAAGCGCGCGGTGGTACGCGCATAGTAGGCGTCGTACGGCAGGATTTCGCGACGATTGAATCGCTCCAGAAACTCCGGCTTCGGAATCAGCACGCCGACGTACTTCATGAAAATCAGCGCCTCGTCATCGGTGCGCAAGGTAATCCGCACATCGATGTTCCAGGAACCGTCGGACTGCACCGTCAGCCAGTCGCCGCCATCGGGAAGCACCGTCCCCTTGAGCTTCGGGCCTTCAAACGTACCGCCGTTGACCGGCACGATAATCCGGCGCAGGTCGCCGACCAGGCCGATGTTCTGGGTCCGGTCCAGGGCGACATTGAGGTCCATGGTAAATAACAGGGTCGAACGTAGCGTATCCATGAAGGCGTCCTATTCAAGAATTAGAGGATGATTTTTTTGCATGCAGCCGATCGTGGCCCGCCGTACACGCTCACTGCTTTTTCAGCAGTGGGCAACGGCTCTCGGCCGCCGGGCGCCATGCCTGATCGGCGGGTATGGTTTGCTCCACCTTGTAATAATCCCAGGCGGCCTTCGATTCCGCCGGCGTCTTGACCTGCAGCAGATACATCGGCCGCATCATCTGGCCGTCGTCGCGGCGCATGACATTTTTCATTTCAAAATTGGTCAGCGGAATGGTTTTCAGCTTGGCCATCACCGCCGGACCATCGGTGGTGCCGGCCGCCTGCACCGCTTTCAGGTAGTGCTCCATGCTGCTGTAGACCCCAGACTCCAGGAAGGTCGGCATTTTTCCGCCCGAATACTTCAAATAGCGCTTGGTCCAGGCGCGGGTTTCGTCGTTCAGCTCGTGGTAGAACGGCGCCACCATCTTCAGACCCTTGGCCTGCTCCAGGCCAAGGGCGTGCACGTCCTGGATATTCATCGACAGCACGGCGATTTTCTGGCCGCCCTTGATGATGCCGAATTCATTGGCCTGCTTGATCAGGCTGATGCTGTTTTCACCGGTAGTGCCAAGGGCGATCACATCGGCCTTCGAGGCCTGGGCGCGCAGCAGCACCGAGGAATAGTCCTGCATCGACGCCGGAAATTTTCCCGCACCGACGACCTGGCCGCCGGCGGCGGTAATGAATTCACGGGCGTTGGCCTCGCCGGATTTGCCGAAGGCGTTATCGACCGAAATGATGTACCAGGTCTTCGCGCCTTCGGCGGCGACGCCGTTGATCACCGCGCGCGGCAGCGAGTACATGTTCCAGATGTAATTGGTGCTGTACTCGGAACAGGCGACGCCGGTGAAGTCTTCGCTGCCCGGCCCCACCAGCTGCAGCGGCAGCTTGGCCGGCTTGGTGATTTCCGAAAAGGCGAAGGTGGTGGCCGAATTGGTATTGGCGAACAGCGCGGCAATTTTTTCCTGATCGATCCACTGCCGGGCGATGGCCAGCGCGACGTCGGATTTCCCTTGCTCGTCGCCGACCAGCAGTTCGATCTTGCGCCCCAGCACCTTGCCGCCAAAGTCATCAATCGCCATTTGGGCGGCGCCGCTGATCGATTTGCCGCCGATCTGCTGGCCGCCAAACGGCGTCAGCAAACCGAGCTTGATCGGGTCGTTGGTTGCCTGCGCCTGGGCGCTACCCAATGGCAAAGCGGCAGCGATGGCGGCGAACGCCAGCGTCGATGCTGCCTGACGCAGCCGAGCATGCACGCCTTTGCGGGAAAAATGATTCATCTTGGTTGTCATGCTGCCTCCGTTCATTAATGTTCTATTGATGTTTTTCATGCCTGCGCGTCGAATGCCGGCCAGGCTTGCGATGCGGGGAAGTTTAGCAACACGTTTTCAGCTGACGCAGCGCGCTGGATAAATCGTATATGTGATTGATTTTCGTCTCGGACAACCGCCGGCTTTATCAGATGCCCGATAATTCGAGCGTTTCATGGCCAGCGCTTGCGAGCAGCGGATGATCTGGCGATCATCCTTTCATGCGCCAAAGCGCCTTTGAAGCAGGAGATTTACATGCACGCAGGGCTTTCCCCAGCCCACGAGAAAAACGACCAGACCATTCATCGTGGCCGTGGGCGGCACCACACGAAACGGCTCCAGCACGGAAAAGGCTTTACGGGTTGCCCTTTCCCACCTCGAGTCGCGCGGAGCAGAGACAGTTCTGCTCGGTGCCAAAGATTTGTTACTACCGATGTACGACCCGGCCGCCCCCGAACGTACGCCGGCCGCCAAGCGCCTGGTGGAATTGCTGCGCCGCGCCGATGGCATTCTGATCGGCTCGCCCGCCTACCACGGCAGCATTTCCGGCCTGGTGAAGAACGCCCTTGATTACGTCGAAGACATGCGCGCCGATGCGCGTCCCTATCTGGATGGACGCGCCGTTGGCTGCATCGTCACGGCTGCCGGCTGGCAAGGCACGACTACGACCCTGATGACCCTGCGCTCGGTGGTGCACGCGCTGCGCGGCTGGCCGACCTCGGTCGGGGTCACGATCAACACCGCGGAACCGTCCTTTGATAGTCACGGCCAATGCCTGTCGTCGTCGACCGCTGCCCAGCTGGCACTGATCGGCCGGCAAGTGCTTGACTTCGCGCAGAAAGAGCGCCTTGCGCGCTCAATGATGGCGGCTCAGTCCGAGCCGGCAATAGCCCTTTCCTTTTGAAACGAGAACCCATGACAGACAAATTACTGCTGGATAAAGTGATACTGGTCACCGGTGCCGGCTCCGGCATCGGCCGTGCGGCCGCCCTGGCACTGGCGCGCGACGGCGGCCGCGTGGCAGTGGCGGATCAGTCGCTCGACAGCGCGCATGAAACCGTCGCCCAGATCACAGAGATGGGCGGTGAAGCGCTCGCCATACAGGCCGATATCTCCAATCCGGAGGCGGTGGCGGCGATGGTGGCCAGCACGGTAGCGCGCTTCGACCGTCTCGACTGCGCCTTCAACAATGCCGGCATCGGTGCCGGGCGCATTGGGGCGAGACCTGAAAAAATCGCGGAAATGTCGCTGGAAACCTGGAACCGGATCATCGCGGTGAATCTGACAGGCGTCTGGCTTTCGATGAAGTACGAAATCGCGCAGATGCAAAAACAAGGGCATGGCGGCGCCATCGTGAATACGGCGTCGATTGCCGGCCTGATCGGCATTCCGACTGCCTCTGCCTATGTCGCCAGCAAGCACGGCGTGCTGGGTCTGACCAAAACCACGGCGCTCGAATATGCGCCCGACAACATTCGTATCAATGCCATCTGCCCCGGCTACGTTCTGACCGGGATGACCGACGATCTGACGCCGCAACGCGTGCAGCAGATCGCCGCCACAGTGCCGATGAAACGCATGGGGAACTCGGAGGAAATCGCAGAAATGGTGGTGTGGCTGTGTTCGGGCCGAGCCTCGTATGTCACCGGCGCCGGCATCACCATCGATGGCGGCATGACCGTCGGCTGATACGCCCTCCTGCCCGCGCTCGGCGGGCATCATACCGGACGCCTTGCCGTGATGTGCGTTGACGCAGATCGCATCAAAGCCGCATTCAGCCGCGAACTCCAGCTCAGCCAGATATTCGTTGTAATGCTCATGCATCTTGATGCGGATCGACCAGATCCGGATCAACGCCTACCTAAATACTGCTGTGTTCTTTTTTGAAGTCCTTAGGTAAATCCATGTACGGCATTACGAGCTCATTACAAATGTAGTTTTGAGAGCCTCGCAGTATTGCTCGCGCAAAGACAAATCAGGCGGAGCATGGCCCAAAAAATGCGTATAAAAGCCAGAGAAAAAAGTATGTGCGAACACGTTTGAAGCACCCCGAAAATCCTTTGCGGCGCTGCCAGCCAGCGGCATCTTCGGGGGCAGTTGGAGGCTTGCCTGGACTTACTTCTTTGAGCGCTTGGCGGCAGCCTCTTCAGCGGTGATACGCGGGGAAATGACCTCGTAGTCGAGGAACATGCGATCCGCTCCTATGGCATCGGAACGTGGCATCGCATCAGTGCCTGCCCGTTCCGCGATCGCGCGATGAATGTTTTCAATATTATCGGTTTCCACTTCATACACCGCCATGTAGCGATAGCCAAGCTTTTGCCGGCTTTGGTCGGAGATGCGGAACCGTTGCGCCGATTGAATACCGGGTACCTGCAGCACGTCAAACACATGTTGCTGTTCGTACCACTCGTTGTACTCGTCCTCACGGCCTTCGGCCGCGTTGGTCAAGGCGATAGAAATGAATTTGGGCATAGATAGTCTCCGGACAAGGTAGAAATGCGTTGCGAGCAACTGGGATCACAGCGAATTTCATCTTAAACACCCTGCGCCGGAACGACAATGCAATCGGAAACTGCAACGCCGAACCGGGCCAAGTATCGCGTATGTGATGGAAACATTCCGGGCCACGCAAAAAAACGGCTGCCTATGCCTGCTCCTCTTGCGGGGCCGGCAACCTCGAACCGCGCGCATCGTAATCGCCTAAAGTGTCAAACCAGCTACGCGGTTCGCCCAGGTCGATCTTTTTTGCTGGCGGCGGCTGGCTAGCTTGTTTCTCCGCCGGAGCGGGTGGCGCGGCCTCGCGAGAAATTTTCGTCCAATGACTGCGCTGCGCTGATCAAAAGCTCGGCCAGCATCTTTTCGCGAGGTTGCATGCGTCCGATCGTGCCGGAAATTCCGATGATCGCCGGCTGCCCTTTCAGGCAGCAGGGTAGTGGCACGCATAAGGTCGCCGCGCCGTCGAACGGGATATTTTCTGCATAGGCATAACCTTGCTTTTGAATGCCGGGTATGCGCGCCAGGATGTCCTCGACCGGCACCCGGTCCTCCGGCCGTTGTGCGGCCAGGTTGGCGCGCCGGACCGTGTAGTCGATTCTTCGCATCGATTGGCTGGCCAGCAGCATCCACCCGCCGGCGGACTGGGTCAGCACTCGCATACGCCCTTCCGGAACGTGATACGGCACCGGATGCTTGGATTGCAGAACGCGGATGTACTGCAGGTAAACGTCATTTTGAACGCCCAAACCGATCAGGTCGCCGGTCGCCTCGTGCAGCTCATCCATCATTTTGAGAACACGCCCCTCCCCAAACAAGGATTCGTCAACCCAATCTCCCAGCCGTGCCAGACGACGTGTCGGAAAATATTTGCGGCGCTGACGGTCGTAGCTCAGATATCCCAGGCTCACCAGATTCTTCAGAAGCACGGTGGCACTGGACTGCGGATACTGCAGATCGTCAATGATTTCTTTAAGCGACCGCGGTTCGCGAACGACCTCAAAATATTCGAAAACTTCGATAACCCTGATCGCCGATTTAACGGACGCTGACAGAGCCATGACACCCCTCCTGATGATGATGGTTGCGTCTTTGACACAATCTTTTTATTAACTTCGATGGTCAATACAGCTGCCAGAGCTGACTCAGCTGCAAATTTTTTTATCTACAACACTTCCGCGCCAAATCGATGTCCTTGCAGACACGTTTTCAAACCGCGCCTGCGAAGTGGAACAAAGCAGACCGGCAACTGCCGAACCTTCCAGACAACGCCCGAGCTCGGTGCCTGCATCTTGCCCATATTGCAAAAGCGGAGTGCGGCAACTGCGACAGCCCTACGGCTTTAGTTGCCTCTTGGCACGTAAAGTTCAGGGTGTGTGCAGATCGGGCAGCATTTCTTATGGGATGAGCAACACTCGTCCGACCGCCTGCCGACTTTCGATATAGGTGTGTGCGGCGCCACACTGCGCTAGGGGAAAGGAGCGATCGAGTACCACCTGCAAGGCACCAGTGGAGACCTCGTCGATCAGCCGTTGGATATTGTCATGCACGCGGTCGGTACCAAGTTCCGGCGCGAGGAAAATACCGGATAAGTTCTGATTGCCGCGCAACAAGCTCGCCACATCCAGCTTCGCCGGCTCCCGACTGGCGAATCCCACCATCGATAGCCGCCCGCCATACCCGAGCGACCGTATGCTGTCCTGCAAAGTGGCGCCCCCGACGGGATCCACCACCAGATCGACGCCACGATTTGCGGTGAGCGCCTTGACCGCGGCAACCACGTTTTCCCGACTGTAGTTGATGCCATGGTCAAGTCCGTACGGCGCCAGGCGCGCCAACCGCTCATCGCTCGACGCGGTGGCAATTACCGTGGCCCCCACGCGTTTGGCCAGTTGAATTGCTGCGATGCCGACGGCACTGGCGCCCGCTTGAATCAGCACGGTTTCCCCTGCTCTCAAATGACCGCGATGAAACAGGCACTCGTCGGCCGTGCCGAATGCGACCGGGATGGCAGCCGCCTGCCGGATATCCAAATTCTCTGGCACCAGCCATGCGTTGCGCGCGGGCACGGCTCGCAACTCGGCATGCGAACCATACGGGTTGACGGTCACCACCTGCTGGCCACACTTGAATTGCGTTACCTGCGCGCCGACTGCCACGATCTCGCCGGCCGCCTGATAGCCGATCACATGAGGCGACGTGACCACTGGGCCGCGCAGCCGCTGCAGCAGATCACCGCCTTCGACGCTGACCGCCGCCACCCGGATGACGATGCCGTGCGGATCGCACACCGGGTCCGCCATATCCTGATACGTCAACACATCCGGAGAGCCGTTTTGATAAATTACCGCCGCTTTCATTTCTTTCCCTTTGAATACCTCGCACACATGTTACATGCGACGCACTCAAATCAGTCTTGGTCAAAACGCCAGGAAGGGCCGCTCGGAACGTAAATCTCATATGTGATATGTGAACTCCGCCACGCCAACCCTGCATTTCCGCAGTGCCCGCCTATTGGCTGGCCGGCAAATCAGGCCGACGGAACCCGCCTCAGGAGCGCAACCTCTACAGCTGCCTGGCTTGCCGGATTTGCTCGAGAATGAACTCGATGAAGGTGGCGGCAGCGCGAGTCTGGTGCCGATTGGCCATGTAGAGCATGAACATCTGGGTACCGAAGATGCTCAATTGCCAATTGTCCAGCGCTGTCACCACCTCGCCGCGCTGCACATCTTCCTGCACCACATAGTCCGGCACCAGTCCGATACCGAGCCCGGCCAGTATGGCCTGGCGTAAAAAAAGGAAGTTCTCGGAAATCAGCGTCGGCTCGATAATCACCTCTTGGCGCTGCTCGCCCAGATAGGCCGACACGCGCAACTGGCGGCCGATGACACCCGAGGTGATCAAGGGAGCGCTTCGTAGCGCCTCCAGTTGCGTGGGCAAGGGCTGAGACTGATGGTAAGCGCTCGAGGCGCACACGACATAGCGCACTGGTCCCAGTGCCCGCGCCACCAGATTCTGCGGCGGCTCGGACATGACGCGAATGGCGATGTCGACTTCATCGCGCAACAGATCGTCGATGCGGTTTTCGAACAGCACGTCCAGCACGATGCCCGGATACAGACGCTTGAAGTCGATCAGCCAGTTCGACATCACCAGTTGGCCATAGCCGCTCGGCACGCTCAAGCGCACCCGTCCCTGCAGGGTTTTACCAAGGCTGAAGACGGATTCCTTGGCCGCCAGCAGCTCGTTTTGAATGCTGCGTCCATGCTGGTACAGCCGCAGTCCGATCTCGGTGGGCTCAATCCGGCGCGTCGTGCGGCGCACCAGCTGCACTCCCACCGAGCGCTCCAGCTCCTTCAGGTGATAGCTGACATTGGCACGAGTCATCTTCAGACGACGTGCGGTTTCGCTCAGATTTCCTGCATCCAGGATTTCGACCAATAAAGTCAGGGCGTTGAGGTCCATGAATTAATGTCAAATATTTTTATACAGTATGTCAATCACCCGAGTAATTGTCAATATTGGCTTACTAATACAAAATCTGCTTTGAAACTAGCTCTATGAAGATTTGCAACCTGGAGAATTCCGCTATGCCCATTGAAGCCCCTGCCAATCCTGTGACCACCATGCGTCGCGGCAACGTCCTGCTGGTGACAATCAATAATCCGCCGGTCAACGCGCTCGGCGTGGATGTCCGGCGCGGCCTTGCGGCCGCCATCGACACGGCCGAGCAGGATAAGGAAGTCGCGGCTGTCCTGATCGTCGGCGCCGGCCGCAATTTCATTGCCGGCGCGGACATCCGCGAATTTGGCAAACCCTTGCAGCAACCCGCCTTGCGCGACGTCTGCGATCGTATGGAAGCCTGCAGCAAGCCAGTCATCGCAGCAATACAGGGCGCTGCCCTCGGCGGCGGCCTGGAGCTGGCGCTGTCGGCCCACTATCGTCTGGCGACGGCGGATGCCAAACTCGGCTTGCCGGAGGTGACCCTGGGATTGCTGCCCGGCGGTGGCGGTACGCAGCGCGCGCCGCGCCTGATCGGGATCCAGGCGGCGCTCGAACTGATGCTCAGCGGCCGCCATGTCAGCGCCAAGGAAGCGCTGGCGCTCGGCCTGATCGATCGCCTTGGTGAAGGAAGCGACGCGCTGACAGCAGGCCTCGCGTATGCGGAGGAACTGGTCGCAGCCAACGCTCCTTTGCGCCGCACCCGCGACGCCGCCGCGGCGCTGGCGGACTCGACGGCCAACCGCGCCGCGCTCGACAAAGCACGCGGCGAGACGGCCAAGAAAGCGCGCGGCCTGTTCTCGCCAATGAAAATTATCGACGCGGTGGAAGCGGTGCTCACCCATGGCTTCGACGACGGCATCCGTTTGGAACGCGAGCTGGCGCTGCAATGCCTCGATACGCCGCAAAGAGCGGGCCTGATCCACGCCTTCTTTGCCGACCGTGAAGTATTGAAAGCGCCTGAAACCCGCGCCGCCCAACCGCGCGCGATCCAGCGCACCGGCATCATCGGCGGTGGCACCATGGGCGCCGGCATTGCCGTGGCGATGCTGGATGCCGGCTTGCAAGTCACCATGATCGAACGCGATGCGGAAAGCCTGGCACGTGGACGCGCCCATATCGAAAAAACCTACGACGGCTTGGTTGCCAAACATCGCTTGAGCACCGATGCCAAGCTGGAGCTGATGGCGCGTTTCCACGGCAGCGTCGACTATGCCGCACTGGCCGATGCCGATCTGGTGGTCGAAGCGGTATTTGAAGATCTGGAGGTGAAAAAGGCGGTGTTCGCCGAACTCGATCGCGTCTGCAAGCCTGGTGCCGTCCTCGCCACGAATACCTCTTATCTCGACATCGATGCCATTGCCGCCAGCATCTCGCGCCCGGCAGACGTACTCGGACTGCATTTTTTCTCGCCAGCCAACATCATGAAACTGCTGGAAATCGTGGTGCCGGCCAAGGTAAGCGCGCAGGTGGTGGCGACCGGCTTCGAGCTGGCGAAAAAACTGCGCAAGGTCCCGGTGCGCGCCGGCGTCTGCGACGGTTTCATCGGCAACCGCATTCTCGCCGCTTATCGCGCCGCTGCCGACCATATGCTGGAAGACGGCGCTTCTCCGTATCAGATCGATCAGGCAATCCGCGCCTTCGGCTATCCGATGGGGCCGTTCCAGGTATCGGATCTTGCCGGTGGCGACATCGGCTGGGCGACGCGCAAACGACGAGCGGCCACACGCGATCCCGAAGCGCGCTACGTGCACATCGGCGACCGCATCTGCGAGCGCGGCTGGTTCGGTCAGAAAACCGGGCGTGGCTACTACCTCTATCCGGACGGTTCGCGCGTCGGCACGCCGGATCCCGAAGTGCTCGCCATCATCGACGAGGAGCGCAGCAAAGCCGGTATTACCACGCGCGCTTTTAGCGAGGAAGAAATCATCCGCCGCTATCTGGCGGCAATGATCAACGAGGGCGCCAACGTCGTCCACGAGCGTATCGCCTTGCGCCCGCTGGACGTCGACGTCACCTTCCTGCACGGCTACGGCTTCCCGCGCTTCCGCGGTGGGCCGATGAAATACGCCGACACCATCGGGCTGCCGAATATCCTTGCCGATATTCGCGAATTCGCCAAGCAAGACCCGCTGTTCTGGAAACCTTCACCGCTGCTGGTCGAGCTCGTTGCGTCCGGTAAAAATTTTGACAGTCTCAATCAATCTTAAGAAAGAAAATCATGCGCGAAGCCGTTATTCTTGCTACCGCACGCACCCCGCTGACCAAGTCGCATCGCGGTGAGTTCAATATCACCTCCGGCCCGACCCTGGCGGCCTTCGCCGTGCGCGCGGCGGTAGAACGTTCCGGGATCGATCCGGCCAGCATCGAAGACGCGATCCTCGGCTGCGGCTATCCCGAGGGCACGACCGGACGCAATATTGCACGCCAGGCGATCATCCGCGCCGGCCTGCCGATTGCCATCGCAGGCACCACCGTCAACCGCTTCTGCGCTTCGGGCCTGCAGGCGATTGCCATGGCCGCCGGGCGCATCGTGGTCGACCGCGCGCCGGCCATGATCGCCGGCGGCGTCGAAAGCATTTCGCAAATCCAGACCCGCGAAGATGGCGACAGCGGCATGGACCCCTGGATCGTCGAGCACAAGCCGGCCTTGTATCTGTCGATGATCGAAACTGCCGACATCGTTGCCGCGCGCTACGGCATCAGCCGCGAGGCGCAAGACCATTTTTCAGTGGAAAGCCAGCGCAAGACTGAAGTTGCGCAACTGGAAGGACGCTACCGCGACGAGATCATTGCCTGCACCACCACCATGGCAGTCAAGGACAAGGAAACCGGCATCGTGTCCCGGCGCGAGGTCACCGTGGACGCCGACACCTGCAATCGGCGCGGCACCAGTTACGAGGCGCTAGCCAAGCTGGCACCGGTACGCGGCGCCGAGCAGTTTGTGACCGCCGGCAACGCGTCGCAACTGGCCGATGGCGCCTCCGCCTGCGTGATGATGGAAGCCAAGGATGCGGAACGCGCCAACCTCGCGCCACTGGGCGCATTTCGCGGCCTGGCGGTAGCCGGCTGCGAACCGGATGAAATGGGGATCGGCCCGGTCTTTGCGGTTCCCAAGCTGCTGGCGCGCCATGGCTTGACGGTCGACGACATCGACCTGTGGGAGCTGAACGAGGCCTTTGCATCGCAGTCCATCTATTGCCGTGACCGCCTGGGAATTCCGGATGAGCGCTTGAATGTGAACGGCGGCTCGGTGGCACTCGGCCATCCGTTCGGCATGACCGGCTCGCGCCTGGTCGGGCACGTGCTGCTGGAAGGAAAGCGCCGTCGCGCCAAGTATGCGGTGGTCACGATGTGTATTGCCGGCGGCATGGGCGCTGCCGGCCTGTTCGAAATTTATTGAGGGCGATCATGGATCTCAATTTCACTGAAAAAGAAGAAGCATTCCGCCAGCAGGTGCAGGAATTTCTTGCCGATAAACTACCGGCGCGCCTGAGCGACAAGGTGCGCAGCGGCAAATGGCTGAACCGGGAAGACATGGCCGAATGGCATGCCATTCTCAACGCCCGGGGTTGGCTGGCAAACCACTGGCCCGAGGA
Organism: uncultured beta proteobacterium; assembly: GCA_963707665.1. Lineage (GTDB taxonomy): Bacteria > Pseudomonadota > Gammaproteobacteria > Burkholderiales > Burkholderiaceae_D > DATJCV01. The sequence continues at coordinate 112,785 of CAVPQU010000005.1, read as the reverse complement.
GCATGGCGGACCCGGCTGGAGCCCCATCGAAAAATTTATTTTCGAACACGAATGCACGCTCGCGTGGGCGCCGCGTATCGTGCCCTTTGGCGTCAACATGCTGGGCCCGGTGCTGATCAAGTACGGCAATGAAGAACAAAAGCGCCATTGGCTGCCGCGCATTCTCGATGGCTCCGACTGGTGGTGCCAGGGTTACTCCGAACCGGGCGCCGGCTCCGATCTGGCCGCGGTGCAGACCACCGCAGTCCGGGATGGCGATCATTACGTCGTCAGCGGCCAGAAGACCTGGACCACGCTGGCGCAGTACGCCAACATGATCTTCTGTCTGGTGCGCACCGCCAGCGGCGGCAAGAAACAGGAAGGGATCAGTTTCCTGCTGATCGACATGAATACTCCGGGCATCGAAGTGCGCCCGATCATCACGCTGGATGGGCATCACGAAATCAACGAAGTGTTCTTCGCCGACGTGCGGGTGCCGGTCGCCAATCTGGTCGGCGAGGAAAACAAGGGCTGGACCTACGCCAAGTATCTGCTCACCTACGAACGCACCAATATCGCCGGCATCGGCTTCTCGATTGCGGCACTGGAGCGCTTGAAGGCGATCGCGGCGAAGCAGATCAAGCGCGGCAAGCCGCTGGCCGAAGATCCGCAGTTTGCGGCCCGCATCGCCCACATCGAGATCGAGCTGGAAAACATGAAGACCACCAACCTGCGCGTGATCGCGGCGGTGGCTGGCGGCGGCGTTCCGGGCGCGGAAAGCTCGATCCTGAAGATACGCGGCACTGAAATCCGCCAGGAAATCTCTTCGCTGACGCGGCGCGCGATGGGAGTTTACGCGCAGCCGATGTTGCGCGAGGTGTTAATGGATGAGGACGCCGGATCCTCGGTGGGACCGGCCGAAGCGGCCGGTGCGGCGGCCGAATACTTCCTGAATCGCAAACTGTCGATTTTCGGTGGTTCCAATGAAATCCAAAAAAACATCATTTCCAAAATGATCCTCGGACTGTGAGTGTAATCAGATGAACTTCGAACATAGTGAAGATCGCCGCATGCTGGCGGATACCCTGAATCGCTTCATCGCGGAGCAGTATGGGTTCGAAACGCGTGACCAGATCAGCAAGTCGGCGCTCGGCTACAGCCCCAAGCTATGGCAACAGTTTGCCGACCTGGGCACCATCGGTGCACTGTTCAGCGAAGCGCAGGGCGGCTATGGCGGCACCGGCTTCGACATCGCCGTCGTATTCGAGGCACTGGGCAAAGGCCTGGTGGTCGAGCCCTTCGCCAATGCGCTGATGGTGGGCAGCTCCTTGGCCGCGCTGGATGGCGATGCGCAGCAGGCCTTGCTGGCGCAGATTATCGAAGGCAGTACCCTAGCCGCCTTCGCGCATGCGGAACCGAATGCCTTCTATGAACTGAGCCATGTCGGGACGCGTGCACAGCACAGCGCCAATGGCTGGCAGCTTAGCGGTGCCAAAGCCGTGGTCCAGCAGGGGGAAAACGCCAAGGTCTTCCTGGTCAGCGCGCGCACCGGCGGCGACCTGACCGACACGGCAGGCATCTCGCTGTTCCTGGTACCGGCCGATGCGCCGGGCGTGAGCGTACGCGGCTACCCCAATATCGACGGCGGCCGTTCGGCCGAGTTGACGCTGCAGGATGTGACGCTGGAGCCAGCGGCTTTGCTTGGGACCGAAGGCGAAGCCTTCGCAATTCTGGAAAAAGTGACCGCACGCGGCATTGTGGCGCTATGCGCGGAAGCGCTCGGTGCAATGGATGCAGCCAAGGCGGCGACGCTGGAGTACTTGAGTACGCGCAAGCAGTTTGGCGTGGCCATCGGCAGCTTTCAGGCGCTGCAGCACCGGATGGCAAACATGCTGCTGGAGATCGAGCAGGCGCGCTCGGCGGTGATCAATGCCGCAGCCGCGCTGGATGCCGATCGCACTCACCCGCGAGCGCGCGGTGTCGGCGGCCAAGTACACGATCGGACGCATCGGCGCGCTGGTGGCCGAGGAAAGTATTCAGCTGCACGGCGCCATCGGCATGACCTGGGAGCTGCCGCTGTCTCATTTCGCCAAGCGGTTGGTGCTGATCGATCACCAACTGGGCGACATGGACTATCACCTGGATCGCTACATTGCCTTGGGCAAGCAGCAGGCCTAATACTGCGCCCTGCGCTGCAGGGCGTGCGTGTTAGCCTTACAAGGGGCGGTTGCAATTTCCAGGTGCAACAGGACCGAGCTGATTGGCCCAGTACGTTTTAAAGTCAAAAGCGTCTTCAGGCAGGAACAACTCGGCTAGACGTCTCCAGCCGGGTGTTGAGCGCTCAGGCAATGGCGTCCAGTTCCGGCGGGATTCGAGCGCACCCGGTTGCCTCATGCGATCGCGCGGGAACTCTAAAAACCCCACAAGCCATTGATTTTCTGGGTTTTTATCGTCTTCTTGTACGGGTACTGGGCATTTCTCGCATTGAACCTCGGAGGATCATAAGCACGTTCTTGCAACAGCATGAAAAGATTGCCGCTGCCCCGCAGGAGGCATCGCAAAAATTGAAAAGGCCCAAATCGTCTGATTTGGGCCTTTGATTAATACGACTTTGACGATTGTATTTCTTATCAAGTCACAGCGAGATAAAGCAGTAATCCATTCAAATACGTGCCTCAGGCTACGACCGATTGATTCACTGGCTCGAGCTGAAATGCCTGGTAGTCGTTGGCTGCGGCCGCCGCACACTGCTCACGATATTTACCGTATCCACCAACGAAAATAGTGAGACCCTGTGGCTTGCCCTCAACATTGGCGCCCACATACCAAGTTTTAGCTTTGCTGACGAGGGAACGTTTGGCAGACGCATGGACCTGTTCCATCCAATTGTCCTCGGCTTGCTTTTTCGGCTCGATACTGCCCAATCCGTTTTGACCTAAATACGTGATGGCGTCGGCAATCCAGTCCACATCGTTCTCGCTCATACGAATATAGTTAGCGAACGCAGACGGTCCGTTCGGACCCGACGTCATGAAGAGGTTCGGGAAACCTTCGATCATGATGCCCAAATGGGAACGTGGGCCGTTTTTCCACTTTTCTTGAATCGTCAAGCCATCACGGCCAGTTACCGGGAAAGCCAACAATGCTCCCGTCAAGCCATCGTAACCTGTCGCGAAGATCAGGATATCAAGCTCGATCTCGCCTTCTGTTGTGCAAACTCCCTTCTCGGTAATCTCCACAATCGGCGTCGTGAGGCAATCAACGAGATGGACGTTGGGAAGATTGTAGGTCTCGTAGTAACCCGTATCCAGACAAATGCGGCGCGCAAAGATTGGGTAACCTCTGGGCTTGAGCTTTTCCGCAGTGATCGGGTCGTTCACGGTTTCCCCAATCTTGTCTCGGACAAATTCGGCGACTTCCTCGTTGGCCTCTGGATTGACCAATAGATCACCGAAGGTTGCAAGCACCGAAAAGCCACCTTGTTTCCAGGCATCTTCCAGCAGAACTTTACGCTGCTCCGAGGTGTAACTGAAGTAAGCACGTGTAGATAAGGGGCGGATACCTCCGGTTGGACCGTTGCGTCCGACCTCGCGCATCGCTGCAAGATGCGGTCTGACCTTCTCCATATATTCCGGCGTAAGCGGGACATTACGCATAGGCAAGGAAAAGCTAGGCGTACGTTGGAATACAAAGGTTTCACCTGCTTGCCGTCCCACCTCCTGCACAATCTGAATACCAGTCGAACCTGTGCCAACCACACCAACGCGTTTTCCAGCCAAGTCTACCGGCTCGTGAGGCCAACGTGCCGCGTGCAGTACGCGCCCTTTAAAGAGATCAAAACCCTTAATGCCAGGATCTTTAGGAACAGATAGCGGTCCGGTAGCCATGACGCAGTACGGTGCTTCATAGGTTTCCCCACGGTCCGTCAGTACGGACCAAAGCTGGCGTTCCTCATCCCAGACAGCGCTATTAACGCGCGTCTTGAACTGAAAATGGCGACGCAAGTCGAGTTTTTTGGCCACAAAGTCGATGTAGCGGAGTAGTTCAGGCTGAGCTGCGAATTGTTCAGACCATGCCCACTCGTCGTCAATTTCTTGTGAGAAGGAATAACTGTAGTCGATGCTCATCAAGTCGACGCGTGCACCAGGATAGCGATTCCAGTACCAAACGCCGCCTACATCGCCGCCAGCCTCAAATGCCTGGATTGACAAGCCCATCTTATTGAACTTGTGCACAGCATACATTCCCCCAAAACCTCCGCCAACAACGATGACATCCACGCGTCGGCTAACTGATTGAGAAATGTGCTGAAATTCTGGGTTTATGGAAGAAGCTACTGGCATACATATTTCCTAAAATGGTCTTCAGTGGCCTGCCCGGAGCGGGCGGTACCGGAACGAGATGTCTTTCAATATCATTAGTGCCAACTAACTATCGGCAAGCAAGTAACTATTGCCACATTCGGAGAGCAGCTCAGCATGCGAAGCGCCAAGCTCTAGCGGCAACTTCACGAGTTAACCTGCCAAGTACGATGCAACGATACTAGGAACCCGTAGGCGCATGTCTAGGCGCAGTCCATTATCAGATTGATGAATTCTGCTGCGAACTCTGACCCAGGCTTGACACTCACATTGGGCTGTTGCCGGCCTCAAAGACGTCTTACCAAGGTGGCCGGCCTCTGCTGCTGGCATGCACGGTTTCTGGCCCCGGCTTGGCGCCATGCCAAGTCCGACGCGCATGACGGCCACTGTTTTATCACTCACGAGATAAATCCCTGCTCTGAAATTCATCGGCTGGAGCGAAGCTACACTTGCATCACCTGTTCCGCACCGGCCCCGCCCAGGGCGGCCAGGGCTTCTGGAATTTCAATGCAAAAGAACATGCCAAACCAAGCCGAATACAACACTGAAGAAGTTTTGAGCCTTTTGAAAGTGCAGCAAACCAGCCCCGATGTGTACCACGGCGACAGTCACTTCATGGGCAGCCCCAACCTCTTTGGCGGTCAATTGCTGGGGCAGTCGCTACAAGCTGCAAACATGTCGGTAGACAACCGCCGCCCGCACTCGATGCATGCGATGTTCGTCGCCTCCGGAAAACACGACGTACCGGTGGAGTACCGGGTCGAGCGCGTGCGCGATGGCGGCAGCTTCAGCTTGCGGCGGGTAGTCGCCTCCCAGCTGGGACGGCCCATTTTCATGATGACGGCCTCGTTCCAGGCCGGTGAAGAAGGCTTCACGCATTACAGCGTGATGCCGAACCACCCGTCACCCGACACCTTGCCGTCGAATGCGCCGCCCTGGCGCAATCGCCAGACCGCGAGCGGTCAGAAGCTTGTGTATCCGGCGCCGGTGGATTTCCGCTCGGAGCCGGAAGGCGTTTCGCCGAAAGATTGCCTGCCCGAGCAGAAAATCTGGGCGCGCGCGCCGTTCGAGCTGGATGACGATCCATTGGTGCATGAGTCGCTCTTTGCCTACATGTCGGACTATGGATTGTTGTGGACTCCGGTGAAGCCGCACGGTGTCGAGCCCTACGATGCGCGATTGCGCTTTGCCAGCCTGGACCACACGATCTGGTTTCATCGGCCATTACGGATGGACGAGTGGCTGCTGTTTTCGATGCACAGCCCGAGTGCCTCCGGTGGGCGCGGCCTGACGCTGACGTCGGTACACAATCGCGCAGGAGAATTGGTGGCGACCATCGCCCAGGAGGGTCTGATTCGCTACCTGAAGGGAGAAACCGCCTTGCAATAAGGCGGTTAAAGCGGACGTACAGCGACGCGCACAAGCTTGCAAGCGGCAGCCAGCCGCCGCAAGCGTGGTGTCAAGTCGACATCTAACGCCTACCAGCGTCGCCGGCTTTCCGCCATGCGCAGGCTGCGACCGCCATCGACGATCATGGTTTCGCCGTTGACCCCAACGCCAGCCTGCGCCAGAAAACCGACCGCTTGCGCCACCTGCTGACGCGACGTTGCACTATCCCATTTGCTGTCGACAAAATCCGGCACGACGACATTAACGCGAATCTCCTTGTCGGCAAACTCCAAGGACATCGAGCGTGCCATGGCCACCACGCCGGCGCTGGCCGCCATCAAGTGTGCACCACCCCATGCGCCAAGATGGCCGCGCGCAGACACGAGCACAATGCGTGCTCCAGACACCAGATGAGGCAGCGCCGCCTTCACCGCAGCGACAACATCGATGATGGAGCGCTGCATGGCATCCTGAAAATCGGTATCGCTAATATCCGTAAATTTGGTTTGCGCGACGCTGATTGGCACATTGACGATCAAGACATCGAGCGGCGCCACCTCGGTACACACCTGCTCCAAGGCCGCACGGTCCGAAATGTCGACGCCACGCTGCGCGCACGCGGCAGGCAGAGCCCCGGCGGGTAGCGACTCGCGGTCGACTGCCACTACGCGATACGCCTGCTGGGCCAGATGCTGCGCAATTTCAATTCCGAAAGACTGCGCCACCCCAATTACCAAGGCGGTCGGCGCGCCTGCTGTTGCACTCATATTCACTCCGTATCACGGCCAGGATTGTTGTGGAACGCCATCAGAGCGGCGGCACGCCTATCGATTTCCCACCGTCGAGCAACAGCACCTGGCCATTCATCAGGTGTGCGGTATCGGTAGCAAGAAACACCACCGCGCGTGCGATGTCATCGGGATCGGCGGCGCGGCCCGACGGTTCACGACTGACCAAGGCACGCCGCATATCGTCAGTGAAGTCCTGGATCATGCGCGTTTCCACCATGCCCGGTGCAATCGCATTGACGGCGATGCCAGACCAGCGCAGTTCCACCGCCATCGCACGCGTCAAACCGACCACTGCAGCCTTACTGGCAACGTAGTGGGCGGCACCAGCGCCACCGAGATATCCGCGCGAGGCCACATTGATAATGCTGCCACCGCCGGACATCCGGCGCGCAGCTTCCTGGGCGACGATGAAGGTCCCTTGCACGTTCACTTTCAACATGCTGGCCAATTCCGCTTCGCTCATGTCCTTGATTGAAACCAGCGTGGAGGCGATGGCGGCGTTATTCACCAATACTTGCACTGCGCCTAAGTCATTAAACACAGCGGCGACGGCGGCACGATCGGTAATGTCCAGACCAACACCGCGCACATCCAAATCCTGTGCGCGCAGTTTTTCGGCTTCGGCTTCCACCACCGAGCCGTCGCGATCGGCAGCCACCACGCTGAAACCGGCTTCGGCCAAACGAGCGGCCATGCGCAGGCCGATGCCACGCGCGGCACCGGTGACCACTGCGATATTCTTCATATTGGGATTCCTTCTGTTAAGTCAGGAAGTGACAGCCAGTGAACTCATGCGTCAAATCCTCCTTAAACCCCAAAGAGTCAGGGAGTATTTCCAAATTTTGCCCAGTACACGCCCGGTTTTAGGCATCAATTCCTGGAGTATTTTACAAAGACGAAAGCAAGCGTTCAGACTGCTTGTTGCACTTGCGTTAGTACTTCGTAGAACGCGTCGTCTGGCTTAGGTGCGCCTAGCGGTTTGCGAAAATCGCTAAACCACTCGAGATCGGTTTGGTACGGTTTGTCCTTTTGATCTATCCAGTCGTAGATCACGGTACGGGCGGCGACGCGCCACTCCTGCCCACGCTTTTCAAAGCGATCGGCGTAACGCCCTACCAAAAACATTTGGCGATTGTCGCCATTTGCGAGTCGTTCTTGCGCATACATTTGGAAATAGGTTTCCACTGCAGCCTGATTGCCATTGATCGTGATCGACATATTTCCCACAATGTGCGCCATGCGACCACCTACTTTCCGCTGGGCCAATGCCCAGTCGATAAAACCGCTGGAACTACCTTGATACGGACCATGACGATCGGTGGCGTCGGGCCAATAGCTGGCGCGCAGTGCTTCTTCATCAACACGATCGATGCCACGACAGTAGCTATACATGCACTCGCGAATTGCCTCGCGGTCGAGCAAACCTTGCAATGCCTGCGAATCAATCGAACTCATATTGATCTTCCCGTTACTTGAATAGATAGACGCCACCAAAATCGACGACGCGCAGCACTTGGAAGCGCTGCGCAGAAGGAGGCGAAGATTTAGTTGATGAATGCGTGCGTCACGCCGCCATCGACCAGCATCACTTCGCCGGTCATGAAGGCGCTCTCGTCGGACGCCAGGAAGCGCGCCACCGAGGAAATGTCTTCCACCTTGCCCAAACGACGCAATGGCGTACGCGCAATACGGGAATCCATCTTGATGCGATCGGAATTGAGTGCGGCGCCTTCGGTAGGCACGGTTCCTGGGGCAATGGCGTTGACGCGGATACCAAGTGGGCCCAGGTCCGTGGCTGCCGCCCGAGTCAAACCAGTGACGCCAGCCTTCACGCCGCAGTACACCATGGCATTCTGCAAACCGAGGAAGGCAGCCGCTGAAGCGATATTGATAATGCTGCCACCGCCCTGCTGTTCCATCGCGGGAATCGCCGCCTGGGTACCCCAGACGATGGAATTAAATCCACTACCCACCATGCGATCGAGCATGAGCGGGGTGATATCGGCGGTCTTCCCATAACGTGCCCAAATGGCGTTATTGACCAAAATATCGAAACGGCCGTAGCGCTGTTGCAGCGCGTCGATCGCCTCGACAAAGGTTTCCTGCTTCGAGACATCACCGACCAGCGCGATGGCCTCGCCGCCTGCTGCGCGAATACCTTCGGCGGCTGCGCTCGCCAACGGTTCCTTGATATCGAGTACGCCTACCTTGGCACCTTCGCGAGCGAACAATTCGCAAATCGCGCGTCCGATGCCGTTACCGCCGCCAGTGACGAGCGCGACCTTACCTTCGAGTGTTCGTGTCATGTGTTTCAATTTCCAACAACCACCATTATCCAAACGGCCGGCAATGCCGAGGAGTCAATCCTCCCCGACACCTCCGGCCTGACTCAAGTCAACTTACTTCTTCGCGACCAGCGTGCAACCGCCTTCACTCAAGGTGCGCCACACCTGATCTGCCGGAATCACGCCATTGACCTTGTACAGATCCCACTTGGATTTGGATTCGGCCGGCGTCTTCACCTGCACCCAGTACATCGGACGCATCACCTGGCCATCTTCGCGGATCGCGACATTCTTCATCGAGAAATCATTGACCGGCGTCGATTTCATCTTCGCCATCACTTCCGGACCGGCATCGCTGCCGGCTGCCTGCACCGCCTTCAGGTAGTGCAGCACGGCACTATAGGTACCGGCCATCGTATAGGTAGGAGCCTTGCCACCGAAGCGATCCATGAAGCGCTTCGACCAGTTGCGGGCATCGGCGTCGACATTCCAGTAGAACGGATCGACGAATTGCATGCCTTGGGTTGCCTCGAGGCCGGCTGCCGCCACGGAATTGACGGTAATGCCGAAAGCCGTGATCACGGTCTTTCCATTGTTCAAACCGAATTCACGTGCCTGCTTCAGGCCATTGACGGTATCGGTGCCAGCACTGAGAAAGACTACAGCATCGGCGCCGCTGGCTTGCGCCTGCAGGATGTACGAAGAAAAATCGGCGGTGCCAAACGGATGTTTCGACGAACCGACCACCTTACCGCCGGTTTGCTCAATGAAGCGCGTGGCTTCTGCCTGCATTTGATGGCCGAAGACGTAATCGACGGTGATGAAATACCAATTCTTCACGCCCTGCTTGGCTAGTGCATTCACACCTGCTTTCGGCAAGGCGTAGGAGTCATACACGAACTGCGCGGTCATTGGCGAACAGGCCTTCCCGGTCAGGTCGGGCGAACCGACGCCGGCCAGCAGGTAGGGCTTGGCGCGGTCACGCATCAAGTTGTTGACGGCCAGGCCGATGGCGCTGGTCGAGCCGCCGACGATCACGTCGATGCCGCCGGTGTCCAGCCATCGACGGGCGATGCCCAGGCCGACGTCGGGCTTGTTCTGGTCATCGCCGACCACCACTTCGATCGGCTTGCCAGCGACCTTTCCGCCGAAATCCTCGATCGCCATCTTGGCGGCCAGCGTAGCGCCTGGCCCGAGCTCGGTCGCGTAGGGGCCGGCCTGGTCATTCATGATGCCGATCCGGACCACATCGCCTGAAATCTGAGCCGATGCCGGAAGTGCTGCTGCCGCGAGGGATGCCAGCATCGCGCTCAACATGGCCGTGCGTCGGAACATCGGTTTTACGTTATTGGTATTACAAGTCATCATTCGCCCCCTTTAGTTACATATCATTGCCAGATCGCCAGCAATTCTCTTTCAATACCATCGTCACTTCGTGCTGCCTGGTTGCCGCATCCCGCGCTCGTCGAGCATGCGCCGGATGCTTTAAAGTCAGTTGCGATCGCTCGGCAGGCGATGATCCTTGTACATTGCGCGCAGGCTCATTTTCTGCAATTTCCCGGTAGCGGTATGCGGCAGGGAATCGACAAACAACACCTCATCTGGCAACCACCATTTCACGACTCGCGTTTCCAGAAATTCCAGAATTTCCTGCTGCCCGATTTGCGAGCCGGGCTTGCGTACCACCAGCATCAGCGGCCGCTCCTGCCATTTGCTGTGCGTCACGCCGATGACGGCGGCTTCCAGCACGTCGGGATGACCGACGGCTGCGTTCTCGAGATCGATCGAAGAGATCCATTCGCCACCGGACTTGATCACGTCCTTGGAGCGATCGGTCAGCTGTACATAACCGTCGGCATCGATGGTCGCGATATCGCCGGTGGTGAACCAGCCCTCGGCATCGAGCTGGGTCTGGTCGTCCGAGCGGTAGTAGTTCTCGACGATCCAGGGTCCGCGCACCTTCAGATTGCCGACGGCCTTGCCGTCATGCGGCATCGCCACACCCTCGTCGTTGGCAATCTTGATGCCGACGCCGTAAATGGCCCGTCCCTGTTTGCTTTGCAGCGCGTAACGCTGTTGCGCATCCAGCCCGCTGTGCTTGGCAAGCGGCATCCCCACCGATCCAAGCGGGCTGATTTCAGTCATGCCCCAGGCATGAATCAGGAAGGTGCCGAAGGTTTCGTCGAACTTCTGGATCACCGCGGGCGGTGCGGCCGAACCACCGACCACAACGCGTTGCAGTTTGATGTCATCCAGATTCAGCTTGGCTTTTTCCCGTTCGATATAGTCGAAGAAGCCGAGCCAGACAGTGGGCACGCCCAAGGAAAAATTGCAACGCTCATCCGCCAGCAGTTTGTAAATGCTGGCGCCGTCCATGAATGGCCCCGGCAGCACCAGTTTGGCGCCGCACATCGCCGAGGCGTACGGAACACCCCAGGCATTGACGTGAAACAGCGGCACGACCAGCAGCACCGTGTCGCGCGCCGACAGCGCCAGGCCGTCCGACGCGCAGGCTGCGAACGAATGCAGCACCGTCGAGCGATGGCTGTACAACACACCCTTCGGATTGCCGGTGGTGCCCGAGGTGTAGCACAACGAGGATGCGGTATTTTCGTCAAACAGCGGCCACGTATAGTCGCTCGATGCCGCGTCCAGGATTTCCTCGTAACAGAGAAGATTCGGCACGTCGATGTTCGGCATACCCTGCCGATCGGTCATGGCGACGAAGCCGCGCACCTTGGGACAGTTCGGCGCAATCTTTTCGATCAACTCCGCAAAAGTCGTATCAAAGAAGACATAGTCGTCTTCGGCGTGGTTGATGATGTATTCGATCTGTTCCTGGAACAAGCGCGGGTTCACCGTATGAAGCACCGCGCCCATGCCGGAAACACCGAAGTACATCTCGACGTGCCGATGCGTGTTCCAGGCCAAGGACGCCACTCTGGAACCACGCTCGACCCCCATGCCGGTCAAGGCATTGGCAAGGCGCTTCGATCGAGCACTGACTTCGCGCCAGGTGGTGCGATGCTTTGCCCCGCCCACCAGGATGGAAACGACCTCGGTTTCTCCATGAAACATCTCTGCGTGCTCAAGCAGGGAGGAAATCAGGAGAGGTTGCTGCTGCATTAGGCCCTGCATAAGTATTTTCGCCTTATCTATTTTTCAAGCTGGTCATCCGAACGGCAGTTCAGGAGTGACGCATCATCTATTCGATTCTTCCACGCTGCCTTGGAGCGATCAATCAATTGGCCAGATGGCCACCGATTATCACAACCGTATTGGCAGGCAAAATGCCGATGATTCGCGGCGCTTCGAACCGAGTGTCCATGCGTCAGGAGCTTTGCCGCATCCATAAAAAAACCCACGATTGTGACAATCGTGGGTTCAAGCACTACTCTTGGAGGAGCAAGATATTACGAATGAACTATAGGCCACTGCGACCTCAGGACTGCCATGCCGTCCTTATATTGCGTATATGTTTTTTCTGCAAATGATCCGTTTGCCTTCATCCCAGTACGACCGCCCAATGTGCGCTCGTCCTCTTATTTCCCGGTGAAGACCGGCGCTCTCTTTTCGGCGAAGGCGCGCATCGCTTCTTTGGAATCCTCGCTGCCACCGAGCGCGGCAGTCAGCGTCTGTTCGAAACGGTAACCATCGCGCAGCGTCATGTTTTCAATAGTCGATGCGGCGTGCTTTGCAGTGCGGCTTGCCAATGGGCTCTTTGCTGCAATCGTTGCCGCCATGTTCATCGCATATGGGAGCAACTCTTCCTGCGGCAAGCAAGCCTCGACGATGCCCAGGCGATACAGCTCGGAGCCGGGCACACGATAACCGGTCAGCATCATGCGCCGTGTCAACGAATGTCCGAACACGCGCATGGCATGACGGCCACCGCCCATCAGGCCTACGTCGATTTCCGGCAAGCCAAACGAGGCATTTTCGGAGCACACCAGGATATCTGAGGAAACAGCAAGGCCCAATCCCGCGCCGAGCGCCGGGCCGTTCACCGCCGCGATGATCGGTTTGGAGCACTCGATCATCGAATAGCTCACCTCACGCGCCAGACGCGCATTGGCCGAGCGATCACCCGGCGCGTAGGTGGCATTGACACGCGATTTGATGTCGGCGCCGGCGCAAAATATCTTGCCGGCACCCGTCAACACCGCGACCCGCACATCGTCGCGGTCATTGAACGAGTCAAAGGTTGCAATAATTTCCTTCAACAGGTCAAACGAGGCAGCATTGACTGGCGGTGCATCGATGGTGACAAGTGCGATGTGGTCCTTAACTTCGGTTCTGATGAGACTCATGATTTCTCCTGGAGTTTTTGACTGCGGACCATGTTCAGTCCGTTCGAATAATCTGCGCGCGGGTCAGGCAAGCCTTTTCGCAGCTGCCTGGCCCGCGCGCTTTGCCGGCTGGACTAGGAAGCCTGTTTTGCCACCAGCTCCGCGGCCAATGCACGCGCCGTTTTATAGTCGGCCTTGCCGGCGTCGCTGCGAGGCAGCGCGTCGAGTCGGAACATGGACTTCGGTTGCTTGTACGCAGCCAGGCTGGCGCTCAGCGCCTTGTTGGTTGCGGCCAGATCCAGCTGCGCCGCCTGACTCGACCTGACCAAGGCGACAACGATGCTGCCCCAACGCTCGTTTGGCACGCCGACCACCAGCGCATCTTCGATGCCCGGCACCAGCTTCAACGCCTCTTCCACCTCTTCCACGAAAACTTTTTCGCCGCCGGTATTGATCACCAGATTGCCGCGACCGATCAACTGCATGAATCCGTCTTCGTCACGCCGCGCCCAATCGCCGGGAATCGAGTAGCGCACGCCGTTAATGGTGCGGAACACTTCGGCGGTTTTTTTAGCGTCGCCGAAATAGCCGCTCGGAAGCGGATCAGAACGGGCAATCAGTCCCTCTCCCGGTTCGCCTGGGCCCAGTATTTTGTCGTCTTCCGTGATCAACACCGTCTTTGGCCCGGCGCTGAAACGGCCAGTTGGAACGGATTGCGTTGCCGTAGTTACCGAGTAACCCAGGCCGGAGGCTTCCGACGCGCCGAAAAGATCTGCCAGCGCCAGCCACGGCAGCTTGCGCAGTATTTCCTGCTTGTTTTCGTTGCTCCAGATCAGGCCGGCAGAGCTGATCACCTTCAGGTTTTCAAGGCTGCTCAGATCAGGTATGTCGTCCAGTGCATTTAGCATCGGCCGCGCAAACACATCGCCAACAATCAGTATCCGGGTTGCCTGACGCTGTGCCGCAATCTGCCACAGCTCCAAGGCATTGAAGGAATGCGATGGCAAAAGGATCACGGTGCCGCCATTCAACAGTTCGCCAAGCGAGCTGCTCATGCCAGCCCCATGCATCAATGGGCATGCCGGGATCACACGTCCGGGCGACGGATTGGATCGAACGTTCTCGATATGTTCGGCGATGGTGGCGGGCGGATTCTTGATAAGAGGCGATTCCAGTTGGCACTGGCGATACGCCCACGCAGGCCACACCACCCCTTTGGGCATACCGGTCGTGCCACCGGTATACAACATCAAGCCGTCTTCATCCGAGCGTGTAATTTTCAGCGGCGAGGAGTCGCCGGTTCGCGCCAGCGTCTCGAAGTCCACCGATCCTTGCGGTGGCTCCGAACTGTCGGTACACATGGCCAGACAGATATTAGGAAAGCCGGACTGCAACTGCGCCACGACCGGAGCAAATTCGTTCTGAAACAGTACACCGCGGACGTCGCAATCCTTAAAAATGTACGCAATTTCGTCAGGCCGGTAACGGTAATTGATATTGACGTGTACCAGGCGCGCCTTGAAACAAGCGACAAACCCTTCCAGATACCCGGGATGATTGCGCGACAGGAACGCTACCCGGTCGCCCGGCTTGAGGCCCGCAGCGATCATTGCGCGCGCCAGACGATTGGTACGCTCATCCATCTCGCCCCAGGTAATAACATGATCACCTTGTACGATTGCTTGTCTATCCCTGGGCACGGTGGCCGCGACAGCATCCAATGTATCGCCTAGATTCCAGCTCATACTTACCTTTTCAAAAAGAGTTCGAATGTAGAGAACGCATCATCCCCGCTGCGCGGGCGCGAGACTTAAGCCGCAGCCAACGCGCGATCGGCGGCCAGAAATTGTGTGCGGTGATAGTCGGCGTTGCCATAGCTGATTTCAAGCATGGCGATGCGTTTCAGATAGTGGCTGACGATCAGCTCGTCGGTGGTTCCGATCCCGCCATGCAACTGCACTGCCTGATGCGCGACAAACAAGGAGGTTTGCCCAACGCGAGTCTTCGCAGCGGAAATTGCCCGGCGCCGCTCTGCCGTGTCGGCATCCAGGCGGGCCACCGCGTGGCGCATGATGGCGCGCGCTTCTTCGCACGCGATTTCCATGTCCACCATCCGGTGTTGCAGGGCCTGGAAACTACCAATATTGACGCCAAACTGCTTACGGGTCTTCAGGTACTCGAGCGTGATGTCGCGCAAGGATTCCATGATGCCGACAGCTTCCGCCAAGCCGGCTGCAATCCCATGATCGACCACCTTTTCCAGCAATGGCAAGCCCGCGTCGAGAGTCCCTATCACGGCCTCCGGACCCACCTGCACAGCCTGCAAACTCAGTCGCGAACTGTGCCGATAGTCTGCGCCCCGTACATTCTCACGTGTCAGGCCAGCGGCATTGGCCGGCACCAGGAACAAGGAAATCCCCTGCGCGTCGCCGGCGGCGCCATTGGTGCGCGCTGGCACGATGAACCAATCGGCGGCAGAACCGTCTGGCACATAGGATTTCAACCCGGTCAAAGAAAAACCGGATCCTGTCGCTTCGGCACGGGTGGTCACATGCGACAGATTAAAACGTGCGGTCGGTTCGGCATGCGCGAGGGAAAAAATCGCCTTGCCCTCGATGAGCGAAGCCGTCAGCTCGGCCTTGACCACGGGATGGGCCGCAGCGATCAGTTGCGCAGCGATCACGCCACTACTCACCAATGGCTCGCGCGACAAGGCTCGGCCAGCGTGTTCCATCATGACGGCGGTATATACCGGAGAGGCGCCAATCCCGCCGTCCTCTTCAGAAACATTCAATGCCAGCCAGCCGAACTCGGCCATTTGCTCCCATGCGGCGCGATCAAATGGCACATCGCTTTCCGCCAACTTCAACCAATCGGCGAGTTCACCGCGCTCACGAAAATAGCGGCTCGCGCTGTCGTTGAATTGTTGTTGTTCTGAATCAAGTGCAAATTCCATGATCTTTTATCCTAGAGACCGAGCGATCGACGAGCAATGATGTTGCGTTGCACCTCATTGGCGCCACCATAGATTGAGGTAACCCGGCCATGCAGATATGCAGTCAATGGGCCAGGCATCGGATAGTTGAGGGCGCCGCTATGTTCATTCCCGATCACGGCAAAACCATTGGCTTCATAACCACAGGCCTCTACCCACAGTTCCGTCGAACGTTGCAGCAATTCCGACCACCGGATCTTCAGCATCGAGCCCCGATGCCCTGAATCGATACCCGCCATGACGTCGGCAACCGTGCGCTGCCCCATCGCATCGAGCGCGATCACTTCGATCTGAATTTGCGCGAGCTTGTTAGCGAACACCGGGTCGTCCAGCAAGTTCCCAGCACCCACGGGAGTGCGTGCAGCCTGCTCCTGAATCAATCTCAGTTGCCGCGCCAGACGCAAGCCGAGAATCGCCGTCATTCCTCGCTCACGCTCGAGCAACACCTTGCCGTAGGTCCAGCCCTTGCCCTCTTCGCCCAGCAGATTTTCAACCGGAACTTTGACGTCGTCGAGAAACACTTCATTGACGTGGAAGTGTTCATCAAGGGTGCGAATTGGACGAATACGGATTCCCGGCGTGTTCATGTCGATCAGCAGCAAGGAAATGCCGTCTTGCTTTCTGGCTGAAGGTTCGGTGCGCACCAGACAGAACATCATCGTCGCGGACTCGGCAAAGCTGGTCCAAAGCTTCTGGCCATTGACCACGTAATGGTCGCCGGTGCGTACTGCCGTCGTGCGCAGGGCGGCGAGGTCGGAGCCGGCATTCGGTTCCGAATAGCCTTGGCACCACCAGTCCTCACCGGACAAGATGCGTGGCAAATAGCGCGCTTTTTGCTCCGCCGTCCCATAGGCGAAAATAATCGGCCCGATCAGCTCCAGCCCCTGATGGAACTGCACCGGCGAATCGGAATTAGCCGCTTCTTCTTCAAAAATATAGAGCTGCTCCGCGGTCCAGCCAGCACCGCCGTGTTCCTTGGGCCAGGTAAGAGCGCCCCAGCCGTGCTTGTTCATTACTCCTTGCCAGGTCGTCCATTCAGCCGGAGTTGGCCGCAAGCCGGCGCGCAGCCGAGCCCGCAAATCAGCTGGAACGTTATCCCTGAAAAACGCACGCAATTCCGCGCGAAATTTGTTTTCTTCCTCGAAAGCATCCTGCTTCATCGACTTTCCTCTTGTGATATTAGCAATCCGACAGTTTGGCCTTTTACACGGTCGGCAGCGCTCTCTGCGATCAGACGCGGAGCAAGTACTTCCCAGTCGTAGAACGCCATCTCCGGCTGGAGCGTCGAGCTCATCGGCATCATTGCCGTGCCCATTCTCGCGACCAGGATGCGAAACAGGCCACGGAGATCATCCGTTTCCAACTCATACATCGTCATGTACCGAAACCTGCCAAAGTACGGATCCGCACTTTCCGAAACCCGGCAAAACCGCGTCGCAGCTGTAATGCCAGGAACGGCAAGCACATCCGGAAGGTGCTCTTCGGTGTACCACCTGTTAAATTCTTCATCCCGCCCTGGTACAGCGTTAGTTAGAACGAGCGAAATATACTTAGCCAAGAACTACCCCTGATCCGTACCTGTGCGGCCGGATTTTCGACGCATGGTGAATAGGCAAACCGTCCCTGCATTCAGCATAGATGTTGCTGCAAATAGGCAGTTCGGTTCAAGAAAAAAAGCGGGAGGGCGCAAAGATCATGTACGTAATTAGGAACGCCTAAAACCCGTCGAAAAATTTTCAGAGCCGGCTCTAAAAACGGGGGACGTCCGCAGATATCTCGAACGAGAAAGCGGACGTGAAAATTCTGCGGTTTTTTTGTCCGACCCTGATCAGGAAAAGCAGATCCTGCGCCTTGAGTTACAGGGTTCCGGGCTCGGTTGCAATAGTTCCTCATCACCGAGTCGGGAGGCCAGAGTACTGCCGCCTATTTTGGAACTGGCGACTCCGCCAAACGCAAAGCAGGTAGCGAAAACTCAAGGGACAAGACGACGTCCCTTCACATCAAAATCCCCGAGCGCATCAAACCAGCTGCGCACGACTTTGCTTTGGACCGGCAGATTCATTGGCTGGCCATCCACGACCGACATGCTGGTTGCCTGCCGCGCCGCCTCGTCCAGATCCTCGGTTAGTGCACCAT
Source organism: uncultured beta proteobacterium (assembly GCA_963707665.1). Classification (GTDB taxonomy): domain Bacteria; phylum Pseudomonadota; class Gammaproteobacteria; order Burkholderiales; family Burkholderiaceae_D; genus DATJCV01. The sequence continues at coordinate 94,560 of CAVPQU010000005.1, read as the reverse complement.
CCGGCTGCGCCGCATCACAGATCAACGACTGCGCGCTGCGCAACAGCAATTTCAGGAGCTCATTCTTGCGTGGACGAATACGCTCCACCAAGCCGCCGACACTCATCACCACAGGCTGTCCCTGAACCGTGATTGGCAAAGGAACGCAGATCGTCGCCGCGCCGACGAAGGGAATATCCTCGGCATACGCATACCCCTGTTCGCGTATGGAAGGCATATGCGCCAAGACCTCTTCGACCTTCACCCGGTCCTCCGGCCGATCCACTGCGATATTGGCTCGACGTACGGTGTAGTCAACCTTTCGATCATCCTGCAACGCCAATAACATCCAGCCGGCAGCCGACTGGGTCAGCAGGCGCATGCTGCCTTCCGGAATCGAAAAACCTACTGGATAGCTGGTCTCGACATTTTTGATGTACTGGAGATAGACGTCATTCTGAATGCCAAGACCGATATTGTCGCCAGTGATGTTATGGAGATCATTCATGACATCGAACACCCGGCCGTTACCGAACAAGGCTGCAGGCACCCAATCACCGAGGCGAGCCAGACGCATGGTCGGAAAATACTTGCGCCGCTGCCGGTCGTAATTCAAATATCCGATACTCACCAGATTCTTGAGCAGGATAGTGGTACTGGACTGGGGATATTGCAGACTCTGAATAATATCTTTGAGAGAGCAAGGCTCCTGGGTTTTCGCGAAAAATTCTAATACTTCAATTACCCGGATCGCCGATTTGACGGACGTAGTTAACGACATGCCTTCCTCGTACCACAATTAAATCAAGTCATTTATCTAATAAGCAAAAAATGATAACCGATTCATTAGAATTGTTTCGGCGCCTCCAGCCGTCAGGAAATGGGGCCGCCTTCGCCGCACCTAGACCGGAGCTGCAAGCCACCGATATTTGCACAAGATGGGTCGTCGCGCCCGAAACCGGACGCGGGCGCAACCAACATCATGCACATGATAAAGAGAGCGAGTCGGCTTAGTTTTCTAACAAGGAAACAATATTCGCAGCCGGGGGGTCCCGGTAGAGCATGTCGACGTCGGCGACGCGGCGCTCCAGCACCGCGATTTGACTTAACCCCTTGTCGGTTACTTCACCGTATTTCATATCTGGGGGGGCGCTGAGCAGAGCCAGACGCTGCAGACGGAACGATCCGGAGCCAGCGGATTGCGCCAGGAGGCGTGCTCGAATGACATTCTGCAGTTGCGGCAGACGCACCAGATCTTCCGAGTCGATAGCTTCCAGCCCGGGCAATACCTTTCTACATTCCTTTTCATTCAACCATGCGAGTGCACCAAGATAGTCGCGGTCATGGCCGCACAGAACCAGATCCTTGACCAAGGGCGCCAAATCGTTGAGCAGTTGCAGACGCGTCTGATCGCAGACTATCCACGTCCCGTTCGACAGTTTGAAATCTTCGCTCATACGACCGGCAAACCTGAGGCCTTGCGATGGGTCTGCAGAATCCATGAACGTAACCGCATCGCCCATCCGATAGTAGCCGTCCTCGTCGAAGGCCTTGACGGTCAGCTCTGGCCGACCGAGATAGCAATTGAACACATTAGGACCGCGTAGCCGCACTTCGTAGCGCCCCGCACTTGTCAACGGCACCAGCTTCAGCTCGCAGCCGGGCAAAGGCAAACCGATATTGCCGATAACGTCGGCAGCCCAGTGGAAAAAAATACCAAGGGAAGACGTTTCGGTCGCGCCCAAACCGGTCAGAAACGGAATTTTTTCGCCGCAGGCGGTCACTGCCGCATGCTGCATGCAACTCCATATCTCCGGCGCAAGGCCGGCGCCGCCATAGGTCAGCGACTCGAGTCTGGGCGAAAACAGCGAGTGCGCCAACTCAGGATTTTTTTCGAGCTCCGGAGCCAGCATGGAAAACAGCAGTGGCACGCCATTCAAGGCATGCGGACTGATCTCATGCAAATTTTTCAGAGTCTCGTCGAAAGCAGACTCGGTCGGGCGCCCGTCATCGATGTAATGCAGAGCACCATGCCGCAACAGCCGGGAGAAATTTGCCATCCCGCCAAAGGCGTGGTGCCACGGCAGCCAGTCCAGATAAACAGGAGGCGTTTCAGGCGGTTCGCGATATATCTGGAAGGCCATCTGCTGCGCTGCAACCAGCATCCGATAGGTGCAGACGACCCCCTTCGGCGTCCCGGTCGAACCAGACGTAAAAAAAATGCGGCAGACATCCTCCGGCCTGATGCAATCGTGCGCAGCTTCCAGGCTTGTGCTGATGTCAGCGTGCAGCAGCGTCTCGTAAGGCGTGTATCCGGTGCTGTCAGAAACCGCAATCACGCGATCGGCGTTGATCGAAAGTGCGGCCAGACCACGTGCATACAGCGCCGCCGATTGCACGAATACCATCCCCGGTTGCACCGACGCGTAAATATCCTGCAGCCGGCGTGAAGCGCCTGCAATCACCGAGTAGGAAGGCGAGACCGGAACGAATGGAATACCGACGTAATCCGCCGCAAGTTTCAAAACGGCGTATTCCAGGGAATTCCCGGAAAGCGCCATCAGCGGCCGCTGTTTCGACAAGGGGAGTTCGAGCAGGGCGCTACCGACCCGCTGGATTTTGTCCCACATCTCGCCCCAAGTCAGGCAACGCCATGCGCCGTCGGCATCACGCTGTGCCAACATCGGTGAATCGCCACGCTGACGGGCCCAGTACGGCACCCACTCCGACAAGGCCCGTATCGGCGCGTCGAGCAGCGGGATTGGAGAGCGCATTAAAATTTCGCCGCTTGCCAAATACTCGACTTCGACGGCTGGCTCAATGAACGGCAAACCACGGTAAGGAAAATCGGCCAGCGGTTTTGTGTTCGAACGCGATGCTCCGCTCGGCGTTTGCGGAACACTATCTGCCAGAGTGAGACTCCCAACTGTTGCCAAGGTAAAAAACTCCCCTACATCGCCTCACGACTTCGTAACATTGCTACTCCGCCTCTGCCTCGTAGCAAATCAACAATGAAACATACGAAAGCCGCTGAAAAGCAAATTCAAGCCCCTAAACCCGATCGGTCAAGCGCGCGAGAGCATACCGCAAAACAACGTGAATCAATCAGCCAGCATTCCCCATCCTGCAATTCAAAAAACTTCCTCCTTGGGCCGCGCAAGACACTTCACGGTCAGCATCCGCGCGCCAATCCTTAGCAAGTGCGTTTACCGCGTGCGCCTTTTGAAGCGCCAATTCCTGGCGGTATGAGAGCAAATCTTCGATCATCAATATCGGCAAATTGTACGTGCTGGCGAATACATCGATCTAAACACCACGCATCATGGCTCCGTCCGAGTTCATCAGTTCACACAGCACTGCTGCCAGTTTGAGGCTAGCTAGCCGAGCCGAACCCACCGAGCCTTCAGTGTGGCCGCGCGGCTCGAGAACGTCACGGCTTCGCGCCCGTAGTGTAAAAACCTACCCAGGGCTGACCAGATGGGAGGGAACCGCATTCTCGGCAATGGCCGCACGTATGGTTGGTTACCCGGTCGGCGGCGGAAACGCCGGTGGTGTTTTGTGTAATGCAACGACCAAGCCTTGGCTGACATCGAAATGAAAATTCGCAAATCGCCTGCGTGAATGGCGATACAGCCTGCTGCTTTTATGATAAGTGCAAAACCTCTCGGCGTCCCAATCCCAAGTCAAGCCGAATCAATTATCTTCTATGTAATTTCCAACCCTGGCGAGCAACCAAAAACAAGCTCCTTGTGCGGGGAGGGAACCGGCCAATCAAAATTATCGATAACATCAGTTCTGCAGCAACTCCGCTTCGCCCCCCTCTTCTTGGCAGCAAACCCGGCTAGATACGGCCACGCCTCAATACATCTAAGTGACGGCTGTGTTGATACAAAATGCAGAAACTCCAGCTCGCCGAAATCATGTAGGTGATATTTCTCGCATTCTGCGTTTTAACTTGATGCGGCCTTTCCTGCTTGGCACTATTGCCGCCACGTAAGCGACAGACGCTTTTTTCAAAATCGTTTGCTCGACTCAAACGTGCTCCCGGAAAAACGCCCTAGATAGCCGATCCTATCCAGAGGAAAGTACTTCCTCAATAAGAGGAATTCGCACGCCTAATTCCACGGCGTCTGTGAGCCTTACTAAATGAGTAGACCTCGGCAACATAAAAAAATATCCAGCATCTCCACATCATTCGGAGATGCTCCTGGAAGCTTGAAAAGTTTCATTTAATACCATGGAGATAAAATGAGAAACAAATTGCTCTTGGCCTCACTTGGCATGGCGGCCAGCATGGCAGTCCAAGCCCAGACTTCGGTCACGTTCTACGGAATCATCGATACCGGTATCGGCATTGTGAACAATGGCGGCACCGATAAAACAACGGGTCAAAGTGCAAAAAGCACGTTGATCATGGCGCAAGGCGGCTTGAACTCGAGCATCTACGGTTTCCGTGGAACAGAAGACTTGGGTGGCGGCTTGAAAGCACACTTCAACCTCGAGGGCCAGTTCGATTCGACCGACGGTATCCAGCTCGGCAATCTCTTCTCGCGTAAGGCTCTGGTCGGTTTGTCGGGTCCTTGGGGCGAGGTTTCCCTCGGTCGCGACTGGACCCCGGCCTTCTACGCAGGCGTCTACCAAGAATTGAATTCCTATACGCTGCTCGGCAACTCCCTGACCTACTGGACGGGCAATGGCACTCGCAGCAACAATGGTATTTTCTATAAGTCGCCCGTCGTCAACGGCTTCATGACGCGCGCAATGGTCGCCACCGGCGACTGGGACGGCACGGGCAGCGGCGATCGCAACGAAGGCAAATACGTTTCGCTCGCCGGCTTCTACACACCAAGTGATAGCGGCGTCACTGCATCGGCCTACTATAACCGCAGAACTGGCGGTCCCTTGGCAGCATCGGGCAGTATCGCCCTGTTTGGCGGCAAACCTCTTTCTTCTACCGACTTCGGTGTTGGCGGCGGCTACAAGTGGGATCGCTATCGCGTCGTTGCTGGATACAACCAGATCAACCCGGATGGCGCACCTAAGCTGCAAATGGCAACGGCTGGCTTCGGCGTCAAGCTCATTGCCCAAGACGAGCTGACCGTGCAGGTTGTGTCGATCAAGCGCAACGACCCAGCCGGCGTCGCACCACGCGCCAACATCTTTAGCGCATCCTACGTGTACCCACTGTCCAAGCGTACACGCTTGTACGGAACGATTGCACAAGCCAACAATAACGAAACTGGTCAATTTGCGATCAGCAGCGCGGCGCAAGCATTTGCTCCACTCAGCCCTGGTGGAAATCCAAAGGGTGTAATGGTTGGTATTACCCACACGTTCTAAATTACCTTTCTTATCTCATAGAAGGTAAATATTAGGAGCCGGCTTCCTGCTATTTCAATGTAGGAGGCCGGTTCTGTTTTGACGCACTGACAGAATTCAATACTGTTCAAAATTTTTTTTAAACAGTAAAACTCACATTGAACGAAAACTCTCATCCAGCATAGAAATGTGCAAATTTCATAAGAAATCGGCTTGAGAAGATAGTAATGAATGACATGACGCGCATGGATCGCCAACACTTGCGATAGCTTCAATTACCGTGCACGACGTAAAAGAAGACATCCAATCCGCCAGCACTTGAATACAGATTCACTATACAAAGACCCAAGTACTTCGCTGGACGCCCTGTCCGTACCAGTCTTCACTGCGTCCCGACAATTTTATGATGCAGGCCCGAGCGATCAAACCACCTTCCGTTCTTTGAAAGTGGGTTGATGAAAATTAACAGCGTAAGAATGCAGCTCGAACGAAAAGACGGCATACCCGTCAGTCGGTGACCTCCTCATTTTTCGATACAACCGAAAACGAAATTTCAAAATGAAAACTGAAGGTAGATTCCCTTTATGGTTGATCGCACTTGGAGCATTGAGCGCGATTGGGGGGCTGTCTATCGACATGTATCTGCCCAGTTTCATTCTGATCACTTCCGACTTGCGGACCAATGGCGGGATGGTACAGCTGACACTGGCAGGTTTCTTCGTCGGTTACGCATCTGGGCAGCTCGTTTATGGCCCGCTCAGCGATCGCTTTGGCCGCAAACCGCCGTTGTATGCGGGGCTGGGAATGTTTATCGCAGCTTCCATCGGCTGCATGTTGGCGCCCAATGTCCTTGCTCTCATCGGACTACGCTTTCTGCAAGGACTTGGCGCTTGCGCCGGCATCGTCATCGCGCGGGCCGCGATTCGCGATCGCCGCGGGCCCGAAGGCTCGGCCAAAGCGTACTCAATGATGATGCTGATTTCCGGCCTCTCTCCGGTGCTTGCGCCACTCCTCGGCGGCTGGATCATGATCCTGTTTGGGTGGCGTGCAATTTTTGCCGCACTGACTCTTGGTGGCGTGATGTGCCTGGTCTTCATGCATTTCACGGTGGAGGAAACGCTCGACCGTAGCAAAGCGATTCCGCTGCGCATCGGAAATGTGATGCGACAGTACGGGACGCTGCTGGGCGACCGCTATTTTGTCGCGTGCGCCCTGTGCGGCGGACTCATCCATGCCGGTGTATTTGCCTACGTCGCCGCGTCTCCCTCGATTCTTATCAAGACCTTCGGCGTCGCCGCACAACATTACGGATGGGTATTTGGAGCCAATGCCTGCGGCATGATTCTGGTGGCACAAATCAATGCACGGCTGGTGAATCGCTTGCCACTGCACACCCTGCTTCAGCGCGCCATCATTTTGATGCTGGCATCTGCACTCCTCATGTTGGCCTTGGAATTGACGGGCTTCAACACGCTGTGGGTGATGCTGGCAGGTTTCTTCATTTTTATCTCCAGCTTCGGCGCGATTGCGCCAAATGCGTCTGCGATGGCCATGACAAAACATGGCCATCAAGCTGGAACGGCATCCGCGCTTCTGGGCGCAATGCATTTTTGCCTAAGCACGCTCAGCTGCATCACTGTCAGCATCTGGCAAGACGGCACAGCTCTGCCGCTGCTGACGGTGGTTGCCCTGTGTGGCATCGCCAGCGTGGCGGTATATCGTCGCCTGGTAAAGCCGCAGTCAGCATTACTGTTTGCAGCCAAAAGCCAGTGCACAACAAATTAGAGCAACTGCGTCCACCTTCTCCGACACCGCTCCAGGCATCACAAGCCTGTCGACTCTGTTCCCGACACGAACATCTTCGAACGCGTTTTACCAATTTCTCGACCGCCGCTGCCAGCAAGAAATTTTTGCATTAACAGGTTGCCGAAACACCCTTCCAAGCGGTCCACGCCACGCCGTCGCGTTAACTTGAACCGATTCACTGATCCGCCAGAGCACATCATGCGCGGAGCCGACACCTTCACAACGAGCATGTTCACCATGCGCAAGTTGGAGGACTTCCTTCGCGTCGACAATGACGAGCTTTTTTTCGACCATCCCGGCATACCGGAACACGCCATTCCCATGCACATCGCGCCGCAATGTCCGATCCGCGCGTCATTGCAGTGCTCTCGAGTAATTTTCCGCCAAAGCACAGCCCTATGTCGGCAATCTGTAGCTGCTTCCAGTTTATTTGCATCAAGAACAGAAAAAATTGCGCAAGGAACAACTTAGAAATTTCGATGTCTACTTACCAAGAATTAATTAGATGTGGCATGAGTTGCGCAGCAATCACTCTGTTGACTCCCGATCACAACAACCGGTGTGCGCGCGAACCAGCCATCAAACCAGAAAGGATTTGCAGTCAGGCCGTATAGCCGCCGACTGTTGCAATGTGCGGCTCTTTCCAATAACAACAGGAGAATCACATGCAAACCGAATCACTCGGGCCGGACGTTTACTCCATTAACACCATAGATGCCGGCGATGCGCGTACCGCTGGAGTATCGTGGGGCGCGGTTTTTGCGGGAGCGGCGGTAGCTGCGGCGCTATCGCTGATCTTGTTGATTTTGGGATTTGGCCTCGGGTTGTCGGCAGTGTCGCCGTGGTCCTACAACGAACACGCGACCGCACTCGGAGCGGCGTCCATCATCTGGATTGCCTTCATGCAGTTGGCAGCATCTGCGGTCGGCGGTTATCTGGCCGGGCGCCTGCGCGTCAAATGGGCCAGCGTCCATACCGATGAAGTCTACTTCCGCGACACCGCGCATGGCTTGCTGACATGGGCAGTGGCATCGTTGTTCACGGCGGCTTTGCTGGCCGGTGCGACGCGTGCCGCACTGGGCGGCGCAATCGACATCGGCGCCGGGGCGTCCGCGACGGCCGCCCCGGCGGTGGCTGCGGCCGTGGCTTCACCCTCCCAGTCCAATTCCGCGTCCCCTGCCGGCGCCAATCCGCTCGACTATTTTTCCGATATGCTGCTGCGCTCCGAGCAAACCGCGCCGCAGGCCGATAGCGAGGCGAGTCGCAGTGAGGTGAACCGGATTTTGATGACCAGCATTGGCGCCGGCCAGCTGGCACCGGACGATCGCGCTTATCTGGCGCAGCTGGTCGCCAATCGCAGTGGCATGAACCAGACCGAAGCGCAGCAGCGGGTCGATGCAGTTTATGGGCGCGCCGCCAAGGCTGCCAGCCGACGCCAAAACCGCCGCTAAAAATGCCGCTGAAGCCGCACGCAAGGCGGCGGCTCATTCGGCATTGTGGATGTTTGTCGCGCTGCTGCTGGGTGCATTCGTCGCCAGCCTTGCCGCTACCGTCGGCGGTCGCCAGCGCGACCACATGCCGGTAATCCCAGGCTGAATTGTTCAATCCCGCTTAACCATTCTGGAAAATTCCATGCGTTCCATCCTACTGTGGCTGATTGGCGTTCCGATCCCGATCATTATCTTGATCGCGCTGTTTGCCCACTGACCAGCCTCGTCACAGGGGTCAGCGTGCGCCAAGCAATTGCGCCAGCAATGGCAAGGCCTGCTGCGACGGCTGCTCCGCCTTAAACGACAGCAAATGGTCGGCGCGCGTCTTTCCCAGATTGATGGCGACGATCGGCTTGCCCGTCTCGGCTGCGATCCGGCACAACCGGTAGCCCGAATACACCATCAGCGACGACCCCACCACCAGCAGCGCGTCCGCATCCTGCAGCCATTTCTCGGCCGCCTCGGTACGGGCGCGTGGCACGCCGTCGCCGAAAAAGACCACATCGGGCTGCAACGTGCCGGCGCAGTGCAGGCAGTACGGAATGTGAAAATCTCCGAGCTCAGCCGGCTCGAGGTGCGCATCACCATCCGGCGCAGGAAGCGGAATGGCGGCGAGCCAGCCGGGATTATTTTTTTCCAGCAACGACTGGATCAATCCGCGCGAAAACTGTGCACCGCATTCCAGACAGACGACCGAATGGATGTTGCCGTGAAGCTCCACGATCCGCAGGCTTCCCGCGCGCTGCTGCAGGCCGTCCACATTCTGGGTAATGATGCCGGTCAGGCGCCCGTTTGCTTCCAGTTCGGCGATTGCGCGGTGGCCTGGATTTGGCTGCGCTTGCGCCAATATCGGCCAGCCCGCCATGCTGCGCGCCCAGTAACGCTGCCGCACCGCTTCACTGCGCCGAAATTCCGGACCTTCCACTGGCGCCTTGCCGCGCCGCACACCGTTCGGATCGCGATAGTCCGGAATCCCGGAGGCCGTGCTGATGCCGGCGCCGGTCAACAGGAGCAGATTGCGATACCGCTCCAGAAAACCCGACAGTTCAGTCACACTGCCTGTTGCAGCAACACTGGCCATACACCTGTCCTCGTGTCTCGTTACGCATCAGCTCACCTTGCCATCGCCATATTAAGACTCATCGCCGGATGATACCCAGCATGCATGGTCGGCGCGCCTCCAGGAGCGGTCAGGTACGCATCATGCTGGGTCAAATGCGGGGGTCGACCCACCTATCGTTGCGCATCCACTACAACTGGAGCACCAGCGGATTACCTGAAGACGCGACATGGATTTCCTCGTTTTGACCGGCCCGCCGTCATATCCATGGCGGCTGCCGGAGTTGCGCAGGAAGTAAAGATCAGGAACCGGACAATATTGACGCATGTCAAAAGATTGGTGGGTACGCTCTGAAACCCGATGATTTCCACTACATTTCCAAGAGCTTTCGAGGGCTGGCCTTGGGCCAGGGAAAAATTCAAATCGATTCCGGTTTCTCGCATTCCGTTTTTCCCGGTAGCGGGAGGTAGCGCATGAAATGGGCTGTTGTTGGTTTGTATGCGATCGCGATTTTATATATCCACACCCGTGGCCAGGTGCGGTTGCCGTGGCTGCGCCAATTGTTCGATCACTCTTCAATCGTCGCGCCGTTGAATATGCTGATGGTGCTACTGTCGCGGCCGCCCGCCACGCCCTATTTTGCAGTCGGTAATTTTGCGGAATTGCGTCCGCTGCAAGCGCACTGGGAACAGATTCGGACTGAAGCGCTGAACCTGATCGAACAAGGGAAAATCAAGGCCGCAGAAAAAAACGACGATGCCGGTTTCAATTCATTTTTTAAAAATGGCTGGAAGCGTTTTTACCTGAAATGGTACGACGCCAGCCATCCCTCGGCGGCGCTGTTTTGCCCGTATACCGTGGCCTTGCTGCGCGCCATACCGAGCGTGAAGGCGGCGATGTTCGCCGAACTGCCAGCCGGTGGCAAGCTCAATCCGCACCGCGATCCGTACGCCGGCTCGCTGCGCTACCACCTTGGCCTGGTGACGCCAAACAGCGAGCTATGCTTTATCGAAGTGGACGGCCAACGCTATAGCTGGCGCGATGGCGAAGGAGTGGTGTTCGATGAAACCTTTCTGCACTGGGCACAGAACGGCAGCGACAGCAACCGCATCATCCTGTTTTGCGATATCGAGCGGCCGATGCGCTATCGCTGGGCCCAGCGCCTGAACAAATGGCTCGGCAAAACCATGATGACAGCGGCCAGTTCGCCCAACGAAGCCGGCGACCAGACCGGCGGCATCAACAAGCTGTTTCGCTTCGTCTGGAGCGCAGGACAATACCGGCGCCGGCTGAAGGCGTGGAACCGCGCCGTGTACTACGGAATCAAGGCGGCACTGATTGTAGCGGTTGGCCTGTTCGTCATATTCGTTTAGTCGGCCATCAGCCGCGGCGCACAGCGCGCGGCGCCAGCCCGGCCTGCTCGCGCTCCGCGGCAAATATCACGCGCCGACATTGATTGCGGCCATTCCGCTTGGCCAGATAGAGCTGTTGATCGGCGGCCTTGACCAGGTCCGCCCAAGTCACGGCAGCGGTTTCGTGCCGGGCCAGGACCGCGATCCCGATGCTGACGGTGAGTTGCCAGTCTTGCCGGTTGCGGTAGGTGCGCACCGCCTTCAGGATCCGCTCTGCCGCGCCGACGCTGGCGGCTTCATCCATGTCGGGAAACAGGATGCAGAATTCCTCGCCGCCATAACGGCTCACCATGTCCTGCTGGCGGCAGTGCGCACTCAGCAGCCGGGCGACATCGACCAGCACCTGGTCGCCGGCATCATGCCCGAGGCTGTCGTTGATGTTTTTGAAAAAATCGATGTCGAGCATGGCGACCGTGAGCGGAGCGTGATGCTGCAGCGCATGTGCCACTGCGCGCTCGCCGGCGGCAGCGATGGCGCCCCGGTTCAGCAGCCCGGTCAACGCATCTTCGCTTGCCATGCGGCGGTTCTCGGCAATGATCCGTTCGAAGTACATCAGCATCAAACCGGCGCCACACAGCAGGAGGCAGGCCAGCGGCGCAAAATACACGAGCACCACCTCCATCACGTCCGGCGTGCCTGTCATGCTCGCCTGCAGGCCGCCCAGCAGTAGCAGCACACGCGCCGCGTAGATCAGCAGCAGGCCGAAGCTCGCACCCAACGTCAGGCGGCTGGCAAAGGTATGTCGATGCCGATGTCCGCGCTCGATTTCCCGCAGCCAGGCCATCACAATCAGCAGCGCGAAGCATGACATCAGCAGCGAGCGTTGGCCGACACTGGCGCCCAACACCAGCCCTAGAGCGAATGCCAGTACGAAGATGACGGCCAGCAGCCGGCCGGCGCGGCTGGCACGCCGCTGGTAGAAGAGCTGCATGCCCCACCAGCTGTAAATCCCGCCAAAAATGATGCCGCAGTTGCCGAGCATGAGCTTGGCGTAGTTCAAGTCGCCGGCATTTTCAGTGACCACCAGAATCCCGGCACCGGTCAACAGCATGCCGATCCCCCAATAGCGAGTACATTTATCGCCCGGCGCGAAGCGGTGGATCCCGAGCATGACCAGCCCGCAGCAAAGCTCCGCGATGAAAATGGCAATTCCGACTGGCAAGATTTGCATGAGGCGTCTGGATTGGGAAAGATGCCAAATGGTAACTTTACCGGCACTCGCGTGGCGAGTTATTTACGGTGCCTGCACCGTCAGGATCGGCCGCTGTCGGTAGATTGGCTAGCACCGGGGAGATGGTGCACCGACCATGATTAACCCAATATGCGCCGGCGAAGGGCGGCCACGGGTGCGACCTCGAACCCAACAAAACCGCTTACCGTCTAACTATCGCCTCTCCCAGATCGCGTCGCTTTTACGGGTACAAGCGCGACTCAATCAGCCTATCCTCAGCGCGCCGGCACAAATCCCGTCAGTCAGCGGCCCAGGATCTGCTACGTCCATCAGCGCTTGTCTCATCCAACAACGACAACACAGTTTCAGTCCATCCACAGAAACCAAAGCAAAGACGCCCTTTTCCCCGCGCTCTCTGCCGGATGCCCACGGCATGTCGTCCTACACGAGCTTTTGCCCTTGTCCTATTAATAATTCTCCCTCTTCCCTTCTACGATGAAGTCCTATGGTTGACCGGTGCGAGCGTTTCGACGCACTGGGGCACATTGGGGAGGAGCCGAAATGGCAACGGAGGATCAGCGTTGGGCGGCTGCAGCATTAGGCGTGCTGGCCTTGAGCGCGGCTGTGGTGATGGGAGGCAGGCCGCCGACAAGCAATGAATGGATCCGCTTGCCGGCAGCCATGCTGACCCAAGCTGTGGTGACCGCGTCCATGGCGGCGACGTCAAATACGGAAACATCAAAGCCGCTATTAGCGGAGGACGACGAAGAGGCCGTCTTGATGAGCGCCATTTATATCATCCCGGCCAACGAAGACACCGGCCCACGGATGGCTCAACGGCGTATGTAGGCGCTTCACATTCGAGCGAGTTCACTTACCCTTCTCTTCCCCCGGATTGTCGTCACAAAAAACCTCGGCAACGCCGAGGTTTTTCAATACTGGCCGGTTTGAATCAACTGGCCCGGCGTACGCTGTCACGCAGTGCCTTGATCTGATCGTGGTTGCGCAATACGCCCTGATACTGGCGCTCCACCACCGCCCGCACATCGGCCGGCAAGGCGTTGTCCTTCAGTGCGTCGCGATAGCTTTTTACCGCCGAATCTTCACCGCGCTCGCATTCATTGAGCACCGCTTCATCGTCCTTGCCGGTGATCGCGGTTTTGACGTCAACCCAGGCGCGGTGCATGGAACCGGCTACGCTGCTGTGCTTGGCCGGGTCACCGCCGTGCGCGCGGACCAAATTTTCGAGCTCCTGTACCGCCGCCGAGCATTCCTGCTGGCGTGCGACCAGCATTGCCTTCAATTGCGGATTGCGATCGTTTGCATCTTCGGCGCAGGTGCGAAAGCCTTCTTCGCCGTCGCGGCTGGTTTCGATCAGATCGTTCAGGGTGGAAATGATGTCGTCGTTATCCATGCTTTCTCCTATGCTTATCGCCGGATGCGGCAAACAGTATGAAAAGTACAACTGTCTTTGTCGGAGGCCACTGCGCGCAGGAAGTTCCGAAATACGACCAAAGCACGGCGGAACCAGGCCGGCGCCATCCGTGATGTCGTTCAATACGGAACGATTGTGCCGATCTGGCGTCCCCGCGAAGGCGGGAATGCAGACATTCCCCTCAGCGGCGTGGCAGGCAAACGGCACTGGACTGCCGGCGTCGCGGCAGCGACAGGCTCAGGCGAGTGGGCAGCATGAGTTCAACAGCTAACCACGACTGCGCCATGAGTGATGGAGTATGCTACTCAAACAGCCATTTCATGGGCGACAACTGAATCCATATCATGGAGTATGTGTGAAGAGGCAATCCAGGAAGCCGCTTTTTGCCAACACCCCGTGCGGCGGGGCGCCGACGCATGGAGTTCCATCCAACCCATGGCGGCAGCGGCAGCGGCGGCCAGCGCCTGCTCCGCGTGCAGCGTGACGATGGCGTTCACCTGCGGGTTGATGCGCTCGATCTGCGCCAGGTGCGCGGCCATCACTTCACGCGCCGACAGCCGGCCGGCGCGGATCGCGGCCGCCATGTTGGTCGCCGTCATGAAACACAGTTCGGTCGTCATGCGAGCTCCTAATAGCCCAACGCCCGCGGCAGCGCCAGCACCAGCTGCGGAAACACCATCACCAGCGCCATCGCCACCAGCATCGCGCCCACCATCCACAGCGCCCAGCGCACCGTCGATTCCATCGAGATGCCGGCGATGCGCGTGGTGACCATCAGGTTGACCGCCATCGGCGGCGTGAACTGGCCGATCGCCATGTTCATCGTGATGACGACGCCGAACCAGACCGGGTCCCAGCCGTAGATCAGCATGATCGGCACCAGGATCGGCAGGAACACCAGGAAGATCGATACCGCGTCGAGCAGCATGCCGGCGATCAGCAGCATGACGCTGATCATCACCAGCATCAGCGCTTCGTTGCCGGTGAAGCCGAGCAGCAGCTTGGCGAACGCATCGAAGGCGCCGAGCGTCGAGCCGGCGTGCGCGAACACGCCGGCCAGCGAGATGATGATCAGCACCACCGCCGAGATTTCGGCCGATTCGACCAGCACCCGGTACACCTTGCGCCAGTCGAGCGTGCGGTAGACGAAGACGCCGACGAACCAGCCGTAGAACGCCGCCACCACCGCCGCTTCGGTCGGCGTGAACAGCCCGGTGCGCATGCCGCCGAGGATGATGACCGGCGCCAGCAGGCCCCAGATCGCGTCCTTGAAGCTGGCCCAGAAGCGCGGCGTTTCGGCGCCGTCGGCGACGCCCCAGCCGTGCTTGCGCGACAAGTACAGCGTCGGCACGATCAAGGCCAGTCCGGCCAGGATGCCGGGCAGCATGCCGCCGGCGAACAGCGCCGGCACCGAGGCGGCCGGCACCAGCACGCTGTAGACGATCAGCGCGATCGACGGCGGGATCAGGATCGCGGTGGAGCCGGCGGCGGCGATCACGGTGGCCGAGAATTCCTTCGGATAGCCCTGCTTCAGCATGCTCGGGATCATCACCATCGCCACCGCGGCGGCGTCGGCCGGGCCCGAGCCCGAGATGCCGCCGAGGAACATGCAGACCAGGATCGCCACCACGCCCTGGCCGCCGCGCCGCTTGCCGACGATGGCGGCGGCGAAGCGCACGATGCGCAGCGCGACGCCGGCGCGCTCGAACATCATGCCGGCCAGCACGAACACCGGCAGCGCCAGCAGCGGATACTTGGCAATGCCGTTGTAGGCGTTGGTCGGCACCGACATGATGCCCAGGCCCTCGATCAGGATCACCGCGGTGCCGGCGATGCCGAGCGCCACCGCCAGCGGCGCGCCGATCGCCAGCAGCACGGCGAAGCCGAGAAACAGGATCAGGCTGCCTTCGGCGATCATGCACGGCTCCGGAGAAAGCGGATCAGGCGGCCGACGATGCGCAGGAAAATCACGACCGACAACAGCGGCAGCCAGATCGTGTAGATCCATTGCGGGATGCCGATGCCGGGCGAGGTGGTGTCGTACTGCCAGTCGTCCCAGAACAGGAAGCTGCCGTAATACGCCATGGTCGCGAACATCAGCGCGCCAAGCAGCAGCACGACGGTTTCGAGCGGCCGCGCCAGCTTGCGCGGCAGGCGCTCGACCAGGAAGCTCATGCGGATATGGCTGTTGCGCGCAAACGCGGCGGCGGTTCCGGACAGGGTCAGCACCACCATCAGGAAGATCGAAAATTCCTCGGTGAACGCGAACGAGACGTCGGTGAAGTAGCGCACCAGCACGTTGGCGAAGGTGATGCAGCAGATCAGCGCCATCGCCAGCGCGGCGCAGAATTCCTCGATCTTGACCGGCACGCGCGGCGCTTCTTCGGCAGTGTCGGCGGGGGCAGCAGGCAAATCGCTCATTGCATCGTTCTTTTCAGTGGAATTTCGATTTCGGACAGGCGCGCCATCTCGACGGCGGCGCGGCGCCGGCGCCCTTCGCAATTATGCACGCATCCTTTTCGACAAAGGGAGTATGTTGCAATTTCTGCCATTTTTTGCCCGACATAGGCCGCATGCGCAGGGAGTATAGGAAGGATTCCCAACAAAAACGCCCCGCGGCGAACGGGGCGCTGCAGCGCTTGCAAGGCGCGACACGAAACGCTTACTGGCGCGCGGCAATCGCCGTTTCGGCTTTCTGCACGAGACCGGTGCCGATGGTCTTGGACCACTTGTCGTAGGTCGGCCGGGTCAGCTTGCGGAAGGCATCGACCTCGGCCGGCGTCAGGTGCGTGACCTTCACGCCCAGTCCTTCGACCTCCTTGTAGATGCCGCTGTTGGCGGCAGTCAGGCCCTGGCGCGCGAGCGCGATTTCTTCCTTGCCGGCTTGGACGGCGGCGGCGCGCACCGCCTCCTGATCCGCCTTGCTCCAGCTTTCCCAGACCTTGCGGTTGACCACGAAAATCAGCGGATCGGCGACATAGCCCCAGATCGTCAGGTATTTCTGGCCGACCGCATGGATCTTGGCGCCGGTGAACACCGAGATCGGATTTTCCTGGCCGTCGACCGCGCCCGAAGCCAGCGCCGGCTGGGCGTCGGCCCAGCTCATCTGGGTCGGATTGGCGCCCAGCGCGGTGAAGGTGTCGTTGAACAGCGGCGAGCCGACCACGCGGAATTTCAGGCCCTTCATGTCGGCCGGGGTGCGGATCTCATGCTTGGAATTGCTGATTTCGCGGAAGCCGTTCTCGCCCCAGGCCAGCGGCACCACGCCGTTCTTTTCGATCACCTTGAACAGTTCGCGTCCGACTTCGCCCTGGGTCAGCGCATCGAGCGCGCGGTAATCCGGCATCAGGAACGGCAGCGAAAACAGGTTCAGCTCCTTGACTTGCGGCGACCAGTTGATCGACGAGCCGATCGCGAGGTCGATCACGCCCTGGCGGATCGCGGTGAATTCGCGCGTCTGGTCGCCCGCCACCAGCGAAGTGCCGGGATACATCTTGATGTTGATGCGGCCCTGGGTTTTTTCCTTGACCAGTTCGGCCCAGCGTTCGCCGCCCTTGCCCCACGGGAAAGCATTGCCGAGCACGGTCGAGAGCCGGTATTCGGGCTGGTATTTCTGCTGCGCCAGCGCCGGCAGCGAGAACGTCAGCGTGGCGGCGACCACGGCCGACCCGGTAGCCGCAAAAAATGTCTTGATCACGAAATTTCTCCTTCGGACAGTGGAATCGCCAGAATCGGCGAATGGGTCCGCCTGCCCTGCAGACGGTACGCCGCCGACGTTGCGGTGCACCCAACTTTTTACAGCAAACCTTGGCGTACGGCAACCGCCGCAACAATGGCGGAAGCGGCATGAACAGCCGCGGCAGCGGAAAGGGGTGGAGATTAGGCAGGCGGTCACTTACCCACAGAAGCTGTGATCAAGCTTGTGGATAAGTGCCGTTAATGCAGCGCAACCAATTGATCCATATCAACTTTTTGTTCGTGATACGAAAGCGGGCATGGTCACAGACATGCTCCGGCCGAAAGTTGTGCCGGAGGAGAGTATGAAGCCGACTACTGCACCGACAATTGCCGAGCGCCGACCGGGCCGGATTTTTTTGGCAGGCTGAGTTCCAGCACGCCGTCCTGGTACTTGGCTTGCGCCTTGTCTTCATCGATTTCGTGCGCCAGCGTGAAACGGCGATATTGCTTGCCGTAGTAGCGCTCGCTGCGCACCACGGTCTCGCCTTGTTTCTGTTCGGTTTCCTTTTGCGTCTCGGCACTGATCGAGATCTGATTGCCTTCGATTTCCACCTTGATGTCTTCTTTTTTCACGCCCGGAATTTCCGCCTTCACCATATAGCCTTGGTCGGTTTCCGCCACATCCATCTTGATGCGCGGCTCAGCCTCCAGTTCGCGCATCCCCGGCCGCAAGCGAAAATCGCTGAAAAACTCTTCGACATCGCGCAGCGGCTCGAAACGTGCGAGCTCACCGAACGGATTGAAACGCGTCAGCTTGCTGTTCATCATCCACCTCTCGATTGCAATAAGAACACTTGACCTGATCGGCGCCGGCAAAAAACGACTGGGCGACGGACTATCATGCGCCACGAACAGGCCATATCGGTACGCCCTGCTCCACGATGATATAAACCGAAAACACAGACTGCTTGCGCAGGCTCAAGCGCGCTCCATTCGTGCGCGGCGGCAGCCGAGCGCACGCCTCATCGGCGTAGCCCCGGGCCGGGCGCCAGCAGCAAACCGGGCATCGTCGGCAGCGCGACGGGCACCGGGATCACCGTCGGCGCCTCGTCAGACGTTCCATATCGCGCGCCCCTGGCACCAGCTGGAAGATGCTTGGGCCGAAATGATGCGATTTTGTTGGATATCTTTCCTTATATATAATCCCGCACAAAATCCAGAAACAGCCGTTCGCCAAAGAGTCGCCATGAACTTGAACGCCGTTTATCAGCAAATATGCTCCGCCGGCAATTTCAAGATTGATGACGCTGGCAATTTCCGGGAAGTGCCGACCCAGCAATTTGCCTTGCTGGTCCGGCAATGCATGAGCCGTCTCGCCGACGCTGGGGTAGCGCCAGGCAGTCGGGTCGTGTTTCAGGGTGAGCAGGGCTTGGCGGCGTTAACCTCGTTCTGGGCGACGGTTTTAATGGGCGGGATCTTTGTGCCCATCGACGCCAGTTGGCCCGAGTATCTGCTGTTACGGGCTTGCGCAAAAATCGAACCGGCAATCGCGCTTGTGGACGACCGGCTTGCTTCCTTGTGGCGATCGGCGTTTCCTCAGTTAACCGTGGCCGTCAATTCAGACCAGGACATGGTCGCGGGCTTCGCTGACGCCGATCTCGCATCCGTGCCAGATCAGGTAGAAAACCCGCCCTCCACCCCCGCTGCCTATCTGTTCACGTCAGGCTCGACCGGCGATCCCAAGGCGGTTGTCCTGAGTCACGAGGCCCTGGCGCGCAGTGCCGTACTGGTGGTGCAAACCTTTCGCTGGCAGCCAGGTGAGCGTCTCGTCAATCTGCCGGAACCACATACGATGAGCGGGCTGCGCAATCCCTTTGTGGCGGCGCCATTGGCCGGCATGTGCTGGGTCTGCCTGCCGCCGGTGCGGCGTGCAAACGCATTTGCGCTGCTGTCGGAGATCGAGCGCCTTCGGCCACAGCACCTGGTTGCAGCACCGCTGCTGCTGCGCCACGTCAACCTGCTGGGCACCAGGGTAGAGAAGCGCGTATTTGCGTCCCTGCTGGCCGTGTTTTGCACTGGCACCGATCTGCATCTCACGGAAGTCCAGCGTTTTCATGCACGCTTCGGTATCCCGGTGGTGAACTACTACGGGCTCACCGAAACGACGGGCTTGTGCCTGAGCCAGGATGTGTCGGATTGGTCGGCCGACGATGCCAGCATCGGGCGCCCGGTCGGCTGTGCGGTTCGGCTTGTCGACGGCAGTGGCCGGGAGGTGGGCGACGGTGCGGTCGGTGAATTGCAGGTGCGGCTGCCGTGCGCGATGAACGGCTACCTGAACGATCCTGACGCCACCGGCACGATGCTCGACGGCGACTGGATACGAACCGGCGATCTGGCACGCTGTTGCGCAGATGGCAGGTTCATCATCGTCGGGCGCATCGGCAACTTCATCAATACGCTCGGTACCGACAAGATCTACCCACAAGAGATTGAAGCGTTGCTCGAGCAATTGCCTGCTATCGCAGAGGCGGCCGTCTTCGGCCTGCCGGATGCCGCTGGCGGCGAGCGCATCGCCGCGCTCGTCGTCCCGCGAATCGACGCCGCCGCCGACGACATCAGCGACCACAGGCTGGCCGACTTCATCCGGGCCAGGCTCGGCCCGTCCCGCGTGCCTCGCCGTATTCCGCACGGTTCGATCGATTCCGCGCAGCGCCAACTCAAAAATCCTGCGCAACCAGCTGAAGGATGTTTTTAATGAAACATAAACCGCACATTTCTTCAGCGTACGATTGCTATCTCGCTATCCGGGAGCCCGCGCTGGCATCCAAACCCTGGCTGATGACCGACCGGCGTACCGTCAGCTTCGGCGAACTTGCCGCGCGCATCGAATCCATCGCCGCCTTGTTGCGCGCCATGCAGGTGGCGCCGGGCGAGCGCGTGGTCGTTGCCAGCCGCGACGATGCAGAATCCGCCTTGTTGTTTGTCGCGCTGATCTGCAATGGCATCGCGGCCGTCAATCTCGATCCGGACACGAGCGCGGAGCGCGCGCAGAGCCTGATCAAAAGCGCCGCTCCGGCGATCGTCGTGGCGGACCGCGAGCTGTCGGCCAAGTGGTCGCTCGCATCCATGCCGGCCAGGCTGATTGATCTGGTAGCAAGCTCCGCTGGCGCCGGAAAACTGCTTGGCAAGCTGTTTGGCAAGGTCGCCCAGCCGGAGGGCTTGCACGCCTTGCTGACCGAGCTAGCGCCGATCGCGCCGCCGGCACACCTGGCCGCCGACACGCTGGCCTACATCCTCTTCACCTCCGGCACAACCGATCAGCCCAAAGGCGTCTGCATCAGTCACCGCGCCCTGTTTGCGCATCTCTCGACCTTAAGCAAACGATATGGCTACGAAGACGCAAGCCGTATCCTGAACACGCTCATGCTGTCACATGCGGACGGTATGATCCAGGGGCCGGTGATCGGCTTCTATAACCAGGCGACGGTTTATCGCCCGATGCAATTCCAGGTGACTGCCGTCGAGCCGTTGCTGGATGCGATTTACAGGCTGCGCATTACCCATATGGTAGCGGTGCCCACCATGCTCGCGCTGATCCTGCGCCTGGGGTTGGAGCAGCGCGACGCTTTTCAGGGCGGCGATTTTCGGCTGCTGATTTCCTGCGGCGCGCAGCTCGACTCGACATTGTGGGAAGACTTCGAGTCGACGTTCCGTACGCCGCTGGTCAACGTATACGGATTGACCGAAACCGTGGTTGGCGGCGTATTCTCCGGCCCCAGCCTGCCTAGCCGCATGCCCGGCAGTATCGGCATGCCAGAAGACTGCGAATTGCGCGTCGTTGCCGCGGACGGGTCGCCGGTAGCGCCAGGAGACGCAGGGGAGTTGTGGATGCGCGGCGACTTGCTGATGTCCGGGTATTTTGGCGCCCCGGACCTCACCGCGGAAGTGTTGCGCGACGGCTGGTTCAGCACCGGCGACGTCGCGCGTCAGGACGAGCAAGGCCGCTACTGGATCGTCGGACGCGCGAAAATATCATCATCCGCGGCGGCTACAACATCAACCCCGAAGAAGTGACGGAAGTGCTGCAGCGGCATCCTCAGGTGCGCGAAGCCATTACCTTCGGCGTTCCGGACCCGGTGTGGGGTGAAACCGTCGTGGCCTTGGTGGTCGCGGCGCCCGTGCTGATGGCCAGCGACCTGCTCACGTTTTGCTCCGGCCGGCTCGAACCGCGCAAGGTGCCGAGTGTGATTGAACTGGTCGGCGAACTGCCGCGCGGCCGTTCCGGCAAGGTCATGCTGGAAGCGGCGCGCGAGCTGTTTCATCAAAAGCAGGCTGATGCGGCGCCAGCCGCGTTCGCACCGGATCGGCATGCCGATCTGGCTGCCCGCATCATCGGCATTGCCGCAGATTGCTTCAAGGCGGACCGTGCCAAGCTGACGCTGCTCAGCACACCCGGCGACGTCCCCGGCTGGGACTCGCTGGCACATATGGAACTGGTCAGCGCGTTGGAACAGGAGTTCCACATCGAGCTGGCCGCACGCGACATCATGGCGCTCGATCGGCTCGACAAGGTGTTGGCGCTCGTCCGCCCATGAGCGTACAAACCCTGCATCAGCCGCCGCTGAAGGTCTGGATATTTGCAGGCCTGCTGGTGGTAGCGCTGATCGCGCTGCTCGCCAATGTAGCGTTGCACATCACCGAGCCCGCCAGCACGGGGCGCCTGAACCTGCAGCGCCTGGCGCAAGCAACTTCGTCGCAAGTGCATGTCGTCGCCATCGGCACGTCCAAGACGCGCGCCGCGATCGATTTCGACCGTTTCTTTGCCCAGCGCCTGGCCGCTGCCGGCCGCAAGATCGTGTTTCACAGGATAAGCTGGTCTGGCGCGCTCTATGCCGATTTGGAACCGGCACTCGCTGCATTGCGGGACGCGCCACCCGATATTCTGTTGGTGGAAAGCGATCTGTTGCTGTTCGATCGACAACATGAGGTCGTCGACAGATGGCAAGATCGGTGGCGCGGCAACGTGTCGAAACTGACCTGGTGGGTGAAGGGACAGGCAGGTCAAGTCGACCATGGCAATTACGCGTACGACAATCGCGATGATTATGCGGGGATGGAAGCCTACTGCCGGCACATGAAATCGCCGCAAAAACTGCGGGCGTATGGGGAATCCGTGAAAACATGGAAGCTCTCAAGCCCCGCGCAAAGGGAAGCCTACCTTGCCTTTCTGCGCCCGATGCAGGATGCCGGAACCAAGATCGTACTGCTCGAACTGCCGCGTTCGGCGGCGGCAGACGGCGTTTTTCTGCCGCTGCTGACGCAACAAATGCAGGCGCTGCGCGCGCAGATTGTGCAGACGCAGGGTTTTGCGTACTGGGCGCCGCAGACGCCACCGGATTCCGCCTACTGCGACCACCGGCTCTGAATGCCGCCGGCCGCGAGCTCTATAGCGACTGGTTGAGCGGCGTTCTATCCACCCTTCTTGCCAAACCCGATGTTTGAACAGCGCTTGCTTCTCTTGCTGCTGTGCTGGTCCAGCGTGGCCGTCATCGCTGCATGGCTGACTCCGCAGCGCTGGCAAACCGCCGCCATCTCTACCTGCGGCGCCGGTTTTCTGACGATGGCGGCGCCGCTTTCCGCTGGGCTGCTGGCGATCGCCACGCTGGCCAGCTTCCTCGTCGTGAAGCATGCTGGAAGCAGCAAGACGGCGATGCATAGCGCAATTATCTTCATTGCGTGCGGCTACCTGCTATTCATGGCCAGGGCGGACAAAACCGCCGATGGAATCGGTGCCGGCGTTATCTTGCCGCTCGGTATGGCGTATTACAGCCTGCGCCTGATTCACTACCTGCTTGAATCGTACAAAGGCAAACTACGCGCGCACAGTTTTGGCGATTACTTGTGCTATCAATTCTTCCCATCGGCGCTGCTGGTTGGCCCGTTGCACCGCTTCGACGAATTCCTGCGCGACCTCAGGCGGCGGCGCTGGGAGCCCATGCTGTTCTCGCGGGGACTGGAGCGCATTCTGTATGGCCTCGCCAAGCTGATCGTGATCGGCAATTATCTGATCGGCGTGAAACTGGCCGTCGCACTGGCCGTTCCGCTAGAGGCGGTCGGATTGGCGGGAGATTACCTGCGTGCGCTGGTGTTCTGGCTAAAGCTGTATATCCTGTTCAGCGGCTATAGCGACCTGGCGGTTGGGTTCGGCCTGCTGATGGGTTTCCATTTGCGTGAAAATTTCAATTGGCCCTTCCTCTCGCACAATATCGCCGAATTCTGGCGGCGCTGGCATATGTCGCTGTCGTCATGGTGCCGCGACTACGTCTTTACTGCCGCGTTTGCGCTTACGCGCAACCGGCTGGCGGCGGTGCTCGCCGCCATGGTGGTGCTCGGCCTTTGGCACGAGCTGTCGCTGCGCTACTTGCTTTGGGGGGCATACCACGGCCTCGGTATCGCTTGCTACCGCTGGTTCTCGCAGCGCGCCAGCAGACTGGCCCTGCCGGTTGGCACCGCAAGCATGCGACGCCGGGTGTTGCTAGGGGTGTGGCGGGTCGCGGCGATCGCGCTCACATTCCACTTCGTACTGTTCAGTTTTCACACGACCAGCGCGATCGAACGCGTGCTTCTCGGGAGATAAGCGATGTACAACTGGTTGTGTTCCAGGCTGCCACGACCACTCGTCAACCTTGGCTATGGCCTGTGGTACGCGTGCTTGCTTGTCCTGATCCTTTACCTGGCCGACCGGCCGGCTGTTGATTTCTATTACCTGCGAGGGTAGGCGCTCATGCATCGATCGACCCTTGAGATACTGGCTTGCCCGAGTTGCCGCAGCGCTTATGAATTGGTCACGCATACCGAATGCACGGGGCGTATCGAACAAGGGTATTTGCTCTGCCCGGTTTGCGCGATCGTGATTCCGATCCTCGACGGCTTCGTGTTTTTCACCGAGCCTATGCTGCACGCAGGGCAGGCGTCGCCGTCAGCGCTGGCGGCAATGGGCGAGCGTTTGTTCGGTACCCGGCAAGCATTTCAGCAATACCGCCAGCAAAAACGCGAACGGAATACGCTCGAACCCTATGCGGCATTTCAGCCGTTCAACGAATCCACCCGCGCCGTCGAGCCGTTGTTGCCGCACGCCGCCGGACCATTGCGAGAGCCGGATTTCATTCTCGACACCTGGTGCCGCACCGGCTGGAGCGGTGAATGGCTGGCCGGGCGGTTTCCGCGGCAGCAGGTGATTTCGCTCTGGGAAGGAAACAGCAGCGTGCTCGGCTATCGCGGTTTCCGGCATTTGCTGCCGTCCGAGCGACGCGCACCGAACCTCGACATCATCTTCACGCATCCGGAAAAACCCTTGCCGTTCCGCGACTCATCGTTCGGCCTGCTGCATGCGCTCGATTCGCTGCATCGCTACAGCCTGAATCCCTTTGCGGCAGAATGTCTGCGCGTGACGCGGCTCGATGCGGCGCTGATTTTTGCGCATCTGCACTTGAGCAACGCTGTTCCAGAACCGTTTTTCGAGCGCGGCTGCAACCAGTTTCACGGCCGCGATTATCGCGCGTGGCTCGACCGGGTGACAGCAAAGAGCGGTCGTCGTGGCTGGGTATTCAGCGAAGCGGCGCTGTTCAATGGGCCGGCCGTCGCCGCACTGGTGGACACCCCGGATACCGCTCACTACAACGGTCTGGCATGCCTGCTGCCCGATCTCCCGGCGTCTGCGCCCATTGGCAACCGCGTCGCAAGATGCCACGCTTTATCGTCAATCCCCTGTTTCGCATCAATTTCGTGCGCGCCACGGCGCGCGTTGCACCGGCCCTTTTCGATGGTGCCATCGGCAATTTGCTGGAACGTCATCCGGTGTATCAGTCGCACCTGCCCGCTGAATCGATGCCGCTCACCCCGCCTGCATTGCTGGCCGTGCTGCTGGCCGCCACCGGTGTCAGGCGGAATGAGATTCTTGCCGCAGCAGTCGCCGCCGGGCTAGAGATGGAATCCGCATTGCAGACGATGGTTGCGGCCGAATTGCTGCTCCCTGCCGATGTTTCATTCGCGGCTCATCAGCTGCAACGCTTCCATGCCAACCAACTTCCCTGCCGTAACGGCGGTATCCTCGACGGGTTTTGGTCGCGTCTCGAAAAATTCGACGGTTCAGCCTTGGCACTCGAGGACGGTGACCGTGTTGTGCGGGAGCGACCTGTGCCGCTTCCGCGCAAGCTTCGCCACCGCATTGGCAGGTCACGGCCTCGCCCAGGGCGCATGGATCGCAGTGAGCGCAAAGGCCCATCCCTTGCTGCTGGTTGCTGCAATCTCGGCTGCCTCAAGCGGCTTTAATGTCCGGATAGTCGAGAGGCCCGAAGATACGGTTGCGGGTTCCATGCTGCTGCATGGCGATGGCGAATCGGCGCCAGCCGGTGTGATCGCGCTGCCACTGGGACTGGGTGGGCGTGAAGATTCCTTGCTGGCGCTGCTGGACGGCATGACTGTCGGCGGTGACGTGCCCTCCGATGATGGACTGATCGAATTCATGCTCGACAAGGCGTATGCCCGCTGCCGGTTGGCAGATCTGGTAGATGGCTGCGACTCACTTTCACACCAGCTGGAAATGCCGCTCGCTATTATCGAAGGCGGAAACAGCTTTGTTGATCTCCTTGCATTCATCACTGCGTTGCTTTCTGGCATGACGGTGCGAGCACTTGTGCGTTGAAATGCAGCGTTTCAACCGTATGCGCGGCAAAAGCGGGCCTGCTGGCACCATCACCTACAGCGCGAATTTTGAGATCGGGGCACCACCCGATGAACGCTCACACGCCCTTTTGAACAGCGTCCGCCTCAGGCCACCTGCGGTCCGCGCACCAGCAGGATCGGCCGCGTCGACAGGCGCAGCAGATGCTCGGCCACGCTGCCCAGCAGCAGGCGCTTGACGCCGCTGCGGCCATGCGAGCCGATCACGATCAGGTCGGCCGGCCAGCTATCCGCCTGCTGCTCGATCGCCTCGGGATCGTGCCGCCCAGCTGCGTCAGATCCAGCAGCGCGTCTCGACCGCGACGCCGGGTTGCACCTGGCGCCGCAACTGGCCTTCCGCCGTGGCCAGGATCTGGCGCCCGCCGTCCAGCATGGCGCTGACGCCACCATTTCCATGTTGTCGGCCACGCCATACACGGTGGGAAAAGTCAGCAGCGGATTTTCCACCACGGTCACCGCACGCAGGGTGGCGCCGGCGGACGTCACGCGGGCCGCCTCGCGCAGCGCCAGGTCGGAACTGGCGCTGCCATCCACCGCCAGCAGGATATGTTGGTACATGTCTTGTCCTTTCAGGAAGTCCGCTGTCGCCGCGCTCATTCGGTTCGCAGCGGCAGCGTCAGCAGAATACCGTCGGCATTGACGGCGCCCAATTCAAAGCCGCACTCGCGCGCCAGTCTCAGCATGTTGGCGTTATCCGGCAACGCCTGCCCGACCAGGCGCCGGGTGCCGCGGCTGCGGCAATAGGCGATCAGCTTGTGCATCAGCAGCCGGCCCAGGCCGTGTCCCTTCAGGTCGGAGCGCACGATGATGGCGAACTCGGCCTGCCATGTTGTCGGGATCGGCGACCGCGCGCACCACGCCCAGCGTCTCCGGCTGCCGTCGGCGGCGTCGGCTCGACTGGCGATGAAGGCCATCTCGCGGTCGTAGTCGATCTGCGTCAGGCGCGCCAGCTGCGACTGTGCGGCAGCTCGCGCAGCCTGCGAGAAGAAGCGCAAGCGCACGTCCTCCGGCGTGCAGCGCGTCGAAGAAGCCGGCTGTGCTGCGGCTCGTCCTCGGGCCGGATCGGGCGCAGCAGCAGCGGCT
Source organism: uncultured beta proteobacterium (assembly GCA_963707665.1). Lineage (GTDB taxonomy): Bacteria > Pseudomonadota > Gammaproteobacteria > Burkholderiales > Burkholderiaceae_D > DATJCV01. Next base: position 67,385 of record CAVPQU010000005.1, on the reverse strand, counting down.
CGCCCTGCCAGGCGATGCGTCTCCTCCAGCTCGTGCGGATAGGGCCGGATCGCGAGCCGCTCGCGTGCCCGCGGACCGGCGGCCGGCGCCAGCGCGATGCGCGCGTCGAGCGCGATCACGCCGTCGCCGTCGGCCAGCAGCGGATTGATGTCGAGTTCGGCCAGCTCCGGCAGGTCGGCCACGCAGCTGCGACAGCTGCGATCAGCACCGCGCACATCGCGTCGCAGGTCGGCCGGCGGCCGGTCGCGGTAGCCGGCCAGCAGGCGTGCGACACGCGGGTGCGCGCGACCAGGTCGCGCGCCAGCACCCGTTCAGCGGCGGCAGCGCCAGCGCGTGGTCGGCGATCACCTCGACCGCGATGCCGCCCTGGCCGAACAGGATCACCGGGCCGAACACCGGGTCGGTGGCTGGCGCCGACGATCAGCTCGTGCGCGTGCGGCCGGCGCGCCATTGCCTGCACCGTGAAGCCGTCCAGGCGCGCCTGCGGGCCGCAGCTCGCGCAGGCGCGCGCAGCATCGCGGCTGGCGGCCGCGCGCACCGCTTCGGCGCTGTCCAGGTCGAGCGCCACGCCGCCGACGTCGGACTTGTGGGTGATGTCGCGGCGACAGGATCTTCAGCGCGACCGGAAAGCCGATCTCGTGCGCGCAAGCCGCCGCCGCCTCGGCCGCGTCGGCCGCGACGCCGGGTCTGCACGACCGGGATGCCGTAGGCGGCCAGCACGCGCTTTGGCCTCCGGCTCGGTCAGCATGTCGCGGCCCTCGCGCCAGCGCCGCGTCGCACCACGCGCGCGCGGCCGCGGCGCGATCGGGCGCCGAATTCCTCGCGGCGATCGAGGGCGGCGCCTGCATCAGCAGCTCCTGGTTGCGGCGGTACTGCGACGATCTGCATGAAGGCGCGCACCGCCTCCTCCGGCGTGTCGTAGGTCGGGATGCCGGCCGCGCGAAGACAGCTGCGCGCGCCGCGCGCCACCGCTGCCGCCGCCCAGCCAGCAGGCCAGGACGTTGCGGCGGCGCCGTCGCGACCAGCGGCGCCACCGCCGCGCGCGATCTCGGCGCTGGGCACGATCGCGGTCGGCGCGTGCATGAACAGCACCGCGTCGGCCTCCGGCGTCCGCAGCAGCGCCTCCAGCGCGTCGACGTAGCGCTCCGCCGGCGCGTCGCCGATGATGTCGACCGGATTGGCGTGCGACCAGGTCGGCGGCAGCACCGCGTCGAGCTGGGCGCTGGCTGGCGTCCGGACAGCTCGGCCAGGCGGCCGCCGGCCAGCGATCAGCGCGTCGGTCGCCATCACGCCGGCGCCGCCGCCGTTGGTCATGATGGCCAGCCGCTCGCCGCGTCAGTGCGGCCGCGCGCGCGCCAGCGTCTCGGCCGCGTCGAACAGCTCGTCGGTGGTCATCGACGCGCAGCATGCCGGCGCGGCGGATGGCGGCGTCGTAGACCGTCGTCGGAGCCGGCCAGCGCGCCGGTGTGCGAGGCCGCCGCGCTGCGCGCCTTCCGGCGACGCGCCCGGCCTTGACCACGATCACCGGCTTGCTGCGCGCCGCGGCGCGCGCGGCCGACATGAACTTGCGCGGCGTCGCGGATCGATCTCGATGTACAGCAGGATGGCGCGGGTCTGCGGCGTCGCTGGCCAGGTAGTCGAGCATGTCGCCGAAATCGACGTCGGCGCTGCTCGCCCAGCGAGACGAATGTGCGAAAAGCCGATGCCGCGCGACCTTGGCCCAGTCCAGCACCGCGGTCACCAGCGCGCCCGACTGCGAGACGAAGGCGAGCTTGCCCGGCAGCGCGCCGGTGTGGCGCGAAGCTGGCGTTGAGGCCGATGCGCGGGCGCCAGCAGGCCGATGCAGTTCGGCCCGAGGATGCGCAGCAGGTAGGGCCGGGCCGCGTCGAGCATCGCCTGCTTGAGGCTGACGCCGGCGGCGTCGCGCTGCGCGCCAGGCCGGCGGTGAGCACGATCGCGGCGCGGGTGCCGCGCGCGCCCAGTTCGGCGATCAGGCCGGGCACGGTGGCCGGCGGCGTGCAGATGCACCGCCAGGTCCGGCGCTTGCGGCAGGTCGGCCACGTCGGCGGTAGACCGGCACGCCGTCCAGCCGCGTCGTGCTTCGGGTTGACCGCGCAGATCGGGCCCGGCAAAGCCGGCCGCGCGTCAGGTTGCGCCAGCACCGTGGCGCCGACGCTGTGCGGCCGGTTCGACGCGCCGATCACGGCCACCGATTGCGGCGGAACAGGTAATCGAGGTTGCGAATGCTCATGCGGCTCCTGCTGGCGATGGACAGACCGCTTCACGTCGGGCAAGCGCTGCGGACAGCCGGCAGCACCTTTTCCCAGCTCGAAACTGTCGCGGTATTGCGGCACGGTGCAATTCCACTGCAAGCTCTCGCTCGATCTGCCAGCCGCATGGCGTCGGCCGCTCCGGTTCGCCGTGGGTGATAAGGTCTTGCCGGCGCGCGTTTGAAATGCCGCAGCCAATCGACGATTTCGCCGCCGTCGGCATGCGCCGACAGTGTATCCAGATCGAATACCGGCGCCCGGATCGACACATCCTGGCCATGTATGCGCACCGTGGTGGCGCCAACCAGGCTGGCGCCGCGCGTGCCGCCGGCCTGGAAGCCAGCAAACACGATGGCGTTGCGCGGTCCGGCGCCATGTTTCAGATGATGCAGCACGCGCCGCCGGTCGCCATGCCGCTGGCGGACGATCACGATCTTGGGACCACGCTCGGCGTTGATCCGCGCGCGACTCGTCGGCGTGTCGACGAAGCGCGCGTCATCGCATCATCGCTTCGCAGTCGCTGGTCGTCGATCTGCGTTTGCGGCGCGATGCGCGCGGTAGATGTCGGTCGCGTCTGGTGGCCATCGGGCTGTCCAGGTAGACCGGCAGGTCGCGGGATTTCGCCTGCCGCCTTCAGTTGCCGGATCAGGTACAGCAGCGGTCTGCGCCCGGCCTACCGCAAACGCCGGCATGACGGACGACGCCGCCGCGCGCGGCGGTGCGCGCTGATGATCGTCCTGCAGCTGCTGCGCGGGTCGGCCGGCGTGGCGTGCGGTTGCCGTAGGTCGATTCGACCACCAGGTAATCGGTTTCGCCGACCGATCGCTGGCGGCGCTTATCATCATGATGTCTTGCGGCCGCCCGAGGTCGCCGGAAAACAGCAGGCGGATGCCATCGACGTCGCAGGCGATGGCGCAGGAGCCGAGGATGTGGCCGTTCGGGATCCATTGCGCGTCGAGGCCGGGGACGATCTGCAGCGCGCGGTGTTCGGGCACCGGGTCGAACTGCTGCAAGGCGCGCGCCGCATCGCGGCCGTCATACAGCGGCAGCGCCGGCTGGTGCTTGCTCAGGCGATGGCGGTTCGCATACTCGGCTTCCTCTTCCTGCAGGTGGGCGGAATCGGCCAGCAGCAGTTTGCACGATTCGTAGGTCGCTTCGCTGCAGCGGATCTTGCCGCGAAAGCCGCGCTTGACCAGCGAGCGGCAGCTGGCCATGAATGATCCAGGTGCGCATGCGTCAGCAGCACCGCATCGATCGCTGCGCGGATCGAACGGCGGCTCTTCCCAGTTGCGCAGGCGCAGCTTCTTATAGCCCTGGAACAGGCCGCAATCGACCAGTACACGCTGCTGCGCTGGTCGTAGCAGATAGCGCGAACCGGTGACGGTACCGGCCGCACCCAGGAAATGCAAGCTCACCAGTGGCAATCTCTCCTTTGATCGTGACACACCTCTGGTACCCCGCCATCGCTCGGCGCGCTGCTCGCCGCGCGCCGCAAGTGACATTCTCATGACAGCAACCCACCATTCCCGCATGAAAACGCAGTCTGCTGCATCCTCCTGCATACCTCATCTCGCACCCGGCGACCCCGCGCCGCTCATGCACCGCCACGCCCGACCGGACTCGGCGTGCCCGAGCGGCCGCCGGCACCGCGTCAGGCCAATGCCCATGCCTGTTCATGTTACTTTCTTTCTGCCGGGCGCCGTCATCCGGCAATGGCATGGTGTGACAATTACGTTCAAATTTGTGAAACATTGTCAAATTGCAATTTATTCAGTGTATCCGCTTGCAATCCTTGGTAGATTAGCAGGGACGACTAACCGCACGCATGCTCGACACGTATAAATAAAATGAGAATTGCAGTACTTGATGATGACCGTAGCCAGACTGACCTGGTATGCCAGGTTCTGACCGCAGCTGGCCATCTTTGCTATCCGTTTCAGAGCGGAAAGGAAATGCTGAATCAGCTGCGGCGGGAAAGCTACGACATGCTGGTGATCGACTGGCAGGTGCCAGACCTGGATGGCGCCGAAGTCTTGCGCTGGGCGCGTGAAAAGCTGCCGGCCAACCTGCCGGTCTTGTTCATGACCAGCCGTTCCGGTGAAGACGACATCGTCGCCGGCCTGGCCGCCGGCGCCGACGATTACATGATCAAGCCGATCCGGCGCGGCGAACTGGTGGCGCGGGTGCAAGCGCTGTTGCGGCGCGCCTATCCGAACCAGAACGCAGTCGAACAGCTGCAATTCGGCAACTATGTATTCGAAGTGCGCACGGCGCGCCTGACGGTGAATGGCGCACCGGTAGACTTGACGCAAAAGGAATTCGATCTGGCGTTGCTGTTCTTCCGCAACCTGGGGCGGCCGCTGTCGCGTGCCTATATTCTGGAAGCGGTGTGGGCACGCGACATCGAAATTCCGTCGCGCACGATGGATACCCATGTCTCGCGGGTGCGGACCAAGCTACAATTGCGGCCAGACAACGGTTTTCGGCTGGCCCCGGTATACAGTTACGGTTATCGACTGGAACAAATATCCGCGTAAGGGTTTCCCGGGGTGCGCAGGAGAAAAGCATGCGCATCATCCTCATATTGCTCGGTTTCTATTGCCTGCTGACATACCAGACCGGCATCGCGCAACCCGTAACATCGCCACCGATAGCCCATAGCGGCGCCCCGGGCACCGTCCGCATCGGCGACGGCCAGGTTATTTATTACGCACAGGCGGGCGACACCCTCTCCTCGATCGCACAGCAACTCACCACCCGTTCCGGCAACTGGGTCGCGCTCGGCAAGCTGAATCGCATCAGCAAGGACATCAGCATCCCGATCGGCACCGCCATCGCGATCCCGGCCGACTTGCTGCCGGACGAGCCCAACGAAGCGCGGATCGTCGCCTTTTCCGGCAGTGTTTCCGCCATCGACGCCAACGGCAGCGCGGTGCGCATCGCCCCCGGCAGCGTCCTGCGCGAAGGCGCCAGCCTGGAAACCGGAGCCAACAGTTTCCTGACGCTGGCGCTGACCGATCAATCGCGCATTTCGATCCCGTCCAACAGCCGCATCGCGCTTTCCCGGCTGCGCATGGCCCGCTATACCAACAGTCCGCGCACCGAGGTCAGCATCCTGCGCGGCCGGATCGAAACACGGGTGGCGCCCTTGCATCTCAACCGCGGTCGTTTTGAAGTACGGTCGCCACAAAGCGTGACCGGCGTACGCGGCACCCATTTCCGAGTGGCACTGGCGGATGGCCGTGTCAATCATGAGGTACTGAGCGGCAGCGTCATGGTGAGCCGGCCGGGCACCTTGTCCGGCGTGCTCTTGCATCAGGGACAAGGCGCCATCGTCGGTGCGGAACGCGCGCTCGCCGCGGTCCAGTTATTGCCGGCGCCGCAACTGGCTGCCGCACCGGTGGCGGACGGCGCAAGCGTGCGCTTCGACTTGGTGCCGGTAACCGGCGCCAGTGCCTACCAGGTGCAGATCGCGACCGACAGCGAGGGCCAGGACGTGGTCGCCGAAAGCATCGGCGCCGAACCCCGTCTGAACATCGAAGGGTTGACGAACCGCAGTTACTTCGCACAGATATCCGCCATCGACAAGTCAGGCCTGCAAGGATTGCCGCGTGGCAGCCGCTTCGCACTATCAGCCAGCGCGGCGCCGCCAGCAACAGCCGGCATGCCCGTGGCCCTGGGCTGGAGCACCAGCCGCGATGCCGATAGCTATCGGCTACGTATCGCGCGCGACCCGGCCTTCCGTAGCATCGCCGATGAAGTCGAAGTGAACCAGCCGCGCTATGTCAGCAATACGCTGGAGCCAGGCCAGTATTACTGGCAGGTGGCGCCGGTGGTAGTGCGCGACGGTACGCGAACACAGCAGCCGTATGGCAAGACCGGCACGCTGAAGGTGCGACCGGCGCAAGGCGCCCCCTTCGTCGACGGCAGTGAGCCCGACAAGCTGTGGCTGCGCTGGGACGGCGTGCCGGGCCAGAAATTCCTGGTGCAGGTGGCACGCGACCCGGCTTTCACCTGGCTGATGCTGTCGGCCACCACCGAGCGCCCGGAAATTCGCCTGAGCCGGCCCGCGTTCGGCACCTACTATGCGCGGGTGCAAGCGCAGCCGGCAGGCGACGGCAGCGCTCCATTCTCGCTGGCGCAAGCATTCGTGGTCACCGACCACTGGATCATTCATGACGGCGCGCCGTTTGCCGTTGGTGAACGCGCACTGCGCGGCCGCAACTGACACCGCCCGCGCCGCCCCCAATGAACCTGCCCAGGCTGTCGCGTTTCGCCCAACGGCTGGCTTTTCGCGAATGGCTGCTGCTGACCTGCGTGCTGACGCTGCTGGCCGCCGGTCTCGGCTGGCAAAACGGCCTGGGCCGCATCGACCAGTCGCTATACGACCTGCTGCTATCGGCCAATGGCCGGCCGGCACGCGATGACATCCTCATCGTCGCCATCGACGACTACAGCATTGCCGAACTGGGGCGCTGGCCATGGCCACGGGCGCGGCATGCCAAGCTACTGAACAATATCGCCGCCGCCGCCCCGCGCGCAATCGGACTCGACGTTATCCTGTCCGAGCCGGAACTGGCGGCTGACGGCAACCGCGCCGGCGACCACGCGCTGGCCGCAGCACTGGCCGCCAACCACCTGACCGTACTACCGGTGACCGGCGCCAGTCGCGGCGCCGGCCTCACGATAACGCCGCCGATCGCGGAACTCGCGTGCGCGGCACGCGCCCTGGGTCATATCAACCTGCAACTCGACAGCGACGGCGTGCTGCGCAGCTTTGCGCCCCATACCTTTCACGACGGTGTCTGGTGGCCGCATTTTGCGCTGGCGCTGGCGGCGGATCTGCAACTGCCGGCCGGTGGCAATTGCGAACCGGCATTCAACCCGACCGCGGCGACGACGACCGTCAGCAGCGCCGACACCCTGCTGCGCATCCCGTTTGCCGGCGGCAGCGGCCATTTCCAGTCCGTGCCCTACGTTGCGGTGTTACGCGGCGAAGTGCCGCCGCAATTCCTGGCCGGCAAATACGTCCTGGTCGGCGCCACCGCCCTCGGCATGGCCGATTCCTACCCGACTCCGGTATCGGGCTTGAACGGCGCCATGGCCGGCATCGAAATCAATGCCAATATCCTCGCCAGCCTGCTGGAGGGCAAATCGATTGCGCTGGCGGCGCCGTGGCAAACCGCGCTGTTTTGTGCGCTGCCGGTATTTCTGGCGCTGTTCGGCTATCTGTTTTTTTCGCCGCGCCAGTCCTTGCTGAGCACCGCCGGCCTGCTGCTGCTGACGCTGGTTGCCAGTTGCCTCGCCTTGCGCGCGGGAATCTGGCTGGCGCCGGGCGCCGCCTTGACGGCCCTGGTACTGTCCTATCCCGCTGTGGAGCTGGCGCCGGCTGGAAACCGCGATTTCCTATCTGGGCCAGGAATTCATGCGGCTCGACCAGGAGCCGCACCTGCTGCCGGAGGCGGCTGCCATCGAGAGCGCCGAGCCGCTGGCCGACTTGCTGGAGCAGCGCATCCGCGCCATGACCAGTGCCGCGCGGCGCGTGCGCGACTTGCGCCAGTTCGTGTCCGACAGCCTGAACAGCTTCCCCGATGCGGTGCTGATCACCGCGCCCGACGGCCAGGTGCTGCTGAGCAACCGCCATGCGCGCACCTATCTGGCCACGCTGGGCCTGACGACGGACGAAACCGGCGCTGCTGCAGCGGCTGTACGCCGCGCTCTCGGCGCCGCAAGCAATCGACCAGCGTGCCAACCTGACGGTCGAGTGGGCCGACTTGTTGGATCTGCGGCAGGTGAGCGCGCTGGTCAACGGTGTCGCCGCGCAAGACCGCAACGGTCGCGACCTGTTGCTGAAAAGCGCGCCCTGCTACTCTGCCGCCGGTCTGCTGATTGGCTGGATCGTCAACCTGATCGACATTTCCAACATCCGCGCCGCCGAACGCAGCCGCGACGAAACCCTGCGCTTCCTGTCGCACGACATGCGCGCGCCGCAAGCCTCGATCCTGGCCTTGCTGGAATTGCAGAGCGAAGCGGGGTCGGCCTTGCCGCAGCAGGAATTTTTCAGCCGCATCGAAAAGGCGGCGCGCAAGACGCTTGGATTGGCCGACAATTTCGTCCAGCTGGCACGCGCCGAATCGCAGGAATACCGACTGGAAGAAGTCGATTTCCAGGACCTGCTGCTGGATGCGACCGATGAAATGTGGACCCTGGCCAAAAGCCGCGAGGTGCGGCTGGAGACCGAGTTCTGCCGGGAGGAGATGCCGGTGCGGGTGGACCGGGCACTGATGACGCGGGCGCTGATCAACCTGATCTCGAATGCGATCAACTACAGCCCGGCTGCAACCCGCATTCATTGCTCGATCGGTCGGCTGGCGGGCACGCCGACGCCACAAATCACCTGCAGCATCAGCGACCAGGGCTATGGCATTGCGCCGGCCGACCAGGCCCGGCTGTTCCAGCGCTTCCAGCGCATCACCGCACCCGGACAGCCGCGGCATGACGGCATCGGCTTGGGATTGGTATTTGTCAAGACCGTGGTCGAGCGCCATGGCGGCCATGTCACGTTCGACAGCCAACCCGGGCATGGCACCACTTTCCGCATCACGCTGCCCTTGCTGAAGGGACAACAAGAGACGTCGAATCGGCCTGGGGCCTGACTCGCCGCAGGTTTATGCGCCCCGGCAAGCGGCTATAATACGGTGTCGCCATTCCCTTGTTCATGCCCCATGCACTTGCTCGCCGTCGGGCTCAACCACACCACCGCACCGGTCGCCTTGCGCGAACGGGTGGCTTTCCCGGCTGACCAGATCGGTCAGGCGGTGGCGGCGGCGCGTACCTGGTTTGGCCGCAGCGGCGATGCCCGCCTGTCCGACGAAGCGGCGGTCCTGTCGACCTGCAACCGCACTGAACTGTACGCCGCCAGTGCCTTGCCGAGCGGGATTGATGCAGCCATCGATTCGACTGCGCATTTCCTGGCCGATTATCATCAAGTGCCCTATTCGGAATTGCGCCCGTACCTGTACACCCTACCGCACGACAATGCGGTGCGGCACGCATTCCGGGTCGCCTCCGGTCTCGATTCGATGGTGCTGGGCGAGCCGCAGATCCTGGGCCAGATGAAAGACGCGGTACGCCAGGCGGATGCCGCCGGCGGCCTTGGCACCTACCTGCACCAGTTGTTCCAGCGCAGCTTCTCGGTGGCCAAGGAAATCCGCAGCAGCACTGAAATCGGCGCCCACAGCGTGTCGATGGCCGCCGCCGCGGTCAAGCTGGCACAGCGCATTTTCGATACGATTTCCGAACAAAACGTGCTGTTCATCGGCGCCGGCGAAATGATCGAATTGTGCGCCACGCACTTCGCCGCGCAAACCCCGAACAGCCTGACCATCGCCAACCGCACGCTGGAACGCGGCGCGGCGCTGGCGCATCGCTTCAACGGCCGCGCGATGCGGCTGGCCAGCCTGCCGGAGCAACTGGCCAGTTTCGACATCGTGGTGTCGTGCACCGCCTCGACCTTGCCGATCATCGGCCTCGGCATGGTGGAGCGCGCCATCAAGCAGCGTCGCCACAAGCCGATCTTCATGGTCGACCTGGCGGTGCCGCGCGACATCGAAGCCGAGATCGGCCGCCTCAACGACGTCTTCCTGTATACCGTGGACGATCTCGGCTCGGCGGTGCAAACCGGCCTCGAACAGCGCCAGAGCGCGGTGGCGCAAGCCGAAGTCATCATCGAAACCCGGGTGCAGTCGTTCATGCACTGGCTCGACACGCGCGCCGTGGTGCCGGTGATCCAGGATCTGCATGACTCCTCGGAACAAATCCGCATGCTGGAGCTGGAACGCGCGCGCCGCATGCTGGCGCGCGGCGGCGATGCCGAGGCGGTGCTGGAAGCGCTGTCGAAAGGGCTGACCGCCAAGTTCCTGCATGGTCCGCAGCAAGCGCTGCACCATGCGCATGGCGATGAACGCGCGCGGCTGGCGGCCTTGCTGCCGCAACTGTTTCGCACCCGGCGTTAGCGGCAGTCCAGCACTGCCTGCCCCTGGAGCCATCCGGCTCCAGCCCTCCGCCGCGCATGCCTTGCGCCTGATTTTTCTCTGAATTTGCCGCCGATGAAACCTTCCATGCTTGCCAAGCTCGATCAACTGACGCATCGACTGGAGGAGCTCAACAGCCTGCTGATGCAGCCGGACATCACCGCCAGCATGGACAACTATCGCAAGCTGACGCGCGAGCACGCCGAGCTGGAGCCGCTGGTCGCGCTGTACGGCAGCTACACGCGCGCCGCGACCGATCTGCAGGCGGCGCAGGAAATGCTGGCCGACCCCGAGATGAAGGAATTTGCGCAGGACGAAATCGACACCACCCATGAACGCATGGCGCAGCTGGAACTCGATCTGCAGAAAATGCTGCTGCCGAAAGACCCCAACGACGAGCGCAACATCTTCCTGGAAATCCGCGCCGGCACCGGCGGCGACGAATCGGCGCTGTTCGCCGGCGACCTGTTGCGCATGTACACGCGCTTTGCCGAACGCCAGCGCTGGCAGGTCGAGATGGTGTCGGAATCGGCGTCGGAAATCGGCGGCTACAAGGAAGTCATCGTGCGCATCGCCGGCGCCGGCGCCTATTCCAAGTTGAAATTCGAATCGGGCGGCCACCGGGTGCAGCGGGTGCCGGCCACCGAAACCCAGGGCCGCATCCACACCTCGGCCTGCACCGTGGCCGTGATGCCGGAAGCCGACGAAGTCGGCGACGTCGACATCAATCCGTCCGAAATCCGCATCGACACCTACCGCGCGTCGGGCGCCGGCGGCCAGCACATCAACAAGACCGATTCGGCGGTGCGCATCACCCACCTGCCGACCGGCATCGTGGTCGAATGCCAGGACGACCGCAGCCAGCACAAGAACAAGGCGCAGGCGATGAAAGTGCTGGCGGCGCGCATCAAGGACGTGCAGCTGCGCGAGCAGCAGTCGAAGGAGGCGGCCACCCGCAAGTCGCTGATCGGCTCCGGCGACCGCAGCGAACGGATTCGCACCTATAATTTCCCGCAAGGCCGGATGACCGATCACCGCATCAACCTGACCTTGTACAAACTCGATTTCATCATGGATGGCGACCTGGAAGAACTGACCAATGCGCTGGCGGCCGAGCATCAGGCCGATTTGCTGGCGGCGTTGGGCGACCACTTGTGATGACACCGAGCCACCCGATCAACCCCTTTTTGGCCAAACGCTCATCATGAAAACTTCCAAGCCTGCCCTGCTCGTCGTGGCCCTGATCTCACTGGCGCTGCTGGGCGTGGCGCTCTACCTGCAGCACGTCGAGCGCATGCTGCCCTGCCCCTTGTGCATCATTCAGCGCTACCTGTTTGCCGCCATCGCCCTGATCTGCCTGGTGTTTGCGCTGCTGCCCGGCAAGGGCAGCGCCGCCAAGGCCGGCGCCGGACTTGGCCTCTTGACCGCACTGGGTGGCGCCGGCGTCGCCGGCTGGCATATGTGGATACAGGCGCACCCGACGGTGTCATGCGGCATCGATCCGCTGGAAACCTCGCTCAACACGTTCCCGACTGCCAATCTGCTGCCTTTCCTGTTCAAGGCCGACGGCCTGTGCAGCGCCGGCTATGCGCCGATTTTCGGCCTGTCGATTCCGCAGTGGTCTTTGGTCTGGTTCGTCATTTTTGCGATCGTGCTGGGCACGCTGTTCTTCCGCCGCCGCCGCTGAGCCGCGTCTGGTCGGGCGGCATGTTCGGGGACGCATTTCCTATCCGTCGTTCCCGCAACGATCGGCGGCACGGCAGAAAAATACGCTCAGCCCTGAGCACTTTCCAGATAAAAGCGGAGTATGCTAGCCAAACAGCCATTTTACGCCCGTAATTTGACGTAACCATGTGGAGTATATGAATCAATATGGTGCGCAACCACGCCTATATGTCATGTCCGGCCATCTGACACTGGCGCCATGCTGATTGCCGCCGGCAGCCGCATCGACTCGCTGCTGAAAAATCCACCGCTCGACGCGCTGGAAACCCGCATCCTGCTCGGCCATGTGTTGCAGCTGACGCGGGTACAGCTGATTACCCAGTCCGAACGGGCCTTGAGCGCGGACGAGGCGCGCCATCTGTCGACGCTGGTGCAGCGCCGCCGCGATGGCGAGCCAATCGCCTACCTGGTGGGCGCGCGCGAATTCTACGGCCTCTCGTTCGAGGTGACGCCCGACGTGCTGATCCCGCGCCCGGAAACGGAATTGCTGGTGGAACTGGCCTTGCAGCACGCCGCACCGCGCAGCCGCATTCTGGACCTGGGGACCGGCTCGGGCGCCATCGCAGTGGCGCTGGCGCACGCGCGGCCCGACCTCGCCGTGACGGCACTTGACCTCAGCGCCGCCGCGCTCGCAGTGGCGCAGCGCAATGCCGCACGCCATCGGGTGGAGATTCATTTTCTGCACAGCGACTGGTTTGGCGCGCTGCAGAACCAACGCTTCGATCTGATCGTCGCCAACCCGCCCTACATCGTCGCCGGCGATGTCCACCTGGCACAGGGCGATCTGCGTTTCGAGCCGCTCGGCGCGCTGACCGACCATGCCGACGGCCTGAGCGCGCTGCGCATCATCATCGGCGGCGCCGCCGCGCATCTGGCGCCGCACGGGATGCTGCTGGTCGAGCACGGCTACGATCAAGCATCTGCAGTACGGGATTTATTTGCCGCGGCCGGCTGGCAGCAGATTCAGAGCTGGCGCGACCTGGCCGGCATCGAGCGGGTCAGCGGCGGAGTGCTGGGTCAGGACGCGCCGGCCGCCTAAGCCAGCGCGGCCGCCGTGTGCTGCGCATCATTGGCACCCATATCTTCCAGCGCCTGGGTCAAGGCACGATCCAACAGCCCCGCCAGCGGTACCACGCTGGCACTGTGTTCCCGGAACGCCTGCGCCAGGTCCAGATCGGAAATCGAAAATGATTCCTGGCGGTCGCGCGTAGTAAAGATGTAAAGGCTGCGCATCGGGCTGACCCACGCCAGCTTGACCTTCTTCCGGCTGCCGTCTGCTTGGGCAAACTCCAGCCACATGCCGGTGTGCAGCTGTGCCAGCTGTTCCACGAATTCGTCGGGCGGCGGTTCGGGTTTTGCATTCGCCTGTTTCTCCAGGCGCCGTTCAGCCGCCTTTTGCGCCACTTCGAGCGCCAATTCCAGTTGCCGCTCGGGCGACAAGTTGACCGGCGCGCGCACGATCGAGGCGTGGCACTCGGCCAGTTCGGCAAAAAATTGCAGGCGGTCGGAATCATCCCATTCGACCAGATTCAGCCACTTGTTCAGCATCGCCAGCATCGACGGCAGTTTGGCGATCAATTCCTTGCGCTGTTCGAGCGTGATCTTCGGCTTCACGCTCCAGATCAGGTCGTCCATCGTCTTGAGAGCGCTGCTGACCGCCTGCGGCTGGGATTCCGCCCGCGCATAGGCGATGGTCAGCACCGGTACCCAGCGGTTTTCGAGGAAAGTTTCGACAAACGCCACCACTTCCCCACTGCCGATGCGCAGCGCCACTTCGGTTTGCGCCGCCCGCTTGGCCTGGCCCAGTTTTTCCTGGCGCAAGGCGCTGTCGATCGGCGCTGCCAGGCCGCCCACCTCGGCAGCCTCGTCATCGCGGATAAACGCTTCGAGATCGGAGACGACGTCGGAAAACACCGACACCTGCTGATCAAACTCGCGCTGCACCCGCTCGACGTTGCGTTTCAACGCCTGGAACAGCGGGTCGCGCGCGCCCTCTTTTCGTCCCAGCCGACACTGGCTTTCGCCAGCACATCGATCATGCGGCGCGCCGGATGGGCATGGTCGAAGAAAAACTCCTGGTCCAGCAGGGCCGCCTTCAGCACCGGCACCTGCAGGAACCCGATCAGCGACTTGATCTCGGGAGCGATATGCTGATCGCGGAAAATCACATCGAACACGGTGCCCAGCAGATCGATGGTGTTTTCGTCGACTGCGGACAGCGCTCCCGGCGGCGTCTGCCGCTTGATGTTGCCCAGCACTGCTGTGCCGGGCGCCGTGCCAGTGCCGTCATCGGCAACATGACGCTCGAACATGGCTTTCTGTAAGCCAGCCAGATAATCAAATAATTGCGGACGAGCCATCGGCAACGAATTCATCGCCTGGCCGGCGCCGACCGCAGGTGCCTGCGCTGCAAGCGGCGCGCCAGCAGACAGGCTGCCGGGCGCGCTCAGCAGACTGCGCAATTGCTGCAACAGCGCGGGATCGCTGCTGACGGCACGCGGCGTTTCCCGGTTCGCGGCCGTCTTGCGGATCTGGAAGGAACTGGGCAGCTGCGGCAAGATCCCCTTCGCAATCAGCGCATCGTTCACGCCCTTCAGAATCGGCTCGAGGTCCGGCAGCAGATCGAGCCCCAGCAAGGGCAATAGCAGTGCATGTGAATCCTGGTCGGGATTGAATTCGCGCCAGGCTTCATCGATCGCCTGCACAAATAGTTCGGGTCGAAACGGATGTTCAGCCGGCGCCATTTCCTCGCGCCCGGTCAGGAATGCCAGCCGCATACCCAGCGCATTCAACTGTCCGGCATGCTTTTCGGCGAGCGGGCGGCACAGATTGCCCAGCAACACCCGGCTTTCGATTTCTTCATATGGGACCAGTGACAAATTGCCATCGTGATCACGCTTGCCGGCGGCGGCATGGTCGAGGCTACGCATGGCTTGCTGCAAAACCGCCAATAGGCGGCCGGACACCAGGAAATAAAACGGATAAGCGTTTTTCTTCAGCAGGTTGGCAGCATTGAAACTGAGATTGGCTGCTTTGCTGTCGGCGCTCTGTTCGGACTGCAACAGCAAGGCCGCAGCCAAACGCGGCGCATACGCTTCCAGTTGCGAATTGGCGGCAGCCGACGCCAGCGATACCAGCGAACGCAGCAGCTCGGCGCGCTGGGCGGCAGACATGGCCTCGGGCAGGCTGGCAGCGGTGTTGAGAGTGGTCACCATGGTCGGTTGCTCCAAGGCTGAGCTGATCGGGCGTCTAAACAGCTACCGCAGACAAAGCCGCCAGCCAGTGCCGACGGTGATAGATGGTCCATTCTGACACAATATTTCCAAAGGGCAATAATACCGTAAAAATTTAATTGAGCTCACCGCCCATCGACCGCCGGTTTTTCTCCCGGCACTGAAATGGCGGCCCATGGCTTGAGAAAAATCAAACTCACGCCAGCTTGCCTCATTAAATTGGAGGCGCCTTCGTTAAATCTGGTAAATCTCCAAACTTTACCGGCACGCGCATCATTCGAAGACAGCGATGAACCGACCCAGTCCTGAAACCATCCTGCGTTGCTCGGTTTGCAACGCAGAAAACAGCGCGCACGCGGCGATCTGCATTTCCTGTGGCCATGTATTGCCGGCGTCCGGCATCGCACGTCCCAAGCTCCCAAGCTATGCTTTTCCGCACCAGGCAAGGCCGCAGGACGTACGCATGGTCGGCAAGCGCGAGTTCCGCTTGACAAACGGCTTGCCGCCACAGACAGGCGCGATGCCGGCCGAACCGGCCGCTCCGAGCACGCCATCGACACCATCGGCCCCGATGGCAGCACCCCCTCCGAGCCCGCCCGAACAGGGCATGCCGCCACTCCCAACAGCGGATGGCGCGACCGAGACGCCGCCGACGCCATACTTCAACCCTGCCGCATTGAGCGCCGGCGATTACCCGCCATCCTGGTACGAAACGGCAGCGCGCCCCCCGGGGCGTTATGCGCGCACGCTGTGGCTGGCATGCATCTTTGCGATCGGCGCCGCCAGCGGGGCGGCGGCGCTATGGTGGGCGAGCGATCCGGCGCGCGCGCAACGCGCCATCGCCAGCTGGCACAGCGAGCCAGCGCCAGCCGCCGCCCCGGCCCATCCCGATACCACGCTCAACACATCGCCCGGCGAATTGCCATATGACGGCGCAACCCGGGAAACCAGCCGCCCTGCCGCGACGCCGCCGGCACCCGACCCCAAGCCGCAACCCGCCGCGCCTGAAACCCTGGCAGCAGCGCCCGCTGCCCCGATCGCGAATGCCGGCACAAGCAGCGAGACAATGACCGCAGCCACCGGCACCTCCGGCGCAGAAACCCCGGCAGCAGCGCCCTCTGCTCCGATCGCGAATGCCGGCGCAAGCAGCGAGACAACGACCGCAGCCGCCGGCACCTCCGGCGCAGAAACGCTGGCGCCAGCCAAGGTACCGCCGAAAACCAAGAGCCGACGGGAACAGCGGCGGGAGTCCGCGGTCGTGGTCGCCGACTCCGCTCCTGAAGATAACGAAAAAAAATCGAACCGCTCCGGCGAACGATCGCTGACGCCAATGATGCTCGCGCAATGTGCAAGCATGAGCGATGCCCATGAGCGGCAAGAATGCAAGCGCGAAGTATGTAACGGCAAATGGGGCAAAGACGGCTGTACCTTGCCGGCTGAGGGCGCCCCTGTCATAGTCGACCGCTAGTGCCACAAGAGCGCATCCTGCGATACCTGTTGCTTTGACATCTTTCGCCCGCGGGCGTCAGCCTGTGTGCCAGGAAGGCCAAGCTGCCACATCGCACACGGCTCGGATCGCACAGCAATCGCTTTGCCTTTTCCGCTGTCAAGACTGGCGCAATTTCGACAATTGCGTATCATGCTCCGCTTGTTTTCCTTCCTTATTTCCACCGACCTACCCATGCTGCCTTCCATCGAACAACGTCTCGCCCTTGAACTCGCCGCCAAACCGGCCCAGGTCGCCGCCGCCATCGCCCTGCTGGACGAAGGCGCCACCGTGCCCTTCATCGCCCGCTACCGCAAGGAAGCGACCGGCGGGCTGGACGACATCCAGCTGCGCCTGCTGGAAGAACGCCTGCGCTATCTGCGCGAACTGGAAGAGCGGCGCGCGACGATCCTGGCCTCGATCGAGGAACAGGGCAAGATGACGCCGGAACTGCGCGACGCCATCACGCCATGCCGAAGACAAGACGCGGCTGGAAGACCTGTACCTGCCGTACAAGCCGAAGCGCCGCACCAAGGCGCAGATCGCCGCCGAAGCCGGCCTGACCGAACTGGCCGATGCCTTGCTGGCCGATCCCGACGCTGAATCCGGAAGAAGAAGCCGATCAAGTACCTGAAGCCGGCATTCACCACCGACAACGGCGACAACCCCGGCGTGGCCGATGCCAAGGCGGCGCTCGACGGCGCGCGCCAGATCCTGATGGAGCGCTTCGCCGAAGACGCCGCCCTGCTGCAGGCGCTGCGCGAATACCTGAGCGAACACGGCGTGGTGGAATCGAAGGTGATCGACGGCAAGCAGGACGCCGGCGAAAAGTTCGCCGACTATTTCGACTATTCCGAAACCATCGGCACCATTCCCTCGCACCGCGCGCTGGCCCTGTTCCGCGGCCGCCGCGAAGAAATCCTGAATGTCGCGCTGCGCCTCGATACGCGAAGAAGAAAAGCCGAAATGGGACGCGCCGCACAACCCGTGCGAAGGCCGCATCGCCGCGCGCTTCGGCATCAGCAACCAGGGCCGCGCCGCCGACAAGTGGCTGGCCGACACGGTGCGCTGGGCCTGGCGCGTGAAAGTCTTCATGCACCTGGAAACCGAGCTGATGACCGGCCTGCGCGAAAAGGCCGAGATCGAAGCGATCAACGTCTTCGCGCGCAACCTGAAAGACCTGCTGCTGGCCGCGCCCGCCGGCCCGCGCGCGACCATGGGGCTCGATCCCGGCCTGCGCACCGGCGTGAAGGTCGCGGTGGTCGACGCCACCGGCAAGGTGGTCGATACCGCACACCATCTACCCGCATCAGCCGCGCAACGACTGGGACGGCTCGCTGCATACGCTGGCGCAGCTGGCGGAAAAGCATCAGGTGTCGCTGATCTCGATCGGCAACGGCACCGCCTCGCGCGAAACCGACAAGCTGGCGCAGGACCTGATCAAGCTGCGGCCGGAACTGAAGCTGACCAAGATCGTGGTGTCGGAAGCCGGCGCCTCGGTGTATTCGGCTTCGGAATTCGCCTCGCAAGGAATTGCCGGATCTGGACGTGTCGCTGCGCGGCGCGGTGTCGATCGCGCGCCGCCTGCAAGACCCGCTGGCGGAACTGGTGAAGATCGATCCGAAGTCGATCGGCGTCGGCCAGTACCAGCACGACGTCGGCCAGACCCAGCTGGCGCGCTCGCTCGATGCCGTGGTCGAGGATTGCGTGAACGCGGTCGGCGTCGACGTCAACACCGCCTCGGCGCCGCTGCTGGCGCGCGTCTCCGGCTTGAATGCGAGCGTGGCGCAAAGCATCGTCAGCTACCGCGACATGAAAGGCATGTTCGCCTCGCGCGCCGCCTTGCGCGCGGTGCCGCGCCTGGGCGACAAGACCTTCGAGCAGGCCGCGGGATTCTTGCGCGTCATGGGCGGCGACAATCCGCTCGACGCCTCGGCGGTGCACCCGGAATCCTATCCGCTGGTGGAAAAAATCCTGGCCGACATCAAGAAGGACGTGAAAGGCGTGATCGGCGACGGCAAGCTGCTGAAGTCGCTCAATCCGGCCAAGTACGCGGATGAGAAATTCGGCGTGCCGACGATTTCCGACATCCTCAAGGAACTGGAAAAGCCGGGCCGCGATCCGCGCCCGGAATTCGTCACCGCCACCTTCAAGGAAGGCGTCGAACAAATCGCGCGACCTGCGCCCCGACATGATCCTGGAAGGCGTGGTCACCAACGTCGCCGCGTTTGGCGCCTTCGTCGATATCGGCGTGCACCAGGATGGCCTGGTGCATATTTCCGCGCTGTCGAACACCTTCGTCAAGGATCCGCACACGGTGGTGAAAGCCGGCCAGGTGGTGAAGGTGAAAGTGCTGGAAGTCGACGAAAAGCGCAAGCGCATCGCGCTGACCATGCGCCTGTCGGACACGCCGCCGCGGCCGGCGCGCCGGCGCCGCAGCGCGGCGACCGCAACGACGCCAAGCGCCTGGCGCAGCATCAGCAGCGGGCGCAGCCGGCGGCCAACAATGCGATGGCGGCGGCGTTTGCCAAATTGAAATCATGACCCCTGGCTTGATACCATGGCATGAATACCGGTTTGGATGAGCTCAGCCATCTCATACCAGTGGAGTATGGCAATAAACTGCTTGTTTTATAACCGACAACACGGCATGTATGTAGGAGTATATGAACCACGGACGACTCTGGCATAAACACCGGCGCGGCAAAATGGGGCGTCACCGAGACTCCGTTCCGGCGCTGGAGAATTGGCTCCGGCCGGAATAAAAAGGCCCGGGGAAGGACAGCGCCAGACGCTCATTTTTCCTATAATGGCAGTGTTAATCACAGCGAGGTAACTATGAGCGATGTCCAAGCCTGGATCAAGGAAACCGTAACCCAGCATCCGATCGTGCTCTTCATGAAAGGAACGGCCCAGTTCCCGCAATGCGGCTTTTCCAGCCGGGCGGTGGAAATACTGAAAGCCAGTGGCGTCGAAGGGCTGGTCACCGTGAATGTCCTGGATGACCCGGAAGTGCGCCAGGGCATCAAGGATTATTCGAAATGGCCGACCATTCCGCAGCTCTACATCAAGGGCGAGTTCGTCGGCGGCACCGACATCATGGACGAAATGTACAGCTCCGGCGAATTGAAAACCCTGCTCGCCGCCTGAGTCCGGGCCAGTATCCCGAGCGATGACGGCCGCCACGGTAACGCCCCGCACGCGGCTGGTTGTCGCCATCACCGGCGCTACCGGCGTCGCCTATGGCGTGCGGCTGCTGCAAGTGCTGCAGCCCATGCCGGACATCGAAACCCACCTGGTGCTGTCGGATGCTGGCGTCTTGACGCTGCATCAGGAGCTCGATTGCAAGCGCAAGCAGATCGAGATGCTGGCCGACGTGGTGCACAGCGTGCGCGACATCGGCGCCTCGATCGCCAGCGGTTCCTTGCCGACACAAGGCATGATCGTCGCGCCCTGCTCGATGAAAACCCTGGCCTCGATCGCGCATGGCCTGTCCGACAACCTGATCGCGCGCGCCGCCGACGTGACCCTGAAAGAACGGCGCCGGCTGCTGCTGATGGTGCGCGAAACGCCGCTCAATCTGGCGCATCTGCGCAACATGACGGCCGTCACGGAAATGGGTGGCATCATCTACCCGCCACTGCCCGGCTTCTACCATCGACCGCAAACGATTGCCGACATGATCGACCACACCGTGGGTCGCGTGCTGGACCTGTTCGCCATTTCCCATGACCTGGGGCCGCGCTGGAACGGCTTGAAAGCCCCGGAATAGCGAACCGATGGCCCACCCGCCGGCCTGCTCATGATCCGCCATGTATCTTCGTATCCTGGCGCATTTCGCCTGCAGGCCAACAGGACGGACTATTCAGCAGCCGCCCGCTCCGATACCGACTTGAGGCCCGTATCCTGGACAGGAAGGGTTCTCCGGGGACGTACGGAAAAGCCAGCGAACCTCTCTCTTTCCGGCTACCTTGAATTTGCACTAGTTTCGTTTAATGTATTGCTAGACAAGGCAAGTGAACTGCCAAGGTCCAACCGCATTTATTTACGGAAGCATAAGATGCACACGAAATTTTCAAGGATGGCGACGATCGTCATGGTGTTGGCGGCCATCACCCTCACGTCTTGTGCCACCAGAACCAGCGACACAGACCTGTATGGGATGCCTGTGCCGGCAAACGGCTTTGCCGATTACTCGCTCACCATCGGACCGAACACCAAACATGTCAACGTGGTAGGGGGCGAGATTGTCCGGTTCGTCATCAACGACAAGTCTTTTGTCTGGCACTTTATGGTGGCGAGCACGGTAGGACAGTTTGACCTGAAAGAAGTAGCGCCTGCCGGGATGCTGGATCATTCCGTCATCGCCTACGTCAAACCGGACCCGCTCTATATAGGGGTACCGTAACGCCCGGACGGAACATGCTGCCGCTCCTGTGCCACGCATCTCGCAGCACCGATCCTGACGCGCGCCAGCCTCGAGCTTCTGGACCCACTACTGTGCGGCGACAAGGAGGCCGCTGCGGCCAAAAGTTATCACTTCTCAACGATCGCCTAGTGGCTCGGCGCCGACGTCGCATCGCCAAAACAAAAAGGGCTAGCAGCCATGGTGGCGCTAACCCTTTGCTTATTGGGGGGCTGCAGGCCTTGAATTCAACCTTGAAACCCGCATGAACACTACGTTTAGCAATCCCAAATATAAAATGTACCGACAAAAGTACCAACAAAAAGAAAAGTGTCTCATTTTTGCCTGCTCCAAGGCTGCCTTTCCGTAGTGCGCAAAAATTATTGCAGCTGTTCCTGCATCATGCCAGCAGTTCCTTCTTTCGCTGGATTTTCACGACGCGCCATTGCCGCGCCTTATGGCCTGAAATTTCAATGTCTCAGACATCCCCCGATGAAAGTCCGAAGAGAGCGTTGGCCAGAGGCGTCTTCTCGTTGACCATGCCCATCTTCGCGTTGCTCTCACTGTCGACGACCAGAACGCTGTGTCGCTCGTTGGGGTCGCTTAGTAGGCAAGCTTCGTAATTACCGTTAGGATAAATGGCGCGCAATAAATTGTTACCGGTAAATCCATATTCTCCAATATCCGTTGAACCAGTTAATTATTCGTGAATTATTTAGTATGGGCCAGGATCCTAATATCGATTTTTCCACAAGAGAAATATTCAAGTCACGAAAAACAACGCAGAAAGGCGGATAAAAGATCATGGCGAAAAGCCTACGACATGATGGGCATGAGCCGCTGATCTTGTTTGCAAGAGGATTATCACTGCCATCGCAGCCCACCCGCCGCAACCCCGGAGCCTGCCGAATCACGGCAGCCGACACCTGCCAGGCTGGCGCCAGCCGCACAGTCCGATCAAACCTGCCATATCGGACCTCATGGCGGCCGGTACCAGATCATCAATGGCAAGAAACGATATGGGTGTTAATTACGGACTGCGAGCGGCCGAAAAGGGCATCAGGATGCTCCTGCTGCTGCTATTCGTCTTGGGAATCGCGGCTTGCACCAGCTCACCCGGGCCGCTGGAGGGCGTTTGGAGATCGGATGGCGCATTACCAATGAAGGTGGCTTTCCGGCCCGGAGAAATCGAGACGATGGGGATCATCGAGCCGGTCGAGTACAAGGTTAATGGCAACGTTGTCACCGTTACCTACACTGGCGGGCTGATGAAGGGCTCGTCCATGAGATTCACCATGCTGGATGCCAATCGGGCGACTTCCCCTCTGTTCAATCTGCAGCGCATCAGGTAACGATCAAGCGTAAGGGCGAAGGCGCTGCTGGAAGGGTTGAAGCGGTATGGGTGTTGAGGGCCGCGTGAAGTGAAAGTCGACATATTGATGCAGGACGGCAACAAAAAAATTGGGCAGTATTGAAGGAAAGTACTCAATATTTGTATATACAGTCGTTAATGTTATATAGTGCAGGACGCCGCAAACAATACGTAATTTCGTCTGATAAAGAACAATTTTGTTTGCTATTTCATAAGTTTTTGGTTTGATTTGCCTTGCAACTCAGTTGGTCCGACCCTACATTTGTATATACGCTGGAACAAATGCCAAAACTACAAATCTCACTCGATATCAGGCAAAAACTTACAGATAAGCATGGCGTAACAGAGAAGGAAATTCTTCAATGTTTCGAAAATTTGGACGGTCGCTGACTTGAGGATACCAGGGCTCAGCATAAAAGCGACCCGCTTTCAACATGGTTTGTCGCCCAGACAAATTGCGGAAGATTTCTCAAAATCATCTTTATCAATATAGGTGGAACAATCCATATTAAGTCTGCATTTGAAGCCGATGATCGAGCAAAGGCAATTTATGCCAAGTATGGGCAGTTATAACTAAATGAGGGAACCGAAATGACTAAGCGCACCAAGAAAATTGACCACACAGCCGAAGCCTGGGAAACCGGCGCATTGGGTTGCGATCCGGAATTTGTAAAGGTCGTCTCAGTAGAAATTAACCAACAAGTAGACGAGGCTTTGGGCTTACAGATGATTTCAATCCGTCTTCAAAAAGAATTGATCGACGAATTAAAGCTTGTCGCCAGTTTCCACGGAGTCGGCTATCAGCCGCTCATGCGTGACGCGCTCAAGCGGTTTGCAAACGCCGAGCTTAAAAAATTGGCTATTGAGTATGCAAACCAAAAAGCGGCCGCCACGGCTGCAACTCAGGAACAACATGCACATCCACCAACTGTGCATGAGCGGCAAGCCGCATAAGAATTAAATTCCTGATAAAAGCCCACCCTTCACGGTGGGCTTTTACATTCCAGACTGCGCAATATCAAGGAATCAGCGGGGGCGCCAGCCTCGAGCAATGGCAACGCTTGATAGACTGGTCTCCCTAGGAGGCAATCATGCTGCTGAACATCGACAAGCCTTGCCGAACTGCCGTTCTTCATACTGAAGGCTGCGCACGCATCCCCGACCATCTCGGCACAGAATTTAAACTTCGAGAAAAACTGGGGCGAGACGGTGGCTGGTTCACTGCCAAATCCGAGCTAGAAGCAAGACGCATCATGGCTCAGGAATTTCCTAAAGGGGAATTCAGGCGCTGCTCATATCGCTAGTCATTCCCTCTTAACCAAGCCCCGCCAGCCGGGGCTTTTTTACGCCCTCCATCCTTGACCAAAGTCATGGCGCAGTCACGACACTCACGTACCCTGTCGGCTGCGTTAGTACTTTCGCAATACGAAGCGCGACTGGAGCCGGCGGTCGAGAAATATACCGGCACCACATTCGATTCAAGCTCGCCAAGCAGGTCTTCTTAACGCCCGCCCGACTCTTCCTCTAACTAGCCATCGGTGTGACTGGCGAACGTCAAAGGTATTACCGGTTTGAACGGTTACACCAAAAATCCATTCTGCGTTATAGGTTATTTTTCAACTGATTCGAAAATCGACTCGTGAAGTATGGAAAAACCTACACAGCACCTACATAACTTCCAAAAAGCAAAAAGCCCAACCTTGTGAGTTGGGCTAAGTGCTTGATTTTATTGGTGCCGGCTGCAGGACTTGAACCCGCCACCCCATGATTACAAATCATGTGCTCTACCAGATGAGCTAAGCCGGCAAAACCGAGGGCTCGGTATTGTACTTTATTTGATCCTGGTCAAGGTCGGCCTGCTGCCCTTTTTGGGCGGGTCGGGCTCATCTTCAGGTTCAACAGCGGGTTTATCGGGTGCGCCTGATGGTGCGCTCGGCACCGACGTCAGCGCCGGAGCCGGAAGTTCAGTACCGGGCTGCGCTGGTGGCACATCTTCCAGCCGCGGCGGCGCTTCAAATGCCATGCCTTGACCATTTTCGCGGGCGTAAATCGCGATCACGTTGGCAACAGGAACCATGACGTTACGCGCCACGCCGCCAAAGCGAGCACTGAAATGCACCGAATCATTGTCGAGCTTCAGGCCGCTGGTCGCTTCAAAGCTGATGTTGAGCACGATTTCACCGTTCTTGACGAACTGCATCGGCACGTCGGTCCGGGCATCGACCACTGCGGCGATATACGGGGTGTAACCGTTATCGGTACACCATTCGTAAATGGCGCGCAGCAAATATGGCTTGGTGGAAATTTCAGACATGGCTCTACGGTGAAACTGCAGCAACAAATTTTCCAGCACATCTGGCGCCAAGCGGCTGCCGCAACGAGATGCGGCAGCCGCCCAAGGCGCGCCAGGAACTAGCGGCGCATCACCTTTTCCGACGGCGTCAGCGCTTCGATGTAGGCTGGCCGCGAGAAAATCCGCTCCGCATATTTCATCAGCGGCGCCGCGGTTTTCGACAGGTCGATCCCATAGTGATCGAGGCGCCACAGCAAGGGTGCGATCGCCACGTCCAGCATGGAGAACTCGTCGCCCAGCATATATTTGTTTTTCAGGAACAGTGGCGCCAGCGTCGTCAGGCGGTCGCGAATCTCAGCGCGCGCCTTCTCCTGGTTTTTCTCATTGGCACGATTTTTGTCGTTTTCCAGCGTATGAACGTGAACAAACAGCTCTTTCTCGAAATTGAACAACATCAAACGCGCCCGCGCCCGCATCAGCGGGTCCGCCGGCATCAGTTGCGGATGCGGAAAGCGTTCGTCGATATATTCATTGATGATGTTGGATTCATACAGGATCAGATCACGTTCCACCAGGATCGGCACCTGGCCGTACGGGTTCATGACCGAAATATCTTCCGGCTTGTTGAACAGGTCAACGTCCCGCACTTCAAAATCCATGCCTTTTTCAAACAGAACCAGGCGGCAGCGTTGCGAAAAGGGGCAAGTCGTACCCGAATAGAGAACCATCATTTTTATAGTTCCTTAGAAACAAAAGGGTGAGCCCTTTGGCGGCTCACCCTGAAATGTACGTCCGCGGATTGCGAACGAATTCAAGCGGATCAACGCGCGGCCAAAAGCGCGCTATTCCGCACTATTTGACTTCTTTCCAATAGGATGCGTTCAAGCGCCATGCCAGGAACAGGAACAAGCCCAGAAACAGCAGCACCCAGACGCCCAGCCGTTGGCGCGTTTCCTGCACCGGCTCGGCCATCCATGTCATATAGGAAACCAGGTCAGCCATCGCCGCATCGTATTCGATGGCATTCAGGCTTCCCGCTTTCACCTGCTCGAAACCGGCGAATTTCTGCACCGTCTTGCCTTCTTCGTGCGGGTCTTTCTGCTCGACGAATTTAGCGGTATTGATTCCCTGCAATTCCCACAGCGCATGCGGCATGGCTACGCTCGGGTAGACCAGGTTGTTCCAGCCGGTCGGGCGGGTATCGTCCTTGTAGAACGTACGCAAATAGGTGTACAGATAGTCGGGGCCGGAACCGGCTTCCGAAGCCTTGGCACGGGCGATCACCGACAGATCGGGCGGCACCACGCCAAACCATTTCTTGCTGTCGGCCGGCGCCATGGCGATAGTCATCAGATCCCCAACCTTGTCCGAGGTGAACAGCAGATTGTTCTTGATCTGCTCTTCGCTCAGACCGATGTCACGCATGCGGTTGTAACGCATCGACGATGCCGAATGACAGTTCAGGCAGTTGTTGACGAACAGCTTGGCGCCATGCTGCAACGCCGCGATGTCGCGCGTATGGTTGGGCGCCCGATCCAGCGGATAGCCGCCTTCGGCGGCCAACGCCAGCATCGGCAACATGGCCATGGCGACCAACAGTTTTTTCAGCGATTTCATCTCTTGTCCCTTTGCGGCTTAATGCGGATGATAGGTGACACGGCTCGGCACCGGCTTGAAGGTGCCCATCCGGCTCCACCACGGCATCAACAGGAAGAAGCCAAGGTACAGGAAGGTGCAGACCTGCGTCACCACCGTGCGTCCGGCCGAAACCGGCTGGGTGCCGAGATAGCCAAGTACCAGAAAGGCGATGGCAAACACGATATAGACATACTTGTGCCAGTCCGGGCGATAGCGAATCGACTTCACTGGCGACTGATCCAGCCAGGGCAAGGCGGCCAGAATCAGCACCGAAACGCCCATCAGCACCACACCCCAGAATTTCGCATCGAACACCAGCATGCCGCCGATGACCACCAGGCCGATGATGGCCGCGGCGATCTTGAGCGTACTGCGCAATTTGGAGCCAATGAAGATCAGCGCCACATAGGCGACCACGGCGCCGATCAGCCAGTAGACGAAATCGGACGTGATCGCACGCAGCACCGAGTAGTACGGCGTGAAGTACCAGACCGGGGCAATGTGCGCCGGTGTTTGCAGGGAATCGGCTGGCAGGAAGTTGTTGTATTCCAGGAAGTAGCCACCCATTTCCGGCGCAAAGAAGACCACTGCGGAAAACACGATCAGGAATATCGCGGCCGCCATCACGTCATGCACCGAGTAGTACGGGTGGAACGGCACGCCATCCAGCGGAATGCCGTTGGCATCCAGATTGTCCTTGATCTCGATGCCATCCGGATTGTTGGAACCGACTTCATGCAAGGCGATGATATGCGCCACCACCAGGCCGATCAGCACCAGCGGAATCGCGATCACGTGGAACGAGAAGAAACGGTTCAGGGTAGCATCCGACACCACGTAGTCGCCGCGAATCCACAGCGACAGATCGGGGCCGATGAACGGAATGGCGCCGAACAGGTTGACAATCACCTGCGCGCCCCAATACGACATCTGGCCCCACGGCAGCAGGTAGCCGAAGAAGGCTTCGCCCATCAGGCACAGGAAGATGCCGACGCCAAACAGCCACACCAGTTCGCGCGGCTTGCGGTAGGAGCCGTACAGCAGGCCGCGCACCATGTGCAGATAGACGACGATGAAGAAGGCCGAGGCGCCGGTCGAGTGCATGTAGCGAATCAGCCAGCCCCAGGACACATCGCGCATGATGTATTCGACCGACGCGAACGCCAGCGTCGCATCCGGCTTGTAATGCATGACCAGGAAGATGCCGGTGACGATCTGGATCACCAGCACCAGCAGGGCGAGCGAACCGAAGGCATACCAGAAGTTGAAGTTCTTGGGAGCGTAATACTCGGAAAGGTGGGCTTTCCAGAGCGAACTCAGCGGGAAACGGGCATCGACCCAATTCAGCGCCTTGTCGGCCAGCGGCGCATCAGCCGGCAATTGCTTTTCGTGGAATGCCATGATTACGCCTCACCTTTTTCGTCTTTGCCAATCACCAGCTTGGTGTCGCCTTCGAACATGTAGCGCGGCACTTCGAGGTTGTCCGGCGCCGGCTTGTTCTTGAATACGCGGCCGGCCAGGTCGAAGGTCGAACCGTGGCAGGGGCAGAAAAATCCACCCGGCCAGTCGTCCGGCAGCGAGGGCTGCGCACCCGGCTGGAACTTGGCGGAAGGCGAGCAACCGAGGTGGCTGCAAATGCCGACCACCACCAGCAGCTCCGGCTTGATCGAGCGATATTCGTTGTGCGCATATTCAGGCGTCACGGCGAACTGAGTACGATCAGAATTGGGGTCGGCGACTTCGCTGTCGGTCTTCTTCAGCGTGGCCAGCATCTCGGGCGAGCGCTTCAAGACCCAGACCGGCTTGCCGCGCCACTCAACGGTTTTCATTTCTCCCGGCGCCATGCCGGCGACGTCGACTTCAACCGGAGCGCCGGCGGCTTTCGCCCGTTCAGACGGCTGAAAGCTGGATACAAAGGCCCCGGCTGTCGCCAATCCGGCCACCCCGCCCACCGCGCATGTTGCGACCAGCAAGCCGCGGCGGGCTGGATCGACCTGCTTTTCGTTACTCATACCAACCCCAATCAGTCAAAGTGCGAAATCTGTACGAAACCACCACAACCTTAGATTATAACGGAGCCGAACTTCGTTTTAAAGCGTGTTTTAAATCCGGCCAAGCTATTCGACATTGAATTGGGCGAGTTTGCCCCCCATTTGACGGTCGACGCAAGCGCTGCGGTGCAGCGGCAGCAGCAAATGCAGCTGGCTGCCGGCGGGAGAAGAATACAGCCGCAGCGAGGCGCCCATATTGGTCGCACGTGCGCGCATGTTCGCCAATCCTTGCTCGTGCTGTCCGTCCACGCCATCCGGATCAAAACCCTTGCCATTATCGCTGAGGGCGATTTGCACCACTTCGCCGGCGGCATCGTCGGCGGCAGGCGTGGCCGCCAGATGCGCCCGGGTGGCGCCGGAATGCGCAATCAGATTGGAAAGCGCCTCGAACAGGATCATTTGCAAATCGCGCGAGCGCTGGATGGTCCAGTCGGGGATCAGCGGCAGATGCTCAACTTCCCAACTCAAAGCGATCCCGGCTGCCTTTAGTCGCGGCTCGAGCCGATAGCGCAGGGCACCCAGCAGAGAGGCGATATCGCCATCGGCCTCCTGCATCGCATCCACCGTCAGCTTCAGATGATCCAGCACATCCTGCAATTCCAGCACCAGGTCTGCGCGCGAGGCGACCGCGTTTTTCGCCAGTTGCAGCGCACCGATCAACTGGCTGCCAAGCTCGTCATGCATGTCGCGCATCAGGCGAGTGCGCTCTTCCAGCACGCCGCGTTTCTTTTCGTTCTCGCGCTCGCGGTCGAATACCGCCTGCAGCTCGGCCTCGCGCGCCGCGAGTTGTTGCGCCAGGGTCTGGTTCACCTGCGTCAGGGCGCGCCGGTCTTGCCGCATATGCTCGGCGATCACCCAAGCCAGCGTGACCGCAAATACCACCCAGGCGTAGCGTGCCCATGACACATAGCCATAACTGGAGCCGGCCAGTTTGATCACGATGAAGTCGCGCACTGCCGCCGCCACTGTCAGGATCACGGCAATTGCCAACACCCGCCGTTCCAGCGCATCGCTGCGCAAGCCCTTCGCCACCACGACCGTGGCGGTCGCGACCGCCAGCAACACGATGCAGCCTTGCAGCACTGTCCACAGCCACGGCATGGCAACCGCCAGGTGCTGAACATCGAAGGATTCGCCGGCATGAACAGCATCAAATCCGCCAGCGGCGAATGCCGCTCGACCGGCCTGACTTTTAATATCGACAATACTAATTCCGGCAACGACCCCGGTGCGCTGGCGTACATTCCGGTGACCGGCCCCGGCTTGCCCTACCCCGGTGGTGTCCGCTACGAACCGCCAGCGCTGGGCGGCCGCTGGCAGATCCAGGGCACCAACCTGACCACCTACATCATGGCGTCATACTGTGGCAGCGGCGCGGTCAACCAGACGGTTACCGATTCGGCTATCCGGGCGATCCCTGACAACGCGTATTACTCGCTGACCGGCTACGACAGCGCTGGCAACAGGATCGCCTTCACCTCCGGCACCCGCACCCCCGAGGGGCCTATATCGTCGTGATCGAACGTCGTCCGCTGACTGCCGTCGAACTGTCCGCCAGCACGCGGTTCCCAACCGTCACGTCGCCGACCGCGACCGATTTTGAAGCCTACGTCAGCGGCGGGTTGACGGTCACCGCCGGCAATGTCACGCCGTCGAAATCGGCCTGGGTGCCTGGGTGCGACTGCTGGAAACCACTACTCCTGTCGGTTCTGGACGGGATGATGAGAAAACCGTACTGCCGACCAGCGACGGCCGCATCCAGACCGCATTCTCATTTGGTGCACTGGATGCGGGACAGGCTGTCGCTTCACGCCGGCTATCGGTCGAATCGCCCGACGCCTATCGACGCAATTTCTTTAGCGCCTACCAGTTCTGACGCCGCACGCCGTGCTTTAGCGTTAATTCCAACCCCGCCACCCGGCGGGGTTTTTTAGCTGCTCAACCGGCCAGACGGCGCCAACGACTTCAAGTCATTACTGACACCCGGTTGGCCGCGCTTTCAAACCGGGTTATCGATATCGATGAAACGATGCTGCAAGCCAAAGCGCTGCGCCAGATGTTGACCCAGCGCCTGCACGCCATAGCGTTCGCTTGCATGGTGGCCGCAAGCCAGATAGGCGACGCCGGATTCGCGCGCCAGATGCACGGTCGGCTCTGAAATTTCGCCACTCAGAAACACCGTCGCGCCCGCCTCGATTGCCGCGCCCAACAAACCCTGTGCGGCGCCGGTGCACCAGCCGACCTTTCCTAGCGGCTGTGCCGGGTCGCCGATCAGCAACGGTGTCCGCCCCAGACGCGCCTCGACCAATTGTGCCAGCTCGCCTACGGTGCGCAGCGCCGGCTCGGCTGCCACGCCCAGCCAGCCTAGCGCGTCGTCGCCGAAACGCGCCTGCGCAGTCAATCCCAGGCGCTGCGCCAGCTGGGCGTTGTTGCCCCATTCCGGATGCATGTCGAGCGGCAAGTGGTAGGCCAGCAGATTGATGTCATGCGCCAGCAACAACTTCAGCCGCTTGTGCTTCTGGCCGATCACGCGCGCATCTTCCCCCCGCCAGAAGTAGCCGTGATGCACCAGAATCGCATCCGCCTGCTGCTCGATGGCTGCCTCGATCAATGCCTGGCTGGCGGTGACTCCGCTGACCAGCATTCCAATCTGCGCCCGGCCTTCCACTTGCAGGCCGTTGGGGCAATAATCCCTAACTTGTGTAATATCTAAAGCTTGCGCCAGATATTGCGTAAGCTCTTCCCTCTCGATTGTTTTCCAGCTCATTTCCACTCCATTTCCCTGATCTCTATGCGACGTCTCTGGCTGTTGTTTGCGCAAACCATTACTATCGTTCTGGCGCTCTGGTTCATTGTAGCCACCTTGAAACCCGACTGGCGGCTTGCCCTTTCTGGCCGCATGCCGGCTGCCACGCTGGGGCCGGCGGCAGTACCGTTGAAGGAAGCGCCGATGACGCCACCCAGCCAGGGCTCCTACCGCACCGCAGCCGAACGCGCAATGCCGGCGGTGGTGAATGTGTTTACCACCAAGGAAGCACGGCAACCGCAAAATCCGTTTCTGGATGACCCCTTCTTCCGTAAATTTTTTGGCGACCGTTTTGGTGAACAACAGGAGAAACAGTCCAGTCTTGGTTCGGGGGTGATCGTCAGTCCGGAAGGCTACATCCTGACCAACAACCACGTGGTCGAAGCGGCCGACGAAATCGAGGTAGCGCTGGCCGATGGCCGCAAGGCGTCCGCCAAGGTGGTCGGTGCCGATCCAGAGACTGATTTGGCCGTAGTCAAGATCAATCTGCCCAACCTGCCGGCAATCACGCTGGGGCATGTCGAGCAAGCCCAGGTAGGCGACGTCGTGCTGGCGATCGGCAACCCATTTGGAGTTGGCCAGACCGTGACCATGGGTATCATCTCGGCACTCGGACGCAATCATCTCGGCATCAACACCTTCGAGAATTTCATCCAGACTGATGCCGCGATCAACCCCGGCAATTCGGGCGGCGCGCTGACGGATACCAACGGCAATCTGCTGGGCATCAATACGGCAATTTACTCGCGCAGCGGCGGCTCGCTCGGCATCGGCTTTGCGATTCCAGTATCGACCGTCAAGACAGTCATGGATTCGATCATCAAGACTGGCCAGGTGGTGCGCGGCTGGATCGGCGTCGAGCCGCAGGACATTACGCCGGAACTGGCAGAAAGCTTCGGCCTGAGCGCCAAGACCGGCACCATCATTGCCGGCATCCTGAAAAATGGCCCAGCCGACAAGGCCGGCATGAAGCCGGGCGACATCCTGGTGGCGATCAACGGCAAGCCGGTCACCGACACCACCACCATGATGAACCTGGTCGCGCAGCTGGCACCGGGTGAGCACGCCGACATGAAAGTGCTGCGCAAAGGCCGCGAGGCGACGTTAAGCGTGGTGATCGGCAAACGGCCTGCAGTGCGCCAGGAACGATGAGCGGCGCCGCCCATCCGGCAATGGCCCCGTCCTTGCACGTACGCGATCTGACCGGCTTTCTTGCCGAACTGACAGAAAACAATAACCGCGCCTGGTTCGTGATGAACCAGCCACGCTACGACATCCTGCGCGCGGAATTCCTGCAGTCGGTGACGCGCGTGATTGCCGGCATCACCCGCTTCGATCCCGCAGTGGCCGGCTGCAATCCGAAAAAGGCGTTATTCCGCTTCCACCGCGACCTGCGCTTTGCCAGCGACAAGAGCCCGTACAAGACGACATTTTCGGCGGCGATCACCGCCAGCGGACTGCGCCGGCCGAGCCAGGCCGGTGGTCCGATGTATTACTTCCAGATCAATGCGGAAGGCATGTTGACGATAGCCGGCGGCGAATTCCGGCCACCCGCCGAGCGCTTGCGCGCAATTCGCCGGCATCTGGTCGAGGATGCGGCGGGGTTCGACAAGGTAATGAAGGATCGCGCACTACGCGCCGCCTATGGCGACCTGCGGCGACAAGACGAATTGGCGCGCCTGCCCAAGGGTTTTGCGGCGGATGCGCCCCATGCCGATTACCTGCGTCTGAAGAGTTTTACCGTGGCACGCGAATTATCGTTACTGCGGATCGCGCCAGAGGAGCTGGAGCCGGAAATACTGACCGGGTTTCACCAGGTCTGGCCGCTGGTCGCCTGGCTGCGCGCTGCCGGCTGACGCCGACGCCGACGCGACTCCAGCCTACGCCGTCTCTTCCGGCGCCTGCGTGACCCTCACGAATAACGGCGCCAGCAGCAAGCCGACCTCATACAAGAGGCACAGCGGCACGGCCAGCAGCATCTGGCTCATGATGTCGGGCGGCGTCACGATCGCCGCCACGACAAACGCACCGACAATGACGTAGGGACGGATGTGCTTCAATTTCTCCACGGTGACCAGGCCCATGCGCACCAGGACGACGACTATGACCGGCACTTCGAAAGTGATTCCGAACGCCAGGAACATCATCATGACGAAGCCGAAATAACTGTCGATATCCGGCGCTACCGAAATCGAGTGCGGCGCGAAATTGTTGATGAACTTGAACACCACGCCGAATACCAGGAAATAGCAGAAAGCGACGCCGCCGATAAACAGCAGCGAGGACGAGATCACCAGCGGCGCCACCAGCCGCTTTTCATGCGCGTACAAGCCGGGAGCGACGAACGCCCACACCTGATACAGCACCCAAGGCAGGGAAATGATGAAAGCCACCAGCAAGGTCACCTTGACCGGAATCAGGAACGGCGTGATGACGCCAGTGGCGATCATCTTGCTGCCAGCCGGCAAAGCCACCATCATCGGATGCGCCAGCAGATCGTAGATATCGGCTGCCCATGGCATCAGGCACAGGAAGATCACGATGATCGCTGCCGACGCTTTCATGATGCGGTTGCGCAACTCGATCAGATGCGAAATGAACGTATCCTCGGCACCGGTGGTTTTCTGTTCTTCAGTCATCAGCCGCGACAAAAATAGGGTTCAAGGGAGGATCGTCGAATAGGCCGCACGACGGTGCAGGCTGTACGGGAAACGCAGGTGGCAGCCGCCGGTGCCCGCGTCAATAAAAGCTGGCGGATGACTTGCCGCCCGCCGGTCGATAGCGCGCCACCCGCGCGGCGCCGGAAATCACCCGCACCTTATGGCCGTTGCGGCGCTTGTACCAGGATGGCACGGCCGAACCGTGTGCCAGCTTCTTCTTGCGAAAACTGCGAACCTTGGCCGCTGGTGCATCCAGGTCGAACGGCGTAAACCCCGGATCGTCAGCGCGCGGTTCCGGCCCCTCACTCCAGGCCGCATTCAACGACGTTTCGGTATCGGCCAGGCTCTTGGCAATATTCTGCTCGACATCGCTGGCTGCCTCCTGCACGTCCTTTTGCATCTTGCGCAACTCTTCCAGCTCGATTTCCCGGCTGACTTCCGATTTCACCTGGTTGATGTAGCGTTGCGCGCGGCCGAATAGCGAGCCCGCCATGCGCGCCACGGTCGGCAGTTTTTCCGGGCCGATGACCACCAGCGCAACCAGTCCGACCAGAGCGATTTTTGTAAGGCCGATATCAATCATGGCGATGAGGCAGCAGCCGTGGCCCGCGCCCGGCGCCGCACGACAGCAGCCGGCATCGGACTTTCTTCAACGCGGGCAGTCGGCTTCAGACCTTTTCTTTTTCCTTGGCTTGAACGTCGATCGTGGTCTGGTCGGCGACCTGGGACGGCGCCGCATTTTTTTGCGCCTGCGCTTCTTCCTCCGCGCCCTTCACGCCATCCTTGAAACCCTTGACTGCCTTGCCCAGATCGCTGCCCATGTTGCCCAGCTTCTTGGTGCCGAACACCAGCATCACGATGACCAGCACGATAAGCCAGTGCCAAATACTGATTGAGCCCATGTTTCTCTCCTTGCGGGACTCGGTCCCGGAATGAATATGACCGTCACCAGCGACGGCAAATGCGCTATTTTAAGGCCCTTTTATGTCAAGCGATTGACGCCGCCACTTATCGTTGGCCACGCCACGGACGCGGGCCGCCAATGATATGCATATGCAGATGGTACACCTCTTGACCGCCGTCGGGACCGACGTTGAACAGCGTCTTGTAGCCGCCGCTGCGCTGGCCGTCTGCACCCACTTTGACACCGCAACCCTGTTCGTTGGCCAGTTGCTGGCCGAGCAAGGTCATGCGGCCGAGCAGCGCGATGTGCTGTTCGTTGCAATCGGGCAGCATGGCGATATGTTGCTTGGGAATGATCAGAAAATGGATCGGCGCCGCAGGGTTGATGTCGTGAAACGCCATGAATTCATCATTTTCGTAAATGATCTCCGACGGAATCTGCTTCTTTCCGATTTTACAAAAAAGGCAATTGTCCAAATCCACTCCTGTCCCTGTCTAATGTGTAAGCCGGTGGCTGAACCGTCAATCCTTGCGCTCGGCGTGCTCGCGCTGCTGCAACTTGCGGTTGGCTTTTTCTTCAATACCCGACATGCCTTCGCGCCGCGCCAGTTCATCCAGCACCTGCTGCGGCGTCAGATCGAACTGCGCCAGCATGATCAGCGAATGAAACCACAGGTCGGCGCATTCATACAGCACTTTCGAAGAGTCGCCGCCGGCGCGTGCATCTTTCGCCGCCATCACGGTTTCGGTCGCCTCCTCGCCGATTTTTTTCAGGATCGCGTCGTCGCCCTTGGCGAACAGGCGCGCGACATAGGATTTTTCCGGGTCGCCGCCATTGGCCGGCTTGCGCGATTCGATCACTTCGGCCAGGCGACGCAAGGTATCACTCATGATTTTCGTTTGTCTTGTAAATGCTGGCCGGATCTTTCAGCACCGGCTCCACTGCATGCCATTCGCGTTCGCCCTCCGGACCCTCCAGCTTCTGGAAAAAACAGGCGTGGCGGCCGGTGTGGCAGGCGATGCCGCCGCTCTGCTCGACTTTCAGCAGAATCACATCTTCGTCGCAATCGAGGCGCACTTCCAGCACCTTCTGCACGTGCCCGGACTCCTCGCCCTTGTGCCACAGCTTCTTGCGCGAGCGGCTCCAGTATACGGCTTCGCCGCTGGCCACGGTCTGCGCCAGCGCCTCGCGGTTCATCCAGGCGAACATCAGCACGGCGTTGGAACCGGCTTCCTGCGCGATCACCGGCACCAGACCGTGCTCGTCCCATTTCACCTTGCCCAGCCATTTGCCGTTCACGCTCATGTCAGCCTCACCGGAATCTGTTGCGCGGCCATGAAGCGCTTGGCCTCCTGCACCGTATGTTGTCCGTAATGAAAGATGCTGGCGGCCAGCACGGCGTCGGCCCGACCCAGCTTGATGCCGTCGGCCAAGTCCTGCAGGCCGCCGACGCCGCCGGAGGCGATCACCGGGATCGAGACTGCATCCGACACGGCGCGCGTCAGTTCCAGGTCGAAGCCGCTTTTGGTGCCGTCGCGATCCATGCTGGTCAGCAGGATTTCACCGGCGCCCAGGTGCGCCATCTTGCGTGCCCAGTCGACGACGTCGAGCCCGGTGCGGGTGCGGCCGCCGTGGGTAAACACTTCCCACTTCCGGTCGCCGGTTTTCTTGGCGTCGATCGCCACCACGATGCATTGCGAACCGTGCTTTTGCGCGGCCTCGAACACCAGTTGCGGGTTGGTGACGGCAGTCGTGTTGATGCTGACCTTGTCGGCGCCGGCATTCAACAGGCGCCGCACGTCTTCCAGCACACGCACGCCGCCGCCCACCGTCAACGGAATGAATACTTGCGATGCCACCGCTTCGATGATCGGCAAGATCAGGTCGCGCCCATCGGAAGAAGCCGTGATGTCGAGAAAGGTCAGTTCGTCGGCGCCCTGCTCGTCGTAGCGGCGGGCGATCTCGACCGGATCGCCGGCGTCGCGCAGCTCGACGAAGTTGACGCCCTTGACGACGCGCCCGGCGGTGACGTCGAGGCAGGGAATGATGCGTTTGGCAAGCGTCATGGCTGGTCTGTCTCGGGTTCTTCGGAGGCGTCGGCCTCCGGACTCAATTCGTCGGCGCGCTGCTGCGCCGAGCGCAGGTCGAGCGTGCCTTCGTAGATCGAGCGGCCGCAGATCACGCCCTCGATGCCTTCATCCTGCACCGCGCACAGCGCTTCGACGTCCTTGATGGTGTGCACGCCGCCCGAGGCGATCACCGGGATCGTCATGCTCTGCGCCAGCTTGACGGTGGCGTCGATGTTGACGCCGCCCATCATGCCGTCGCGGCCGATGTCGGTATAGACGATCGCTTCGCAGCCGTAATCCTCGAACTTGCGCGCCAGGTCGATCACTTCGTGGCCGGACAACTTGCTCCAGCCGTCGGTCGCCACCTTGCCGCCCTTGGCGTCGAGGCCGACGATGATCTGGCCCGGGAAGGCGCTGCAGGCGTCGTGCAGGAAGCCCGGGTTCTTGACCGCCGCGGTGCCGATGATGATGTAGGACATGCCACCGTCCAGGTAGCGCTCGATGGTATCGAGGTCGCGGATGCCGCCGCCCAACTGCACCGGGATTTCGTCGAGGTCGTGCTCGGCCGCGTAATCGCGCACCGCGCCCAGGATCGCCTTCACTGCCGCGCCGTTTTTCGGCTTGCCGGCGAAGGCGCCGTTCAGATCCACCAGATGCAGGCGGCGCGCGCCCTGTGCCAGCCAGTGGCGCGCCATCTCGGCCGGATCGTCGGAAAACACGGTAGCTTGGTTCATATCGCCCTGTTTCAGGCGCACGCAATGACCGTCTTTGAGGTCGATGGCAGGTATCAGCAGCATGGCAGATGAGATGACTGGAAAAGTTGAGAAAACAGCAAAACGGGGAATTGGCAATGTGCCATTACGGTTTCCAGACGACAAAATTCCGGTACAGCTGCAAGCCGGCAGCCGCGCTTTTTTCCGGATGGAACTGGGTCGCAAAAATATTATCACGCGCCACCGCGCAACTGAACCAGTCGCCATACTCGGTGCTGCCGGCGACATGTGCTCGAGTCTGTCCGGCTGCGCGTAGTAACTATGCACGAAATAAAAATAACTGTTGTCTGAAATACCATTCCACAGCGGATGGGACAACGTCTGCCTGACACGGTTCCAGCCCATCTGCGGCACCTTGTAGCGCGAGCCGTCGGCCTGCAGTCGGCCGTCGAGCCGGAAGCGGACAATTTTTCCGGGCAGCAAACCGAGGCCGGCGGTGCCGACTCCCGGCTCCCCTTCCTCACTCCAGTCGAACAGCATTTGCTCGCCGACGCACACGCCCAGCAGCGGCTTCGAGCGCGCCGCTTCCAGCACCGCCTGTTGCAAGCCGGATTCGCGCAGGCTGCGCATGCAATCCGGCATCGCGCCCTGGCCCGGCAACACAATGCGGTCGGCGGCGCGCAGTTCGGCGGCATCGCTGGAAATCCGCACGTCCACATCCGGCGCCACGTGGCGCAAGGCTTGCGCCACCGAGCGCAGGTTGCCCATGCCGTAGTCAACAATTGCAATCATCGTCATTCCATTACGCTTTGCATCGATTAAAACAAGGAGTATGTTGCAAATTCTACCTTTTTACGCCCGATATTTGCATACCATGTCGGGAGTATATGAATTCACGCACTGCCCGCGAGGGCTGGCAGCAAGCGGATCAAGCCATTCGCAATGATCTCCACCGCCAGCGCCGACAGGATCAAGCCCATCAGGCGCGTCGCGACGTTGATGCCGGTCTGCCCCAGCAGGCGCGCGATGCGCCCGGCCATCGACAAGGCCAGCATCACCAGCGCCGCCATCGCGACCGCCGCCAGCAGCAGGCCGAGGTATTGCAGCCAGCCGTGCATTTCGTGGGCGTAGACGATCACGGTGCTGATGGCGCCGGGCCCGGTCAGGAACGGAATCGCCAGTGGCACCACGCCGATATTCGGCTTGGTTTCCGCTTCCGTTTCTTCTTCCGGCGTGCTGCGCGCGCCGCCGACCCTGGCGTTCAGCATGTTCAACGCGGTCAGCAAAATGATCAGGCCGCCGCCGACCTGCAGCGAGCCGATCGAGATGCCGAAAAAATCGATGATCTGCTGTCCCAGCACGCCCGACACCGCGATCACCACCGCGACGCTGGTGGCGGCGGTGAAGATGGTCTTGCGGCGCTCGGCGCGCGAGTACTGATCCGTCAGCGAAATGAAGATCGGCACCGCGCCGAGCGGATTGACCAGGGCCAGCAGCGCGATGAACAGCTTCAAGCTGTCCACTATAGGCTGCCCTTGGTCGACGGAATCGTGCCGGCCATGCGCGGATCGTGTTCGATCGCCATGCGCAGCGCGCGGCCGAAGGCCTTGAAGACGGTTTCACATTGGTGGTGCGCATTGTTGCCGCGCAGGTTGTCGATATGCAAAGTGACCAGCGCGTGGTTGACGAAGCCCTGGAAGAATTCGCGCGTCAGGTCGACGTCGAAGCTGCCGATCATCGCGCGCGTGAACGGCACGTGGAATTCGAGTCCGGGACGGCCGGAAAAATCGACCACCACGCGCGACAGCGCTTCGTCCAGCGGCACGTAGGCGTGGCCGTAGCGGCGCAGGCCGGCCTTGTTGCCGACCGCCTTGGCGAAGGCCTGGCCGAGCGTGATGCCGACATCCTCCACCGTGTGGTGGGCGTCGATGTGCAAATCGCCCTTGGCTTCGATGTCGAGATCGATCAGGCCGTGGCGCACGATCTGGTCCAGCATGTGGTCCAGGAACGGCACGCCGGTGTCCAGCTTTTGCTGGCCAGTGCCATCCAGGTTGATGGCGGCGCGAATCTGCGTCTCGTTGGTGTTGCGCACCACTTCGGCGCGGCGGGGGGCGAATGTGGCCGAAGTGACGGCTGCGGGAGTGTTGGACATGTGTGAACCAGTACAGGATTTCAGGATGGAAGAGAAGCGGCAACGGCATCGACCAGCAGCACGTTTTCTTCCGCTGTGCCGACCGTCACGCGCAGGCAATTTTCCAGCGACAGGTGCATTTTACCGACATTTTTGACCAGCACCTTATGTGCCAGCAAAGCGGCGCATAGCGCCTCCGCCTGCGGCACGCGCAGCAGCAGGAAATTGGCGGCCGACGGGAATACCTGAACCCCTGGCAAGGCCGCCAGCGCCGCTGCCAGTTGCGTGCGCGCAGCGCGCAGGGTCGCCGCCTGGGCATCCAGCACGGCGACGTGTTCCAGCACGAATTCGGCCGCCGCCTGGCTCAGCACGTTGATGTTGTATGGCGGCCGCACTTTCTCGAATTCCGCCAGCAGGGCCGCGCTGGCCGCCATGTAGCCGAGCCGGATGCCGGCCAGGCCGAGCTTGGAGACGGTGCGCATCACCACCAGGTTGTCGAACTCGGGCAGGCGCGGCATGAAGCTGGCTTGCGCGAACGGCTGATAGGCTTCATCGACCACCACGATGCCGGAGTCGCCCACCGCGCGCAAGATCGCCAGCATGTCATCGACCTCGAACAGATTGCCGGTCGGGTTGTTCGGGTAGGCCAGATACGTGATCGCCGGCTGATGCTGCCGGATTGCGGCCAGCATCGCCGCCCGGTCCAGGGCGAAATCGGCCGTCAGCGGCACCCCGATGAAATCGAGACCCGCGAACTGCGCCGACAGCGCGTACATCACGAAGCCCGGCACCGGCGCCAGCACCTTGCGCCGCTGCGGCAAGTCATGCCGGGCGCACACCACGGACAGCATGCTAATCAATTCGTCCGAACCATTGCCGAGCACGACGTCAAAGCCGTCCGGCACCCCGAGCTGGCTGCGGATTTTCGCTTTCAAGCCGGCATACGACGGCACCGGGTAGCGGTTCAGCGCGACCGCGGCCAGGCGCCGGCCCAGTTCGGCGCGCAGTTCCGGCGGCAGCAGGTAGGGATTTTCCATCGCGTCCAGCTTGACCAAGCCAGCCGCATCGGGCACGTGGTAGGCGGCCAGCGCGCGGACGTCGGGACGGATGATGTTTTCAATCAGGGACATGGGATTCATTGGCTGGCGTCACGCCATTCCTGTCACAGGGAATAATGGAGTATATGGTGCAAATCGCCATTTAGTGGTCGAAATTCAATATCCATCAATGGAGTATATGACAATGCAGGACCGCCATTACAGGCCAGGGCGAGCGCCTACGCTCAGGACTGCGCGGTCTGCGCCTCCGCTTGCTGCTGCGCCGCCAGCCGCTGCTCGATCAATGCGCAATAGTCGGGATTGAGTTCGAAGCCGACAAACTCGCGCCCGCAGCGCTTGGCCGCCACCGCCGTGGTGCCGCTGCCCATGAAGGGGTCGAGCACGACGCCGCCCGGCGGACAGGAAGCTTTCACCATGCGCTCGATGATTTCCAGCGGCTTCTGGGTCGGATGATCGGCACGTTCGCGGTGCTCGCGGTGCAGGCGCGACACGCTCCAGACGTCCTTCGGGTTGTAGCCGAGCTCCAGCCATTTGGCGCCGACGAAGATCGAGCGCGAACGGGCTTTCTTGGTTTGCTCGTCGTACGGAATGCGGATCGCGTCGAGGTCGAAATGGTAATCGCGTCCCTTGACGAAAAACCCGATCGTGTCGTGCACCGAGGAAAAGCGGCGCGTGCTGCCGCCCATCGACGGCACCCGCCGGTCCCAGATGATTTCATTCATCATCGTCAGCCGCTGCTTGAGCAGCACGAACACTTCCGGCGCATAGCGCCAGGTCAGGAAAATATACAGGCTGCCGTTGGCCTTCAGCTTGGGCAGCGCGACGTCGATCCAGCGCTCCATCCAGTGCAGGTAGCGCGCGCTTTCCAGCTTGTCGGAATCGTTGCCGTAATCCTTGCCAAGGCCATAGGGCGGGTCGGCAATCAGCAGATCGACCGCGCCGTCGGGTATGCGCGCCAGACCGGCCAATGCATCTTCGCAAAAGACCCGGTTGCGCCACTCGCTCACCTTAGCCGCCAGCTTTCAGCCGCAGCTCGGCCGAGCGCGCATGTGCCGGCAAGCCTTCGCCGTAAGCCAGCTCGGCCGCGACTTTGCCCAGCGTCTGTGCGCCGGCTTCGCTGACCTCGATCACGCTGCTGCGCTTCTGGAAATCGTAGACGCCGAGCGGCGACGAAAAACGCGCGGTGCGCGAAGTCGGCAACACGTGATTCGGGCCGGCGCAGTAGTCGCCCAGCGCTTCCGACGAAAAACGGCCGAGGAACAGCGCGCCGGCGTGGCGAATCTGCTCGGCCCAGCGCTGCGGCTCTTGCGCCGAAATTTCCAGGTGCTCGGGTGCGATCTGGTTGGCGATCGCACAGGCTTGATCCATGTCGCGCACCTTGATCAAGGCGCCGCGGTTGGCGAGCGAGGTGCGGATCACTTGCTGGCGCGGCATGCCGTCGATCAGCTTATGGATGCTGGCCTCGACCCGGGTGATGAAGCCGGCATCCGGACAGAGCAGGATCGACTGCGCCAGCTCGTCGTGTTCGGCCTGCGAAAACAGATCCATCGCGATCCAGTCGGGGTCGGTACTGCCGTCGCAGATGATCAGGATTTCCGACGGCCCGGCGATCATGTCGATGCCGACCGTGCCGAACACGCGCCGCTTGGCGGCGGCGACATAGGCGTTGCCGGGGCCGACGATCTTGTCGACCTGGGCAATGG
Source organism: uncultured beta proteobacterium (assembly GCA_963707665.1). Taxonomy (GTDB): domain Bacteria; phylum Pseudomonadota; class Gammaproteobacteria; order Burkholderiales; family Burkholderiaceae_D; genus DATJCV01. The sequence goes on along the minus strand of CAVPQU010000005.1, from coordinate 24,835 downwards.
TGGCAGTGCCGTACGCCAGCGCGCCGATCGCCTGCGCGCCGCCAATCGTATACGCGTGATCGACGCCGGCGATGGCGGCCGCGGCCAGCACCAGCGGATTTTTCACCCCGTCCGGCGTCGGCACCACCATGATGACCTCGGCCACGCCGGCCACCTTGGCCGGAATCGCATTCATCAAGACCGAGGATGGGTAGGCGGCCTTGCCGCCCGGCACGTAAATGCCGACCCGGTCCAGCGGCGTGACTTTTTGCCCGAGCACGGTGCCGTCGGCTTCGGTGTACAGAAAACCGGCCGAGCCGCACTCCGCCTTTTGCCGTTCGTGATAGCTGCGCACACGCTCGGCCGCAGTTTGCAGCGCCGCGCGCCGCGCCGGCGCCAGGCCGTCCAGCGCCGCCTGCATGGCATCGCGGCCGATTTCCAGCGCGCCGAGGCTGGCGGCCGCAAGGCGGTCGAAGCGTTGCGTATATTCCAGCACGGCAGCGTCACCGCGCGCCTTGACCTCGGCCAGGATGGCGGCGGCGGCGGCGTCGATCGCCGCATCCTCGCCCGCCTCGAAGGCCAGCAGGGCGCGCAGTTGCGCGTCGAAATCGGCCTGCGCCGCATCCAGCCGGCGCATCGCAATCTTGACGGTGTCGCTCATGTCCTTACTCCGTGGTGAGGCGCTGCTGCGTCGCCAATTCAAAGGTGTCGAGGATCGGCTTCAGGCGTTCGCGCTTCATTTTCAGCGCCGCCTGGTTGACGATCAGTCGCGCCGAGATGTCCATGATGTGCTCGACTTCCAGCAAGTTATTGGCACGCAGCGTGTTGCCGGTGCTGACCATGTCGACGATGGCGTCGGCCAGGCCGACCAGCGGCGCCAGCTCCATCGAACCGTACAACTTGATCAAATCGACGTGCACGCCTTTTTCGGCGAAATGCTCGCGCGCGGCGCGCAGATACTTGGTGGCAACCCGCAAGCGTGCGCCCTGATGCACCGCCTCGGCATAATTGAAGCCGACCGGCACCGCCACCGACATGCGGCACTTGGCGATCCCGAGATCGATCGGCTGGTACAGGCCATCGCCGCCATGCTCGAACAGCACGTCCTTGCCGGCCACGCCGAAGTCGGCGGCGCCATACTGGACGTAGGTCGGCACGTCGGAGGCGCGCACGATGATCACCCGCAACTGGGCGTCGTCGGTAGCCAGGATCAGCTTGCGCGAGGTTTCCGGATCTTCCAGCACGCGAATCCCGGCCGCTTCCAGCAGCGGCAGCGTTTCCTCGAAAATCCGGCCCTTGGACAGCGCCAGCGTCAGTTGCCGCTGATCGTTTGGATCATTCTGGTTCATTTCGTTCTTTCAATGCTGGCGCCGACCGCCGCCAGTTTGACTTCCATCCGGTCGTAGCCGCGATCCAGGTGATAAATGCGTTCGATCAGCGTTTCGCCCTGCGCCGCCAGGCCGGCGATCACCAGCGAGGCCGAGGCGCGCAGGTCGGTCGCCATCACCGGCGCACCCACCAGTTGCGGCACGCCGGTGACCATCGCGGTATTGCCTTCGATCGCGATGCAGGCGCCAAGCCGGTTCATTTCCTGCACGTGCATGAAGCGGTTTTCGAAAATGGTCTCGGTGACGTGGCTGGCGCCTTCGGCGATCGCATTCATGGCCATGAACTGGGCCTGCATGTCGGTCGGGAAGCCCGGGTATTCGGTGGTGCGAAAACTCACCGCCTTGGGCCGCGCCGCCATCTGCACCCGGATCCAGTCCGGCCCGGAAGTCAGTACCACGCCGGCTTCGCGCAACTTGTCGAGCGCGGCGTCGAGCGTGTCGCTACGGGTGTTGGTCAGCGTGACATCGCCGCCGGCGGCGGCCACCGCACACAGGAAGGTGCCGGTCTCGATCCGGTCCGGGATCACCGAATGCGCCGCGCCGTGCAATTTGTCGACGCCCTGGATCACCAGCAGATCGGTGTTGATGCCGTCGATCCTGGCGCCCATCGCCACCAGCAGGTTGGCCAGGTCGGTCACTTCCGGCTCGCGCGCGGCGTTGGCCAGGATTGTCTCGCCTTCGGCCAGCGTCGCCGCCATCAGCAGGTTTTCGGTGCCGGTGACGGTGATCATGTCAGTCACGATGCGCGCGCCCTTCAGTTTCTTGGCCTTGGCATGGATGTAGCCGGCTTCGATATGGATCTCGGCGCCCATCGCCTGCAGGCCGCGGATATGCTGGTCGACCGGACGCGAGCCGATCGCGCAGCCGCCCGGCAGCGAGACCCGCGCCTCGCCGAAGCGCGCCAAGAGCGGCCCCAGCACCAGGATCGAGGCACGCATGGTTTTCACCATTTCATACGGCGCTTCCAGCTTGTCGATCGCGCTGCCGTCCAGCGTCACGCTTGTGCCTTCCTGCTCTGCCCGCAAGCCCATCTGGCGCAGCAGCTTCAGCATGGTGGCAACGTCGTGCAGGCGCGGCACGTTTGTCAGCTGCAGTTGATCCGCCGTCAACAGGCCGGCACACAGGATCGGCAGCGCCGCATTCTTGGCGCCGGAAATCGCGATCTCGCCGGCCAGCCGCCGGCCGCCGTGGATGAGTAGTTTGTCCATGCGGTTACTTTATGGTGCAGTCAATGGTGCAGGAATGGTTCAGCCGGCCGCTTTGGCATCGGCAAATTCTTGCGGCGTCAGCGTCTTCATCGACAGCGCGTGGATTTCCTCGCGCATGCGTTCGCCCAGCGCCGCATACACCAGTTGATGGCGCTGGATCAGGCGTTTGCCGGCAAATGCTTCGGAGACGATGATGGCCTGGAAATGCTGGCCGTCGCCTTCGACTTCGAGATGGCTGCAATCCAGCCCCGCGGTGATATAGCTGTGAATCAGCTCAGGTGTAGTGGACATGGCTTCCTTACCTCAAAACAGATGGATACAGGTGTGGCAGCGCCGGCCATCAGTGGCGCAGCTTGTAACCGCTCTTCAACAGATACACGGCGAACGTCGCCACCAGCAGGAAGAAGCCGCAGACCACCGCGAAACTGTGCAATGGCGCCACATCCGACTGGCCGAAAAAGCCGTAGCGGAAGCCGTCGATCATGTAAAAGAACGGATTGAAACGGGACATATCCTGCCAGAAGCCGGGCAGCGAATGAATCGAGTAAAACACGCCGGACAAGAAGGTCAGCGGCATGATCAGAAAATTCTGGAACGCCGCCAGCTGGTCGAATTTGTCGGCCCAGATGCCGGCCACCAATCCCAGCGTGCCGAGAATCGCCGCCCCCAGCAAGCCGAACAGCAGGATCCACCATGGCGCCACGAACGACAGCTGGGCAAACCAGGTGGTAATCAGAAACACGCCGCTGCCGACCATGGCTCCGCGCAGCATCGAGGCGCCGACATAGGCGCCGAACAATTCCCAATGCGACAGCGGCGGCAGCAGGACGAACACCAGGTTGCCGGTGATCTTCGACTGGATCAGCGACGAGGAGCTGTTGGCAAAAGCGTTTTGCAGCACGCTCATCATGATCAGGCCGGGCACCAGGAAGGCGGTGTACTTGACGCCGGGGTAGACCTGCACCCGGTCTTCCAGCACGTGGCCGAAGATCAGCAAATACAGCATGGCGGTCAGCACCGGCGCCGCCACCGTCTGCGCCGCCACTTTCCAGAAGCGCAACACTTCCTTGTAGAACAGGGTCTGGAAGCCGATCATTTTTCACGCTCCATGATCTGGATGAAAACGTCTTCCAGGTCGGCTTGCTGCAACTGCATGTCTTCGATCACGACCCTGGCCTCGCGCAGCTTGGCCAGGATCGGCTCGACTTCGGCGACATCGTTGACGCGCAGGATGTACTGATTGCCGCCCAACAGCTGATCGGGATGCGACACCAGCGGCTTCAGCACATCCGGCAGCCGGTTGCCTGGCACCAGCCGCAGCGTCAGTTGTGAGCCGGAGATGCGATGGATCAGGTTCGCGGTCGAATCGAGCGCGACCAGCTTGCCGGCTTTCAGCATCGCAATGCGATTGCACAGTGCCTGCGCCTCTTCCAGGTAATGCGTGGTCAGCACCACGGTATGGCCTTCGCGGTTCAGGCGGCCGACGAACTGCCACAAGGTCTGGCGCAGCTCGACGTCGACGCCGGCGGTCGGTTCGTCCAGCACGATCACCGGCGGCTTGTGCACCAGCGCCTGCGCCACCAGCACGCGCCGCTTCATGCCACCCGACAGCGCGCGCATGTTGGCATTCGCCTTGTTGGTCAAATTCAGGTGGTGCATCACCTCGTCGATCCAGGCGTCGTTGTTTTTCAGGCCGAAATAGCCGGATTGCAGACGCAGCGTCTCGCGCACGGTGAAGAACGGATCGAACACCAGCTCCTGCGGCACCACGCCCAGCAAGCGGCGGGCGGCGCGGTACTCGGAAACGACATCATGGCCATGCACCGAAACGCTGCCGGCATCGGCACGGTTCAGGCCGGCCAGGATCGAGATCAGCGTGGTCTTGCCGGCCCCGTTCGGGCCCAGCAAACCGAAGAACTCGCCTTCCTCGATCGCCAGCGACACCCCATCCAGCGCGCGCAGCGAGCGGTAGCGTTTTTCGACATTGGTGATCTGAATTGCAGCCATCGGCCCTGATGCAAAATAATTGGAAAATGCGCGCCGAGCACGCCTGCCGCGCCGTTGCGGCAGCGAAGGAAAGCCTTTGATTATAGGGGATTTCCGGCTCGAAAGCCGGCGCCGGGAATCCGGCTAGGTCAAGCCGGCTGCGCGGCAACCGGCGCCGCGACGGCGGGCGCCTGCAGCAGCGCCGCCACGCCATACAGTTGCGCCAGGCTCTGCAAATTCGGCGGCAGCTGGCCGAAATCGAGATTGCTACCCCGGGCACGCGCGGCGCGCTGCCAGGCCAGCAAGGTCGCCACCGCGACCGAATCGACCGCGACCACATGTGTCAGGTCGATCGCGCGCTGGCCGTTGGCAACCGCGCGCAAACCGGCTTGCAGCACGGTCTTGGCGTTATGGACGGTAAGCGATGAAGGCGGCTTGAACATGGATTGGGCTGGCGACGCTCAGGACGCAGCCTTGACGCCCTTGGCGGCGCCAGCGGCGAGTCGCTTGTTGCGCTCGGCCAGGGTCTTGATCAAGCCATCGATCCCGCCCTTGCTGATTTCAGTGGCGAAGTTGCCCTTGTAGGTCTGCACCAGCCAGGCGCCCAGCACGTTGACGTCGTAGATTTTCCAGCCCGACGCTTGCTTCTCCAGGCGATAGTTAAGCTGGATCGGTTCGCCGCCGCGCGGCTGCAGCACCTGCGACTGCACTTCAACCTCGGTCTCGGTCGGGCTGGCGCGCAAAGGCCGGAACTGGATCTGCTGGTCGCGCACCTGCGCCAGCGCACCGGAATAGGTGTACTTCAGCAAATCGCGGAATTCGGCAGTCAGCTGTTTTTGCTGTTCGGGCGTGGCTTCGCGCCAGAAGCGGCCGGCCGCAAGCGCCGTCATGCGCTGAAAATCGACATAGGGCAGTACCTTTTCCTCCACCAGCTGCATGATGCGCTGCTGGTCGCCACCCTGGATCTGCTTGTCGTTCTTGGCGGTGTCCAGCACTTCCAGGCTGATGCGCTTGATCAGCGCATCCGGCCCTTCTTCAGCCCGCGCCGGCGCGCTGCCGACCAACGCGGCGGCGCCCAGGGTGAGCAGGATGGCGAGTGTTCGAAAGATTTTCATGATTCTCCGCATTCAATGATTCCGGACTGGATTACTTGCTGTCCGGCTTGGGTTGGACGGTTGGGCTCGGCGCTGGTTCCAGCGGCTCGGCATCTTCCCAGCCGCCGTTATCCGGCGCGCCGACCTGGCCGGCGCGCCGCTGCAGGTAGGCGTCGCGCACGAACTGGTATTTATCGAGCGCCGCTTCTTCGATCAGGTTGCCGGCACTCAGCAGCGTGGCGCGCTGATCGACCACCCGCACCACGGTGCCGGTGTTGCGCCAGCGGACCGGATACTTGTAATTCCAGAGGTTGCCATAAATATCCACTGGCAGGCCGACCGTGTCGCGCACCGTCGATGGCCCGAAAAACGGCAAGACCACGTACGGCCCGGACTGCACGCCCCAGCGCCCCATGGTCTGGCCGAAGTCCGCCTTGTGGCGCACCAGGCCGGCTTCCGAGCTGATATCCAGCACGCCGCCGAAACCGAGCACGGTATTCACCGCCACCCGCATTACGCCGGTAACGGCATTTTCGCCCTGGCCCTGCAACAGGTTGTTGACGGTGCTCCAGATGTCGCCAATATTTCCGAAGAAATTATTGACGGCGGTTTGCACAAACGACGGCAAGACGTCGCTATATACGGTGGCGGCCGGCTTCAGCGCCACCTGATCGAGCTTGTCGTTAAAGCTGAACATGCTGCGGTTGAAGCTTTCAAACGGATCGTGCGGATTGCCGCCGGCGCCGGTACTGGCGCAGCCGCCCAGCGCAAGCGCGATTGCCAGCGCACCTGCGGTGCCTGCGCGCGTCATTGCGAACCACCCTGTCCTTCGCTGGCCTTGCTAAAAAGGAACTGGCCAATCAGATTCTCCAGCACGATTGCCGACTGTGTCATGGTGATGCGATCCCCTTGTGCCAGATTGACGGTGTCGCCACCGGCTTCGAGGCCGATGTATTGCTCGCCCAGCAAACCCGAAGTCAGGATCTTGGCCGAGGTGTCTTTCGGAAATTTATAGCGGTCTTCCAGCTTCAGGCTGACCCGCGCGCGGTAAGTCTTGTCATCGAAATCGATGGCATCGACCCGGCCCACCACCACGCCGGCGCTCTTGATCGGCGCGCGCGGCTTCAGGCCGCCGATGTTGTCGAAAGTGGATTGCACGGTATAGGTACCGGCAAACGACATCGAGGCCAGGTTGCCCGCCTTCAGCGCCAGGAACACCAGCGCCAGCGCACCCAGCAGCACAAACAGTCCGACCCATGTATCCAGTGATTTGCGTTGCATATTGTGCCTCAGAACAGAATTGTCCGATTCCCTTATTAAGATCTGTTTTACTGGAGTATAGCCAAAAACATTACATTTCCGCGGATGCGCTGGCCGATTTCAAAAATACTCTCGACCACCTATCGGCTCAGCCGCGATTAAACATCAGTGCCGTCAACAGGAAATCCAGCCACAGCACCATCAGCGACGCAATCACCACGGTGCGCGTCGTGGCACGCGCCACGCCCTCCGGGGTCGCCTTCGCTTCATAACCCTGCCACAGCGCGATGAAGGTGACAGCCACTCCAAACACCACGCTCTTGATGACGCCATTGGCGATATCCTGCCAGACATCGACCCCATTTTGCATTTGCGACCAGAAGGCGCCCTCGTCGACGCCGATCAACTGCACTCCCACCAGGTAACCGCCCAGAATCCCGACCGCGCTAAAAATCGTCGCCAGCACCGGCATCGCCACCACTCCCGCCCAGAAGCGCGGCGCCAGCACGCGCTGCAGCGGATCGACCGCCATCATTTCCATCGCTGCCAACTGCTCCCCCGCCTTCATCAAGCCGATTTCGGCGGTCAGCGAGGTGCCGGCGCGGCCGGCAAACAACAGCGCGGTCACCACTGGCCCCAACTCGCGCGTCAATGACAGTGCGACCAGCAAGCCGAGCGCCTGTTCCGAGCCGTAGCGGTTCAGCGTGTAATAACCCTGCAAGCCGAGCACGAAACCGACGAACAAGCCGGACACCGCAATGATCAGCAGCGAATGGTTGCCGATGAAGTGAATTTGGTCGGTAATCAGGCGCGGCCGCCGCCACAGGCCGGCCGAGGCGCGCAAGACGTGAAACAGCAGGCGTATCGCATAGCCGAGATTGGCCAGCGTCGCGCGCACCCAGTTGCCCAGCGCCGCCAGCAGATCGATGATCATGGCTGCGCCTCCAGGCCGAGATCGGCTGCCAGCGACTTGCCGGGGTAATGGAAGCGCACCGGGCCGTCGGCTTCGCCGCGCACGAATTGCGTCACGAACGGGTCGTCGGAATCGCGCATCTGCTGCGGCGTACCGTGCGCGACGATTTTCCCGTGCGACAGCAGGTACACGTAATCGGCGATCGAAAACGTCATGTCGACGTCGTGCGACACCAGGATCGAGGTCGAGCCCAGCGCCTGATTCAGGGTGCGCACCAGGTTGGCCGTCACGCCCATCGAGATCGGGTCGAGGCCGGCGAACGGCTCGTCGTACATGATCAGCTGCGGGTCGAGCGCGATCGCACGCGCCACCGCCACCCGGCGCGCCATGCCGCCCGAAACTTCGGCCGGTTTCAAGTGCGCGGCGTTGCGCAGGCCGACCGCCTGCAACTTCATCAACACCAGATCACGCAGCAACTCTTCCGGCAGATCGGTGTGTTCGCGCAAGGGGAAGGCAACATTTTCAAACGCAGTCAGATCGGTGAACAGTGCGCCTTGCTGGAACAGCATTCCCATCTTGCGACGCAACAGATACAGCTCGCGCGTATCCAGCGCGGCCACTTCTTGCCCGGCCACCTTCAGCGTCCCGCTTTGGGGCCGCAACTGACCGCCGATCAGTCGCAAAATCGTGGTCTTGCCGGATCCCGAGCCGCCCATCACGGCCACTACCTGGCCGCGCGCAAAGCGCATAGTCAACCCGCTCAGGATCAGGCGTTCGCCATAACCGAAATTGAGGTTGTCGATCTCGACAAAAGGAGAGGAATCTGCAGCCACGGGCGTTGGCGGTAAGGAAATTATGAGAACCGCCATTATATAGATGGAATGGCTGCACGCGCATGGCGCTAGTGCGCAGCCGCAACACGAATGGACCAACCATTGACGCCAGCCAGACGCAAGACAGATTTTCCTGCCGCAAAAGCAAAAACGGCCACACCGTGCGATGCAGCAAATTGGGCCCGAATGTGCGTTCAGCGCGGCAGCAGCGATGACCCCGCCAGGAAATGATGAGCGCGCATCGTCGACCTTTACCAACGGCAGCCGGATCAGCCGGACGCCCTGCGCAACCGGCGAGCGCTGCCCCGGCTTGCAAGCCGGGCTGAGTGATCCGCTATCTCGGCAACAGGGAACTGCCCATCAGGAATTCATCGACCGCTCGGGCACATTGGCGGCCCTCGCGGATCGCCCACACCACCAGCGACTGGCCGCGCCGCATGTCGCCGGCGGCGAACACCTTGGCGGCCGAGGTCTGGTAGCAGCCCGCACCATCGGTCGTGGCCTTGGCATTGCCGCGCTTGTCCTGCTCGACGCCGAAGGCTTGCAGCACCTGCGGCACCGGCGCCACGAAGCCCATGGCCAGCAAGACCAGGTCGGCTTTCATTTCGAATTCGGTACCCGGCATTTCGACCATCTTGCCGTCCTGCGATTCGACGCGCGCGGCGATCAGTTTTTCGAGCTTGCCATTCTTGCCTTCCAGCCGTTTGGTGGTCACCGCCCAGTCGCGCTGGCAGCCTTCTTCATGCGACGACGAGGTGCGCAGCTTGAGCGGCCAGTAGGGCCAGACCAGTTCCTTGTCTTCATGCAGCGGCGGCTGCGGCAGCAGTTCGAATTGCGTGACCGACAGCGCGCCATGCCGGTTCGAGGTGCCGACGCAGTCGGAGCCGGTATCGCCGCCGCCGATCACGATCACGTGCTTGCCGGCCGCACTGATCTGGTGTTTGACCTTGTCGCCGGCATTCACCTTGTTTTGCTGCGGCAGGAAATCCATCGCAAAATGCACGCCTTTCAGTTCACGCCCGGGAATCGGCAGGTCGCGCGGATTTTCCGCACCGCCGGCGATGATCACGGCGTCGAATTCCTGCAGCAGCTGTTCCGGCGCGATGGTGTGCTTGGAACCATTCGACACATGCGCCGGAAATTCCTTGCCGACCAGTATCCCGGTTCGAAAGACCACGCCTTCGGCCTGCATCTGTGCCACGCGGCGCTCGATGTGCGATTTTTCCAGCTTGAAGTCGGGGATGCCGTAGCGCAGCAGGCCGCCGATACGATCGTTTTTTTCGAACACCGTGACCGCATGGCCGGCGCGCGCCAGTTGCTGCGCCGCCGCCAGGCCGGCCGGACCGGAGCCGACGATCGCGACCTTCTTGCCGGTCTGGCGCGCGGCCGGCTGCGGCACGACCCAGCCGTTTTCCCAGCCCTTGTCGATGATGTAGTGTTCGATCGACTTGATGCCGACCGGGTTACTGTTGATATTCAGCGTGCATGCCGCTTCGCATGGCGCCGGACAGATGCGGCCGGTGAATTCGGGGAAATTGTTGGTCGAATGCAGCGTTGCCAGCGCTTCCTCATAGTTGCCGTGATACACCAGATCATTCCAGTCCGGAATGATGTTGTTGACCGGGCAGCCGGTGGTGCAAAACGGCGTGCCGCAATCCATGCAGCGCGCGCCTTGGATCTTGGCCTTGGCGTCGGACAGACGCGGCACGAATTCCTTGAAATTGGTGATCCGTTCGGCGATCGGCAAATAGGTTTCCGCCTGCCGCTCATATTCGAGGAATCCGGTAATTTTTCCCATCGCGTTCTTTCAGTGAGTTCGTGTGCGGTGACGCATGGCGAAGCGCTTCAGGCAGCTTCTTCCAGTTCCTGTTCATCGACGCCGGCATTCAGCTCGGCCAGCGCGCGCTTGTATTCGGTCGGGAACACCATCACGAATTTCGGCAGTGCCTTGGCCCAGTCGTCCAGCAGATTGCGCGCGCGCGTGCTGCCGGTGTGCTTGAAATGACGCTCGATCAAATGCTTCAGGATCCATTCATGCGTTTGCGCTTCGGCGCCGCGCTGGACGGCGTGCCAGATCGACCGTTCGCCCGCCGCTTCCTGCTCGGCGGCGGCCGGCACCGGCTGCAGATCGACCATTGCCAGATTGCAGCGGCTGGCGAAATCGCCGTCCGGGTCGTACACATAGGCGATTCCGCCCGACATGCCGGCCGCGAAGTTGCGTCCGGTGCGCCCCAGCACCACCACGGTGCCGCCGGTCATGTATTCGCAACCATGATCGCCGCTACCCTCGACCACCGCGATCGCCCCCGAATTACGGACCGCAAAGCGCTCGCCGGCGACGCCGTTGATGAACGCTTCGCCAACCGTGGCGCCATACAGCACGGTATTGCCAACGATGATGTTGTCCACCGCCCAGCCGCGGAACTCGGTATTCGGCCGCACGATGATGCGCCCGCCCGACAGCCCCTTGCCGACGTAGTCGTTGCCTTCGCCGACCAGGTCGAGCGTGATGCCATGCGCCAGGAAGGCGCCGGCCGACTGCCCGGCGGTGCCGTGCAGCTGGATGTGGATGGTGTCGTCCGGCAAGCCGGCATGGCCGTATTTTTTCGCCACGACGCCGGACAGCATCGCGCCAACGGTGCGGTTGCGGTTCCTGATCGGCGAAATGAAGGAAACCTTTTCGCCACGCTCGATCGCCGGTGCGGCTTGCGCGATCAACTTGTGGTCGAGCGCGTTGTCCAGCCCGTGATCCTGTTCTTCGCATTGATGGCGTGCGGCCGGGCTGTCGATCTGATGGAAAATCTTGCCGAAGTCCAGCCCCTGCGCCTTCCAGTGGCTAATTGCGGCCGACTTGTCCAGCAGGTCGCTGCGGCCGATCAGTTCATCGAAAGTGGCGATGCCGAGTTGCGCCATGATCTGGCGCGCTTCTTCGGCGACGAAGAAGAAATAATTGACGACGTGCTCCGGCTTGCCGGAAAACTTGGCGCGCAATACCGGGTCTTGCGTGGCGACTCCGGTCGGGCAAGTATTCAGATGGCATTTGCGCATCATGATGCAGCCCTCGACCACCAGCGGCGCGGTGGCAAAGCCGACTTCATCGGCGCCCAGAAGCGCCGCGATCACGACGTCGCGCCCGGTCTTCATCTGGCCGTCGGCCTGCACCCGGATGCGGCTGCGCAAGCCGTTCAACACCAGCGTTTGCTGGGTTTCGGCCAGACCCATTTCCCACGGCGAGCCGGTATGGCGAATCGACGACAACGGCGACGCGCCAGTGCCGCCGTCGTGGCCGGCGATCACCACGTGGTCCGACTTCGCCTTGGCGACGCCGGCGGCGATCGTGCCGACGCCGACTTCGGCCACCAGCTTGACCGAGATCGAGGCGTTCGAATTGACGTTTTTCAGGTCGTGAATCAGTTGCGCCAGATCCTCGATCGAATAGATATCGTGGTGCGGCGGCGGCGAAATCAGGCCGACGCCGGGCACCGAAAAACGCAGCTCGGCGATGTACTCGGAGACCTTGTGGCCCGGCAGCTGGCCACCCTCGCCCGGCTTGGCACCCTGCGCCATCTTGATCTGGATCTGGTCGGCCGACATCAGGTATTCCGCGGTGACGCCGAAGCGGCCGGATGCCACTTGCTTGATTTTCGAGCGCAGCGAATCGCCGTCCTGCAGCGGCGTATCGATCACCACCCGGCCTTCACCCAGCACCGAGGCCAGCGTTTCGCCCGAGCGGATCGGGATGCCCTTCAATTCCTGTTGATAGCGCTTCGGATCTTCGCCGCCTTCGCCGGTATTCGACTTGCCGCCGATGCGGTTCATCGCCACCGCCAGCGTGGTGTGTGCTTCGGTCGAGATCGAGCCGAGCGACATGGCGCCGGTGGCGAAGCGCTTGACGATTTCCTTGGCCGGCTCGACCTGGTCGAGCCGGATCGCTTTCGCCGGATCGAACTTGAATTCGAACAGGCCGCGCAAGGTCATGTGGCGCTGCGACTGGTCGTTGATGAGTTGCGCGTATTCCTTGTAGGTACTGAAGTTGTTGGAACGCGTCGAGTGCTGCAGCTTGGCGATCGCGTCCGGGGTCCACATGTGTTCTTCGCCGCGCACGCGGAACGCATATTCACCGCCGGCGTCGAGCGCATGGCGCAGCAGCGGATCGTCGCTGAAGGCGGTGCGGTGCAGGCGCAGGGCTTCTTCCGCCACCTCGAATACGCCGATGCCTTCGACATTCGAGGCGGTGCCCTTGAAGTACTTGTCGACCATGGCCTTGCTCAAGCCGATCGCTTCGAAGATTTGCGCGCCGCAATACGACATGTAGGTCGAGATGCCCATCTTCGACATCACCTTCAGCAAGCCCTTGCCGATGGCTTTCTGGAAGTGCTGGATCGCCTGTTCCGGCGTGATCTGGCCTGGCAGCTGCGGCGCGATGGCAACCAGCGTATCCATCGCCAGATTCGGATGGATCGCTTCCGCGCCATAGCCCGCCAGCAAGGCGAAATGATGCGTTTCGCGCGCCGAGCCGGTTTCCACCACCAGCCCGGTCGAGGTGCGCAAGCCCTTGCTGACCAGGTGCTGATGGATCGCCGACGTCGCCAGCAGCGCCGGAATAGCCAGTTGCTCGGCATCCATCAGGCGGTCGGAAATGATCAGGATGTTATGGCCGGATTTCACCGCATCGACCGCCTGCGCGCACAGCGAAGCCAGACGCGCCTCGATGCCTTCCTTGCCCCAGGCGACCGGATAGCAGATGTTCAGTTCGTACGAGCGGAACTTGCCGCCGGTATGCGCCGCGATATGGCGCAGCTTGGCCATGTCGGCGTAATCCAGCACCGGCTGCGACACTTCGAGCCGCATCGGCGGGTTGATGTGATTGGTATCCAGCAGATTCGGCTTGGGACCGACGAAGGACACCAGCGACATCACCATCGCTTCCCGGATCGAATCGATCGGCGGGTTGGTGACCTGCGCGAACATCTGCTTGAAATAGTGGTACAGCGTCTTGTCCTTGCCGGACATCACCGCCAGCGGCGAATCGTTGCCCATCGAGCCGATCGCTTCCTCACCCGCAATCGCCATCGGGACCAGGATGTGCTTCATCTCTTCCTGCGTATAGCCGAAGGCCTGCTGCCGGTCCAGTAGCGCGGTGGCCGGCTTGGCTTCTTCGGCTTCCGGCGGCAGCGCGGCCAGCTTGATCCGCACCGAGGTGATCCACTGCTTGTACGGCTTGGAGTTGGCGTAGGTGTCTTTCAGCTCCTTGTCGTCGATGATGCGGCCGGCGTCGAGGTCGATCAGGAACATTTTGCCCGGCTGCAGTCGCCATTTCTGCACGATCTTCGATTCCGGGATCGGCAACACGCCCGATTCGGACGCCATCACCACCAGGTCGTCGTCGGTGACGATGTAGCGCGCCGGGCGCAAGCCGTTGCGGTCGAGCGTGCCGCCGATCTGGCGGCCGTCGGTGAAGGCGATCGCCGCCGGGCCGTCCCACGGCTCCATCATCGCCGCATGGTATTCGTAGAAAGCCTTGCGGTTCGGGTCCATCGCCGCGTGGTTTTCCCAGGCTTCCGGGATCATCATCATCATCGCCTGCGCCAGCGGGTAGTCGGCCATCACCAGCAGTTCCAGCACGTTGTCGAAGCAGGCGGTGTCGGATTGCCCTTCATAAATCAGCGGAAACAGCTTCTTCAGGTCGTCGCCCAGCACCGGCGATTTCATCACGCCTTCGCGCGCGCGCATCCAGTTGAAGTTGCCCTTGACGGTATTGATCTCGCCGTTGTGCGCGATCATCCGGTACGGGTGCGCCAGCGGCCATTCGGGAAAGGTGTTGGTCGAGAAGCGCTGGTGCACCAGCGCCAGCGCCGAGGCGCAGCGCGGGTCCTGCAGGTCGCGGTAATACTGGCCGACCTGGTCGGCCAGCAGCAAGCCCTTGTAGACGATGGTGCGGGCCGACATCGACGGCACGAAATATTCCTTGCCGTGCAAAAGGTTCAGCGCCTGGATTGCGTGGCTGCAGGATTTGCGGATCACGTACAGCTTGCGCTCCAGCGCGTCGGTCACCATGATGTCCGGGCCGCGGCCGATGAAGATCTGGCGGATCACCGGCTCCTTGTCGCGCACCGTGGGCGACATCGGCATCTCGGCATCGACCGGGACGTCGCGCCAGCCCAGCACCACCTGGCCTTCGGCCAGGGTGGCGCGCTCGAGCTCCTGCTCACAGGCGATGCGCGAGGCGTGCTCCTTCGGCAGGAACACCATGCCGACGCCATACTCGCCCGGCGGCGGCAATTCGACGCCCTGCTGCGCCATTTCCTCGCGATAGTACTGGTCCGGAATCTGGATCAAGATGCCGGCGCCGTCCCCCATCAGCTTGTCGGCTCCGACCGCGCCCCGATGATCAAGATTCTTCAGGATCAGCAAGCCCTGTTCGATGATCGAATGACTCTTCTGTCCCTTGATGTGCGCAATAAAGCCGATGCCGCAAGCATCATGTTCATGGGACGGATCATACAAACCCTGGGTACGCATCGCGCTGCTCCCTGCTGATAGGACGGAGAGCAAGAATAGTGCAGCGCAACAGATATTTCAATCAAATAAAACGGGGTCAGAGTCCAATTAAAATATGGAAAATTTTCTGTTTTTTTAATTAGGGACAGAGTGAATGATAGAGAAATTTTTATGTGGCAATTACTTAGCTGGCATCTCCCGGACTGACCGGCGTTTTGTGCGGCCGCCCTCTTTTAGCCGGTCGCACGCGTCGTTCAGTCTGGCGCTCCAGATGAGCCTTGAAGCGCTCTGAGCCCAGCGCCCAGCCTTTCAGAGTTGCCTCGCTCAATGCAGTAATTTGTTCGGAAGTAAGCGCCTGCTGCACCAGATCCCGATACGCCGCCTCGCGTGCAAACGGAGTATTGCCCAAGGCCCAGTAGAGCGCATGATCCGTAATCAGCGGATCCGAATGAGCCCCGACATGGTGACCATAGCTCGACCAGCGATATTGCTGCGGATCGCCCACCATACCTGCGCGTACCGGGTTCAGCTCGATATAGCGGCTGCAAACCAGGAAATACTGTTCGGCGTCGATCACCGTAGTCCTGTACCTGCCTTGCCATAAGGTACCGACGCGACCGTGCTTATGATTGAAATAGGGAACGTAATAGCGCCCGACCCATTGCATCATGCGACCCAAGCCGGTTGCATCCGTCGGAGTGGCCAACAGATGCAGGTGATTTGGCATCAGGACATAGGCGTGGATGGCGACATGAAATCGCCTTGCGGCCTCACGCAACCAATCCAGCAAGGCCTGATAGTCGCCGTCATCATGAAATACCAGGCGACGGTCGTTACCGCGCTGAATGATGTGATGCGGCTGACCAGGGACAACAAGACGAGGAAGGCGCGCCATGGCAATGACTGAAGCAGAATTAATTGATCAAAATCCTACTCCGCTGTCATATCTCAATCAAGAAAAATTGACTCTGACCCCAATATTGTCCTGACCTCAATATTGTTCATATTTCACTCAACCGGGTCGACGTGGGTCATCACATTCAGTACGCGATGCGCGTCCAGCACGCGGCGGCGCGCCAGCACCGCGATGTCATGTCCTTCCGCAACGCTTTGATGGGCATGGATTTCCAGATGGACGTCGACCAGCGTCATGTCGCCCATCTTGCGCGTGCGCATATCGTGAATGCCGAGTACGCCAGGCGTCGCGCGCAGCGTGGCGGCGATGGCCGCCGATTCTTCTGCCGATACCGCGCGGTCCATCAAGTCATTCAATGCGGACCAGAAAAAACCCCAGCCCATCTTGCCCACCATCAAGCCGACGATCAGCGCCGCGATCGGGTCGAGCAGCGAAAAGCCAAGCAGATTGCCGCCGATCCCAAGCGCCACCACCAGCGACGAGGCGGCGTCCGAGCGCGCATGCCAGGCGTTGGCGATCAGCAGGCTGGAGCGCAAGCTGGTGGCCACCGCCAGCATGTAGCGAAACAGCAGTTCCTTGGCTGCCAGCGCCGCCAGCGCCACCCACAGCGCGATCAAGTGGACCGAGGGCACGCTGTGCGGCGCCTGGATTTTCTGCACAGCGGCCCACAGCATGCCCACGCCGACCGCCAGCAGCAGCGCGCCCAGCACCAGCGAGGCGGCATTTTCATAGCGCTGGTGGCCGTAGGCGTGGTCGGCGTCGATCTCCTTGCGGCTATAGTGCCCGGCCACCAGCACGACAAAGTCGGACACCAGATCGGACAAGGAATGAATCGCATCGGCAATCAATGCCTGCGACCCGGCCAAGATGCCGGCGACGGCCTGAGTCGCGCTGAGGACGATATTGAGCACGACACTGACCCAAGTGCTTCTGCGCCCGGCAGCCACGCGTTCCCGCTCGTTCTGCGGATCGTGCTCGTCAATCTCCGTGGCAAATAGGCTCATCGATTTCCCGTATCTGACCTGAATTCTGGAATCGCAGGCGCGGCTGGCGGCACACCGGCGAACCGCCTGCCCGGCGCGATCCGGAAGTTGCTGCGCGCCGCTGCCGAAAACTGCCATATCGGCAGTATATCTATTTTTTCCTTAGTACCTGACCGATATTGGCCGTTGACCAATGGAGTATATTGTAAATAACGACGCTCCTGCCATCACCATTGATCTTGCATGATCACAAAAAAGCAAACCCGGCATCCACAAGGGATTGCCGGGTTTTGTATTACGAATACTTCCGAAGTAGTTTTTAGAACGGAATATCGTCATCCATATCCGAGAAATTCGGCGCCGGCTTGGAAGCCTGGCTCTGGCGCGGCGCACTGGCGGCTGGAGTGCTTTGGCGCGCGGGTGGCGCACTGTAGCCGTCGTCAGCCGGCCCACCCATGCCTTGCCGGCCGCCCAGCATTTGCATGGTGTCGGCACGGATATCGGTAGCGTAGCGCTCGATGCCGTCCTTGTCGGTGTATTTGCGCGTGCGCAGACTGCCCTCGATGTAGACCTGCGAGCCTTTTTTCAAGTATTGCGCCATGATTTCAGCCAGCTTGCCAAAGGCGCTGATCCGATGCCATTCGGTCTGCTCTTTCTTTTCGCCGGTGGACTTGTCTTTCCAGCTGTCGGTGGTGGCGACCGCGATGTTGGTGATGGCATCGCCGCTCGGCATGTAGCGGGTTTCCGGGTCGCGCCCGAGGTTGCCGACGATGATGACTTTGTTGACCGAGGCCATGAGTTTCTCCTGTTAAATTACGGCGGCCGGCTGGTTGCGGCGCGGCAGATTTTTCATATTAGCGGCGATTATAAGCCACAGCAAACTGGCGACGATGCCTAGTGTGAAGACAGAAGACGCGCCCTCGTACTGGCGCAGCCAGCCGCCCAGCGCGCCGCCGGCAAACAGTCCGAGCGACTGCAGCGTGTTGTAGACGCCCAGTGCTGCGCCTTTGGCCGCCGGCGGCGCGATGCGCGACACCAGCGACGGCTGGCTGGCTTCCAGAATGTTGAACGAAATGAAGAACGCCAGCAGCAGCGCCACCAGCCACCACGCGCTGCCGGGCTGCGCGAGGAATACGCCAAAGCCGATCTGCACCAGCAGCAGCAAGCCGATTGCGCCAAGCAAAGACCTGCTTCAGGTAGCCATGCCGTTCACTGGCGAACAAGGGCGGCAGCATCAGCACGAACGAACCCAGCATCACCGGCAAATAAATTTTCCAGTGTTCGGCCAACGGCATGTCGAGCGCCTGCACCAGCGCCGCCGGCACCACGACGAACATCGCCATCTGCATCATGTGCAGCGCAAAGACGCCGAAATTCAGACCGCATCAGTTCACGGTTGCGCAGCACCGTGCGCAGCGATACCGGCGGCGTGGCCGCCACCGGTGCTCGCGGCGGCGCCGGCACTACGTACAGCACCACCAGGATCGCCAGCAGCGACAGGATGCCGGTCAACGCGAAAATCCCGCCCATGCCGATCATCTGGTACAGCAGCGGCGCCGCAATCAGCGACAGCGCGAACGTGATGCCGATCGAGCCGCCGACCATCGCCATCGCCTTGGTGCGATGCTGTTCGCGGGTCGAGTCGGCGATCATCGCGGTCACCGCCGCCGAAATCGCGCCGGCGCCCTGCACCGCGCGGCCGATCACGACCCACAGCAAACTATCCGCGGCGGCGGCAATGAACGAGCCGAGCGCAAACAGGATCAGGCCAATGACAATGACGCGCTTGCGCCCGTATTTATCGGAGGCAACGCCGAACGGAATCTGGCCGAACGCCTGGGTCAGGCCGTAAATGCCCATCGCCAGGCCGATCATGGTGGCGCTGCCGCCGCCCGCCATGGTTTTGGCGTGCACCGCAAATACCGGCAGGATCAGGAACAGGCCCAGCATGCGCAAGGCAAAGATCGATGCCAATGAAGCACTGGCGCGAACTTCGGTACGCGTCATGGCCTCGCCGGTGGCAGCCGGGAGTCCTGCAGAAAGAGTAGTCATGGGGGATAAAGCGCTGATTACGACAGACTTCGAAAGTCGTTATAGTAGCAGGTTGGCCCGTTTTTCCTGGCTTGCCAAATAGCAAGGATTCGGTATCTCGAGGGCCGTAAACCACGCAGAAAGCAGCTGATGAAAGAAAGTCGGGAAGAAATCCGCATCCGAGGCGCACGCACGCATAACCTCAAGAACATCAATCTGGATTTGCCGCGCAATCAACTGATCGTCATCACCGGCCTGTCCGGTTCCGGCAAGTCGTCGCTGGCGTTCGATACCCTGTATGCCGAAGGACAGCGGCGCTATGTCGAATCGCTGTCGGCCTATGCACGCCAATTTTTGCAATTGATGGAAAAGCCGGATGTCGATCTGATCGAGGGCCTGTCGCCGGCGATTTCGATCGAACAGAAAGCCACCTCGCACAATCCGCGCTCGACGGTCGGCACCGTCACCGAAATCCACGATTACCTGCGCCTTTTGTACGCGCGGGTCGGCACGCCCTACTGCCCCGACCATCCGGAAAATCCGCTGGCGGCGCAATCGGTGTCGCAGATGGTCGATACCGTGCTGGCGATGCCGGAAGACACCAAGCTGATGATCCTGGCGCCGGTGGTGGCCAATCGCAAGGGCGAGCATGTCGACCTGTTCGAGCAGATGCAGGCGCAGGGTTTCGTGCGCTTCCGGGTGCAGAGCGGCACCGCGCGCGCGCGCATTGTCGAAGCCGACGATCTGCCGAAACTGAAGAAAACCGAGAAGCATACGATCGACGTTGTCATCGACCGCGTCAAGGTCAGGCCGGACATCAAGCA
Organism: uncultured beta proteobacterium; assembly: GCA_963707665.1. Taxonomy (GTDB): domain Bacteria; phylum Pseudomonadota; class Gammaproteobacteria; order Burkholderiales; family Burkholderiaceae_D; genus DATJCV01. The sequence continues at coordinate 4,919 of CAVPQU010000005.1, read as the reverse complement.
GCGCCTGGCGGAGAGCTTCGAGACCGCGCTGCGACTGGCCGAAGGGCGTGCGGTCGCAGTGGAAATGGACGGCGGCACCGAGCATCTGTTTTCCAACAAGTTCGCCTGCCCAACCTGCGGCTACGCGCTGCACGAGCTGGAGCCGCGCCTGTTTTCCTTCAACAACCCGATGGGCGCCTGCCCCGAATGCGACGGCCTCGGCCATATCGAATTCTTCGACCCGAAACGCATCGTCGCCTTCCCCAACCTGTCGCTGGCCTCCGGCGCGGTCAAGGGCTGGGACCGGCGCAACCAGTTTTATTTCCAGATGCTGTCGAATCTGGCTGCGTTCTACGAATTCGACATCGACACGCCGTTCGAGCAATTGCCGGAAGAGGCGCAGCAGGTGATCCTGTTCGGCTCCGGCACGCAAGACGATTCCGTTTACCTACATCAACGAACGCGGGCGTGCGGTGGTGCGCGAACATACGTTTGAAGGCGTGGTCACCAACCTGCAGCGGCGCTACCGCGAAACCGATTCGATGGCGGTCAAGGAAGAGCTGGCGAAATTCATCAACAAGAAGGAATGCCCGTCCTGCCACGGCCACCGGCTGCGCATCGAGGCGCGCTTCGTCAAGGTCGGCAGCGGCGCGCAGGAGCGCGCGATCTACGAAGTGGCGGCGACGCCGCTGCGCGACACGCTGGCGTTTTTCGAAACGCCTGCAACTGACCGGCGCCAAGCGCGAAATCGCCGATCGCATCATCAAGGAAATCGTCGCCCGCCTGAAGTTCCTCAACAACGTCGGCCTCGATTACCTGTCGCTGGATCGCAGTGCCGACACCTTGTCCGGCGGCGAGGCGCAACGCATCCGCCTCGCCTCGCAGATCGGCTCCGGCCTGACCGGCGTGATGTACGTGCTGGACGAACCCTCGATCGGCCTGCACCAGCGCGACAACGACCGCCTGATCGCCACCCTGAAGCACTTGCGCGACATCGGCAACAGCGTGCTGGTGGTCGAACATGACGAAGACGCGATTCGCAGCGCCGACTACGTGGTCGACATGGGCATCGGCGCCGGCGTGCATGGCGGCGCCGTCATCGCCCAGGGCAGCTTGCAGGACATCCTGCGCAACAAGGAATCGCTGACCGCGCAGTACCTGAACGGCACACGCAAGATTGCGCTGCCGAAAAAGCGCACCGCCACCCGACCCGGACCGTCAATTCGTCATCGAAGGCGCGTCCGGCAACAACCTGAAGGGCGTCACGCTGGAGCTGCCGGTTGGCCTCTTGACCTGCGTCACCGGCGTCTCGGGCTCGGGCAAATCGACGCTGGTCAACGACACGCTGTATCTGGCGGCAGCGCGCCACCTGTACGGCTCGCAACGCGGAACCGGCGGCGCATGACAGCATCAGCGGCTTCGAGCATTTCGACAAGGTGATCGCGGTCGACCAGGCGCCGATCGGGCGCACCCCGCGTTCCAATCCAGCCACCTACACCGGCGTGTTCACGCCGATCCGGGATTTGTTTGCCACGGTGCCGGTGGCGAAAGAACGCGGCTATTCGGCCGGCCGCTTTTCCTTCAACGTCAAGGGCGGACGCTGCGAAGCCTGCCAGGGCGACGGCGTGCTCAAGGTCGAGATGCATTTCCTGCCCGACGTCTACGTGCCGTGCGACGTCTGCCACGGCAAGCGCTACAACCGCGAAACGCTGGAAGTGCAGTACAAGGGCAAGAACATCACCGAAGTGCTGGCGATGACGGTGGAAGAAGCGGCGGAATTCTTCCAGCCGGTGCCGGTGATCGCGCGCAAGCTGCAAACGCTGCTGGATGTCGGCCTCGGCTACATCCGCCTCGGGCAAAGCGCGACCACGCTGTCGGGCGGCGAGGCGCAGCGCGTCAAGCTGTCGCTGGAGTTGTCCAAGCGCGATACCGGCCGCACGCTGTACATCCTCGACGAACCGACCACCGGCCTGCATTTCCACGACATCGCGCTGCTGCTGAAAGTGATCCACCGCCTGCGCGACCAGGGCAACACGGTGGTGATCATCGAGCACAATCTGGACGTGATCAAGACCGCCGACTGGGTGATCGATCTCGGCCCGGAAGGCGGCGCCGGCGGCGGCCAGATCATCGCCAGCGGCACGCCGGAACAGGTAACCAAAACGCCGGCCAGCTTCACCGGCAAATATCTGGCGCCACTGTTGAATGGCAAATAGCGCGCGCCGCGCGTCACGACGTGTTGGCCCACTAGCCACGCTGCCGATTGTTTGGGCCGCAGCCAAGCGGGCTTGTTCTTCTCACGTTAATGGGTGGAAGGCCAGCGACGTTGTCCCGAGCCATCCCGCCCAGGCAACGTGTTCCCGGGATGGCGAACGGCGTGGACCTCGGCTGGCGTGCGCCGCAACGGCTGGCACGTCGAATGGAACAAACCTGGGGACGGCATAAAGAAATACCGGGGTATGCGACGTAAATCGCCTTTTCATACCCGTAAAAAGACACTGGCATACGGAGTATATGCCGTGTCGAGGATTCGGTTCAGATTCGCACAGATCACTCAACGCCCGGCCTTGCGCTGCTTCTTGGCGACGAACATGCGCTCATCGGCGATCTTCAGCAAACTTTCCAAATTCTGGCCGTCGTGAGGAAACAGTGCCCAGCCGATTGAGGCGCCGATGGTTTCCGTGCCCTGTCGCAGTTCAATCGGCTGCGCCACCAGATTGACGATTTTTTTCTCTGCCGCAAATACTTCCCGTATCGAACCCATGCCCTTGAGCAGCACGACAAATTCATCGCCGCCATAACGCGCCACGATGTCGCTGCTGCGCACGGCCAGCTTGATGCGCGTGGCAACAGCGACCAGTACCCGATCGCCGGCTTCATGCCCGTAGTGGTCATTGATAAACTTGAAATTATCAAGATCGATGAACAACAAGCCGAAACGAACCCTGCGCTGCCCCTGCCCCCGCCGCTGCAGCAAGGCGATCTGCTGCAACAGCCATTCTCGGGTGGCGGCGCCGGTCAATCGATCGGTGCGCAAATTGCGCTCCATCTCGGAGAATGTCCGAGCCAATTGACCCAGTTCGTCATTGCGATGAATCTGCAGCCGCGGCAGCGGTTCGCCATCACCGATTTTTTTCGCGGCGTCGGTCAGCTTGCGGATATCGGACAGGGCGCGGTTCAAGATCGACAGGCCGAGCAGCAGTGCCAGCACGATGCACACGCCGGCAATCAGCAAGCCGTTATACAGGCTACGCACGACACCCTGCATGAAATCCGCGCGCGGCGCCGCGACCACAACGGTCCAGCCCAACCCGTAGTGGTCATCGACGCGGGCGGCCGCCATTTTCACCACGCCTGAAGTCAACGTGACTGCCTGGTAACGCGACGTTCGCATAGCATCATGGCGCACCCAGCCAAGCGCGCGGGCACCCGCTTCACGGATCAATTCGCTCCGCGCATCCTGGATCCGGTTAGGCTGCGGCAGGGAGTTGGCCAGCTGGAATGACCCGCCGGAATGCGAGCTGGCGATCAACATGCCATCGCTGTCCATCAGAAATGCAACGCCATGTTCACTGATCGCCAAAGTCTTCAGCGAATCGGCCAGCGTGGTCAGCGGCATATCGATCGCCATCACCCCGGCGAGCTGGTGATTGGCCCGATATACCGGCTTGGCGAAAGTGATGGTCGGCTGGCTCGACGTATAGTCGCTGTAGACCGGCGCCCAAACCGCTTGCGCCCGCCCGACTGCGGCGCGATACCATGGCCGCTGACGCGGGTCATACTCATCGCTACGCAATTTGCTGCGACGGTCACCCGGCGCCACCGCCTCGTACACAGTCCGCTGCGAGTCGCCGGGGTGGCGCAGATACAACTCAGCAGAACCCGCTGCAGCGCGATCAAGGCCGACAAAGCGACCGTCTGCGCCGCCGAAGTAGACATATTTTGCCAGTGTGGAAGGACGCTCGCCGAGACGCCAGAAACGCTCTTCCAGTGCCAGCAAATTATCGGAAACATCTGTCCCGCGCGGCGGCATGTCGGCGTCGGGCAGCGCCGACTCCAGGAACGCGCGCGTTTCAGCCAGGTAGTTGCGGCTCATGCCGTCAACCCGATACGTCATGTCCAGCAGGAGCCTCTGGGTCAGGGCGCTGACCGCGTCGGTGGTAGCCTGAAATGATACCCAGCCTATTGCCGACGCGACAAACCCCACCATCAACACGAAGGGAAGGATCAATTGCTGCCGCAATGACGACTTGAACACGTTCCTCCTCGAAAGAAAGACTTGCCACAGGGATCAATTTGGCTCGTATCCAGATACTACGGGTAATACGGCGTGCCAGGCTGGCGCGACACGAGAATTAACACTTGTGTACATGCCGGGCACCTAACCAGCACGGCGACGGGCGCAACGCAGTGGCGGCGGCCGGCGCGGTGTCGACTAACGCAAGCCGAGCCACAATCCGGCGGGCACGAACGCCAACGCCGCGAGGTTGCCTAGCAATACGATGGAAGCGACCTTGTCTGGCTCTTGCTGGTACTGCTCTGCAACCATGAAGCAGAAGACCGCCGGCGGCAGTGAGGCGAATAAAAACATCTGCGCCCTTTGCTCCACCGCCAGCGACAGTATCTGATCCAGCGCCAATGCGATCGCCAGCCCCGCCAGCGGGCAGACTACTGCCCCGACCAGGCCGATATGCCAACTTTTGAAACTGACATCCAGCATGCGTACCCCAAGCGCGAACAGCATGATCGGGATACATGCTTCGCCCAGCATTTTCAATGCCGCAGACAATGGCTCCGGTATGACGATCCGGAAAATGGCGAATAGCATGCCGGCCATCATTGCCAGCATCATCGGGCTGGCCAAAAAACGGAACCCAGAACCCGCGCCACGACTGCCTTCAATCAGCCTGATTCCAACCGTAAAATAGACAAGATTTGCA
>CAVPQU010000004.1:0-63598 GCA_963707665.1 uncultured beta proteobacterium | reverse complement strand
GCCCGGCAACGGCCATGGCACGCTTGCCGCTTGCACGGCAATAGCACCTTGGAGTGAGAGCGGGTTTGTTGTACGATCTGCTATTTTTGCCATTCTGCAACCCAGACGTACTGCAAGCTTTCCGTTTCCTCAGGGTTCTCCATGCATAACATGACATCATGCGCGCGCGCCGCATGCCTGTCCGCCTTTGCTCTGGCATTGGCGGCCTGTGGCGGCAGCGACAATCCACCACCTGCCGTCAAGAGTGACCCGCTCTACGAATCCCAGTGGCATCTGAAAAACATTGGCCAGTCCGCCTTTGCGGCGGAAGGCGGTATCGCCGGCATCGACTTGAATGTGGAGTCGCTGTTCAACGCCGGCCACCGCGGGCTGCGGGATCAAGGTGCTGGTGGTGGACGAGGGTGTCGACATCCGGCATGAAGACTTGGCGGCAAATATCGATCCGGACATGCTGCACAACTTCGATCCCGCCGCTCCCGACAAAACGGATCCAACGCCGCTCGGTATCGATGATGCGCACGGCACGTCGGTGGCCGGCATCATTGCCGCCGTCGCCCATAACGACCTTGGCGGCCGCGGCGTGGCGCCGCAAGCCTCGCTGGGCAGCATCAATTTCTTGTGCGGCCCGCTATGCACTACCGAGGCCAATATGGTCGCCACCTATGGCAACGATAGCTATAGCGGCAATGCCGCCGTCATCAACGCCTCCTACGGCAGTACCGTGCTGGCGCCGATCGAGGCGGATGTTGACACCAGTGCCACGCTGCTGGGGCTGCGTGGCATGGCCGGCATGCGCGGCGGCAAAGGCGCGCTCCTCATCAAGAGCGCCGGCAACGACTTCGAGAACTTCCGGGGTGATGACCCGAAGGACCCAGCCAGCGTCTGCGCGCCGGCGCGAACGCATAATCTGAGCTGTCTGAACCCGGCCTTCGATCCTGCCCATACGATGCCGCAAGTCGTGACGGTCGGCGCGGTGAATGCGCGCGGCGTCAAGTCCAGCTACTCGAACACCGGCGCCAGCCTGCTAGTGGCAGGCCTGGGCGGCGAATACGGCGACGCGGCGCTGGTCAACCACCGCGCCGCCGGCCCGGCGATCATCACCACCGACTTGTCGGGCTGCTCGCGCGGCTATGCCCGTTGGAGAGCGGCGGACGACCCCTATCGGAATGTGTTTGTCGATCCGGGCAGCGTGGAAGCGAAACGGCTCAATGCCGGCTGCCGCTACAACTCGGTGATGAACGGCACTTCGTCGGCGGCCCCCACCGTCACCGGCGTCGTCGCCTTAATGCTGGAGGCCATCCCAAGCTGACTTGGCGCGACCTGCGCCTGATCCTCGCCAAAACGGCGCGCCAGATCGATCGCCTGAGTACTCCCAAGATACTGAAGCTGGCGCAGGGCGACTACACCGCCGAGCAAGGCTGGACCACCAACGCCGCCGGGCTGGCGTTTCATAACTGGTATGGTTTCGGCCTGGTGGATGCCGCCGGCGCGGTCGCCATGGCAAGAGCGACCACCAACCATTTCAGCGGCGTGCTCGAACCCAGCGACTGGGCCTACGCCACGCTAGACGCGGGCGGGCTGAACCTGGCCGTGCCCTTGGGCGACGCCGACGGCGAGAGCAGCGCGCTTTCTTTACCGTATAAGCGCACGATCGAAGCGGTGCAGGTGCGCGTGTGGATCGGCGGCGACGGCCGCCTGGGCGATCTCGGGATCGAACTGACGTCGCCGCACGGCACCCGCAGCATCCTGCAAAACGCACACAACGCCTTGCAGGATTCGGCGACCGCCAACGCCATGCTACTGATGTCGAACGCCTTCAACGAAGAACAAAGCGTTTCTGCCGGCGGCAACGACCAATGGACCTTGCGCGTGGTGGACGTCAATGGCCGCCAGGCCACCGACGCCAGCCACCAGGCGATACTCGCCAATTGGTCGCTCCGCATTTATGGCCGTTGAACCGCTCTTTTGGAAAACCATACGATGAAACGCGTTGTACTGATACTTGCCAGCACCATTGCATGCGGCTGCGCGCTTGCCCAAACCTCACCCCAGGGACGCCCCGCCCCCACTGCCGTACTGGATCAGATCAAAGACGTGCCGCTTACCCATATCGGCTCTCAGCGCGTGCGCGCGTTGCCGCCGGAGTCACCGCTGCGATCGCTGGCGAAGGGCGGCAGCGCTGCCACGACGACGACGGTGGTACGCGAAAGCGATAATCTGGTCGGCATCAGCAACAATGAACTGGTGATCGTCAGTCCCGAACTGGAGGCGATCGCCGCCAAGGTGGCAACGCTCGGCTTGACAGGGGCGCAAACCCGCAGCTATCCGCGCCTGCAACTGCGAATCGTCAGCACCGCCCGTTTTGAGCAACTGGAAACCGTGCGCAGCCAAGTGGCCGCCGCCTTCCCTGCCGCGAAATTCGATTTGCCGGTTACGTATTTCCCGCTCAAGCCGCGCTAAGATCCTGCCGGAACCACCCCAGCGCCACATGCGGCCTCTGTCGCAAACCGATTTTCGCTGTCCGACAGCAAGGAGAACCATGGCCAATTTTCATGACGACCTTGCGTTGCGCTGGCTGCTGCCAAGCGTATTTTTCCTCAGCGCCTGTGGCGGCAGCTCCAGCCCGCCGGTGCTGCCGGCGGCTGCCACCGATCCGCTTTACGAATATCAGTGGCATTTGAAAAACACCGGGCAATCGCAGCTTCGCCTCGGAAGGGGGCGTCGCCGGCATCGACCTGAATGTGGAAAGCGTATTCAATGCCGGCCTCACCGGCAGCGGCGTCAAGGTACTGGTGCTGGATGACGGTATCGATATCCGGCACGAAGACCTGGCTGCGAACGTCGATCACAGCATGTTGCGCAACTTCGATCCGAAAGCGCCTGACCCAAGCGACCCGATGCCGCTCGGCCTCGGTGATGCGCACGGCATCGCGGTAGCCGGCATCATTGCCGCCGTGGCCAAGAATGGCGTCGGCGGCCGCGGAGTGGCGCCCTCGGCCTCGCTCGGCAGCATCAACTTTATGTGCGACGACTGCAAATCCGCACCCAATCTGCTGGCCGCCTATGGCGGCGCGCCATATAGCCAAGGCGCCTGGGTCATCAACGCCTCCTACGGCAGCGAGCCGGCCGCGCCGGACGAAATCGACATCGACAAGCACCCTGCGGCGCTCGCCATCCGAAAATTTGCCGACATGCGCGGCGGCCGGGGCATCGTCATGGTCAAGAGCTCCGGCAATGAATTCATCAATTTCGAAATGGAAGACGGCAACTTGTCGGACCAATGCGATGCTGCGCAACGGCACGGCTTAAGCTGCCAAAATGCGGCCTTCGATATCGAAAACGTGATGCCGCAAGTGGTCACTGTCGGGGCGGTCAATGCGCGTGGCGTCAAGTCCAGCTACTCAACCGCAGGCTCCAACCTGTTGCTGACCGGCCTGGGAGGAGAATATGGCATGGCGACTCCACGGACGCCGGATTCGGCCGGCCCGGGGGTGTTGACCACCGATCTTGCCGGCTGCGCACGCGGCTACGCTCGTAACGGCAATACGCCGTACCTGAACGACTTTGAAGATCCGGCCAGCGCGATCGCCAGACGACTCAATCCGAATTGCCATTACACCGCGGCCATGAATGGCACCTCGGCCGCGGCCCCGACCGTGACCGGCGTGGTCGCCTTGATGCTGGGTGCCAATCCGAACCTGACTTGGCGAGACCTGCGCCTGATCCTAGCGAAAACCGCGCGCCAGATTGACGGCGACCGGCCGGCGAAAATGTTGAGGCTGAGGCATGGCGACTATGTCGCCGCGGATGCCTGGACCTCCAACGCGGCCGGGCTGAAATTCCATAACTGGTACGGCTATGGACTGGTGGATGCGGCAACGGCGGTGGCGATGGCAAAGACCTACACCAATTACCTGAGCGGCCCGGTCAGCGACAGCGGCTGGCTGCCGGCGACCAAGGACCCGGATGGTTTGGATCTGGTGATACCGCAGGAGGATCCAAACGCGCCCGGCAGCGAAATTCATTATCCAGGCTCACACACGATAGAAGCGGTGCAAGTAACGGTGTCGATCGATGGCAACGCGATCCTGGGCGATCTGGGCATCGAACTGATCTCGCCACAAGGTACGCGCAGCGTGTTGATGAATGCGCACAACGCGTTCCAGAAATCCCGGACTGCGAATAACCTGTTGCTGATGTCGAATGCTTTCAACGAAGAACAGGCTAACGGCAAGTGGACGCTGCGGGTGGTGGATGCGAACGGGCGTGGCTCGTTTGGCGGCGACGAGGCGATCCTAACCAACTGGGCACTGCGCGTGTACGGCCGCTGATCCCAGCCGTCGACCCTGTCAACTTGAAAGAAAACCAAATGAAACATTCCATGTTTGGCATGGCCCTGCTGCTGGCCTGCGGCATTGCTGAAGCGCAAATCATCCAGCAAGGCCGGCCGGCGCCGCCGGCAGTGGTCGAGCAGATCAAGGATGTGCCGCTAACCCGGATCGGTTCGCAAAGCGTGCGCGCACTGCCGCCGGCAACGCTGGCCGGCAAGCACGCGAATGGCGCGTCGGCAGCGGCAACCGAAGGCCGTACGCTGGTGGCGCGCGAGAGCGACAACCTGGTCGGCGTCAGCAACAACGAACTGGTGATCATCGAAGCCAATCTGGATGCGGTCGCGGCCAAGGTCGCCAGTCTGCAACTGGCGGGCGCGCAGACCCACCCCTACCCGCGACTGCAACTGCTGGTCGTCAAGACCGCGCGTTTCGAGCAACTGGAGACGGTGTCGCAACCAGGTCGCCGCCGCTTTCCCGAACGCCAAATTTGATCTGCCGGTCACCTACTTTTCGCGCAAGCGGCACTAAGGCCGGCGCCATGAAAAACCGGCCGCAACAGCGGCCGGTTTTTCATTCAAGCCTCAAACTCGAGGCTGCTACCGCGTTTTAGAACTTATGGCGAATGCCTGCGTTGAAGGTCGACGCACTGGCACCGGCGGTCTTGGTGCCGATCATGCCTTGCGCATCATTGCTGATTTTCGCGTAGGACGTGTACAGATTGGTGCGCTTGGACAGGCTGTAGGTATAGCCGAGCGCCCATTGCTTGGCGTCGGATTGGTCAGCCAGCTTGTCCTTGTGCTGGATGTACGAAGCGAGGACGGTGCCGGCGCCGATCGGGGCACTGACGCCCAGCATCCAGTCACGGCTGTTAGCATCGTCGGCAATGCCGGTATCGCCTTTGTTCCAGGCAAAGCCGCCGTGCAGCTTGGCCATGCCAAAGTCGTAAGTGCCGCCCAACAGCGTGCTCTTGGCGCTGCCTTTATTGGTGATGGCATCGGTCGACTTGTCCTGGTTATGGTAAGCCAGGGTTACAAAGACCGGGCCATTGGCATAATTGGCAGCCAGCCCGATTTGGCGGCTGGCCGACGTGCTGCCCGCCACTTCACCAAAGCCGTAGGCAACCTGGCCGGAAAAGCCGGACAGGTTCGGCGTCGCGTAATTGATCGTGTTGTTGGCGCGCTCGCCATACACGTTGAATACGTTCTTCAGATTACCGGCCAGGCCAAGGCCGAATGGATCGATCGCTTCAGCGGACACGCGAATCGGGTTGTATTGACGGCCCAGCTTGACGCTACCAAAACCGCCGTTCAGGCCGACAAAGGCTTGGCGGCCAAACAGGGCGCCCTGGCCTTGCGTGCCATCATCGATGTTGAAGCCGTTTTCCAGCGTGAAGATAGCCGACAGACCGCCGCCCAGATCTTCACTGCCCTTGAAGCCGAGGCGGCTGCCAGACTGCTGGCCGCTGCCCAGCGCCCAGGTTTTGGAATTGGTCGCGGCACCGTTATCCGTATAGCTGACGCCGGCGTCAACCACGCCGTAGATGCTGACGCTGGTTTGTGCGGAAGCAGCGCCAGCGATGGCGCCCAGAACTGCGAGTGCGAGAAGCGATTTTTTCATTTACCTATTTCCTGAAGTGATGAGCCGAAGAATAGTCAGTGCCGGAGGAAACCGCGGTTCTGCGTTAACTCCCGCCGACGCCTTAATCCGACAGGCCCGTTGCGTTTACTTTCCAATGCGCAAAGTAAATCCGAAATAAGTTTATGAATCGCATATGACAGCTTGATGAAATTGACGGGCGTGTGGCGGATGCGCGACATCGCTTGTGCACGAGGCCGGACCGCGTTACGCAAAAAAACCCGCTCATCTTTCGACTAGCGGGCAAAGCTCCAACTTTCGGAAAAAGGAGACAGGCACCATATCTGCCGGGCCAAGCTACCTCCTGATGACATGAAGCGCCTGACTTGATCATCTCGGACAAGTACGATTCGGGTAGCGACGACGGGCCGCAGGATCAATTCACCATGCCGGCATAGCGCTCACATAGCCAATACCGCACCCAAGCAAACACGTTTTTTATATAGCGACTATTGGCTCGGCCTGCTCCTAGGTGGAATAGTCGACTGGGTGCGGTAGCGCTGATTTTGATTCCGATGCCAATACGTCTAGATCAACCTTCGCGTGACCGCTCCATCGTCGGCGCCTAGCCGATCAGTGTCAACGCAACCAGTACAAATCCCGCTAGCCACACGGTTTCCGCTACCAGCAGTGCCACCGGACGCCAGCCGAGCGCGGCCAGCGCCTGGAACGAAGTCTTGACGCCGAGCGCGGCGATCGCCATTACCAGGCAAGCGCGCGACGCCTGCAACAGGCTATCGGTGACGGCCTGCGGGATCAGGCCGAAGCTGTTGGCCAGCACGAACCAGACAAATCCGATCAAGAACACCGGCACCAGCGGCTGAGTACGCACCGCGGTCCGGCCGCTGCCGCTGTGGAACAGCAGGGTCAACCCCAGCACCACCGGCACCAGGCAGGCTACGCGCGTGAGCTTGACAACGGTGGCAACGTCGCCGGCTTCGGGAGAAATCAGGTAGCCGGCACCGACAACCTGCGCCACGTCGTGGATGGTGCCGCCGAGGAAGATGCCGGCCGCCTCGGGCGCCAACCCCAGCAGCGGAACCAGTAGCGGATAAACGATCATTGCCACGGTCGACAGTGTCGTGACGCCAACCACCACCAGCAAGGTGAATTTTTCGTTTTCCTTGGTTTGCGGCAGGACGGCAGCGATCGCCAATGCCGCCGAGGCGCCGCAAATCCCCACCGCGCCGCCCGACAGCCAGCCCTCGCTGGCGGGTCGCCCAAGCCGGCGCGCCAGCAGCCAGCCAAAGCCCAGCGTGGCCGCCACCGCGACGACGACCATCAGCAGCGGCGCCGCGCCTAGCGCTCCAATGTCGCCTAGGGTGATGCGCAAGCCGAGCAAGGCAACGCCGGTACGCAGCAGCGTGCGGCTGCACCAGTCGATGCCGGGCTGGCATACCGGGTCATGCGAAAGGAAATGAAAGGCCAGCCCAAAGAACAAGGCATACAGCAATTGCGGGCCGCCGTAGCTGTCGGCAATGAAGGTTGCCGACAGCGCCACCACGGCAGCCAGCGCGATGCCGGGGGCGCAACGACGCAATACCGCTGGATGCCAGACGGAAAGGAGAGTCATGTGGAAATCACTTGAAGATGCTATGGATGTCGGCGCAAGGTTCAGGTTTCCGCATGCCGCCGTGAACGACGGGCGGCATCAGACTTCCTGTGGATCGCATGCAAGCGCAGCCAGCCCGTTTCACAGGCGCATGTGCGCTTGCGTTGTTTCAGTCGGATGAGGCCGGCGCTGCCAGCCGGCTCCGTAGCCAAAGGTACGGTCAGCGCCGCTGACGCACAGCGGGATGAAACAATGTGGCTCAAGCGAAGCAGCGCAGGACGGCTTATGCAGCCTTGAAGGCGACGGCTTCCACCTCGAACAGCCATTCGGGCCGGGCCAGTGCCTTGACCACCACCAGGGTCGATGCCGGACGGGCATCGCCAAGGTACTTCAGACGAACCGGCCCCAGCGCCGCAAGCTGGGTTTCGTCGGTGACATAAGTGACCACCTTGACCAGGTCGGCAACCTCCATGCCGGCGGCCCGCAGTACTTCGTTCAAGTTCGACCACGCGAGATCGGCCTGGTCGGCCATTCCCTGAGCCAAGCTTCCATCCTTATGCATCCCAACCTGGCCAGCGATATGCAGCCACGTTCCGGTGCCCGAGACCAGCACGCCCTGGCTGTACGGTCCGACCGGAGCGGCGATCTGTTCTGGATTCAATTGTCGAGTCATGTCGTTTTCCTTGATTTTGGTGGTCAAAAATGTGCTGTGTTACCGGCCGCGCAGCAGTGCCAGCGTTTTGTCAAACAGGATGCTGTGCGGATCGGCGAATTCATCGACCAGGTCGAAATGGTTGCGTCCTGCCACCAGCATGGTCTCGGCAGCCCTGCCGCCCGTCCGGCAATGCTGTGCAAAGTCGAGGCTCTGGTCCTGAAAGCCGCTGGTTTCCAGCGCGCCGGCCGCCAGCAGCAAGGGCGCATCGATCAAGTCCGCGTCATATAAGCTTAATGCGCGCGCCTCGACGGAGCTCATATGCAGATCGCGGTTTACCGAGGTATGCAGCAACGGTTCGAGATCGAACAGGCCGCTGAGGCACACGCATCCCCGCAGTTTCCCTTCGAGACTGGGGACGCGATCGCGGCGCACCGCGCTTGCTGCCATATGGCCACCGGCGGAATGACCGGACACCACGACGCGATTGGCGTCATAGCCGATGCGGGCGCCTTCCGTACCGATCAGCCAGGCGACGCCGGAACACACCTCGGCAACGATTTCACTGACAGTCACCTGCGGCGCCAGAGCATAGTTCGGCATGGCCACCGCGATGCCGGCCGCAAGGTAGGCATCCGCCACGAATGAAAAATCGCGCTTGTCGAGCGCCCGCCAATAACCGCCATGGATGAATATCAACAAGGGAGCCGGTTCGGTGCCGTGCGGCAGAAATATATCGACCCGGCTGCTGGGCGCAGGGCCGTAAGCCATATCCAGCAATGCTGTGGGGCATTGGCGCGTCACCGCACTGCGTTCGGCAAAGTCGTGGTAGATCATGGTCCGCTCGGGATGGCGGACCCGCAGGTTATAGCTCCCTTCGAGAGCGGAGTCGATGGTGGACGGCATATGGGACATGTGTGGCTTCATGTTTGCGCTCAGAGGCCCAGATAGGCCGCTTGTACGCGGGGTTCGTTGCGCAATTGCTCCGAGGAACCGGAAAACGCGACCCTGCCCTCCTGCAGCACATAGCCGTAATCGGAACTCTGCAGTGTCAGGTTGGCATTCTGCTCAGCGATCAGCAGGGTCAGGCCCTCCTCCTTGAGGCGCCGGATCGAGGCGAAAATGTCCTTCACCACCAGCGGCGCGAGCCCCATGGACGGCTCATCGAGCATCAGCAGTCGCGGACCGCTCATGAGCGCGCGGCCGATCGCCACCATTTGCTGCTCGCCGCCCGAGAGCGTGCCCGCCGCCTGCTGGGAACGCTCGGCCAGGCGCGGAAAGAGATCGAGCACCCGGTCCAGATTGCGCTTGAATTCGGTCGTGCGGCGCGCGCGCAGGAAGGTATAGCCGCCCATTTCCAGGTTTTCCCGTACGCTCAGCGCGGCGAAAACGCGCCGCCCTTCGGGCACCAGCACGATGCCGCGCGCCACGATCTGTTCGGTCGACAGCGCTTCAAGCGCCTCGCCCTCGAAGCGTATGCTGCCGCGCAGAGGCCGCAGCAATCCGCTCAAACTGCGCATGGTCGTGCTCTTGCCGGCGCCATTGGCGCCCAGTAGACAGCCGATCTGATTGGCTGGAATCTGCATGCTGACGTCACGCAAAACGTCGCCCGCGCCGTAGGCCGCGTGTAAGCCACTGATCTCAAGCATGCTCGACATCCTCTCCCAGATAAGCCTGCAGCACCTGGGGATCGGCGCGCACACTGGTGGCGCTCCCTTCAGCGATCTTGCGGCCATAATTCAGCACGACGATGTCGTCGCAGAGCTTCATGACGAAGCTCATGTTGTGCTCCACCAACAGCACACTGACGCCGTTGCGGTTGATTTCCCGGATCACCTCGACCACCCGCTCGACCTCGGCATGCGGCACTCCGGCCACCGGCTCGTCAAGCAGAAGCAGGGCCGGCTCGGCGGCCAGTGCACGGGCGATTTCGAGAATCTTGGATTCGCCGAAACTGAGATCGGAGGCTTTGGAAAATGCCTTGTGCGCGAGGCCAAGCAGCGCCAGCTTTTCCATGGCAATGCTGTAAATCCGGTCTTCTTCCCGCCGTTGGCGCGGCGTGCGCAATACCGAAGCCAGGATGCCGGCATGGAAACGCGAATGGCATCCGACCATCACGTTTTCGAGCACCGTAATATCCTTGAATATCTGCAGGTTCTGGAAAGTGCGCGCAATGCCAAGGCCAATCCGCAGATGCGAGGGCAGGCCTTCGATCCGCTGGCCGCGGAAAGCAACGCTGCCGCTCGACGGCTTGAGTACGCCGGCGATGATATTGAAAAGCGTGCTCTTGCCGGCGCCATTTGGACCGATCAAGCCTTTGACCTGACCCTGCCTCATCTCGAACGACAGCTCGGACAGCGCCGCCAGCCCACCGAAGCGCATGCCGACGTCGGCCACGGACAAGAATCCGGCGTTATCCATTGGTCGCCCTCCGCGCCGTGACGGCGCCTACTCCGGCCGCTGCCTTGCGACGGCCGAAGCGTTCAAGAAAGCCGGCAATCCCGCTGGGGAAGAAAATCAGCACGACGATCATGCCGAGCCCAAACGAAAACAGTTCAAGGTCGTGAAATGCCTGCAGCATCTCCGGCACGACCGTAAAGATCAGCGCTCCGAACAGCGGCCCCCAGTACTTCCCCCAGCCACCGACCGCCACCATCACGACCATCAGCACGGAAGCGAAAAAACTGAAGGTTTCCGGCGACGCAAACTGGGTAAAGTGGACATACAGCGCGCCGGCAAGCGCCGCCAATGTGGCCGACATCACGAAAATCGCGGTCTTCAGCCATTGCGTATTGACCCCCAGGCTGGCCGCGCCGATCTCGCTGCCGGCAAGACTGTTCATGGCACGGCCGATACGCGAGCGGGTCAGATTGAGAATGCCCCACATTACGATCAGGCCGACCGCCCATGCAAGGTAGAAAAACCGCATGTCGCTATCCAGGGCGAAACCGCCAACACTGATTGGCTCGACACCGGTCAGGCCATTCGGTCCCCCGGTGAAGTCGACCAGTTCCACAAACAGGACCGACAGGATCGCGTTGAATCCGAGAGTCGCCATGGCCAGGTAATGCCCGCGCAAACGCAATGCCGGCAAACCGACCAGAAGCGCCGCCAATGCAGTAAGCGCCATGGCACAGGGAATGCCGATCAACGCTGAAATCCCGTATTTGGCGGAAAGCACACCGCTGACATAGGCGCCCAGTCCGAAAAATCCGCTGTGGCAGAGCGATATCTGCCCGCAGTAACCCATGATCAGGTTCAAGCTGGCGATCAGGAGCAGGTTGATGAAGAACATCACCCCCAGGCCAACCATATAGGTGCTGGGCGCCACCCATGGAAAGGCCAGCATGACTGCCCACAGGCCGAACAGGATCAGCAGCGGACGAGCCTGACCGGGTTGCCCGACCATGGGAACTGCGCCGGCAGCCGGCGGGGCCGCGCTTGGCGGTATCGTATTCATGTTGTCATCCATTTCCGCGAAAATTGAAGCGATCCGATAGGAGGTTGCAATGCGCTCAGACCTTGTTGATTTCGGCCTTGCCCAGCATGCCGTGCGGCCGCAGGAATAACACCAGCAGCAGCAGGATGAACGACACGGCATCCTTGAAATGGGACGAAATCAGGGTGCCGGTCAGCGCTTCGACCACCCCCAGCAGAAGTCCGCCGAGAAAAGCACCGTGCAGGCTGCCCAAGCCGCCCAGCATCGCCGCGCTGAAACCCTTGAATCCCAGCATCGTGCCGTGATCGTAGGAGGTGAAGGTAAGCGGCGTGATGATCACGCCAGCCAAGCCGCCCGCCAGCGCCGCCAGTAGAAATGCCCAGGTGACCGAACGCTTGACGCTGATTCCGACCAGCGCCGCCGCATCGCGGTCGGCGGCCGTTGCCCGCATGGTCTTGCCCAGCAAGGTGTGCTTGAAAAACCAGTCGGTCAGCAGCATGAAAACGCCCGCCACACCGAGCACCCAGAAACTCTGCGGCTGGATGCTTGCGCCCGCAACCATCACCGGCACATCGCCGGAGAAAGCCGGGTAGCCCATCGGCGTCTTGCCCAGTACCAGCATCACCAGGCTCTTCGTGCAGATCGCCAATCCGATGCTGACCATCGTCACCAGCACTGGAGAAGGACTCGCGAGAGGCTGAATGGTGAGGCGCTGCGATAGCGCCCCGACAATCCCCACCACCAGCACGCCGACGACACAAGCCATCCACAATGGGAGATGCCATGCGGCATACGTGGTGGCGGCCACCATGCCTCCCATCATGACCCATTCGCCCTGGGCGAAATTGATCGCATCCGTGCTTTTGAAGATGACATTGAAACCTACCGCGACAATGGCATAGATGCTGCCCGTGGTCAGGCCCGCGATCAGAGACTGGATGACTTGCGTTGAAAGATCCATAGAGAAATTCCAGGTCCGTTTTCGGGTTACAGCTGACCAAGGGCAGAATGAGTGAGGGGCGGCAGCACCACCCCGAATTCATCCAGACGCTTGCGGACACTGGCGACGTATTCGACGAAAATGCCCTGCTCGGTGGCACGAGTTGCCGCGCCTAGGCCGGCTTTAGCGGCAGTCTCGGCAGCGATCGCCTCTGCGCCGTCGGGCGCTGCCAACCATGGGCAGTGGTAACCCGACAGTTCGATCTCTTGCAGATATCTGTGGGCATGCGCACCAACCGCGGCGCGGTCTGCATCCGACCAATTGGCGGCACGCTCGGCGACGTATAGCCAGCCGAAAGTGACATGACGCTCTTTGGCCTGCACACTTTTTTCCAGCAACTGGTACGCGACCGGATCGGTGGCATTGGCCAGATAGGCACGATGGAGTTCCAGCTCCAATCCATCCTCCACTGCCGAGTGGGTGGTGAAGAATGCATCAGCACGCTGCTCCGCATCCAGTGCCTGACGATGGCGATACTGGTTGAACAGCGCTTTTTGCTGCGCCGAGGAAGGCCGATCGATATACCCACCCAGCAATTGCGCAAAGCGATGGGCGCTTTCGATCTGCCAGGCCTCCTCGGTATTACGTATCGTCAGATAATATTTCGGATCGGATTCCCGGCCGGCTTCCAGGCAGAGACGGATCAGGATAGCTGGGGTTTCCGCCAGACCAGCGTACTCGAGCCAGGCACGGCGACTCCAGACAAGACGGGCGGCATCGATGGCCGCAGCATCATAATTCTGAGGTGCGAATTCCGCCCAGGCGATATCCGTTTCCGGATTCCAGCGTTGCTGCTTGCCGGTCTCATACAGCTCACGGATCGAAACGATCGAACGCTTCAATTCCAGCGGAAAGCGGCTTTCAACCAGAATTTTGGTGGATTGGGTCTGCATCATCATGGTCTCCTGCTCAAAATTCACCGATCTTGGGGTGCGTAAAAGTAGGCAGGTTGACGCCCCAGCCTTGCATCTGACGACGAATCCGCTGCACCGTGTCGACGAAAATTGGCTTTTCCAGCTCTTCCACGGTGGCGCCTAGTCCCGCCTCCCAGGTAATCCGGTCGACTTCCATTTCGCCGCGCGAGGCCGGGTTGTCGGGCGCCAGCCACGGACTGTGGTAGCCATTCAATTCAACCTTTTCGATCATGGTGATGACGGCATTCTCGACAATCTTGATTTCGTCGGCCGTCATCTGCGGGATGCGGTGGTCGAGATAGCGCCAACCGAAGGCGCAATGGCGCACCTCGTCACGCATAATCAGGGAGCAGATCTGTTTCGCCACCGGATCGCGGGTGATGTCCACCAGGTGACGGAAGACATCAAATGCGATTTCTTCTGCTGCGCACACCAGCGCCGCCAGAATCGCCTCGACCGAAACATTCGGGTCGAGCGCCATCTTGCGCACGCCATGCGTTGCAACAGAGCCTTGGAACCCTTCGTGCATCGGTTGCTCGACGTATCCGCCGAGGAGCTCGGCCATCCGGTAGCACACCTCGGAATGGCGGCTTTCCTCCTGCGAGCGGATGGTAAAGAACAGGCGCAGGTCAGGTGCGCATTTGTCGTGGCAAAAGCGGATTTGCAGCGCCGGGCTTTCGGAGATTGCGCCGTACTCGCTCCACGCGCGACGGCTCCAGTACTGGCGGGCCGCGAAGCGCTGCTCTTCGGTATAGAGCGATGGATCGAAGGCGCTCCAGTCAATGTCGGTACGCGGATCCCATTGTTTTTGGGTTGCCAGATGAAAGAGTTCCCGAATCTTGGGAATCCGTGTATCCAGGTCGAGCGGGAAGATGTCGTCGACCTCGTCGAGGATGGTGTGCTGTTCAGCCACTGCTGCTGTCATCGCTATGCTCCAGAATTAAGGTTAGCTAGAAGTTGAAATCACTTATAGTCGGCGAGCCGGAACGCGCCATCCTTGTAGGACAACATCACGATGTCGTCCTTCAGCAACCCGGAATGCCGGGCAGATGAAAAATTGAAGATGCCGCCTACACCCTTGTAGTTCTGGATCGACTCCAGCGCTGCCCGCACCTTTTCCTTGTCCGCCCCGCCCTGCTCGAGCGCCGTCTTCGCCAGCATCACCGCGTCGTAGGTCTGTGCCACGAACTGATTCGGCTTGCGCTTGTACTTGGCTTCAAAGCGCTTGGTCAGATCCTGGATATTTTTTTTCACACCGTCGTTGTCGGGCAGATCGTCGCCAACCGGAAATTTGACGCTGACCAGCAGCAGGTCCTTGACCGAATCGCCTGCAAGGCGCATGTAGCGTTGATCGACAAAACCATAGCTGTGCACTAGCGTCAGCTTGTCGAGGCCGAGCTGTTGCGCCTGCTTGATGAATACCGCGCCGGCTGGGGTGACGGTCCAGCAGATGATGGCTTGAACCGCGCTGCCCTTGATCTTCGCCAGCTGCGGCGTGAGGTCGGTATCGGAAGGATTGAATGACTCGTACAGCATTTCGATGCCGCGTGCCGACGCCAGACGCTTCATCTGCTCGACCGCGCTCTGGCCGAAGCCGCTGCTGTCGGCCAGCAGGGCGGCCTTCTTGATGCCTTTCTTGACGAAATAGTCGAGTACGCGGTCGAGCACCTGGTCATCATCGACCGTGCTCTTGAACGAATATTTGCGCTCGGCGGCCGGCGAGACGATCTGCATGCTGCCTTCGGTAGAGATGAAGGGCATGCCAGCCTTCTCCGTCATGGGGATCATGGCGAGTGCAATCCCGCTCATGTTGCCGCCGCCGACAATGATGTCGACCTTGTCTTGCGACATCAGACGGCGCGTGGCGTTGATCGCCTTGGAAGTCTGGCTCTCCGCGTCGTAGAACACCCATTCCAGCTTTTTGCCGCGGATGCCGCCCGCCGAGTTGATGTCCTCGACGGCCATTTCCATCCCTGCCTTCATGTCTTCGCCGAGGAATGCGGCCGGTCCGGTCACCGACAGGATCGAGCCTATCTTCAGCGCATTTTCGGCGTGGGCGGCCGAAACGCCAGCGGCGCTCACCAGCGCGGCAGCCGCAAGGGATTTGGTCATGGTACGAATAAAGCTCTTCAGTTGCAGCATGGTGTGTCTCCTTCACCTTTTGTTTAACTGGACGCAATACTTTGGTACTTCAATTCAATTTTTCTTGCCGCCGCCTTTTTTGCTGGCTGGCGCGACGCGCACTTCGAGCGCATCGGTAACACCGCTCATTGCCTTCTTGCTGCCTTGCAGCGGCACGCGCACTGAATAACGCACTTGGTCGGCCCGGTAGTGCGATACTCCCGCCATCACAGGGCGGTCGGCGCTGTCGTAGTAGACGAGATCGCGCGTGAGAATCGGGTCTCCTGGCAATAATCCAAGGTAGTCGGCATGTTCTTCGCGCACCGCCGCTGCCTCGACCTTCAGTTCGCCGTAGGCGATATCGACCTGCTTGCGAATCAGGTCGAGCAAGGAACCTGATGCCACCTGTTTTGAATTCAGGTCGGGAATCCGGGCGGCATCGATATAGCGGTAATCGATCGAGATCGGTACATGCTGCACGGTGCGCAGACGATGTATGTTCCAGATTTGACTGTCTGCCGGCAGATCCAGAAGGCGAGCGATGTGCGTACTGGGGTGCTCCAGGGCGCAATGCAGGACCCGCAGGCTAAGCGGCCGTCCCTTCATCGCCCATTGATCGAGGAAATCCATCGAAGGCGTGAACTGTTCGTCGATCTTCGGTGCGCAGACGAAAGTCCCAAGGCCGCGTACGCGCCGTAGAAACCCCTCTTCCACTAGCTCCTGCACTGCCTGCCGCACAGTCATCCGGCTGACGCCGAACTGTTCGCTTAACTCCAGGTCAGTATGAAAACGCTCATCCTCCTGCTGCCAGCTGAGGATCATCGTCAGCACCCGCCGCTTGATCTGCTCATAGAGTGGCAAAGGCGACTGCCGGTCCAGCAAGGGAGCAGGCACGACCTGAAGTTCGGATTGTTTAGTCATAGGTAATGAGGTTGTCTAGTAATCTAAACATCTATCAATCTATACATTATGCTATATTACTTCCGCCCGTCAACTTCTTTTTGCTTATGAAAATCGCCGCTATCGACTTACCGCTCGCCGCCAGCGGCGGCACCCGCCTGGATCATCTTGCGTTCATGCAGCCACAAGCGCTAGATGAGTTCGACACTGTCATATGGAACCCCGCCGGCACCTTCCCGGAATTCGAGAGCCGGCTGGAACGTCGCTCCCCAGACGTACTCTCGGCGCGTGCATCGGAAGAAGTGTTTGCCGTGTCGCGTCACTGGCGTCAGCAGTTCCGCAGACTTTTGCAACGCGGAGGCACGATGGCGCTGATCCTGCCCCCACCTCGCACATTCGGCATCCACACCTTGCAGGAGGTGATCGACTATGCGCCGCTGGAACCCCTGACGGCCCTGTTGCCTTCGCAGGTTTCCGTTGCGCACGCCGAGCCGGGCACGCCGCATTGCCGTGCCGGCGATCCGTTCCGGACCTTCTTTGAGCATGTCGGCGACGCATTGCAACCGCAGGCGATCCTGACCGACTTTCCCGGCATCGCCATACTGCAGGATGATGCCGGCTTGCCGCTGGCTGCGTATGTCAGTCTGCCACCGGGCCGTGTCCTGCTATTGCCGGCCCTGGCGGACGATGCCATCGCCGATGCCGTGCACTCGAAGCGCTTTGTCGAGGCCTTGCGTCACTGCACCGAGCGCCTTGGCTGCGTTACCGGCATCCATAACGCTGCCTGGATGGGGAGCTATCGCACCGTCGCCGAGCAAGACCTGATCGGCCGACAAAACGATCTGTTGCGAAAAATCGGCACACTGCAGGAAGAACTCAATGCGACCCAAAAATCCATTGAGCAACTGGAGTTCCAGAAGCAGCTTGTCGGTGGCGAAGGCAGCGGCGTGCGGCTGGCGATCGCCGAACTGTTCCGCAAGAAAGGCGCCTTCGTCCAGCAGGATTGGCTGGACGAAGGCTTGCTGATCGTCGAACTGAGCGAGCGCCTCCTCGTCGTCAAGGTCCATTTGCCGGAAGAGACGCTGGAAGCCGGATATTTCGCCGCACTGGAGCGCGCACGTGCGCGCATCGCGGATTATTTCAACAAACCTGCCTGCATGCTGCTGGCCGACTGCGCGGAAAACGCGCGGGGAATCGAGGAACGTACGGCTGCACCGGTGGTAGCCGCCCTGGTCCGCCCTCACCAAGTGCTCTACCTGCAAGGCATACACTTATACGGCTGGCTCATGCAGGTTGACGGCCCCGGCCCGGAAGCCTTGACGGCCGCTCTGGAACGGGATGACGAAGCGCTATGGACATCGCTGCAACAGAGCGCCTCGACCTCGCTGGTGCGAGCTATTCATCCACAGCACTGACTTCCCTCTCGCAGCCAAACAAGGAACTACCACCATGAAGCTTTTCAATACCGCGGCCTTGCAAGGCCAGACCGCCCTGGTCACGGGCGCCTTCGGCGGCCTGGGCCGCCATTTTGCCGGCACCCTGGCCCGGGCCGGCGCACGTGTGGCGCTTGCCGGCCGGCGTATTGCCGAGGGTGAAAAATTCGCCGACGAATTGCGCGCAGCGGGCGCCGAAGCATGTGCCGTGCCGATGGATGTCACGAATCCGGACAGTGTTGAGCAGGCCATCGCGCACGCCGCTGCGCAACTCGGGCCGATCCGGATCGTCGTCAACAATGCCGGTATCGCGGTGACCAAGCCGGCGCTCGACCAGGACGAGGCCGACTGGACTGGAGTGATAGACGTCAATCTCAATGGCGCCTGGCGCGTGGCGCAAAGTGCCGGCCGCCATATGCGCGATCACCAGGGCGGCAGCATCATCAACATCGCCTCCATTCTGGGCCTGCGCGTGGCGCAGCAAGTACCGGCCTACGCGGCTGCCAAAGCCGGCCTGATTCATCTGACCAGCGCCCTGGCCCTGGAGTGGGCGCGTTATGGCATCCGCGTCAACGCGCTGGCCCCCGGCTATATCGAAACCGACCTGAATCGCGAATTTTTTGCCAGCGAAGCAGGACAAGCCTTGCTCAAGCGCGTGCCGCAACGCCGTCTCGGGCAGCCTGAGCACCTGGATGGCCCGCTGCTGCTGCTGGCCTCGGACGCTTCCGAATTCATGACCGGTGCCGTGATCGCAGTCGATGGCGGCCATCTGGTCAGCTCCCTCTAAACCACCTCAAGGAATTTTCATGGATTTTTCTATCAGCCCGGAAATCGACAGTATCCGCCAGCGCATCAATTCGTTCGTTACGGAGCAATTGCTGCCGGTCGAAGCCGACCGCGCCAATTACGACGAACACGACAATATCCGTGACGAGGTGCTGGCCACCCTGCGCGCCAAGGCGCGCGCCGCCGGCTTGTGGGCGCCGCAGATGCCGCCGGCGCGCGGCGGCATGGGACTGCCGGTAGTCGGCATGGCGGCCTGCTATGAAGCCATGAATTATTCGATCTTCGGCCCGGTCACGTTCAATTGCGCGGCACCCGACGACGGCAACATGATCCTGCTCAACAAGGTCGGCACCGAAGCGCAGAAAGACGCGCTGGCTGCAGCCGATCATCGACGGCAAGGTGCGCTCCGCGTTCGCCATGACCGAACCGCATCCGGGCGGCGGCTCCGATCCGAGCATGATGCAGACCACGGCCGTGCGCCGCGGCGACCGCTGGGTGATCCACGGCCGCAAATGGTTCATCACCGGCGCCGGCGTCGCACAGCATTTCATTCTTATCGCCAAAACCTCGGACGATCCGCGCAAGGGCCTCACTGCGTTCCTGTTCGATGCCAGCCAGCCCGGCTGGCGCATCGAGCGCCGGATTCCGATCATGGGCCCGGAGGAGCATGGCGGCCACTGCGAGCTGGTGTTCGACGGCCTGGAAATTCCTGACGAAAACCGCCTGATGGGTGTCGGCGACGGCCTCAAGGCGACTCAGATCCGCCTCGGCACGGCGCGCCTGACGCACTGCATGCGCTGGCTCGGACTGTCGCGCCGCGCCATGGCGATCGCCCGCGATTATGTGCAGACGCGCCACAGCCAGGGCCGGCCGCTGGCCGAGCGCGAAGGCGTGCAATGGCTGTTGGGCGAAGCGGCGATGCAGATCGAGATCGGCCGCCTGCTCACGATGCGCGCCGCCACGCAAGCTCGACGCCGGCGATTTCGCGCGCAAGGAAATCTCGATGGCGAAGATCGTCGTGTCCGAGACGCTGCACAAGGCCGCCGACACCGCGATCCAGCTGAACGGCGCGCGCGGCTATTCGAAGGACACGCCGCTCGAATGGATCTACCGCTACGCGCGCCAGGCGCGCCTGGTCGACGGCGCATCCGAGGTGCACAAGATGGTGCTCGCCAAATACCTGCTCGACGAAGGCGACGCCTTCTGGCAATGGGATGGCGCAAGCGCCGCCGCCTCGTCCGGACCTGCCGCATCATGAGCAGTCCCGCGCACCCGGAAAACGGCTTCAGCCTCGATGCCGAGCGGCTGGCGGCCTACCTGAGAGCCGGCGGCCACATCGGTTCGGCGTCGCTCGAAATCACGCCGCTGTCGGGCGGCCAATCCAACCCGACCTATCTGTTGCGCAGCGGCGGCGAGCGGCTGGTGCTGCGCAAGCAGCCGCCGGGCAAGCTGCTACCCTCGGCGCATGCGATCGATCGCGAGTACCGCGTAATGCAGGCGCTGGCCGGCAGCGGCGTGCCGGTACCGCGCATGCATCTGTACTGCGCCGACCCGGAGGTCATCGGCACGCCCTTCTTCCTGATGGAATTCGTCGATGGCCGCATCTTCGTCGACCAGTCGCTGCCGGGCATGAGCACGGCCGAGCGGAGCGCGCTCTACGCGGAAATGAACCGCGTGATCGCGGCGCTGCACGGCGTCGACTACGCCGCCGTCGGCCTGGCGGACTACGGCAAGGCTGGGAACTATTTCACGCGTCAGATCGCCCGCTGGAGCCGCCAGTACCGCGATTCGCAAACCACGCAGATCGCTGCCATGGATGCGCTGATCGACTGGCTGCCGGCGCACATTCCGGCCGGCGACGAGACTTCGATCGTGCACGGCGACTATCGGCTCGACAATCTGGTGTTCCACCCGACCGAGCCGCGCGTGCTGGCGGTGCTCGACTGGGAACTGTCGACGCTCGGCCATCCGCTCGCCGATTTTTCCTATCACTGCATGAGCTGGCATATTCCGGCCACGCTGTGGCGCGGCATCGGTGGCCTCGACCTGGCGGCGCTTGGCATTCCGGACGAGCAGTCTTACATTGCCGCCTACTGCCGCCATACCGGCCGCGCCGGCATCGCGCACTGGAATTTTTACCTGGCCTACAACCTGTTCCGCATCGCGGCGATCCTGCAGGGCATCGCCGGGCGGGCACGCGACGGCAACGCCAATGCCGCCGATGCCGTACAGATGGGGCTCAAGGCGCAACCCTTGGCGGAACTCGGCTGGGCGTGCGCACAGCGCGCCATGGCCGAAACCGGCTGAACCGCTGCTGAACCACCGCCAAACCCTCCGTTCTCTCTTCGCGCAGACACCATGACTACTTCGCCCATCCGCCAGGAGGCCGGCCTCGAACCGAATGCCGCCAATCATGTGGCGCTGTCGCCGCTGAACTTCATCGAACGCGCCGCCGCCGTCTATCCAGACCGACTGGCCGTCATTCACGGCGCCCAGCGCCACACCTGGCGCCAGACCTATCTGCGCTGCCGCCGCCTGGCCTCGGCCCTGAAGCGCGCCGGAGTGCGGCGCGGCGACACCGTCGCTGTGCTGGCGCCGAATATTCCGGCACTATATGAAGCGCACTTCGGCGTGCCGATGGCCGGCGCCATATTGAATGCGCTCAATACCCGGCTCGACGCCGACACGCTTGCCTTCATCCTCGAGCACAGCGGCGCCGCAATCTTGTTTGCAGACCGCGAATACTCCGCCACCGTGGAAAAGGTGCTAGCTAAACTCGAGCGCCCGCTGCGCGTGATCGATATCGACGACCCGGTCTACACCGGCCCCGGCGAGTGTCTCGGCGACTGCGAATATGAAGCCTTCCTGGCCGGCGGCAGCGCCGACGAGCCCTACGACTGGCCAGAAGACGAATGGCAATCGCTGTGCCTCAACTACACCTCGGGCACCACCGGCAATCCCAAGGGCGTCGTCTACCACCATCGCGGCGCTTACCTGAATGCGGTCGGCAACGTCCTCGCCTCGAACATGCGCCAGCATGCGGTCTATCTGTGGACGCTGCCGATGTTCCATTGCAACGGCTGGTGTTTCCCCTGGACCATGGCGGTGCTGGCCGGTACCAATGTCTGTCTGCGGCGCGTAGAAGCCGCAGCCATTTTCGAGGCGATCGCCGCGCATCGCGTCGATTACTTCTGCGCCGCACCGGTGATCCTGAACATGCTCGCCAACGCGCCGCCGGAAGTGCAGGTCGCGATATCGCATCCGGTCGAAGTGCAGACCGGCGGCGCACCGCCGCCCGCTGCCATCATCGCCGCCATGGAAACGCTGGGGATAAGCGTCACCCATCTCTACGGCCTGACCGAGACCTACGGCCCGTCGGTGAGCTGCGCCTGGCACGAGGAATGGGATGCCTTGCCGATAGCCGAACGCGCTGCTCTCAAGTCCCGCATCGGCGTGCGCAAGCACAATATGGAACAGGTGCGCGTGCTCGATCCGGCGACGCTGGAGCCGGTGCCGGCCGACGGCAGCACCATGGGCGAAATCATGATGCGCGGCAATACCGTGATGAAAGGGTATCTGCGCAATCCCGCGGCGACGGCGGAAGCCTTCGCCGGCGGCTGGTTTCACAGCGGGGACTTGGGCGTGGTGCATCCCGATGGCTACATCCAGGTCAAGGATCGCGCCAAGGACATCGTGATTTCCGGCGGCGAGAACATCTCCACGGTCGAGGTCGAGGATGCCCTGTACGCGCATCCGGCGGTGCTGGAAGCGGCAGTCGTGGCCCGGCCTGATCCGAAATGGGGCGAAACCCCGTGCGCCTTCGTCACGCTCAAGGAAGGCCAACAAACCAGCGCCGATGAGCATCATCGCTTTCTGCCGCCAACGGCTGGCCGGCTTCAAGATTCCGCGCACCGTGATTTTCGGGCTGTTGCCGAAAACCGCGACGGGCAAGATCCAGAAATTCGCCTTGCGCGAGCGAGCCAGGAATCTGGAGTAGGGGAAATCGGAAACCGCCAACCGAGATGCCTGTGGGCACCGGAAGGAACGCCTCCACCTGTTGAAGAAAGAAGCCCTCTCTACGGCGCTCCGACAGACCATCTGCCGACCTCATATGCACGTGTGCCGACGACGCAGCACTCGTCCTATATAGTCAACCGGCGCGGTTCTGCTCGAGAATATTCGACATAAAATCGAAGCGTTGCCGTGACAAGCTCTCCTGCTTTTGACGGGATTCCGGCATCGCATGTCGGGCCATGGAAAGCCGCTGGATTTTGCAAGCCTGGCCCAAACCCACGTAAAAGCGCCTGGCGCGGTGTCGCTCAATGACAGAGCAGAAACTTCCCAAGCCGCGCCGCATGTCAAATCTCCACTGAATCTTAAGACAGTTACTCAAGCAATTCGCGGTGCAGCGGCAGCTTCCCATATGCACCGTCAAAAGCATCGACTGACCCATCTGACGAATAGCATTGCGACTGACGCGACTCCTGTGCGGCGCGGCGTGCCCCCGATCAGAGAGGCGTTCGCTTGCGACTCGTCATGCGGGGCCGGCTTGATCAGCGCAAAATAACTCTCAGTACAGATGCTTTTTGCCAAGCATTTGCGAAAGCAACGATCAAAATAAAACCGGAGCGGCCCGAAGTGCCAAACAGGCTGACCCAGCTAACAATAGACGTGCTCGTCGAACACATTGCCGTGATTGACGAAGCCGGTTCGATACTCGCTGTCAATGCAGCTTGGCGGGAGTTTGCGCGTTCGAACGGGGCCGATCCGAGCGTGGTGTCTGAAGGGGCAAATTATCTGGAGGTATGTGACCGCTCGGCTGCTGGCGGCGATAGCGATGCGGCCACGGCTGCGACGCTGATCAGGGAAGTTATCTCCGGAAAATCCAATATGGCAACGATGGAGTACACCTGTCATGCGCCGACAGAGCAGCGCTGGTACAAGCTCAAGGCCACCCGCTCACACGCTGAAGGCCCGCTACACATCGTGATCGAACACGAGAACATTGGCGCGCACAAACTCGCGGAACGCCAGATCCGGCTGCAGGCCCGTTTGCTGGCATCCGTCGAACAGGCGGTCATCGCCACCGATCTGCATGGCGACATCATCTATTGGAACCCGTTCGCCGAGCAGCTCTATGGCTGGTCAGCGAACGAAGTGCTGAGGCGCAATATTGTCGACATCACCCCTGCTCAGTCGACTCAGGGGAAGGCGCTGCAGATTCTGTCCCGGCTGAAAGCGGGCGAGAGTTGGTCGGGCGAATTCATGGTGCGGCATCGCAGCGGTCGGATCATACCCGTCCACGTGACGGATTCACCGTTGCGCGACGAAGACAATCAGTTGATCGGCATTATCGGCATTTCGACCGACATGACCGAACAAAAAAAGACCGAGCAGGCGTTGCGCTTATCGGCCATGGTCTACCAAGCCATTGGCGAGGCGATCATGGTGGTAAATATTGACGGCCGGATCGCCGCCATCAATCCGGCTTTCATGCAATTGACTGGGTATGCCGAAACGGAAGTGGTCGGCCGGTACGCAGACGTGCTCAAGCCTGATCACGACAGCCATTTTTTTCCGGATGAAATACAGCAATCTCTGGGAAAAATCGGTTACTGGGCCGGCTCGATCTGGACCCGGCACAAGAATGGCGAGCTATCTCAGGAATGGTTGCGGATCGACACCATTTACGATAAGCATGGCGTCGATAAGTTGCACGTTTGCATGTTTTCCCGCATCACCGACCAGAAACGGGCGAAGGAAATGATCTGGCAGCAAGCCAACTTCGATGCCCTGACCGGCCTGCCCAACCGCAGCATGTTCCGCGACCGGCTGGAGCATGAAATACAAAAAGCGGCGCGCGCCGGCCAGCGCCTGGCGCTGATGTTCATCGACCTCGACCAGTTCAAGGAAGTCAACGATACGCTGGGCCACGACATCGGCGACATCTTGCTCAAAGAGGCGGCTGCCCGCCTGTCCGCCTGCGTGCGGCGGATCGACACGGTAGCGCGCTTTGGCGGCGATGAATTCACGGTGATCCTGGGAGAACTGGAAGACACCGACATCGTTGAGCGCGCGGCGCGCGACATCGTGCAAACGCTGGCCGAACCGTTCCAAGTGGCGCAAAACAGAATCCATGTCTCGGGCAGCATTGGCATCA
Organism: uncultured beta proteobacterium; assembly: GCA_963707665.1. GTDB lineage: Bacteria > Pseudomonadota > Gammaproteobacteria > Burkholderiales > Burkholderiaceae_D > DATJCV01. The sequence continues at coordinate 38,675 of CAVPQU010000004.1, read as the reverse complement.
CCCTGTTTCCAGAGGACGCCACCGATGCCGACACCCTGCTCAAGAATGCCGACCAGGCGATGTATGCAGCGAAAAATCAGGGCCGCAACCAGTTCCATTACTTTACGCATCGGATGCAGCACGCGGCCCTGGCCCGGATGCGGATGATCAACGATTTGCGCGACGCGCTGGCAGACCATCAGTTTGAAGTGATGTACCAGCCTATCGTCGAGCTGGCGACCGGCGCCATCCACAAGGCCGAAGCGCTGATCCGCTGGCGGCATCCGGTGCGCGGCCTGGTTAGCCCGACCGAATTCATCCCGGTCGCCGAGCAAACCGGGATGATCATGGCGATTGGCGAATGGGTGTATCACCAGTCGCTCCAGCAGGCGAAATACTGGCGCACAAGCATTGATCCGCAATTCAAGGTCAGCGTCAACATGTCCCCGGTGCAGTTGCGAAATCCTGGCATCCGCAGCGGCGCATGGTTCGACCAGCGCCGCATTGGCACCCCGGCGCCGGAACGCATGGACGCAGAAGTGATTGTCGAAATTACCGAAGGCCTGCTGCTGGAAACCAGCGACATCGTCACTGAAAAGTTGCAGTTGTTCCGCGATACCGGCATTCAATTGTCGATCGACGATTTCGGCACCGGCTACTCGGCGCTGTCTTATCTGAGGAAATTCCATGTCGACTATCTGAAGATCGACCAGACCTTCGTGCGCAAACTGAGCGCCGATTCCGACGATCTGGCGATGTGCGAAGCGATCATCGTGCTGGCGCACAAACTGGGCATCCAGGTGATTGCAGAAGGGATTGAAACACGCGACCAGCGCGACTTGCTGGCGGAGGTCGGGTGCGACTACGGACAAGGTTATTTATTCGCCCACCCGTTATCGGCTGACGACATGGACAGAGTGTTGAGGGCCGGTGGTCTGGCTTGAGGTAAGCGCCGACGGGACGTGTCTGTTTTAGCGGCCATGCCACCGTCCATCTTCCTACAGCAGGCGCGCTATTCCGCACGGTGAATGCAAGCAGCGCGGCGAACGATGGTGCAGCGGCAACTAGGATTTATTGACGATCGACCCGAACGGCGCTCACGATGGGCTCGTGTGACCGCAACACTGAAGACAATGGTGTGCAGTCATCTGAGCGACTCGGAAGACGGAGCACGCTTTGGTGTACCTTTGTAGAGGATAGACTTCGACCAATACGCGACGTTGAAATCATCGTAGCCTCAACGGAGCGCGATGATGAATATTCTGCACGTTCGAGTCTAGGCCGGCTCCCCAACGGGAAAAAACAGCGAACTGGGTGATGTCATTTTATATAGGTCGCACTGTCAAATCGAGCCGCTAGTGCGAATAATTTCCGGAAATACTTCATCCGATTCTAGTCCCACAACAATTTGGCTTGCCAAACGCATATCGAGTCGTTAGAGGCACAAGGCCAGCTCCGCGGCCAGACCTCTGTCGCCGCCGACCAGCTTCTGGCCAACGAACGCTTCAATTCGCAAGCGTTTGTCCGCTTCCCCGGAAAATCTCTCAATCACTTTTGTTCTCTCTTTTCCGCTTTTGGCAAACAAGCACCAGAGACGACTCTAATAGAAAGTTGACGGATCTCGGGCGCCGTGGCGGAATCGTAGACGTAGCCAGCCTCTTTTTCAGGGCCGCAGAACGGAACCTTAGAATTCCAGACTGCTTTTCTGCCGTTCGGACGCAAACGACCGGGAATGCCAGATCTCCTTGTCAACGGCTGGGTGCTCTAGACGACGCTGAAATAAAGAAACACGCAAGGCGACGCTAAGCTCGACGTGATACCGCTGACCTGATTGATGTTGCTGCCTGAAAGAACGTTTTCCGAAAAGCCGCATCCAAGTTTATTCTCAACCCGCCATAACACTTAACTAAACAATGCCCTTGAAGTCCCTCTTTTCCGCGCTCGCTCAACTCGTGCGCGGACGTATTCGCACGCTTGTCATTTCGTCCACCCTGATATCCATTATCGCCGCTGCCGGTTGCGGACAGCTCGTGCAAAAGGAACGCGAGCTGACGTTCCGTGTAGAGCCCGGCACTGCTGGCTGGTATAGCGGATTACCGGACGGGCTGGTTGAATCCAACCTGCCGGTCGTCGCCGACGGTCAGACCCAACAGATCCACACCTGGTGGTGGCCCGCACACAGCAAGGATGCGCCGTCGCTGCTTTATCTGCATGGTGCAGCTTGGAATCTGACCGGACATCTGTTTCGCATCGAGCAACTGCGCGACTTCGGCTTTTCCGTGCTGGCCGTCGATTACCGGGGCTTTGGCAAAAGCGATGGCGATTATCCGACGGAACAGACGGCGTACGAAGATGCGCGCGTGGCGTGGGACCATCTCGCTCGCTTGCAGCCTGATGCCGAGAAGCGCTTCATCTACGGCCATTCCTTGGGTGGCGCGGTGGCGGTTGATCTGGCTGCGAATCTGGCGCAATCGGGCAAAGAGCCGGCAGCCGGCGGCTTGATCGTCGAATCCTCGTTCTCGTCGCTGTCCGATATTGCCCGCACCTTTACCTATTCATGGCTGCCGGTGCAGTTGCTGATGTCACAGAAGTTCGACTCGGCCGACAAGATCCGACGCGTCGACGTGCCGGTACTGATTGTGCATGGCTCCGACGACCGCTATGTTCCTTCGCGTCTGTCTGAAAAACTGTATGCGGCAGCACCGGGCCGGAAGAAGCTGCTGGTGGTGCCTGGCGCTACGCACAACAACAGCATGCGTGTAGGCCAAGACGACTATCGCAGCGCATTTGCGGAGCTGTTTGGCCGGAAGCGGGACGACATCGGCGTTAATGAAGCACAGTCCTGACGGTGATGGACCTTGTCTTTCAGGTCCCGGCTTGCGTCTGCAATGATGCCGACCCGGTGTCATCGAGCGCACACCATGCATTGATTGCGACTTTTCCAATACTTGCTAGAGTTAATGCGACGAGTGGCGATATAACCGGCGCGGCGACACCAAGTGCCGGCGAGATCCCTACCGAGATAGCACTTATTACATAAATATGTGCGACACTTTTTTCCCCAAACAGTCCGTCGCGTTCTGTCTTGTATTTTTCGTCCCCGCCCTGGACTCGAACCTGAAGAGCATTGATCGCTTGCTCGGTCAGCGCCGCGACGATTTTGACAGCTTGACCAATCAAGGCCGTCAGCCTGCTCCCGCTGCTGTCAGGATGGAATTTCCGATACGTTTGCCGCACCCTGCCAAACTTGCATAAAATTCGCCTGTCGCGGGTGAGACAAGCCGGTATCAGGAACGGCTCGACCGCTACCCTTCCTGTTCAGGATCAAGCCACACGATTCACAAGGAAATTTTATCGGTTGTCCGGTTGCCGGATTCGATCGATTATCCGCACGCTGAAACAGGTTCCGAACGTCGAATCTCCAGGATAACGTTTGAGTGTGGCTCGTTCGGGGAGCATGACCGTTTGACATATTGGTCCTGTCACTTCCCCACCGAACATCCCGCTCTTGTCGACTTGCCGTTTACAGCATGGGGAGCAGGGATAGAAACGTTCATTCCTATCCCTCGACGCCGCCGCCCGGCGCATCTCGCCAATGGCGGCAAGCCATTGTCCTTCTTTGCTTCGTTCGACATCATCCCCCGCTACGTCGATGATGACCAGCAGGCTTGCTTTCATCCGTGGCGCCTTGCGTCCCACCACCTTGTCGCTTGCACGAAGGCGGTCCGTGGCGAACGTCAAGCCTGTGTTCCAGTCGAGCGCTTGCGTTGCCAAAAAGAAATCATTATCATCGACGGTCCTCTGTCGGTCTTGCGGTATCCATCCATTCAGGAGCCATTACATGCAGCCGCTATTTTCCCGTCGTCGCCTGTTTTCCCGCGCCCGTTCCGGTTTGGCCCAGTTCACCAGCGCCGTCCTGCTGACCGCGCTGGTCTCTTGTGGTGGTGGCGGCAATAGCACTGCGCCCGCTACACCGGCTACCTATACCATCGGCGGCACCGTCAGCGGCCTGAGCGGCAGCGGCCTGGTGTTGCAAAACAATGCCGGCGACGATCTCGCCATCGCCGCCAACGGCAGCTTCACCTTCACGACGCCGGTCACCAGTGGGCTGACCTATGCCGTCACCGTCAAGACCCGGCCGCGCGTTCCGCAGCAGACCTGTACCGTCACCAGCGGCAGCGGCACCGCATCCGCCACCGTGACCGGGGTGGCGATCGCCTGCGCGACGCCAACCCCGGGCTTCGCCTATGTGGCGAACGTCGGGAGCAACACTGTGTCGATGTACACCATCGATGCCGGCACCGGCGCCCTGGCCGCCCGCGGCACCGTCGCCGCAGGAGCGGGCCCCTGGTCCGTGGCCGTCGACCCCAACGGCCAGTTCGCCTATGTGGCGAACTCTGGGAGCAACACTGTGTCGATGTACGCGATCAATGCCGGCACCGGCGCCCTGACCGCCACGGCAGCGGCAGCATCGCCGCAGGAGCGATCCCCTGGTCCGTGGCCGTCGACCCCAGCGGCCAGTTCGCCTATGTGGCCAATTTTGGGGGCGACACTGTGTCGATGTACACGATCAACGCCGGCACCGGCGCCCTGACCGCCAGCGGCAGCATCGCCACAGGAGCGCTCCCCTGGTCCGTGGCCGTCGACCCCAGCGGCCAGTTCGCCTATGTCGCGAACAATGGGAGCAACACTGTGTCGATGTACACGATCAACGCCGGCACCGGCGCCCTGACCGCCCGCGGCAGCATCGCTACAGGAGCGCTCCCCATCTCCGTGGCCGTCGACCCCAGCGGCCAGTTCGCCTATGTGGCGAACTATGGGAGCAACACTGTGTCGATGTACACGATCAACGCCGGCACCGGCGCCCTGACCGCCAGCGGCAGCATCGCCGCAGGAACGAACCCCACCTCCGTGGCCGTCGACCGCAGCGGCCGGTTCGCCTATGTGGCGAACCTTGGGAGTCACGATGTGTCGATGTACACGATCGATGCCGGCACCGGCGCCTTGACCGCCAGCGGCAGCATCGCCGCAGGAACGAACCCCACCTCCGTGGCCGTCGACCCCAGCGGCCAGTTCGCCTATGTCGCGAACGATGTGGACAACACTGTGTCGATCTACACGATCGATGCCGGCACCGGCGCCCTGGCCGCCAGCGGCAGCATCGCCACAGGAACGAGCCCCTGGTCCGTGGCCATCGTGGGGCAGTAAGCGGCGCCATCAGAAGCAGGATCGCAAGGCGTTCGCGCTGGCCGCACCCCGATCGCCGAAGGCCATCACACTGCCCCCACGAGCGGGGCAGTGTGGTGTGCGGCAGGGTCAAAACGGCCAGGCGTGCAGCGTCGTCAGGTTGCCGCAAACATATCTCGCCCCAGCCACGCCAGTCGTATCCCCAGCAAATTCCAGCTCGGGAATTCTCCGCCGCGTAACCCGATATAATCCGTACTGGTCGCGGGTGTAGCTCAATGGTAGAGCAGAAGCTTCCCAAGCTTACGACGAGGGTTCGATTCCCTTCACCCGCTCCAGCTTGGCCCAGGCACCGGATCAGCCGGTGCTTTTTTGTTTGTGTTACACCTCATTTTTCCGATTGCGATTGACAGCATGCCCGACCTCCCGCCCGAAAACGCCGCCGGCAAGCCGCTGTTTTACGATCCGACCGAGCACCGCATTCGCAGCTTCGTCACGCGCGCCGGCCGCCTGTCGACCGCGCAGGCGCGGGCGCTGGAAACACTGGGGCCGCAGTTCTGCATTCCCTATGCCAAGACCGTCGCTCGATTTCGATCAGGCATTTGGACGCGCAGCGCCGACGATTCTTGAGATCGGCTTCGGCATGGGCGAGACCAGCGCGCAGATTGCGGCCGGCATGCCGGAGAAAAATTTCATCGGCGTCGAAGTGCATACGCCGGGCGTCGGCAGCCTGCTGAAGCAGATCGGCGAACAGGGACTGTCCAACCTGCGGCTGATCCAGCACGATGCGGTCGAGGTGCTGACGCACATGATTGCGCCGGCCTCGCTGGCCGGCGTGCACGTGTTTTTCCCCGATCCGTGGCACAAGGCGCGGCACAACAAGCGGCGCCTGATCCAGCCGCCGCTGGTCGGCCTTGCTGGCGTCGCGGCATCGCGCCGGGCGGCTATCTGCATTGCGCCACCGACTGGGAAGAATACGCGGAGCAGATGCTGGAAGTGCTGGGCGCGGAACCGACGCTTGCACAACACGTGCCGATGGCTATGCGCCACGGCCCGGCTACCGGCCGGTGACCAAGTTCGAAAATCGCGGCCTGCGGCTCGGGCATGGGGTGTGGGATCTGGTGTTTCGCAAGCGCTAGCGTGCCACATACTCCTGCATCGCATGCCGATTTTCCGCAATATAACAAACAGAAATTTGCACATACTGCCAGATCCTGCACGACTGTTGAACGCAGTCGGGCTACTGTGAAGTGCCGGTCGAGTTACGCGGTTCAGCGTAATTTACGCCGTGACGGACTGGGGCATAATAAAACGCTCGAAGCTCCCGGTCTGCACCGGGCGTATCGCCATGGCACTGCGCAACAGATCTCCACTAACTCACTGCCGGGCATGCGTCCAGACCGCGACTGACCTGCCTATCCCATCTCCGCAATCAGCGCCACGATATCGGCGCCATAGCTTTCCAGCTTCTTTTCGCCGACGCCGGTGACGCCGCGCAAATCGCTGCAGGCTGGCCGGTTGCAGCTTGGCGATTTCGCGCAGGGTGGCGTCGTGGAAGATCACGTAGGCCGGCACGTTGTGGGTGCGCGCGGTCTCCATCCGCCACCAGCGCAGCTTCTCGAAAATCGCCTGTTCCGGCGCCGACAGATCGGTTTCGACATAGCCTTTCGATCTGGCTCGACTCGCGCTCGCGTCTTGACCGGCTTCTGGTACTGCCGCAACTGGATTTTCTGCTCGCCGCGCAGCACCGGGCGTGGCGGCATCGGTCAGCTTCAGCGCGCTGTAGGCTTCGTGGTCGACCGTGACCAGCCCGAGCGCGATCGCCTGGCGCAGGATCGCGCGCCATTCGGCTTCGCTGCTCGCCGCGCCGATGCCGAAGATGGACAGCTTGTCATGGCGCCACTGGTTGCACCTTGTCGGATTCGACCCCGCGCAGCACGTCGAGCACATGGACCGGCGCCGAAGCGCTGGTCGACCCGGTAGATCGCCGACAGCAGCTTCTGCACCGGCACCGTGGCGTCGAACGACACCGGCGGCGTCAGGCAGGTATCGCAATTGCCGCAGGGCGTGGCACGTCTGGCCGAAATACTCGAGCAGGCGCATGCGGCGGCAAGTCAGCGTTTCGCACAGGCCGAGCATCGCATCCAGCTTCACGCCCAGCACGCGCTTGAAGGTTTCGTCGGCGTCCGATTCGTCGATCATGCGCCGCTGCTGCACCACGTCCTGCAAGCCGTAGGCCATCCAGGCATTGGCCGGCAAGCCGTCGCGGCCGGCGCGGCCGGTTTCCTGGTAATAGCCTTCGATGCTTTTCGGCAGATCGAGGTGGGCGACGAAGCGCACGTCGGGCTTGTCGATGCCCATGCCGAAGGCGATGGTGGCCACCATCACGATGCTTTCCTCGCGCAGGAAGCGCGCCTGATTGGCGCTGCGCTTCGGGTAGTCCATGCCGGCGTGATACGGCAAGGCGGTAATGCCGTTCTCGGTCAGGAATTCCGCGGTTTCTTCCACCTTCTTGCGCGACAGGCAATACACGATGCCGGCGTCGCCCGCGTGCTCGGTCTGGATGAAGTCCAGCAGCTGCTTGCGGCCATTGGCTTTTTCGACGATCTGGTAGCGGATGTTGGGGCGGTCGAACGAAGAGACGAATTGCGGCGCATCGTCCAGCTGCAGGCGCAGCGCGATTTCGGCGCGGGTCTGCGCGTCGGCGGTGGCGGTCAGCGCGATGCGCGGCACGTTGGGAAACGCTCGTGCAGCACCGACAGCTTGATGTATTCCGGCCGGAAGTCGTGGCCCCACTGCGACACGCAATGCGCCTCGTCGATCGCGAACAGTGCGATGTTGCGAGGCCTGCAGCAAGTCGAGGCAGCGCGGCGTCAGCAGCCGCTCCGGCGCCACGTACACCAGGTCGAGCTCGCCGCGGCGCACCAGGCGTTCGATGCGCGAGGCTTCGTCGAAGCTCTGGGTCGAATTCAGGAAGGCGGCGCGCACGCCGACTTCGGCCAGCGCATCGACCTGGTCCTGCATCAGCGCGATCAGCGGCGACACCACCACGCCGACGCCGTCGCGCAAGCAGCGCCGGGATCTGGTAGCACAGCGACTTGCCGCCGCCGGTGGGCATCAGCACCAGCGCATCGCCGCCGCCGGCGACGTGCTCGACGATCTCGGCCTGCTGGCCGCGAAAGGACGGGTAGCCGAACACGGTCTGCAGCACGTCGAGCGCGCGGCCTCGCGCCGGTTTCCACCGATCGACAATGCAGGCGCTTTCACAATTCCTTCACGAACATAGGAGTATTTTTTAAACCGCAGACAAAGATGCCAGAAATATGCCATTTTTTCAGCATACTCCCGTTTTAATGTATGAGACAGCATCAGTCGGCCCACACCACCCAGCCGCCATAGGCGCTGATCAGCACCAGCATGCCGAACGCGATGCGGTACCAGGCAAACACCGTGAAGTCGTGGGTGCTGATGTAGCGCAGCAGCCAGCGCACGCACAGGAAGGCCGAGACGAAGGCGGCCACGGTGCCGACGCCGAACAGCGGCACGTCGGCCATCGACAGCAGCGCGCGCTCCTTGTACAGCGAATACACGGTGGCGCCGAGCAGGGTCGGGATCGCCAGGAAGAACGAAAATTCGGTGGCGGCCTTGCGCGACAGGCCGAACAACATGCCGCCGATGATGGTGGCGCCCGAGCGGCTGGTGCCCGGCATCAGCGCGAAGGCCTGCGCGCAGCCGACCTTGAAGGCGTCGAGCGCGCTCATGTCGTCCACCGATTCGATCCGGGCCACGGCCGGATTGCGCCTGTTGCGGCGCTCGACCCACAGAATCACCAGGCCGCCGATGATGAAGGCGAGCGCCACCGGCACCGGCGCGAACAGCACTGCCTTGATGTTGCTTGGCAAACAGCAAGCCGAGCAGCGCCGCCGGCAAAAAGGCGATCACCAGATTCAGCGCGAATTTTTGCGCCTTCCGGTCGCGACAACAATCCGGCCAGCACGTGCGCGATGCGGGCCCGGTATTCCCAGCACACCGCGAAGATGGCGCCGGCCTGGATCACGATCTCGAACACCTTGATTTTTTCGCCGGTGAAATCGAGCAGGCTGCCGGTCAGGATCAGGTGGCCGGTGGAAGAGATCGGCAGGAATTCCGTCAAGCCTTCGACGATGCCCATGATGAGCGCTTTTAATGCGAGGACTGGATCCATAGGTGGCGAACCGGGAGTTTGGAAAATCAATAAAAAACCCGCAATGCTGTCGCAGTGCGGGTAAGTGAATACGGTGCACGGGCGGAAAGAATGCTGCTATTTTACCGGCTCGAAGGTGACCACGAGCGCATCCGGCCTGACGGCGATCCGCGCCGGCCTGAAGTCGACGCCGGCATGGCGGAAATCCGACGCCTCGAAGCGATAGAGTGCCACTTCGTCCAGGAACTGCTGCGCCAGCACACTGCCGAGGCGGCCGAGCTGGCCGGCGTAAACCGGGTCGACGCCCTCCAGCTCGAACTGCTCGACGCGCGGCTGTGCCAGCACCAGCGCCTGCTGGCTGGGGTTCACCTGCAGGCTGCCGGAAATGGCGAGACTGCCCTTCCACGACTGGTTGGTCAGCACCGGGACGAAATTGACATCCATCTGGATCTCGATCGCGCTCGGTCTCCGGCCGCAGCGTCAGGCGCGGTCGCGACAGCGTGACGTCGAACAAGGCCAGATAGCGGTCGCTGTAGGGAAAACGCGTATCCAGCGCCTGCTGCAGGCGCGGCAGCGGCAACACCACGTCGCGCGGGCCGAACAGTCCGCGTGCAGCCGGCGCATATACCCAGCAAGCCCACCATCAACAGCTTCGCCAGCGCTTTCATCGGCCGGCTCCCGGGCTCCACGGTCGGCAGGTGTCATTCATAACGCAAGGCCTGGATCGGCAACAGCTGCGACGCCTTGCGCGCCGGATAGAAGCCGAAAAAAATACCGATCGCGGCCGAAAAGCCGACCGCCAGCACGATCGATTGCGGCGACAGCTGCGTGGCCCAGCCGGCGAAGGCGCCGATCGCATACGAGCCGCCGACGCCCAGCACGATGCCGACGAAGCCGCCGATCAGCGACAGCGTGATCGCCTCCACCAGGAACTGCGTCAGGATGTCGCTGGCGCGGGCGCCGACCGCCATCCGCAGGCCGATCTCGCGGGTGCGCTCGGTGACCGACACCAGCATGATGTTCATGATGCCGATGCCGCCGACCAGCAGCGACACCGACGGCCACCGCCGCCAGCAGCAGCGTCATCACGCGCGACGACTCTTCCTGCGCCTGCAGCATCTCGGTCAGGTTGCGTACCGTGAAGGCATCGTCCTGCCCCGGCTGGGTGCGCTGGCGCTGGCGCATCAGTGCGCGGATTTTCTCTTCCGCGTCCTGCATGCTGGCGCCTTCGATGCACCTTGACCTGGATCGTGCCGACCCGCCGCAGCTTGCCCTGGCTGCTGCCGAACAGGCGGTTGCGCGCGGTCGACAGCGGCACCATGATGACGTCGTCCTGGTCGGTGCCCATCATGCTCTGGCCTTTGCGTAGCCAGAACGCCGATCACCGAAAATGGTACGTTCTTGACGCGGATCGTCTGGTCGAGCGGGTCCATGTCGCCGAACAGCTGGGTCGCCACCGTCTGCCCGATCACGACCACCTTGGCCGCGCCGGCCACTTCAGCCGGCTCGAACATGCGGCCGGTCGACAGCGGCCAGTCGCGCGCCTCGAGGTAATCCGGCGTGACGCCGTAAATCTGCGTGGCCCAGTTATTATTGGCGGCGATCAGCTGGCCGGAGCTGCGCGAGGATGGCGCGGCCACCTGCACTTCCGGCACTTCATTGGCGATCGCGATGGCGTCGTCCTCGGTCAGGTTCTGGTTGGCGCCGGCACCCAGCCGCACGCCGGAGGCGGTGGTCGAGCCGGGAATGATGATCATCAGGTTGGAACCGAGGCTCTGGATCTGGTCCTGGATGCGCGCCTGGGCGCCGCCGCCGACCGCGATCATCGTGATCACGGCCGCCACGCCGATGATGATGCCGAGCATGGTCAGCACGGAACGCAGCAGGTTCACCCGCAGCGCCTTCAGCGCGATGCGCAAGGTTGCCAGCAAATTCATGCGACCGCTCCCAATTGATCCAGATCCGCCAGTTGCGCCTGTGCATCGCGCGGCGTATTGGCGCAGTCGGTCACCACGTGGCCGTCGCGGAAGGTGATGATGCGCGAAGCAAAGCTGGCGATGTCCTGCTCGTGGGTGACGACCACGATCGTCATGCCTTGCCGGTTCAGTTTTTGCAGCAGCGCCATGATCTCGACGCTGGTGCGCGAATCGAGCGCGCCGGTCGGCTCGTCCGCCAGGATCAGCGATGGATTATTCACCAGCGCGCGGGCGATCGCCACCCGCTGCTGCTGGCCGCCGGACAATTGCGCCGGGTGATGGTCGAGCCGGTCGCTCGAGGCCGACTTCGGTCAGGCGCGCAACGGCCCGCTTGCGGCGCTCGGCGGCCGGCACGGTCGAGTACAGCAGCGGCAACTCGACATTGTCTTGCGCACTGGTGCGCGGCAGCAGGTTGAATTGCTGGAACACGAAGCCGATGCGCTGGTTGCGGATCGCCGCCAGCTGATCGCCCGACAGCGCCGAGACATTCTCGCCGGCCAGCAGGTACTCGCCGGAAGTCGGCGAATCGAGGCAGCCGAGCAGATTCATGAAGGTCGATTTGCCGGAACCGGAGGCGCCCATGATGGCGACGAACTCGCCTTCGCCGATCGCAATCGAAACGCTGCGCAAGGCGAATACATGATTGGTTCCCATCACGTATTCCTTGACCAGATTGCGGGTTTCGATCAGTTGCGTCATGCCTCGGGTATGCCTGAAAAATTTTCGTGTGTCGTGCCCGTGGGTTCAGGCGGGAATGACACAAAATGAGAACAACCGGGTTTGCCCATCCATCAGAACATGCGCGGGCCACCACCACGCGGCGCGCTGCCGGCACGCACTGCTCCGCCCTGCGGCTGCGCCAGGCCGACGATGATGTCGGTGGCCTCCTTGATGTCGGCGGAGATCACTTCGGTCATCGTGCCATCGGTCAGCCCCAAGCGCACGTTCAACTCCAGTGGCTGGCCGTCGCCGTCCAGCGCATAAATGCGACCACTGGTGGTGCGGCCGCCACGGCTGCCCTGGCTTTCAGCGCTGATCGCTTCAAATTTGCTGGCCTGCTCCGGCGTCAGGATCTGGACGATCTGCGCCCGGATTTCGGCCCGGTTGCGCTCCATCAGCTTTTGCCGTTCGGCTTTCTCGAGACCACGAAGCGCGCCCATTTTTTCGCGCGCACCATTGAAAATAGCGTCCAGCTTGTCTTTTTGCGCGGCGCTCAACTGCAGCTCGCTTTCCAGCCGCTGCCGCAATTGCTGGCTCTGACCGCCGCTGCCGCCATTCGCAGCAGCGCTACCGGCAGTGGCCCTGCCGGGCGTTCCGCCGGCGCCGCACCGGACGCGGCACCGATGGCGCTGGCCGGCTTGAAGCGCAGTGCCGCGTTCGGCACTTTCAACACGTCCTGGCGGCTGTCGGTGGCGATCCGCACGTTGGCCGTCATCCCCGGCAGCAATTCCTTGCGTGGATTCTCGGCGCTGACTTCAACCATGTAGGTAATGACGTTGGAAACGTTCTGCGCTGCCTTGCGAATCTGCCGCACTTCGCCGTCGAAGGTGCGGCCAGGAAACGCATCCACGGTAAACGTCGCCTTCTGGCCCTGACGGATACGGCCGATTTCCGATTCGTCGATCGCGGTATCGACCCGCATGTCGGTCAGGTCGCCGGCGATGATGAACAATTCCGGCGCCTGCAGGCTGGCGGCCACGGTCTGGCCGGCATCGACGCTGCGCTTGATGACGACGCCATCGACCGGTGCCTTGATCGCGGTGCGTCCGAGATCGACATTGGCTTGCGCCAGTACCGCGCTGCGCTGGCGCACCGCTGCCTCGCCATTGCGCAGGTTGGCCTCCGCCACTCCCACTTGCGCCCGTGCCGTGACCAGTTGCGCGGCCGCAGCGTTATACACGGCGCGCGCCTTGTCGCGGTCGGCGGTCGAGATGAAGCCTTTTTCCAGCAGTTGCTGCTTGCGCTCGAAATCGCTCCTGGCATCGGCCGACGTGATCTCGATTGCGCGCCACTTCCGAGCGCTGGGCGGCGATGGTGGCCTGCTGGGTCTGAACCTGGGCTCGCGCCGCATCCAGGTCGGCCTGCGCCTGGCGCACCTTGTATTCGAAGGTTTCGGGATCGATCCGTGCAATCAGCTGGCCCTGCTTTCACTTCGCTGTTGAAATCGACCAGGATTTCCTTCAATTGTCCCGATACTTGCGAGCCGACCTGCACCGACACCACCGGGGTCAAGGTGCCGGAGGCCGCCACGGTGGCAGTAATCGCGCCTTTTTCGATTTTGACGGTCTTGTATTGTGGCGCCGCCGTTTTCTGCGCCCAATACTGGTAAGCGCCGCCGCCCGCTGCCAGCAACAGCACGATCAGCAGCCAGGCTTGCCATTTTTTTACCCAACTCATAGACGACTCGCCAAATCAACAGGAATGAAACAATTCTACCGGCAATCGCGCATGTTTCCGGGCGCAGCTTGCAAGCATTTGTTGCGCCAAGCCCATCTGTGGCAACAATTTCCCGACAATCTTGACGAGGTCGAAAATGCCACTTATATTGCTGACTCGAAAGTAAGTTACCCGCCAAACCACCCTCCCATGTCCTCCGTCGCCAACCACACACCACGCTGGACGCGCCGCAAGAATGCGCGTCCGCAAGAGCTGCTGGCGGCCGCGCTGGATCAGTTCGTGCAACGCGGCTACGCCGCAACCCGGCTGGAAGACGTGGCCAGGCAAGCCGGCGTGTCGAAGGGCACCTTGTACCTGTATTTTGCCAACAAGGAAGAGTTGTTCAAGGCGGTGGTGCGCGCCAACATCGTGCCGCTGATCGGTGCCGCAGAACAGGCGATCGATTCCTATACGGGCGACAGCGCGTGGCTGTTTCGCGACATCATGCTGGGCTGGTGGCGGCGCATCGGCGACACGCCCCTGGCCGGCATCAGCAAGCTGATGATTGCCGAGTCCGGCAATTTCCCGACCCTGGCAAGCTTCTACCAGGAAGAAGTGATCGCGCGCGGCACTGCCATCATCGTCCGCATGCTGGAACGCGGCATCGCCCGCGGCGAATTTCGCCCGGCCAATCCGCGCACGCTCGCCAGTGTGGTGGTGGCGCCGATGCTGATGCTGATGCTGTCGAAACACTCGCTGAACACCTGCACCGGGCAAGCGCCGCCGCAGGAATACCTGGACAGCTTCATCGACGTATGCCTGTACGGATTGCTGGAAAATACCCGCCCTGCCCCCGTCACGACAAAACAATAGAATAATGGATTCTTCATGCTGAAACGCCGTACCTTCTGGATCGTCCTGCTGGTCGCCGCCGCTGCGGCGGGCGCCATGACCCTTAAAAAACGCCCGCAGCCGGCAGCGGCTGCCGCCATCAACGCCACCGCGCCGGCCACGCTGGAATTCCTGCCGGGCGACCTGACCGTGGTGCAAGCGCGCGATCTGCGCCAGACCATGGCGCTCACCGGCTCGCTGCGCGCCTTGAACCAGGTCGCGGTCAAGGCCCGCGTCGCCGGCCAGGTGCGTGAAGTCATGGTGCGCGAAGGTGCGGCGGTGAGCAGCGGCCAGGTGCTGCTGACCATGGATCCGAGCGAATACCAGGCCCGCGTCGATCAGGCGCAGGGTGCGCTGCAGGCGGCACGCGGCCAGCTGGATATCGCCGCCAAGACGCGCGACAACAACCAGGCCCTGGTGGCCAAGGGCTTCATTTCGCAAAACGCCTATACCACCGCCGCCAGCCAGTATGAAATCGCCCAGGCCAACCTCGATTCGGCACGCGGCGCGCTGGATGCGGCGAAAAAATCGCTGGCCGACACCGTGATCCGGGCGCCGCTGTCCGGCCTGGTCAGCAGCCGCACGGTGCAGCCGGGCGAAAAGGTGGCACCGGACAACCGCCTGCTGGATATCGTCGACCTGCGCCAGCTGGAACTGGCGGCGGCGGTGCCAGCGTCCGAGATCATGCGGATTGCGATCGGACAGCAGGTCGAGGTCGGCATCGAAGGATTGGCCGATCCGGTGCCAGGCACCGTGGTGCGCATCAACCCGGCGACCGAGTCCGGCTCGCGCTCGATCATGACCTATATCCGGGTCGACAATCCGCACGGCACGCTGCGGGCCGGCATGTTTGCCGAGGCGCAGCTGACGCTGGCCGACAAGTCCGGCGTGCTGACGGTGCCGCAATCGGCCCTGCAAAGCACGGCCGGCAAGCCTTGGGTGTATGCGATTGAAGACGGCAAGCTGGCACAGAAAATGGTCACGCTCGGCCTGCACGGGCGCGACGAACGCGGCGCCGCGGTTGAAATCACCGCCGGCCTGGTATCTGGCGCGCAAATCGTCAAGACCAACCTCGGCGACCTGCCATTCGGCACGCCAATCCGCTTGCCGCAGGCGGCTGCCGGCACCACCCCGCTGGCAGACACCCAGAGCACGGCGGTCGCCCAATGAGGGCGCAGCGCGGGCAGTCGAGCAGCATCGACATGGGCGCCGGCCGGCCGGCACACGCCACATCCACGGCAAAACGGAGCTGACCCATGTGGTTTACCCGCATCAGTATCGGCAATCCCGTGCTGGCAACCATGATGATGTTGGCGTTCGTGGTGCTGGGCCTGTTTTCTTACAAGAACCTGCGCGTCGACCAGTTTCCCGACGTCACCTTCCCGGTGGTGGTGGTCCAGACCGACTATCCGGGCGCGTCGCCGGAAACGGTCGAGTCCGACATCACGCGCAAGGTCGAAGAAGCGGTCAATACCGTCAACGGCATCAACGCCCTGACCTCGCGCTCGTACGAAGGCTCGTCGGTGGTCATCATCGAATTCGTGCTGACCGTCGATCCGGCGCAGGCGGCGCAGGACGTGCGCGAAAAAGTGGCGTTGATCCGCTCGGCCTTTCGCAAGGAGGTCAAGGAGCCGCGCATCACGCGCTACGATCCGGCCGACCAGCCGATTTTCTCGGTCGCCGTCAGCAACGATCCGGGCGCGAGCCAGCAGCGCAGCTTGCGCGAACTGACCACCATCGCCGACCAGGTCGTCAAGAAGCGCCTGGAAAATGTGCGCGGGGTCGGCTCGGTTGCGCTGGTGGGCGGCGTCAAGCGCGAAATCAACATTTACGTCAACCCGGTCGCGATGGAGGCGCTCGGCATCGGCGTCGACCAGATCATCAGCGCGGTGCGCAACGAAAACCAGGAATTGCCGACCGGCGCCATCCGTTCGCTGGCCAACGAAAAAATCGTCCAGGTACAGGGCCGCATCCGCAATCCGCAGGATTTCGCCAACATCATCGTCGCCCGCCGCGGCGGCCAGCCGGTCACCCTGGCGCAGGTCGCCAACGTGGTCGACGGCCAGGAGGAGCAGGAAAGCCTGGCGCTGTACAACGGCCAGCGCACCATGGCGCTGAACATCCTGAAGGCCCAGGGCCAGAACACCATCGATGTGGCGGACGGCCTGCAGGCCGCGCTGAAGGAACTGGAGCCGCGCATGCAGGCGCTGTATCCAGGCGTCAAAACGGAAGTGATCCGCGACGGTTCGCGCCAGATCCGGGTCGGCGTGCAGAACGTGCGGCAGACCTTGCTGGAAGGCGCGGCGCTGACCATCCTGATCGTGTTCCTGTTCCTGAATTCCTGGCGCTCGACGGTGATCACCGGCCTCACCTTGCCGGTGGCGCTGATCGGCACCTTCCTGTTCATGAACATGTTCGGCTTCACCATCAACATGATCACGCTGATGGCGCTGTCGCTGTGCGTCGGCCTGCTGATCGACGACGCCATCGTGGTGCGCGAAAACATCGTGCGTCATGCCGGCATGACGGTCGGCGGCAAACTCAAGGATCACAAGACGGCGGCACTGGAAGGCACGGCCGAAATCGGCCTGGCGGTGCTGGCCACCACGCTGTCGATCGTCGCGGTGTTCCTGCCGGTCGGCTTCATGGGCGGCATCATCGGCCGCTTCTTCCACCAGTTCGGCATCACGGTCGCGGCAGCCGTGCTGATTTCCATGTTCGTGTCCTTTACGCTGGACCCGATGCTGTCCTCGATCTGGCCCGATCCGGCGCTGCAGCACGACGAGCACGGCAAGCGCATCCGGCGCGGCTGGTACGCCAACAGCATCGGCCGCCTGCTGGAACAGTTTGAACACGGCGTGCAATGGCTATCGGACGGCTATCAGCATCTGCTCAAATGGTCGCTGCGGCACCGCCTGTTGACCCTGGCGATCGCGTTGCTGACCTTTTTCGCCGGGCTGGCGATTCCGGCCGCCGGCCTGATCGGCACCGAATTCGTGCCGCAAGCGGATTACTCCGAAACCGGAGTCACCTTCTACACCCCGGTCGGCTCCTCGCTGGAACTGACCGAAGCGAAAACGCACCAGGTGGAAGCGGTACTGCGTGAATTCCCGGAAGTGCGCGATACCTATAGCACCGTCAACACCGGCACCTCCCAGGGCAAAAGCTACGCCAGCGTCTACGTGCGGCTGGTGCCGCGCGAGCAGCGCGCGCGCAGCACCAAACAGATGACGCCGCTATTGCGCGCGCGGCTGTCGCAAATCGCCGGCATCACGGTGACCCATATCGGCGCCATGGACGGCGTCGGCGGCGACAACAAGCAGCTGCGGCTGTCGCTGCTGGGCAGCGACCTGAAGCAGCTGGCGACGCTGTCGCAGCAAGCGCAGGCCAAGCTGCGGGCGATCCCCGGCCTGGTCGACCTGGATTCCAACCTGAAGGCGGAAAAACCGACCATCTCGGTGCAGCCCAAGCGCGAACTGGCGGCCGATCTCGGCATCGGCGTGGCGCAGATCGGCGGCGCGCTGCGCCCGCTGCTGGCGGGCGAAGCTGCCAGCAGCTGGCGTGCCCCGGACGACGAAAACTATGACGTCAACGTGCGCCTGGCGCCGGACGACCGCAATACGACCGAAGACCTGTCGCGCCTGATGCTGGCTTCCAGCCAGAGCAATGCCGATGGTTCGCCGAAGATGGTGCCGCTGCGCCAGGTGGCCGACATCCGCCCCTCGACCGGCGCCAACCAGATCAACCGGCGCGACCTGAACCGCGAAGTGGAACTGTCGGCCAACGTCACCGGCCGCTCGGCCGGCGAAGTCAACGCCGACGTCAAAGCCGCGCTGGACAGCATCCACTGGCCGCCCGGTTATCGCTACCAGATCGGCGGCGCCACCAAGAACATGCAGGAATCGTTCGGTTATGCGCTATCGGCGCTGGCGCTGGCGATCATCTTCATCTACATGATCCTGGCTTCGCAGTTCGCCAGCTTCCTGCAGCCGCTGGCGATCATGTCGGCGCTGCCGATGACGCTGATCGGCGTGTTCCTGGCGCTGATGCTGTTCCGCTCCACCTTGAACATCTTCTCGATCATCGGCTTCATCATGCTGATGGGCTGGTGACCAAGAACGCGATCCTGCTGGTCGACTTCGCCAACCAGGCACGGCGCGAAGGCATGGAACGCGGCGCCGCGCTGCTGGAAGCGGCACACGTGCGGCTGCGGCCGATCCTGATGACGACGCTGGCGATGGTGTTCGGCATGGTGCCGCTCGCCTTCGGCATCGCCGAAGGCTCCGAGCAGCGCGCGCCGATGGGGCAGGCGGTGATCGGCGGCATCATCACGTCGTCGCTGCTGACGCTGGTGGTGGTGCCGGTGATCTACACCTATCTGGACGATCTGGCAGCCTGGGCGCAGCGCCGGCGAGCGGCCGGCAGCGTGCCGCCCACAGCCGAATTCGACACCCCCCTTTGATAGAATGGCGAATCCTTTCTTCCCGCAAACACTGACATGAACATTGAACAAGCCCGCTTCAACATGATTGAGCAGCAGATCCGTCCCTGGGACGTACTGGTCCAGGATGTGCTGGATTTGCTGCAGGTAGTGCGGCGCGAGGATTTTGTGCCGGCGGCCTACCGCAGCCTGGCCTTCGCCGACTGCGAAATTCCGCTGCCCTGCGGCGCCAACATGCTGATGCCCAAGTTCGAGGCGCGCATCCTGCAGGAGGCGGCCGTCAAGAAACACGAAACGGTGCTCGAAATCGGCGCCGGTTCCGGCTATATGGCGGCGCTGCTGGCGTATATGGGACGGCAGGTGACCAGCGTTGAAATCGAGCCGGAATTGAAGGCGCTGGCCGAAAAAAACCTGGCCGCCTACGGCATTTCCAATGTCGAGGTCGCACTGGGCAATGGCGCCCAAGGCTGGCCGGCAGCCGGCCCGGCAACGCCGCAGTGGGACGTGATCGTGATTTCCGGCTCCTTGCCGGTTTTGCCGGACCGTTTCCTGCAGCAATTGAAAGTCGGCGGCCGCCTGCTGGCGGTCCTGGGCCAGGCGCCAGCCATGACCGCCCAGCTGATCACGCGCACCACCGACAGCGCGTTCAGCACGCTGACGCTGTTTGAAACCGACATCAAGCCGTTGCGCGACGCGACGCTGCCGTCAGCCTTCAAATTCTGAGGAAGCCCATGCTGGACATCAGCGCGCCGCAACTGGCCGCCTGGCTCGACGATGCGTCACGCCCGGCGCCGCTGCTGCTGGATGTGAGGCAGCCGTGGGAATTTGAGACCTGCCATTTGGACGGAGCGCAGCTGCTGCCGATGCACACCATCCCGCAACAGCTGGCGCAACTCGATCCGAGCGCGGCCATCGTCTGCATCTGCCATCATGGCGCGCGCAGCCTGCAGGTGGCGGCCTTTCTGGAACGGCAAGGCTTTACCGGGATTCACAATCTGACCGGTGGCATGCATGCGTGGGCGCTGCAGGTTGACCCTGAAATGGCTACTTATTAATTTCCACCTGCTGGTCTTACCTATCGCTTCCGGAGAATCCATCGTATGCGCAATCGCCTTATCGCCCCGCTGATCGCCGCGCTATTTTCCGGGCCGCTGCTCGCCTCGCACGCGCACGCGGCCGACCTGCTGCAGATCTACAGCCAGGCGCTGGCCAACGATGCGGTGTATGCCAGCGCCCGCTCGGCGCAGCTGGCGGGGCAGGAAAGATCGGTACAGGGCCGGGCGGCGCTGTTGCCCGGCGTCGCGCTCGGCGGCAGCTATAGCCGGAACAATTCCGACACCAGCGGCAGTGCCGACTATTCAGCCAACAGCTACCGCCTTTCGCTGTCGCAACCGCTGTTCAACCTGGGCAGCTGGGAAGCCTATCAGCAGAGCAAGCTGGCGGTGGTGCTGGCCGACACCCAGTTCGCGCAAGCCCAGCAAGACTTGATCGTGCGTGTGTCGCAAGCCTATTTCGATGTGCTGGCGGCGCAGGACACGCTGGCCTTTCTCCAGCAGCAGCAGGCCTTCATCAGCGAACAGCTGGCGTCCGCCAAGCGCAATTTCGAAGTCGGTACCGCCACCATCACCGACACCAACGAAGCGCAGGCGCGCTTTGACCTGGGTGTGGCGCAGCAGATCGCCGCGCAGAGCGACCTCGAAGTCAAGCGCGCCGCCTTGCAGCAGATCGTCGGCGATGCACCGGCGGAACTGGCACCGCTGCGCAAAGGCGTCAAGCTGTCGGCGCCGGAGCCGTCACAGCTGAACCTGTGGGTGGCCAGCGCCGAAAACCAGAATTACGAAGTATTGCGCCAGCAACTGGCGCTGGAAATCGCCAAGCGCGAAATCAAGCGCAGCCGCGCCGGCCATTATCCGACCGTCGACCTGGTCGCCAGCCGCAGCCACAGCAACAGCGGCCAGTCGAGCATCCTGAGCCCGACCGGCGGCAGCTCGACCTCGAATGCGGTCGGCGTGCAATGGTCGATCCCGCTGTTTTCCGGCTTTGCGGTCGACAGCAAGGTGCGCGAAGCGATTGCGCTGGAAGACAAGGCGCGCACCGACCTGCTGTTTACCCAACGGACCTCGGCGCAGGCGGCGCGGCAGGCATTTGTCGGCGTCAACAACGGCCTGGCCCAGGTGCGGGCGCTGGAAGCGGCCGAAATCTCCAGCCAGTCGGCGCTGGAATCGAACAAGCTCGGCTACGAGGTCGGCGTGCGCATCAATATCGATGTGCTGAACGCCGAACAGCAGCTGTATTCGACCCGGCGCGACCTGGCCAAGGCACGCTACGACACGCTGATGAACGGCTTGCGCCTGAAGGCGGCGGCCGGCTCGCTGCGCGAAGAAGACCTGGTGCCGGTCAATGCACTGCTCGCGCCAGCCGCTTATTAAACCATCCTGGATCGGCAGCGTTTTGGCCAGGCCGGCAAAACATGCTTGCCTTCGCTTAGGCGCGATGCCCAACACCCGCCGGTGCCGCAACGACCAAATCAAAGTGTTCACAGCCCTCGCGAGATATTACCGCTTCCATAGGGTATGCTGAAAAAACCATTATTTTAAGCGCGACATTGGAGCATCGCATTGGGAGTATGCAAGCCGCGCGGAATTGCACCGTCAAGTCGGCATGCAGATTCGGCTCCGCGCCAGCGCAATCCGTTGTTTAGGCACCATCCAACAGACCACCCCGCCACCACGTTCTATCCTCACCTACGCTCTGTTGCACAGAGGTTTGTAATGTTGCATTCATGTAATGCAATCACCACAAACAGTCCGTATAATTCCTTGCCCATGCAAGCTTTTCGGTCCCCATCCTTCAAAAAAAATCATGCCGTACGGCACGGGTTTCGACATGCCGGGCCACTGCTGCATCCTGCGTTCCGCGTCCGCCTGTCTGGGCGCCACGCCGCCATAGCGGCTTCAAACCAACCAATGTGCGAGTTACTACTTATGAGTTCAGTTCATCGCTTGACACGCCTGTCGCTGCTCCTTCTGATCGCGACTGCTTTTGCAGGATGTGGGAAAACCGAACCGAAAGCGGCGGCCAGCATGCCGCCGGTGGAAGTGGCGGTGATCACGGTTACGCCGCAGCGGCTGATGGTGGCCAACGAACTACCGGGGCGACTGGAAGCGAGCCGGGTCGCGCAAGTGCGGGCCCGCGCCGCCGGCATCGTATTGCAACGCGTGTTCCGCGAAGGCAGCGACGTGAAAGCCGGCGAGGTGCTGTTCCGGATTGATCCAGCGCCGTTCCAGGCGGCCTTTGCCAGTACCGAGGCGGCGGTCGCCAAAGCCGACGCCAACCTGGCGCAAGCCAATCTGAAAGTGCAGCGCTACCAGCCGCTGGTCGAGCAAAATGCCGTCAGCAAGCAGGAATTCGACGACGCGCTGACCGCGCAAAAACAGGCTGTCGCCGAACTGGCAGCCAGCCGCGCCGCGCGCCAGACCGCTAGCCTGAATCTGGGTTATGCCACCGTCACCGCGCCGATTGCGGGCCGTACCGGCCGCGCCCAGGTCACCGAAGGCGCGCTGGTCGGCCAGGGCGAGGCGACACCGCTCACCACCGTCCAGCAGATCGACCCGATCTACGTCAACCTGACCCAGTCCAGCACCGAACTGCTGCAGCTGCGGCGCGCGCTGGCGGCCGGCAAGCTGAGCAGCACCGGCGCCGGCCAGGCGAAAGTGACGCTGGTCACGGACGACGGCCAGCCCTACCCGCATGCCGGCAAACTGCTGTTTTCCGATCTGACGGTGGATGAAAGCTCGGGCGCCATCAGCTTGCGCGCCGAGTTTCCCAATCCGGACCGCTTCCTGCTGCCCGGGATGTATGTGCGCGCACGGCTGGAACAGGCAGTCAATGAACAGGCGCTCACCGTTCCGCAACAGGCGATCATCCGTGGCATGGATGGCGCCTCGGTGATGGTGGTCGGCAGCGACGGCAAGGTCAGTCCCCGCAGCATCAAGGCCGATGTCGCGCACGGCAATTCCTCGGTGGTCAGCGAAGGCTTGCAAGCAGGCGAGCAGGTGATCGTAGAAGGCTTGCAAAAAATCCGGCCTGGCGCCGCCGTCAAGGCGGTTGCCTGGAAAGGCCCGGTCGGGCAGGCGCCAGTGGCCAGCAGCGGCACCGATCCGCAGGCGACCGCAGATAAAAAACCGAACCCACAATAAGAGGCCCGCAGATGGGAAAGTTTTTTATCGATAGGCCGGTTTTTGCGTGGGTCATCGCGCTCTTCATCATTCTGGCGGGCGCGCTCTCCATCACCAAGCTGCCGGTCTCGCAATATCCGAGCATCGCGCCGCCGACCATCGTCGTCACCGCGGTCTATCCTGGCGCCACGGCCCAGGCGCTGGAAGACAGCGTCACCAGCCTGATCGAACAGGAGATGAATGGCGCCGACGGCCTGCAGTACATGGAGTCGCAAAGCCAGGCCAACGGCCAGGTGCAGATCACGCTGACGTTTTCGACCAGCACCAACGCCGACCTGGCCGCGGTCGACGTCCAGAACCGCCTGAAGCGGGTCGAATCGCGGCTGCCGCAGGCGGTCACGCAGCAAGGCGTGCAGGTCAACAAGGCGCGCAGCAACTTTTTGCTGTTCATCACGTTGTCGTCGGAAGACAACAAGCTCGACCCGATTGCGCTCGGCGATTACCTGTCGCGCAACGTGCTGAACGAAATCAAGCGCGTGCCGGGCGTCGGCCAGGCGCAGCTGTTCGGCAGCGAACGGGCGATGCGGATCTGGATCGATCCGGCCAGGCTGATGGGTTACAAGCTGACGCCGGCCGATGTCAGCAACGCGATCCGCGCGCAAAATGCGCAGGTCGCCTCCGGCACCCTGGGCGAGTTGCCCAGCCCCGGCACCCAGCAGATTTCCGCCACCGTGGTGGTCAACGGCCAGCTGTCGACACCGGCACAATTCGGCGCCATCGTCCTGCGCGCCAATCCGGACGGCTCGGTGGTGCGCCTGTCCGACGTTGCCCGCATCGAACTGGGCGGCCAGGCCTACGCCACCTCGGCACGCATCGACGGCAAGCCGATCTCCGCGATCGGCGTGCAGCTGTCACCGACCGCCAACGCGCTCGGCACCGCCAACGCGGTGCACGCCAAGATGGACGAGCTGGCGAAATATTTCCCGCCCAACGTCAAGTACACGGTGCCCTACGACACCTCCGAGTTCGTCAAGATCTCGATCCAGGAAGTGGTGAAAACCCTGCTGGAAGCCATCGTGCTGGTGTTCCTGGTGATCTTCCTGTTCCTGCAGAATATCCGCTACACGCTGATCCCGACGGTGGTGGTGCCGGTGGCGCTGATGGGCACCTTCGCGGTCATGAACGCGTTCGGCTTTTCGATCAACGTGCTGACCATGTTCGGACTGGTGCTGGCGATCGGCATCCTGGTGGATGACGCGATCGTGGTGGTGGAGAACGTCGAACGCATCATGAGCGAAGAAGGCTTGCCGCCGCGCGAAGCGACCAAGAAGGCGATGGGCCAGATTTCCGGCGCGCTGGTCGGCATCACGCTGGTGCTGGTCTCGGTGTTCATCCCGATGGCGTTTTTCGGCGGCGCGGTGGGCGCCATCTACCGCCAGTTCACGCTGTCGATGGTGGCCTCGATCCTGTTCTCGGTGCTGATGGCGTTTACGCTGACGCCGGCGCTGGCGGCGACCATCCTGAAACCGATCAGGAAAGGCGAGCACCAGGAGCGAAAAGGGTTTTACGGCTGGTTCAACAAGCGCTTTCATGCCACCTCGGTCGGCTACCAGGGCGTCGTTGCACGGCTGCTGAAAAAGACCGGCCGCACGATGCTGGTCTATGGCCTGGTGGTGATCGCGGTCGGCTTGCTGTATGCGCGCCTGCCGTCGTCCTTCCTGCCGAGCGAAGACCAGGGCAATATCATCACCAACATCCAGCTGGCGCCGGGCGCGAGCCAGAGCCGCACGCTGGAAGTGGTGAAGGAGGTCGAGAATTACTATCTGAAGCAGCCGGGCGTGGAGCACGTGGTGGCGGTAACCGGCTTCAGCTTTTCCGGCAATGGCCAGAATGCGGCGCTGGCTTTCATTCCCTTGAAAGAATGGAGCCAGCGCGGCAAGGAAGACTCTGCCGACGCGATCGCCGCCAAGGCTTTCGCTGCCTTCTCGCAGATCAAGGACGCCATCGTCTACCCCTTGAATCCGCCACCGATCCGCGAGCTGGGCAACTCCACCGGCTTCACCTTCCGCCTGCAGGATCGTGCCGGGATGGGTCACGACGCCCTGGTCGCCGCGCGCAACGACTTGCTCGGCATCGCCGCCCAAAGCAAGGTGCTGACCGGGGTGCGGCCGGAAGGGCTGGAAGACGCGCCCCAGCTGCAAATGGACATCGATCGCGACAAGGCGAATGCGCTCGGCGTTTCGTTTGCCGACATCAACAGCGTGCTGTCGACCGCGCTCGGCTCGGCCTATGTCAACGACTTCCCGAACCAGGGGCGGCAGCAGCGCGTGATCGTCCAGGCCGACGCGCCGATGCGGCTGCAGCCGGAAGACCTGGCGCGGCTGTACGTGCGCAACGCGCGCGGAGCGATGGTGCCGTTCTCGACCTTCACCAGCTCGCGCTGGACCCAGGGGCCGGTACAGCTGCTGCGCTATAACGGCTATCCGGCGATGAAAATTTCCGGCAATGCGGCGCCCGGCTACAGCACCGGCGAGGCCATGGCCGAGATGGAAGCGCTGGTGGCGAAACTGCCGGCCGGCTTCGGCTACGAGTGGACCGGGCAGTCGCTGGAAGAAAAAAGCTCGGGCTCGCAGGCGCCGGCGCTCTATGCCCTGTCTTTGATCGCGGTATTCCTGGTGCTGGCCGCGCTGTATGAAAGCACCTCGATTCCGGTTTCCGTGATGCTGGTGGTGCCGCTCGGGATTCTCGGTTCGCTGCTCGGCGTGACCTTGCGCGGCATGCCGAACGACGTCTACTTCAAGGTCGGCATGATCGCCGTGATCGGCCTGTCGGCCAAGAACGCGATCCTGATCATCGAATTCGCCAAGGATCTGCAGGCGCAAGGCAAGAGCCTGATCGACGCCACGCTGGAGGCGATCCACATGCGTTTCCGGCCGATCATCATGACTTCGCTGGCCTTCATCCTCGGCGTGCTGCCGCTGGTGCTGGCCAGCGGCGCCGGCTCCGGCGCCCAGCGCGCGATCGGCACCGGCGTCATGAGCGGCATGATCACGGCGACCGTACTGGCGGTGTTCTTCGTGCCGGTATTCTTCGTCGTCGTGCGCTCGCTTTTCAAGGGCAGCGAACGGCAGCGCGCGCTGGCTGCAGCCCACATCCAGGAAAGTGCCGGGGGACAGAATGTCTAGATTTTCATTGAAGCTCACTACCATGGCGCTGCTGGCCGCCGGCATGCTCGGCGGCTGCTCGCTGGCACCGCAGTTCGTGCGCCCCGAGGCGCCGGTGGCGGCGGCCTATCCGGCGGCGGAGCCGGTGCCGGCCAATCCGGCCGTGCTTGACGCCAGCGCGCTCGGCTGGCGCCAGTTCTTTCCCGATCAGCGCCTGCAAGGGCTGATCGCAACCGCGCTGGAAAACAACCGCGACCTGAGGAGCGCCGCGCTGCGCATCGAGGAAGCGCGCGCGCTGTACAACATCCAGGCGGCCGATTTGCTGCCGAACGTCAATGCCAGCGCCGGCGCCGCGCGCGCCCGCACGCCGGCCGCGCTCTCGGCCACCGGCACCAGCATGATCGCCGGCAGCTATCAGGTCGGCCTCAGCCTGGCGTCGTTCGAACTGGATTTCTTCGGCCGCGTGCGCAGCCTGAATCAGGCGGCACTGGCGCAATACCTGGCGACCGAGGAAGCGCAGCGCGCGGCCCACATCAGCCTGGTAGCGGAAGTGGCGAAGGCGTATCTGGCGGAACGCGCGTTCGCCGAACAGCAGGCGCTGGCGCAAAGCACGCTGGAAGGCCGCCGCACCGCCTACCAGCTGTCGCAAAAGCGCTTTGAGGTAGGCGCTTCCTCCGCGCTCGATCTGCGCCTGGACGAAAGCCTGGTGCAGTCGGCGCGCGTTACCTATGTCACGCTGAGCCGCCAGCGCGCGCAGGCGCAAAACGCGCTGAGCCTGCTGGTCGGCACGCCGCTGGCCGCCTTGCCGGCGACGCCGACGCTGTCCGAGCAGAACCTGGTGACGGACATTCCGGCCGGGCTGCCGTCCGAGCTGTTGACGCGCCGGCCCGACATCCGCGCCGCCGAACAGCGCCTGCGCGCCGCCAACGCCAACATCGGCGCCGCCCGCGCCGCGTTCTTCCCGCGCATTTCGCTGACCGCCGCGCTCGGCAGCGCCAGCCCGACGCTGTCCGGCCTGTTCGATACCGGTTCGCATGCCTGGAGCTTCACGCCGCAACTGCTGCTGCCGATCTTCGACGGTGGCCGCAATCGCGACAATCTGACCCTGACTGAAGTGCGCAAGAACCTCGCCATCGCCGACTATGAAAAAACGATCCAGATCGCGTTTCGCGAAGTGGCTGACACGCTGGTCGCGCGCGCCACGCTGGACGAGCAGATCGATGCCCAGGGCAAGTTCCTGGAGGCACAGGCGGAACGCCTGAAGCTGTCCGATCTGCGCTACCAGCACGGCGTCGCCAGCTCGCTCAACGTGCTGGACGCCCAACGCGAACTGTTTTCGGCGCAGCAAGCGCTGATACAGGCGCGCCTGCTGCGCCTGACGAATGCGATCGACCTGTACCGCTCGCTGGGCGGCGGCTTGCATGAAAACACGGTGCTGGCGGCACAATAAGCCGGCACCGCGCCGCTCTGGCCTGTCGTCCCTGAGTGCGTTCAGACGGGAACCCGACGGCGTACGCCATGCAAGCGCGCTGCCCGATAATGCGGCAACAACGCCACTGGATTCCCGCTAAAAACCGCGGGAATGACAGGCAAAGTGGGCATGTGGCTCAAACAATAAGTCGCCCTGTATGGATACCCAAGGCTGTTA
This sequence comes from uncultured beta proteobacterium, assembly GCA_963707665.1. GTDB lineage: Bacteria > Pseudomonadota > Gammaproteobacteria > Burkholderiales > Burkholderiaceae_D > DATJCV01. Next base: position 10,655 of record CAVPQU010000004.1, on the reverse strand, counting down.
ATTGTTTGCGCTGTCGTTCCCGCCAGTAGGCGGTGAACCTAGTGTCGGTTGGTCCCCTGCGTAAACATCGTATTGCGCCGGGTCAGTGCACGAAAAACGCCGCTGGATTCCCGCCAAAAACCGTCGGGAATGACAGACAAAGCGGGCAGGTGGCTCAAACTCATGCCAGCAACCCTGTGTGAACACCAGAATTTCCATGGAGTATGTCGTTTAAACGACGTTTCCAGTACCGTGATCGGGAGCATATGCCAGGAGTATATGAACTCGGCTGCCCCAACGGCATGACGCCCGCGATTACCGGTAAGGGGGCAACGTCAATCCCGGTCGATCAGCGGCGCCAGCACCGCCATCGTCCGTGCGGTCGCTCCCCGGTGCTGTTGCGCGAATGCCAGCGCCTTGGCGCCCATCGCCTTGCGCGCGTCCTCGGCATGCAGCAGATGCTGCGCCGTCGCCAACAGTGCGGTCGCATCCGCCACGCGCAGTGCCGCTCCGGCCGCTACCGCATCCTCGCTGACCGCGCTGAAATTGAAGGTATGCGGCCCGATCAGCACCGGCTTGCCCATCGCGCAGGCCTCGATCAGGTTCTGGCCGCCGAGCGGCAACAGGCTGCCGCCGACGAAGGCGAGGTCGGACGCCGCGTAGTAGGTAAACATCTCGCCCATCGAGTCGCCCAGCAGCACCTTGACGTCGGCCGGCAACGCCGCATCGCCCAGCGTGGAACGGCGCGCCAGCGATAAGCCTGCGGCGCCGATCAGTTGCGCCACCTCGCTCGAAGCGCTGCGGATGGCGCGGCACCAGCAGCAGCAGCGTATCGCCCAGATTGGCCGCCGCGCATGGCCGTCCAGGATCAGCGCCTCCTCGCCGTCGCGCGTGCTGGCGCACAGCAGCACCGGGCGCGTGCCGATCTGGCGGCGCAAGGCGGCGCCCAGGCTGGCGGCCGCAGCCGGCAGCGCGACGTCGAACTTGAGGCTGCCGGTGACCTGCACGTTGGGCGCGCCAAGCTGTGCGATCCGGGCGGCGTCGGCCTCGGTCTGGGCGGCGACGCAGGAAAGGCTGCGCGCGGCGCCGCCCAGCAGGCCGGCGAAGCGCTGCCCGCGCGCCAGCGAACGCGGCGACAGGCGCGCATTGACCAGCGCCACCGGCACCTGGTGACGCACGCATTGCGCCACCAGGTTGGGCCAGACCTCGGTTTCCATCAGCATGCACAGGCGCGGCGCGAAATGCCGGAGGAAGCGCGCGCGTCATCCAGCCGGTGTCGTACGGCAGATAGCTTTGCTGCACGCGCGCGCGCATGGTGGGCGAACAGCGCGGCGCCGGTGGCGCGGCCGGTCGGCGTCATGTGGGTCAGCAGGATTTCGTGCTGCGGATAGGCGGCCAGCAACGCTTCGACCAGCGGCTCGGCGGCGCGCGTTTCGCCGACCGACACCGCGTGCAGCCAGATCAGCGGCGCCGCATCCGCCGCCAAGCGCGGCGTAAAAACCCGAGCCGCTCGGCCACGTGCCGCCGATAGCCGGGCTCCTCGCGGCCGCGCCACCACAGCCGCACCAGCACCAGCGGCAGCGCCAGCCACCAGGCAACGGAATAGAGAAAGCGGCTCAAACCAGCGGCCGGCCGATCAGGCGGGTCAGGATCGCGAGCGGACTGGCGGCGGGATCGTACTGCTGCGCGGGCGGCAAGTGGAACGTCTGTTCCAGCATGTACTGGCCCGACATGACCGCATGCGAAGTCTGGTCGGAAAAACAGACCCAGACGCTACCCGAGCGGAAACGGCATGCTGATCTGCCGCGCATCCTGCTGGTAATCGAGATCGGCCTTCATGCCGTCGTGCAGTTGCAGCATCAGGTGATCGTATTCGCTGCGCAGCGACTTGGTGACATGCAAGCGGCCAGCAAGCGTGCCTGCCAGCGCGCATACGGTTTCGCCCGCGGCAGGAAACTGGCGCGCCACCGTCTCGAACGGCTCGCCGACGCGCCACACGCGCGGCACGCCATCCGGATTGACGTTGGTGAACACGCGCAGGATGCGCTCGCCGTAGTTGGGCCGCGACGGGAAGGCATCGACATGCAGCCGGCGGTCATCGGCGCGCCACGACTGCGCGCGGGTTTCCACCTGCATCGGCCGGTAGCTGGTCGGCGCCAGCCGCAAGGCGCCGGCATAGCGCGGCAGCAGCGAATGAATCAACTCCTGCGCCTGGGCGCGGAAGCGGCCAATCATCAGCGCCAGCTCCAGCTGCTGCGCCGTGTCGCCCAGCGCGCCTTTCAGGTGGCCATGCTGATCCAGGCTGATGTTGCGCACCTTCTGGTCGCGCACTTCCGGCGTCAGGAAACGCCGCTCGTCCGGCAACAGCTCGAACGCCAGGCGCGGGAAATACAGCACCTTGCCCGCCTCCAGCGCGGCTGATCCACGCTTCGTTCGGCTGCGCAACTTGCCAGTCCGAGCCATCGATTTCGAGAATTTGCTGTTCCATAGGCGATATTATGCCGCGCCGGGCCAGTGTGGTTGCTGCAGTATTTGTGGCGAATGCCAGGATACTTGTCGTTTTCGCATGCTCTTGGCGGGAAGGCATGCATCTCCCCAGTAGCGTTTTGGCCTATCCGCCGCAGGAACGAGCACCGTTTTTCGCAATGATCGCCGCGACCTGCCGCTGGCAGACCAGGCCCGGTCAGCGCATCCAGCGCCGCCTCCACTTCCGCCACCGCTGGCGGCGCGCCGTGATCGCCGAGGTTGACGATGTGCGGCGACCAGTTGCCCTCGGTCTTCCAGCGCGGCGAATCGCAGTAGATCTCGATGGTCGGGCGCTCGAAGGCGGCGGCGATATGGGTCAGGCCGGTATCGACGCCGATCGCCAGCGCCGCGCGCTGCGCCAGCGTCACCGCTTCCATCATCGACAGCTGCGGCAGCACGCGCGCATTCGGCATCTGCGCCGCCAGCTGTTGCGCTGCCTGCCGTTCGGCTTCGCTGCCCCACGGCAGCAGCACCGGCATGCCGCGCGCGGCCAGCAGCTGCGCGATCGCCAGTTCGCGGCCGGCCACTTCTTGGCGGCGCGCGCGGTCCCGTGGAAGAACACGGCATACGGCTGCGCCGGCAACCAGGCCGGCGCATGCGCCTGCCGCCGGCGGCGGCAAGCCGAAATCGGCCGCGCTATCGGCTGCATAGCCGAGCGCCGCGGCGGCCACCAGGCGGCCGCGCTGCACCGCGTGGGTGCGCGCGCCGACCGGCACGCTGTGCGTATGGAAGATGCGCGACAGCGGCTTCGTAGCCCGAGCCTTCGGTGCCATTCGCCAGGCCGACCTTGCGCCCGCCCGGCGCCAGCCGCGCCAGGCCCATGATGATGCCGGTCTTGAGCAGGCCCTGGGTGTCGAACACGAAGTCGTAGGGTTCCTGCGCGCAGGCGCGAAGAACGCCGCGCATCTCGGCGCGCGTGGCGGCCGACAGCAGGCTGCTGCGCCAGCGCCGCAGGGCGAACGGGATGATGTTGCGCACGTGCGGATTCAGGCGCACCAGGTTGGCATAGCCCTCTTCCACCACCCAGTCGATCTGCGCGTCGGGATGGTGGCGCAGGATGTCGGCCACCATCGGCAGGTTGTGCAGCACGTCGCCCAGCGACGACACGCGCACCAGCAGGATCTTCAAGCGACCATGCGACTCGCGTCAGAACGGCAGCTTGCGCGTCCGGCTTGGCCGCCAGGATCACGCGCGGAATTCCTCCTGGATGCGCTGCCAGCGCCTGCGGCGTCTCGGCTTCGAAGCGCATCACCACCACCGGCGTGGTGTTCGACGAACGCGCCAGGCCGAAGCCGTCCGCATACTCGACGCGCAGGCCGTCGATCGTGATCACCTGCTCCGCGCCCGGGAACCTCGCCTCGCGCTGCAGGCCTCGATCAGCGCGAAGTTCTCGCCTTCCTCCAGCTTCAGCTGCAGCTCCGGCGTGCTGATCGATTGCGGCAGGGCGTTCAGCAGCGCCGCCGGATCGGCCACGCGGCTGAGCAGTTCGAGCAGGCGCGCGCCGGTGTACAGGCCGTCGTCGAAGCCGTACCAGCGGTCCTTGAAGAAGATGTGGCCGCTCATCTCGCCGCCGAGCGGCGCGCCGGTTTCGCGCAGCTTGGCCTTCACCAGCGAGTGGCCGGTCTTCCACATCAGCGGCTCGCCGCCATGCGCCTCGATCCACGGCGCCAGGTGGCGCGTGCACTTCACGTCGTACAGGATCTGCTGCGCCCGGGTTGCGCGACAGCACGTCCTGCGCGAACAGCATCAGCTGGCGGTCCGGATAGATGATCTGGCCGTCCTTCGTGACCACGCCCAGGCGGTCGCCGTCGCCGTCGAAGGCGAGGCCGATTTCGGCGTCGCCTTCGCGCAGGCGGCGATCAGGTCCTGCAGGTTTTCCGGGTGCGCCGGGTCCGGGTGATGGTTCGGGAAATTGCCGTCGACCTCGCAGAACAGTTCGATCACTTCGCAGCCGAGTGCCGCGATACAGCTCGCCGGCGAAGGCGCCGGCCACGCCGTTGCCGCAGTCGACCACGATCTTCATCGGGCGCGCCAGCTTGACGTCGCCGACGATGCGCTCGAGGTAGGCGTCGCGATGTCGTGGTGTGCGATAGGTGCCCGGCGCCGCCGGCGAAGCTCGCCGTCGACGATGCGTCCGGTACAGCGCCGTGATCGCGTCGCCGTAGATCGCCTCGCCGGCCAGCACCATCTTGAAGCCGTTGTAGTCGGGCGGATTGTGGCTGCCGGTGACCATGATGCCGGATTGGGCGCCCAGCACATGGGTGGCGAAGTACACCATCGGCGTGGCCACCATGCCCAGGTCGATCACGTCGACGCCGGCCGCCTGCAGGCCGTCGGCCAGCGCCGCCAGCCAGTTCCGGGCCGGACAGGCGGCCGTCGCGGCCGATCACGACAGTGCGCTCGCCCTTGGCCAGCGCGGCGCTGCCGAAGGCCTGGCCGATCTGGCGCGCGATCGCCGCGTCGAGCGTCTGGCCGATGACGCCGCGAATGTCATAGGCCTTGAAAATGCCGGGAGTCAGAGCGAGGGGTTCGGTCATGGGAAATTAAAGGAATGAATGGAAGGAAAGGAAATGATGTCACTCGCTTGGCTAGACATGGCTCAGCCACATACTCCATGCATGGACAGATTTTTACGGTTATAAATAAACAGTTTTAATGCCATACTCCAATACGTGACGCGTACGGGCGGGCTGCTCACCGCTCCTGCACCGGAATTTACCCGTCATTCACACGCAGAGCCTGCCCCAGTCTGCTTTAAACCGGGGCGGGAACTCGTGCGTCAAATCAAACCCGCAAGGCGTCTATCGACTGTCCCGACGCCACCCACTCCTGCACCCACTTCGGCTGCCGCCCGCGCCCAGTCCATTGCAAGGTCGCATTCGACGGATGGCGATAGCGCACCGCGACACTTCCCTTGCCACTGCGCGGCTTCGCCGCTCCGATCAAATCCTTCAGCGAAATCCCGGCCTTTTGTGCAATCGCCAGAATCTGCTCGCGTGCCTGCGCACGTTCAGTTTGCTCGCGCTCCTTCAGCGTCTGCTTGATCTTTTCCTGCAACGCGTGCAGTTCTGCCATCGACAATTTTGATAAATCCATTGCGCCCCCTAAAAAATACGATTGAAATTTTCACCACCACGGCGATCGCCGCCCTATCGTCGCCGCCGCTCGCCCTACACTATTAACCTGCACTATTAATGCACGCTCGACTCGATCGGCACCACCGCCAGTTTCGCGCGCGCATCCTGCGCTACCCAGATAAAGTCCTCGATCTCGCATTGCGGCGCATAGCCGGCCACGGCACGCAGCAGCAGACTCCGCACCTCTTCATAATCAAACCGGTCACAAGCCAGCCTGAGTTCAGCCAACAGCTCCTGCAGTTTGGGCCAGGCAATTTCCACCTCCTGCGCACGCATGATCAATGGATGCGCGGTTCCCTCCACTTCCCCGCCTATCAGCAGCTCCTCATACAGCTTTTCGCCGGGGCGCAAGCCCACATACTGTATCTCGATCCCGTCATCAGCCTTGCACTTCGCCCTTGACTTCCAGCCCGCTCAAGTGCACCATGCGCCGCGCCAGATCGACAATCTTGACCGGCTCGCCCATGTCGAGCACAAACACATCCCCGCCTTCGGCCATGCCGCCGGCCTGCAACACCAGTTGCGCCGCCTCCGGAATCGTCATGAAATAGCGCGTGATCTCCGGGTGCGTGACGGTGATCGGTCCGCCCGCCATGATCTGCTTGCGAAACAAGGGCACCACCGAACCGGACGATCCCAGCACATTGCCGAAGCGCACCATGCAAAAGCGCGTCGCCGTCTGCTGCCGCGCAAACGCCTGCAAAATCAGCTCCGCCAGCCGCTTGGTCGCACCCATCACATTGGTCGGCCGCACCGCCTTGTCGGTCGAAATCAGCACGAAATTCTTCACACCGGCCGCCATCGCCGCCTGCGCAATGCTGAGCGTGCCGAACACGTTATTGCGAATACCTTCGATCGGGTTATGCTCGACCAGCGGCACGTGCTTGTAGGCAGCGGCGTGATAGACGGTATCCACCATGAAGGTGCGCAAAATCCGGGTGCATTTATCCTGTTCCAATACCGAGCCCAAGAAGGGCGTCACGTCCACCTCGACACCCAAGGTGACGCGCAGTTGCGCCAATTCACTCTTGATCGAATACAGCGCGAATTCCGACATCTCCAGCAACACCAGCCGCGTCGGCCGCAAGGCGATGATCTGGCGACACAATTCCGCCCCGATCGACCCGCCCGCCCCCGTCACCAGCACCGCTTTGCCGGTAATGCATGCCGAAATCAATTGCGCATCCGGCGCTACCGCATCCCGCCCCAGCAAATCCTCGATCTCGATATCCCGCACATCCTGCAACCGCAACTCGCCATTGATCAGGCTCTCGATCGGCGGCGTGACCTTGATCTTCACCTTGAGCGGCTCCAGCTTTGCAAGAATCTGCTTTTGCCGTTGCCTGGTCTGGGACGGCAACGCCAACAGGATTTCTTTGATTTTTTTCTTTTTGATCAACTCCGGCAATTGGTCCGACGGATAAACCTTGATGCCTCCAATCGTCGCGCCTTGCAATTCCCGCTTATCGTCGATAAAGGCCACCGGCATATAGTCGCGCACATTGCGCAGCGCGCTCACCAGCTGAATACCGGCATGGCCCGCCCCATAAATCGCCACCCGTACCGCACCGCTGGCAACGCTCGCATGCAGAAAATAACCTCGGGCGAAAAATCGGCTGGCAATGATATACATGATCGCGCCGACCCAATAGATGCCGAACACGCCGCGCGACATACCCATCATGTGCGTCGCCAACGCCGCCAAGACAACCAGCACCAATACCGAAAGCGTGACGCCAACGAAGACAACATAAATAATCTTTTGATCGATAAACCGAACCACGGCCCGATACAGGCCAAGCCGGATAAAAATCGGGATCGACACAACCGGCGCAGCCAGCATCAGCCAGCCATATCGCATCAATAACGACGTGGTGACCCCGTCATAACGAAGCGAAAGCGCCAGATAAAAAACCAGCGGCAACATAAACAGATCTACCGTTGCGGCGATTATCTGCTTATGAAAGCGAGGCAAAGTCAGGAATGATTTCATCTGATTCGATTATTAATTTCTATTTATCCCTCAACTGCATAAAATCCGTCTACTACTGCCTGTCGTTCCCACGAAAGCGGGGACCCAGAGTCATTAAAACCGCTGATCTCCCTGGAGGAAGGAAGTCAAAACCATCGGACGTCAACATGAACTGAAAGACAAATAACGGTCATTTCCTTCTAAAGCCATATCCGTACCCGGTTACTGCAGTTTCATCTTTTCAGATGAAAAAAATTCTAACGTGCGACGCATCAACGAACTTTAAAAAAACTTATCAATGCGTAACACCCTCCCTGCGCACCACCTTCAGAAAGGTCAGAAAAATAATCTTCATATCCAAAAAGAAAGATTGTCGATTCAGATATTCGACGTCCAGTTTAACCTTATCCGGAATAGGCAATTCATCCCGTCCATTGATCTGTGCCCAACCCGTCAAGCCCGGCAATACCTTATCGACGCCGTACTGGGTACGTAACGCAATCAAGTCGTCCTGGTTAAACAACGCCGGCCTTGGCCCCACAAAGCTCATATCGCCCCGGATAATGCTCCACAACTGCGGCAACTCATCCAGGCTCGATTTACGCAAAAAAGAACCAATTGGAGTCAAAAATTTTGCCGGATCATGCAATAAATGGGTGGCAACTGCGGGCGTATCGACCCGCATCGTCCGAAATTTCGGCATGCGAAAAATCCGGTTGTCGCGCCCAACCCGATCTGACCAGTACAAGGCCGGCCCGGACGAAGTCAGCCGCACCAAAGCAGCCACCAGCAATATCGGCACGACCAAAATCAGGGCGGCCAACAAGGCCAGCAAAAGATCGGCCACCCGCTTCATGCACCCATCCCTTCCGCTGCTTTCTTCAATCCCTGGTCCAGGGTAAGTGGCGGACGCCAGCCTAATAGCCGGCGTGTTTTTTCAATATCGACCTGCAAAGAACCACACAGGCGCTGTGCCACATCCTGCTTACCAACCATGGCCGCCGCCAGCTTGAGCCAACTCACCGGTACCGGGAATCAAGCGCGCCGGATGCCCCATGGCTTGCCCCATCCGGCGCAATAGCTCCGTGGTAGACACGTCTTCGCCATCGGACACCAAAAAAATCTGTCCCGCTGCAGCGGGATGCGTGACGCAAGTGATGATCAGATCGACCAGGTTATCGAGTGCGACCAAGCTGCGCTGGTTATGAATAGCACCCAGCGGCAAAGGTATGCCGCGCCGCAGCCAGCGCATCATCGCGGCAAAATTCGCCTTGACTCCCGGCCCATACACCAAAGGCGGACGAATGATGACCACTTCCATACCGGTCTCGGCGGATAACGCCAACAATCCTTCTTCAGCCTCCATCTTGGAAATACCATAAGCGTCCAGTGGTGCAGTCTTGTCATCGGCCGCAAAAGGATGACCGAGATGCGTTGTCTCGCCATTAACCTTGACTGAACTAACAAACACAAACCGCCGCGTACCGGCTGCAGCCGCCTGTCGCGCCAAGTTCAACGTGCCTTGCACATTAACTCGACGAAATTCGGACAGTGGATCAACGGCAACTTCATTCATTACATGTGCACTCGAGCAGCAAGGTGAATGACAACTGTAGATGCCGCCAACGCATTTTCCCACTTGGTACTGCAATCAAAACTGCCTATCACAATGTTGTTCACTCCATTGGGCAACCCACACGATGAGCGAGTCACACCATGCACAACTATGTCGTCTGCCACCAGTAGAGAACATAAACGGCGCCCAACAAATCCATTTGCTCCCGTTATCAATATTTTATGCATTAACAGGTGCCTGTCAAAAATCTTTTAATCGTTCGCAACTAATTTACATTCAAAATCAAAAACTAGAAAATTTGCATTTCTTTCAAAATTTCTGCGTTGAATTTCATGCACGGTGAATTTCTCTTCCGCCATATGACGGCTCTTTACGCCCATTTTAGGAATCAAGCAAGGCTGCTCAATAAATCGCAGCATCACCCGAGCTAACGCAGACTGAGTCACGCGACCGGAACCACATAACCATTTACACCTTCTACGACGATTCTACACCCAGGCATATCAGTCGTAATAATCGGAACGCCCCATCGCCATAGCCTCCTGAGTGCTACGGGGCAACCCTTGCTCTATAATATGATGGTAGACGAAAACATCCACAACGCAATCCATGTACGTACGTCAGTTACCTGGCCTGGCCATTCAACCAATCCCTCCGTAACCCAAGATAAAACCTCAGATTCTTAGAATAGAGTGAGGATTTAAAATACTAATTCCCCCCACCAATAAAAACCGAGTCGCAGGATAGATTTTTTTTATTTGGCGAGCAGCATCCACGTACTCATAAACACCCTTTTCACGTAATAATCGCGCTATCAAAATAAAACACGGAAATCGCAGAATAAGAGGCACGACTTGATAATAATTTAAATCCAAGCCAATACCATTTATCAATCGAACCTTTTTTTTTATCCACCATGCCAGATTCGACAAATAATCTTCTTATCATCCTGATTTAACATGAAAACGCACTTCACCCGGCCCAAGCTAAATCGATAAAGTTGCATTACCAAAATACGCAACATCTTGCGAGCCCATAGAAGATTTATCAAGATCGGCAAAAATATAGCCTGCTCCCTCAATCATCGCAAAACGTTTTGGCACACCGGCCAAGTATGTGCAAGCGTTCCATAAATAACCGGTTTGATGAAATAGGAAAAGACCGCATCTAATTTTAGTTCACAATTTGGATCGCCCAATTGAAACATATCAAAATGTCTCGAAAGGGATTCATGCCCGTACGTGACATGGACGAGTTCATAGGTATCGCCCCCAAAGCTATCACTGCCGCCCGACTTGAGTCATCATAATCTGGTGCCAATGCGTAGACGACTACGCCGCACTTTACCATTTCGCGCACTAAAGGACCGCGAAAATTAACAATAAAAAAAGCTTGATTAGAGACTAGAGCGAGCCGGCAGTAAAATCTCCAGCCGCCTTTAATGTGATTCATGGATATTCACCAT
>CAVPQU010000003.1:0-64537 GCA_963707665.1 uncultured beta proteobacterium | reverse complement strand
TGATAGGTGGACTTGAACCACCGACCCCAGCATTATGAGTGCTGTGCTCTAACCAACTGAGCTATATCACCAAAGAGCCCGAGATTATCGGGTTTTCGCTGCAGACTGTCAATTAAAAGAAACGATCTCTATCTGTGGCAAAACATATACCGGATACAGTATTTTTATACGCGAAGCAGAATCGCCGGAAAATAGGATAAAAATACCTATACTCCCTGTTTTGGTTTATTTGTCACGCGATTCCCGGGCCTCCATGATCGCCTCCCGCACCAGATTTGCGGCATCCGGGCGCAGGCAATCGATGCTCCGCCGCAGCGGCAACGAGCGTAGCCAAGTCAGTTGGCGCTTGGCCAGCTGGCGGGTGGCGATGATTGCCTTTTCGCGCATCTGTGCATAGTCGTCCAGGTGGTCCAGGTAGTCGCCAGGCCTGGCGGTAGCCGACGCAGCGCATCGACGGCAAATCCGGATGCAGGTCGCCACGCGCGCGCAGCGCCATCACTTCCTCGATCAGCCCGGCTTCCAGCATCGTATCGAAGCGGCTGGCGATGCGTTGGTGCAGCACGCTGCGCTCCGATGGCTCCAGCGCGATCGACAGCAGGTCGGAACGGCAACTCGGTCGTCTCGCCTGCGCGCCAGCAAGGCTGACATCGGCTGGCCGCTCAGTTCGATGATTTCCAGCGCGCGCTGGATGCGCTGCGCTGTCGTTTGGCTGCAGGCGCGCGGCGGTAGCGGCGTCGAACTGGGCGAGGCGTGCGTGCAGTGCCGGCATGCCGAGCGCGGCGGCTTCCTGTTCCAGCCGGGCGCGCAGTGGCGCATCGGCTGCCGGCAAGTCATCCAGGCCATCTCTGCAAGGCCTTGAAATACAGCATGGTGCCGCCCACCAGCAACGGCAGCCGGCCGCGCGCCAGAATTTCGCTCACCAGCCGCAGCGCGTCCTGGCGGAATTGCATGGCCGAATAGGCGGCGCTCGGCTCGATGATGTCGATCAGGTGGTGCGGCACCTCGGCCCGTTCGGCGGCGCTCGGTTTGGCGGTGCCGATGTCCATGCCGCGATACACCAGTGCCGAATCGACCGAAATGATTTCGCTCGGAATATGGCGCGCGATCTCCAGCGCGGCAGCGGTCTTGCCGGACGCAGTCGGGCCCATGATGGCAACCGCCAAGTGGTTTGCGGGCGCAGGTTCATTGTCCGCGCAGGAACAAGCGGTCGAGATCGGCAATCGCCAGCTGCACCCAGGTCGGGCGGCCGTGATTGCACTGGTCGGCGCGTTCGGTGGCTTCCATCTGGCGCAGCAGCGCGTTCATTTCCGGCACCGTCAAGCTGCGGTTGGCGCGCACCGCGCGTGTGGCAGGCCAGGGTGCCCAGCAATTCGTTGCGTCGCTCCAGCAGCACGCGCGAGCCGCCGAATTCGCGCACATCGCGCAGCACGTCGCGCGCCAGTGTCTGGGCGTCGGCGTTTTTCAGCAGCGCCGGCACCGAGCGCACCGCCAGCGTGGTCGGCGACAGCGCGCTGATGTCGAAGCCGAGCGCCTGCAGCGTCTCCTGATGTTCGGTGGCGGTGCCGACTTCGACCGCATCGGCAAAAAAAGTGATCGGAATCAGCAGTGGCTGCACTCCCAGCACATCGGCGTCCAGCGCATTCTTTAACTGTTCATACACGATCCGCTCATGCGCCGCATGCATGTCGACCAGCACCAGTCCGCGCGTGTTTTGCGCAAGGATGTAAATGCCGTGCAACTGGGCCAGCGCGAAGCCGAGCGGGAATTCATCCTGCTGCAGCGACGGGATCGCCGCCGCAGGCTGCGGCAGCGTGGCTGACCGGGATGCGGCATCGGCGGGCTGCGGGTGGTGGCTGGCGTCGGCGGCAAACAGCGCGCCATAGTTCGCGGTGCTTTGCGCCACGCCGGTGCCGCTGGCAAAACGCGGACCGAAGCTGGTCTGTTGCGGCGTCCCGATCCAGCGCAGGGCGGACGGCTGCGCCGGCTGCGGCGCTGGCGCGGTGCCAAAGGCGGTGGCCGAAGTTTGTGCCAGCGCCCGCTGCACCGCGTGGAACACGAACTGATGCACGGCGCGGCTGTCGCGAAAGCGTACTTCGGTCTTGGCTGGATGAACGTTGACGTCGACCAAGGCCGGGTCGAGGTCGAGTTGCAGCAGGTAGGACGGGAAGCGATCGCCGTGCAGCACGTCCTGGTAGGCCGCGCGCACCGCGTGTGTCAGCAGTTTGTCGCGCACGAAACGGCCGTTGACATAGAAATATTGCGCATCGGCACGCGCTTTCGAAGCCGTTGGCAGGCCGACGAAACCGTGCAGGCGCAGCGGCCCGGCCACCTGCTCCAGCCCCAGGCTGGCCTGGGCGAATTCATCGCCGAGGATTTGTGCGCTGCGCTTGGCGATGTCGGCGACATTCCAATGCGCCGACCGTCTTGCCGTTGTGCGACAGTGAGAAGGCGACATCGGGCCGCGCCAGCGCAATGCGCCGCACCACTTCGGCGCAATGGCCGAACTCGGTCTGTTCCGATTTCAGGAACTTGCGCCGCGCTGGCGTGTTGAAATACAGATCCTGCACGTCCAGCGTAGTGCCGGGCGCGCCGGAGGCGGGAATCACGCCGTCACCCGTGCTGGCGATTTCCGAGGCGTGGGCAGCGTCGGCGGTGCGCGAGGTCAGCCGTAACTGGGCCACGGCGGCAATCGAGGCCAGCGCCTCGCCGCGAAAGCCGAGCGTGGCGACATGTTCCAGTTCATGCAGCGAGGCGATCTTGGAGGTGGCGTGGCGTGCCAAGGCCAGCGGCAATTGTTCGGCGGCGATGCCGCGGCCGTTGTCGGTGATCGCAATGCGCTTGACGCCGCCTTGTTCCAGTCGCACCGCGATCTGCGTGGCGCCGGCATCGAGCGCGTTTTCCAGCAATTCCTTGACCACCGCAGCCGGCCGTTCGACCACTTCGCCAGCGGCGATTTGCGAGATCAACTGGTCAGGCAGCGGCTTGATCGGACGCGTTGCACTCGGAGAAGAATTCATTCAGTGATTATAACTGCGCAGGCTACACGCTTCGTGCGGCGAGGCAGGCCGGTGGTGTATGATTTCGGCGGCTCACTATTGGAAATATCATGGATTTTATGCAATTGCTCGACATGATCTTGCATGTCGACAAATCACTTGGCACATTGATTGCGAATTACGGCACGATGATTTACGCGGTGCTGTTCCTGATCGTGTTTTGCGAAACCGGCCTGGTAGTGTTTCCTTTTCTGCCCGGCGATACGCTGCTGTTCGTGGCCGGCGCTTTTTGCGCCACCGGCGAAATCAATATCTGGTGGCTGATGGGCTTGCTGGTGACTGCCGCAGTGACCGGCAATACGGTCAACTACTGGATAGGCAGCGCCATCGGCCAGAAGGTGTTTACTCATGATTACCGCTGGCTGGACAAGGCGGCATTGCACAAGACCCACCTGTTTTACGAAAAGCACGGCGGCAAGACCATCGTGCTGTCGCGCTTCGTGCCGATCGTGCGCACCTTTGCGCCGTTTGTCGCCGGCGTCTCGAAAATGACCTTTTCGAAATTCCAGTCCTTCAACATCTCCGGCGCGCTGCTGTGGGTGGTGGGTCTGGTCGCTTCCGGCTATTTCTTCGGCAATATGCCGATCATCCGCGACCATTTGAACACCATCGTGCTGATCGGCGTCGGTGCCGCCGTAGTGCCGCTGATGCTGGGCGGCCTGTGGAAGTTCTACAGGAAATTCGCCAGCTAGCGGCGCAGGTGCCGGCGACTGAGCGCGTCTAAAACTCTTCCCAGTCTTGCGAGCCGGACGGTGCACGGGGCACTGGCGCAGGTGCCGGTGTCGGTGTCGGTGCCGGTTCGCGCCGGGCCGGCAATGAAACGACTGCGGCATCGGCTGCCGCCACCTGGAATACGCTGACCACTTGCGACAGCGTTGCCGCCTGCTCCTGCATGCTGGCGGCGGCGGCGGCGGCCTGCTCCACCAGCGCCGCATTTTGCTGCGTGACCTGGTCCATCTGCGTGATAGCCTGGTTGACCTGCTCAATGCCCGATGTCTGTTCTTCGCTGGCGGCGGTAATTTCGGCCATGATGTCGGTCACCCGCTGGATGCTGCTGACGATCTCGCCCATGGTGGTGCCGGCCTGATCTACCAGCCGTGTGCCGCATTCGACCTTCTCGACCGAATCGTCGATCAGGCCCTTGATTTCCTTGGCCGCTGCCGCCGAGCGCTGCGCCAGGTTGCGCACTTCGGCCGCCACCACGGCAAACCCTCGCCCCTGTTCGCCGGCGCGTGCCGCTTCCACCGCCGCATTCAAGTGCCAGGATGTTGGTCTGGAAGGCGATGCCGTCGATGACGCCGATGATGTCGACGATCTTTTTCGACGATTGATTGATCGAGCCCATGGTTTCCACCACTTGCGACACCACGCCGCCGCCTTGCAGCGCGACCGCGGACGCTGAGGCCGCCAACTGGTTGGCCTGGCGGGCGTTGTCGGCGTTCTGCTTGACGGTCGAAGTCAGCTCCTCCATCGAGGAAGCGGTTTCTTCCAGCGAGCTGGCCTGTTGTTCGGTGCGCGAAGACAGGTCCATGTTGCCGGCGGCAATTTCGGCGGAGGCGGTGGCGATGGTGTCGGTGCCCGACCGTACCCGGGCCACGATCGAAGCCAGGCTGGCATTCATGTCCTGCAGGGCTTGCAAAAGCTGGGCGGTTTCGTCCTTGCCGCTGATCTCGATGCGGGAAGTCAGGTTGCCGGCTGCGACCTGGCTTGCCAGGCTGACGGCGTTCTGCAGTGGCTTGATGATGCTGCGGGTCAGTGTCCATGCCAGCAAGGCACCGAGCGCGAGCGCGAACGCGCCCAACGCGGTCAACAGCAGCCGGCCGGTGCGGAAATGTTCGTCGACGGCGGTCGCTGCCTGATTGATCAGTTGCTTTTGGTGGTCTTTCAGCGCCGTGATGCTGTCCACATAATTCCGCAGAGCCGGGCCCAGGTGGGAGTCGACCCTGGCCTTGGCATTGGAATACTCGTAATCGGCCTTGAGCTGCAGCACGGCATCGCGCTCTTTCTGGTAGGCGATGCGCTTGCCCTCGATATCGGCCAGTAACTGCCGGCCCTTTGCATCCTGCACCCGTTTTTCGAGCTGGCCTTGAACTTCGGCGATTTCCTTGTTGGTTTTGTTGATTTCGACCAGATACTCTTCTTCAAGAGCCGGTTCCAAAGTCTTGGCAAGCACAAACGTGCGCACGCTATTGATATTGGCGATCTGAACCAGTTCCGAAGCCAGCCGTTCCTCCACCAGGGTTTTTTCAGTCATCGTTTGGGTTGCCGCTCCGATTTCGTGCAAACGCCAGATTCCGATGACACTCATCAACGCCATCAATGCCAATAGCGACGCAAAGCCGAGCCCAAGGCGCATGCCGATTTTCAAGTTTTTCATGTTTCCCATCAATTTCCGAGGTGAAAGTTTGTTGCTTCGTTTTGTTACAGCCGCCGCGCTGGATAGCGCGGGGTGAGGCGGACGGATGAGGGATCGAAGCCGATATCAATTACTACCGCGAAGATTTGGTGCCGGACGAAGAGACCGGTGGATCCAAATAATGCTTAACGGCAACATTTTCCGAAACTATAGGGGAATGCACGACTTTTCGAACGGCGCGCTGCGCCGGTATCGTGCATCAGGTCATGCGGCCTTTGGCCAGCGGCGGATTTTTGGCGAAATACTTGCGGATGCCATTCAGGATGGCGGTCGCCATCTGTTCCTGGTAGGCGTTGTCGGTCAGCTTGGCTTCTTCTTCCGGATTGGAAATGAAGGCGGTCTCGATCAGGATGCTGGGAATGTCGGGCGCTTTCAGCACGGCGAAGCCGGCCTGTTCTACTGCTCCCTTGTGCAGGCGATTGATGCCGCCGATTTCATTCAGTACGGCCTTGCCAAGCTTCAGGCTGTCACTGATTTGCGCGGTGGTCGACAAGTCCAGCAGCACGCTCGCCAGCTGCCGGTCCTTGGTTTGAATATTGACGCCGCCGATCAGGTCGGCGGCATTTTCCTTGCGCGCCAGCCAGCGTGCGGCGGTCGAGCTGGCGCCTTTTTCTGACAGCGCAAAGACCGAGGCGCCGCGCGCGGTCGGTTCGACAAAGGCATCGGCGTGGATGGAAACGAACAGGTCGGCCTGCACCTTGCGCGCCTTTTGCACCCGTACATGCAGCGGCACGAAATAATCGGCGTCGCGCGTCAGCATCACGCGCATGTTGGGTTGTTCCTCGATCTTGCGTTTCAGGCGGTGGGCGATCGCCAGCACCACATCTTTTTCGCGGCTGCCGCCGCGGCCAATCGCGCCCGGATCTTCGCCGCCGTGACCGGGGTCGAGTGCGATCGTGATCATGCGCGTGGTCTGTGGCAGTGGCTTGCCATCTTTCGGGTCGACGGTGGTCGGAGCGCCTTGGCGGCCGCTGTCGGCCAGCGGCGGCTGCGTCATTTCGTCCGACCACTGGCCCTTCCTGATCAGTTCGGCGATCGGGTCGGGCTCATATACCGGGTACAGGTCGAACACCAGGCGGTGCTGGTACTGGCCGGCCGGCGCCAGCGTGAATACTTGCGGCCGTATTTCTTCCTTGAGATCGAATACCAGCCGCACCACGCCCGGACGGTTCTGGCCAACCCGCACCTGGCGAATGTAGGGGTCGTTCGATTGAATCTTGGCGACCAGCTCCTTCAGGGTCGGACTGAGGTCGAGATCTTCGATATCGACCACCAGCCGTTCCGGGTTGGGGATGGTGAAATGGCTGACCTTCAGATTGCTGTCGTTTTCCAGCGTGACGCGGGTGTATTCCTCGGCCGGCCAGACGCGTACCGCGAGAATCTGCGCGGCGCTGCGCGGACGACGGCGCCAGCACCGAGAGCAACAGCGTGCCGCCAGCTTGCAGCACGGTGCGGCGGCGCCTGGAATCGGGCGGCGTCACAGGTTGGGAGCGAATTTCAGGCGGTCGAGGCATTGCAGACCCTTGGCGGACAAGGCCCGCAATTCTACATCACGCGCATGGCCGCAGACCGTCAGCGATAGCTCGAGATCGGCCGGCGGCAACACGCCGGCGCCATTTTCCGGCCATTCGACGATGCACACGCTGGTGTGGTTGAAGTGTTCGCGAAAACCGGCGTCCAGAAATTCTTCAGCGCCGGCCATGCGGTACAGATCGAAGTGGATGACGTCGGTCATGCGGCCATCGATGCTCACGCGGTACGGTTCGGCCAGCGTATAGGTCGGGCTCTTGACGTGGCCGGCGTGGCCGGCTGCGTGCAGCAGGGCGCGCGTTAGCGCCGTCTTGCCGGCGCCCAGGTCGCCGTGCAGGTAGAGCGCCATGCCCGGCAACAGCGCTCGCGCCAGCGCGGCGCCGAGGGCAGCGGTGCCGGCTTCATCCTGCAGGCGGGTCTGGAAACGATGCATCGAATAAAATGGCGCTGATGGATTTTCCTGCTCGTCCGCCGCGTTGGATGCCGGCGTGGCGCTTGTTTGCTGTGACACTGCGATTGCCTTCAAGTGATTTCTGAATCCCGTCTGGCGCAACTGGCGCTGGAGATCAAGGCCTGGGGTCGTGAACTCGGACTGGCCGACGTGCGCATTACCGATATCGATCTGGCGCATGCCGAAGCCGGGCTGCAGGCGTGGCTGGATCAGGGTTATCACGGCCAGATGGATTATATGGCAGCGCACGGCATGAAGCGCGCACGGCCGGCGGAACTGGTGCCGGGCACGGTGCGCGTGATCGCCGCCCGCATCGATTATCTGCCGCAAGAGACGGCGCCCGACTGGCGCGCGCGCGAGACGGCGCGGCTGGATCAGCCGACGGCGGCCACGGTATCGGTCTACGCCCGCGGTCGCGACTATCACAAGGTGTTGCGCTCGCGCCTGCAGCAGCTGGCAACCCGGATCGAAGCCGCGGTCGGGGAATTCGGTTATCGCGTATTTTCCGATTCGGCGCCGGTGATGGAAGTGGCGCTGGCGGAAAAGGCCGGCCTCGGCTGGCGCGGCAAGCACACGCTACTGTTGAACCGCGAAGCCGGCTCGATGTTCTTCCTCGGCGAAATCCTGACCGACCTGCCGTTGCCGGTGGACGCGCCGACCGGCAACCACTGCGGCAGCTGCAGCGCCTGCATCGATGTCTGTCCGACCCAGGCCATCCTTGGACCTTACCGGCTGGATGCGAGGCGCTGCATTTCCTACCTCACCATCGAGTTGAAGGACAGCATCCCGCTCGAGCTGCGGTCGCTGATCGGCAATCGCGTGTACGGCTGCGACGACTGCCAGACGGCCTGTCCCTGGAACAAGTTCGCGCAGCGCGCCGTGGTGCCCGATTTCGCGGTGCGCAACGGGCTGGATCGCGCCACGCTGGTCGAACTATTTGCCTGGGATGAAGAGACCTTCAAGCGCAGGCTGGAAGGCAGTCCGATCCGCCGCATCGGCTATCTGGCCTGGCTGCGCAATCTGGCGGTCGGCTTGGGAAATGCGGCGCGGATTTCGAAGGGGGCGCCGGAGCTTGTGGCGGCGTTGCGGGAGCGCGCCGATCATCCGTCGGAGATGGTGCGCGAGCATGTGCGCTGGGCGCTGGAACAGCATCAGGCCGTTCCAGATACTGCAGGTAGTAAAAAATAGGGCCGCCACATACCGCCAGATACAGCTTGTTTTTCGGCTTACTCATCGTTTTTTCAAATGGCACTGTGTCGTCTGCAGCTACAGCGCACTGCCTGCGCGCGCAGTCGCTGCAGCAATTCGGCGCCGCCGATTCCGCGCGGAAAGCCGGGGTAGTTGCGCGACAGCGGAATCAATGCCGCGCGGGTGTTGCCGTTGTCGATCTGTTGCACCGAGCGGCGAAAGCGCGCCAGGTAGATCGCGGCGCTCAAGCTGCCCGGCCGCCGCCGATGATGCAATCGAAGAGGGAAGAAGTGTCTTCCATGTCACGCGCAAGAACGGAGCGCCGCGCAAAGATGGCCAGTCTTTCGGGCCGGTGCGAAGTGAACTAGATACCAATGGCAGCGGTCATTCTTCTTACTACGTCTTCGCAAACGGCGTGGCGCGTGGGCGCAACGGCGGCGGCATCGCAGCCGCCCTTACCGTCGGCGATGGTCCCGATTTTCCGGGCCTGCTTTTTTCGCCGGCGAACTTGACTGGAGGGAACTTACATGTTGAATCGAATCGTCGCAGTGGCCGCGGTCGCGGCGGCCGGGGTGTTGCTTTCGAAGAAGTACCGCAAATCGCGCAGTGCCGACATGGAATCGGATCACGGTAGAAGAATCGATCGAGGTCGAGCTGCCGGTCGAAGTCGCCTACAACCAGTGGACCCAGTTCGAGGATTTTCCGAAATTCATGGACAACGTGCGCGAGGTGCGGCAACTGGACGACCGCCACCTGCACTGGCGCGCCGAGGTGGCCGGCAAGGAGCAGGAATGGGATGCCGAAATCACCGAGCAGATCCCCGACCAGCGCATCGCCTGGCGCAGCGTCAGCGGCGCGCAGAACGCCGGCGTGGTGACCTTCCACAAGATTGCGGACGGCAAGACGCGCATCATGCTGCAGATGGATTACACGCCGCGCGGCGTCGACGAAAAGATCGGCGACACGCTCGGCCTGGTGCGGATGCAGGCCAAGCGCACGCTGAAGCGCTTCAAGGAATTGCTGGAAAGCCGCGGGCGCGAAACCGGCGCCTGGCGCGGCACCGTCACCCAGCACTGACGCGGAACAGGCCGGCGGCCTACTGCACCAGTGTCAGCCAGAACGGCAGCGTCAGCACCGACAGCAAAGTGCCGCCCGAGATCAGGAACGCCACCACCGGGCCGTTGCCGCCCATGCGCGTGGCCAGCACGTAGGCGGAAGAAGCGGTCGGCAACGCGCAAAACATCACCGCGATCTGCAACTGCAGGCCGGCGAGGCCGACCCAGCGTCCCAGGCCGTAGGCGAGCGCCGGCAGCGCCAGCAGCTTGACGGCCAGGAAGTAGGCACTCATGCCCTTGGCTTCGTGCAGCCCTGACAGGCGCAGCCCGGCGCCGACCATGATCAGGCCGAGCGCGATCGACGAATTGCCCAGCCGTGCCAGGATCGCGCCGGCCAGTTCCGGCACCTGCAATCCGGCCAGATTGAACAGGATGCCGGCGCAGGTGGCCAGCAGCAGCGGGTTTTGCAGCAAGCCCTTCAGCAGGCCGCCGCTCCTGTGCACCAGCGCATGCACCGCCGCTGCGTTGCATAAGGGGACGGTGAAGCCGACCACCAGGGCCATCAGCGAGGTGGCGTGTTCGCCGCCCAGACGCTGCGCCACCGCAAACGCGATGTACGAGTTGAAGCGAAACGCGGTTTGCACGCCCGATTCGAAGATCATCGGCCCCGGCTTGAACAGCGGTTTGGCCAGCCAGCCGAGCAGGATGCCGCCAAAGGTAGTGGCCAGCGCCACCAGCAGCAAATCGCCGGTGGTGGCGAATTCCAGCGGCGCGCGCGCTGTGGCGTAAAACAACAGCGCCGGAAACAAGACGTAATACACCAGTTTTTCGAGCCCGGTCCAGAACTCGGCGCCCCAGTTGGTCGACGCGAAACAGAAGAAAGCCTAGCAGGATCAGAGAAAAATCGGGGAACAGAATGGTGGCGATCGACATGCTGGAATCTGGTTTTTGGCAAGAAAAGGAGAGGCTGGCGCGCGTGGCATGCCCGGTGATTGGTCGAACCGGTCTTGAATTGCGGATGGCACTTTCATGAGTGGCGACAGAATATAAAAATCGGCCCGCAACGGCCAGTGATTTTTCGTTTTTTTCGTGCCTGGATCAGGATCGTGTGAGCTTGGATGTCTAGCTTCCCGGTAGAGTCCGATTCGCGCCGTGATTCTGGATCCATTGGCTGATCCAGAGCACGGCCATGGCGATCGCCGCGCCGAGCACGGTATCGATGATGCGGTCGCTCATCAGCACCAGCGAATCACCGGCCTGCCCGGCCGCCGTGATGGTCAGCGCCACCGGCGTGATGAAGATCAGGCCCAGGGCGTAATTGCGCACGACCACCACTTCGACGGCGAATTGCAGCAGCGCGATCACCACGATCAGCCAGATGCCGGTCGGTGCACCCAGCATCACCAGAGCAAACGTCGCCAGTCCCAGGAACGACCCCAGCACGCGATGAGCAGCCCGAATCATAGTGATGCGCAAGCTGTGGCTGACTTGCAGCACCACGCCTGCCACCATCACTACCCAATACGTCCGGTGTATGCCCAGCGGCAGGCTCAACAAACTGGCGATGGCGACTGCGGCCACCACCCGCACCGCAATGACGGCGGTTTGCTGGTCGAACTGAATGCGTGGAAACAGGCTGCGCAGGCCGCTTGCGCTGCCTTCGCGCCGCCGCACGGCGGGCAGCGCGAGCGGAGCGATCACGACCAGATAGGCGCTGAGTGCGCCGGCCGCCACCAGCAGCGGAATCAGGAAAGCCTGGATCGCCGGCGTGCCGGTATTACCGGGAGCCGCCAGGTGCGAACTGATGCCGGCCACCAGCACGAACATCATCGGCCCTGGCGGCCCGAGCCGAAAGCCAAGCGTAATCAGGCACGCCAGCACGGTGACCACGATCAGGCACATGGCGGCCAGCCAGGCGTTGCCCGAGCACAGCGCTCCCAGCGCGGACGCCAGCACGAAACCGGCGCCGACCAGCGGTAATGCCTGCAGTCGGTCGATGCGGCGCAAGCTCGCGCAATACAGTGCGGTAAACGAGCCAAGCGTCGCCAGCAAGCCGAGCGACTGGTAGCCGGCCAGTGTGAACAACAGCCATCGGCAAACCGGATGCGATGGCCGCTTGAATCCCGACCGACCAGCGCCACGGTCCTTCGTTCAGCGTGAACAGGTCGCGTAGCGCGCGCCGCCACGAAAAGGATTTTCCGGAATCGGTGGAATTCGTCATGGGAAGCGTGTACTGATTGTTTGCGCTTGTCACCGGCATTCCGGCGCCTGGCGCCGCTTGCTGGAAGGCCGGTTCAGGCCTACCATGTTCCGATGGAACAACGGAGTACCATTTTCCTCTTTCAGCACCAGCGGCGGCTTGCGCCGTGACAAATCAACTCCGCCACCGCGACGCTGCGCCAATCCAGCCAGGTCTGCATCGACCGCAGCGGATGCCGCGTACGGATGGTGAACCTTGTGAAGCTGCCCAATTTCTCTTTTCGATGCGTAACGATCGTCATGAGTGCTGCGCTGCTACCGGCTGGTAGCCAACTGCCGGTGTCGATGCCGGACGGCCGCCCCGTATCGACGATCGTGCCGGAATGGCGCCGACACGCGGCTCGGCAAATCGGTGGCGCCGCTGGTGCAGGCCCATCCCGGCGTCTCCGGCGTGGTGGCGCTGCGCGACGGCCGCGCCGCCTTTGCCGCGCGCGCACTGCTGGCGGATGCGGCCGAGCGCACGCTCGACGTGCAGTACTACATCTGGCACCGCGACATGTCGGGCACCTTGCTGTTCGAGGCGGTGCGCGCGGGCCGCCGATCGCGGCGTGCGGGTGCGGCTTCTGCTGGACGACAACAACACCGGCGGCCTGGATAGCGTGCTGGCCGCCCTGGATGCCCATCCCAACATCGAGGTGCGGCTGTTCAATCCGTTCAGGATGCGGCGCTGGCGCGCGCTCGGCTATCTCACCGACTTCGCGCGGCTCAATCGGCGCATGCACAACAAGTCGTTCACCGCCGACGATCAGGTCACCATCATTGGCGGCCGCAACGTCGGCGATGAATACTTCGACGCCGGGCAGGATGTGCTGTTCGTCGATCTCGATGTGCTGGCCATCGGGCCGGTAGTCAAAGACGTGTCGCGAGGATTTCGAGACTTACTGGAACAGCGCGTTCTTCCTATCCGGCGCAGCGCGTGCTGCCGGCGGTCGAGCCGGCGGCCATCTCCGGCCTTGGCGAGCCGCCGCCTCGCGCATTGCAGGCGACCCTGCGGCGCGCGCATACATCGACGCGCTGGCCGACCAGCCTTTCGTGCGCGACCTGCTGGCGCATCGGCTGCCGTTCGAATGGGCGGCCACCACGATGGTCAGCGACGATCCGGCCAAGGGCCTGGGGCGCGCGGCTCAGGACGAACTGCTGGTGGCGCGCCTGCGGCGCATCCTGAAAATGCCGGCCCGGGAGCTGGAACTGGTTTCTCCCTACTTCGTGCCCGGCGCCGCCGGAGTGGAATATTTCGCCGCGCTGGCGCGCCGGGGCGTGGCGATCACCGTGCTCACCAATTCGCTCGAAGCGACCGATGTCGTCGCGGTGCATGCCGGCTATGCCAAGCGCCGCAAGCCCTTGCTCGAAGCCGGCGTCAAGCTGTTCGAGATGAAGCGCGCCGCTGTCGTGCCGGCCCACAAGGAGCGTGCCGGTGTGCTGGGAAGTTCGGGCTCCAGCCTGCATGCCAAGACCTTTTCGGTCGATCGTTCGCATGTGTTTGTCGGCTCGTTCAACTTCGACCCACGCTCGGCCCAGCTGAACACCGAGATGGGCTTCGTGATCGACAGCCCAGCCATGGCGCAGGCGATCGCCGACACATTTGCCGACATCGTTCCCCGCAGCGCATACGAAGTGCGCTTGGGCCGGGACGGCGCGCTGCAATGGGTGGAGCAGGGGCCCGACGGCGAAGTGGTGCACGATCGGGAACCCGGCACCAGCGCCTGGCGGCGGCTCGCGGTGTGGGTGGTCTCGCTGCTGCCGGTCGAATGGCTGCTGTGACGCCGCCGCTGTTGCTCCGGAATAAATTGACAAGCGGCATTGGCATGCGGACGGCGGACCGAATGGCTGACTTTATCGGCGCTCAACTGCAGGCGCATTAATTGGCCAAAAGCGCCCACCTGCGCATTTGCCGCCGATCGCGTTGGACTAGAATTAAACGTCATCCAAGGAACCTGGAATGCCTCTCCAGCGTCTCCAGTCTCAGCCAGAATTCCTTGATCGCGAAGGAGCATCGTCATGACCAAAGTCACCGAGAAAAACGAGCAGGACATCAAGCGCAGACAGCGGGCGCCGCTGCTGACGCCGACCGATCTGAGCAGCGCCGCCACCAAGGACATCACCGGCGCCATGAATGCGATCCTGGCCGACGTGTTCGCGCTGTACCTGAAGACCAAGAATTTCCATTGGCACATGAGCGGGCCGCACTTTCGCGATTATCATTTGCTGCTCGACGAGCACGGCGCCCAGTTGTACGCGATGACCGATCCGATCGCCGAGCGCATCCGCAAGCTGGGTGGCGCCACGCTGCGCTCGATTGGCCAGATCGCGCGGACCCAGCGCATCCTCGACAACGACGCCGACTATGTCGAACCGGAAGACATGCTGGCCGAACTGTGCGACGACAACAAGACGCTCACCGCCGCCCTGCGCGAGGTGCATGGCGTCTGTGACGAGCACGATGACATTGCGAGCGCCAGCCTGATCGAAGTCTGGATCGATGAAACCGAGCGCCGCACCTGGTTCCTGTTCGAGGCCAGCCGGCGCGGCGATTCCAGCGGCCACTGAAAAGCCGTTGCGTTAGCAAAGGACTCATGCGTCGCTCGTGCGCTTTTCTGAGCGGCAAAAAACACTCATGTCCGCGGTCCGGCGCCTACGCGAATGGTGACGGTGATTTTCATCGCGGATGCGCGAGCCTGACAAACACCGATGAGCTCGATCCAACCGGCTGCCTCCGCGTCCTCCAGTTCGGCATTGAGCCCGTTCCGCCATCGGGCCTTTGCGGTGATTTGGGGCGCAGTTCTGGTCGCCAACATCGGCGCCTGGATGCAGAACGCCGCCAGCAGCTGGCTGATGACTGCACTCGATTCCGAGCCCGGCATCGTGGCCCTGGTGCAGGTCGCGACCGCCTTCCCTATGTTCCTGATTGGCCTGCCGGCCGGCGCGCTGGCCGATATTTTTGATCGCCGACGTTTGCTGCTGACGATGGAAACCGTCGGTACCTTGCTGACTGCCGGGTTCGCTGTACTCGTCATGCTGGACCGCGTCACGCCGGCAATTCTTTTGGGATTCGTCTTTCTGAGCAGCGCCGCCTCAGCCTCGATTGCCCCCGCCTGGCAAGCTATCGTGCCGCAATTGGCGGGGCGCAAGGAGCTGCCGGCAGCGATCGCGCTGATCAGCACTGGTGTCAACATCAGCCGTGCGATCGGGCCGGCCCTGGCAGGATGGTTTATCGCCTGGTGGGGGTTGGCATCGCCGTTCTGGATCTACGTCGTAAGCAATGTCGGCTGTATTGCGGCCTTGTTCTGGTGGCGTCCGCCAGCCGGCACAGGCGCCGATTTGCCGCCGGAGCGGTTTGGCAATGCGATCGTCGTCGGGTTGCGCCACGCCCGCTACAACCCGCCGCTGCGCGCGACTTTGCTGCGTGCCGCCGGATTTTTTTTCTTTGCCTGCGCCTACTGGGCCTTGCTGCCGCTGGTGGCGCGTACCCAGCTTTCCAGTGGGCCGGAGTTGTATGGGCTGCTATTGGGCGCGATCGGCGTCGGTGCGGTGGTCGGTGCGCTTGTGCTGCCGCGCTTCAAGCAGTGGCTTGGTGCTGACCGTCTGGTGGAGTTGGGATCGGTCGGTACCGCGTTGGCCTTGCTGCTGTTCGGATTGGCGCGTCAGCCGGCGGTGGCGTTGACGGCCAGCGCTGTGGCCGGATTATCGTGGATCTCGGTGCTGGCCACGCTCAATGTGTCGGCCCAGGTAGCGCTGCCCGAGTGGGTGCGCGGCCGCGGCCTCGCCGCCTACGTTACCGCCATGTTCGGTGCGATGGCGCTCGGCAGTCTGGTATGGGGCGAGGTGGCGTCGCTGACCAGCCTGTCGGCCGCGCACAACATCGCGGCCGTCGGCATGCTTGGCACCGTCCTATTGCTGCGCCGCTGGAAGCTGCAAATGGGCGCCAAACTGGATCTGACCCCGTCCATGCATTGGCCGGCACCGGTACTGTCGGATGAAGTCGAATACGATCGCGGCCCGGTGCTGGTGACACTCGAATATCGGATTTCGCCGCAGGACCGGGATGCGTTTCTGGCGGCGATCCACCGTGCGGCGCCCGAACGCAAACGCGATGGCGCTTACCGCTGGGGCGTGTTCGAAGATGTGGCGCAAGAGGGGCGCTGGCTGGAAACCTTCATGGTCGATTCATGGCTGGAGCATATACGCCAGCATCAGCGGGTGACGAACGTTGACCGGGCCTTGGAACAGGCGGTCTATCGCTTCCTGATCGATGGACCGCCACGGATTACGCACTTCATCGCGCCTGAGGCGGCGAGCGACGGCGATCCTGGTGAAACTTTGTCCGAAGCGGAAGATGCGCGACAGCGGAACCGGCGGACGGGATCGGATTGAGACGTAGGACCCGCTATCGCCACCTCTGACAGTGCGCAATTCGTTGGGGCGACGTTGAAGCGCCGCCAATCCAAGCTCATTGCGGTTGTTTGGCTGGTGGCTTGGCCACTCGGCCAGGAACTACTCCAGCTTGATGTTGCCGTTGAAGGTGACGTTGAGTTTAAGGCCGGCAACCTCCAGCGTCATGGTGGCAGGAAACGACTCGGTACCGTTAATGGTCTTGTCCGCGATACCCTTGGCGACTGCTTTCTCGAGTTCAGCTTGCGAGCTGACGCCGACCATTTTCAAGAATTTACGCATGCTGAGGTTAAACGTTTCTTCATTCATGCTGGTCTCCAGTGGTTGATTCATGATGGGCAACGATCATCTGTCGATGCCATACCTTACCATTCCCGGCAGGATGATTTTTTGTCAGGGATTCTGCTCCTGCTGTCATTGCCATTCAACAATCAAGTTCGGCACCGCCCGTTGTTCCGAAAAAACGATCTTTGTCAGCGCGCAATCACAGGCGCTGTTTGCTGAAAAAACACGTGCCTTGCCAATTTGCGAGCAGCAGGTTTGGACTAGAATAATTTCATCGCACATCTGAATCGGCTCTCCAGCTTCAGTCAGAGCCCCTCACTCGAAGGAGCATCGTCATGACCAAAGTCACCGAAAAAAACGAGCAGGACATCAAGCGCAGACAGCGGGCGCCGCTGCTGACGCCGACCGATCTGAGCAGCGCCGCCACCAAGGACATCACCGGCGCCATGAATGCGATCCTGGCCGACGTGTTCGCGCTGTACCTGAAGACCAAGAATTTCCATTGGCACATGAGCGGGCCGCACTTTCGCGATTATCATTTGCTGCTCGACGAGCAGGGCGCCCAGTTGTACGCGATGACCGATCCGATCGCCGAGCGCATCCGCAAGCTGGGTGGCGCCACGCTGCGCTCGATTGGCCAGATCGCGCGGACCCAGCGCATCCTCGACAACGATGCCGACTATGTCGAACCGGAAGACATGCTGGCCGAACTGTGCGACGACAACAAGACGCTCACCGCCGCCCTGCGCGAGGTGCATGGCGTCTGTGACGAGCACGATGACATTGCGAGCGCCAGCCTGATCGAAGTCTGGATCGATGAAACCGAGCTGCGCACCTGGTTCCTGTTCGAGGCCAGCCGGCGCGGCGATTCGACCGGGCACTAACAGCTCGTGGCATCGCCCAAGGGTGGTCCGCACCCGAGCGCAGTACTGCACCCGACCCAATCCATGGCCTTGATTGTCAATGGCGCGGCAGCGCCCGTTATGCGATGGCGTCTACCGTTGGGAAGTGTTCGAGGATGGCGCGCAATGGGGGCGCCGGCTTGTCATTTTGGTGGTTGATCCATGCGCAAAAACTTGCAATTCGAGCCGGTCGGCAGCGCGAGAATTGAGTGCTGGAAACGGGTACGAAAGACTCTGATCGTTCGCAATCCGACTGCGAGAGAAAAGCGTACAGTGAAATTTGTATTCGTCAGCAGCGTGTGAAAGAGGGAAAGTTCATGGCTCTTAAAACCGTCAAGGCCACTCACCGGGCCGTGCGCGACGACATCGCCGATCTGCAGACCCGGCGGCCGATACCTGGACCGACGCTTGAGCGGCTGGGGGCGTTCCTGTTCCTGAATCACCATGGGCCGCAGGTCTATGCGCCAAATAATCACGGCCTGCCGTTCGGGCCGCATCCGCATCGTGGTTTCGAGACAGTGACCTTCGTGCTGGCCGGCGAATTGGCGCATCGCGACAGTGCCGGTCACGAAAGTGTCATTGGCGCCGGTGGCGTGCAATGGATGACGGCCGGCAGCGGACTGGTGCACGCTGAACTCTCGCCGGAGGAATTCAAGCGCAAGGGCGGCCCGCTGGAAATCCTCCAGCTGTGGGTCAATTTGCCGGCACGGTTGAAGATGACCAGGCCGCGCTATGTTGGTCTGCAGCGTGAACAGATTCCCGCAGTACCAGTGGATGATGGCAAGGCCCTGGTACATCTGATTGCGGGGAGTTTCGATGGGCAAGCAGGCCCGATCGAGTCGCTGACCGGCGTGATGATGTCAACGGTCGACATGCAGTCTCAGGCGCGCGTGAATTTCAGGGGACTTGCCGGGCGCGATGTGTTCCTGTATGTAGTGCGCGGCCAGGTCAAGGTCGGTGAGGCCGTGGTGGACGCCGGGCATTTAATCGAATTGGGGACCGATGGCGATGCGCTTGAAATCGCGGCGCGCGAGGACGCGATGCTGTTGTTTGGTCACGCCGATCCGATTGACGAACCGGTGGTGGCGCATGGCCCGTTCGTGATGAATAGTCGGGCGGAAATCGAGCAGGCAATTCGCGATTATCAGGCCGGCAAGTTCAACGCCGCTGTCAGCTGAACATGGGCCGCAGCTTCCTATTGATGAAATGCGGCGACGGCAGCGCGTCGCCCGCGCTCACCCAAGGCAAGTCCGGCATGGCTTGTTTGGAAGCGCTTGGTGTAGTGAGGCGCACTGGAAAAACCCAAGGTATGGAGAGGGCCGAATCATGTATGAAGCGATCAAGCAAGGATTCATGGTCTTCGTGTCGGACGGCGACGCGGGGATAGGTTCAGTGCGGCAAGTGGCGCCAGCGGGGCGCTCCGAACTAGTCGTTTATGTCGAAAATGCGGGCGACTTTGTCGTGCCCTTGAGTGCGGTCGAATCGGTTCATTCCGACAAGGTCATCTTGAGTTGCGACCGCATCACACCGGGTCTGCGGGCGGCGATCGGTCATGCGCATGATGCCGAGGATCGAACTTTTGTCGCCCATTCACCGGCCGGTGAGGACAGCGGCACGTTCAGTGCCACCTTCATCGAGCAGCAGCGCGAGCGCCTGCTGGCATTGCGGGCGCAGCTGCTGGGCAGCGAGGGGAGCGGCGTCGCCAGCGCGAGGGATTTCAAGGAGCAGCATGGCCAAGAGGCGCAGGAATTCGAGGATCGGGCGCAGGATATGGTGCAAAACGAAATTCGCCAGGCACGGCACGACGTCGATCTGCAGCGCCTCGGCAACATCGATCGGGCGCTGCGCAAGATCGAGAACGGCACTTATGGTCTGTCGGAGTTGAGCGGAGCACGAATACCGCAAGCGCGACTGCTTATCACACCGGAGGCGCTGTTGACAGTGGAAGAGGAAGAGCAGCGTGAAAGAAAATAGAATAATGGCAGTATGTTATGTAGATTGCCATTTTACAGCCGTAATTGATGCTTGATATCAGGAGTATATGATTTTTCCTGGGTGGTTGACGCATGCTGATCAGCCCCAGCGTCGTGCCAGCACGATCCGCCAGATGCCGGTGGAGAGCAGCGAAAGGCCGGTCAGCAAGCCGATGATCGCCAGCGAGCTTTGCGGCCAACCAAGCGCGATCAGCCATGCCAGGATGATCGACAGCACACCGTCAAACAGTACCCAACCCCAGCCGGGCCGCGGTTTCAGGCGAAACGCCAGCACCGCCCGCGTGATGCCGCTGGCAAACAGGAAACCGCCGACCAGCAACGCCAGCGAGGCCACGCCCGCCAGCGGCATCACCAGGATTCCCAGTCCGAGCAACAAGGTCAATATGCCGGATGCCAGTTTCCAGCCGAATCCCTTCGCGCCACGTGTTTGCATCGCATAGGCTATTTCAAAGCCGCCGGCCAACAGCAGCAGCCAGCCGAATATCAGCGCGGTAGCCAGTGCGGCAATGCCCGGCATCAGCACCGCCAGGATGCCGGCGATGATCAGCAGCACTCCCCAGGCGATTTGCCAGCGATGGCTGGACACGGCTCCCGGATGCGTGTCCTCGATCTGGTTAGGAAGATTCATGACGGCTCCTGGTTTGCCCGGCTGACACGCCGTTGCACAATTATCATGCGTGGCCGCCGGCTGCGGTGCCGCGCCATCTTGCGAATTGATATCCCGCAAACGCATTTTCTGGGCCAGTAGACGCGCATTGGGTGATGTTTCACGCCGCCGCATATCGCAACAATCAGGTACCGGGCCGGTTACATGCGAATGCATGCCAGCGACGGCTCGCCTGTGTGCGGAAATCGCGGCTCGGTGTATGTCCGCAGCACGCAGGCCGGAGGCTGGAGTCGCCCCGTTGAAGGGCAGGCTGGCAGCGCGCACTCCGTTATTTCAGCAGGCGCGCCAGTTCGACTGCGGTCTTGACATTCATCTTGCCGAAGATATGTGCCCGGTGCACTTCCACGGTGCGCATGCTGATGCCGAGCTGGTCGGCGATCACTTTGTTCATCTTGCCTTCCAGGATCAGGTCCAGCACTTCACGCTCGCGCAGCGACAGTGCCGCCAGCCGCACTTGCACTTCGGCCAGCGCGCCGGCGTTGCGCGAGGCGGCCAGCGCTTCCTGTACCCGGTCCATCAGCTTGTTGTCGTTGAACGGTTTTTCGAAAAAATCGAAGGCGCCGTTCTTCAGCATGTCGACCGCCATCGGCACGTCGCCGTGCCCGGTCAGGAAAATCACCGGCAGCCGCTGTGTCAGGCCGCGCGCCTGCAGCAGGTTGAACAAGGCCACGCCACTCATGCCGGGCATGCGGACGTCGAGCAGCAGGCATTCGCCGGCGGCATCGAAGACGGTCAGCTTGTCCAGCGCCGCCAGAAAGGTGTCGGCGCTGTCATAGGTGATGGCTGGGGTGCCGCGTGATTGCGCCAGCCATGCCAGCGAATCGCGCATCACTTCTTCATCGTCAAGGATGTGCAGCATGCTGGGTTAGCTCCGGGACAGGGCTGGTAGTGAAAAGCTGAAAATTGTACCGCCCGCGGGGTTGTCGGCATGGGTCAGCGTGCCGCCATGGAATTCGATCGCGGTACGGCAGATATTCAGCCCCATGCCCATGCCTTCTTCCTTGGTCGAAAAAAAAGAGGAAAACAGGCGTTCCTTGAGCGCCGGCGGAATGCCCTGCCCGCGGTCGATCACTGCTACCTTGACTTCGCTTGCGGCGTCGATCGTCTCCAGTGTGGCAGTGAGGCGCAGGATGCGGTGCTCCGGCGCCACGCTCTGCATCGCTTCGATCGCGTTGCGCGTCAGGTTCAACAGCACCTGTTCCAGCAGCACGCGATCGGCCGACACCGGCGGCAGGTGCGGTGCAATATCAGTGTGAATGGCGACGAAGAACTGGCTGGCCTGCAGTTCGACCAACGGGATCATGTTCTTGATCAGCTCGGCCATCTGCACTGGTTCGCGTTGCGGTTTGCGCTGCTTGACGAACTCGTGCACGCTGCGAATGATGTGGCCGGCGCGTTGCGCCTGGAGACTGGCTTTTTCCAGTGCCGGCCGCAGCAGGGCGGGATCGGCGCTGCCGTTTTGCAGCATGTTGATGGCACCGGTGGTGTAGCTGGAAATCGCGGCTAGCGGCTGGTTCAGTTCATGCGCCAGGGTCGAAGCCAGCTCGCCCATGCTGGCCAGGCGGGCGCTGACCTGCAGTTTTTCCTGCTGCATCCGGTTCAACTCCTCGACCTTCTTGCGATCGGAAATATCGAGGATGGATGCCATCCAGCCGGTCTGGCGGCCGGCCTCGTCCACCAGCGGCGACTCGAACACCAGGACCGGAAAGCGCACGCCGTCGGCGCGCAGGAAAACGGTTTCGAACTGCGGCGTATTGGTGCCGGCCAGCACCAGCTCGAAGCGGTCCTCGAATTCATCCATCGCCTCCGGCGCCCAGTATGGCATCGGTGGCACCTTGCCCACCAGGTCGTCGACGCCGAAACCGACCATGCGGCAAAAGGCCGGGTTGACGTAGGTGACGCGGCCCTCCAGGTCGCGGGCGCGCATGCCGGTCACCAGCGAGTTTTCCATCGCCGCGCGAAACGCTGCCTGCTGGCGCAGCGCGCCTTCGGCCGCCAGCCGGCGGTTGATGTCGCGCCACAGCGCCAGCAGGCTCCACAGCAAGCCGAGCGATAGCGCAATCACCGAGCCGACCAGCAAATTGGGCAGCAGGTCCGGCGCGCTCTTGACGCTGTTGGTGCGCAGGTTCAAGGTCAGGCCGGGCAGCTCGAGGTCGCGGCTGTAGGTGTACACGCTGCGCCCGGCGCCGCCGGCACTGCGCTTGGTAATCAGGTTTTCCTCGCTGTCGGTGAGCGTGATTTCATTGTCCTGGGCAAACCACCACGGCACCATTTCGTCCAGGATGCCGGCCACGGTGTAGCTGGCGACCAGGCTACCAATGTAATGCTCGTCCTGAAACAGCGGCACGTGATAGTCGAGCAGGATCGGACTAACCAGGCCGGGCGGCGGCGCAGTGGGAGCATAGAGCGGCTTGCGGATCTTGCGGGCGCGCAAGGCAGCCGCGCGCGACGGCGGCGCCAGATCGTCCAGCGTCATCGGCAGATGCCGGCTGGAGGCCACCGAACGATCGTTCTCGTCCAGCCAGATCACCCGGTAAAACTCGTGGTTATTGCGCAAAAGCGACGCCGCCCGCTCCGCGAACTGGCTGCGGCTTAGCTGACCGCCGCTGATTTCGCTGCCGATCAGGCGAATGCTGGCCTCGTCCCGTCCCAGCTGAAAACGGATCGTCTGCTCGACCCACAGGGTATCGGCGATCAGTTGCTCGCGCCGCTCGTTGGCTTCCATCTGGCGCGCCTGCCACGGCAGCCACAGCAAAATGGCCACGAACAGCAACACCAGCAGGATCGGCAGCAGCCAGCGCCACGCCTGCTTGCGGCGCGGGATGTCAAAAAGGAATTTCTGGCGCCGGGGCGTGCCGGAGGGTAAGGCGGACATGGGCGTGAGTGTACCCGAGCGGCGCTCGGATTGTGGTTATCCACAGTTGCCGGGATGCATCGGCCTGCGCACAATACGAGCCGGATCATCCCAGCTTATTCCGTTCCAACTCCAGGAGATACGCATGAAACTCAAGACCTTGCTGCTTGCCTTGTCGGCCGCTGCCCTAGTCACTCCAATCGCCTATGCGCAAGCGCCGATCGTGATCAAGTTCAGCCACGTGGTTGCCGTCGATACGCCCAAGGGCAAGGGCGCCGAGCGCTTCAAGGAGTTGGCCGAGAAAGCCACCCAGGGCCGCGTCAAGATCGAGGTCTATCCCAACAGCACCCTGTACAAGGACAAGGAAGAGATGGAAGCGCTGCAACTTGGCGCGGTGCAGATGCTGGCGCCATCGCTGGCCAAGTTCGGCCCGCTCGGCGTGAAGGACTTTGAAGTTTTCGACGTGCCTTACATTTTTCCGGACAAGGCGGTGCTGTATCGCGTGACCGAAGGCCCGATCGGCAAGGGGCTGTTCAAGAAGCTGGAAACCAAGGGTGTCACCGGCCTGGCCTATTGGGATAACGGCTTCAAGGTCATGTCGGCCAACAAGCCGCTGCATCATCCGGCCGACTTCAAGGGCCTGAAAATGCGCATCCAGTCATCCAAGGTGCTGGATGCGCAGATGCGCGCACTGGGCGCCAATCCGCAAGTCATGGCTTTCTCCGAGGTATATCAGGCACTGCAGACCGGCGTGGTGGACGGCACCGAGAATCCGCCATCCAACCTGTACACCCAGAAGATGAACGAAGTGCAAAAGCACGTGACGATGTCGAACCACGGCTATCTGGGCTATGCGGTGATCACCAACAAGAAGTTCTGGGACGGCCTGCCGGCCGACATCCGCGCCCAGCTGGAAGGCGCGATGAAGGAAGCCACCAAGTACGCCAACGCCATCGCCCAGCAGGAAAACGACCGCTCGATGGAAGCAGTCAAGAAAACCGGCAAGACCACGATCTATACGCTGAACGACAAGGAAAAAGCCGAATGGCGCAAAGCCCTGGCGCCGGTGCAAAAGCAGATGGAAGACCGCATCGGCAAGGACCTGATCCAGGCTGTCAACAAGGAATCCGCCGCGTTGGGCTATTGATCCAGTACCCGTGACCATTCAGGAAGCCGCGACAGGGTGTCGCCGGTCTTCCGCACGGAAAGCAACATAGGGCGCTGAAGGCCGGTGAAAACCGGCCTTTTTTTAACCAGAGGGACTGATGAAAGTTCTTGATCGTTTGGAAGAGTGGCTGATTGCGTTCTTGATGGGCGCCGCCACCCTCGTAGTATTTGTCGCCGTAGTGCATCGCTATGCATCCGGCCTCGAAATTCACTGGCTGCAGGACGAGCTGATCAAGCTCAATACCAGCTGGGCCCAGGAATTATGCATCTACATGTTCGTGTGGATGGCCAAGTTTGGTGCCGCCTACGGCGTCCGTACCGGCATCCACGTCGGGGTCGACGTCGCGATCAACCAGATGAGTACGCCATGGCGCAACAAATTCATTGTCTTCGGCTTGCTGGCCGGTGCGCTGTTTACCGGCATCATCGGCACGCTTGGCGCTGGTTTCGTGTACGGGCTGAGTGCTACCGATACCCACTCGCCGGATATGGAAGTGCCGATGTGGATCGTGTATCTGGCGGTGCCGCTCGGCTCCTATCTGATGTGCTTCCGCTTCCTGCAGGTGGCGTGGACCTTCGTCAAGACCGGCGCGCTGCCCAAGCATGACCACGGCCATGTCGAAGGCCTGGAAGAAGAAACCGCGGGAGCAAAAGCATGAACGCGTTAATTATCTTTGTTTTGCTGCTGGCCTTGATGCTGAGCGGCATGCCGATCTCGATCGCGCTCGGCCTGACCGTGCTGACCTTCCTGTTCACGATGACCGAAGTGCCGGTCACGGCGGTGGCCTTGAAGCTGTTCACCGGTATCGAGAACTTCGAGATCATGGCGATTCCGTTCTTCATCCTGGCCGGTAACTTCCTGACGCATGGCGGGGTGGCGCGGCGCATGATCAATTTCGCCACCACCATGGTCGGCCACTGGCATGGCGGCCTGGCCTTGAGCGGCGTGGTGGCGTGCGCGCTGTTTGCCGCGGTCTCCGGCTCCAGCCCGGCGACGGTGGTGGCGATCGGCTCGATCATCCTGCCGGCGATGGTGGCGCAGGGTTATCCGAAGCGCTTCGGCGCCGGCGTCATTACCACATCGGGGGCGCTCGGTATCCTGATCCCGCCGTCGATCGTGATGGTGATGTATTCGGTATCGACCAACACCTCGGTCGGCAAGCTGTTCATGGCCGGCGTGATACCAGGCATCATGCTGGCCACCATGCTGGGCATTACCACCTGGTACCTGGCGCGCAAGAACAACTATCCGCGCATGCCCAAGGCCAGCTGGACCGAGCGTTTCGTCGCCTTCCGCAAAAGTGCCTGGGGCCTGTTGCTGATCGTGATCGTGATGGGCGGCATCTACACCGGCATGTTCACGCCGACCGAGGCGGCCGCGATGTCGGCAGTGTATGCGTTCGTGGTCGCGGTATTCATCTACAAGGACATGCCGCTCTCGAAAGTGCCGAAGGTGTTGCTCGATTCGGCCTCGATGTCGGCCATGCTGCTGTACATCATCACCAACGCGGTGCTGTTCTCGTTCCTGATGACCAGCGAAAACATCCCGCAGGCGATGGCCGGCTGGATTCTCGACCATGGCTTCGGTGTGATCGGCTTTTTGCTGGTGGTCAACGTCCTGCTGTTGTTGGCCGGCAACGTGATGGAGCCATCCTCGATCGTGCTGATCATGGCGCCGATCCTGTTTCCGGTAGCGATCAAGCTCGGCATCGATCCGATCCATTTCGGCATCATGATGGTGGTCAACATGGAAGTCGGCATGTGCCATCCGCCGGTCGGGCTCAATCTGTACGTGGCATCGGGGATTACCAAGATGGGGATAACAGAGCTGACGGTGGCGGTGTGGCCGTGGCTGCTGACGATGCTGGTATTCCTTGGCATGGTGACCTATATCCCGGAAATCTCGCTATTCCTGCCGAACCTGATTTTTGGCAAGTGAGGTAGTGGCCGCCGTTTTGCAACGGCGGCCGCAAAAAATTTTGGCAAGCGCCGAGCTTGCTGTTAGAGTGACGGCATTCTTGGCCGGCCGCACGGCCAAAGCCGAAATTCGGAGTAGTGGGGGCAGGGTACGACAACGGTATGGATGCCGGAGATACCAAGGAGACGGGTGTTTCAGATGAGCCGCAATAATGGCCCGAACACCACAGCTGCAATTTGAGGCGCATCGTCAGATGCGCCTCTTTTATTTTATGATGGGACTTCTCAATCCAGAAGGCAGCGGCGGGCGCCGCTTCCCTATGAAAGAATGCGGCAACGGACAATTATTTTCGGCGGTGACTCGGCGCGATCGGAATTCGCACCGAAGCGGGTCAGCTGCGCGAACTGGTATACCTGCGGCCCAGCTTTCCGGAACAGGCGCCGCGCGCGGCGCGCCAGATCGAGCGCTACCTGCGGCAGCCGGACTTCCGTTCCAGCCTGCCGCTGGCGCATGAAGGGATTACCCATTTCTAGCCGGACGCCGCCATCGCCCGTCGCCGCCGCTGCCGCGCCACAGCAAGCCATGATCGACGAATTTTGCGATGCGCTGTGGCTGGAAGATGGTCTGGCACAAAACTCGCTGCAAGCCTACCGGCGCGACCTGAGCCAGTATGCGGGCTGGTTGCTGGTCGAGCGCGGCAAAGCCTTGTGCGACGCGCTAGCGGTGGATCTGGAGGCCTACGTGGCGGCGCGCTTCGCCAGTTCGAAAGCGACCTCCGCCAACCGTCGGCTGTCGGTGCTGAGACGCTTTTATCAATGGGCGCTGCGGCAGAACCGGATTGGCGCCGATCCTTGCCTGAAAATGAAGTCGGCGCGGCAGGCGCCACGCTATCCGCACGCCTTGTCGGAGGCGCAAGTGGAAGCATTGCTGGCGGTGCCGGACGTTGCCACGCCGCTCGGACTGCGCGATCGCACCATGCTGGAGTTGATGTACGCCAGCGGCTTGCGGGTATCCGAACTGGTGTCGCTGAAATCGCTGGAAGTCGGCATGAACGAGGGCGTGCTGCGCATCACCGGCAAGGGCAGCAAGACCCGGCTGGTACCGTTTGGCGAGGAGGCGCGGATGTGGATCGAGCGCTACCTGCAGCAGGCGCGGCGGCAGATCCTGAATGGCCAGCTGGCCGACGCGCTGTTCGTCACCGCGCGCGGCGGCCCGATGACGCGCCAGATGTTCTGGATTCTGGTCAAGCGTTACGCGCTGCAGGCCGATATCAACGCGCCGCTGTCGCCGCATACGCTGCGCCATGCATTTGCCACCCATTTGCTGAACCACGGCGCCGATCTGCGGGTAGTGCAATTGCTGCTGGGCCACGCCGATATTTCGACCACACAGATTTATACGCATGTGGCGCGCGAACGGCTCAAGCAATTGCATGCCATGCACCATCCACGCGGCTGAAAAAGCCCGGCGCGGCAAGCGATTCTTGCCAATGACACGCTTGTGCGCCTAACATGGCGATCAATCCCTGAATCCATCCGAAGAGGCTGACCCATTGGCAAGAGTTAACTTTCAATACGAAAAGCGGCAAAAAGAACTCGAAAAGAAAAAGAAGAAAGAGGAGAAGCTGCAGCGCAAGCTGGAAAAGAAACTTCCAGCGGACGATGCCAGCACCGAGCAGCAGGCAGAGACGCCGGCCCCGGACCGCGAGTCGAACGATTGAAGCCGGCCTACGGCCAGTGCCGCGCCGCACGGGCGTGGTGCAGTCTTGCGCGTTATGTTTTCCTGAATCATGAGTAAAAAAGAACACGTTTCCGAAACGCCGGCAACGCAGTTCCTGGCGCAGCGCGGCATCCGTTTTTCCGGACATCCATATCGCTACGAGGAACATGGGGGCACCGCGGTGTCGGCACGTGAACTGGGTGTTTCCGAGCATCAGGTGGTGAAGACGCTGATCATGCAGGACGAAGCGGCCAAGCCGCTGATCGTGCTGATGCATGGCGATTGCATGGTATCGACCAAAACCCTGGCGCGCCAGATTGGACGCAAATCGGTGGCGCCCTGCGCACCGGAGGTCGCCAGTCGCCACTCCGGCTACCTGATTGGCGGCACTTCACCGTTCGGCACGCGCAAGAGCATGCCGGTGTATGTCGAACAGACCATCCTGGAACTCGAAAAAATCTATATCAATGGCGGCCGCCGCGGCTATCTGGTCGGGATCGACCCGGCGCTCCTGGCCGGCTTGTTGCCAATCACCTTGGTACAATGCGCGCTGGCGCCCTGATGATTTATTAAATATGGGAGTATGTGTCAAAATGGCCGTATTTCGCACATGTTTATTGTGGTATAAAAAATACTATAGGTAGTACAACGCGTCTCATTACCTGTTCCAGAGACCAGAATCAGGGAAAACCAATGAATACACTGTTATCCGTGCTGGGCGCCTACCTGCTCGGCTCGATCTCGTTTGCGGTGGTGGTCAGCAAGCTGTTCGGACTGGCCGACCCACGCAGCTACGGCTCCATGAATCCAGGCGCGACCAATGTGCTGCGCAGCGGCAACAAGGCGGCGGCAGTGCTGACGCTGGTCGGCGATGGCGCCAAGGGATGGCTGGCAGTGTGGCTGGCGCAACAATACGGCGCGCAGTACGGGCTGGATGCCAGCGACATCGCGCTGGTGGCACTGGCGGTGTTCGTCGGCCATTTGTGGCCGGTGTTTTTCCGCTTTGTCGGTGGCAAGGGCGTCGCCACCGCGCTTGGCGTGCTGCTCGGCCTGAATCCGTGGCTGGGTCTGGCAACGCTGGCAACCTGGCTGATCATCGCCTATGCGTTTCGCTATTCGTCGCTGGCGGCGCTGGTGGCGGCGCTGTTCGCACCGTTCTATTACGGCTTCATGTTCGGCACCGACGTCATCCTGCTGGCGGTGCTGGCGATGAGCTATCTGCTGGTTTATCGTCACAAGGCCAATATCGGCAAGCTGATCGCGGGCAAGGAAAGCCGGATCGGCGGCAAGAAAGCCGCAGCCAAAAGCGCGCCGCCTAAAAGTCCAGCCAAAAAATGAAGTCGGGGATGGCGGCTCTCAGCGCCCCATCCACAACTTGCTTTGCTGGCGCACCACGTCGTTCAGAGAGCCGCTTTCCTGATAGGCGGCGCGCAGCCAGTCGGCGTTGGATTGGCCGGCCAGTACCTGTTTGCGCAGATAGGCGATGGCATTGCTGGTCCCCAGCTCCTGCGCCACATCTGCCAACGCCTCGAAGGTGGACAGGATGTCTTCCTTGATGCTGGGCTGCTCGCCCGTCAGCGGATTGATCAGCACTCCACTCAAGCCGAAGCGGCAAGCCTGGAAGCGATTGTAGGAATACGTCAAATAGACATCCGGCACTGGCTGCAGCGTACGTTCGGCAAAAAAATGCTTGCACAGCGTTTGCGCGTAAGCAGCCAGCGCAACCGCGGTTTCAATCGTCAGTGGCGTGTCGCAGACGCGAATTTCGACCGTGCCATATTCCGGCTTGGGCCGGATATCCCAATAGAAGTCCTTCATGCTGGCGACGATGCCAAGCTTCTCCATCTTGTGGAAATAGGTATTGAAGCCTTCCCAGTCGGCGACGAATGGCATGTAGCCGGACAGTGGAAAGGCGTTGATGCTGGTCAGGCGCGATGATTGAAAGGTGGTGTCGATGCCCTGGTAAAACGGCGACGACGCCGACATCGCGATGAAATGCGGGATGTAGCGCGCCAGCAGGTGCGACAGCCGGATCGCCTCGTCGCCGTTGGCGCAGCCGATGTGGATATGCTGGCCGTAGACGGTGAACTGCTTGGCCAGGTAACCGTACAGTTCGGACACCAGCCGGTAGCGCTCGGTCGGGAAAATACGCTGGTCTTCCCAGTGCTGGAAGGGATGGGCGCCGCCGCCGGCCACAGAAAGATTCAGCTTGTCGGCGGAAGTCACCAGCAACTTGCGGATCGCGTCCAGCTCGGCCAGCATCGGGCCGTGTTCGGTATGCACCGCGGTCGCGATTTCAATCATGCTTTCGGTGATTTCCGGCTTGATGTCATAGCCGTGCTGCTGCTTGTCGAGCAGCGCCATCAAGTCGCTCGATCCGCGCGTCAGGTTGTAGTCGCGGCGGTTGACGATTTGCAGTTCCAGTTCCACTCCCATTGTCAACGGAGTGGAAGAGTTGAATGTCAGCATCGGGAAGTTCTCCTGTTTCGGCGCGTCCATTCCGCGCCCTAGGTTTTGGCTTCGCCGGCAGCGATCAGCGCGTAGCGGGTGCAGATCGGTCCGATGATTTCCAGGATAACCAGGATCGAGACGGTCAGGGTCGTCATCTGGATGCCAAAATCAGGATAGACGCCGGCCGCGTGCTGCACCATGATAATCTTGAAGCCCGATAGCGGCAGCAGGGCCACACCCAGCAAGCCTCCCTTGCGCAATGCCATGCCGTTGAAACTGGCCAGCGAGGTGGTCAGCAGGATGGTGACGCCGAAACGCACCGCAATGAAAGCCAGTACGACCGGCGCCAGTTCGCGCAGATGCGTCAGTTCCAGTTTGGCACCGGCAAACACGAACAACACCACGTACAGCAAGGCGTTGAACTGGCTGAAATCGACTTCCACCAGCGCGTGCTTGCGATCCTCGCTGCGGCTGGCAATGCCGAACGCCAGCAGCGCGATCAGCGCCGACAAATCAAACATCGCCGCCAGACC
This sequence comes from uncultured beta proteobacterium, assembly GCA_963707665.1. Lineage (GTDB taxonomy): Bacteria > Pseudomonadota > Gammaproteobacteria > Burkholderiales > Burkholderiaceae_D > DATJCV01. The sequence goes on along the minus strand of CAVPQU010000003.1, from coordinate 33,703 downwards.
GACTGTGGCGGCGACCAGCGCCAGTACCAGAATCAGTTGCGCCTGCCGATCACGCCCCAGCCAATCGCCGATCCAGATCAGCAGCCGGCTCGCCAGCCAGCCCAATGCGATCGAACCAACCAGCAGATAGAGAGGATGCAACAGGTAGCTTTGCCAGCCGGCCTGGTATTCGACGTGCAGCGCGGCCAAACCCATGGAGAACAGCACGAAGGCCAGCGAGTTGCCGATGGCGACGATGTTCAGCATGCGCTCGGTCATCTGTCCTTCTGCCCGCACTTCGTTGACGAGATTCATTGCCACCGCCGGCGAACTGGCCATGCCGATCGCTGCCACCATGCTGGCGATCAGTTTGCTCATGCCGAACAGCATCAGTACTTCGAACAGGGCCAGAAACGTGACGATGCTGATGACGATGCCCGTCAGCAACAGGCGTTTTTCGCGCAACAGCCAGCGGTAATCAACCCGCCGACCAAGCTCGAACAGCACCAGGCCGAGCGCCAAGTCAACCAGCAAACCCAGTTTATTCAAAATCTCGGTGTCGATCAGATTGAAGCCGGCCGGTCCGATCAGCAGTCCGGTCAGCACATAGCCGGTAATTACCGGCACCGGCAGTGCGCGCGCCACCAGCCGTGCGCCCAGAATGCCGGCGATCAGGATCAGGCCGGTGGCAGTCAAGAGATTCAGGCCGTCCGGCAGTGTCGGTAAGAAATTGAGTGACGTCATGGCATTTTCATTTTCGGTGAATGCAGTATCGACTGAGTGCTTTGGCCACAAGCCGAAAGCATCGCGAAAAGTGAGTTGCTGGCACATCTGGCACGCAGCCGGCGTGCATAGGTATCGATGAGACTGCGCTACGGTAACCGCACCCGGGCTGCCGTCGGTAGATTGCCAACCGCTGGCAGCATACGCGGGGCGAAGCAGGGGGCGAAGCAGTTATCGTCTGGCGGGATGGCGCCGGCACACGAAATAGGGGCGAAGAATAACATAGCGCAAAAGCATCGTGCGCCCGGATAGTTGCCTGGTCGCCGTTAATCAATGCTGTGGATCGGGATTTGGTGCCGAAGCCGCGGTTGTCGCGGCTTGGGTATTATGTCGTCCACCGAGGCGTTGTCGTCTAGGCAATCCGCTGCAAATCTTCCAGCGGCCAGCGGGGCCGCACGGTAAAGGAATAATCGCGGGATGCGGCGCCGGGATCGGCCTGCAGTCGCAGTGCGCCGGCGAAGGCAATCATGGCACCGTTATCGGTGCAGAATTCCAGTTCGGGGTAATACACGCGAAACTGTCGTTTCCGCCCGGCAGTATCGAGCGCTTCGCGCAATTGCGTATTGGCGCCGACGCCACCGGCCACCACCAGCCGTTGCAGTCCGGTTTGCGCGAGGGCAGCGACGCATTTAGCCGTCAGGACCTCCACCACGGCATCGACGAAGGCGCGCGCGACGTTCGCCTTGTCCTGTTCGCAGATATTCGTGATCTGATGCTTGACCAGTGTCAGCACCGCCGTTTTCAATCCGGAAAAACTGAAATCCAGGTTTTTCGAATGCAACATCGGCCGCGGCAACCGGTAGGCGGTCGGATCGCCAAATTCGGCCATGCGTGAAATGGCCGGGCCACCCGGATAGCCCAATCCCAGCAATTTGGCCGACTTGTCGAAGGCTTCGCCGGCGGCGTCATCCAGGGTTTCACCCAGCAGCGTGTATTGACCGATGCCGTCCACTCGCATCAATTGCGTGTGGCCGCCCGAGACCAGCAAGGCGACGAATGGAAATGGCGGCGGATCGCTGGCCAATAGCGGCGACAGCAAATGGCCTTCCAGGTGATGGATGCCGATCAATGGCCGGTCCAATGCGAGCGCCAGGCTGCTGGCCACCGCTGCGCCGACCAGCAGTGCGCCAGCCAGTCCCGGCCCCTGGGTGTAGGCGATGGCGTCGATTTCGGCGCGCGCGGTGCCGCTTTGGTCGAATATCTGTTGCAGAAGCGGCAGGGCGCGCTGGATGTGATCGCGCGACGCCAGTTCCGGCACGACGCCGCCATATTCCTGGTGCATGGCGACTTGCGAATGCAGCGCATGCGCCAACAAGCCGCGTTTGGTGTCGTACAGAGCAACGCCGGTTTCATCGCAGGACGATTCGATACCGAGGACGAGCATGGAAATTTTTGATTAGATGAAGGTGTGAATGTGAAACATTGTATTCCACACCAGCGGTGCCGGCCGGGCGCCGGCTTCCGGGATTACCGGGTCAGCACCAGCGCAATGCGGTGACGGCGGCGATGGCGCTTGCGGCCAGCGCCCCGGTCAACCACATGGCGTGGCGGCGCATGGCCTGGATGCGCTGAATCAGCTGGGTGTTCTGATCAGCCAATGCCTTGATCAACTCGGACGACGTGGCCATGTCGCTTTGCAGTTCCATTCTGGCCGCTTCGAGTTGGGCGATTCTTGCCTCGAGAATGGCGAGCGTGCAGTTATCGGCGGCAGACGCGGGCGTCGTGTCGGACGCTTCGGATGTCGGCGCGAGCGAGCGGTTTCCTGGCGGCGATTTTCCATAACTTGCGCGCGCCATCGGCCACCAGCGGCGCATTGTTGACGACCTCGGTCCAGGGAACATTTTTCAATACTGCCAGCCAGCCGATCGCCATTGATCAATCTTTCCTCGAAAAATCACGAAACTGTCTTTTTGCAGGCGGATGCCTAGCCCAAGCATACCCGAATCGTGCTGGCCAGCGGCGCCGTCCCGGTTGCTTCGCGATGCTCGATTTTTCCAGACGCCGCGCTCGCTTACAATCGCGGCTTCTGTTTATCCGGAATCAGCCATGAGCGCGAAATTCGATGTTGCCGTGATCGGTGCGGGCGCGGCCGGCATGATGTGTGCCGCCGTCGCCGGCCAGCGCGGGCGGCGCGTGGTATTGATCGATCATGCACGGAAACTGGCAGAAAAAATTCGCATTTCGGGCGGCGGACGCTGCAACTTTACCAACCTGCATGCCGGTCCGCAAAATTACCTGTCGCAAAACCCGCATTTCTGCAAGAGTGCCCTGTCACGCTACACGCCGCAGGATTTCCTGGCGTTACTGAAGCGCTACCGCATCGGCTATCACGAAAAGCACAAGGGCCAGCTTTTCTGCGATGACTCGGCCGAAGATGTCATCTCCATGCTGAAGGCGGAGTGCGCTCTGGGTCAAGTGGCATGGCGTATGCCATGCCGTGTCGCGCAACTGGGCAAGGAGGGCAGCCGGTTTCGACTGGAAACCGATGCCGGCTCGTTGAGCGCCGCCAGCGTCGTGATTGCCACCGGCGGCCTATCGATCCCGAAGATCGGTGCTACCGATTTCGCCTACCGGGTTGCGCGCCAGTTCGATGTCGAGGTTGGCGAATTGCGCCCGGGCCTGGTGCCGCTCACTTTTGAGCCAGCCGTCTGGCAGCCGTTTGCGCCGTTGGCCGGGATTGCCTTGCCGGTTGAAATCGAAACCGGTGTGAAAGCCGGGCGTGGCCATTTTTCCGAGGATTTGCTGTTTACGCACCGCGGCTTGTCGGGGCCGGCGGTGTTGCAGATATCGAGCTTCTGGCGCCCCGGGACCGATCTGCTGTTGAATGTCTTGCCAGGACTCGACGTGGCGCAAATCCTGATGAACGGCAAAACGACCATCAGGAAAAATCTGGGTAATACGTTGGCGCAATGGTTGCCAGCGCGCCTGGTGCAGAGCTGGCTCCCGGCGATCGGCTTTAATCCGGAACTCCGGCTGGCGGACATGCCGGATCGGGATCTGGCACGGCTTGGCAATGCGCTGAACCAATGGCGCATCAGGCCTGGAGGTACCGAAGGCTATCGCAAGGCGGAAGTGACGCTCGGCGGCGTCGATACACGCCAGTTATCGCAGCAAAGCATGATGGTGAGCAAAGTGCCGGGTCTGCATTTTATCGGCGAGGCGGTCGACGTGACGGGCTGGCTGGGCGGCTATAATTTTCAATGGGCCTGGGCTTCCGCCGTGGCGGCGGGCTTGGCGTTGTGATGGTTTGCAGCGGACGGGGTTGCGAGGCTTTCATCGCGATTCGGGTTCTGCTATAATTCCGCTCTTTCCCTAAACCTCGGTTTGAATTTTACATGACCACAATTCGCCTTAAAGAAAACGAGCCATTCGAAGTCGCCATGCGCCGCTTCAAGCGGACTATCGAAAAAACCGGTTTGTTGACCGAATTGCGCGCGCGCGAATTTTACGAAAAGCCGACTGCTGAGCGCAAGCGCAAGCTCGCCGCTGCGGTGAAGCGCCACTACAAGCGCATTCGCAGCCAGCAATTGCCAAAGAAGCTGTACTGATTTCCGGTCGCACCCGGTGCGACCAACTGTCAGCCGTTGCAAACCCGCTCCGGAAGGTCCGCAGCGGGTTTTGGCGTTTATTGATCGTATTTAGCGAAGCGGGAGGTTGGTTTGAGCCTGAAACTGAAAATTACCGATGATATGAAGGCCGCGATGCGCGCCAAGGATGCCGCCAGACTGGGCACGATCCGGCTACTGACGGCGGCGATCAAGCAAAAGGAAGTCGATGAGCGCATCGACGTGAGCGACGCCCAGGTGCTTGCCATCATTGAAAAAATGATCAAGCAGCGCAAGGATTCGATCAGCCAGTATGAAGCGGGCGCGCGCCAGGATCTGGCGGATATCGAAAAAGCCGAGCTGGCGATCCTGGCGGCCTACATGCCGGCTTCGTTGTCCGACGCCGAAGTGCAGGCGGAGGTGGCCACTGCGGTCGCCGAAGCGGGCGCCAGCGGGCCGCAGGACATGGGCAAGGTAATGGCGCTGCTGAAACCGCGCCTGGCGGGGCGCGCCGACATGTCGGTGGCTTCTGCTTTCGTCAAGGCGGCACTGGCAAAGCCATAAATGCCGGCATTTCCGACATGACTGCATCCAGTTGATCCCGCATTCGTTCATTCAGGATTTGCTGAACCGGGTCGACATTGTCGAGCTGGTGGGACGGTATGTGCCGCTCAAAAAAGGCGGCGCCAATTTCATGGGCCTGTGCCCTTTTCATAATGAGAAGTCGCCCAGTTTCACCGTCAGCCCGAGCAAGCAGTTCTATCATTGCTTCGGTTGCGGTGCGCACGGCAGCGCGATTGGTTTCCTGATCGAGTACTCGGGTTTTGGCTTCGTCGATGCGGTCAAGGAACTGGCGCAAAGCGTCGGCATGGTGGTGCCGGAAAGCGACGACCGCCTGCCGCCGGTGCAGCGCGCCGAATACCAGGCAAAAACCCTGGCCTTGTCCGACATCATGACGCGCGCCGGCGAGTTTTATCGCAACCAGTTGCGCGCCCATCAGCGGCCCAAGGATTATCTGATCGGACGCGGCTTGAGCGGTGAAATCGCGGTGCGCTACGGTATCGGCTATGCGCCGGATGGATGGGACGGCTTGCGCGCAGTGTTCTCCGACTATCAGCAGGAAACCCTGGTCGAAGCCGGATTGGTGGTCGATCGCGATGACGATGGCGACCACAAGCGCTACGATCGCTTCCGCGATCGCATCATGTTCCCGATCCGCAACCAGAAGGGGCAGGTAATCGGTTTTGGCGGCCGGGTTCTGGATCGTGGCGAGCCGAAATACTTGAATTCGCCGGAGACACCCTTATTTCAAAAGGGCAGCGAACTGTATGGCCTGTTCGAGGCGCGCCAGGCAATTCGCAATGCCGGTTACGTGCTCGTTACCGAAGGCTATATGGATGTGGTGGCGCTGGCGCAGCTTGGTTTTCCGCAAGTGGTGGCGACGCTTGGTACTGCCTGCACTGGTGTTCACGTGCAAAAACTGATGCGGCAGGCCGACCATATCGTATTCAGCTTTGACGGTGACCGCGCCGGGCGCGGCGCGGCGCGGCGCGCGTTGGACGCCTGTTTGCCGCATGCAACCGATAACAAGACGATCAAATTCCTGTTTCTGCCGGCCGAGCACGATCCGGACAGCTATGTGCGCACGCTGGGCGCAGATGCGTTTGAACAGCAGATTCGCGACGCCATGCCGCTGTCGCGCTTCCTGTTGGCGCAGGTATGCGGCGACAGCGAATTGAAAAGCGCGGAAGAGCGCGCGCGTGCCCAGTTCGAGGCCAAGCCCTTGTTGCAGATGATGCCGCCGACCGCGCTGCGCCTGCAGATTGTGCGCGGGCTGGCTCAGGCGACCCAGTCCAGTGCGGCGGAAATTGAAAGCCTGTGTGAGTTGCATCAACCGGTGCTGCGTGGCCGCCAAGCGCCGCCGCGCAGCAAGCGGATGGCGCCGATGGGGCTGGAGCGCCAGATCGTGCGCCTGCTGCTGGCGCAGCCGGCACTGGCCTTGTCGCTCGATGCGGCGGCCGTGGCGGTGATCGATTATCTGGTGCGCGAGGACGACATGATGCGGCAACTGGTCGCCGCGATCCGCGCTGCCGATGGCCAGATCGGCTTTGCCGGACTGTCTGAACAATTGCGGCATGAAAACCCGGAATTTGATACGCTGATTTCTGAAATTTCCGCCGAGCAGGAATCCGAATCCGAAACTGCGCGGCGCGAGTTGCTGGGAGCGTTGCGGCAGGCCGAGATGCGCATGCTGAAAGCGGAAATGGAGCGCTTGGCGAATACCGGCCTGGCGCTCGAGGACAGCCGGATCCGCTATCGCGAATTGATGGCGCGACAGGATGAATTAAGGCGTGCAGCGGACACCGAAAACGGCTAGATTCGGCGCTTGGTGGCGGGTCGAGAGGGTAGGGCGCTATGCTATAATTAAAAGCTTTTTATTCAAGGTCTTGGGAAATATTGCTTCTTGCGGCAAGCACTTTTTCAAGTGCAAAACGGGGAGCGGAAATTCCCGCATTGGAGGTAATGTCGGCAGCAGGATGCGACTTTTTCCTGGTTTAATGCCGAACGCCGTCATCTAAAAACCTGGACAGTTGGTAGTTGATCCCATGGCGAACGCAATGAAGAAACCCGCGAAAACCCTGACATCTTCGGCGAACAAGGCGAAACCGGCCGTAACCAGAGTGGTGTCGACGCCGGTCAAGGCAAAAACGACTGGCAGTAAATCGGCTGCTCAGGTTAGGGCGGGCAAGACAAGTGGCGCGGCCGCCACAAAAATCGCGGCCAAGGCCGTGCCAAAAACAGCTATAAAAAAAATCGAAACTGCAAGTGCCAGGCTTGCCTCCAAACTGGTATCTGCATCTCGCGTAAAATCTGCGCCAAAGGCTGCAACGAAGCAAGCTTTGGTGCAATCGAAAGTATCTGTGACAAACAAGAAATCCGATATTCAAGCAGTGGCTACACCAGTTAAAGGGTCGGCCCGGAACGACAGCAAACCGACTGCCAACGTGACCATTGGATCCGGCGTCAGCCAGACCACCGATGCCGCCGCGCTGGCCGCGATCGACACGTCCGGCTATGTGCTGCCGACGGTCAAGGTGCCGGGCCGCCGCGGCCGCAAGCCGAAAGAATTCCAGCCGGAGAACGACGAAGTCGCCGCGCTGAACGCGGTCGAGCGCGCCGAACTGAAGGCCGTCGACAAGGCCGCGCGAGGACCGCAAGGCCAAGGAAAAGGCCTTGCTCAAGGATGCGTTCTCGTCCGACACCGAAGCCACGCGAAGAAGAACTCGAGCGGCGCCGCCAGAAGCTCAAGACCCTGATCAAGCTCGGCAAGGAGCGCGGCTTCCTGACCTATGCCGAAATCAACGACCACCTGCCGGAGAACATCGTCGATCCGGAAGCGATCGAAGGCATCATCGGCACCTTCAACGACATGGGCATCGCGGTCTACGAGCACGCGCCGGATGCCGAAACGCTGCTGCTGTCCGACAACGTCGCCACCGTCGCCAGCGACGACGAAGCCGAAGCGGCGGCCGAAGCGGCGCTGTCGACGGTCGACTCCGACTTCGGCCGCACCACCGACCCGGTGCGCATGTACATGCGCGAAATGGGCTCGGTCGAGCTGCTGACGCGCGAAGGCGAAATCGAGATCGCCAAGCGCATCGAAGACGGCCTGAAGGACATGATCCAGGCGATTTCCGCCTGCCCGACCACGATCGCCGAAATCACTCGGCCGGCGCCGACCGCATCGAGCAACGACGAAATCAAGATCGACGAAATCGTCGACGGCCTGGTCGACCTGAACGACGCGCCGAGCAGCCGCGCCGCCAGCGCCGCCGCGCCGCGTCGCCGATGACGACGAAGACGAGGAAGAAGGCGACGAGGAAGAGGAAGAGGAAGAAGAAGACAGCGCCGCTGCCGGCGCGGCCGGCTTCTCCGCCGAGCAGCTGGAGCAGCTGAAGCGCGACGCGCTGGAGAAATTCGACCATCATCGCGAGCCAGTTCGACAAGATGCGCAAGGCCTTCGAAAAGGAAGGCTACAACTCGAAGGCCTACGTCAAGGCGCAGGAAGCGATCTCGAACGAACTGCTGGGCATCCGCTTCACCGCCAAGGTGGTCGAGAAGCTGTGCGACACGCTGCGCGGCCAGGTGGACGAAGTGCGCCACATCGAGAAGCAGATCCTGGACGTCGCGGTGAACAACTGCGGCATGCCGCGCGCCCACTTCATCAAGGTCTTCCCGGGCAACGAAACCAACCTCGACTGGGTCGACGGCGAAGTCGACGCCGGCCACGCGTACAGCGCGATCCTGGGCCGCAACGTGCCGACGCATCAAGGAACTGCAGCAGACGCCTGATCGACCTGCAGGCGCGCGTCGTGCTGCCGCTGCCGGACCTGCGCAACATCAACAGCAGATGGCGGCCGGCGAAATGAAGGCGCGCAAGGCCAAGCGCGAAATGACCGAGGCCAACCTGCGCCTGGTGATTTCGATCGCCAAGAAGTACACCAACCGCGGCCTGCAGTTCCTCGACCTGATCCAGGAAGGCAACATCGGCCTGATGAAGGCGGTGGACAAGTTCGAATACCGCCGCGGCTACAAGTTCTCGACCTATGCGACCTGGTGGATCCGCCAGGCGATCACGCGTTCGATCGCCGACCAGGCGCGCACCATCCGCATTCCGGTGCACATGATCGAAACGATCAACAAGATGAACCGCATCTCGCGCCAGATCCTGCAGGAAACCGGCGCCGAGCCGGATCCGGCGACGCTGGCGATCAAGATGGAAATGCCGGAAGACAAGATCCGCAAGATCATGAAGATCGCGAAAGAGCCGATCTCGATGGAAACGCCGATCGGCGACGACGACGATTCGCATCTGGGCGACTTCATCGAGGACAACAACACGCTGGCGCCGGCCGATGCCGCGCTGCATGCCTCGATGCGCGGCGTGGTCAAGGACGTGCTCGATTCGCTGACGCCGCGCGAAGCGAAGGTGCTGCGCATGCGCTTCGGCATCGAAATGTCGACCGACCACACGCTGGAAGAAGTGGGCAAGCAGTTCGACGTGACGCGCGAGCGGATCCGCCAGATCGAAGCGAAGGCGCTGCGCAAGCTGCGTCATCCGTCGCGCTCGGACAAGCTGAAGAGCTTCCTGGAAGGCAATTAGGACCCAGTCCTGATAGGATTCATTGTTCGCGATCGATGAAATCACCCATCGATCGCGGCAGCGAAAGTGCAAGATTGGGCCTCTAGCTCATGCTTGGTTAGAGCAGCGGACTCATAATCCGTTGGTGCCGTGTTCGACTCACGGGAGGCCCACCAATCAAATATTGGGTTAGCGTTTAAATCATCGCTAATCCATTTTATTCCTGGAGTATGTCTCTGTAACTGCCATTTGGCGCCGGGTATCGTCAGGCGCTGATGGGAGTATGTTGCTAGAAGAGACTTCCTGGGGCTGCATTCGCTTGATACACGTGACCATCCGGCCGGCATATTTGCCGAGTGGCGTCAGCAAGCTCACTTCCTGACGCTCAGGCTCTCCCACCGCCGGTGAAGCCCGGCCCCGCACTATCCAACCGAAAGCGCGCGCCATGCGGCAATCACGATGAAAACCCCGAAACGACTCCTGCCGCTGGTGGCAGAAGGCTTGATTGACGAAGTCATACGCCAGTTGATGAGCGGCAAGGAGGCCACGGTCTACGTGGTGCGTTGCGGTGACGACATTCGTTGTGCCAAGGTCTACAAGGAGGCAACCCAGCGCAGCTTTCATCAGGCGGTGGCTTACCAGGAAGGGCGACGGGTAAAAAACAGCCGGCAGGCGCGCGCCATGGAGAAGGGCACACGCTATGGTCGGAAGATGGCGGAGCAGGTGTGGCAAAACGCCGAGGTGGATGCCTTGTATCGCCTGGCGGCTGCCGGCGTGCGCGTGCCCACGCCTTATCTTTGCTTCGAAGGCGTTCTGTTGATGGAGCTGGTTGTCGATGCCAACGGTAACGCGGCGCCGCGTTTGAATGATGTCGACATGAGCCGCGAGCAGGCGCTGAAATACCATGCGGCGTTGTTGCACCAGGTGGTGCTGATGCTGGGCGCCGGCATGATTCATGGTGACCTGTCCGAATACAACATCCTGCTTGACGCCTACGGCCCGGTGATCATCGATTTGCCGCAGGCGGTGGATGCCGCCGGCAGCAGCGTCGCGGCGTCGATGCTGGAGCGGGATGTCACCAACCTGGCAAATTTCTTTGGCAGCTTTGCCCCCGAACTGTTGAGCAGCCAGTATGGCAAGGAAATCTGGAGCTTGTATCAGGCCGGATTGCTGACACCGGCAACACCGCTCACGGGCCGCGTCGCGGCGCCGGAAAAACCCGCTGATGTGGCGGCGGTGATGCACGAAATCGAATTGGCGCGGCAGGAAGAACAGGAGCGGCTGCGCCATCGAATGGAAATGCAGATGGGATAGTGCCGGCTACGGCCGCCGTCGCATCCGCTGACAAGCTGGCCAACCGATTCAGGTAACAGCGGCGTGGCACCGCTGGGCCACGCACGCGCGCCAACCGGTCCTATTGCTGGGCGCATGCGATTGAGCGCGACGACACATCAGCCTGACAAATCGGTCGCGGCTGCCTGTTTTTTGCGGGTAGAAACGATCGCTTCTTCCCTTATAATAAATACAGGACGTGGGCCAGCCTGCCGCGCATGCAGCCCAGCGGGTGCTGGTGTGTGGGTCGCACTGGCTTGGGCCCATTCCTGTCGTACCCGATTTTGCTTGCACGCCGCCTGAAACGGGCGGCGCGTCCGATTCGCCTTAAGTCCATACAAAAACTATCAGCTCCATTTTCCCAGCCCTCGTTTTGTCGCTGCACGCGCGCCGTCATGATCGTACGGACCAGTCCGCAGCAGGCCGCACGCACTTGAGAAAATTATGTCTCTAGCCTGGATAGTGATTCTTCCATTCGTGGGCAGCCTGTGCGCCGCGTTCCTGCCGTCCAATGCGCGCAATGCCGAGGCGTGGCTGGCGGGACTGGTGGCGCTGGCCTGCGTCTTGCTGGCAGGTCAGCATTATCCCGAGGTGGCTGCCGGTACGGTTGTGCGGCAAGTGCTGCCGTGGGCACCGACGCTCGGCCTGGAGTTCAACTTGCGCATGGATGGCTATGCCTGGCTGTTTGCCATGCTGATCACCGTGATGGGTGCGCTGGTGGTGCTGTATGCGCGCTACTATCTGTCGCCGCAGGATCCGGCGCCGCGTTTCTTTTCCTTTTTCCTTGCCTTCATGGGATCGATGCTGGGCGTTGTCTTGTCCGGCAATCTGATCCAGCTGGTGCTGTTCTGGGAACTGACCAGTCTCAGTTCGTTCATGCTGATTGCCTATTGGCACCACCGGATCGATGCCCGCCGCGGTGCCCGTATGGCATTGACGGTGACGGCAGGCGGCGGCTTGTGTCTGCTGGCCGGCGTGTTGGTCCTGGGGCACATCGTCGGCAGCTACGATCTCGATGCCGTACTGGCGGCCGGCGAGCAGGTGCGCGCGCATGACTGGTATCTGGCCGCGCTGGTCTTGATCGCGCTCGGTGCGCTGACCAAGAGTGCGCAATTCCCGTTTCAGTTCTGGCTGCCGCATGCGATGGCGGCGCCGACGCCGGTCTCGGCCTATCTGCATTCGGCGACCATGGTCAAGGCCGGTGTATTTCTGCTGGTGCGCCTGTGGCCGGTATTGGCCGGCACCGAAGCCTGGTTCTGGATCATCGGCGGTGCCGGTGTGTGCTCGCTGGTGCTGGGCGCCTATGCGGCCACCTTTCAGCAGGACATGAAAGGCGTGCTGGCCTATTCCACCATCAGCCATCTGGGATTGATCACGCTGCTGCTGGGGTTGAATAGCGAGTTGGCGCTGATCGCCGCCATCTTCCACATCATGAACCATGCAACCTTCAAGGCGTCGCTGTTCATGGCGGCCGGCATGGTCGACCACGAAAGCGGCACGCGCGACCTGACCCGGCTCTCCGGCCTGTATCGGATGATGCCGATTACTGCCACGCTGGCGGTAGTGGCGGCAGCATCGATGGCCGGCGTGCCGTTGCTGAACGGCTTTATTTCCAAGGAAATGTTTTTCGCGGAGACGGTATTCGTCAGCGGCAACGCCGTCATCAGCTACGGCTTGCCGCTGGTGGCAGTGGTATATGGCGTGCTCAGCGTCGCGTATTCGCTGCGCTTCATCCTGCAGGTATTTTTCGGGCCGCCGCCACACGATTTGCCGCGTACTCCGCACGAGCCGCCGGGCTGGATGCTGGTGCCGAGCGCGCTGCTGGTGCTGGCCTGTCTGGTGGTCGGCGTCTTGCCGTCCTTGACGGTCGGCCCCTTCCTGGATGTGGCGGCGGCGTCGGTGCTCGGTGCCAAATTGCCATCGTATAGTCTGACGGTGTGGCATGGCCTCAACCTGCCGCTGATGATGAGCGTGATGGCCATGGTGGGTGGCGTGGTGCTGTACGGGATGCTGGGCAAGTACCAGCACAGAGCGCCGGGCGTGGTGCCGCTGATCTACCCGGTCAATGGCAAGCGTCTGTTCGAATTCGTGCTGGACAATGCCACCAGGGTGGCTGGCGCCTTGACGCGCGCCCTGACGTCGGAACGCTTGCAGACACAATTGCTGCTGCTGATCGTGGTCGTCTTCGCCGCGGCGGCGCTGCCGTCATGGCGCGCGGGCTTGCCGGATGGCGACATGGCGGCAACCGCGATCGACCCGGTATTCGCGCTGTTATGGCTGATCGGTGGCGCCTGTGCGTTGGGCGCGGCGCGCCAGGCGAAATACCATCGGCTGGCGGCCTTGGCCCTGGCGGGTGCCGCCGGTCTGATCACCAGCGTCACGTTCGCCTGGCTGTCGGCGCCCGACCTGGCGCTGACCCAACTGGCGGTGGAAGTGGTGACGGTGGTCTTGATCCTGCTCGGCTTGCGTTGGTTGCCGCCACGCTTTCGTGCCGACGACGAACAATCGACGCCGCTGAAGGAGCGCGTGCGCGCCCGCAGCCGGCGCCTGCGCGACTTGTTGCTGGCGGCCGTGGTTGGCGTTGGCATGACGGCGGTGACCTATGCGGTGCTGACCCGCCGGCCTGGCGCCGGCATCGCCCCGTTCTTTGTTGAAAATGCGCTGGCGCTGGGTGGTGGCGCCAACGTCATCAATGTGATTCTGGTCGATTTCCGGGCGTTCGATACGTTCGGGGAAATCACCGTGCTGGGGATCGTGGCGCTGACCGTGTACGCCTTGCTGCGCCGCTTCCGACCGGCGGCGGAAAGCATCGGCTTGACCAGCCAGCAACGCGACCAGGACGGCCCGCATGGCCGCGCCGAGCCGGATGCGCACGCGATATTGCCGCCGGCCCCGCTTCGCTTGCCGGCGGTGCTGGTGCGCTTGTTGCTGCCGGTGGCGCTGGTGGTTTCGGTATTTTTCCTGTTGCGCGGGCATGATGCGCCGGGCGGCGGTTTTGTCGGTGGCCTGGTGATGGCGACTGCAGTGATCCTGCAATACCTGGCGGGCGGAACTGTCTGGGCCGAATCACGCACCCGGATTCATCCGCAATACTGGATTGGCCTGGGCCTATTGTGCGCGGCCGCGGCGGGAACGTTGGCATGGCTATCCAGCCGCCCGTTCCTGTCGGCGCGGACCTGGGACGTGACGCTGCCATGGCTGGGCTCGCTGCATTTGCCGAGCGTGCTGCTGTTTGACCTCGGCGTGTACCTGCTGGTGATCGGCGCCACGGTATTGATTCTGGTGGCGCTGGCGCATCAGTCCTTGCGCAGCCATCGGCAGCAAGCGGCGGTGCAGTCGGTGCCGGCGCCGGCGGTGGCGCGGGTGGCGCAGCAGAACTTGTCAACCGAAATCGAGACTTGATGGAAATCATTTACGCACTGGCGATTGGCGTACTGACCGCCTCCGGCGTCTGGCTGCTGCTGCGGCCGCGCACCTTTCAGGTCATCATCGGACTGTCGCTCTTGTCGTATGCGGTTAACCTGTTTATTTTCGGGATGGGCCGGCTGACGCCGGGGCGGGCGCCGATCGTCGGTTCGGCGGCGACGGCCAACGCCGCGCTGTATGCCGATCCGTTGCCGCAAGCGCTGGTGCTGACGGCGATCGTAATCGGCTTTGCCACCACCGCGTTGTTCCTGGTGGTGTTGCTGGCATCGCGTGGCCTGACCGGTACCGACCACGTCGATGGCCAGGAGTCGGAATCGTGAGCGGCTGGCTGGCGCACCTGCCGCTATTGCCGATTCTGTTGCCGCTGGTCGGCGGCGCCGCGATGCTGCTGCTGAGCGACAGCCGCCGTACTGCGCGCAGCCTGATTGGCCTGAGCGTGACGCTGGCGCAGCTGGTTGCCGCGCTGGCATTGCTGGCTCTGGCGGGCGGCCTGTTGCCGGGGGCCGCCGGCGATACCATCGCGGTGTATCGGCTCAGCGGCTGGAACGCCCCCGTTGGCATCGTGCTGGTGGTCGACCGGCTGGCGGCGATCATGCTGACGCTCACCGCGCTGCTGGCGCTGGCCTCGCTGGTATACGGGATGGCGCGCTGGGATCGTCTGGGCGCGCATTACAAGCCGCTGTTCCAGTTTCTGCTGATGGGCGTCAACGGCGCTTTTCTGACCGGCGACCTGTTCAATCTGTTCGTGTTTGTCGAGGTGTTGCTGGCCGCATCCTACGGCTTGCTGCTGCACGGTTCCGGGGCGCCGCGGGTCAAGGCGGGGCTGCACTACCTGGTGGTCAATCTGCTGGCGTCGCTGTTGTTCCTGATCGGTGTCGCGCTGATTTACGGTATTGCCGGCACCCTGAACATGGCTGACCTGGCGTTGCGGCTGCCGACGCTGGGCGCCGACGAACGCGTTCTGTTCGACACCGGGGTAGCGATCCTGGGCGTGGCATTCCTGGTGAAAGCGGGAATCTGGCCCTTGAATTTCTGGCTGCCCGGAGCTTACAGTGCAGCGGCGGCGCCGGTGGCGGCGCTGTTTTCGATCCTGACCAAAGTCGGGATATATGCGTTGCTGCGGCTCGGCTCGCTGCTTGGCGCCGCCGCCGCACCAGCACCGTTTGGCGGCACCTGGCTGTTTGGCATCGGCCTGGTCACGCTCTTTTTTGGCTGCGCCGGCATGCTGAGCGCGCAGCAGCCGCAGCGTCTGACCGCCTATTGCGTGATTGTCTCGGCGGGCACACTGCTGGCTACGCTCGGCTTGGGCGGTCCCACGCTGGCCGGGCCGGCGCTGTTTTATCTGAGCAGTTCGGTGCTGGCTACCAGCGCTTTTTTCATGCTGGCTGAAATGATCGAACGCAGTCGCGCGTTTGGCGCCAACGTGCTGGCGGTGTCGTTCGAGTCATTTGCCGTGGATGACCCGTTCGACCCCGAACGGCCGGATGAGGTGGTCGGCATCGTGATTCCGGCAGCGATGGCTTTCCTCGGCCTGGGCTTTATCTCGTGCGCGCTACTGGTCAGCGGCTTGCCACCGTTGTCGGGTTTCGTTGCCAAATTTTCGATTCTGGCGGCGGCGCTGGCCGAGCCGGCGACCACCATGTGGCCGGCGTCACTGTTGCTGCTCGCGATCCTCGGTTCCGGGCTGGTGGGGGTGGTGGCGCTGGCCAGAATGGGGATGCGAATATTCTGGAGTTCCGATGCCCGCATGGCGCCGCGCCTGCGCCTGATCGAAGCCGGCCCGGTAGCGTTCCTGATTGCCATCTGCGTCGCCTTGACGGTAGGGGCCGGCCCGGTCGCCGAGTATCTGGATGCCGCCGGCCAGGCGCTGGCGACGCCGCAAGCCTATATCGATGCCGTGCTGACGGTGCCAGCGAAAATCTCTGCGCTCGGAGGACCGCGATGAAAATGCGCTCGATCCTATCGCGCCTGACCCTGTTTTTACTCGCCATCTGGCTGCTGCTGAACGATACCTTGCAGTCTGGCCAGATCGTGTTTGGCGTGTTGCTGGCGATTCTGGTGGTGCTGCTGACAGCCGACGGCCGGCCTTTGCAGGCGCGACCACGACGCGTGCTGCTGGTGCTGTCGCTGCTGGCGCATGTCGCGGTGGACATCGTGCGCTCGAATTTCGCCGTTGCCGCCGTGGTTCTCGGCTCGCGGGCGCGCCGTTCACACTCGGATTTCATGCAAATTCCGATTGAACTGCGCGATCCGCACGGCTTGGCCATGCTGGCCTGCATCATTACCGCCACCCCAGGAACGGTCTGGGCTGGACTATCGGTCGATGGCGCCACGCTGACCATTCATGTACTGGATTTGCAGGATAAGGAAGTCTGGATTCGCACCATCAAGGATCGTTACGAGCAGCCATTAAAGGAGATATTCGAATGAACCTGGTACTGCCGTGGGCGGTGTCGTTCGCCCTGATCGCGCTTGCGCTCGGCATGGTCTGCGCGGCGCTGCGCCTGTTGCACGGGCCGGCTGCGCATGATCGCGTGCTGGCGCTGGATACGCTGTATGTCAACGGCATGCTGATGATATTGACGCTGGGCATTCGCTTCGGCTCGCGCGTCTATTTCGATATCGCGCTGCTGATGGCACTGTTCGGTTTCGTCGGCTCGGCGGCCATGGCCAAATTCCTGCTGCGCGGCGAGGTGATCGAGCCATGACGCCCTTCGAGGTTCCGTTGTGGGCGGCGCTGCCGGCGGCGCTGCTGCTGGTATTGGGCAGCCTGCTGGCCTTGATCGGTTCCGCCGGCTTGTTGCGGCTGCCGAATTTCCAGGCCCGCATGCACGCGCCGACCATGGGCAACACGCTGGGCCTGGGCTGCATCCTGGTGGCGTCGATGCTGGTGGCGTCGGGCCACGGACAGCGCATGGTGGTGCAGGAAATCCTGATTGTCGTCTTCGTGGTGCTGACTTCACCGGTGACGGCCTTGCTGTTGATGCAGGCCTCGCTGTACCGCGAAAAGGTGGAGCGACGGGATGCCGAGCGCAACTGATGCACGTCCCGTGCCCACGGCCGTTGACGGAAAAGCTTGATTTGCATCATGTGGGACCGGCGCTCATTGCCATTAGGATAGATTCGAGCCAGGCACAGTGGGGCCATGCCGACGATCGGCGCAAACGGCGCAGCCCGACCCAGCCGTTCGGATCAGACGCCCGGCAAGACATCCACGGCTGACACTGGCGACGCTATCCGGCGCGATATCGGACGGACCATTCAGGAGAACCAATCATGTCTTTGCCGCTATCGGCTGAACAGAACACCTTGCGCATCATCCATGACGAACATGGGAATCTGGCTTCGATCATTCGTGGCATGCAATATTTCGTGCGCGAGATCGACCAAGGCAAAGAGGCGCCGGATTTGCGGGTATTTCGCGCGATGCTGTTTTACATCAACGAATTTCCCGACCGCGTCCATCATCCGAAAGGAAGATCATCATTTGTTTGCGCGCCTGCGCGCGCGCAGCGACGAGCTCGGCCGACACCATCGCCGACCTGGAGCGGCAGCACCGCAAAGGCACGGAACTGGTGCACCGGCTGAACAATGCGCTGAGCCACTACGAGTTCATCGGCGCCAGCGCTTTTCCGGCGTTTCGCACCCTGGTTTCCGATTACGCCGGCTTTTATTTCAGCCATATGCGGCAGGAAGAGGAAATCATCTTGCCGGCGGCTTCCCGGCTATTGCTGGCGGAGGATTGGCAGGAAATCGAAGCCGCGTTTGCCAGCAATCGCGATGCGCTGACCGGGCTTGACATGAAAGACGATTTTGAAAAACTGTTTTCATTGATCGTCAATATCACGCCGGCCCCAATCGGGTTGGGCGATGCGCTGAAGGCGTGAGTTGTCGGCACCATCGCGACGTCAGGAGAAACGTTGCCAGCGTTAGTCGTTGTCGCTGTCTGCGGCCGCGGTGATCCATATACTCCATATGCAAGTGGTTGATATCCGGCGTATGCGCTTGGTTTTTATCGCATACTGTCAATATTGTTGAGTCGGCATCGACGATTCGCCGCATGGCAGCGCAAGCAGTCAAAGCGAACGGCACAACGCTGCCTGCAGCGGTCGAGAACACGTTTCGATAGTGAATGGCGACATGGTCAAAAAAAGGGCAGCCGTGAATGGCTGCCCTTTTTGATTGTGCGCTTGCCTGCGCGTCGCCGGTTTTATTTTGGCGCCGCCTTCAGCTGCGCCGGCGCGTCCATCACCCGCATCGGCAGCAAGGACAGTTTTTTCGGCGCCAGCTTGCGTTCCAGGCTGCTTTGCAGCTTGGCGTAGCTGATGCGACGCGGATCGAAGGCGACCGACAGCGCCGCCGATTCCAGCGAGACGCGCGTGCTGCCGTTGTCAATCCCGGCAATATCGCGCGTGATCGCCTCGATCTCGCGCCGCGAGCCGTCGTTCATCACCAGCGGTCCATCGATACCGAAAAAAGCCACCTGGTGCCGTTGGCTGAAGGCCTGGTTGGCGACCGCGTAGTCATACACGGCCGCCACCTTGTCCTCCACGCAGTGGCCGCAGGCACTGGCTGCCGATGCGCATAGCGCCAGCGTGAAGCCGGTTGCGCAGAGGACGGCTCGCATATTAGTGGCTCCCTTCCGCGCTGTGAATCACGCCAGGCGGCTGGGCATCGACCCAGTGGAAGTACTTCATGTACTGGTCGATCTCGGTGTCGGACAGGTTCTGGTTCGGCATCGGGATATTGTTGTATTCCTTCAGCAGCGCCTTGGCATCGGCATCGGTTTCCAGCATCTTCTCCGGCGACTTCATCCACTTTCTCAGCCATGCGTCGCTGCGCAGCTTGGTCACGCCGAGCAGGTCGGGGCCGAGCTTCTTGCCGCGCCCGATCGAGTGGCAGGCCAGGCATTTGCTCTCGAAATCGAGCTTGCCCTGTACCGCGGCCGGCTCGCTCGGGGTCGAAGTGGCCGGCATGTTGTGGTGTTCCAGATCGTTCTTTTCCGCCGGCTTCACTTCACCGGCATCGATTAGGCCGATCGCGCCTTGCGAGGCGTTGGCGAAGTGGTGGTCGACCATGATGTACTGGCCGGCTTCCGGAACAATGAATTCAACGATGGCGCTGTTGGACGAGCCAAGCAGCACGGTCTGCATGCCGCGGAACTGGTTGTCCGGATTGCCGTCCATCCAGACACGGTCGAAGATGGTGCCAACCACGTGGAAACTGGAGGTCTTGCTGGGGCCGATGTTCATCACGTACAGCCGCACGCGCTCGCCCGGCTTGGCGGGCAAGGGCTTCCTCACCATGCCGTTGTGTTCGCCGTTGAAGACGGTATAGTTGGGCGAGGCTTTCTTCAGGTTGTCGCCGTCCAGCACATACAGTGGCTGGCCGTCGATCTTGCGTTTCTGCGGGTCCGGCTTGACGTAAAACTCGCTTTGCGTCACCACGTATCTCGCGATCGACCTTGGTCGGATAGCCGGCGCGCGGCTCGACGATCAGGGTGCCGTACATGCCGGAGGCGATGTGTTCCAGGATCATCGGCGTGCCGCAGTGGAACATGAAGACGCCGGGATAGTTGACGGTGAACTCGAATTCGATGGTCTGGCCCGGCGCGATCGAGCGGTACTTGTCTTGCGGCGACACCATCGCCGCATGGAAGTCCATCGAATGCATCATCGGTGCGGCGACGAACTCGACGCCGGGCATGACTTCATCGCTGCGGTTGGTCATGCTGAACTTGATCTTGTCGCCGACGCGGGCGCGGATGGTCGGCCCCGGCACTTGGTCGCCGAAGGTCCAGGCGCTGAATTTCACGCCCGGTGCGATTTCAATGATCTTATGGGTGGTATCCAGCCGTACTGTTTTTACCGGTGAGGGATCGAGCGGTTTCAGTTCGGCGCCCATGCTGAGCGAAGCGCCTTCGGCAAAGGCGCCGGTATGGCGCTCCGAGGTGACTTTAGCCGGTACCGGCTTCAAGTCCATCTTGCTGACGTCATAGGGATCGTCGGCCGCAGTGGCCGCGGCGGCCTTTGGTGTGCTTTGGTTGCATGCGCTCAGCAGCAGCGCGCTCGTACACAAAGCAACGATTTGAATCAGTCTGGCAGCGGTCACTGGATTCTCCTTCCGGGCATGAATGTAAAAAATACGGATGTAACGAAAAGCAATGATTCCATGTTACGTGATGAGCATCAAGCAAAAAAATGATGCAGATCAACCAGATCAGCCTGAATATGTATAGCTCCGCGGCATCGTCTGCATGTGCCGGCAGTGGCGCGCAAATGCCGATTTGCCACAACTGCATGCCCATATACAGGCGTGATCCGGGTTTGCGGCCGGTAAGGCGAGTAAAATCCAGTATTTGGTCAACTCGTAACGCTATTCTTTGGAAGGAAATGGGCCGAGCAGCCGACTTCAAACCGGATTCCGGGCTGCAGTCGAGTCAGCACGATCTGCCATGCCGCATGCACTGCGGAGGGCCCGCAACACATCATGTCCGACAACCAGCCCGCATCCACTCCAGCCAGTACCCCGATGATCCGTTTCGAGGATTTTGGATTGTCCGCCGACATCCTCCGCGCGCTTGCAGAGCAAGGCTATGTACATCCGACGCCGATCCAGGCCGAGGCGATTCCGGTGGTGCTGAAAGGGCGCGACGTGATGGGTGCGGCGCAAACCGGCACCGGCAAGACCGCCGGTTTTTCGCTGCCGATCATCCAGCTGTTGCTGCCGCATGCCAGCCACAGCGCCTCGCCGGCACGGCACCCGGTGCGGGCATTGATCCTGACGCCGACGCGCGAACTGGCCGACCAGGTCGCCGATAACGTCAAGGCCTATTGCCGTCACACGCCGCTACGCTCGACGGTCATCTTTGGCGGCATGGACATGGCGCCGCAAACCGCTGCGCTGCGCGCCGGCGTCGAAATCGTGATCGCCACCCCGGGCCGCCTGCTGGATCACGTCCAGCAAAAGACGCTGAACCTGTCGCAGACGCAGATCCTGGTCATGGACGAGGCCGATCGCATGCTGGACATGGGCTTCCTGCCCGATTTGCAGCGCATCATCAACCTGCTGCCGAAGCAGCGCCAGAACCTGATGTTTTCGGCGACCTTTTCGGGCGAAATCAAGAAACTGGCCGCCAGTTTTCTGAACCAGCCGGTGACGATCGAGGTCGCGCGCAGCAATGCCACTGCCGACAACGTCACGCAAGTGGTGTACAAGGTTGACGAACAAGCCAAGCGCGATGCGGTGGCGCACCTGATTCGCGGGCGCGCGCTGAAGCAGGTGCTGGTCTTCTCGAATACCAAGATCGGCGCCTCGCGCCTGGCGCGCCAGCTGGAACAGGAGGGCGTGAAGGCGACCGCGATTCATGGCGACCGATCGCAGTCGGAGCGGATGGCGGCGCTGGACGCGTTCAAGGGCGGCCAGATCGATGTGCTGGTGGCTACCGATGTGGCCGCGCGCGGACTCGACATTGCCGAGCTGCCCTGTGTCATCAACTACGACTTGCCGCACAACGCCGAAGACTACGTGCACCGCATCGGCCGCACCGGCCGCGCCGGCGCGTCCGGCGACGCCATCTCGTTATATTCCGACAAAGATCAGCGCCTGCTGGCGGATATCGAGAAGCTGATCAAGCAGAAATTTGTGCCGGCCGATCTTTCCGGCTTTGTGCCACGCCCGGCGTCCGCGGCCGAGCGGCATTCGTATGGCGACAGCCGCCATGGGCACAAGTCGCCTGCCGCCCGCTCGTCGCTGCCCGCCCGTGGCGGGCACGGGCCGGCGCCGCGCAAGGAGAAGATCGACCCGTGGTTCCTGAAACCGTATGAGCCGGCCCTGCTGCCGGCCGCGGATGCCGTCCAGGCGCCGGCCGGCGCAGCGAAATCGACGGCAAAGGGGCAGAAAACCCGGATCGCCGCCTTGCTGGGCGGCGCGCCGAAACGCTAGGCAATCGCCGGCGGTCTGCCGGTGGTCGAATCAGGTCGGCGTGCATGCACGTCGGCCATCAGCCTGGTTTGGCATTCGCTCGGCGAGTCGTTGCGCCCACGCGCCAGGCGCTTGGCGCCAGAAATCCTCCAGTGTGCGCACCGTACCCAGCCGCAGGCCCAAAAACTCGGCAGCTTCCAGCAAGGCGCGCTGCGGCTGCGCCAGATCGATCGCTCTGGCCCCGGTTTGCTTTGACAGCTTGCCGCCATCGGGGCTGCTGACCAACGGGACATGCAGGTAGTGCGGCGTTGGCAGCCCCAGCAAGCGCTGCAGGTAAATCTGGCGTGCGCGTTGAATCCAGCAGATCGGCGCCGCGCACCACGTGCGTAACACCCTGCGCCGCATCGTCCACCACCACCGCCAGCTGGTAGGCCCAGATGCCGTCGGCGCGCTTCAGCACGAAATCGCCGACTTCTGCCGACAGGCACTGGCGCACCGTTCCCGCCCAGCGGTCGTCAAACGTAATGCAGTCATCCGCCGCGCCAGCAGCAGGCACGCGCAGGCGCCAGGCGTGTGCCGACTTGCCGGGCGTCAGGCCGCGGCGGCAGGTGCCGGGATAGACGACGGCGCCGTCGGCGGCGGTAGCGCTGTTGATGCGCGAATCGGCGATTTCGCGCCGGCTGCAGCCGCAGGCGTAGACCAGGTCGCGCAGCCGCGCCAGCGCCGCCTCGTAGACGCGCGTGGCGCCGGCTTTGCCACACCACTTCGCCGTCGCTGTGCATGCCGCACGCGGCCAGGGCTTGCAGGATCTCGTCGGCGGCGCCAGGCGACGGTGCGCGGCGTATCCAGGTCTTCGATGCGGATCAGCCAGCGGCCGTGGTGCGCGCGCGCATCCAGGAAGCTGGCCAGCGCGGCAACCAGCGAGCCGGCGTGCAGTGGGCCGCTGGGAGAGGGGGCAAAACGGCCGACGTAAGGATCGGATCGCATGTTGTTTATCGACTGGAACTATTCAAAATCCTGCTAAGAATGATCGAGATTTCCGGGCTGCGCTTCACAGCGACCGCGGTTATAGTGGACCTATGCAAAATATAGCGCAACCAGGAGAAATCACATGATCGAACTACGTAAAAGTGCGGAACGCGGCCATGCTCAGCATGGCTGGCTGGATTCGTACCATAGTTTTTCCTTCGCCGACTATTACGATCCGGAGCATATGGGCTTCGGGCCGCTGCGCGTGATCAACGAAGACCGGATCGCGCCCGGCACCGGCTTTGGCACGCATGGCCACCGTGACATGGAAATCATCACCTACGTGCTGGAAGGCGAGCTGGCGCACAAGGACAGCATGGGCACCGGCAGCGTGATCCGTCCCGGCGATGTGCAGCGGATGAGCGCCGGCCGTGGCGTGCAGCATTCGGAATTCAATCATTCCGAGCAGAACGGCGTGCATTTGTTGCAGATCTGGATTCAGCCGAACGTGATCGGCATTGCGCCGAGCTACGAGGAAAAGAAATTCGACCGCACCGAAAAAGACGGACGGCTGCGCCTGGTGGCATCGCCGGACGGCGCCGACGGCTCGGTGCGCATGCACCAGGATGCGCGCCTGTACGCCGGTCTGTTCGATGCTGCGCAGAGCGCTCGCCTACCTTTGGCGCCGGGGCGGCTGGCGTATGTGCACGCGGTGCGCGGCACGGTGTCGGTCAACGGCCAGCGGCTGGCGGCCGGTGACGCCGCCAAGCTTGCCGGCGAGGCCGAGGTGCGGGTCGAGGACGGCCAGCAGGCGGAAGTGCTGGTGTTCGATTTACCAGGCAGTGCGGGTTAGACGCAGCCAGTCCGGCGCCGTCTGCCGTTCTTGGGTCAGAAATATACTCCCTAATCTGGCAGTCGATTCCGGGCGTAAAATATACGATAAATCAACATACTCCTATGATTGTTGATTTTCGCTCAATAGTGCCGAGCTGTCGACTGGTACCGTAGCCGCTGCGCAGTGCGGGCAGGATTGCCCGGCCACATACAGCGGCGACAGTTGCTCGCGCGGCGTGACGGTCGCCTCGCAGGCCGCGCAACGCAGCGGCGCGCTGGCGGGTTCCAGTGTCGGCCGCAGCGCGGTACGCTGGTCGAACACGAAGCAGTCGCCGTGGTAGTGGGCGCCGCCGACTTCCTCGAAGTATTTCAGGATGCCGCCGTCCAGCTGGTAGACGCTGTCGAAGCCGGTGCTGCGCATATGCAGCGCGGCTTTTTCACAACGGATGCCGCCGGTACAGAAGGTGACGATGGTCTTGCCGGCCAGCTCCTGCTGATGTTGAGCCACGACCTCGGGGAAGTCACTGAACTTGGCGATGCGGTAGTCGATGGTGTTGGCGAAGGTGCCGACATCCACTTCGAAGGCGTTGCGGGTGTCCATCATCACGACCGGCCTGCCGGCGTCATCAAAGCCGCAATCGAGCCAGCGCTTCACGGTCTTGGCATCGACCGCCGGCGCCCGTCCCTGCTCCGGCTGGATCTGCGGATGTTTCATCGTGATGATTTCCGCCTTCAGCTTGACCAGCATGCGGCCGAACGGCTGCGTTTCCGAATAGCTTTCCTTGGTTTCGAGATCGGCGAAGCGCGCATCGCGGCGCAGCCACTCCAGAAATTGGCCGATCGGTTCGGTCAAGCCGGCCAAAAACAGGTTGATGCCTTCCGGACTCAGCAAAATAGTGCCTTTTAGACCGAGTTGATTGCACAAAGCGAGAAGTTGCTGGCGTTTTTGTTCCGTGTCATCCAAATTGACGAATTTGTAGGCGGCGATGTTCAGGTAACGGTTGGCGGTGGAAGTCACTGCGATTTTCTCTAAGTCATTGATTCGTCGGTATTATAAACTTGCCGCTGGGCGCTGCCGTGAAGGCGGCGCGCGGCACGGTAAAATGGCGGCCATGACTTCACCGCAATTCGTTCATCTGCGCCTGCATTCCGAATATTCGATCGTCGATGGCCTGGTGCGCATCGACGACGCGGTGCGCGCCGCCGCCGCGGATAACCAGCCGGCGCTGGCCATCACCGATCTGGCCAACTTGTTTGGCATGATCAAGTTTTACAAGGCGGCACGTGGCAAGGGCCTCAAGCCGATCGCTGGCTGCGATGTCTGGATCAGCAACGACGAGGATCGTGACAAGGCATCGCGCCTGTTGTTGTTGGTCAAGAACCGCGCTGGCTATTTGCAATTGTGCGAGTTGCTGTCGCAGGCCTGGCTGACCAACCAGCATCGCGGCCGCGCTGAAATCCGCATCGAATGGCTGGAAAAGCTGCAACGGTCCGGCGAGCCGCAGGGTTTGATCGCGCTGTCCGGGGCGCAGTTCGGCGACATCGGAATGGCGCTCGGCAATGGCAATGCTGCCGCAGCCGAACGCTGCGCGCGCCGCTGGGCAGCGATTTTTCCGCAGCATTTCTATATCGAGGTACAACGCGCCGGCCAGCCGGAAACCGAACTGCGGCAGGCGGTGGCGCTGGCAGCGCAGCTTGGACTGCCGGTGGTGGCGACGCATCCGGTGCAATTTCTGTCGCCCGAGGAATTCAATGCGCATGAAGCGCGCACCTGCATCGCGGCCGGCGAAATCCTGGCCAATCCGCGCCGCGTCAAGCGCTTCAACAATCAGCAATGCTTCAAGACGCAAGCCGAGATGGCCGAGCTGTTCGCCGACATGCCGGCTGCCTTGCAAAACACGATCGAGATCGCCAAGCGCTGCAACCTGACGCTGGAACTGGGCAAGCCGAAGCTGCCGGATTTCCCGACGCCGGATGGCATGAGCATCGACGAATTCCTGGTGCTGGAAGCACGGCGCGGCCTGGAGCAGCGCCTGCTGCAGTTGTATCCGGATGCGGAAAAGCGCGAACAGCAGCGGCCGCACTACGAACAGCGGTTGAAGTTCGAGACCGACACCATCATCAAGATGGGCTTTCCCGGCTACTTCCTGATCGTCGCCGAATTCATCCGCTGGGCCAAGGAAAACGGCGTGCCGGTCGGCCCCGGGCGCGGCTCCGGCGCCGGCTCGCTGGTGGCGTATTCGCTGCTGATCACCGATCTCGATCCGCTCGCCTACAACCTGCTGTTCGAGCGCTTCCTGAACCCGGAGCGGGTGTCGATGCCCGACTTCGATATCGATTTCTGCCAGGAAGGCCGCGACCGCGTGATCCAGCACGTGAAGGATCTGTACGGCAAGGACGCGGTGTCGCAGATCGCCACCTTCGGCACCATGGCGGCCAAGGGCGCGGTGCGCGACGTCGGCCGCGTGCTCGACATGGGCTACAACTTCTGCGACGGCATTTCCAAGCTGATTCCATTCAAGCCCGGCAAGCTGGTGACGATTGCCGACGCGATCAAGGAAGAGCCGTTGCTGGCCGAGCGCCTGGAAAACGAAGAAGAGGTCAAGCAATTGCTCGATCTGGCGCAGCAGGTCGAAGGCATCGCGCGCAACATCGGCATGCACGCCGGCGGCGTGCTGATCGCGCCCGGCAAGCTGACCGATTTCTGCCCCTTATACACGCAGGGTGGCGATTCCGGCGTGGTGTCGCAATACGACAAGGACGACGTCGAGGCGGTGGGCCTGGTCAAGTTCGACTTTTTGGGCCTGACCACGCTGACGATTCTGGATCGCGCAGTGCGCTATATTCGCGAGCTTGATCCGGCGATGGCGGATTTCAGCCTGGAAAAGCTGCCGCTGAACGACCGGCCGTCGTACGAACTGCTGACCGCCGCCAAGACCGTCGCCGTGTTCCAGCTGGAAAGCCGCGGCATGCAGGGCATGCTGAAAGACGCCCGGCCCGACCGCTTCGAGGACATCATCGCGCTGGTGGCTTTGTACCGGCCGGGACCGATGGACCTGATCCCGGATTTCTGCAAGCGCAAGCACGGCGAGCGCTTCGAATATCCCGATCCGCGCACCGAAGGCATCCTGTCCGAAACCTACGGCATCATGGTGTATCAGGAACAGGTGATGCAGATGGCGCAGGTAGTCGGCGGCTATTCGCTGGGCGGTGCCGATCTGCTGCGGCGCGCGATGGGCAAGAAAAAAGCGGAAGAAATGGCCGAGCACCGCCAGATTTTCCGCGACGGTGCGGCCAAAGATGGCCTGAGCCAGGAAAAGGCCGACGAGATCTTCGACCTGATGGAAAAGTTCGCCGGCTACGGTTTCAACAAGTCGCACGCCGCCGCCTATGCCTTGCTGTCGTACCACACCGCTTACCTGAAGGCGCATCATCCGGCCGCCTTCATGGCCGCCAACTTGTCGCTGGCGATGGACGATACCGACAAGATCAAGATCCTGGTCGAGGATGCGCTGGAAGTGTGCGGCCTGACCTTGTTGCCGCCCGATATCAACCGGTCCGACTACCGTTTTACGCCAGTCGGCGAGCCGGGCAAGAAAGCCACGCAGATCCGCTACGGCCTGGGTGCGGTCAAGGGCTCGGGCCAGGCGGCGATCGAAGCGATCATAGCGGCCCGCCTGGACAAGCCGTTTACCGATTTGTTCGATTTCGCCAGGCGCGTCGGCAAGCACCAGATCAACCGCCGCACGATCGAGTCGCTGATTCGGGCCGGCGCCTTCGATTGCTTCGGTGTCGATCGCGCAATCCTGCTGGCTTCCGTCAGCCGTGCGATGGAAGGCGCCGAGCAGGCGGCGGCGGCAGCCAATCAGGTCAGCCTGTTCGGGGACGACAGCGAGATGGAAGGGACGCCCGAATATGTCAAGGCGGCGCCCTGGAGCGACAAGCAGAAGCTGACCGAGGAAAAGGCTGCACTCGGCTTTTACCTGTCTGGCCATCTATTCCATGCCTATGCGGAGGAAGCGCGCAAGTTCGCCCGCACCAAACTGGTCAACCTGGAACCGGCGCGCGAACCGAGAGCTGATTGCCGGCGTGATCACTGCGGTGCGCACGCAGATGACCCAGCGCGGCAAGATGGTCATCGTGACGCTGGACGACGCCAGCGCCACGGTCGACGTCACCGTCTATAACGAACTGTATGACGCCAACAAGCGACTGTTCAAGGAAGACGAATTCCTGGCGGTGCAGGGCAAGGTGTCGGAAGACCGGTTTTTTGGCGGTTTGCGAGTCACAGCGGAAAAGGTGATGGATATCGCCGCGGCGCGTATTCATTACGCGCGCCAGTTCGTGCTGTCGCTGAACCAGGCATCGGAGCGCTGCGACAGCATGCAATTGCGTGGCTTGCTGACGCCGCATCTGGCGCCGGACGGCTTGCCGCTGGCCTTGCGCTACCAGCGCGCCGGCGCCGGCTGCGAGTTGCGGCTGGGCGACGATTGGCGTGTCGCTCCCAGCGACGCCTTGCAGGGCATCCTGGCCGAGTCGTTCGGCAGCGACGCCGTGGCGATCGAATATTGAATCCGCCGCGCATGAAAATTCAGCTCCTAAAGCTGCATTGGCTGGTGTTCGTGATATTGATGGCTACGACTCCCTTACTGTTGATGTTCAGAAAAGCCGGGAATGTGGGGTTTTACTCGCTGCTGTTGCTGGCCGCTGTCACTGCAGTCTGCCGGGTGCGCCCGGATGATCGTACCTTTTTGGGCTTGGTGAAGGAATATTGGCCACTGCATCTGGCGATGGCAGGAATGTCGCTGGCGATTTTCATCAACCAGTTGGCGTTGCAAAACTTCGTCATCAGCGCTTATGACCCTTCATCGAGGATGGCGTTTTTCGTAGTCCTTTTATGGGTTGTATTGTTGCTGCCCTACCACTTGATGAAGCACCTGCAATGGGCGTTTGTCGCCGGGGCGTTGCTGGCTGCAATCAAGATGTATGTGACGACTCGAGGAGGGGAGTTTCGTAGTTACGACTATTTCATACCGATCCTGGAATTTGCCCAGATGGCACAGTTACTTGGGTTTTTCTCTCTGCTATCGCTGGGCTGTAAAGCCCGCAATACGGCATGGCGCAGGATCGGTATCGGAGTGAAATTATTGGCTGGCATCGCCGGTCTTTATGCTGCTTATTTATCGCAAACCCGCGGAACATGGATTGGCATTCCGATGTTCATCCTCATCACAATTTTCGTTTTGCGGACACGCATGTCTATGCGCAAACAGATGACGGTGGCGGTAACTACCTTACTCTTAGTGACCGCCTTCTTCGGTTCTAGCAACATGGTCCAGCAACGCCTCGTGCAAGCGCAAAATGACATGCTTGAATATTTTGGCAATCGAAACGTCGACACGTCAGTAGGCATCCGTTTCCAGCTTTGGAAGGGTTCATGGGTGTTGTACAAGGAGCATCCTTTGGTCGGCGTTGGTCAAAAAGAAGGATTCAGCGCCGCGCTAGTTGATCTGGAGCGCCGTCAGATCATTACACCAAGCGCTCGGGCATTGGCGCATTCGCACAATGAAATTCTGCACAGCATGGCGACCCTCGGTACTGTCGGTCTGATCGCCGTTCTCTGTCTGTACTTCGTGCCGGGGGCCTATTTTTTACGGGATGTGTTTCATGTCGACCGTGAAATTCGGGCGGCTGCCGGCATGGGGCTGGTCCTGTGTGGCGGATTTCTGATGCTAGGCCTGACAGATGTGATGTTCATTTTGGGTCCCTGCGACACTTTCTACAGCATCGTCGCAACAATCCTGTTTGCGTTTATCATCAAGCGCAAAAAAATATTATCGGGCACTTGAGCCATATGTGGCTCTGAGGCTCTCATTTAATTAAAAACGGCAACCTGACGAATGAAGCTTCCTCCGCAAATGGCACGCTTGGCCGCCATGCACCGCCCCTACAAGAAGCGGCTCGCGCTGGCATTCCTGGGAATGATCGTGACCGCCGCCACCGAGCCGGTGGTGCCGTATATCTTCAAGGTGCTGCTGGACAACGGCTTTACCGGCACGCAGACGTTTTCCTACTGGCTGGTGCCGCTGGCGGTAATCGGCATCTTCGCGATTCGCGGCAGTTCGACCTTCCTCAGCACCTACATGATGACCTGGGTGTCCAGCCGCCTGCTGAACGATCTGCGGCGTCTGATGTTCCAGCGCATGCTGTACGTGCCGGCCGGCTTTTACGCTGAGCACTCGGTCGGGCGCGTGATCAACTCGATGATGTTCGAAGTGCAGCAGATCATCGAAATGATCACCAAGGTGTTCACCTCGATCGTGCGCTCGGCGCTGACCGTGGCTGGCCTCCTGGCTTGGCTGCTGTACCTGAACTGGGTGCTGACCATGGTCACTTTGGTGCTGTTGCCGCTGGTGGCGATCGTGGTGCGCGCCACCGGCAAGCGCCTCAAGCGGCTGAACCAGGATGCATTGACAGTCAATGCGCAATTGACCCAGGTGATCGAGGAAACCACGCGCGCGCAGCAGGTGATCAAGATTTTCGGCGGCCAGGACTATGAGCGACGGCGTTTCGAGGAGCGCGCCGAAAATCTGCGCCGCTACACGATGCGCATGACCAGCACCTTCGCGGCGACGGTGCCGATCACGCAATTGATGACCGCGTGCGCGGTGGCGGTGGTGATCGTGCTGGCGCTGATCCAGTCGGGCCAGGGCCAGATCACGGTCGGCGGCTTCGTGTCGTTCATCACCGCCATGCTGATGCTGCTGACGCCGCTCAAGCAACTGGCCGAAGTCAACGGACCGCTGCAGCGCGGCATGGCGGCGGCCGACGCCGTATTCGGCCTGATCGACGCGCCGGTCGAACGCAGCGGCGGCCGCATCCTGAGCACGCGCGTGCACGGCCGTGTCGATCTGGTCGACGTCGGCTTCGCCTATCCGGGCCAGAAGCAGCAGGCGCTGAAGGCGGTCAACCTGCGCGTCGAACCGGGCGAGACGATCGCCTTCGTCGGCATGTCGGGCGGCGGCAAATCGACGCTGGTCAACCTGATTGCCGGCTTTTATGCGCCCGACCACGGGCGCGCATCCTGCTCGACGGCGAATCGATCGAGGAGATCGCGCTGCCCAGCCTGCGCGCGCAGATCGCGATGGTCAGCCAGCACGTGGTGCTGTTCGACGACACCATCGCCGCCAACATCGCCTACGGCGACGAACAGCCGGACATGGGCCGGATCAAGGCGGCGGCGCAGGCGGCGCACCTGAGCGACATCATTGCCGCCTTGCCGGACGGCTTCGACACCTGGATCGGCGACAACGGTTCGCGCCTGTCCGGCGGCCAGCGCCAGCGGCTGGCGATCGCGCGCGCGATCTACAAGGATGCGCCGATCCTGATCCTGGACGAAGCCACCTCGGCGCTGGACACCGAATCCGAGCGCGCCGTGCAGGCCGCGCTCGATCAGCTGATGCGCGGCCGCACCACCTTCGTGATCGCGCACCGCCTGTCGACCATCGAGCGCGCCAGCCGCATCGTGGTGCTGGCCGACGGCGCGCATCGTCGAAAGCGGCACGCACGAACAGTTGCTCAAGCAGCAGGGCGTCTACGCGCATCTGTATCATCTGCAGTTTTCGGCGGAGGCGCTGTCGGCGCCGCTATAGCCGGCGTTGCGCCCAGCCGTACCGGACGCCGGGAACGCTTCCAGAATCCATTGCCTACCACTTCGATGCCTAGCCCACTGGTTCCCGCCGATTTGCTGCAGAAATCGGACAGGATATTGTTCATCGCCCACCTGGCGCTGGGCGACTTCACCTATCTGCAAAACTGCTTTCGCGCGTTTGCGCAGGCCTACCCGCATCTGAAGCTGCACCTGTGGGTGGACGAGGTGCGGCGCACCGCGGACGCCTCGAAATGGCCGATGCTGAAAAGCTATTCCTTGTACGACTGGGTGCGCGCCTGCCCGTTTTTCGACAAGGTATACGACCAGA
The DNA here is from genome assembly GCA_963707665.1 of uncultured beta proteobacterium. Taxonomy (GTDB): domain Bacteria; phylum Pseudomonadota; class Gammaproteobacteria; order Burkholderiales; family Burkholderiaceae_D; genus DATJCV01. The sequence continues at coordinate 1,790 of CAVPQU010000003.1, read as the reverse complement.
CCTACAGTCCGCAACTGCTGCGGCAATCGGTGGCCGAGGCGCGCGCCCAGGACTATCCGATCGTGGTGTCGCTGGCGACGCTGCGGCCGGCGCAGTATGCCGCCCTGGCGCGCGCCATCAGCCCCAGCGGCTTCGTCGGCGGCATGCGGGAAAAACTCGGCCTGCTGACGCTGCACCGCCTGGCGGCCTATCGCAAGCTGGATGCCGTGCTGCCGCTCTACCGGCTGGAGCGCGACAATCCGCAGCACATCAGCGCGGTCTATGCCGGCTGGTTTGCCGCTCTGTTCCGGCTGCAAATCGCGCCGGCCGAGCGCTTGCCGTACGTCGAGCTGCCGCCAACCTGGGCGCAGCAGGCCGATGCGCAATTGCGCCAGTGGGACTGCGCCGGCGGCAAGCGGGTCTTCGTCAATTCCTTCGCCAAGACCAAGAAGCGCTGCTGGTCCCTGCAGCGGGTGGCGGAACTGATTCGGGCGATGCAGGCGCGCGAAGAATGGCGCGACGCCTGCTTCATCGTCAACGCCATGCCGCACGACATGCCGGCCATCCGCGAATTTCTGCAGCGGCAGGCGCTGGAACGCACCCATTTGTTTTCCGCCGAGCGGAATTTTTTCGAACTGCCGGCGATCCTCGCCCGCTGCGACCTGATCATCTCGGTCGAAACCGCGGTCATGCACCTGGCGAACGCGGTCGGGGTGCCGGTGATCGCGCTGATGCGTCAGAAAAATCCGGAATGGGTTCCGCTCGATGCGGCCAACAGCACGGTGATCACCGCCGCGCGCCGGCGCGACTGGGTGGAAGCGGTGACCGTGGAACAAGTCATGAAGGTGCTCTAGATGCATTCGATATCGGAAGCGGCCGGGAAAAACGTGCTGCACGTGGCGTTTTGCGTCGACAACCACTACTTCCGCAGCATGGGGGCGACCATCGCCTCGCTGCTCGACAACAATCCGCAAGTGCAATTCGTGTTCCACGTGTTTGCCTTTGCGGTGGCCGACGAGCATCGCCAGCGCCTGCGCCAGCTGGAGCAAAAATTCGGCGTCGCCACCCACATCCACCTGATCGATCCGGCGCGGTTTTCCGAGTTTTCGCACTTCATCGCCTCGACCTATTATTCGCCGTCGATCTTTACCCGCCTGCTGATTCCGTCGGTGCTGCGCGACGTCACCGACAAGGTGCTGTACCTGGACGCCGACATCCTGTGCGTCGGCAAGGTCGACGAATTACTGCAGCGGGACATGGACGGCGTGGTGGCGCTGGTGGTGCCCGACGCCGAGGCCACCACGGTCAGGCGCGTGGCGGCGCTCAAGCTGTCGCAGCCGAAGTACTTCAATTCCGGCGTGATGCTGATGAACGTGCCCTTGTGGCTCGAGCAGCGCATCACCGAGCAGGCGGTCGACGTGATGTTGAACGGCGGCGGCCGCGACCTGCGCTTTCCCGACCAGGATGCCCTGAACGTGGCGCTGGATGGCCGCGCCCAATATATCGAGCAGAAATGGAACCTGCTGTACGGCCTGATCGGCGATCTGGAAAACGACATTCGCCGCATGAAACCGCTGGACGATCCACGCTTCATCCACTTTGCCGGCGCCGTCAAGCCCTGGAACGAATGGTGTTTGCACGAATCGCGCGACCTGTTCTTCAAGTACCACCAGATGTCGCCCTGGGCCGACATGCCACTCGATCAAGTGCCGCAGAACTATAAGGAAATGCGCATGCATTCGCGCTTTCTGCTCCGGCGCGGGAAGACGTTCCAAAGTATCCTCTGGTACCTGCGCTACCTGAAGGCGCGG
>CAVPQU010000002.1:0-337771 GCA_963707665.1 uncultured beta proteobacterium | reverse complement strand
TTTTGACTTTTCCATAACGGGGTTCTCCCCACCTAGCAGTCGATGGAAATCGAATCTGGCATGTCGTCAGCCGGTAAAGGTATGGGTTGAAGGAATTTTTGTACCGACTGGTCGATATTTATGGATGTTTACCTTCGAATTTCAAGGTTAACAACAAATTCAGGATTAGAATTGGCCCCCAGAACGGGGATGACTTGATTCGGAAATGTCCATTCTTCCGATCCAATTTCACGGAGTGTTCGAAGCTAGTGGATGATTCGAGTGAAAGGATCGATTTTTCGGGATCTTTACAAGAACATGATGCCAAAGACAGCTAAACAGAAAACTGAGCAGCCGCAGCGGCAGCGAATTCTGAAAATTGCGGCAAACCTTTTTGCGGAGCACGGCTACCACGCGGTAGGCATGACCCAACTAGGCGATGCAGTCGAGCTGGGACGTGGCACCTTGTACCATTACATTAAGAGCAAAGAAGATGTTCTCTATGAAATAAGTCAGCAATACATTTCTTTATTGGCTCAGCATGGCAACGATGTGCTTGAGCGCGAAGCTGATCCAAAAGTGCGATTGCAGCTGCTGGGTGAGCACCTGATGAACATAATGGTGACGCATCAGGCGGAGGTGACGGTGTGCTTTCGGGAAATGTACTCATTGACCGGTCCGCGCAGAGATGCGGTCCTCATGCTGCACCGCGAATATGAAAACGTTTGGAGGCAAGTGCTGATCGATGGAGAAGAGAAAGGCGTTTTTCGTCCATTTAATCCAGTTCGGTTGAAAGGCTTGCTTGGGATGTATTTCTACAGTTACATCTGGATGAAACCAAACGGTTCCCAAGGCCCTGAAGCTATCGCAGAAGTGTTTAACGACATTGTATTGAAGGGTGTTACGTAACACGCTCAAACTCTTCTGTCCCCCTGCCATACTATTTCTGAGTGCGTCTAACGCATGGCTGCTGAATGAGTTTTACGCCGGACTTGCACGCTCGGCAAGCGTCAGCAGCAACGATGTGCCGCCCCACGCCATCGAAGAGCCGGGAGGCGGTGAGGTTGCCGATGCCCGAATGCGTATCCCGGTCCAGTCATCACCAGTTGCTTGAGCCGAACCGATCGACTCCCATCGGCAGAAGCTGAAGCAAACTACTACAGGCAATTGAGCGGTCGGGCTATGATGGGCTGGCTCACATCCCCCTCAAAATCCGAGTGCAGTTCAACCCTGTTGGTACAGACTGTAGTGCTTTGCTTAAAGCGACTCAAAAGCCGCATAGCGTCTAGGCATTATTTCGAAATTTCATTGTCCGGGACGCCCTGTCTGGCCTGTTGCGAAATGCGCTGGAGAGTACGAGGAATCAGGACGCCATGACCACCGGCCCGCCTTTCTCCACGCCCGCTGGTAAGCCGGTCTGGCTTCCATTTTTTCTTTATAGGCGAGCAAGGCCGGCGCACTCCGGGCTTGCTTCACGCGCGCCAAGGCGGCCTCTACCGGAAAGCTCATCTGGAAGTCGGCAATCGTCAACCGATCGCCGGCAAACCAGGCGTGCCGCGTCAGATGGCTTTCGATGAAGGCGAGCGCGGTGCTCAGGTTGGGATCGATCAGCTTGGCCTGCACCTGGCCGCATAACTGGCGCGCGATCGGGCGCACGAAAAACGGCATCGGCTGGGTCGGGATCGTGGTGAACACCAGCTTCATCACCAGCCAGTTCATCAGCGAGCCTTCGGCGTAGTGCATCCAGAACCGGCACTGGCGCTGCTCCGGCGTGCCGGGCTTCGGCTGCGCCACCGGACCATTGGCGTCGCCATAGGTTTCGATCAGGTATTCGAGGATCGCTCCCGATTCGGCGATGGTGAGGTCGCCATCGGTGATCACCGGCGACTTGCCCAGCGGGTGGACCGCCTTGAGCTCGGGCGGCGCCAGCCGGGTCTTTTTGTCGCGCTGGTAGAAGCGGATTTCGTAGGGAATGCCGAGCTCTTCCAGCAGCCAGAGCACGCGCTGCGAACGGGAGGTTTCAAGATGGTGGACGGTGATCATGCGGGCGGCGCCTATGATGTGTTTTTCGGGAATGCGGCTCGGGAAAATGGCAGTGCTTGCATAAAAACAGGCGGCTCAAACCGTGACAGGACCGCCGGCCGCCGATTGCCGTCGCTGCGCGAACGCCGCGAAATAATCCAGCGAATCGGGATTGCTCATCGCATCGCGGTTGGCGATCTTTTCGATCGGCGTCCCCAGCAGCAATTTCTTGATCGGCAACTCCATCTTCTTGCCCGACAAGGTGCGCGGGATTTCCGCCACCGCGAAAATCTCGTTCGGCACATGGCGCGCCGACAGCGCATTGCGGATGTTGTCCTTGATGCGCTTGGCGAGCGCTTCGTCCAGCGCGACGCCGGGGCGCAGCACGACGAACAGCGGCATGTAGGATTCGCGCCCGAGGTATTCGAGATCGACCACCAGGCTGTCCAGCACCTCCGGCATCTCTTCCACCGCGCGGTAGATTTCGCTGGTGCCCATGCGGATGCCGTGGCGGTTGATGGTGGTGTCGGAGCGGCCGTAGATGACGGCGCCGCCGCGCGGCGTGATGCGGATCCAGTCGCCATGCCGCCACAGCCCCGGGTAGACGTCGAAGTAGCTGTCGTGGTAGCGCAAGCCGTCCGGATCGTTCCAGAAGTACAGCGGCATCGACGGCATCGGCTCGGTCACCACCAGTTCGCCCACCGCGTCGTCGAGCGGCTGGCCCTGCTCGTCGAGCGCATAGGCGGCGATGCCGAGGCCGCGCGCACTGCATCTCGCCCGAATACAGCGGCAGGATCGGGCAGGCGCCGACGAAGGCGGCGGCGATGTCGGTGCCGCCCGAGATCGAGGCCAGCAGGAGGTCGCGGCCGATGTTGGCGTAGATCCACTCGTAGGCTTCCTGCGGCAAGGGCGAACCGGTCGAGCCGACCGAGCGCAGGCGCTGCAGGTCGGCCACCTGGTTCGGCACGATGCCGGCCTTCATGCAGTTGGCGTAGTAGGCGGCGCCGGCGCCGAAAAAGGTGACGCCGGCGCGCTCGGCGAATTTCCACAATGTACCGAGATCGGGCGTGCCGGGATTGCCGTCGTAGATGCAGATGGTGGCGCCGACCAGCAGCCCCGTCACCTGCGAATTCCACATGATCCAGCCGGTGGTCGAATACCAGTGGAAGCGGTCCTGCGGCCCGAGATCGAGCTGCAGCGCATGGCCTTTCAGGGTTTCCAGCAGGGCGCCGCCGTGGCCGTGCACGATCGGCTTCGGCATGCCGGTGGTGCCGGACGAATACAGGATCCACAGCGGATGGTCGAACGGCAGCTGTTCGAAGCGGATAGCTTGCGGCGCCCCAGCCGGCCGCAGCAGGCTGTCCCACAGCACCGCATCCGGCAGCGTGGCTTGCGGATTCAGGTAGGGCAGCAGCACCGTATGCTCCAGCGTCGGCAGTTCGGCGCGCATCGTCTCCAGCACCGGCAGCCGGTCGAAGTCCTTGCCGCCGTAGCGGTAGCCGTCGACCGCGATCAGCAATTTCGGATCGATCTGGCGGAAGCGGTCGAGCACGCCGGCGCTGCCCATGTCGGGCGAGCAGCTGGACCAGATCGCGCCGATCGAGGCGCAGGCGAAAAACGCCACCGCCGCTTCCGGGATATTCGGCAGGTAGGCGGCGACGCGGTCGCCCGGCTCGACGCCGAGCGCGCGCAGGCTGTGCGCCACCGCCGTGACCTGTTGCCGCAGTTCGCGCCACGACAGCTGCGTCAGCGGCCGCAGTTCCGACTGCGCGATGATCGCCGGCTGCTCGGCTTCGCCATCGTCGGTGTGAAAGCGGAATACCTGCTCGGCGAAATTCAGGCGCGCGCCGTCGAACCATTTGGCGCCCGGCATCTTGTGCGCATCCAGCACCTGCCGGTACGGCGCCGAACTGCGCACTTCGAAGTATTGCCAGACCGATTCCCAGAAATCCTCGAGATGATCGACCGACCATTGCCACAGCGCATGGTAATCATCGAACGCCAGCGATTTTTCGCGTTCCAGCCAGCGCATGTAGTCGTACATGCGACTACGCTCAATGCGCAGCGGCGAAGGTGTCCATAACATTTGAGGGTCGGTCGACATGGCGTGCTCCTGTTTCTAATATTTATGCGGGGAAATAAGGGGACGGAAAGGCTATCGGCGAGGCAAAAGAATAGGACGGTGTCCGGAGTTGCCGTTCATTACAGCAACAATCGTCGGCCGGCGCAATCCCCGCTGCGTCGTCGATACCGGCAGCGTATTTTTACGACTTGCGGCAGGCTTCTGTTGGGGCTAACTTAATGTAGTGATCTACAAATTTTCCATGCTCCCGAAAGGAAATCAAAATGGACGACGTCGTCATCGTTGCGGCATTACGCACCGCAGTAGGTAAATTCGGCGGATCGCTGACCAAGGTGCCGGCCGCCGACCAGGGCGCGCAGGTCATCAAGGCGCTGCTGGCAAAAACCGGCATCGAGCCCGGCATGATCAGCGAAGTGATCCTGGGACAGGTATTGACCGCCGGCGTCGGCCAGAACCCGGCGCGCCAGGCGCTGATCCGCGCCGGCCTGCCCGACATGGTTCCCGGCATGACCATCAACAAGGTCTGCGGCAGCGGCCTCAAGGCAACGCACCTCGCCACGCAGGCGATCAAGTGCGGCGATGCCGACATCGTCATCGCCGGCGGCCAGGAAAACATGAGCGCCTCGCCGCACGTGCTGAACGGCTCGCGCGAAGGCCAGCGCATGGGCGACTGGAAGATGGTCGACACCATGATCGTCGACGGCCTGTGGGACGTCTACAACCAGTACCACATGGGCGTCACCGCCGAGAACGTCGCCAAGAAATACGGCATCTCGCGCGAAGAGCAGGACCAGTTCGCCGCCGCCTCGCAGAACAAGGCCGAAGCCGCGCAAAAGGCCGGCAAGTTCAAGGATGAAATCGTGCCGATCGAGATTCCATCGAAGAAGGGCTCGGTGGTGTTCGACAGCGATGAATTCATCAAGCCCGGCGTCACCGTCGAGTCGCTCGCCGGCCTGCGCCCGGCCTTCGCCAAGGACGGCACCGTCACCGCCGGCAACGCCTCCGGCATCAACGACGGCGCCGCCGCCGTCATCATGATGTCGGCCCGCCGCGCCGACCAGCTCGGCCTGACGCCGCTGGCGCGCATCAAGGCCTATTCCTCGGCCGGCGTCGATCCGTCGATCATGGGCATGGGCCCGGTGCCGGCGACCCAGCTCTGCCTGAAGAAAGCCGGCTGGACCCACCAGGACCTCGACCTGATGGAAATCAACGAAGCCTTCGCCGCGCAGGCGATCGCCGTCAACCGTGAAATGGGCTGGGACACCAGCAAGATCAACGTCAGCGGCGGCGCGATCGCGCTCGGCCATCCGATCGGCGCCTCCGGCTGCCGGATTCTGGTGACGTTGTTGCACGAGATGATCCGGCGCGATGCGAAGCGCGGGTTGGCCAGCCTGTGCATCGGCGGCGGGATGGGGGTGGCGTTGGCGGTGGAGCGGTAAAGGCGATTAATGGACCAAGGGAGTAATGATGTGAGGCATCATTACTCCCTTAAGCATTGGTTATACGTTTTCACCTTCGAAGTAATCTGAATCGATACGCTTCAGCTCAAATTTGCTGATCGGTGAAACTCCAACGTTGTGGTCAACCATGAAGGATGTCAGTTGCGCGCCGGTAACCAGAATGATTTTCGAGGAAATAATGCTGGCATATTCTTCGGCCTCTTTCGAAAATCCCGACGTGGTAATGAAAACTCCCTTGTTGGCGCGTTGACCTTGAAGTGCGCCTGCAAATTTTTGGATTTCCGGACGGCCGACTGTACCTTCCCAGCGTTTTGCCTGAACATAGACGACGTCCAACCCAAGTTTGTCTTCTTTGATGATCCCGTCAATTCCTCCGTCCCCGCTCTTGCCGATTGCTCTTCCAGCGTCTTGACGAGAGCCACCGTAACCCATCGCCACCAGCAAATCGATGACGATACGCTCAAAAAATGCAGGTGAAGACGCCTTTACTTGTTCCAGTAATTCAGATTCAAGATTGCTACGCAGCCGCTGGTATGCCTGCGAGAAAAGTTCTTCAGGAGTTGAGTCAGACGGCTCTATTACGATTTTATTTGGGTTAGCGACAGGACCTGTTAGCTGAGATGCTTCAGTAGGCTTTTCTTCGCTTCTGCGAAGCCTGAAGGCTAAATATTCTGGATATTGCTCTAGCGTCGAATTGTCGATCAGAAGAGGATTCTTGGCTAGGAGCTCTTTGCCTCTTGGTGTAATGTGAAAGAAACCGCGTTTCCTCGACTCAATGAGTGCTGCTTGTTTTAGATAAGTTCTCGCCCATCCAACGCGGTTGTCGAATAGCGGCGCGGTACCACTGGGAAGCATGGTATTACGTTCTTCGTCGGTAATGCTAAATTCGAGCGCCAATTGTTCCACCGCTTCGCGAAAGCGATGCTCCTTACTGTCCCCGGAGAGACGCAAAAGAGGAAGCATGAGTGTTTGATAGTCAGGTATCGGCATGGTGATTCACGAAAAATTTATAAGTTGTTCTATTCAATATTTTCGCAAGATAACAGATAACGCCACGCGCATAGGCCATAACGCCTTAGTCGTTAAGCAGCGCTGCGGGGGAGCGAGTTATCGGCGAATGTCAAAAATTCAGAGGCAGTCTGCTTTCGAAACAACGCATCTGCCCGGAAACTGGATCAACAAATTCCAGCGACTGCGCCAACAACTGCAATGGCCGGCTGTAGTCCTCGTTGCCGTCGGCGAGCTTCCGGCGCATGCGTCGGATAGATGCGATCGTTGAGAATCGGAATCCCAAGCGCATTCATGTGCGCGCGCAGCTGATGCTTCTGGCCCGTGGTCGGCTGCAGCGCGTAGCGCGCCAGCTCGCCTTTGATTTCCAGTAGCTCGATCGCGGTTTCTGCATTCGGCTCGCCCTCAACTTCTTCCATCTGCATGAACGATGCGCTTTGCGTCAGCCGACTGCGATACACCAGTGGCAAATCAAGATCGGAACGCCACGGCGCGATCGCTTCATAGCGCTTCATCACGGCGCGCTCGCGAAACAATGCCTGATAGCGGTCGCGTGTTTTTGGCTGGATCGTGAACAGCACCAGCCCGGCGGTTTCGCGGTCGAGGCGGTGCATCGGCGCCAGGGTGTCGATGCCGAGCTGGCGCTTCAGGCGCACCAGCAGCGTTTCCTGCACATAGCGGCCGGCCGGCGTCACCGGCAAAAAATGCGGCTTGTCGGCCACCACCAGGTAGTCGTCCTGGTACAGCACCGTGGCTTCGAAGGGAATCCGGGGTTCGGCCGGCAGGCTGCGGTAGTAATAGATTTTCGCGTGCGGCCGGTATGGGCAATCCGGCGCGAGCGGCACGCCGTCGGCGTCGAGCACCTCGCCGCGCTGCATGCGCGCCAGCCATTCCGCATGCGCCACGTTGGGGAAGCGCTGCTCCAGGAAATCGATGATGGTCGGCCAGCCGCCGGGCGGCAGCGCGACGCAGCTGGGGCCGACGCCGTCCCTGCTCGGCGGCGCGGCTTTAGGTGGCCGCATCCAGCCGCTTGGCGCGCGCAAGGCGCCACTCGCCGTCCGCTTCGCCGGCGTACACGTCCTCGGCGGTGGTCGCGGTTTCCTGCAGCTTGGTGTCGAGCGCGATGCGGTTGTCGAAGACGAAGCACTCGCCTTCCCAATCCTGTTCCGCGTCCGGCATCGCCTGGAAGTAATTGAGGATGCCGCCTTCGAGCTGATAGATGTCGAGGCCGAGGTCCTGCAAAACGGCGCTGGTTTTTTCGCAGCGGATGCCGCCGGTGCAATACATGGCGACGCGCTTGCCGGCGGCGCGCCAGGCCGGCGCATGGGCGGCGAGGTAGGCCGGGAAGTCGCGGAAGTTGGCCACCTGCGGATCGATCGCCGCCTTGAAGCGGCCGAGGCGGTATTCGAAGCTGTTGCGGTTGTCGATCAGCACCACGTCTTCCGCGGCGATCAGGCGGCGCCAGTCGGCGGGACTGACATCGATGCCGGCGCCTTTGCCGGCTGTCGTTTCGCCCGCAACGCCGAGTGCGACGATTTCTTTTTTGACGTGGACCTTGATGCGGTGAAACGGCACGGTCTTGCAGCCGCTGCGCTTGAAGGCGATGCCGGCAAAGCGGCCGCCAAACGCCGCGTCCTGCTGCAGCGCCTGCTGGAACGCATCGAGCGCTGCGGCGCTGCCGGCCAGCACGCCGTTGATGCCTTCCTGCGCCACCAGGATGCTGCCGAGCAGGTCGCGCGTGAGCTCGCGCAGGCGCGCCGCCACCGCGTCCGGATCGGGCAGTTCGACGAACTTGTAGAAGGCGATGTGAAACAGCGGGCCGGCATCCGGCTGGCTGGGAGCGGTGGTCGTATTCATGATGGAGAGAATTGTCGCAGAATCCGGCGTTGCCGCTCACCGGCCGGAATACCGCGCGTATCGCCCCCGATCGCAGCCGCCAGTTCGCTGACTGCGCAAGCGCGGCAGCGACCTGGGCATTGAAGCTTATTTCAACGGAAGCGGCTGATTCACCGGCACCGGCACCGCAGTGACGCTATTTTTCGGGCTGCCTTCGATCACACGGTCGGAATACACCAGGTAGACCAGCGTATTGCGCTTTTTGTCAGCCATGCGCACCACCCGCACATGCTTGAAGAGAAACGAAGAGCGCTCCGAAAACACTTCTTCCTCGCGCGGCAAAGTGCCGTTAAAAGCGATCGGCCCCACTTGGCGGCAAGCGACGGAAGCATCGGACGTGTCCTCGGCAATGCCGAGGCTGCCCTTGATGCCGCCGGTTTTGGCGTGCGACAGATAGCAGGAAACGCCATTCACCTTGGGGTCGTCGAATACGTCAACCGCGATCGTGTTATTGGCGCCCAGCCATCGAAATGTGGTCGAAACATCGCCGACTGTTTCTGCATGCGCACTCCATGCCGCGACCATCATGGCGGCCAATGCAAACAGTTTCTTCATGAGAATGTCCTTGGCAGGCATTAGATTGGAAATAGCTATCTTGGCAGCTTTTGTGACTTGCCTGGAATTGCTTCGCAACTGGCCTGCAGCATACGGCTTTCCCAGTTTCGAAGACCCGGCAAACGCCGGAGCAGAGACAAGATATTGCGGTGCTTCTCGATAACGAATCCGCGCCGGACTGAACCGTGCATCACGTCAGCGTTACCGGCACAATCTGCAGCGCCCGGTTGATGACCGGCTTGACGAGGATCTTGTAGCTGTCGACATCGAAGATGCGTCGGGGCGGCGGCTTCAGTGTGGTTTTGCTGTTGCCCTGATCGATCGAGCCCAGATAAAACCAATGGTCGATCACATGCGTCTGCTGCCAGCCGTCGGATTCCTCGACGATGCCGATCGCGCCCGGATACGGCCACACCACCACGCGCCACGCTTCCAGTGCTTGCCGCAGACGCGACGCATGCGCTGCGGCCGACTCGGCACCGATACAGGCGCCATGGCAGCGCGCCAGCTGGCGCGCAAAGCAAGGGCGGCCACGGCCGCCCGCTTCCAGCCCGGTCACGACCGCGCACAGCTGGTGCGCATCGACCAACTCGCGCAATTTTTCCAGCGCGGCGCGGCGCGTGGCAAACAGCCCATACAGGCCTTCGGTCCGGGAAAAATCCAGATCGCGCGCATGGACGATTTCCGGCACCCCATAGTGCGCATCGGTGCCAAGCCGCAAGGTGCACATGTCGCGCGTACGTCGCAGCTTCTTGTTGTGCAACGGCTGCATCTCCTTGATCAGGCGCGATTCCAGCAGCAGCGCGCCAATTTCGCCGGCGGTACGGCGAAATTCGACGTACCGGCTCTGCTTCAGCATGCGCGCTTCCTGCGGCGTGCGCAGATGCGACAGCACACGGCTGCGGATGTTGACACTCTTGCCAACATATAGCGGTGCGTCGTGTTCATCACGGAAAATATAAATTCCCGGATACGCTGGCAGCGCATCCAGGCTGCTGCGGTCGATATGGCTCGGGTATTCGAATAGGTCGGCCGGGTCCGGCCCGATCAGCAAGCCGGCGGAGGTGATGCGTATTGGCATGTCAGCGCAAGTCTGTGAAAAATGGCGGGGCAATATGGAGCGAGATCAACTCTGGATTCGATTCAGGATTGCGTGCGTTTGATGTGCGGATCGTTCTCGCGCAGGCAGAAACCGGGTGTCGTTTGTAGTGCAAGGCAAGGTAAAGACGCCGCCGGATTTCCTGCTTAAAGCCGCGGGAACAAGCAGCAGGATATACGCCTGCAAGCGGATTAACAGCATTGCGGATTTGACTAATCGGGATCGATATTATACTGTGTATACATACAGTATTTATTTCTGTACAGATCATGTCTTTGCTACTTGCCAACTTCTCAGGCCGCCCCGATGTCGCTCTTTCCATCCAGCCATTCCAGTATAGCCGCCGCGGCCGATGCGCTGGTTTCGCGAATGCCGCATGCGTTGTGGCGCGCCAGTCAGATGGCGTCTTTAGGTTCGGCGGTGACGTCTTCCGGCATTGCCACGCTCGATCGGGAATTGCCCGGTGGCGGCTGGCCGCGCTCGGCCTTGATCGAGTTGCTGCTGGCGCAGCCTGGCATCGGCGAAATGCAGTTGCTGCGGCCGGCTCTGACTGTGCTTGCACGCCAGGGACGCATCGCGCTGCTGCAGCCGCCGCATGCACCGCAGGTGGCCGCATGGTCGGCCTGGGGCTTGCCGTACGAGCGTCTGCTGTGGATCAAGAGCTGCGCGCAGCGCCGATGCGCTGTGGAGCGCCGAACAGATCCTGCGCAACGGCAGCTGTGGTGCGCTGATTTTTTGGCAGTCGCAGGTCCGGCCGCAGGCGCTGCGCCGGCTGCAACTGGCGGCGCAGGCCTGCGACACCACGTTATGGATGATGCGGCCGCTGGCGCAGGCACAGGATGCGTCGCCGGCGCCGCTGCGGTTGGCCCTGCGACCGGCGCCGGCCGGCATCCGGATCACACTCGTCAAGCGCCGCGGACCACCGCGCGACGATGTTCTTTTCGTGCCGCTGGCCGGCTTGCCGGCGGCCTCACCTCTTTCGACGACTTCCCATCATGCCTCTGTGGATCGGCGTGCACTTGCCGCTATTGCCGCTGGAAACCTTGCGTCCGCGCTGGTGTGAACCGGGCCTGCAGGTAGTCGTCGAGCGCGCACAGGCGGTGGCGATGAGCGCTCAGGCGCGCGGCGGCCGGCGTGCGCCTGGGAATGCGCCGGGGCGGCGTCATGGCGATCTGCCCGGAGGCTACGTTATTCGAACGCGACGCGGCAAGCGAGCAGGACGCGCTGGAGCAGACGGCACTGGCCCTGCTGCAATACACGCCGGAAGTCGCGCATGCAGAGAAGCACAGTTTGCTGCTCGATGTCAGCGCCAGCCTCTCCGCATTCGGCGGCCGGCGCGCGCTGTGCCGACGGGTCGCCGCCACCGCTCGAAGCGCTCGGATTTAGCGCGCGCATCGAGCATGGCGCCCACTGCTCGCGGTGCGTGGCTGCTGGCGCAGCACAATGCAAATCGGAGCGCAGGCAAACGGCGCCGCTGCATCAAGCCAGCCAGCATGGCGCGGCGACTGGATCGCATTGCCGCTGACCGTACTGCCAGCCGTTGCGCCGCACCTGGAATGGCTGCGACGGCATCGGCTGCCGCACGCTGGCCGACTTGCGCCGCCTGCCGCGCGCCGGCCTGCAGCGGCGCTGCGGCGAGGCCGTGCTGGCGACGCTGGACCGCGCCTATGGCACAGCGGCCGGAGTTGTTCAAGTGGGTGCAGGCGCCGCAGTCGTTCAGTGCACGGCTGGAACTGCCGGATCGGGTCGAACATGCGGAAGGCGCTGCTGTTCGCTGCGCGCCGCCTGCTGCTGCAGATGACCGGCTGGCTGGTGGCGCGGCAGCTGGCGGTAGCGCGTTTCGTGCTGCTGCTGGAACATGAGCGCGGCCGCAAGGCGATCGCGCCGACCGCGATCGAAATCGCGCTGGCCGAGCCGGCTTGGCAGGAGCCGCATCTGGTGCGTTTGCTGAAGGAACGGCTGGCGCCGCACCGAGCTGGCCGGCGCCGGTGATCGCGCTGCGGCTGCAGGCGACCGCAGGCGGTGCCGATGGCGCCGCCGACCGAATCGCTGTTTCCCGAGCCGGGCGGCACGCCGGCCGACTATCACCGGCTGCTGGAATTGCTGACGCGCGCGACTCGGCGCCGGACAACGTGCTGGTGCCGGCGCCGCGCGCCGATCACCGGCCCGAGGTGGGCAACGGCTGGCGCCGGCCGGCATGGCCGAGCCGGACCGCCATGTTTCCGTTTGCCGGCAGCGGCGAGCGGCCGTTCTGGCTGCTGCCGCAACCGCTCGCCTTGCTGCTGCGCGAGCACCGGCCGTTTTACGGCTCGCCGCTGAAGCTGCTGCGCGGTGCCGGAACGGATCGAATGCGGCTGGTGGGAGGCCAGGTCGCGACCGTGCGCGATTATTTCGTCGCCGAAGATGCGGCAGCGGCGTGCTACTGGATTTATCGCGAACGTGCCGGCGACCGAGAGCGCAGCTGGTTTCTGCACGGGCTGTTCGCCTGAGCCGATGAGCCGAACCATGCACGCCTTGGCAGCGCAGGAATTGCCGGCTTATGCCGAATTGCAGTGCGCCTCGAACTTCACCTTCCTGCGCGGCGCCTCGCATCCGGAAGAACTGGTGGCAGCGCGCGGCGCAGCTCGGCTACCGCGCGCTGGCGCTGACCGACGAATGCTCGCTGGCCGGCGTGGTGCGCGCGCATGTGGAAGCGAAGAAGCAGGGCTTGCATCTGGTGATCGGCAGCCAGTTCCAGTTGACCAACGAGGACGGCGGCACGGCATTTGCGCTGATCGTGCTGGCGCAGAACCGCGAGGGCTACGGCAACCTGTCGGAACTGATCACGCTGGCGCGCACCCGGGCCGCCAAGGGCAGCTACCGCCTGACGCCGGCACGACTTCGCCGCGCCCGCGCCGGCGTATGCCACATCTGCGCGGCATGCCGGATTGCCTGGCGATCCTGGCGCCGGGCTACGGCATCGATGCCGACGCGGCTTGCGCGCAGCAGGCGACATGGCTGGCGCGCCACCTTCCCGGCGCGCGCCTGGCTCGGCCTTGACCCTGCTGCACCGGGCGCGCGATGAGCGCCACCGCGGCGCGTCGAGCAAGCGCGCCGCGCTTGCGCGCTGCCGGTGGTGGCCATCGGCGACGTCTGCATGCATGTGCGCTCGCGCAAGCCGCTGCAGGACACGCTGACCGCGATCCGCCTCGGCAAGCCGGTGGCCGAATGCGGCTTCGAGCTGGCGCCGAATGCCGAACAGCATCTGCGCTCGCGCCTGCGGCTGGCGCAACCTGTATCCGCCGGCGGCGCTGGCCGAAACGGTCCGCATCGCCGAAGCGCTGCACGTTTTCGCTGGACGAGCTGCGCTACGAATATCCGGACGAACTGGTGCCGGCCGGCGAGACCGCCGCCGGCTATCTGCGCCAGGAAACCTATATCGGCGCGCATCGGCGCTTTCCGGACGGCATTCCGGCCAAGGTGCAGCAGCAGATCGAGCACGAACTGGCGCTGATCGCCGAGCTGGCGTACGAGCCGTATTTCCTGACCGTGTACGACATCGTGCGCTTTGCGCGCAGCCAGCGACATCCTGTGCCAGGGGCGCGGCTCGGCCGCCAATTCCGCGCGGTCTGCTATTGCCTGGGCATCACCGAAGTCGACCCGGCGCGCGGCAACCTGCTGTTCGAGCGCTTCATTTCCAAGGAGCGCAACGAGCCGCCGGACATCGACGTCGACTTCGAGCACCAGCGGCGCGAAGAAGTCATCCAGTACATCTACGCACAAGTACGGCCGGCAGCGCGCGGCGTTGACCGGCGGTCGTCATCAGCTACCGGCCGCGAGCGTGCTGCGCGACGTCGGCCGGGCGCTGGGCGTGGATCCGAGCGTGGTCGACCAGGTCGCCAAGTCGCATCGCTGGTGGGATGGCAAGACCGGCCTGTGCCGAGCGCTTCGCCGAATGCGGCCTGGACCCGGAGTCGCCGATCGCGCAGCAATGGGCTGCCCTCGCGGAAAAGCTGATGCGCTTTCCGCGTCACCTGTCGCAGCATCCGGGCGGCTTCGTGATCGCGCGCGGCAAGCTGTCGCGGCTGGTGCCGATCGAAAATGCCGCGATGGCAGAGCGCAGCGTGATCCAATGGGACAAGGACGACCTCGATGCGCTGGGCCTGCTGAAGGTCGACATCCTGGCGCTCGGCATGCTGAGCATGATCCGGCGTGCGCTCGAGCTGATCGTCGCCAGCAGCGCGGCGAACGTTTCGAGTGCAGGACATTCCGGCGGAAGACCCGGCCACCTACGAAATGATTTGCCGCGCCGATACGGTCGGCGTGTTCCAGATCGAAAGCCGCGCGCAGATGAGCATGCTGCCGCGCCTGCGGCCGCGAACCTTCTACGACCTGGTGATCGAAGTGGCGATCGTGCGCCCGGGACCGATCCAGGGCGGCATGGTGCATCCCTATCTGCGGCGCCGGCAGGGACTGGAAGCCAGTGGCGTATCCGAGCGAGGCAATTCGAGCAGGCGCTGGAGCGCACGCTCGGCGTGCCGATCTTCCAGGAACAGGTGATGCAGATCGCGATGCTGGCGGCCGGCTTTTCGGCCGGCGAGGCCGACCAGCTGCGGCGCGCGATGGCGGCCTGGAAGCGCAAGGGCGGCCTCGGACAATTCCAGGACAAGCTGGTCACGGGGCATGCGCGAGCGACGGCTACGACAGGAAATTCGCCGACGCATCTTCCAGCCAGATCCAGGGCTTTGCCGAATACGGCTTCCCGGAAAGCCATGCGGCCAGCTTCGCGCTGCTGGCCTATGCCAGCGCTGGCTCAAGTGCCATGAGCCGGCCGCCTTCCTCGCGGCACTGCTCAACAGCCAGCCGATGGGTTTTTATTCGCCGTCGCAACTGGTGCAGGACGCGCGCCGGCATGGCGTCGAGGTGCGGCCGGTGGATGTGCGGCGCCAGTCATTGGGAGGCGACGCTGGAGCCGATAGATTCACCGCCATCTCCTGTACGGCAGCCGGCGGTGCGGCTGGGCTTGAACCTGGTGCAGGGACTGTCGGCCGCAGGCCGCGGCACGGATCGAAGAAGCGCGCGCGCGGATCAACATCGGCCGTTTGTCGACATGCCCGACCTGGCGCTGCGGGCGCAGCTGACGCGCCACGATCTGCAGGCGCTGGCGGACGCCAATGCGTTGCAAGCGCTGGCCGGCCATCGCCGACAGGCGCTGTGGCAGGCGCTGGTCGGCGCGCCCGAGCAGGGCTTGCTGCAACGGGCGGCGCCGCGCGAAGAGACGCGTGACATTGCCAGCGCCGTCGGAAGCGGAAGACATCGTCGGCGACTACCGCGCGCTCGGCCTGACGCTGGGCCGCCATCCGCTGGCGCTGCTGCGGCCGGCGCTGCTGGCCAAAAGCGCTTCCTGCCGGCGGCAATCCTGAACACATTCGCCAACGGCCAGGTCGCGCGCGGCTGCGGCATCGTGACCGTGCGCCAGCGCCCGCAGACCGCGAAGGGCGTCATGTTCGTGACGATGGAGGATGAAACCGGAGCGGTCAACGTCATCGTCTGGCCGGCACTGGTCGAGCGCCAGCGCAAGGAATTGCTCGGCGCGTCGCTGCTGGGTGTCTACGGCATCTGGCAATGCGAAAGCAATGTACGGCACCTGGTCGCGAAACGGCTGGTGGACTTGTCGCCCTGGCTCGGCAAGCTGCAGATTTCGAGCCGGGATTTCGCCTGAGGGCACTGCCCGCATGCGGTATCATTCCTTCATGCGGATCATTCTTATTACCGGCATTTCGGGCTCCGGCAAAACGGTCGCTCTCAACGTTCTGGAAGACGCCGGTTATTTCTGTGTCGACAACCTGCCGCCAACCTTGTTGCGCGAACTGGTCGCGACTCGTATCCGCGAAGGGGCACAAATGCTGGCAGTGGCCACCGACGCCCGCAGCGCCGATTCGCTGGCCAGCCTGCCGTCCGACGTCCGCTGGCTGAAGGAACAGGGACATGATGTGCGGGTATTGTTCCTGACTGCCAAGACCGAGGCGCTGATCACCCGCTATTCCGAAACCCGGCGTAGCCATCCGTTGTCGCACCGCTTGCTGCCGGGCCAAAACCCGGCCGATCGCATGACCTTGTCGGAGTGCGTTCTGCAGGAACGGGAGATGCTGAGTTCGATCGAGGAACTGGGACACGTGGTCGACACCTCTGGCCTTTCCGCCAACAAGTTGCGCAGCTGGGTCAAGGAGTTCATCGCCGCCGAACATGCACCTCTGACACTGTTATTCGTTTCGTTTGCATTCAAGTTCGGCGTGCCGCTGGATGCCGACCTGGTGTTCGACGTGCGCATGCTGGCCAACCCTTACTACGACACCAAGCTGCGGCCGCTGACCGGACGGGATGCTCCTGTGAAGGAATTTCTCGACGCGCTGCCGATGGCGGCCGATATGCAAAATGACATTCGCAGTTTTGTCGAAAAATGGCTACCGGCGTTCAAGAACGACAATCGCAGCTATCTGACAGTTGCCATCGGCTGCACTGGCGGCCAGCATCGATCGGTGTACATGGTGGAGCAACTGGCACGGCATTTCGAACACAGTGAGCGGGTGGTGCGCCGCCATCGGGAGCTGGGCTGAGCGGCACCCTGCCGCGCAGCCAACCGACACGAATCGCCACCACCCCTTCTATCTGAAATCTGATCATGTCCACCCTTCCGCCTTGGCTGCCGCTCTTTCCCTTGCATGCGGTGCTGTTTCCGAATGGCATCTTGCCACTCAAGATATTCGAGGCACGCTATATCGACATGATCAGTGCCTGCATGAAACAGGCGGCCCCGTTTGGCGTGGTGCTGATCCGGGAAGGCCAGGAAATCGGCGCAGCAGCGATGCCGGAGGCTGTTGGCTGCCTCGCGCACATTGTTCAGTGGGATATGCACAGCGATGGCTTACTCACGTTGCGCACCGAAGGCGGTCGGCGCTTCCGCATTCTCGAACAGCGCTTGTCGGGTCAGCTGCTGGAAGCACGCGTCGAGTTGCTGGCGGCTGAATTACCCTGCCCCTTACCAGCCCGGCTTCAAGCCTGCGCCACCACGTTGCAGCTGGTGATCGACGACATCGAAAGCAAAGGCCAGTCCGCTGACGCAGGCGTCAACTCGTATTGCAGTCCGTTCGCACGGCCCTTGCAGTTATTCGACGCCGGATGGGTGGCCAACCGCTGGTGTGAAATCTTGCCGATCCCGCTCAAGGCCAGGCAAAAACTACTGGAGCTGGATGACGCCACCAGCCGCCTGGCCATCATTGACCAATACCTGCGGCAGCATCACATCCTTTGATCGCCACCGGCATCGTGCCGGAAATTCCAAATAGAAAATTTTTCTTGCAGATTGTTGTTTTTGAACAAGACACACCTCGGCGGGTGGGCGTAAAACGGCAATAACTCCCTGGCAGCCTCGCGGATAACCGACCGCCCGCAACAACGCGGCATGCGTTACACGGAATGCCTACCAATTACGCCAGCACATGCCGCCCCAACATCCGAATCGCAGAAAGGCTAGAGCCACTGCGCATTTCCTGAAGATATCCCACATCAGCCTGTTGCTGCTAGCGTACTTGCTGACCCTGCTTTTCTTTTACCGCCAGGGCGGATTACGCGGGCTGGCCTTGTTTTCCGCCACCTTCCTGATTGCCATCGACATAGCATGCTTCTACCTGATCTTCCATTCCGGCTGGAATACGCGGTTGCAAGAGCCGCAATTGATCACGTCACAGATTATTGCGGCCATTGCCATCCTGTTCTGCGTTGCGTGGCTAGATCGCGCAAGCCAATTGGTGCTCGCGCCATTTGTACTGATCGTGTTCCTGTTCGGCGCATCCTGCCTTTCCACCACCGCGCTGGCGCTGCTGTCGGCTGCCTCCCTGGTGGTTTACCTGATGCTGATTTTATTTCGCACCGATCAGTATTCGGAACCAGAAAATTTTCACGCCGACCTGATGCAATGGTTCGTATTACTGGTGGCGCTCCCCAGCGTCATGGTGATTGGCAACCAGTTCCGGCAATTGCGAAAAATTCTCGACATCACGCGTTACCAGCTTTCACATTATGAAGAACAGGCTTCACGCGACGAATTGACTGGGTTATGCAATCGGCGCCAGTTGCAGGTCGAATTGGAACAAGCCAAATTACGCGCGATTTTTTCTTCGGAGCCGTTTTGCCTCTGCCTGATCGACATTGACCACTTCAAGGACATCAACGATAAAAGCGGCCATCCGGCGGGCGACATGGTGTTGTCTCAATTTGCACGGATGGCGCGCGACAGCATTCGCAGCAGCGATATTTTCGGCCGCTACGGCGGCGATGAGTTCATGAAGATATTGCCGGACACCGATCTGGAAGGTGCGGTCATGCATGCGGAACGACTGCGGCTGCTGGCATCCCAACTGGATTTTCAGCACGTCCTGGCGCCACTCGCTTTGTCGATTTCGATCTCGATCGGTGTTGCCCAGTATCGCCACGGCGAAGATGTCACGACCTTGATTCAACGCACCGACACTGCCTTGTACCGTGCCAAGCAGCTGGGTCGCAACCGGGTCGAATGGGCCACGTGATACCCATGCCCGGCCACAATCAGGCGCCTGCGCCGAACACCCCCAGCAGTAGTTTCTTTACCGGCGCCGGTAGCGGCGCCTGCGCCAGCCGGTCGGCGTCGTACCAGACATGCGACAGCTGACCGGCGATATCGGCCCGTCGTTCCAGGGTGATCCGGTACGGCATGACATGCAGTTTGAAGTGGGTGAAAACATGTGAAAAAGGGGGCATCGTTTCGCAAGCGGCGATGCGACCGAAGGGGGCCAGCAGCTGGGTCAGCGCCGTCGAAGGCGGCATGGCCGGTGCCGGATCAGCATCCAGCTCCGGCAGCGACAGCAAGCCGCCCCAGATACCGCTGTCGGGGCGCTGCACCAGCAGTATCCGTGGGCCATCGACGACGACCAGCATTGCCAGCCGTTTTTCCGGCCGGGTTTTTGCCGGCTTGCGCTGCGGCAGCTGGTCGACCCGCCCTTCGGCGACGGCAACGCAGCGCCGTTGCAACGGACAACGCTCGCAAGACGGCTTGCTGCGCTTGCATAAAGTCGCCCCCAGATCCATCAAGCCTTGGGTGTAGGCCTCGATGCCTGACTCCGGCAGCAGCGATAGCGCGCGCCGCCACATCAGGTCGGCGACCGGTTTGGCGCCGGGGTAGCCATCGATCCCGAACGCGCGCGCAAACACGCGCTTGACATTGCCATCCAGGATTGCCGCGCGCGTACCGCAAGAAAACGCCGCGATTGCCGCCGCGGTCGAGCGTCCGATGCCGGGCAACTCCGCCAGCAAAGCCGGGTCGCACGGGAACTTGCCGGCGTATTGCTGGACGATGCGTTGCGCGCATCGATGCAAATTGCGCGCGCGCGAGTAATAGCCCAACCCGCTCCAGTGCGCCATCACTTCTTGCACCGGTGCGGCCGCCAATGTCACGACATCGGGAAAACGCGACAGGAAGCGCTGGTAGTAGGGAATTACGGCGGCCACCTGGGTTTGCTGCAACATGATTTCCGAGAGCCAGATGCGGTAGGCGTCGCGCGTGTTCTGCCAGGGAAGTGCATGCCGTCCATGCTGCTGCTGCCAGGCGATGATGGCGCTGGAAAAGGATGGGTCGAAAAATTCTCCGGCCGCCGGCAAACCGGCCGCCGTGTCACTCGCCAAGCGCATCAGGCAACCGCTTTGGCAAGCTGGGGCGCAGGCCCGATGACGGCATTCAGTTCGGCTTCCAGCGCCGTCAGCATTCTCTTGTACTGCTCAAGGCTGGCTTGCATCTGCTCGAATGCCTGCACTTTTTCCTCCAGGCTGTCGGTCGCCAGATGAATCCGCTCAATCGATTGCATGCGCTGCTTCAACTGTTTTTTGTGTTCCCGAATTTGCGTTTCCAGCGGCGCCATCACGACTTTCAGCCACGCCTCGACGTCCCGGTTCGCCTGCAGGAAACTCTGCTTGACGCGGGATGCGATGGAATCGAAAAATTTCTGCATCAGCACCACTTGCCGGGTCGTCATCAACACCGTAGTGCCGAACTGGCGTTGATACACGCCTTCGATCATGGCGATTTCCTGGCGGTACTTGTCGAGTGAAAACGGCATCGGCGTGGACAGGGCAAGGCCATGTTCAGTGGAAAATTTCCGATACATCACGCTCATCATTTCGCCGATCTCATCGGTCTTCTGGGCGGACAGCACCAGGTTATGCTGCATTTGCTCGAAGAACTGCCTGACCGCGGCACGAAAGCCGGAGGTGAAACGGCTCTGATTCATGGCGTCGCGCGTCTGCGCAATATTGGCTTTCAGCATATTCATGCCGAGGGTGGTAAACACTTCCGTCGATAGCCGCGAAAACACGGTGCGCGTGCCGTGCAGTTTCAGCAGGCTGCCGTCGAATTCGCTTTTTTCGACATCGATGCGCTTCATTATGTGGCTGATGATGTTCTGATTTTTCCCGCGCAGGCTTTTCAACTCCAGCAACTGCTCCAGCACGCCGCGCGCACGCGCCGCCAGCAAGGTCTGCCGGCCACTGGTGAGAGCCGCAAGATCGGCCGTCAGCTGGGCGCGGATGATGTCCTGCTTGTGTGGGATCAATCCGGTCGACAGCGCGTTTTCCAAAGCTGTCAGGCGGCTTTTGCGCAGCAGATCGGCATCGCGGTTGATCTTGGCGACCAGGCCTTTTTGCGCCGATACCGGGAAAATCTGCGATGGCGGCAAATCCAGCGTTTGCGCTGCGCTGGCCACCTGACGCTCGATCTGCGCCTCAATTTCCTGCGCCGAACGCAATTCATCCCACATGCTGTCGATCTTGTTCAGGACCACCATGCGGCCGGCGCCACTGCCGATATGATCGCGCCAGACTTCGATGTCGCTCTTGGTGACGCCAGTGTCGGCAGCCAGGACGAAGAGTACCGCGTGCGCATTCGGAATCAGATTCAGGGTCAATTCCGGCTCGGTGCCGATCGCGTTCAAGCCCGGCGTATCGATGATGACCAAGCCCTGTTTCAACAGCGGATGCGGAAAATTGATGATGGCGTGACGCCATTGCGAAATCTCGACCATGCCGTCGGCATCGAGCGCCGACGCGCTGTCCGGGTCGGCGGCGTCGTACAGGCCGTAGCGTTGCGCGTCTGCGGCGGGCACTCGCTTGGTCAGGCTGACCTGTAAAAAAGCGTCCAGCATGCCGTCGCCGGATGCAATATCCAGCGGCAGCACCGTCCAGGCCTGATTTTGTGCCTTGAAGTCGGAGGTCGATTGCGTTTCAGCCCGGGTTTCGATCGGCAGCAGGCGGATCGACGGCGGCAGGGTTTCGTCGTACAGCAGCTCGGTCGGGCACATCGTGGTACGGCCGGCGGCCGAGGGCAGGATGCGCTGGCCATAGTCGGCAAAAAAAATGGCATTGATCAGTTCCGATTTGCCGCGCGAGAATTCGGCAACAAAGGCAATCGTCAGCTTGTCGTTTTGCAGCCGCGCCAGCATGCGCTCGATCCGTGCATCGCCAGCCGCGTCCGTCAACTGAACCTGCCGACCCCAGGCCTGGTAGCGTCGCAAGGCTGCGGCCACGTCGTCACGCCAGTCACTGTATTGCTGAAATTGCTGAATCAGATTGCTCACTTTATCCCCATTGGCCTTGCCGCTATTGCCGGGCACCGGATGCTCTGCTCGCCTCAGGTCTGGCAATGTACACAGTAAAATGTCGAACGCTGTCCCTGTTTGATCTGGCGTACCGTACCACCACATATCCGGCACGCCTGGCCTACCCGATCGTACACGAAGTAGCTTTGCTGAAAATAGCCGGATTGTCCATCGGCGCCGATGAAGTCACGCAACGAACTGCCGCCCTGCTCGATCGCTGCGGCGAGAATTTCACGGATTGCCAGCTCCAGTTTGACATAGCGTTGCAGGCTGATGCGCCGGGCTGGCGTCTTCGGATGGATGCCTGCGCGAAACAGGCTTTCGGAAGCGTAAATATTGCCGACGCCAACCACAATGTCTCCTGCCAGCAACACTTGCTTGATTGGCGCGCTGCGCGTGCGGGTCTGGCGATACAGCAATTGCGCCGAAAATCCGTCGTCCAGCGGCTCGACACCCAGTTCGCGTAGCAGCGGATGATTTTCCACCGGGCCGTCTGCGGCCGGATGCCACAGCACCGCGCCAAAACGGCGCGGGTCGGTCAGGCGCATCAGTTGCGCTCCAACCACCAGATCGAAATGATCATGTTTCTGCGGCGGGGTTTGAGCCGCCAGGATGCGCAGCCGCCCCGACATGCCAAGGTGCACGATCAGCGTGCCGTGGGAAAACACGATCAGGAGGTATTTGCCGCGCCGCCCAGTGCCAAGAATCGGCTGTCCGCGCAAGCTTTGCTCCAGTTCGGCCGGAAACGGCCAGCGCAGCCCGCTGTGACGGAAAATTACGGCGCTGACGATTTGGCCTTGCAGGTGTGGCGCGACACCGCGACGGGTGACTTCAACTTCCGGCAATTCAGGCATAGGAAAATCAGAAAATGGAACGAAACGGATAACCACCGGCGCCGTCAAACTACAGGCGATCAGGGCCGCGACGATGGCTGACAGCATGCATAATAGTCGCCATCGCCAGACATGCTTGGCCATCACCGTAGCTGCGGTGGACGATGGCTTCAGCGTAAAATTACTGTTTGCAGAATAGTCGGGACATCTCTTGAAAAACGCCCTCGCCATTGTAGCGCTCTCGCTTCTGTTGCCGGCCTGCGCACAGTTACAGCCCCCCGCAAGTAGCGCGGCCGTGCCGGAGACGGCTGCCTTGAGCGCGGCCCCGGCTGTCGAGACGGTGGAAAAACCAGCGGCCAAGCTGCCCGACGTGGCCTTGACCGAAGACATCATGGTCAAGCTGCTGAGCGCCGAAATCGGCTTCCAGCGCGGTGAATGGCAATTCGCCTATGTGACTTTGCTCGGACTGGCGCAGCAGACGCGCGACCCGCGCCTGGCACAGCGCGCCTCGGAAGTGGCGTTGAGTGCGCGGCGCGCGGCCGAGGCGCTGGCCGCGGTCCGGCTCTGGCGCGAACTGGCACCCGATTCCGAGCAGGCAAGGCAATACTATCTGGGCTTCATCATCCTGAGCGACGACCCGGAAGAGGCGCAGCCGATTTTTGCCGAGCGACTGCAGCAAGCCAGTCCGAAAGCCCGTGGCGCGGTCATGCTGCAAATCCAGCGAACGCTGGCCAGCGCCAAGGACAAGGCAGCCGCGTTTTCAATGCTGGAGGCGCTGGTGACGCCGTACCTGGCACTACCCGAAGCGCATCTGGCCCTGGCCCAGGCCGCCTTTTCGAATGGCGATGGCGCACGCGCAATGCAAGAGGCACAACTGGCAATCAGCGCCAAGCCGGACTCCGAATTGGCGGTTTTGACGCTGGCCCAGGTAGCACCTGACAAGACCGCGGCTACCGAAGCCCTGGCCACTTTCCTGCAACGCTACCCGAAAGCGCGTGAAGTACGGATTGCCTACGCCCGCCTGCTGACCGAACAGAAACTGTACGAGCAGGCACGCGGCGAATTCAAAACCTTGCTGAAAACCGACCCGCAGGATTTGACCAGCTTGTTCGCGCTCGGCATCTTGAGCGCCCAGCTTGACGATTATCGCGGCGCCGAGCGCTACCTGACGTCCTATATCCAGATCCTGGCCGCGCAACCGGATGAAGCGCGCGACCCGACCCAGGCGCTGCTACTGCTGGCGCAGCTCGCACAGGATCGCAAGGACACTGACGCCGCTCTCAAATGGCTGGGCCAGATCGAACCCGGACCAGCCTATCTCAGCGCCCAGATACGGAGCGCGCAACTGGTCGCGGCGCGCGGCCAGATCGACGCAGCACGCAAGATGCTGGCTGAAATCCCTACCGACGGTGAGCGCGAACAAACCCAGGTGACGCTGGCTGAAGGCCAGATCCTGCGCGACGCCGGGCGCGTGCCGGAAGCGCTGGCGCTGCTGCAAAGCGCGGTGCAACGCGCGCCCGACAACACCGACCTGCTGTACGACTATGCGATGCTGGCCGAAAAACTCGACAAGCTCGAGGTCATGGAAAAGGCCTTACGCAAGATCATCGAGCTGGCGCCGAAGAACCAGCACGCCTACAACGCCCTCGGCTACTCGCTGGCGGAGCGCAACCTGCGCCTGCCGGAAGCGCTGCAACTGATCGAAACGGCACTGCAGCTGGCGCCGGACGATCCATTCATTCTCGACAGCATGGGCTGGGTGCAGTACCGGCTCGGCAAACTGCCGGAGGCGGAAAAATATCTGCAGCGTGCCTATGCGCTGCAACCGGACGCCGAAATCGGCGTCCATCTGGGTGAAGTGCTATGGGTCAAGGGCCAGCGCGACGCCGCCCAAAAACTGTGGCGTGACGCCCGCACCAAGGACCCGCAAAACGACGCGCTGAAAAACACCCTCGCGCGGCTGCAAGTACAACTATGAGTGCGCGTCGGCACGTTAAAGCACCCATCCCATATACTGTGCCGTGTATTTTTTATTATGACTGAATTGTGCGCGAAATCAGCTTGTTTTCAGCCATACTCCCTATGATTTTTTTGCCCCAGCATGATGATCGACGATTCCTGCGCTCGCCGCCACCCGCCGACAGCTCCAGCGCAGCGCAGCTGCACTGATCGCCTTGCTGCTGGCCGGCTGCGCCAGCCTGGCACCGCCGCCGCTGGCCGGTAGTTCAGCGCCGGCGCCGAGCTACCGCGACACCATCGACCTCGGTGGCCGCCTATCGGTGCGCTACCAGCAAAATGGCAGGGATGAAGCAATACACGGCAGTTTCACCTGGACCCAGGCGCCGCAGCGTACCGAACTCATTCTGTTGTCGCCACTGGGCCAGACCCTCGCCCGTATCGAAGTCACGCCGACCGCCGCCACCCTGACCCAGGCCAACCAACCGCAGCGAACAGCGGCCGATGTCGACGCACTGGCCAGCCAGTCGCTCGGCTGGCCGTTACCGGTAGCGGGCTTGCGCGACTGGCTCCAGGGCTTCGTGACTACCGTCGACGGCCAGCGCCAAGCGGTGCGACGCACGCCCGGTGCGATGGTGCATAGCGATGGCTGGCGCATCCAATATTCCGACTGGGCGGATGGCGGCGACAACGCAACGGTGCGACCCAAGCGGATCGACCTTGAGCGCAACGGCGCGATCGGGGGCAACGGCGCAGACCCGGTCGCGATCCGCATCGTGATCGATAACTGGCACTGATACCGGACCCCGCCCGCATCATGCCAACCGTGCTGAACGACTGCCCTGCCCCGGCCAAACTGAACCTTTTCCTGCATGTGGTGGGCCGTCGCGCCGACGGCTACCACTTGCTGCAAACGGTATTTCAACTGCTTGACCACGGCGACCTGCTGCATTTCGAACGGCGCGCTGACGGCGTGATTCACCGCACCACGGCACTGGCCGGCGTACCCGAAGAGAGCGATTTGTGCGTGCGGGCGGCACGGCTGCTGCAGGCCAGCGCCGCCGCCCGCGGCCGGCCCGCTGCCGGCGCCAATATCGCGCTCGACAAGCGCCTGCCGCAAGGCGGCGGCCTGGGCGGCGGCTCGTCGGATGCGGCAACCACGCTGATCGCCTTGAATCACCTTTGGCAAACCGATTTTTCGCGTGCCGAATTGATGGCGCTCGGGCTGCAGCTGGGGGCCGACGTGCCGTTTTTCCTGTGCGGCGGCAACGCCTTCGCCGAGGGAGTAGGCGAGGCGCTGCAGGTGCTGGAAACGCCGGCGCGCTGGTTTGTGGTGATTGAACCGGGCGTCGCGATTCCGACCGCGACAATATTTGGCGCCGCGGAATTGACAAGGGATTCCAAACCCGTCAAAATAACGGACTTTTCCAGAAGCCCAGAAAGTTTCGGGAAAAACGACCTGCAAGTCGTGGCCAGCCAGCGCTTCCCGGTTGTCGCCGATGCCATACAATGGCTGTCTGCGCACGGAAATGCGAGAATGACCGGGTCTGGAGCGTGTGTGTTTTGTCCGTTCGCGGATGAGTCGCAAGCAGACCAGGTACTCAGGCAAGTGCCATCCCGCTGGCAGGCATGGAAAGCGCAGGCAATACAGCGACATCCGCTTGTTGATTTGCTGCAAACGTAGCACTGGAATTGAAGCATAGAATTTGCAGCACAGAATTGGTTTGACGCGGCATCTGGCGCCATCGGCGCCGAGTTGCGAAAAACACCCGGTTGTGTAGGGGAATCGCCAAGCTGGTTAAGGCACTGGATTTTGATTCCAGCATTCGAAGGTTCGAATCCTTCTTCCCCTGCCATTATTTGCAAGTGCAAGTCAATCGTGTCCCGGCCGCGCCCCGGTTTCAGAATTTCGGCGGCAGCAGGCAAACGAATCTCACGACCTCATCATAAGTTGGCAGGCCGCCCGGCGGCAGACACACAAATCGTATCGCACATCGCCTGCCTGCCACTCTCGCCTCGATCAACAACCCCGCTTAGGACTCACCATGTCAATTGAAAACCTGATGGTTTTTACCGGTAATGCCAATCCGGGACTGGCGGCAGGGGTGGTCAAGCATCTCGGCATCCCGCTCGGCAAGGCGCTCGTGTCCAAGTTCTCGGACGGCGAGGTGATGGTCGAAATCAATGAAAACGTGCGCGGCAAGGACGTCTTCGTGCTGCAGTCGACCTGCGCGCCGACCAACGACAACCTGATGGAATTGATGCTGATGGTCGATGCGCTGAAGCGCGCCTCGGCCGGCCGCATTACCGCCGCCATTCCGTATTTCGGCTACGCGCGCCAGGATCGGCGGCCGCGTTCGGCGCGGGTCGCGATTTCAGCCAAGGTGGTGGCCAACATGCTGCAGGAAGCCGGCGTCGACCGCGTGATGATCATGGACCTGCACGCCGATCAGATCCAGGGCTTCTTCGACATCCCGGTCGACAACGTGTATGCCTCGCCGATCCTGCTGGACGATCTGGTCGTCAAGCACTACAACGATTTGCTGGTGGTGTCGCCCGATGTCGGCGGCGTGGTGCGCGCGCGCGCGCTGGCCAAGCGCCTCGATTGCGACCTCGCGATCATCGACAAGCGGCGGCCGAAAGCGAACGTGTCGGAAGTGATGAACATCATCGGCGAAGTCGAAGGCCGCAACTGCGTGATCATGGACGACATGGTCGATACCGCCGGCACGCTGACCAAGGCCGCCGAAGTATTGAAAGAACGCGGCGCCAAGAAGGTCATCGCCTACTGCACCCATCCGGTTCTATCAGGTCCGGCAGTGGATCGCATCGCCGGCTCGCCGCTGGACGAACTGGTGGTCACCGACACCATCCCGCTGTCCGCTACCGCTGCCGCCTGCACCAAGATCCGCCAGTTGAGCTGCGCCAGATTGCTGGCAGAAACCTTCAAGCGCATCAGCAAGGGCGATTCGGTGATGATGCTGTTCGCGGATTAACACCAATTACTCTGTTTCCAACTGTTCAGAAACAAACAACGAGCAGGGCCAGCACCACCGCCCTGCTCAAACAAGAATCACACTGTCCCAAAAGGACAGTTTTTCAAATCCCCTGGTCGCGGGGGATTTTTACCGTAAGACGCAGTCCGGTCTTACTCACAATGGAGCTTTACCATGAAAATAGTTGCATTTCCGCGCAAAGAGCTGGGGTCCGGAGCGAGCCGCCGCCAGCGCATTGCAGGCCAGACGCCAGGCATCGTGTACGGCGGCAAGACGGCACCGGTTTCGATTTCGCTTGACCATAACGCGCTGTACCATGCGCTGAAAAAGGAAGCGATCCACTCGTCGATTCTCGAACTCGAAGTAGATGGCAAGGCGGAACAGGTTCTGCTGCGCGACTTCCAGATGCACGCCCACAAGCAATTGGTGCTGCACGTGGATTTTCAGCGCATCGATGCCAGCCAGAAGATCACGGTCAAGGTTCCGCTGCATTTCACCAATGCCGACGTGTCGCCGGCAGTGAAGCTGTCGGGCGGCATCGTCAACCATGCCGTGGTCGACCTCGAAGTGTCGTGCCTGCCGAAAGACTTGCCGGAATTTATCGGCGTCGATCTGGCCAAGCTGGAAATCGGCCAGTCGATCCGCCTGTCCGACATCACCTTGCCGGCCAACGTGAGCGCCGTGGTCCGTCCCGGCGAAGACGACCTGACCCTGGTCACCGCCTCGATTCCGAGCGGCAGCAAGGCCGATGCCGATGCTGACGCCGCCGCAGCAGCCGCTGCCGCAGCAGCCGCGGCAACGCCAGCGGCACCAGCCGAGAAGAAATAATCCAGCCGCCGGCAGCCTGCCGGCAATGGAGCCTGAAAAGCAAAAGCCCGCTGTCAATCCAGCGGGCTTTTGTCATTTCCCGGACAATATGGCTCTGCCGCACTGCCCTGTTGCAACGTGTTGCCGATCTTGGTGCCGACGAGGCAATGCCATGCCGCCGGCTGTTTGCGACCCGGCTCACCACCATGTCGCCCATCATTGATCTCACGATACAAACATGGAGTATGCTGAAAAAATTAAGCATACGCGCCCGTATTTAACGGTATCATACATGGAGTATATGGATGGCAACAGTTGTATCCGACTTCAATCGCTAGCAACGACAGCAGCCAAAAATACGAGGGTATATCCACGTTTTCGCAATTTCTGTATACACTGCACGCGGCTCCAAAAATACTCCGTGTGGAGCAAATGGGAAGCCAGAACCAGAGCGGCAGCGCGCACAGAAGCTCGCCCATCTCCGCTAATCGATCTTTTCCTTATCGCGTATCCATGTCCATCCGCCTCATCGCGGGCCTCGGCAATCCGGGCCCGGAATACGAACAAACCCGGCACAATGCCGGCTTCTGGCTGCTCGATGCGCTGGCGGCCAATAGCGGAACCCGCCTGAATCGCGAGGCACGCTATCAGGCGCTGGCGGCCAGGGCCCGTATCGGCAGCGCCGACATCTGGCTAGTGCAACCGCAAACCTGGATGAACCGCTCGGGGCTGGCGGTCGGCGGACTGGCGCATTTCTACAAGATTGCCGCCGATGAAATACTGGTGGTGCATGACGAACTGGATCTGCCGCCCGGCACTGCCAAGATCAAGAAAGGCGGCTCATCCGGCGGCCATAATGGCCTGAAGGACATCACCGCCGCGCTCGGCACGCAAGACTACTGGCGTCTGCGCATCGGCATCGGCCATCCACGTACCGTCGGCGTGCAGCAGCCCGTGGTCGACTACGTGCTGCATCGGCCACGCAAGGACGAGCAATTGCTGATCGACGAAGCCATCGCCCGCAGCCTGGACGTGCTGCCGCTGCTATGCGAAGGAAAAATCGACGCAGCGACGATGCAGTTGCATACCAAATGACGCGGCGCCAAGCCGCTTTGCCCGGCAATCCCTGGTGATCTGAGCAATTCGCCGCGCTGCGCCAGCCGACGCGCGCACCGGCACCAGGCGCCGGCGTCAGGCTGCAACGATGCCGCATGGCCCGCTCCGCCGCTTTCCTATTTCAGCGCCGTCTTTAATCCAGCGCAATCAAGCTGCATGGAACAGAGTGAATTCTCCACGGCCGGGACTACACTAAGTTCATCCCCAGTTTGTTACCGACCAGACAATTTCATTGAAATAAAGGATGTGTCATGACCGTCAATCGCCGCACCTTTGTCATTCATTCGATCCTCGGCACGGCCGCTTTGGCCAGCGGCCAGTGGACGCAAGCAGCCGACGCGAAAAAAGTGCTGGAATCCGACCCGCAAGCGGTTTCGCTGGGCTACAAGGACGATGCGACCAAAGTCGACAAAGCCAAATTTCCCAAGTACGTGGCCGGAGAAAAATGCGCCACGTGCCAGCTCTACACGGCAAAAAGCGCTACCAGCGGTGGGTGTGCGATATTCGGCGGCAAGGAAGTCATGGCCGCCGGCTGGTGCTCTGCCTACGTCAAGAAAGCCGGTTAGTCGCTTGTCCGGCATCGCGCGCCGATGCCATCGTAAAAAGCCTTGAAGCCGGCTGCCGCCCGGCAAGCATCCGAGGCGCGTGCCTGTGTTCTTGTTGCTTGCTGCCCACTCTGCCACACCAATGGCTGAGCTCGCCTCGCGGCATGTCTATCGGCGCATTCCCAGCATCGCGACGGCCATAGCCATTTCCTCACGCCGGCCGGGAAAAAGCAGCCAAAAACTGCGATATCATGTGCGCTTTCGCCATTTCCCGTTTTTCCGCCGCTTCTCTCTGCTGTTCGACATTCAGCCTAACTCAATCTGCGTTGGCGCCCCAAACGAATCCGAAGCACGGCTAACCTGTTGATTTAGAAAGTCTTCCCATGAGTCTCCAATGCGGCATCGTCGGCCTGCCCAACGTCGGCAAATCCACCCTGTTCAACGCCCTGACCAAGGCCGGCATCCCGGCCGAAAACTATCCGTTCTGCACCATCGAGCCGAACGTCGGCGTGGTCGAAGTGCCGGATCCGCGCCTGAAGGCGCTGGCCGAAATCGTCAAGCCGGAGCGCATGGTGCCGGCGATCGTCGAATTCGTCGACATCGCCGGCCTGGTGGCCGGCGCGTCCAAGGGCGAAGGCCTGGGCAACCAGTTCCTGGCGCACATCCGCGAAACCGACGCCATCGTCAACGTCGTGCGCTGCTTCGAAGACGACAACGTGATCCACGTGGCCGGCAAGATCAGCCCGCTGGACGACATCGAAGTGATCCAGACCGAGCTGGCGCTGGCCGACATGGGCACGGTCGAAAAGGCGATCCACCGCGAAAACAAGAAGGCGCGCTCGGGCGACAAGGACGCCGCCAAGCTGGTCGCCCTGCTGGAACGCATGATGCCGCACCTGAACGAAGCCAAGCCGGTGCGCGCGCTCGGGCCTCGACGCCGAAGAAATGGCTGCTGATCAAGCCGCTGTGCCTGATCACCGCCAAGCCGGCGATGTACGTCGCCAACGTCGCCGACAACGGCTTCACCAACAACCCGCTGCTGGACCAGCTGACCGCCTACGCCGCGTCGCAGAACGCGCCGATCGTCGCCATCTGCGCCGCCATCGAATCCGAAATCGCCGACCTGGACGACGCCGACAAGGACGACTTCCTGGCCGACATGGGCATGGAAGAGCCGGGCCTGGACCGCCTGATCCGCGCCGCCTACAAGCTGCTCGGCCTGCAGACCTACTTCACCGCCGGCGTCAAGGAAGTGCGCGCCTGGACCATCCACGTCGGCGACACCGCGCCGCAGGCGGCCGGCGTGATCCACACCGACTTCGAACGCGGCTTCATCCGCGCGCAGACCATCGCCTACGACGACTTCATCGCGCTACAAGGGCGAGCAAGGCGCCAAGGAAGCCGGCAAGATGCGCGCCGAAGGCAAGGAATACGTCGTCAAGGATGGCGATGTGCTGAACTTCCTGTTCAACGTTTAAGTCTGCCATTGCAGCGGCAGGCGCTTACTCCTGCGGCGACATGTTTATTTTAATGGAGTATATGCAAAAAATCTCCTATTGGTAACCGATACATACGATATCAATAGGGAGTATGCATCATCCAGCAAATCAGCAGCCCCATTTTCCGCGCTCATGGCGGCAGTTCCGGCACCCG
Organism: uncultured beta proteobacterium; assembly: GCA_963707665.1. Lineage (GTDB taxonomy): Bacteria > Pseudomonadota > Gammaproteobacteria > Burkholderiales > Burkholderiaceae_D > DATJCV01. The sequence continues at coordinate 306,103 of CAVPQU010000002.1, read as the reverse complement.
CGTCGCGACTTGCGTATCGATGAAATGCACCACCACCGGCGCCTTGGCGCCCTCGCGGATTAACCGCCCGGCAGCGCGCTGGATCGGCTCGCGGAATTGCTCGAAGGCGCCGCGATGATGCTGGCCGGGGATGCCGCCGATGCCGGCCAACTGGTTCAGCTCGGCATAGGGAATGGTGCACAGCACACTCTGGTTGTTCACCAGCGCCTCGAAATCGACGCCGTCGGCTTCCGGGTAGATGTCCTCACTGAAGCGGAAGGTGGAATACTGATCGACGGTGGTGGTCGGCATGCCGTTCTCGGCGCGGTGCCGCAGCGATGCGCGCGGCCCGGCGATCTGGATTTTGTCGATGCCGTCGATGCGGGCGATTTCTTGGTCGATGCTGCGCTGCAGTTGGCCGAAAGTCTCCATCTTGCCGGCATTGTTGTCGCTCGTCGCCAGCCGACCGATGTCTTCCGCATGGCGGCGCAACTGCAATACCGGCGCGATCAGGCCGGGATCGGGCGCGCGTTCCAGCGGCAGGTTCAGCAGCGCAAAACCGAGTTGGTGCGCTTGCGACGCCAGTTGCGCGGCGCGCTCGGAGTGCGCGGAATCGGCCGCCGATGCCAGTTGCACGCCGTCGTACGCCAGCCGTCGCCCTTCATGGCCCAGCGCCAGCGCGGTTTCGATGAACTGGCGCTCGCGGATTTTGTCGCGACGCTGCCGGCGATATGCCTGCAACGCATAAATCACCAGCGCGATCACGGCGGCGAGCACGACGCCCACCGCCTGCAGCCACGCCGCGCCTCCGGGTAATCCCGCCATACCAGACCTCCCACCGCTGATGCCAGCTATGCAGCCCTGCCGCCAGCCTCTTATCCTGCCCCCGGCTTGCCGTCACGGCAATAGGCGCGGGCTGGTTTGCACCGCGCCCATGACATTCGTCAACCATGCCGCACCCGATGGCGGCGCTTAGCCTCGATCCGCCGACGTGGCATACTTTCGCCTCCTCCACTCTTTGCTGCCGATCCATGCCGACCCTGACCGAACTGACGCTGTATCCAATCAAATCCTGCGCCGGCATTGCGCTGACCGAAGCGACGCTGACCGAAGCCGGCCTGATGAGCGAGCAGATTTACAACCGCGAATGGATGGTGGTTGACTTGCAGGGCGACTTCCTGACCCAGCGTGAACATCCGAAGATGGCAACCATCGTGCCGCGCATCAGGGCCGAAACCCTGGAGTTGCGCGCCCCCGGCATGCTGCAGCTGGACATTCCGCTCGGCCTGCCGCATCCGGACGACGCGCGCACGATACCGGTGCGGGTCTGGGATGACACGCTGGAGGCACTCGATTGCGATGACATCACGGCCGCCTGGTTTTCCAACGCGCTCGGCGTACCGTGCCGGCTGGTGCGCTTTCATCCGGATGCGCGCCGGATTGCCAACCTCGGCTGGACCGGTGGCGTCGAGGCGCCGACCCTGTTCGCCGACGGCTTTCCGCTGCTGGTGATCAGCCAGGCGTCGCTCGACGACCTGAACCGGAAACTGCAGACACAAGGGCGGGGGCCGCTGCCGATGAATCGCTTTCGGCCCAGCCTGGTGATCGATGGCGTGGAGGCGTTTGAAGAGGATTTCGCGGCGTCGATCCGGATTGGCGCGGCGCGCATCAAGCCGGTCAAGCCCTGCCCGCGCTGCCCGATTCCATCGGTGGATCAAACTACCGGAGCAACCGGCCCGGACCCGCTGGATATCCTGCGTACCTACCGCGTCAATCCAAAGCTGGATGGCGGCATCGCCTTCGGCATGAATGCGATCGTGCTGGAAGGCGCCGGGCAGGTACTGCGGGTGGGGCAGGAAGTCGAAGTCGAACTGGCGTTGTAGAGCTATTCGCCGCCGGCTGCCGCCAGCTTTTGCTTCAGCCAGCGCTCGACCGACGGAAAGACGAATTTCGAGACGTCACCGCCCAGCGTGGCGATCTCGCGCACGATGGTGCCGCTGATAAATTGATATTGATCGGATGGGGTCAGAAACAGCGTTTCGACGTCCGGCAGCAGGTAACGGTTCATGCCGGCCATCTGGAACTCGTATTCGAAGTCGGACACCGCGCGCAAGCCGCGCACGATCACGCGCGCATCGTGGCGGCGCACGAAGTCTTTCAGCAAACCTGAAAAACTCTCGACCTTGACGTTCGGGTAATGCCCCAGCACTTCGTTGGCGATCGTCAGCCGTTCGTCGAGCGAAAAGAAGGGCTTCTTGTTCTGGCTGTCCGCCACGCCGACCACCAGGCCGTCAAACAGGCCGGAAGCGCGGCGCACCAGATCCTCATGGCCGCGCGTAAGCGGATCGAATGTTCCCGGATATACGGCTGTGACCATCGCAGCACCCTCTCGGTATGACCTGTGAAACGCGCATTATGCCTTACTGCTGCCCATGTTTGCACCGCAGCAAATGATAAAACACCATGCCGGCCCGATCGGCGCGCACGATTTCCCACTCGTTCATCCATGTCGCGGCTGGGTCGCCGTCCAGCGCCGCCTCGGTCTCGACATATACGATACCGCTTTCGGACAGCAGCCGCGCGCACAGCGGCAGCACTTTTTGCAGCCACTCCTGATGATATGGCGGATCGATGAAAATCAGGTCGAAGCGCGGTGCGCCCGATGCCGGGTCGGCCGGCGCGCGTTCGGCCCAGTCCTGCGCCAGCCGCAGGCCATCGGCGCGCAGGATGGTCACTTGTTGCGCCTGCAATTTGGCTTTGACTGCTTCCAGCTGCCGCACCGCAGGCGTGCTCTGCTCCACCAGCGTCACCTGCGCCGCACCGCGGCTGGCCGCCTCGAAACCGAGCGCGCCGCTGCCGGCAAACAGGTCCAGGCAGCGCATGCGCGCCCAGTCGCCAGCGAGCAAATGGCCGAGCCAGTTGAACACGGTTTCGCGCACCCGGTCCGGCGTCGGCCGCAAACCTTCGGCGCTCAACACCGGCAGCGGCGTGCGTTTCCACTGGCCGCCAATGATGCGCACTTGATGCGGCGCCGTGCCATGCGTCACGGATTTCACTGCCGTCAGCATTTTCTGTCGTTTTTGCATGCTCTGGAGTATGTCTTGAAATCGGCCGGTCTCGCCTGCGGGATGCGCCACCTGGGAAATACTGGCAGACACGCATTTATTTCCCGGTAGCCGTGTTAATTGTTTAAGCCCGAGGCGATCTGGTTCATTCCGGCGGCTTTCAATGGGGTCTGGGGGCGCTTTCGCTGCATCGCCGGCACTGGGTCGCCGACTAACGCGCTCGGAACAACAGGCAAGACGCTACGGTTTCAAACCAGTAATAGCCCGGCTATTTTCCAGTGCCCTCGGGCTCGGCACCCACGACCACGGTCGACAATTCCTTCTGCACCACCTTGCGCGCAAACGCGGCACGGACGTCGGCGATGCTCACCTTGGCCACGTGTTCAGTCCAGGTGTCGAGATAATCGAGCGGGAGCTTGTAAAAGCCGATCAGCGCGATATTGCCCAGAATCTTGCGGTTGTTGTCGATGCGCAGCGGAAAACTACCAATCAGATTGTCCTTGGCCGCTTGCAGTTCGTCCGCCGTCGGGCCATCGCGCAGAAAGGCCGCCAGAACCTGATTCACCAGGCGCAGGGCTTGTTCGGCACTTTCCTTCTTGGTCTGCAAGCCGATCTGGAATGGTCCCTTTTGCGCCATCGGACTGAAGCCGCTGTAGACGCCATAGGTCAGGCCGCGCTTTTCGCGCACTTCATTCGTCAGACGCGAGACGAAACCGCCGCCGCCAAGAATGTAATTGCCGACTATCAGCGCGAAATAATCGGGGTCGCCGCGCACTTCAGCCGGCATCCCGATCAGGATATGCGCCTGCGACGCCGGGTGCGGAATGCGCTGCTGCTGCGCACGCGCGTCCGGCACCGGCGGCATGGCCGGCAACGGCCCACCCTGCGGCAGGCGCAGCGTCAACTCCTCGGCAATCTGTTCGGCATCGGCACGCGTGACGTCGCCGATAATCGATATCACCGCGCGATTGGCGACGTAGTGCGTGCGATGGAACACGGCAAGATCATCGCGCGTGATCGCCGCCACCGACTCGACCGTCGCTTCCCATGCATAGGGATGGCTGCCGTACAGCAGGTGCCAGAACGCCTTGCCGGCAATCGCCTCCGGCTTGGTCAGGTCTTCCTTGATGCCGGCGATGGTGCGCGCCTTGTCGCGCTCCAGCAATTCGGGCGGGAAGGTCGGCTGTGCCAGGACGCGCGCCAGCAGCTTCACTGCCGTTGCCCGCTCCGGCAGACTCGACAGGCTGCGCAGCGAGGCGTTGGCGCGTTCAGCGTCGGCGCCGCCGCCGCGCTCGGCGGCGGTATCGGCAAAGGCATCCGAAATTTGCGCCTCGGATAGCGCCGGCTCCAGCTTCATCTCGGCCTGTGCGCCACTCCCCTTATTGCTGTCGCTGAAGCGTCCCTCGCGCAAGCCGCGCGCCAGCATGGCATTGGTCAACTGCGCCAGGCCCGCCTTGCCAACCGGATCGCGCCGCGCGCCGGCGTCGAAATCGACGTTCAGGTCGACGATCGGGATCGAGTGGTTTTCGACGAACAGTACGCGCGCACCATTGGCCAGTGTCCAGGTCTGGATCTGCAGTGCCGCCTGCGCATTCAGGCTGAAGCAAACGGCAAGGCTGGCGGTAAGGATCAGGATCAGTTTTTTCATCGGATATCAGCGCATGGAGTTGGACGGAAACGCGCCGCGCGCAGTCCGCCGTTGCAGGTGGTGGCGACCATGGCGGCTCAACGCAGCAGGTCTGTCGGCGGCGGCGCCGCCTTTTTCCCCGACAAGGGCAGCGGCACCAGCGTCGCCACTGTCAGGCTGTCGTCGCCGAAATATTTTTGCGCGACCGCCTGCACCTGCTGCGGCGTCACCGCGCGCAGCTTTTCAATGACGCGATCGATCTGCTTTTGCGAAATGCCACTCATCTCGTAGGCGCCGATTTCCATCGCCTGGCCGAAAATCGAATCGCGCTTGTAGATCTGGCTGGCCACCAGCTGCGTCTTGACGCGCTGCAACTCGGCTTCCGATACGCCATCCTGGGCGACGCGCTGCACTTCGGCGCGCAGCTTCTGTTCCAGTTGTTCGGTGGAGACGCCAAGCGCCGGCGTACCGTCCAGCGTAAATAGCACCGGCCCGCGCGACAGACCCGAATAGTTGGCGCCAACCGAATTGGCGACGCGCTCGGTGCGCACCAGATTCGCATTCAGGCGCGCATTGTCGTAGCCATCCAGCACCGCCGCCAATACCGTGAGTGCATGCACTTCATCGTCCCGCTCGACATCGCGCAAGGCCGGGGCCTTGAACGCCAGCGCCACGTACGGGTTTTCCGCTGGCGCCTTGACTGTCACGCGGCGCACGCCGCGCTGCGGCGGTTCGTTCTGCGGCTTGCGCACGGGCAACGGCTTGGCCGGGATGCCGCCGAAATATTTTTGCGCCAGCGCATGCACCGCTTCGGCCTCGACATCGCCGGTCACGATCATGGTCGCGTTGTTCGGCGCGTACCAGGCGTCGTGCCAGGCCTTGGCGTCGGCCACCGTCATGTTTTGCAGATCGTCCATCCAGCCGACGATCGGATGATGATAGGGATGGGCGTTAAAAGCGGCGGCATTCAGCGCCTCGTCCACCTGTGCATCTGGCTGGTCGTCGGTGCGCAGGCGGCGCTCTTCCATCACCACCTTGATTTCCTGCGCGAACTCGGCCGGGTCGAACACCAGGTTGGCCAGACGGTCGGCTTCCAGCGCCATCACCGCTTCCAGTTTCGATTTCTCGATTTGCTGGAAATAGGCGGTGAAATCCTTGCTGGTGAAGGCATTTTCGCGCCCGCCCAGGGCCGCCACGCGGCGGCTGAATTCGCCCGGCTTGAGCGTCTTGGTGCCCTTGAACATCATGTGTTCCAGCGCATGGGCGACGCCGGTGGTGCCGTTGAACTCGTCCATCGAGCCGACCCGGTACCAGATCATGTGCGCCACGGTGGGCGCCCGGTGATCTTCCTTGACGATGATCTTCATGCCGTTGGTCAGCATGAATTCCTGCGCCGGCGCCGCTTGCGCCAATAGGCACAAGCCCAGCCACAGCCATACCAGCGCGATTGCGCGAATTGAAAATTTCATGGTCGGTGCTCTGTTAGAATGCGAATGATTGTATATCCTTGCCGGCGCCGCTGCCGGCATTCTCGCGTGGCCGCCGATGTTTAGTTTCTTCAAGAAAAAACCCAAACCCGAAACCACCGTCGCACCCGAGCCAGTCCAGCCGGCGTCATCGATTGCGCCGGCAGTCGACGCCACGGCGCCGGCGCTGCCAGCCGATGACGAACTCGTCATACCAGCGGTCACCACCCCGGAGCAAAAAAAATCCTGGGTCGCGCGACTGAAAACCGGGCTTGCCAAGACTTCATCCAGCCTGACCACGATCTTCGTCGGCGCCCGCATCGACGACGCGCTGTACGAAGAGCTGGAATCGGCGCTGCTGATGGCGGACGCCGGCGTCGATGCCACTCAATTCCTGCTCGGCGCACTGAAAAAGAAGGTCAAGGACGAGAAGCTGACCGAAGCGCAACAAGTCAAGCAAGCCTTGCGCGCCCTGCTGACCGAATTGCTGTCGAGCCTGCAAAAGCCGCTGGTGCTGGGACGGCACCAGCCCTTGGTCATGATGATTGCCGGCGTCAACGGCGCCGGCAAGACCACTACCATTGGCAAGCTGGCCAAGCATTTGCAGGCGCACCGGCAATCGGTGCTGCTGGCGGCCGGCGACACTTTCCGCGCGGCGGCCCGCGAGCAGTTGACGATCTGGGGCGAGCGCAACAACGTGTCCGTGATTTCTCAGGAATCCGGCGACCCGGCCGCGGTCGCGTTCGACGCGGTACAGTCGGCGCGCGCGCGCGGCACCAATGTGGTGATGGTGGATACCGCCGGCCGCCTGCCGACCCAGTTGCACCTGATGGACGAGCTGAAAAAAATCAAGCGCGTGATCGGCAAGGGCATGGACGGCGCACCGCATGAAATCCTGCTGGTGATCGACGGCAACACCGGGCAAAATGCACTGGCACAGGTCAAGGCCTTCGACGCCGCGCTCGGCCTGACCGGACTGGTCATCACCAAGCTGGACGGCACTGCCAAGGGTGGCGTGCTGGCAGCCATTGCGCGCAGCAATCCGATCCCGGTGTATTTCATCGGCGTCGGTGAAAAAATCGAAGACTTGCAACCCTTCAATGCGGTCGAATTTGTCGATGCGCTGCTGGGCTGAGCGGAAGCGCATACGATGACCCCGATAATCGAATTCCAGCGGGTCGGCAAACGCTACGCGGCCGATGCGGTGGCCTTGCGCGACGTCACGCTGACCGTCGGCAAGGGCGAACTGGTGTTTTTGGCAGGACCATCCGGCGCCGGCAAATCGACGCTCTTGAAACTGATCGCCGGCATTGAGCGCCCCAGTTCCGGCACGCTGCTGGTGCAGGGGCAAGACATCGGCCGCCTGAAGACCTCCGGCCTGCCTTGGCTGCGGCGCAATCTGGGCCTGATCTTCCAGCAGCAATCGCTGTTGAACGACCGCAGCGTGCTGGCCAATGTGATGTTGCCATTGCTGGTGTGCGGCGCCGCCCGCAGCGACGCCGAGAAACGCGCGCGCGCCGCGCTCGACAAGCTGGGCCTGCTTTCCAAGGCGGCAAGCGAGCCGCTGGCGCTCTCAGGCGGCGAGCAACAGCGGGTCACGATTGCGCGCGCCATCGTCAACCGGCCGCAAGTCATCCTGGCCGACGAGCCGACCGCCAACCTGGACCGCGCCAGCGCCAATCAGGTGCTGGATGCGTTGCGATCGTTTCATGGAGTCGGCGTTACCTGCCTGATTTCGACCCACGATGAGCAATTCCTCGATACCGCCAGCCGGGTGGTATTCCTCGATCGCGGTCAGGTCGCGGAAACCTGGCGCCGGCAAGACGCAGCCGAGGCCAGCACATGAAAAGCTGGCTGCGACACCATCGTTTCGCGCTGGCGGTGGCCTGCGGCCATTTGCTGAAGTCGCCGGCCAGCTTCGCGCTGAACGTGCTGGTAGTGGCCATCGCGTTCGCGCTGCCGATCGCCGGGCTGACCTTGCTGGACAATATCCGGCCGGTGTCGGCGCAACTCGCGGTGGAGCCGGAAATCAGCATTTTCCTCACCATGAACACGTCGCGCGAACAGGCGAACGCGCTGGCGCCGGCGATTCGGCGCGTCTTGCCGCAGCAGCAGCAAGCCGGTGCCAAGCTGGAATTCATGCCGCGTGAGCAAGCATTGAACGCATTGAAAGACAAGAGCGGCCTGTCGGATGCCTTGGCCACGCTCGGTTCCAACCCGCTGCCGGATGGCTATGTGCTGAAATTGCCCGGCTTTCAAGATGCTGCCGACGCGGCCGGCATCGACACGCTGGCGACACAGTTGCAGGCGCTGCCAGGGGTCGAGGCGGTGCAAGTCGATTCGGCCTGGGTCAAGCGCCTCGCGGCGCTGTTGCGTATCTTGCGGCTATCGCTGGTGCTGCTGGGCGGCACGCTGGCGGTGGTGGTGATCGCGGTCATTTTCAACACGATCCGGCTGCAGGTGATGACGCAACGCGAGGAAATCGAGGTATCACGGCTGGTCGGCGCCACCGACGCCTTCATCCACCGGCCGTTTTACTACAGCGGCGTGCTGCTCGGCCTGTGCGCCGGCGGCGTGGCGATGAGCGCAGTCGCCTTGGCCTTGCGACCGCTGAACCAGGCGATTACCGAATTCGCCCGACTATATGCATCGGACTTCCAGCTGGCGCCACTTGGGCTGTCCGCCACGCTCGGCTTGCTGGCGGCCAGCGCGCTACTGGGCTTGGCCGGGGCAGTGCTGTCGGTCAGGCGCCATCTGGTACGACTGGGATGAGCGCCGCGCTGGCGAACCCCTCCATATACTAGCCCAGGTATATTTTCGTGTTGCCCGCGGTCGAGGGGCGCACTCTGATTTTTCGGCATACTCCTGGCATCTTCCGCCCTGTCAAATTCTCGGCCTTACTTTTCCAACTTTTTGTTTGAGACGGCGCAACTTCCTGTGCTGGATCAGTTCTAAATTTTTTCCGTCGGCGCACAATCAAGATTTGGCGTTTTATAGTTATTGACTATGCCGCCCTTCGATTACCGCAATTAGCACTCTATCGGGTGGAGTGCTAAAATTGGCCATTAGCCCGCTTGATGGCTGTTTCGAAGGCAAGTCATCGCCGCAGTTGAACCATTGGGAGAAACGATGAAAGCAAGCTCTGCGCAAGCCGCATTGATTCCGGTGAACAACACCGCGCTGGCACTTGGCTTTACCGGAGGCCTGGGCAATATCGACGCCTACATTTCCGCCGTCAACCGCTTGCCGATGCTGACGCACGACGAGGAAATGTCGCTGGCGCGCCGCCTGCGCGAAAGCAATGACCTTGGCGCGGCGCAAGAACTGGTGCTGTCCCATCTGCGCCTGGTGGTGTCGATCGCGCGTGGCTATCTGGGGTATGGCTTGCCGCATGCCGACCTGATCCAGGAAGGCAATATCGGCTTGATGAAGGCAGTCAAGCGCTTCGATCCCGACCAAGGCGTGCGCCTGGTGTCGTATGCGATGCACTGGATCAAGGCCGAGATGCATGAGTACATCCTGAAAAACTGGCGCCTGGTCAAGGTTGCGACCACCAAGGCGCAGCGCAAGCTGTTCTTCAATCTGCGCAGCCACAAGGAAGGGCTGGACACGATGACGCCGGCGCAGGTCGATGCTCTGGCCGCGACCCTGAACGTCAAGCGCGAGGAAGTGATCGAGATGGAAACGCGCCTGACCGGCCGCGACATCGCGCTGGAAGCGCCGACCGATGACGACGACGAGAAGTTTGCGCCGATCGGTTACCTGTCGTCCGAGCTGCATGAGCCGACCAGCGTACTGGAAGCGCAGCAATACGACCGCCTGCAGTCGGAAGGCCTGGAAAGCGCACTGGGCAAGCTGGACGACCGTTCGCGCCGTATCGTCGAAGCGCGCTGGCTGGCCAACGACGACGGCTCGGGCGCCACGCTGCACGAACTGGCGGGGGAATTCGGCGTTTCGGCCGAACGCATTCGCCAGATTGAGGCGGTGGCGCTGAAGAAGATGAAGGGGTCGCTGGCGGAATATGCCTGACGCGGGATGACCGCAAACACAAAAAAGGCGCTCGAAAGAGCGCCTTTTCTTTTGCCGCGCCGCTGCTGCGGCGATGAGGGCTATCTCCAGCCGTTTCCCGAGGCGAGAGAGGAGTTGCCTGTAAGCATATACTCCTCGCACCAGCGGCCTATCCCGGGCATGAAATGGACGAAATTTCAATATACTCCCACTTACATGAAACGGAGCCGGAGAATATTGTGGAGAACAGCACTGCCGCCTGGCGCGGCGCGGGCCAAGTCAGGACAGCAATAGCTTCAAGTCGTGCACGATCGGCTCGGGACCCTGCCCGTGCCGCACGAACAGCCGAATGCGACCCTGCGGATCGAACACATAGCTGCCGGCGGTGTGATCCATGGTGTAACTACCCGGCTCCTGGCCCGGCACTTTCTGGAAAAACACCTTGAATTCCTTGGCCACCTTTTCGGTCGCCGCCTGGTCGCCATACAGCCCGAGAAAACGGGAGTCAAAGGCCGGCACGTACTTCGCCAGCAACTCCTGCGTGTCGCGGGCCGGATCGACGGTCACGAACAAGACCTGCACGCGGTCGGCCAGCGGCCCCAGTTCCTGCATCACGGCAGCCATCTCGGCCATCGTGGTCGGGCAGACATCCGGACACTGGGTATAACCGAAGAACACCACCACCGCCTTGCCCTTGAAGTCGGCCAGCGTGCGCGGCTTGCCATGGTGGTCGGTCAGCGCAAAATCGTGCGCATAGCCGAGCCCGGTGACGTCGGTATTCTGGAACTGGCTCGACGGCGTTTGCGCCACGCCATCAGCGTTTTTTTCACCGCATGCGGCCAGCATCAAGAGCGCCAGCAGCAGCGCGAACAGCAGTACGTATCATGCCCATTCCATAAACCTCAAATAATGATCGACCAGCAAGGCCGCAAACAGCAGCGACAGATAGATGATCGAATACGCAAACGTCTTGCGCGCGATGCGGTCGCTGTAGTGGCGATAGATTTGCCACGCGTACCACAGGAAAATCGCATCCAGCACCACCGCCGCGGCCAGATACAGCCCGCCGCTCATGCCGACCGCGAACGGCAGCAAGGTGGTCGCCACCAGCGCGATGGTATACAGCAATACGTAAAACTGGGTAAACGCCAGGCCGTGCGTCACCGGCAGCATCGGCAAGCCCGACTTGACATAGTCGTCGCGCCGATACAGCGCCAGCGCCCAGAAATGCGGCGGGGTCCAGATGAAGATGATCAGCACCAGCAGCCAGGCCTGCATCGGCACGTCGTTGGCAATCGCGGCCCAGCCCAGCGCCGGCGGCATGGCACCGGACAGGCCGCCGATCACGATGTTTTGCGGCGTCGCCGGTTTCAGCACGATGGTATAAATCACCGCATAGCCGACGAAGGTGGCAAAGGTCAGCCACATGGTGAGCGGATTGACGAAGTTGTACAGCACCCACATGCCGATGCCGCCGATCATGCCGGAAAAAGCCAGGGTTTGCGGCACCGTGATTTCGCCGCGTGCCATCGGCCGGCGCGCGGTGCGCGCCATGCGCGAATCGATTTCGCGTTCGACCAGGCAATTGACCGCGAAGGCGGCGCCGGCCAACAGCCAGATGCCGATGGTGGCGGCCACCACGAGCCGCCAGTCCGGCAGCTCTGGCGTGGCCAGGAACATGCCGATGACGGCGCAAAATACCGCCAGCTGCGTCACGCGCGGCTTGGTCAGCGCCCAGTACTGGGCCAGGCGGCTGGGTGAAATGCTCAGAGTGCTCATGGATTGGAATTCCGCAGATGGACCGGCATCGGCTCGCCGCTATGCACAGAAGCCGGCTCGCGCCGGGGCAGGTATCTGGTTTTGTAGTTTAACATGACCAGCAGCAGCACCAGCAGCGCCGCGCCGCCATTGTGGATCACCGCAATCGCCAGCGGCCAGCTCAGAAATACGGTGGCCAGCCCGGTCGCCAGTTGCAGCGCCAGCGCCGCCAGCAGCCAGCACGCCAGCCGACGCAGATGCGCCAGACCCAGCGCACGCCAGCCGAGCCAAGCCAGATAGGCGAACACCACGAAGGCAAAATTGCGATGGGTCCAGTGGATTGCCGTCAAGGCCGGAAACGGCAGGTATTCGCCATCCACGGTTTTGCCCAGCGCGCGCCAGGCGGAAAAGCCATTGGCGAAATCCATCTGCGGCACCAGTACGCCGTGGCACAGCGGGAAATCGGTGCAAGCCAGCGCCGCATAGTTGGTGCTGACCCAGCCGCCCAGCGCGATCTGGACCGCCAGCAGCAATAGTCCGAATGCTGCGGCCCCGGCCAAGGCAGGCGCCGCCACGCGGGGCGCCAGCGGCGCGTTCTGACGGACGCCGAACCAGGTCAACAGGGCCAGCAATCCCAGGCCCAGCAGGAGATGGGTGGTGACGATGATCGGCTGCAGCTTCATGGTCACGGTCCAGGCCCCGAACGCGCCCTTGCAGGCAAACGAAGGCCAGCAGCACGCTGGGCAGCGCCGGCGCAAACTTGCGGTCGCGTCGGCCTGACTTGAGCCACATGCGCCAGGCAATCACGACCAGGGCGATGATCAGGACGCCGACCGCCATCGCCAGATAGCGATGGATCATTTCGATCCAGGCTTTCATCACCGTCACCGGGCCGCCCGGCAGCAGTTCTTCGGCGGCGCTGATATGCGCATGCGCCTGCAGCGGATTGGCGTGGCCATAACAGCCGGGCCAGTCGGGGCAGCCGAGGCCGGAATCGGTCAAGCGGGTAAAAGCGCCGAACATGATCAGGTCGAAAGTCAGGAACAGCGTGATCCAGATCAGCTTCCGGTATTTGTCGGCGTCGCCCGAAGTCCAGACGATGGCCAGCGGCAGCAAGGCCACCAGCAGGCCGGTCAGCGCAAGTTGTATCAGCATTGGCTACCCTATGCTCGACGCTTTCAGCAGCCGCGTCAGATCTTTCTTGATCTTGTTGGGATCGGCGTCTTTCGGGAAGCGCATCATCAGGTTGCCGAGCGGGTCGATCATGTAAAGGTGGTCGGCCGGCGAGGTGCCGGGCTCGGTCGGCAGCCAGGCTTTCAGCGTTTCCGGCTTGACGCGCAGCAGGTGGGTGCCGTCATATTCGCGCAGCAAGATGGTTTCGACCGGCTGCTCGTCGGTCACCAGCCAGACGCGTTCGATGCGGCCCTGGTCGCGCCCTTGCGTCAGGCGCAGCTGGCGCATTTCAAACAGCTTTTCCCGGCATGCCTGCTGACAGTCGGCGTCATTGACCTGCAGCATGATCCACTTGCCCTGATAGGCCTCCAGCGTCGCCGGCTTGCCGTCGAGCGTGCTGGCATTCAGCGCCGGCATCGGGTGCTGGCGCGGGTCCAGCAAGGTGCCGTAATTGGTGCGCCCCTGCGGCTTGATCACGTAGTAGGTGAGGTAGGAAGCGGCCAGCGGCGCAACGCAGACGGCCAGAATCGCAAAGAATTTCCAGCGACCGCGCTTTTGCATTTGCTTATTTCTTTCCATTCCGAAATCCTGTTGCAATAAAAAATAACAAGGCCATCAGCGCCAATGCATACCATTGGAACGCATAGCCGCGATGCATCTCGGCCCCGCTCGATGGCCGTGGCCAGTCGCGCACCAGGCCGTCATGAGTGTCCGTCGTCTGTTCCAGCAGGAACGGTTGCAATGCCAGCTGGCTGGCATTGGCAAATTCCCCAATGTCGAGGTTTTGCTGGATGCTGCCGGGCCGCACCGCTTCGGCCTGTCCCAGGCTCAACAAGCGACCCGGATGACGGCGCGCCACACCCTCGATCTCAATCGTCCCGGCCGGTGTCGGCACTGCCGGCAAACGCGTGCGATTGGCCATGTCGCGCGGCAGCCAGCCACGCGCGACCAGCACATAACGCTGGGAGCCGACGATATGGAATGGCATCAGCAGGTAGAAGCCGGCCGCACCATGCAACGGCCGGTTATCCAGATAGACCGGCCAGCCGGCAACGAATTCACCACGCGCCACGACACGCCGATATTCGACCTCATCCGGCTGCAGCGGCGCGGCGCCCAGCAGCAAGGGCGGCAGCGCTTGCCGGCTCACCAGCTGGACTTCGATGGCCTCCTTTTGCAAGGCGCGCCGCGTCTGCCACTGGCCCAGCGCGACGCCGACCAGGGCCACGATCACCGTTGCCACCAGCGGAACCGTCCTGAAGCGGAATGTGATTGGCATTACAATATCGCTTTACCTGCTGCCTGCCCCGGCGCCCCGAGTAAGGCTGGGAACTCCCTTGAAAATCGTCGTCGCCATCGCCTTTGTCCTGATCATCGCCAGCCTCGGTTCAGCGCTGGTGTTTCTGATGAAAGATCGCGGCAGGACTGATCGTACCTTGCATGCACTGGCGTTACGGGTCGGCTTTTCGGTCGCCTTGTTTCTGTTGCTGCTGATCGGCTACCGACTCGGCTGGATCGAACCGACCGGCATTCGCTACTGATTCCGCGCTGGTCGGACCACCGCAACCACCGGCCCCACTAGCAAAAAGCCGCACCGAAGTGCGGCCTTTCATGGTGGAGCAGGATGAACCGGCTTACAGCCAGTAAATCACCACGTACAAGCCGAGCCAGACCACGTCAACGAAGTGCCAGTACCAGGCCGCGCCTTCAAACGCGAAATGATTTTCTGGAGTGAAATGGCCCTTCAGTACCCGGTACAGCACCACCGATAGCATGATGGCGCCGACCGTCACGTGAAAACCGTGAAAACCGGTCAGTAGAAAGAATGTCGAACCATAGGCGCCCGAGGTCAGCTTCAGGTTCAGTTCGGTGTAGGCATGGATGTATTCATAGACCTGGAAGCCCATGAAGGTGGCACCCAGCAAGATCGTCAGGAACAGCCAAAATGCGGTCTTGGCACGTGCGCCGGCGCGTAGCGCATGGTGCGCGATTGTCAGGGTGACGCCGGAAGTCAGCAGCAACGCGGTATTGATGGTCGGGATCGGAAACGGTCCCATGGTCTGGAATTGGTCGATCGTGCCAGCCGGCCCGGTATTGCCCCAGTGCGCAACGAAATCAGGCCACAGGATCTTGTGGTCCAGATCGCCCAGCCAAGGCATCGACACGGTGCGCAGATAGTACAGGGCGCCGAAGAAGCTGCCGAAAAACATAACCTCGGAGAAAATGAACCAGGCCATGCTCCAGCGATAGGAGATGTCAATCCGTGCGCCATACAGACCGCCTTCGGATTCGGCTATCGAATCGCCAAACCAGTTATACAGCACGACCAGCAGCGAAAATATTCCCAGCAGGTTGGCGTACGGACCCCAGCCATAACCGTTCAGCCAGGCAGTTCCTCCCACCATCGTCAAAAACAGCGCGGCGCCCGCCAGTACCGGCCACCTGGACGGGCCTGGCACAAAATAATATGGCGCACTAGCGTGTTGAGAAGCCATCTTCATCTCTCCCGATACAATTTCAAATTAAGCTGCTTGTGTTGTTATGTCGCAACTGCAATTTTTACCAGAAGCACCAATACCCCGATAAAAATCGAGACACCGATCAGTGCCGCAATGATCACATGAACCGGGTTCAGGTGTACGGCATCTTTTTCGTAGGCGCTTCTCTTTCTGACTCCAAAAAAAGACCAGAACACCGCTTTCATCGCTGCTACAAAGGGCAAATTGCCACCCTTGTGTTTTTCCGGCTTTTGCATACATCCACCTCAACCCGCTGTCTTGCTAACTCGCTGTCTTGCCCGGTCCGCCAATCTCGAAAAATGTATAAGACAGGGTAATGGTCTTGATATCTTTCGGTAGCGCCGGATCGATGAAAAAAACGACCGGCATCTGCTTCGCTTCGTTCGGTCCCAAGGTCTGTTGCTGAAAACAGAAACATTCCACTTTCTTGAAGTGCGCCGACGCCTGTTGCGGCGCGTAGCTCGGAATCGCTTGCGCGTTGATGCTATGCGCTTGCGTATTTACCACTTCATACACCACCTGGGTCATTTCGCCCGGATGCACCTGCAAGCTGTTGACGGTTGGCCGGAAGCGCCACGGTCCATGCGAGTTGGCGTCAAACTCGACCGTGATGGTGCGGCTGCGATCAACCTGTGTATTGGCGACCGGGGCCGGCACCGTGCCATCCTTCAAGGTCAGAATATTGATGCCGGTAATCTCGCAAATTTTTTTGTAGACCGGAACCAGCGCATACCCAAAACCAAACATCAACACCGCGACCACCAGCAGCTTGCCCAGCATCTGCGAATTCAGCTTTCCGGTTTCGCCCTGCGCACCGCCACCGGAGTCATGTTTTTTCATCTCAGGTAAACCACATCCTTTTGACCATAAGTCCAAGAAAAAAGACCAGCGCAATCGAAGCCAGAACCAGGCCAGTCTTGAGATTATTTGGATTTTTTCGTGGCATGCGAAATCGGCAGGCATCCGCCTGCCGTCCTCACTGTTATTTGACCACCGGCGGAACTTCAAAGGTGTGGAACGGTGCCGGGCTCGGAACCGTCCACTCCAGTCCTTCGGCGCCATCCCACGGCTTGGCTTCCGCCTTCTGGCCACCGCGAATTGACGGGATCACCACTGCAAACAGGAAATACACCTGGGAGAGGCCGAATCCGAGCGCGCCGATCGACACGATCATGTTGAAATCGGTGAACTGCGCCGGATAATCGGCATAGCGACGCGGCATGCCGGCCAGACCGAGGAAGTGCATCGGGAAGAACGTCAGGTTGAAGGTGATCAACGAAGCCCAGAAGTGAATCTTGCCGCGCGTTTCGTTATACATGAAGCCGGTCCATTTCGGTCCCCAGTAATAGAACCCGGAGAACATCGCGAACAGCGAGCCGGCTACCAGCACGTAATGGAAGTGGGCAATGATGTAATAGGTGTCCTGGATCTGAATGTCGATCGGCGCCACGGCCATGATCAGGCCGGTGAAACCACCCATCGAAAACACGAAAATGAAACCGATCGCAAACAGCATCGGTGTCTCGAACGTCATCGAACCGCGCCACATGGTAGCGATCCAGTTGAAAACCTTGACCCCGGTTGGCACCGCGATCAGCATCGTCGCGTACATGAAGAACAACTGGCCAGTGACTGGCATGCCGGTGGTAAACATGTGGTGCGCCCAGACCAGGAACGACAGGATCGCGATCGACGCGGTCGCATACACCATCGATGCATAACCGAACAGCGGCTTGCGCGCGAAGGTCGGGATCACGTGCGAGATGATGCCGAACGCCGGCAAGATCATGATGTACACCTCGGGATGACCGAAGAACCAGAACACGTGCTGGTACATCACCGGATCGCCGCCGCCGGCAGCGTTGAAGAACGAGGTTCCGAAGTGGCGATCAGAGAGCGTCATCGTGATCGCACCGGCCAGCACTGGCATCACCGCGATCAGCAGGTAGGCGGTAATCAGCCAGGTCCAGCAAAACATCGGCATCTTCATCAGCGTCATGCCCGGCGCGCGCATGTTCAGCACGGTGGTGATGATGTTGATCGCGCCCATGATCGAGGATGCGCCCATCAGGTGCAATGCGAAAATCGCCATATCCATGCCGATGCCCATTTGCGTCGACAACGGCGCATACAGCGTCCAGCCGGCGGCGGTAGCGCCACCCGGCACCAGGAACGACATGGTCAGCAACAGCGCGGCTGGCGGCAGCAGCCAGAACGAAAAATTGTTCATCCGTGCAAACGCCATGTCGGAAGCGCCGATCTGCAGCGGGATCATCCAGTTGGCGAAGCCGACGAAGGCCGGCATGATCGCGCCAAACACCATGATCAGGCCGTGCATGGTGGTCAGCTGATTAAAAAATTCCGGATGAAAGAACTGCAAGCCCGGCTCGAACAGTTCGGCGCGGATCAGTAGAGCCAGCACGCCGCCGGTCATGAACATCGTGAACGAAAATATCAGGTAGAGGGTGCCGATGTCTTTATGGTTAGTCGCGTATAGCCAGCGACGCCAGCCGTGCGGTTGCTCGTGCCCATGATCGTGAGCGTGATCGTGTGCGTGCTCGACTGCGGTTGTGCTCATCTCAAACTCCTAATTTATTAAAAACAGAGCTACGGCTGACCGAACTCTGTCGCGCACTGTTCATCATGCTGGGGGACAAAGTGCCATTGCGCTTGCCTTTGTCCCGCAATAAGTTGAATTATTCTATTTTCGCGCCGCCAGCACTTCAGCCGGCTGCACGATATTTTCCTGCGCCTTGTTGGACCAGGCGTTGCGCGTATAGGTAACCACCGCAGCGATCTCGGTGTCCGACAAAACACCTTTCCATGCCGGCATCGCGCCCTTGCCGTCCATCACGATTTTCATCTGCCCTGCTTTCGGGCCGGTGACCAGGGGCGAGCCGTCGAGCGCAGGGAAGGCACCCGGCACTCCTTTGCCGTTGGCCTGATGGCATGCCACGCAATTCGCCGCGTAGACTTTTTCGCCGCGCTGGCTCAATTCATCGATAGTCCAGACCTTGTTCGGATCATCGGCCTTGGCCGCCATTTCCTTCTTCTTGCCATCGACCCATTTGGTGTAATCCTCGTCGCTCACCACATGCACCACGATCGGCATGAAGGCGTGCTCCTTGCCGCACAATTCGACGCATGACCCGCGATAGGTGCCAATCGCCTCGGCCTTGAACCAGCTGTCGCGCACAAAGCCCGGAATCGCATCCTGCTTGACGCCAAAGGAAGGGACACCCCATGAGTGAATCACGTCGTTTGCCGTCAACACCACGCGCACCTTCTTGTTGACTGGCACCACTACCGGGTTATCCACTTCCAGCAGGTAGTTGTCGTCCTTGGTCAGGGCTGCATTGGTAATCTGTTCGCGCGGTGTGGCCAAGTTGGACAGGAAGGAGATCCCTTCACCTTCGCCCTTCAGGTAATCGTAGCCCCACTTCCACTGCATGCCGGTAACCTTGATCGTCAGATCGGCATTCGAGGTATCCTTCATCGCAATGATGGTCTTGGTGGCCGGCAACGCCATGCCGATCACAATCAGGAACGGCACCACGGTCCAGGCGATTTCGACTGCGGTACTTTCATGGAAAGTGGCCGGCTTATGCCCAAGCGACTTGCGATGCTTGAAAATCGAATAGAACATCACGCCAAACACAGCGATGAAAATCACCAGGCAGATGACCAGCATCATCGTATGCAGCGAATAAATCTGGTGAGCGATTTCGGTGACGGGCTTATGCAAATTCAGCTGAAGCACGGCCGGGCCGCCCGGACTATCAACTACCGCCCATGACGGCAAAGCCGCCACCAGCAGCGCGGCAGCAGGCATCAACGAGAGAAGGCGCTTCGCATATTTCATGTTTTCCTCAACAGCCCTGAATAAGAATTCTGTCTAACCACCTGCCGCCACACCGCGCCGCAGTTCCTGTTTCAGCTCTTGCGCGAATTCGCGCCGCTTGCGTTCAGTCAAAAACTGACCGACTTCAACTCGCATACCAGCTGCTTCCAATGTCACCAGTGCATGTCGCGACGACGGCAATTCGATCCGTGTCAGCTGGCGATCCAAGCAAAATTGCCGCACCCGCTCCACTTCGATCAACTCCACCAGCAACCAGTCGCGGGTCAGCGCAATGTGTTCGCGATCGCTCGCGTGTCGTGCATAAATCAGAAACGCGCCCCCGACCAACACCATTTCCAGCAGCGCGAATTCGAACACATAGTGCATGCCAAACAGTGCGAACAGGCCCGCAATGGTAAAAGATGCCACGCACAAACTCGCGTAAAACAGCGCCAGCTGACGCGGAGACAGCGAGCAGTTGCGCTTTAACGTCCACTCGCGCAATGCCATGGCAGCACGCCCCAGTGTCGGTTCGGCCGTATACCCATTGTGCAAAGTGCACGAAGTATAAGACCTAACAATGATTCATATCAAGCGGAATAAGCTCCGCCGAAGGCCGCCCGGCATCGATTTCACGAGGGAAGATCGTGCTTCGCGCCGGCTCTGCGCACGGCCACGCGCGACGGATCGCGCATCGATGTCCTTTGTATTCTTTGTATCTTCAAGCAGGTCCAAGCGGAGCCGCCAACTCGTCAGCCCGTTTGAAGCGCGGCGCCGGCCGGAATGCATGGCCGTATATGATTTCAAAAGTGAGCGGTATTTTCCCGTCCGGCCGCCGCTGCTTCTCCAGCTCCTGCAGCATGCGCGCCCAAGCCGCTCGGCCCACAGCACCACGGCGCCGGGTACTGAGCGGATTGCCACCCCAGGCCCGGACATCGGCCAGCAGCTTGTCGGTGGTGCCATACGTCACCGTGATCGTTTCCATATCCATCACCGGCGTCGAAAAACCGCCGCCGGTCAACATGTCGCCAAAATCGTGCATATCGACAAAACTGAGCGCATGCGGCAGCTCGTCAACAGCAGCAAATGCCGTGCGCAGCTCCTTGAACGTATCCGGCCCAAAGCAGGAAAACATCAGCAAGCCATTCAGGCGCAGCACGCGCCGCCATTCCGCGAAGACCCGATCCGGCTGCGGATGCCAGTGCAGCGCCAGGTTGGACCAGATGATGTCAACCGCCTTGGTGTCCAGCGGCAACGCCGCGAAATCACTGCACAACAAGCCGGCGCCAGCCTCCGGCGCAACACCCGGCTTGGTCGGCAGCCATTTCTTCAGCATCCGCTGCAGCGCCGAGCTGGCCGCCTGCTGCTCGTGGCGCGCGGCCGCCAGCATGGCCGGCGACGCATCTACCCCCAGCACATGGGCGTCGGCAAAGCGTTTTTGCAGCAATGTCAGATCCGATCCTTCACCGCAGCCGGCGTCCAGAATCTGCTGCGGCACGATCTTGATCAGCTCCAGGCGCTCATGCATCCTGGCGCTAATTTCGCGCCGCAGGAAAGCCGATTCCGCGACGCGCTCAGGGTGCGCAAACAGCGAGCGCACTCTTCGCAGGTCGATCGGCCCGCTTTGCCTGGCTTTGGAGAGGGGTTTCGGTTGCATGCAAATCGCTAACGGTGAATGAGATAATCGCCACAGTTTACACCTTGAAAAGGTTCGCCGCGATGCTGCCTGACCTGCGCCGCCGCTCACGCCAATGGTGGCAACGCCAGTCCGCGTTGTTGCCGTCGACGTGCGCGCTATGCGGCAGTTCGGGCCAGCTGTTATGCCCTGCTTGCCACGCGCAATTTTTCGGATCGCCGCCGCCGCGCTGCCGCCGATGCGCCATCGCGTTACCGTCGGCAGACGCGGCGACCGTGTGCGGCACTTGCCTGAAAGCGGCGCCCGCCTTCGATGCCACGCTGGTTGCCGCGGATTACGCAGCGCCGCTCGATCAATTGGTGCAAGGCTTGAAGTTTGGCCATCAACTGGCGCTGGCGCCGCTGTTTGCCAGCCTGCTGCGCGATGTACTGCTGAAAGCGGGTGCCGATGTGCCATTGCCGGCCCTGTTGACGGCGGTGCCGCTCGGGCCGCAGCGGCTGGCGCAGCGCGGCTTCAACCAGGCACTGGAAATCGCGCGGCCACTGTCGAGCATGCTCGGTATCGCCCTGGAGCCGCAACTGGTATGGCGCCAGCGCGAAACCCGGCCGCAAACACTGCTGCCACCGCAACAGCGCCAGCAAAATATTCGCGACGCCTTCATGCTCGACAGCACGGCGCTGGCACGCATCGCCGGCCGCCATATCGGCGTGGTCGACGACGTCATCACCACCGGTGGCACGCTGGGTGAACTGGCGGCGACGCTGAAGCGCTATGGCGCTGCACGCGTCACCAATTTTGTGTTTGCCCGTACGCCGCCGCATTAGGAGAAGTCATTTGTTTCACGTCGTTCTGGTGGAGCCGAAAATCGCTCCCAACACCGGCAACATCATCCGCCTGTGCGCCAATGCCGGCGCCCAGCTGCACCTGGTCGAGCCGCTCGGGTTTGCTCTGGACGACGCCCGCATGCGGCGCGCCGGCCTGGATTACCACGAATTCGCCCACATGCAGGTACATCGCGATTGGCCAGCCTTCCTGCAAGCCGCTCAACCCGACCCGGCGCGCCTGTTTGCGCTCACCACGCACGGCTCGACCACCTTCAGCCATCTGGCGTTCCAGCCGGGCGACGTGTTCGTGTTTGGCTCTGAAACCAGTGGCCTGGACGTGACGTTGCGCGAATCGTTTGCGCCGCAATGCCGCATCCGGCTGCCGATGCGGCCGGACAACCGCAGCCTGAATCTGTCGAATGCGGTGGCGATCGTGGTGTTCGAGGCGTGGCGCCAGAACGGTTTTGCCGGCGGCGTCTAGGGGATATTGGCGGCCGTGGCGCGGTTGCTACGGTTGCTATAATCGCCCGATCCACACGTCTTGCTCCGCCTGCCATGTCACGTGCCGCTTCACGCTCCCTTGATTGCCTGGCTCGCCGCGCTCAGCCTGCTGCTGAGCGGGCTGCTGCCGAGCGTCGCGCAAGCGCTGCCGGCGGCGCCGGCGTTCGAGATGGCGATCTGCAGCGTCGCTGGCGCGGCCACTCCGGAACAGCAGCACGGTGCCGCGGTGCATTGCCTGGCTTGCTGCCAGCATGGCCAGTCGCTGGCGCTGGCGCTGCCGGTGACGGCGGTGGCGCTGCCGGTCCATGCGTGGCCAGCACCGCGGCCGGTGCCGGCGGCGTTCGCCGTCCGGACCGGCGAGCAACCGTACCGGCGCGCGCGGCCGCGCGGACCGCCGCGCGCCTGATGCCGGCCGGCGCTACGCCGGCGCGGCTTTAACTATTCCCGTATTCGCTGTACCGTCCGGACCGGAGTGCTCACTGAGCGCACCGGCCAACGACTCCAACCCAATTCATCTGAAGGATCATCATGCAATTCCGCCCTCTCGTTTCCCTCTTTGCGCTGCTGGCATTCAGCGCCGCAGTTTCGGCCCAGAACTACCAGGCAGGCGCGCTCCATGTCGACCATCCGTACGCGCGCGCCACCGTGCCGGGCCAGCCGTCGGGCGCCGCCTACATGACGCTGGAAAACCGCGGCAAGGACGGTGACCGGCTGCTCGCCGCCGCCAGCCCGGTGGCCCAGAAAACCGAAATCCACACCATGTCGATGGATGGCAACGTGATGAAAATGCGCCAGGTGGCTGGCATCGACCTGGCCCCGGCAGCCAAGGTCGTGATGAAGCCAGGCGACGGCTACCACATCATGCTGCTGGGCCTGAAGCAGCAATTAAAGGCCGGCGACACGCTGCCGCTGACGCTGACTTTTGAAAAAGCCGGCAAGCTCGAGGTCTCGGTCCCGGTGCAGGAAGTCAAGCAGGCGCCGATGATGCACGGTAGTCAGCAACACTAAGCTGCCCGGCCGGCGACAGCGGCAAGGACGCTAGCGCAGACTAGGCCTTGCCGATTTGCAGCACCGACCGCACTTCGCCGGTGTGCAGGCCCATGAAATTACTGAGCTGCGGCCGCAGCCAAGGTGCCAGCGGCGAGTGCTCCGGCGCCGTCACCAAGCCCAACTGCTGCAAGACCGCGACCGCCGCCGTGTACAGCGCGCGCATGTTGCCATCGGCTACCTTGATCGCAATCCCCAGTCCGGCCGAACGCACGCCGATCACTTGCACGCCGTCAGCGCCGATCTTGGCGACCCAGTCGCCGGCGCCGGTTTGCATGAATGCCAGATCGTTGCGGCCGGTGCCCGACACCAGTTCCGGATGGCCGGTCATGGCCTGATACAGCTCGCCCAGCGCGTCGCCATATTCGTCATCCGGCGCGCCCTGCGCCAGCCGCGCATAAGCCAGCGCCAGGCGCGACAGCGGCATCGCGTAGTTCGGCGCCGAACAGCCGTCGATGCCCATCTTCAGATCGCCCTCCGGCAGGCCGGCAAAATGGGCGACGGCAGCGCGCACCGCCTGCTGCAGCGGATGCGCCGGCGCCAGGTAATCGTCGAGCGGATAGCCGTGCTGCACGCAGGCCGCCAGGAAACCGGCGTGCTTGCCGCTGCAGTTGTTGTGCAACTGGTTGAACACTTCGTCAGCCGGCACCCGGTCGTTGGCGCCGTAGCGCATCGGAATATGACAGCCGCAGCGCAAGTGATGCTCATCGCACCCGGCTTTGTGCAGCATCGATTGCACCGCGTCGGTGTGCATGGCTTCGCCGGAATGGCTGGCGCACAACAGCGCCACTTCCGCCGGCGTGTAACCGAACTTGGCCGGGCCGCCGTCATGCACGAACGGCGCGGCCTGGAACGGCTTGATGGTGGAACGGGTGAAAGTCAGGAAATGCGGATCGCCGGCCTGATACAACAGATTGCCGTGCGTATCGACCACCGCCACCGAGCCCACATGCGTGCACTCGACCTCGTGGCCGCGGGTGACTTCAATCAACGGGACATGTTTCATATCGGTTTCCTTTCGCGGGCGGCCGGCGCCGGGCAAGCTGTCGCGTGCACGGATTGCATCGCATGTTCGGCAGTTTCATATACTCCGTATGAGCACATCTATTTTCGAGCGTCATACGGTCGAAATTTACATATACTCCATGCTTTTACACCAACATGTGAAATATCGGCACGTATAACACGGTGCTGGTCAGCCGTTTTTTTGCCTGGCTTTCGCCAGCAGCTTGCTGGTCGAGCGATCGTGCTCGAAGGCGATCGCCACCGCCTTGCCGCCATACGCCAGCACCGCCTGCCCTTCCGGAATCGCTGCCATGTCGTAATCGCCGCCTTTCGCATACACCGCCGGACGCGCCTGCTGCACCACTTCCAGCGCCGTATCTTCATCGAATGGCACCACCAGGCTGACCGCCTCCAGCGCCGCCAACACCGCCATGCGGTCGGCGCAGGAATTCAGCGGCCGTTCATCGCCCTTGCCCAGCCGCTTCACCGAAGCGTCGGTATTCACCGCCACCACTAGCGAGGCACCCAGCGCACGCGCCTGCGCCAGATAGGTGACATGGCCGCGATGCAGGATGTCGAAGACGCCGTTGGTCAACACCACCGGTTGCGGCAAGGCGGCCACACGATGCGGCCAGGCTGGCGCGCTCGCAGATTTTTTGTTCGAAAGAAGGCATCGCAAAACGGATAAAAGCGCAAGCAGTCCTTGCGATCCGCGATTATACGGCGCACGCCGGCAGCAACCGGCTGGTCTGCGGCGCACCACATCGATCGCGTCGGCAACGGCTGATACCGCGCGTCGCGCCTTCAGTGACACCCTGCGCAGGAAAGCGACTCAGGACGGCTTGCGCTTGCGTGCAGCAGCAGGCTTGGCTGGCTTAGCAGGCTTGGCAGGCTTGGTCTTGGCGGCCGGCGCCGCGCTAGTCAGTGGATGGCTGACGGATTGGCTGACTGCATTGCTGACCGCTTGCTGGAATTGCTCCTGCAACACGTTCCACCAGGCCACCGGATTGACTGGCGCCGCACTCGGATCCGGCGTGTTGGCCGTGGACTCTGGCGCGCTCCTATGATGGAATTCGAAGGGTGGCCTGGCAGGCGGCGTCGATGCTTCCTGCACCGGCGCTGCAAATGGCGATTCGAATGGCACCGGCGGCTCGGCTTTTGCTTCGCCCTGCGTGCCCGGTACGCCGATTGCTGCGCTCATCGATTGCAATGCGGCAATCGTGCCGCTTTGCACTTCCAGTGCCTGAATCGTGCCGCGCAGCATATTCATGTTGAGCGATAACCAGGATTCGACTGCCTTCAGATCGGCAATTTTCTTGTTGATCTCATCGACCGACAGCGTCGGCGCGGCCATGCCGGGCACACCCATGTTGCCCCACATCTTCTTGACGAAATCCAGTGTATCGGTCATCGCGCCAAGAGCCGCGATCCCGGGCGGGTTTGATTTTTCCATGCGCTCCTCCGTGAAAGAAGACGATTTCAGTCCGGCAGATGCGTGCACCGCAGTAAACTGCAATCTCCTGCCGTCGTGCGAAATTTCCACGCACACCGCAATACCATGATGCCACGCTTTGCACCACGCCGACATATCGTGCCGCAGCACGCCTGCCATCACTTTATGCGAGCGCAAGCAAAGCGCGGCTGGCAGCAGCGCCGGTTTACAATGGATGGCGCCACTGACGTCGTGCCAGGGCCGTGACCGTATCCAGCCATTTTTCGATGACCGATTTCCCGCTACCGGCTCGTCTCGCGCCACCCGCTGCCTCCAGGCGCTGGATCGTGCTGCTGGCACTCTCTATCCTGATGCATCTGCTGGTGCTCGGCTGGGGCGCGGACAGCCTGCGTTTCCCAACGCCGCATGCAACGCCGCAGCCGCTGCTGGACGCCACGTTACTGGCACCGGCTCCACCGCTCCCAACACCGCCGGCGCCAGCCGTACAGCATGCCGCTGCCCACCCATCCCCGCTGCGGCGGCCGCCCGCCTCGCGAGCACGGATGCCAGCGCCGGCCGCAACGGCAATGACGCCGGCGCCAGCAACACCGGCACCGGCTGTTGTTCCAGACAGCGCCTACCATGTGCCCGACGAGCCACTGCCATCGATACCGGTGGTCAATATCGGCATCGGCAACAGTGGCGGTGGCGGCAGTGCCACCGATTCGCCGGCTTCGATCGCGGAAAAAATGCCCGCCAGCCCGCAGTACCAGGTCAATCCGCCACCGTCAGTCACTCTGCAATACGACGTCGAGGCGTGGCGCGAAGGTCAGCGCGTATATGGGCACGGCAGCATCGCCTGGCATACCGACGGCAGCAGCTACCGCATCAGCGGCGACGCCGGCATCCTGTTTTTTTCGGTACTGAGCTTCACTAGCGAGGGGATGATCGATAGCTCGGGCGTGGCACCAGTGCTGTATAACGAAAAGCGCTTTCGCAAATCGGCCACCAATACGCATTTCCAGCGCGAGCGTAATCTGATCAGCTTTTCCGCCTCCACTACCTCTTATCCGCGCCAGGGCGGTGAACAGGATCGCGCCAGCGTGATCTGGCAACTCGCCAGCATCGGCCGCGGCGACAGCGGCCGCTTCGTGGCCGGCGCCGACATCGACCTGTTCGTGGCTGGCGTGCGCGACGCCGAAACCTGGCGCATCCATGTGATCGGCCAGGAGCACATCGAGATCGATGGCCAGCCGACCTCCGCCTGGCATGTAGTGCGGGCGCCGCGTCCGGGGTCCTATGACCAGAAGATCGACATCTGGCTGGCGCCCGAACAGCAGTGGTATCCGGTAAAGTTGCGCTATACCGAAAGCAGCGGCGACTATCTTGATCTGCTGCTATCGAATATCAAGCAAGCACCGCCGCCAACCTCGGACGATACGCCAGCGGCGGCCGCCAACCCGGCGTCCAGCCACGAATGGATGAATTGATGCGTCGTTTATTGTTACAGAGCGGCAGCGCCGCGTTATTGTTGATGACGCTGCCCAGCTTGGCTGCGATCAACAACGAGCAGCACCCCACGCCCAAGCGCAAGTTCGACTTGCCGCCCGCAGTCGATCTGAACTACATGATCGATGCGCGCCAAAGCGGGCTGCAAATCCAGGGCAGTGCCCTGGTGCAATGGCGCAATACCGCCCAAAGCTACAGCGTGACCGCGGAAACGCGCGCCATGCTGGTAGGAAAAATCCTCGACGCCAAAAGCGAAGGCACGATCGACGCCTACGGCCTGGCGCCGGCCCGCTTCACCGAAAAGCGCTTTCGCAAAGACCCCACCAGCACCACGTTTGACCGCGCCGCCAAGACCATCACCTTCGCGCAATCGGATCTCAGCTACCCGCTGGCGGGCGGCGAGCAGGACCGCACCAGCATTACCTGGCAACTGGTGGCGATTGCGCGCGCCATGCCCAAAAAATTCACACGCGGCTCCGAATGGGCATTCTTCGTCGCCGGCCAGCGCGATGCCGAACGCTGGACCTTCAAGGTGATTGGCCCGGAAAAAATCCGCACGCCGGCCGGCGATCTGGCCACGCTGCACCTCATGCGCGCACCGCCGCCGGACGCCCAAAGCCAGAAGCTGGACTTGTGGCTGGCGCCGGGACTGGAATGGTATCCGGTCAAGCTGCGCTTCACCGATGCCGACGGCGAGTACATCGAACAGACGCTGCAGGACTACCGCAAGCCGTGACGAAAGCTATTTGACCCGGCGGAACCAGGGGTATGCCAAAAATTATTCAATTTTCTGGCGAAATACAAGCGACTTTCAAAACACTGACGTCAGTATCGGAAAAACCAGGATGAAGCCAAGCCTTTCTACTAGTCGCGCGCTGGTGCTTTTCAGCGGCGGCCAGGATTCCGCCACCTGCCTGGCCTGGGCCTTGTCACGCTACGCCCACGTCGAAACCATCGGCTTCGATTACGGCCAGCGCCATGCGATCGAACTCTCGGTGCGGCCGCTGCTGCGGGACAAGCTCGCGCACGCTGGTGCCCGACTGGGCCGAGCGGCTGGGCGACGACCACCTGATCGACCTGTCGCTGATCGCACAGATTTCCGACACCGCGATGACCCAGGAGATCGAAATCGTGATGCAGGAAAACGGCTTGCCGAATACCTTCGTCCCGGGGCGCAACCTGCTGTTCATGACGGTCGCCGCCACCGTCGCCTACCGGCGCGGACTGGACGTGCTGGTCGGCGGCATGTGCGAAACCGATTTTTCCGGCTACCCCGATTGCCGCGACGATACGATGAAGGCGCTGCAAGTCGCGCTCAATCTTGGCATGGCGACCCGCCTGAAGCTGGAAACGCCGCTGATGTGGCTGGACAAGGCCGCCACCTGGCAGTTGGCGCACGACCTGGGTGGCATGCCGCTGATTGACCTGATCCGGGCAGATACGCACACCTGCTATCTGGGCGAGCGCGGCGCCCTGCATGACTGGGGCTATGGCTGCGGCACATGCCCGGCCTGCGTCTTGCGCGAGCGCGGATATCGACAGTTCTGCACCCACGCTTTGCAAGACGACTAGTTCCGGCCACGGCCGTTGTGTGAATTCTTGGCGGCCGCTCATGATTTAAAAATTGGAACAGTGGCAACAGGCATGCGATACTGCGCAGAATTGTATAAATGAAAATATTTATTTTTCACAATTTTTCAGCACCTTCCCCATGCTCGAGCGCGCCCACTCCACTCCTTCCTTGCCCACTTTGCATGCTCCCGATCCCGATGGCACTCATGTGTCGATTGGAGAAATCATCGCCACCATTCTGCAAGCGAAGCGCATCGTGGCGATGACCACCATCATCGGCGTGGCTATCGCGCTCGGGATCGGATGGCATGTGAGCAGCTTCAAAAGCGACGGCTATTTTCAGTTTGCCCAGACCTTCCCTGAGTTCAAGCGCTTGCAGGTTGCCGTCGCCGCGCCAAATCGATGGTCGGAATTTTCCAGAACACTTGACGCTGCCGAAGCCGCACTTTTTGCAGAAATGACGCATGCCCTGACCGACAGCAAAGGCAGCCAAAACCTGATTGCGCCAATCTACCCCGTCACCAAGGCGGACCTGAAAAATATTCCGGATCCTGCCAGTACGGACACAACACCTCCGATTTCCGGACTCAAGTTTTCTGTCTCGGCGCGCGATCCACAGACTGCGCAGCGTGGCGTACAGGTATTGGGTGATTTTGTACGCGACACGGCGATTCTGGTGCGCCACCAAGACAGCATCCATACACACCATATCGAATATCTCACCAGTCAAAGAAAATACGAAAACAAAATCATTGATGCCAAATACAAGCTGCAACAAGTGCAAGCCAAAAGAAACGACATGCAGAAAATTCTGCATAACTACCCGGAGGCTGCCAAGGAGGGCCATCGTCAGTTGGTCTCGATTGCCGAAGGGGGACAACGCTATCTTTCACCGATCACGCAGCTGGTGGCGCTCGAGGCGGAAATCGCCGATCTCAATCAGAGCTTGCTCGACATCACGCGCAAGCAGCGGATAAGCAGCATTTACCTACGGTACTATGAGGACCTTCTGGCGCTGCTGAACAAGACTACGTCGGGCGAAGGATTCATGAAGGATTTGCCCGGCGTAAAAGACGCACTCAAACTCGATTTGTCCGATGAAGTGGAAAAAAGCGTCTACAACAGCATCGCAATCGACAACCTTCGTGCCCAGGCTCTCTATTTCGAAAAGATGCGCTTTATCGCCGAACCGACATTGCCGAGCCAGCGTAGTCCCAGCGTGTCGATGATGGCATTGCTAGGTCTGATGCTGGGAATATTGTTGGGTTGTTCCTACGCGTTGATCCGCCATTTCTCACATCATCGGCATACCATGCAGGCGGGGCTGAGTGAAGAACGGAATGAATTAGCCATCGGTTTACGCACGTGACGATAGTGCAAGACATCGAATCTGTCTTATCAACCTGCGGCGTAACGCCCGGGCAGCGCCAGGAGACCAGTTCGAGCACAGGCTATTCAAGTGGGTCTCGTTGCCGCTCTGAATAGCAAGTAATAGTCGCACGACCCATCTCTACTTCGCGTCTGTCACGTACGCGCGATGCCTTCTTCAAAGTCCCGCATTGTCATTCGTCAACATTTTTGATGTCTGATGGGAACTATTCAATATTTTTTATTAACTAACGGTTGCCTCGGGCACAGACCGTTTAACATGCAAGTTGCCAACTTACACGCCATGGAGGCTACTTCGGCTTAACGATTGATCTACTTTTCCAATCGGCGGCACAGTTGACCAGAAACAACTCGGATACTCGAGCAATATCCGAAACTTCGTCAACATGACTTACCCCTTCGCAGCGCACCAAAGCTTCGCCATTCACTCTCTTTCCGCAGTTAATTTTTATGTCGCCACGTCCACCCGAAGAAACCACAACGGCCCCTCCACGGCTGGAGGCTGTCCTCGTAATGCCCAGATGACCAAAATGAATTCATTGATTTGTCGCAGATAGCGGCGTTCACACGGCGCAACTGGGGCACCTTGCTCGCTTGCGTGCTGCTGGCAATGGCTTGCGGTGCAGCGCTGTTTGCGATTCTTCCGGCACGCTGGCAAGCATTGACCACGATTGAAATCGGCCAAGTGCCCTTGGGAACGCCTGTCGGCGGGTCGCGCGGTTCCACTCTGATCGAACCGCCCGCGCAAACCGTGGAAAGATTGAAGCAGCGGGAATTGATCAACACGGTACTGACCAGCCTCGGAATCCCGGTCGATCAACCGGACGAGGCGCGAGCATCCCTGTTCCGGCACAGCTTGAAGGGAACCGTGATGAAGAACACCAATTTCATTCAAATCGCCGTCGCCGGCTATTCGCCAGACGAAGCGCGCGAGAACCTCACGGCGGCCGCCCGCGTGTTGATGGAAGCCCATAGCAAGCTGATGATCCCGACCGTCGGCCGCATGATGGCGCAACTGGAGGACAATGCGAAACAGATGGCTGAAATCCAGCTCGAACGCACCCGGCTTCAAGAGCTTTTGGATCACATGGAAAAAGCCGGTTCGAAAATCGAATTCGCACCGACCATTGTCGCCGTCAACCAGCTGGCGAACAAAGAGGCGCAGCTACGTCAAATCATCGTCGAGCGTGCGGAACTGCAAGACACGATGGCTCCGTCTCGAACCTATCCGACCCGCATCATCGATGCGGTATACGTGGAGCCTCGGCCGTATTTCCCCAAGTTGTCACTGTTTCTCGCAGGCGCGGCCGTTCTCGGTTTTTTTGTGGGGCTGGGCATAGCGCTGTATCGTGATCACAAAAGAAAAACCAGGCTCTCGACACCCTGATTGGATGTAAAAAAGGCCGGCAAGAAGCCGGCCTTTCCTGGTTTAACGCTCGCCATCAATTCAAACGCATGGCCTCAGGCAGCCACCACGCGCGCTGCGCCGCCAGCGGACAGCGACCGCTGGTCAAATTCAGCCAGCAAGCGCGCTTCCTTTTCCTGCGCCGCCTTCAAATGCCGCTCCTTGACATGGCCATAGCCGCGGATTTCTTCCGGAATGGCCGCAATGGCCGCCGCCTGCGCCAGGTTGTCGGCACTCAACTTCGGCAGCAGGGACGCCACCGTTGCTTTGTAGTCCGCAATCAATTGTCGCTCCTGGCGCCGCTCGGCGGTATAGCCGAACACATCGAGCGCCGTACCGCGCAGGAATTTGAAGCGTGCCAGCATGCCGAACGCTTTCATCATCCACGCTCCGAATTCCTGCTTGATCAGATGGCCATCGGCGTCGCGCTTGGCGAACAACGGCGGCGCCAGATGGAATTTGAGCTTGTAGTCGCCTTCGAACAGGGCGGCAACCTTGTCCTCGAACTTGGGGCCGGCGGCAGCACTGGTATACAGCCGCGCCACTTCATACTCATCCTTGTAAGCCATCAGCTTGAACAGGTAGCGCGCCACCGCTTCGGTCAGGCGCAGCTTCGGCGACGTTGCCACGCGGGCTTCAGCCTGGCGCACCTGCTCGACAAAGTCGCGGTATTGCTGCGCATACGCCGCGTTCTGGTAGCCGGCCAGGAATTCGACGCGGCGCGCAACCAGCTCGTCCACGCTGGGCGCACGCTTGAACTCGATCACCTGCGCCGCACCGCCGCTGCCATTGGCACTTGCCAGCTGTTCCAGCGCCGGCAGGTCGTGCGCGGCCCGACGACCCCAGGCGAACGCCTGCTTGTTGAACTCGACCGACAAGCCGTTCAGTTCGATCGCGCGCAGCAGCGCCGCTTCGGATAAGGGCACCCAGCCTTTTTGCCAGGCATAGCCGAGCATGAACATATTGGTGGCGATGGCGTCACCCATCAGCGCCGTGGCAACCTTGCCGGCATCGACGAAATCGACATGTTCGCTACCGCAAGCGGCACGGATATTGTCCTCTGCAGCAGCGCCCGGGAATTGCCAGTCCGGATTCTTGACGAAGGCTGCGGTCGGCGTCCGGCTTGAATTGATGGCAGCATGCGTGCGACCTTCGCCCATCCGCGACAGCGCGTCATTGCTGGCGGTGACAATCAGATCGCAACCGATCACGAGGTCGGCGGCACCGGTTCCGACCCGGGTGGAATGTATCTGTTCCGGATGGTCGGCCAGGCGCACGTGCGACATCACCGGACCGCCCTTTTGCGCCAGTCCGCTCATGTCCAGCACCGAGCAGCCCTTGCCTTCGACATGCGCCGCCATCGCCAGGATCTGGCCGACGGTGACGACACCAGTGCCGCCGATACCGGTGACCAGGATGCCGTACGGCTCGGCCGTCGTCGGCACCAGCGGCGTCGGCAACGCCGCAGCGGCAATGCCCGCCTGGGCGGCGGGCGCCACCGCGACTTTCTTCGGTTTTTTCAGCTGCCCGCCCTCGACCGTGACGAAGCTCGGGCAAAAGCCGGTCACGCACGAATAAGTCCTTGTTGCAGGACGACTGGTTGATCTGGCGCTTGCGGCCGAACTCGGTTTCCAGCGGCTCGACCGACAGGCAATTCGACTGCACGCTGCAATCGCCGCAGCCTTCGCATACCGCCTCGTTGATCACCACGCGCTTGGCCGGATCCGGGTATTCGTTCTTTTTGCGACGGCGCCGTTTTTCCGAGGCGCAGGTCTGGTCGTAGATCATGGCCGATACGCCTTCGATTTCGCGCAGTTCGCGCTGCACCGCGTCCAGCTCGCTGCGGTGGCGCACCGTCACGCCTTCGGCCCAGGCATAGTTGGCCGGATACTTGTCCGGCTCGTCGGTGACGACGATGATCGGGCGCACGCCTTCGGCGGCGATCTGGCGCGAGATCATGCCGGGATCGAGCGGGCCGTCGAACGGCTGGCCGCCGGTCATCGCCACTGCGTCGTTGTACAGGATCTTGT
Source organism: uncultured beta proteobacterium (assembly GCA_963707665.1). Taxonomy (GTDB): domain Bacteria; phylum Pseudomonadota; class Gammaproteobacteria; order Burkholderiales; family Burkholderiaceae_D; genus DATJCV01. The sequence continues at coordinate 272,317 of CAVPQU010000002.1, read as the reverse complement.
AGGTGATGTTGACCTTGGCCGCAACCGCGGCGCGGATCGCCAGCAGGCCGGAATGGAAATAGGTGCCATCGCCGAGGTTGGCGAACACGTGTTTTTCATTGGTGAACGGCGCCTGCCCGACCCAGGTCACGCCTTCCGCGCCCATGTGGGTGAAGGTCGCGGTTTCGCGATCCATCCACAACACCATGTAGTGACAGCCGATGCCGGCCAGCGCGCGGCTGCCTGCCGGCAGCTTGGTCGAAGTATTGTGCGGACAGCCGGAGCAAAAATGCGGTACGCGGTTCGTGGCCGGATCGGGCTTGGCACTGACCTTCAGGATCGCTTCCTTGGCCTCCAGGTAGGCGATGCGTTCCTGCACCCGCTGCGCCACCGGGTGGCCTTCGAAGTACTTGCCGATGCGCGACGCAATCGCGCGCGCGATCTGCGCCGGGTTCAGTTCGTAGGTCGCCGGCAACAGCCAGTCGCCATGGCCGCTACGGTCGGGATTGCTCCATTCGCCGGTGTCGTCGAACTTGCCGACCACGCGCGGCCGTTCCGCATCCTTCAGGTTGTACAGTTCTTCCTTCAGCTGGTATTCGAGGATCTGGCGTTTTTCCTCGACCACCAGGATTTCTTCCAGACCCTGCGCGAACTGATGCACGCCGTCCGCTTCCAGCGGCCAGGTCATGCCGACCTTGTACAGCCGGATGCCGATATCGCGCGCGACCTGCTCATCGATGCCGAGGTCAGCCAAGGCTTGGCGCGTGTCGAGATACGACTTGCCGGCGGTGATGATGCCGATCCTGGCACGCGGGCTGTCCCAGACGATCTGGTTCAGCTTGTTGGCGCGCGCATAGGCCAGTGCCGCGTACCATTTAAAGTTGTTCATCCGCGCTTCCTGCTCCAGCACGGCATCCGGCCAACGGATGTTGAGGCCGCCCGGCGGCAGTTCGAAATCGGTCGGTAGCACAATTTGCACGCGGTCCGGATCGAGCTCGACCGCAGCGCCGGATTCGACGATGTCGGTCACGCACTTCATCGCCACCCACAAGCCGGTATAGCGGCTCATGGCCCAGCCATGCAGGCCGTAGTCGAGGTATTCCTGGACGTTGGATGGATACAGCACCGGGATGCCGCAGGCCTTCAGGATGTGTTCGCTCTGGTGCGCGGTGGTCGAGGATTTGGCGGCATGGTCGTCGCCGGCCAGCACCAGCACGCCGCCGTGCTTGGAGGTGCCGGCCATGTTGGCATGCTTGAAGACGTCGCCGCAGCGATCAACGCCCGGGCCCTTGCCGTACCACAAGCCGAACACGCCATCGTATTGCGCGCCGGGAAACAGATTGACTTGCTGCGTACCCCAAACGCTGGTAGCGGCCAAGTCTTCATTCATGCCTGGATGAAATTTTACGTGGTGCGCATCAAGATGTTTTTTTGCCTTGACCGCGGTCAGGTCGATACCGCCGAGCGGCGAACCGCGATAGCCAGTGACGTAGCCGGCGGTATTCAGGCCGGCGGCAGCATCGCGCTGGCGTTGCAGCATCGGTAGGCGGACGATTGCCTGGGTGCCCGTCATGAAGGCGCGACCGCGCTCCAGCGTAAATTTATCGTCAAGGGAAATACCGTCCGCCGGTGGGTTTGGCAACAGCGGCAGGGCGGAAGCGAGTGGTGCGTTCATTGAGTCTCCAGGCCAAAAATTGTGTCTTTGGATTGCGTACGTGCGCCAGCTTAATTTTGCGCCGTCAAACAGATTCACCTTGTGGGTCAATCGTGCTTTTTTTGACGCTCGCCACATTAGCATAGGCTGCCTCTGCTCTCAATGCGCGGCGCAGCATCAACGTAACAGCTGTAACAGCGGGTAAATGCAATATTGCAAACACGGAGCTTGAAGTTAAATAGCAGCAAGCCATCTGGCTTTGGACTTTAAGGAGATTCACATGCAATCGAGATTTTTCCTGACCATCATCGCCGGCTTATTCGCCAGCGGCGCCGTTTTTGCCCAAACCGATGCCGCACAACCTGCAGCGCCCATGGCGGCGCCAGCCGCACCACCTACCCAATCAACGGCCAAGCCCGACGTCGATCGGACCACCAGGATGCAGCAGCGCTTCGATAAATATTTTGCCAAACTGGACCAGAATGGCGATGGCATGATTACCCGCGAGGAGGCAGCCAAGAACAAGCGGCTTGCAACACACTTTGACGAGATCGATGCCAACAAGGACGGCAAGATAAGCAAGGATGAGCTGCGCGCGCATTGGCAGTCGATGCGCGCCAAGCGGGGTGAAAAATTTGATGCCAGATTCAAGGCCGCCGATAAAAATGGCGATGGTGCGCTCACCCGCGAAGAGGCCGAAGCCGGCAAGCTATCCTGGATCGTCAAGCACTTCGACCAGATCGATGCCAACAAGGACGGGAAGCTGACGCGCGAGGAAATACGGGCGTTCATGATGAGCAAGCACAAACGCAGTTGATCGCGGCCAGTTGCATGCCAAGCGCGGATTCTGCAGCAATGCGGAATCCGCTTTTTTTATACGGGCGGCAGATTCACCTCGCCCGGCAGCAAGGTATTCGCCGCCAGCGGTGCGACATGCTTCAGCTGCGCATACAGGGGCGCAAAATCGGGTGCGGTATCGTCGAACAGCTGCTGGAAATCATCGATCACGAAATAGGTTTCCTGATACGAATCGATCTTGTACAGGGTGCGCATCACGCGCTCGACCGCAAACGGTATGCGGCGCGGCAAAGGGCTGGACAGGCAGTAGTCGATCTCGCCGCCGGACGACAAAATGCCGGCGCCATAGGCACGCAAGCCTTGCGGGCTTTTGATTAATCCGAATTCGACCGTATACCAATACAGCCGTGCCAGTAATTCCAGTCCATCCAGCCGCAGGGCTTTCAGACCGCCCTTGCCATATTCCTGCATGTGGTCGGCAAAGATCGGATTGAACAAGAGCGGCACGTGGCCGAAAAAATCGTGGAACACATCAGGCTCGACGATATAGTCGAATTCTGCCGGCTCGCGTAGCCAAACCGTGACGGGGAAACGGCGATTTGCCAGATGCTCGAAGAACACTTGCTCCGGCACCAGCCCTGGCACCGCCACCAGACACCAGCCGGTCGCCTTGCGCAAGGCTTCGGACGTGCGTTCGAAATGCGGAATGCCGTCACCGATGTTCAGGCGTGCCAAACTGCTGATAAATGCATCACAGGCACGGCCCGGAATCAGCTGCGCCTGGCGCTGGTACAACCGGCGCCATAGTTCATGCTGGGCCGGCGTATAGGCGGCCCAATCCTGGGTCACTACGTAATGCGCATCGGCCCGGCTATAGTCGCCGCGTAGCGCGCCACCGTCGGACTTTTCGGCAACGGTGGCAAAAAACGCTTCGGTTTCGATGACGGTATTCATCTCTTTCCCTTCTCTTCGATGGCAGCCCGATGATCGCACTCAGGCAACCGTGCTGTCATCTTTCAGCACGCCGCGCCGGATCTGATCCAGTTCGATCGATTCGAATAGCGCACGGAAGTTACCTTCGCCAAATCCCTGGTCGCCCTTGCGCTGGATGATTTCGAAGAAAATCGGCCCGATTACGGTTTGCGTGAAAATTTGCAGCAGCAATTCGCGCTGGCTGGCATTGCTGTTACCGTCAATCAGGATCCGCAGTCGGCGCAACTCTTCGAGTTGTTCGCCATGATCCGGCAAACGGCGATCGACCAAGTCGTAATAAGTATCGATGGTGTCCTGGAACGCGACCTGACGCGCCTTCATCGCTTCCACGGTGGCGTAAATGTCGTCCGTGCCGAGCGCGATATGCTGGATACCTTCGCCCTTGTACAGATCGAGATATTCGGCAATCTGCGATTTGTCGTCGGATGATTCGTTGATCGGAATCCGGATCTTGCCGCAGGGCGAAGTCATCGCCTTCGATTTCAGCCCGGTCAACTTGCCTTCGATATCGAAATAGCGCACTTCACGGAAATTGAACAGGTTTTCGTAAAATTCAGCCCATTCCTTCATCCGGCCACGGTGCACGTTATGCGTCAGATGGTCGATGTAAGTCAGCCCGCAACCCTTCGGATTGGCCTCTGCCCCAGGGATCGCAACAAAATCGACATCATAGATGCTGATATCGCCGATACTGCCCGCCCCCTGCGCCGCATTCTTGCCGCGCCACCGATCGACGAAATAAATCAGCGAATCTCCTATGCCCTTGATCGCCGGGATATTCAATTCCATCGGTCCGGTCTGGTTATCGAAGCCCCAGGCGCCCAATTCCAGTGCACGCCGATAGGCATAGGCCGCATCGTTAACCCGCAAGGCGATGGCACAGATTGACGGCCCATGCAGACGCACGAAACGCTGAGCGAAGGAATCCTGCTCGGCATTGATGATGAAATTGATCTCGCCTTGGCGGTACAGGGTCACATCTTTGTGGCGATGGCGGGCGATGGCGGAAAAGCCCATTTGCTCGAACAGCGCACCGAGCGCTTTCGGGTCCGGTGCGGCATATTCGATGAATTCGAAACCGTCGGTGCCCATCGGGTTGTCCCAGGGGGTGAAATCCATTGTTGTCTCCTTGATGCGAATCATATTTAGCACATCAGTATAGACAATACGACATGGCATAAAATTGCAAAGAAGTGCGCAAAACTGATTCAACGAGCAATATTATTGCTTTTTATTTTTGATATGGAGTGAATGATGGCCGCTATCGAACTAGACCATACTGACCGCAAAATTCTGGCCATCCTTCAGGCGGACGGACGGCTGTCGAATCTGGAGGTCGCGGAACGCGTCAACCTGTCGCCCTCGCCCTGCTTGCGCCGCATCAAGCGCCTGGAACAGGCTGGCGTCATTCGCCAGTACGTAGCGCTGTTGGCGCCGGAAAAAATCGGGCTGGGTCTGCTGGCCTACGTCCATGTACGCCTGGCCAAACAAAACGATTCTGCCAACTCTACCGGCACACGTTCGCCGCGCGCCGATTTCGCCGCGGCGGTAGCGCAGTGGCCCGAAGTCGTGGCCTGCTACGCGATGACGGGCGACATGGATTACCTGTTACGCGTGCACGTCGAGGACATGGAGCATTTTTCGCGCTTCACGATGGAAACGCTATTGCGCCATCCGGCCGTGCAGGACGTCAAATCCAGCTTCGCCCTGCAGCGAGTGAAGGACACGACGGCGCTGCCGCTGGTCTGAATGGATGGAAATGGCAGCAACCTTCTATGATGTTTTAGTGAAGCCCTTCGCTCCAAAGGAGACTGCGACGAAGGCGGGGAGCACGTAATAACCCTTTAGTTCGCGTAGTGGCAAGCGGCATCCCGGCCAGCTTTGAGGCGCCCGATTCGGCAAATCACATGCCGATCAAAGACCCTACCGAAGTCCTGCTCAATCACCACGCTTGCCGGATCCTGCAAGGTTTCCCAACCACTTCGCCGCTGCGCGGGCATTCGCCTTCAATGCATAGTCGAAGCTTGCCACCTGTTCATCCATCGCTTCCTGCAGCACGCTGGCTGGATTGGCTGGAGGCAGCCGCAGATACGCATCGGCTTCGCCATAATCGCGCTCGATTTCCATGCCGGCTTTCTTGGCGATGTGCATCATCACCTGGTTCGATGACAGGCAATGCATATAGAGGATATCAACGTCGGCGTTGCGGCAGCGAATCGCGGCACGCTCGAACAACTTGGAACCAACCCCCATGCCGCGCGCCGAAGCCGACACTGAAACACCAAATTCAGCCAGGCGCTCCTTGCTGGTGGCGGCACTCAAGAGCGGCAATTGTTCGCGCGGCGCAAATGCCAAGTGGCCAACGCCAACCAGCTTCAAATGGCTGTCATAGACGCCAAACACGGTGTCACGCGAGAAATCAATGCTTTCCACGTATTTGACGATCAATTCGTCGGACAGTACCGTGCCAAAACGCAACAATCGATCTTGCTGATCCAGCGCCAAAAAATGCTTGCGCAGCCGCCAATGCGCACGCCTCGACAACTCTTTCACCAACACCCAAGGTTTGCGCGCCGGCGCCTGTTGCGGCGCAATTCCGGCAGGCTGGGAAGGGCGAGAAAAACGGTTGATATCCATGCAATTCTCCCTCTGATGACTGATTTTGTGCAATGCAACATTATATTGCAGCGGACACCTTCTGACATCCCAATGACATCGCATCAGCTACGCCGGGCCTCCCCACAAATCAGAGGGCCTGCCGCACGCCGAAGTTCAGTCAAGCTTCATTTTCCATGGGCAAGAAAGCACTGTAATTGTTAATTCCTTGTATGATTGTTTTCCTGTGGAAATGTTTTTCAACGGCTACGCAGCGGCAACCTTGTCAGGGACATCATGAAAATCAACCAACTCATTATCGTTGTCGCGCTGTTGTTGGGCGCCGCCGTTATCCCGGCCAGCGCCGAGGATGGCATCACCGATACAACTATCCTGATCGGCCAGACCATCGGCGTCACCGGCGTCGTCGCCGCGCCGACCAAGGAGATGAACGAAGGCGCCAAAGCCTACATCGACAGCGTCAACCGCGCCGGCGGCGTGCATGGCCGGAAGATCGAGATGCGCATCCTCGACGATGGCTTCGTGCCGACGAGGACGGCTGCCAACGCCGAAAAACTGATCAAGCAGGAACGCGTGTTCGCACTGTTCCAGACGCGCGGCACGCCGCATACCGAGGCGGTTGCGCCATTGCTCGCGGCGTCCGGCGTGCCGCTGGTCGCGCCCAGTACCGGCGCCGCGCTATTCCACACGCCGGTGAACCGGCTGATCTTCAACGTGCGCGCCAAGTACCAGGACGAAGTGATCAAGGGCATCGAGCATTTCGCCACGCTCGGCTACAAGGATATCGGCGTACTGCACGTCGACGATTCGTTCGGCCGCGACGGCCTCGACGGCTTCAAAAGAGGCATGGCCGAGCGCAAGCTGGAGCCGACCATCATCGCCAGTTTCGCGCGCGAAAAGCCGGACGTGGCCGCCGCCGCCGCGCAACTGATCAAGGCCAATCCGAAGGCGCTGATCATCGTCAGTTCGGCGAAGAACACGGTGGACGTGATCAAGGCGATCCGCGCCCAGGGCGGCAACATGCAGATCATGACCCTGTCCAACAATTCCTCGGATTCGTTCGTCAAGGACCTGGGCCCGGCCGGAGTCGGCCTGATCGTGTCGCAGGTGACGCCGCCGGCCGACCTGGTGTCCACCATCCTCGGACAGGAATTCAAGACTGCCGCCAAGGCGGGCAATGCCACCATGTCATATGCGGCGATGGACGGCTTCGTCGCCGCCAAGGTGATGGTCGAGGGTCTGCGCCGCGCCGGCCGCAATCTGACGCGCGAGAGTTTCATCCGCGGCCTCGAATCGATCCACCAGCTTGATCTGGGCGGACTGATGGTCAGCTACGGCGCCAACGACCACACCGGCAGCGAGTTCGTCGAATTGACGATGATTGGCCGCAATGGCCGCTTCGTGCGGTAAGGGAGCGCACCGACGCGCCATGGACGGATTCTGGCCGGCATCATCCATTGCGGGAGTATGCCTAAAAATAAGGCAATTCCGGGCGAGTTCAGTGAGCCGCCAAAAATACTGGCACCGGTATTTATTCGGGCCGAGTCGGGACCAAGAGGGCAGCCAAGCCGGGCGCCAGGCATTCCGCCGCACGAGCATGGCCGCCGGCCGGGCGTCGGCGCGGCTATAGACCGCACAGGCCCAGCACTTTTTCCTGCTGACTACAGGCTCTCGCCGGTGCCGACGGCACGGTGCCCGTATTCGCGCTCGCGCCACGGCGCGCGATGCAGGTGCGCAGTATCTTTTCCATGGGCGCGTAGTAGCTCCAGCCTTTACCGAGCGGCGGCAACTCCAGCTTCACCTGTTTCCACTTGGCGTGTCCCTGGCTTTGCAGGTTGTCGAAATTGGTGCACAGCGCTTCGGCGAAGCGATTCAAATAAGCTTGCGTATGCGCCGTGTGATAGTCGTAGGTGACCAGGAAAGCCTTGACCGTCAGCGTCGGCACTTCTTCACTGAGCCAGTTCGGATAACTGCCGGGCCGGATGGTGGCCGGGAAATAAGTCTTGGTCGCGCGCTGGCTTTCCGCTGCCTTGTCGTCGAGCCGCAGCAGCTTGATGAAGTTGCGCGCCTCCGGCTGTCATGTCGGCAAACAGTTTGGCCGGCTGACCGGCGACGATCACGACCACGTCGATCGACTTGTCGCCGGTCAGCTTGATCAGCGCCTCTTCGTTCGACAGATAACTGGCATTCGCCTCCGGCAACGCCTGGCCGAACATCAGCTTGTACAGGGTGGTCGCGGACAGCGCGGTGCCGCTGCCGACCGGGCCGACATTGATTTTCTTGTCCTTGATCTGGTGGATGAATTCGAGCGGTGCATCGGCCCGCGTGACGAAATAGATTTCTTCGTCATACAGCGGCATCACCACGCGCAAAGGCTGGATCAGCTGGCCGGCCGCGCGGTTGCCGGCTGCCGCCTGGTCGAGCATCGCCTGATACACATCCGATTGCACCAGCGCCAGCTTGACGCCGGGCTCGTAGCGCAGCCGCTGCACGTTCTCGGCCGAGCCCTTGGACGGCAGCACTTCGAGCGTGATGTCGGCCGGCGCCGCCACCCATTTCGCGATGTCGCGTCCGATCTCGATATAGGTGCCGCGCTCGGAGGCGGTGACGATCTTGTAATCGATGTTGGGCAGCGCCTGCGACGACGACGGCAGCGCCAGCATGGCCAGCCAGACCAGGACTTGCGCAAGCATGGGGCGGGACTTGTTCATGTATTCCTCCGCTGCGTTTCGATTTGATCAGCGACTCTTGACATCGCACAATGCCAGCGCCATCGTGGCTGCGCTGCAGGACGGCCCGGGGCCGGCGTCGGCCTCCGGTCTTTTGACGGTGACCTGGTCCGATGCACGACGAGCGACATCCTTGCTGTCGACCGGTGCCGTCGGCGCGACTCGCGTTCCGACTGCTGCGGTATCGGCGGCGCCGGCTGCGGCAGCGGCTGGCGGCGGCCGTTGATCCGGCGCCGCCGGTCCGGCAGAGCGATTGTCAGGCGGCGGCAATTCCTCGTTCGTCGCGTCGCCGTTCACAGACTTGATCGTGGCGGTAGGCGCAGGCTCCAACCAGGAAAGCAGAATCAAGCCAGCTGTCGCCATCACCATCAGCAGCAGGCCGAGCCCCAATACCCAGCGCCATCGTTGTTGCTGAGGAGAGGAATATTTCATCGATCGACCGGTCCAGGTTGTATGCCAGCCGTCGGCTCCGGTTCAAATTTTTTTGGCTATCGGGCGATCTCCCATCGGATATGGTTGCAGCGCCGGCGATGTGATTGGAACGACTGGCAATCTGACATTAAAAGCCATTTCATAACGTCGGACACTTCAGTCATTGAGCGAACTCAATAAGTGATCCGTTTCGAATCTGCTGTCACGGTGGCGCGCGGCAATAAATGAGCGGAACGTTGGTTGCGGAGCTGCGCGTTTGCGGCCATTGGTCCGGAACCGTGAAGTTGCCAAACTGCGTATCGAACTGTCGGCCCCTGGGAATCGGACTCACGCGGTCGGCATCGAGCCGTGCGCCAGGATTCAATGGGGGTGATCAGGGACAAAACAAAACGTTTCGATGCGTGCCGGTTTTCTTGCCACCTTGCCTTGACGGGTTTGCCGTCGTGGAAACGCGGTTGTCTGGAATTAAATTGACTTCTGGCCGCGGCCAGGCTCTCCTACACGTGAAACCGCATTCGGGCTCCATCAGCACGTCGCCGCCACGATTGCGACGAATCCAACGCTTCACCGCTCCGGATCAATGACGCCCGCGGCTCATTCCGGCCGATCCGGTGCCACAGGCTCGGTGCGCCGCCATTCGGCAATCCGCTCGCGCACCAGTTCGACGCGCGCTGCCCGGATCGCTTCCGGAATCCGCTGCGGTTGCTGCACGAACATGGCGGCGATCACGCCGGCCTTGACCGATTGCGCCGCCGCCAGCAATGCCTCCAGGTACGGCGCCTGCGGGAATGGCCGCTGTTCGAAGCCGCTGCGGCCGCGGTAGTCGCATTCGGTTGCGCGCAGCATGTCGACGAAGCGCTGCGGCTTGCGGAAGGCGTCGCAGCGCTCCAACAGGCTGACCATGGTGTTGGCGCGCAATTCGAGCGCGCGCGCCACGTTGCCGTGCTCGCGCGCGGTCATCAGCGCCAGGTCGCGGCATTCGTTGGGCACTTTCAGGCGCTGGCAGACCGCCTCGCACCAGCGCCGCGCCGCAGGCCCTCGTGGCCGTGATGGCGCGGCCAGTTCGGCCGGCGGCGTCGCGCCCTTGCCGAGATCGTGCATCAGGGCGGCAAAGCGCACCGGCAGCGCATAGCTGCGGCTGGCGGCGTACGTCGATCACCAGCATCACGTGCACGCCGGTGTCGATTTCCGGATGGTGCTGCGGCGGCTGCGGCACGCCCCACAGCGCGTCCAGCTCGGGCAGGATGCGCGCCAGCGCGCCGCAGTCGCGCAGCACCTCGAACATGCGCGACGGCCTGGCTTCCATCAGGCCGCGCGCCAGTTCCTGCCAGACGCGCTCCGGCACCAGCGCGTCGACCTCGCCGGCGTCGACCATCTGCCGCATCAGCGCGTTGGTCTCCGGCGCCACCGTGAAGTCGGGAAAGCGCGCGGCGAAGCGGGCCACGCGCAGGATGCGCACCGGGTCTTCGGCGAACGCCGGCGACACGTGGCGGAACAGCCGGGCCTGCAGGTCGCGCTGGCCGCCGAACGGATCGACCAGGGTGCCGTCCTCGGCCTGCGCGATGGCGTTGATGGTCAGGTCGCGCCGCACCAGGTCCTCTTCCAGCGTGACGTCGGGCGTCGGTATGGAACACGAAGCCGTGGTAGCCGGGCGCGGTCTTGCGCTCGGTGCGCGCCAGCGCGTATTCCTCCTGCGTGTCCGGATGCAGGAACACCGGGAAATCCTTGCCGACCGGGCGAAAGCCCTGCGCCGACCATCTGCTCGGGCGTGGCGCCGACCACCACGTAGTCGCGGTCCTGCACCGGCAGGCCGAGCAGTTCGTCGCGCACCGCGCCGCCGACGACATAGATCTTCATGCCGCTGCCATCCTGCGCGCGTGCAAATCAATGGCCGCTCGGCTCGTATTTCGGCGATCACTTCGGTTTCGGCCAGCGCTTCGCGCACCCAGCGCGCCACCGCCGGATGCGCCGGCACGCGGTCGGCATAGGCCTGCAGCGCCGGCGCCAGCGACACGCCGTAGGTGCTGAAAGCGCATCACCACCGGCGCGTAAAAGGCGTCGGCGATCGAAAAATCGCCGAACAGGAATTGGTGATGGCCGAAGTTCGCCAGGCAGTTTTCCCAGATTTCGCAGATGCGGCCGATGTCGGCCTGGGCTTCCGGCGTGCGGCCCTGGCCCGGCAGGCTGGCGCGGATATTCATCGACATCTGCGCTGCGCAGGTCGGCAAAGCCGGAATGCATCTCGGCGCAGACCGCAGCGCGCCATCGCGCGCGCGGCCACGTCCTGCGGCCACAGGTGCTCGTCGCGGAAACTGCTCGGCCAGGTATTCGCAGATCGCCAGGCGTCCCAGATCGTCATATCGCCGGCGATCAGCACCGGCACCCGGCCGGCGGCGGAATAGGCGGCGATGCGGGCGGCGGTGTCGGGCTGGTCGAGCAGAATGCGGACTTCGTTGAACGGGATGCCGAACGCGGTCAGCGCCACCCACGGCCGCATCGACCAGGACGAATAATTCTTGTTGCCGATGACCAGTGTCAGGCCGGTTTTGTTGAGCGCCGCTGCGAGCGTGCTGCGGTCTAGGGACGTGCGTATCGAGTTCAGTGGTTTGCATGGCGGTTTGATCCTTTGTTGTTTTTGTCTTTGGTCAGTTGTGGGTGCGGCACTCGCCCAAGCTGTATCCCGCGCTTGGCGACAGGTGGGCTGCGGGCGCCGCGCCCTGTCAAATAATACGGCGCCAGCTGCTTCCAGTGCGACCGGTTCAATGCCCAGGATCGGTGCCACCGGCCCGACGCCACGTTGTCGATCTTCATCGAGTCGAGGTTGTCGCGGCTCATCAGCGGCTCGCCCGGCAGCAGTTCCAGCAGCCAGTGCCTGCAGTCGCGCCAGTCCCGGCGGCAGGCCGATGATCGGGCGCGGATGACCGGACCAGACGCCGGCCAGCCGCACCAGTTCGCGCAGCGTATAGACCTTGGGCCCGCCAGCTCGTAGGCATGGCCGATGGTGGCGTCGGTGTCCAGCGCGGCGATGAAGGCGCGCGCGACGTCGTCCACATAGATCGGCTGGAAACGGGCATCGGCGCCGGCCAGCGGCACGACCGGGAAGAGTTTCTGCAGGCGGGCGAAACGATTCATGAAATGATCGTCCGGCCCGAACATGACCGAGGGCCGGAAAATCGTCGTCGCCACTGCCGGCTGCGACGCGCCGCCAGTTCGCCGTCGGCCTTCGAGCGCTGGTACATCGACGGCGCCGTCGGCCGCCGCCCCCAGCGCGCTCATGTGCAGATAGCGCGGCACGCGCTGAGCGGCGCAGGCGGCGACGATACGGCGCGGCAGTTCGACGTGGGTGCGGGCAAAGGCCGGGCCGAAAGCGGAGCCGGCCGGCCCCGCTTTCGAATGCAGCACGCCGACCAGGTTGATCACGGCATCGACGCCGGGCAGCAGTGCCGCCAGTGCGACGTCCTGCCCGATGTCGGTCTCGACGATTCTGACCGTCGGCAGCGGCAGCAAATGACGCGCCCGCATGTAGCGCCGGGTCGGCACCACGATATCGCAGCCGCCGCGCGCCGCCAGTTGCGCCACCAGGTGCGAGCCGACGAAGCCGGAGGCGCCGATCACCAGAATAGTGCGATAAGCCATGTCCATGCACTCCATCGAAGGCAACCGGCCACATCCCGACGGGCGGTTACCGGATCATGTCAAGGCGTGACGGTGCCCAGCCGCGCCTTCAGCGATTGCGCGCGATTCTCGAACAGCGCCGCGTACCAGGTCGCATTCGACAGCACGTTCTTGACATAGCCGCGCGTCTCCGCAAACGGAATCGATTCGGCAAAAATCGCGCCTTCCACCGGCCCCTTCAACGTCGAACGCCAGGCGCGCGGCCGCCCTGGGCCGGCGTTGTAGGCAGCGGAAGCCAGCGTTTGCGACCCGTCCAGTTGGCCCAGCACCATGCTCAGGTAATTGGTGCCGAGCAGGATATTGGTATCGATCTCATTGACCTGGCTCGGGTTGAAGCCGTTAAAACCGATCTGACGCGCCACGAGCCGCGCGGTGGCCGGCATCACTTGCATCAGGCCGGAGGCGCCGACGTGCGAGCGCGCATGCATGATGAAGCGCGATTCCTGCCGGATCAGGCCATACACCCAGGCCATGTCGAGGCCGAGCGCCTGCGTGTTGGCCAGCATGACGCTGCGAAACGGGGTCGGAAAGCGCTGCGTGAAATCGACTTCGACCCGGGTGCGGTCGGAGGTGTTCACCATCCGGTCCAGCACATCCTTCTGGCGCGCGAATTCGGCTGCCGCCAGATGCTGGCGCTCATCCATCTGGCGCAATTCCCAGTTCCATTCGCGCACACCCTCGAAGCGCAGGCCCATGTCAAAAAAGCGCAGCGCACGGCGAAACCCCTGGTTTTGCGCCATCGGCGCGACTTCGTCGGCGCTGGGCGGCGTGGGGCGCAGCGGCGGCAGCAACTCGCGGCCCAGCTCTTCCCGCGCCAGTTGGCCGTAAAAACCGGTGCGCTCGGCAATTGCCGTAAAGCGCGCCTCGGCTTGCTCGCTCTTGCCTTCATTCTGCAGCGCCCGGCCATCCCAGTAGATCCAGCTTGGATCGTTGCGCAAGGCAGACGGCATCGCGTCGATTCCGGCCTTGACCAGTTTCCAGTCACCATCGCGCAAGGCAGAACGCACCTTCCACTGATAGCCGTCCGCGGACAGCGGCGCGTCTTTGGCGCGACGCCAGTAGTCGCTCGCTTCCGGCGCCAGCTTCAAGGCCGCCTGTAGCGCGATCTGGGCCCAGCCCAACGCCTGGTCGGAGGCGCTCAGGCGCGACGCTTCCGCCTGCAGCGCATCGGCGGCCTGCTGCGGGTTGTTGCGTGCCACGCGTCCAAGTGCGATCACATACAGCTGACCAGCAACACCACGGCTGGCACTGTGGGGAACACCACGGGCCAGCGTCAGCGCCGGCTTATCGAAGGCTTCCGCAATCAGCTTGTCGGAGGCACCGGCCAGGGCCGCAACCCGCTTGGCGATCGCCAGATAATTTGCTTCCGAGGCCAGCCGCACTTGAGCCCATAGATCAGCCTGGCTGAACTGGCCGTTTTGCGCCAATGTCGCGATCAGCGACACACAGCCTTCGCCATAATCCTTCGGTGTGTCCAGCAGCGCGCGCGCCTGCTCGGCGGCGTTCTGCCCTTTGGCCGCGACCGACATCAACGCGTAGCATTTCAGCTGGGTATCGTCTTGCAGCGCGAACAGCGGAAACTGCTCGTCGAAGGTGGCCCAGTTGCGCACCCGGCCCAGCTCCAGCAACCAGTCGTTGCGCAGGCGGTCAGCGATGGCACTGCCGTCGTAGCGAGTCAGATAGGCGCGGATCTCGGCATCCGGAAACTCGGCGATGCGCGGTTTCAACCGGTAGTAATCAACGTAGGAAGGAATGTCATAATCCTGCAGACGGGCCGCCAGCGCTTCCACCTTGCCCAGATCCTTCTTGCGGGATGCCTCGCGCAGCGCCAGGAAGGCTTCGTCGGCAGCAGGAGTGACGGTAGTTGTCTGAGCCAGCGCGATGGGCGCGGCAATTCCGAACGCGGTAAACGCGAGCGTAACGACAACCAGGTATTTCTTGAAAAGCATGACTTTCCCAACTTGTTTAACGAATCCGAACCGGTTCAAGGATAGCACGTGACGACGCCCGATAAAGCCGCGTCCCGCGTCACATCTGCGCCTGCTGCACCAAGCGCGCGCGACGTGCTGCGCCAGCAATTGCTGGCGCGCCGCGCCGCGCTCGAATTGGACGTGAAAGAACGCTGGGACGAGTCCATCCGGCAGCGCCTGCTGCAGCGCTGCACAGCGCTACGCCGGGAAGCTTGCTGGGAGTGTATTGGCCGATGCGTGGCGAACCCGACCTACGTCCGGCCTATGCAACGCTGGCGACGCGCGGCGTACAACTGGCATTGCCGGTAGTCGTGGCGCGCGCGGCGCCGCTCCGGTTTGCGCACTGGATACCGGGCGCACCGCTGGCACTTGGTACCTTTGGCGTGCCGATTCCGCGCGAGCTGACCTGGGCCGAGCCGCCGACGCTACTGGTGCCATGCCTCGGTTTCAATTCAGCACGCATGCGGCTCGGCTACGGCGGCGGGTTCTACGACCGTACGCTGGCGCCCGCGCCGCGTCCGGCGACGATCGGTATCGCTTACGGTTGTCTGCAGGCGGAATTCGAGGCAGCGCCGCACGACATCGCGCTCGACTGCATCCTGACCGAGGATGCCTGCGGCTAGAGAAAAATTATGCCGGACGCGACTGCAGCCGCTGCACGATCGCTTCGGTCGGCACCGCCTGATTCAGCGTATAGAAATGCAGTCCGGGTGCGCCGCCGGCCAGCAGGCGCTCGCACAGCGCGGTGGTCACGTCCAGCCCGAATGCGCGGATTGATGCCGCATCATCGCCGAAGCTCATCAGCTTCAAGCGGATCCAGCGCGGAATCTCGGCGCCGCACATTTCGGAAAAGCGCAACAGTTGCGAACAGTTCGTGATCGGCATCACTCCGGCCACAATCGGCGCCGCAACACCAGCCTTTTGCGCCTCGTCGACAAAGCGGAAATAGGCATCGGCGTTATAGAAATACTGGGTGATCGCGGCGTCGGCCCCGGCCTGCATCTTGCGCACGAAATGCCGCAGGTCTTCCTGCGGCGATTTCGCCTGCGGATGGGTTTCCGGATAGGCGCCCACCTGGATCTGGAACCAGTCCCCGGTTTCGCTGCGGATGAACTCGACCAGCTCATTCGCATAACGGAATGCGCCGGATGAAAAATCGAGCGCGCCAAAACCGCTTGGCAAATCGCCACGCAAGGCCACCAGCCGGCGGATACCGGCTTGCCGGTATTGCTCCAGAATCGTCCGCAACGCGTCGCGCGAACTGCCAAGACAGGACAGGTGTGGCGCGGCCTCATGCCCTTCGCGCCGGATCTCGAGCACGGTATCGAGCGTGCCCTGTTGGGTCGAGCCGCCGGCGCCGAAGGTCACCGAAAAATATTTTGGATCCAATTGTGCCAGGCGGGCGCGCACTACCCGCAGCTTTTCCGCGCCCTCGGCAGTCTTCGGGGGGAAAAATTCAATGCTGAAATCGGCCGCAGTCATTTGATTCTCATGATTTTATTTTCATTAGCACCGTGGACAGAGCCCACGAGATAATGCTGTACAGCAGTGCGCCGCCCACCGCCGACCAGAAGCCGGCGACGTGGAAGCCGCCCACCAGTTGCGCCACCACCCAGAACATCAGGCCGTTGATAATGAAGATGAACAAGCCGAGCGTCAGCACCGTGACCGGCAGCGTCAGCAGCAGCAGCACCGGGCGCACCAGCGTATTCACCAGCCCCAGCACCAGCGCCGCCACCAGCGCCGTCCACAGGCTGTCGACCTGCACCGAGTGCATCAGGTAGGGTACCGCCAGCAGTGCCAGCGCATTCACGATCCAGACGATGATCAAAGGCATGTTTTTCCTTGTGGTGAGTAAGCGCCATCGCGGCACGGGCCTGGCTAGAGTAAAAGCATTAGCCCCGCTTGGCAACGGCGCCCCTGCCATCAATAGCGGTAGTGTTCAGCCTTGTATGGTCCTTCCTGCGGCACGCTGATGTACGCGGCCTGCTCGGCGGTCAGTTCGGTCAGTTGTGCGTTCAGCTTCTTCAACTGCAGGCGCGCGACCTTTTCATCCAGGTGCTTGGGCAGTGTGTAGACTCCGAGCGGATAGGCTGCGGTATTGGTAAACAGCTCGATCTGGGCAATCGTCTGGTTGGCAAAGGACGAGCTCATCACGTACGACGGATGGCCGGTGCCGCAACCCAGGTTCACCAGGCGGCCTTCGGCCAGCAGGATGATGCGCTTGCCGTCCGGGAAGATCACGTGATCGACCTGCGGCTTGATGTTTTCCCAGGTGTACTGTTTCAACGCGGCGACTTCGATTTCATTATCGAAGTGGCCGATGTTGCAGACGATTGCCTGATCCTTCATTTGCTTCATGTGTTCGTGCGTGATCACATGATAGTTGCCGGTGCAGGTGACGAAGATATCGCCGTGCGCCACCGCATAATCCATGGTCACCACGCGGTAGCCTTCCATCGCCGCCTGCAAGGCGCAGATCGGATCGATCTCGGTGACCCAGACCTGTGCCGACAGCGCGCGCAGCGCTTGCGCCGAACCCTTGCCGACGTCGCCGTAGCCGGCCACCACCGCCACCTTGCCGGCGATCATGACGTCGGTGGCGCGCTTGATGCCGTCCACCAGCGATTCGCGGCAGCCGTACAGGTTGTCGAACTTGGATTTGGTGACGGAATCGTTGACGTTGATGGCCGGGAACGCCAGCTTGCCTTCCTTGTGCATCTGGTACAGCCGGTGCACGCCGGTGGTGGTTTCCTCGGTCACGCCCTTGACTTGCGCCAGCCGGGTCGAATACCAGTTCGGGGATTCCGCCAATTTCTTCTTGATCGCATTGAACAGGCAGGTCGATTCTTCCGAATCGGGATGATCCAGCACGCTGGCGTCCTGCTCGGCGCGCGTACCCAGATGCAGCAACAGCGTGGCGTCGCCGCCATCGTCCAGAATCATGTTGGCCTGTTGCTCACCTGGCCAGTCGAAGATCCGATGCGTGTAATCCCAGTATTCGTCCAGCGTTTCGCCCTTGACGGCAAACACCGGTGTGCCGTCGGCGGCAATTGCCGCAGCGGCATGGTCCTGGGTTGAATAGATATTGCACGAAGCCCAGCGCACTTGGGCACCCAATGCCTCCAGCGTCTGGATCAGCACGGCGGTCTGGATCGTCATGTGCAGCGAACCGGCGATGCGCGCGCCCTTCAACGGCTGCTGCGCGGCGAATTCGTCGCGAATCGCCATCAGGCCCGGCATTTCGGTTTCGGCGATGCGGATTTCCTTGCGGCCCCAATCGGCCAGATTCAGATCGGCGATCAGAAAGTCGGAGGAAGTGGGGGATACAGCGGATTTCGACGGGGTTGCGATAGCGGCGCTCATCACGCGCTCCTTTCAATGAGAAAAAAGTGACGTGAGCGCCGTTGCGGTGAAATTCCAAGCCTGACACGATCCGGTAAAACCGTGCTGCAACGCTCCTTGGAGGCAGTATTTTAGCGCATGCCGCACAAATCGCACACGCTCGGCGAGCATCGATAACAAATATTTCTTGAGGGAAAACAAGCTTCTCCGTAGACTCTGACGCTTTCAAATTGCGCAACAGAGAGGGTCGCTTGAAAAATTCGCCTGCATACCTGTCCGCCTTGCACAGCATGGCTAGCCTACTGCTCGTCACCACGCTTGCGGCCTGCGGAGGAGGAGGCAACGGCGCTAGCGAGACGCCAAAACTGATCATCTCTGAAGTTGCCAGCAATTTTTCGCCCGACGACTCGGCCTGGCTCGAAATTTACAACCCGTCCGACACCGCCATTGATCTGGCCGGTTATCAATTGCGCACTGGCTCGACCGGGGCGGACCCAACGCTTCCCAAGACCTTCACATTGCCCAGCGTGGCGGTGCCGGCACGCGGACTGGTGGTGGTGGCGGGCGAGGTGCTGGTCACCAGTTGGGCGAAAAACAATGCGCAAATCGTGTATGTTCATGACAATTACATCAGCCCGTACTGGAACGCCAATGGTTTCGTCGAGTTGATCAAAGACGGCGTCACCGCCGATTTCGTCCGCTTCGGCAACAGTGCGGTGGCGCCGCTGACCACGAGCAAATGGAATGGCAGCAATGTCGCGGCGCTGCCCTCGGGCGCCCTCGAATACGGTAAGTCGATCGTGCGACCGATGAAAGGCGGAGTGATGGCTGCCAATCGGCGCAGCGCGGCCGATTGGGTCTTGGTCAACTTCGCCACACCGGCCGGCATCAACGACATCGCGGCCGGCGTGATCGATTCCGACGGCGACGGCATTCCGGACAGCGCCAAGTTCGCCGGCGGCACCTATGGCGGCCTCGACCTGTACGCGATGGGCGCCCGCCCCGGCCAGCGCGACATCTTCATGCAGATCGACTACATGAAGGAGCCGGAGGGCCGGAGCGAGCCGATGCTGAAACCGCGCAGGAAAGCACTGCAAAAAGTGGTGGACGCCTTCGCCAACAGTCCGACCTCCGGCAAGCCTTATGCGCTGCACATCGACGTCGGCAACCTGTATTCACCCACCTTCAGCCCGGCCGATTTCAACCTCGGCGGCGGCAAGGAAGTCCCGTTTCATCCCTGCCTCAGTGTGCCGTCGCTTGAATATCATTACAGGCCAACCAACTGCGCGACGATTTTTGACTACAAGAGCGCCGGCTTCGATGTGCGGCGCCGGCTGGCCTTCCACTACGCGGTATTCGGCAATTCGCAAAAAGAAGAGGGCACGGCCGACTCGTCCGGCATCGCCGAAATCAACGGCAACGATTTCATCGTCACCCTGGGCAATATGAGCGCTGCCGGCGGCACCACTAATTTTCCTGCCGACACACCGACCCAAGAGCAGCTCTTGATCAACACGCAAGCCTCGACCCTGATGCACGAATTCGGGCACAACCTCGGCTTGGGGCATGGCGGCGATGAGTATGGCATCAACTTCAAGCCGAACTACATCAGCATCATGAATTATCTGCACCAGATGACCGGCATCGGCGCCTCGCTGACCGATGGCACGGCGGCCGATCGCTATCTGCTTCAAACCCAATCGAAGACCACTCCAAAATTCACGCTGTGCGATTTGACCGACGGCAATCCGCTGGGCCTGACGACCATCACCAATTCACCCTGCACCGCCGCTTTCAAGATCGACTATTCGAATGGCAAAGGAGCGCCTCTGGATGAAGCCAACATCGATGAAGCGCTCAACGTCGGCCGCGGCAGCATCGACGGCGGCTACGCCGACTGGAACCACAACGGCCTGCTGGATACGGCCTTGTCTTATCAGAGATCCCTGAACCCGGACCACTACAACATAGATAGCCCGCCAAGCGGCCCGCGAATCCTGCGCGACTTCAATGACTGGGACAATCTGGTGCTGCCCTTCGCCCGCCATTTCGACGGCAGCAACAACGGCATCGGCAGCCACCGCCGCACCGCGTCGGTGTCGGTCAATCCGATGCACCTGCAGCCGCGCGACGTCATCGTCGAGTCGGCGCCGACGCTCTTGTATCAGCACATTGCGCTTGAAAAAAGCCGGCGCCAAAGGGAGCGCCGCGATGATCCGGCGCCGCGCGCTGCTGGCCACTGCACTGGCGGCCTGGATCGGCGCGGCCAGTGCCGCCGCGCTGCAGATCGACGGCTTGCGCCAGGCCGAACCGCTGACCGCGCGCGCGGTGCAGCCGCAACTGGATGGCCAGCGCTTGACGCTGCCGTTCGCGGATGGGGAAACCGTGCGCGTGCAGCCGTGGCCATCTTATCTGCCGCAGCGCTTCGGCCCGCAACGCGCCAGCGGCGAGCTGCGTCTGCTGCCAGCCGGCCCGCTCAGCCGGCTGGAGCTGACCCGGACGGACGAACAACAGCCCTGGCTGGTGATGGCGCACGGCAGCCGGCCCCATGGCGCGTTGTACGGCGGCTGGCGGCTGCTGCTGGAACAGGGAAAGTGGCTGGCGCAGCACGGAGAACGGCGCGTACCGCTGAACGCCGCACGGGGCAAGCTGCCGCGCCTGACGGTGGAAGGCGCCGATTGGTGCTTTTACCTGCTGGACGCACGGGTGCCGGCGTCGCCGAAAGCTGCGCAGGAACGGGAACAGGAGCCGCAGCTCGATTGGGTGATGCAACGCCAGGAGTCTTGCCGCAGTCCGTGCAGGCGATCACCCCTGCTCGTGCCGGCATACCGGAGTAATACATACTCCTTTATACACCATTAGCGATTTCCGCATATCAATAAACAGAAAAGCCAACATACTCCCGTATGTTGGCTTTTTTGGGCTACCTGAATCAGATGCCGGCAGCTGCCTTCAATGCCGCGGCACGGTCGGTGCGCTCCCAGGTGAACTCCGGTTCTTCGCGGCCGAAATGGCCGTAGGCCGCGGTCTTCACGTAGATCGGCCGCAGCAGGTCGAGCATCTGCACGATGCCTTTCGGCCGCAGGTCGAAATGCTCCTGCACCAGTTGCGCCAGCTTTTCGTCGCTGATCTTGCCGGTGCCGAAGGTGGTCACCATCACCGAAGTCGGGCGCGAGACGCCGATCGCATACGACACCTGGATCTGGCAGCGCTCGGCCAGGCCGGCGGCGACGATGTTCTTGGCCACGTAGCGTCCGGCATAGGCGGCGGAGCGGTCGACCTTGGAGGCATCCTTGCCGGAAAAGGCGCCGCCACCGTGCGGCGCCGCGCCGCCGTAGGTATCGACGATGATCTTGCGTCCGGTCAGGCCGCAATCGCCTTGCGGGCCGCCGATCACGAAACGTCCTGTCGGGTTGACCAGGTAACGCGTGTTTTTCAGCCATTCGGCCGGCACCACCGGTTTGATGATCAGTTCGATCACGGCTTCTTCGATCTGGCTATGCTTGACGTCCGGCGCATGCTGGGTCGACAGCACGATGGTGTCGATCGCGACCGGCCGGCCATCGACATATTTCAGCGTCACCTGCGATTTGGCGTCCGGCCGCAGCCAGGGCAGGCGGCCGTCCTTGCGCAGCTGCGACTGGCGCTCGACGATGCGGTGCGCGTAATGGATCGCGGCCGGCATCAGCTCCGGCGTTTCGTCGCAGGCGTAGCCGAACATCAGGCCCTGGTCGCCGGCGCCCTGGTCCAGATCGACGCCCTGCCCTTCGTTGACGCCTTGCGCGATGTCGGGCGATTGCTTGTCGTAGCACACCATGACCGCGCAGCTCTTGTAGTCGATGCCGTAGTCGGCATTGTCGTAGCCGATGCGCTTCAAGGTATCGCGCGCGACCTGGATGTAGTCGATATTGGCGTTGGCGGTGATTTCACCGGCCAGCACCACCAGGCCGGTGTTGCACAAGGTTTCGGCAGCGACGCGCGCGCGCGGGTCCTGTTCCAGCGCGGCATCGAGGATGGCGTCGGAAATCTGGTCGGCAACTTTGTCGGGATGGCCTTCGGAAACGGATTCCGAAGTAAAGAGAAATTCATGGGACATACCAGGCTCCTATTCATTTGTGACCATGTCGCGGCCAAAAACTGAAGCTGAGCCTGCGACGCTTTAGCGAATTTTCCGCGACCCTACTGCTGTCGCCGACCGCCTCGCAAGTTGTCTATTAAACTTGGCGGTTACTGCTGTGCGTTATTTTACGCCTCTTTACGGGAGAAGGAACTCGACACGAAAAGACGGAGGATTTCAGCGCCGCCGATCCACCATACTCGGGCATGCATTCTTAAGGATATTGTATTTTTGGCGGCCGCTTATCCAGCCCGGCATCACGTGAATTCATCCGTTTGCGCTGCGCCTGCAACACGCCGCCTCAATAGCCGTTGGCCCCTCCGCTGCGCCGGATATCGGCTGCCCCCAAATAAGTAGCCTTGCCTGCCTGGTCGTATTTGACCGCTATTCCGCTCAGGCCGCTGGTCAGGCCCACCTAATGTATGGTGGTTGAGGTGTAGCCATACCCGTCTTCATTGCCGGCACCGTGGCACCCAGGGCCGTGCCGAATTCCAGTTCGGCGATACCGTTTTGACCGGTCCAGTTGTGCGCGTTGATCGCGCTCTGAATCTCCATGTCGTACACCACATTTCCCAGGAAGGTTTTCACAATGTAGTCGGGGATCGGGCCGCCACCGGCCGCGCCCCAAACCAGGCGCAGCCTGCCTGCCCCGTCAAGAGCGATAGAAGGTGAAATGGAACTGCGCGGACGCTTGCTGGCGGCGTAGCCATTGACGTCGTTGCCAGGGACGCTCGCGGAAAAATTCGACATCGCATTGTTCATCATCATGCCGCCCGCTTCCAGATGCGCGCCCCAATGCGTGTTGATGGTCGTGGTCATCGACAGCCCGTTGCCATAGCCGTCAATGATGGCGAGATTGCTGGTGGTATTCCAGTCCTCGTTATGCTTGCCGCCGCTCGCTTGCATCGGCACAGTCGATGACTGTCGAAGGCGTTGACGCCCCTTCGGTGCACTTGCCATGGCGTCGTATCCTGCCGGATCCCTTGCGGCAAAGGCCGGCCCCGTATTCCCGACTGGCACAGTGCCAAGCGCGGTTCCGTTAATCAAGGCCGCGCGAGCATCCAGATTGGCCGTGCCAAGCAGCGCCTTGACGCGCTCGTTCACGTTCGAAAAAGCCGGGTCGCCGACCACTGTCCGACGATCGATATTTGCCAAACGACTGGCTTCGGTGGCCAGGTAAACAAAGCCGGGCGAATTGAAAGCCTGCGCGTCAATATTCTTGCGCTCCAGCAGGCCGAGCGAATAAAGAATCACCGCGCCACCAAAGGACGGTGCAGGCTGGGTATGGATTTTCATGCCGAAGCGCGTATCGACCAGCGGTGTTCTCTCGACCGCCTGGTAGGAGCCCAAGTCCGCTGTCGTCATCAGGCTCGGGATGGAAGCGATGGTGGCGGCAATGTTCGGGTTGTCGCTCGTTCCGGAACCCGGAAGAATCGAGGTGCAGGGAAGGCTGCCGGTGGTTACCCGTTGCACAATCGTCTCGGCGATCGGGCCGTTCGGATCGTAAAACGCGGCAGCGCCGCCGTCCCGCACCAATTTCATGGTGGCGGATAATTCTGCGTTTTTGATGATGCTACCGACCGCCAGCGGCTTTTGCTTCGTGCCGTCGCCGGGATCGCAGTAACGCCGGTTGATATCGGGATATTTGCATCGTGCAGCACCCTTGACCGTGCCAGCGCTATTGACCCATGCGGACACGCCGGTTCCAGCCGCCATGAGATTGCCATCGTCGTCGTACTGGGCAGTATCGGCGTACAAGGTTGAGTACATATACTGCGTCATCGGAAAGCCGTTCTCAGCCAAGGCGATTGCCTCGCCCCACAACTCGCGCCAGGCGGTTTTGCCATATAGCTGATGAACCTGGTCGAGCACTCTAAGGGCTCCGGGAATCGCAACTGCCCGTGCCGAAATGTTGGTGTTTCCCTGCTGCGCGGAAATGCTGTTGCCAACCGTCAGGCCGGATTTGCACATATTGTAGGGCGCGACCGAAGACACATCCTGCGCCACGGCACTGTAGAGCGTGGCCGCGCCCCCCGTGCTGGAGGGAGACGCCGACAGGCCGTCAAAGGTACGAACGACCTTGGCCTTCGCGTCGTAATAAGTGATGACCGCGCCGCCGCCAAGTCCGGAAGCAAATGGCTCTACGGTTCCCAGCACCGCTTGCACGGCAATCGCCGCATCAATTGCCGTGCCGCCATCGGCCAGAACCAGGCAGCCGGCTCTCGACGCCTCGACATGGGCAGAGGTGACCATCACATGCGTCCCGGCAATACCGACCGTCTGGCCACCCGGCGCGTTGGCTTGCCGTGTACAAAGGGAAGGGTCGAATTTGACAAGCGCCGGGTCCGATCCGGACCCCGACGGTGGCGCGGCCACCGCACTTGAACCGCCACCACCCCCACACCCTGCCAGGACGCAGGCCAATCCGGACAGTACGACTCGGCCAGTACATAAGCGAAATGTTTTCAACAATTATTATCTCCGTTTGTTCTTGTATGGATTCAACCAGGGCCGGAAGCAGACATGTTGCGTCTGCTCGTTGCGGCTGGCCGCAGGCTGGATAAGGGGTCGGCAGGCCGCCAGCCGGGCATGAAACAATCTGGAATCGACGACGGTGCTCGGCAATACGAACTACGTAGTCGTTTAATCCGGTTGCGGGAATTCACGCGCCAGGTGATCCCACAAGCGCTTCAGAACTGGCCTGTGCCGCTCACGATCACGATAGATGCGCACGTCCATTTCACCGCTCCAGGTATCGGCAAGAGGCCCCGGCCCGACACGCGATGGGTCTACCGCCAGAACCAGCTCGCCGCTGGCCACTTCCTTGACCACCGAGCTGCCCGGCAGCCATGCCACGCCATGCCCTCGGAGCGTCATCATTTTTAGCCCTTCGGCCAAATCTGTTTCAGCGCGCCGAAACAGATGAACCGGTTCGGGTGATTCATTTAAGATTCTCTCGACCACGCGGCCCAGCGACGTATCCGGCGAGTAGCAGAGAAATGGCAAGGGTTTGGCCGCCGTGCCCGGCAACGTGAAGATCGGCAAACCGGCGTCATCCGCCTTGGTATAGGGACGCAGCGACTCGGTCCCCACGCTGACCATTGCATAACGTTTGCTATCCAGTTCCAGCGCCTGGTATGCGTGGTAATAGCACATCAGGAGATCACAATTGCCGTCCGTCAGCGCCATCACGGCATCGTGCACATTGGTTGCCAGAAGCCGCACCGACATGGTTCCGCTGTACTGTTCCACTTCGCTCAGCCACTTCGGGAAATAGGTCAGCGACAAGGTATGCGGCATCGCAAAGCTCATCAAGGTCTGACTGTCGATCATCTGGCCGCGCAACATGGAACGCAGATAGAACGTGCGCTCCAGCATGTCCTTGGCCTGCGTCTGGAACAGTTTCCCGGCAGGCGTCAAGCGGGTCGGATACGAACCGCGGTCGAACAATTCCGCCCCTAGCCAGTTTTCCAGCGCACGGATGCGCCGGGAGAAGGCGGGCTGCGTTACGTTGCGCAGCTTCGCCGAACGGCTGATATTGAGGGTTTCGGCGACGGATAAAAAATCCTCCAGCCACTTGGTTTCCATCTTGATCGACCTTGCATGTCAGAAGTTGCAGAACAGGTCAACTACGGCGCTCGCTCGAGCGCGCACCCGAAGCGGGCCGCAGTACCCCGTTCGGCCCGCAACAAGTTCGTTCCATCCGAGATCGCCGCAGTGGGACGTCGCCGCCAGGCATCAATCCCCCTTCGCCGCCCCTTCACGCCGAGGATCGGCGCCGCCGCTCAAACCTTCCGCGCCGATCACGATGCCTTGTATCCCGCTCGGAAATGGCAGGACATTGACGGTGTGCCCCATCGCTTGCAGTCGTGGCTGCAGCGCTTCCAGTGCAGTGCCCTCTTCCAGTTCCGTTTCCTTGTTGCGGCTACCCATGTTCGGCAAAGAAATCGCGTCCTGCACGTTCATTCCCCAGTCGAGCACACCGACCAGCGTCTTCGCGACGTAGTTGACGATCGCGCTGCCACCCGGCGATCCAACCACCATCTTCGGCTTGTCGTTTTCAAACACGATCATCGGCGCCATCGTGCTGCGCGGCCGCTTGTTGCCTTCCAGCCGATTCGCCATCGGCCGGCCTTCCTTGTCCTGCGGCGACAAGGAAAAATCGGTCAACTGATTGTTCAGCAGGAAGCCGCGGACAAATATCTTGCTGCCGAATTCCGATTCGATCGTGGTGGTCATCGACAGGGCGTTGCCGTCATCATCCACCACCACGATATGACTGGTCGATGGAATTTCCAGCGCATCGTCCTTGCCCAGTCCCGCCAGCTTGCCAGCCGGATCGCCCGGAAGCGCTACCCCCATGCTGCGATCCGCCTGGATCAATGCCCCGCGCTGTTTCAAATACGCGGACCCGAGCAATGCCTTGGTCGGCACATTGACGAAATCCGGGTCGCCGACATAAAAATCGCGGTCCGCATAGGCAAGCCGGCCGGCTTCAGCGAAGTAATGCACCGCTTCGGCGCTATTCGGCTTCAGCGATCCAATCGAATGCTGCTCCAGCATGCCGAGCATCTGCAGCACAGCCAGGCTCCCCGACGATGGCGGCGGCATGCCGCAAATCTTGTAGACCCGGTAAGCGCCGCAAACCGGCTCGCGCTCCTTGGCGCGATACCCGGCAAGGTCGTCTTCCGTCATGTCGCCCGGCACCGCATGGGAGCGGACTGCCATGACGATGTCGCGGGCAATGTCGCCGCGATAAAAAGCGTCGGCGCCTTCCTTGGCAACCCGCCTGAAGACTTCGGCCAGCGCCGGATTTTTCAGAATGGAGCCGACTGGAAGTGGCGCACCGTCAGGCAGGAAATAAGCGTTGGCGGCGGCTTGCTTGGGGAGCTCCTTGTTCTTGGCAATCAGCTGGTGCAGCCGCGGCGATACCGCAAAGCCGTTTTCGGCCAAATTGATGGCGGGTTCGAACAGTTTTTCCCAAGGTAGTTTGCCGTGATTCTTGTGCGCCATTTCCACGACGCGCAGCGTCCCCGGCGTGCCGACCGAGCGCCCGCTGTTGATGGCCGTGGCTATCTTCAACGGCCGTCCGCCCTGCATGAAGCGATCGGACTGCGCCGCCGCCGGTGCCGTTTCGCGGCCGTCATACGACTTCACTTGCGCATTCTTGGCGTCGTACAGGACCACAAAGGCGCCGCCACCGATGCCTGACGATTGCGGTTCGGTCAGAGTCAATACCATTTGCGTGGCGATAGCTGCATCAACCGCATTACCCCCCTGACGCAACATCTGGTACCCGGCTTCGGTCGCCAGTGGATTGGCCGATGCGATCATGAAACGCTTCGCATGAACCGCCTGCTTGACGGTGAAGCCCGTGGCGGCTTCCGGATTCAGATCTTCATCCGCCAGCTTCTTGGCGTGGACTGACCATGACACGCTCGACATGGCGAGCGCGACCACCAAAGTGCGCCCGAGGCAATAACTCAATTTCATTCCGCACATCCCCAACAAGTTAAAGTAAGCCGTGCATCCGGACGCCGTCATGGACGCCGGGCCGGCGAGATACCGGCGTCTGGTCCGCTATTCGCCCAGATGCTCGGCGAAAAATTCACGAACGCGCTGGTAGGCGTCTGCGCGTGCCGCCGGATTCCCGCCAACATGCACACCCGCCGCACCGTTCACACCATGCGTGACATCCGTGCGCACACGCACTTCGCTCGTGTCGTCGAAAGAGTGATAGGCGCCCTCATAGGTCACGATCTGCACCGGCTCGCCGCGCCCCTCGCTGCGGCCGATCAGCCTCTGGCAATTGATTGCAGGCGTCCAGTCATCCAGTTCACCGACCAGGACCAGCAATGGCGCGTAGGCGCTGAACTGCGGCGTCTGCCGCAACACGTCCGAGCAGCCGGGATAAAACGACACCGACGCCGCGAATCCTTTGCCGCTCTTCTTCAAGGCTTCCTGATAGGGTGGCAAGGTCGCGTCGACCACTTGCAGCGCATTGGTGCCGCCGTGCGAAAAACCGATCGCGCCTATCTTGCCCGGCACCACGTCCGAGCGCCCGTTCAGATATGCCAGCGCACCGTAGGCATCGAGCCACCGCTGCTTGGCAAAAATGGTGCGGTTCTTTGGCTTGGTGGTGCATATCTCGCGGTGGCCACGGGGATTGAAACTATCCACCAGCAGCACCCCGTATCCCATGCCGCTTAAAAGATCGGCCATGTTCTGGAAGCGACGGCTAATTTTCCCGGACTTGGTCAAGCCGCCGGCACATCCATGGAACATCACGATCGCCGGATAGCGCGCCTTGTCGGCAGGCTTGAACAGGTAGCCATCGATCGTCAATGGCTTATCGCCATCCCAGTGATCCAGACTATCGAATTGCAATCGTTCCGGCGTCACGGCGTGGGCCATCACGCAACAGATGGCGGCTGCAAGGGCTGCGCAGCCCTTGGCGATGCGTCGCTTCATGAAAACTCCCTTTGATCCAAAGTTATTTCTTGCCACTCGACTTCTTGTCGCTCTGTTTCTTGGCTGCCTGCTTCTTGTCGGAGATCTGCACGTTCCCGTTATCGTCCACCGGGTCGTCCACGGTGAATCGCGGCAAATCGCTCAAGCGCCCGATTTCGGTGGTGGACACTTGCGCCAACTGAAAAGCAACTGCTGCCTCATCGACCGCGAACGTCGTCGCCGGGGACGTTGCCGGAGATAGCCGTCGGCGCGACCGGCAAGCTTGCCGGCAGCGTGGAGGCAATCTCCACTCTTCCGGCGCTCAGGTTGCCGACATTGATGGCGCTGAAGGTCCCGCCGATCGCGGCGAGTTGCGCGTTGGTGAAATTGAGCGTGCCCGCCGCTCCCGAGCCGAAGCCGACTGTCGTTCCGGGCGTCACTGGTTGCAGCGTCAAGACGCCGCCCGCTCCCGTGATCCTGGTGCGCGTACCGTCTAGCCCTATCTGGTTGCCGGACAAGGTGATATTGCCGCTTCCGGTGCGCGCGATCGTCGCACTGACCACGTTCCCGCCGGAGGTTCTGCGGTTTGATTTCAAGCGCGACGTCGCTTCCGCTGATACCGGTGATCGAGATATCGCCGCTCACCGTCTGCATCCGCGTGTCGCCCGTGCTGGCAGGATTGTTGCGATAACCGACGTTCGAGGCGCTGGTACCCAACATCGTGATATTGCCGCTGACCGTATCGATATTGGATGCTGCCCGTACGCCGCCCGAACCCGAAGCAAAGAAGTTAATGCCATAGCCGGAGGCGCTGGTACCCGTCACCGAAACATTGCCGGCCGTCGTGCTGACCGAGGTCGTGGTAGCTGAAGTCGACGGTCCGAGTGTGACGCCGTTGCCGCTGCCGAGGGCAACGCCGTTCAACGCAATCTGGCCGCTCCCAGTAGTCTGCAGCGTGACCGTGCCGGCACCGATATTAAGGCCGTTGCCGGTGTCGCCACCAGTGCCGGCGATCTGAATGTTGCCGCCCTGCGTCTGCAGCGTGACGGTCGTGTTCGCCGCGGTCGACCCGATCCGCGCCCCGTCGCCGGAAGCGCTGACGCCGGTAAGCGAAATATTGCCGGTGGTGGTCGCGATGGTCTGTCCCGCCGCTGACGGTACCGCTCGACATGGTGATGCCCGCCGCACTGTCCGACACGCCGTTGATCGTCACGTTGCCGCTGGTAGCCAGGATCGAACTGGTCGAACTGGTACCCATCGACACGCCGCTGACGGTGCCGCTCTGGCCATTGATCACCACGTTGCCGGCGCCGGAGCTGATGGTTGTGCCGCCCAGGCGCACGCCGTTGACAGTGGCTCCGATCGCGTCTCCCATGCCCGGGTCGGACCGCGCCAATCGTGATGTTGCCACCGCCGACGTGAGTGCGGTGATCTTCGCAAGTCGATATAACCGGCCGCGTCGTTGCCGCTGCGCGCATTCAGGGTAATCGCCCCGCCATTGGTCGTGATCGCTGCGCTTCCGCTGGCGTTGAAGACGATGTTTCCGGTCGCAGCCAGCGCGATCTTCTTGTTCGTGCTGCTGATGTTCACCGCGCCGGCGGGAAACGACACCGTTGCCGTTCGCCGCCAGGTCGAGACCGCCGCCAGCACGTAATTGCCGTCGCCGAAACCGACATTACCGCCCGAATAGGCTAAGGGGATCGTCGAAACTGAAGGCGCCGAGTGTCAGCGCGCCGGTGCCGTCACTGCGTCCAATCGTCACCCGCGATGAATTCGCGTTGCTGAGAAAAGCCATTTCGCCAGTCGACAGATTGAAGGTGCCGGCGCCGCCGCCAATGCCGACGGTTTTCGATGCGCTGTTCGGCCGCAAAGTATAAACACCAGTGCCGTCCCAGTTGCCGGTCAAATTAACGTCGTGCGCCGTCACCGTCAAATTGCTGGCGCCGCCGGCCATGGCGCCGAAGCTGACCGCTCCGGTGCCAGTGGTATCGATGGTCGTGTTGCCGGCCAGCGCAACCGCGCCGCCGCCCGCGCCGGCCACGGTGAAATCGCCGCCGATCTGCAACGCGCCATTCAGGCTGGTGGCTCCGCCGTTGGTGATGCTCGCCGCGCGCCGCCTACTGTCAGGTCCGACAACGCCGCCGCACTGGTTGTGTTGATCGCCAGCATGCCGCCAACCGTACTGTTGCGCAGCGTGACGGCCGCCGTTGCTGACGATCTGAGCGGATCCGCACCCATCGATACTGACCCGACGCCGCTTGCCTGCCTACCAGAATTCAGTACGACATCGAGTTTATTGCTGGTGGACTTGATCGAGCCATTAACAACGATGTTGTTTGCGGCTTCCAAGCGCAACGCAGCATCCGCGCCCGCGATTTCAAGATATCGGCCGGCGCCAACCTAATATCGCCGTTCTGGGTGCCGTCGCCGCCGGTGGTGACGGTGACGGGCTGGTGCCACCGTTCAGGCTGGCGTTGATGGTGGCAGCGTTGATGGTCGCCGAGTCGCCGGTCGGCGTAAACATGTTCGGCGAACCGCCGTCGAATCCGCCATTGGCGGTGGCGGCCGCAATCGTGACGTTGCGCGGATCGAGCAGCCATGTCCCTGCCGCGCCGTTGGCGGCGCTGGCGTCGACCGCACCAAACGCTTCCAGCATTTCCTTGCCTGACGTTTCGCGAAGCCACCGTTGCCGGCCTGCGCGCCGCCGCGCGCGGAGATCGATCCGTAATATCTGGTGACGTCGTCCGCCCACACGATCACCTTGCCGCCGTCGCCCGTGTTGACCGCATCGGCCGCAATCGCCGCGTCCTGGCCAACATAAGTCGCGCTCGCATTCTGCTCCGCGCCCTTGCCCTGGTAATCGCCGCCGACCAGGACAGAGCCGCCGCCCGCATCACCGCGCGCATCGATCGACGCCATGCCGGTCAGCGCGACCTTGTCGCCGAGCAGTTTCGCGCTACCGCCTTTTTCACCCGCTTCCAGCCCCGAGACGTCGATCGAGCCGCTATGCATCACCACGCCTTCGGCGCCGCCGTCGAGCACCACGCTGCCGTCGCGCATGCCGATCGAACGCGCCCGGATCATGCCGGTGTTGTTGACCACGGTTTCCAGCAACGCGTCCTTGACGCCGCCTTCATCACCACGTTGCCGCCATCGGCGGCGATGACGCCGCGATTCGCCACTTCGCCGGCCAGCGCCGTCTTATCGACGCTAACCGACAACAATCCGTCACCGCGGAAGTCGAGCGTCACCTGATCGGCGGCAGCCAGCGCGACCGTGCCGTTGCGGACGATGAGGTCACCGTCGTTGATCACCCTGGCGCCGATCAGCGCGATACTGCCGCCGTCGGCCGCCTGCAGGCGCCCTTGATTGACCACCTCGCCGGTCGTGCCGCCAGCGCGATTGAATACATAGCGGCCGCCGGCAAAATCCTCGTTCGAAATATCAAGCGTGCTGCCCACCAGGCCGCCGACGTTGACGCTGGCACCGGGCGCGAAATACACGCCGTTCGGATTGACCAGGAAGACTTGGCCGTTCGACGACAGCCGTCCGAAAATTCCGACGCATCGTTCGACAGCACGCGGTTGAGAAGCGACCGCGGAGGAAGACGGCTGCATGAACCGTACCGCCGCGTCGGTGCCGATATTGAAGGTATTCCAGTTCGCGATCAATTGCTGCGACTGCTGCTGAACTGTCAATTGATTGCCATTGACGTCAATGCTGCCGCTGCCGCCAATGATCGAACCGCCAGTCGGCAGTGCATTCGGATCAAGCGCCCAGGAAGGCGACGCACTCAACAGCGCGCCAATCAAGATACTTAAGGTACGCCGCATAGGGAGGTGCTGGCGAGGGGAATGAGAGTGAGTCATAGCGCGTCCTCTTCCTGTCTTAAAATTTATGGATCATGCCAACACCGAATGCACGCGGACTGCCACCGACACCGGCCCCGCTGACGAAGCCGGTTGAAAAGTTATAGCTTCCCGATGCGCCGTTACTGATTTGCGCATACTGTGCATACAGCGAAGTACGCTTGGACAGCCGGTACTGTGCGCCGAGGCTCAGCATTTCCGCTCCCAGGCCGTCGGTAACACACTCCGTCAGCGCCGGATTGCCGCTGATCATCTCGCAGTTGCCATTGGTGGTGACGCCATAACTGGCCAGCAATTCGAGATTGCCCATCTTGTGAGTAACGCCGAACCATACGGCGCTGCGGTCGTAATACTGGAGGTCGGGCACCGTGGCGGCGGGTATGACGCCGCTCTCCCGATAACGCAGCTTTTCCCAGACCAGGCCAATGTCGGTCGCGCCGAAGTCGTAGCCGATCGCCAGCTTCAAGCCTTCGTCTTTCGATGTCGTCGGCGAGGTCGGGCCTGTGCTCGAACCCACGCCGCGGTTGTTGCGTCCCAAGCTGGCCACACCGTAATAGTTGTTGTGGCGCTCATACGCGGCGCTCAGCATCAACGGTCCGTTGTCGTAACGCACGCTGAAACCCCACAGCGACGCCTCGCCGCTGGTGGGAGCGATTTTTTCGCTGTCACTCGAATACAGGAAGCGGCCCGAAAATGGACCGACCTTCGGCGTCCAGTACTGGAGGCTGTTGCCCTGGCGGCGAGTGAACGACGCATCGTCGTCGTCGGTCGCGTTGGCCGTCGTTACCGGCCCAGGCTGCGTGGCCGTGGTGACGCCGAAGCCAGGCGTGCCGAGGATGTTATAAAAAGCGCCGACCTGGTTGCCGTAGAATGGATCCAGAGAACCGGTGCTGTTCTTGTACGGCGTATCCCATTGCCCGAAGAGCACGGTGCCCCAGCGGCGGCTTTCCAGTGCAACGCCGGTATTGCGCCCGGCAAGCGTGCCGGTGCCGCTCTTCATCGACACCGACGATTCGATTTGATACCAGGCCCTCAGGCCTCCACCCAGATTTTCCGATCCCTTGAACCCGATGTTGGATGCGTTGCTGGTCATCCGTTGCATGGTCTCGGCGTCAATACCGGTCGGTGGCAGCGACTGGGTCGCGCCGCGCGGCCCGGCGGCGGTTGCACCACGGCGGCTGGCGATCTCCAGATCGACGTTCAATGTCCCATAGATGTCAATCTTGCTTGGCCGCTCCACGGCGTTCTTGAGCGCCCACGCCGGGGTTGCGCCCAAGGCAGCCAGCGCTTCGGGCGTCACCGCCAAGGATACCCATAGCTGATCGCGTTGCCTCTGCTCGGGATCGATCGCCTCGCCCGCTATCTTGGTGGCATAGCTGGCACGCAAGCTGCCTACTCCCTTGATATCCCAGTTCAAGCCGACGCCTGCGCCTGCCAGCGTGCGGTAATTGGCATCAATGGAAAACGGATTTTTATTGATGCGAACGCGGCCGGCATCGACAAAACCTACCAGCTGCATCGCCGGCTCAAGATCGTATCG
This sequence comes from uncultured beta proteobacterium, assembly GCA_963707665.1. GTDB lineage: Bacteria > Pseudomonadota > Gammaproteobacteria > Burkholderiales > Burkholderiaceae_D > DATJCV01. Next base: position 238,150 of record CAVPQU010000002.1, on the reverse strand, counting down.
CAGCTCAATATTACCCAGCATCCCCTCGTCGCCCGCGGCCTCGCCGATCTGGTACGCACGCACACTCGACGGGCCACCAAGATAGAATTTTTCCGACGAATCCAGATTCCGCGATGCCAATTGCCCGCTCAAACTGGCGGCCAGCGACCATTTCGGCGCCAGCCGTTGCAGCCTGCCCAGTTGCCAATTGAATTTGGAAAACTCGCCCGCGCTGCGTGCCGTCAATCCGTCAATGGCAGCATCGGCGTCGGAATTCCGCTGCAAATGACCTCCGGTCAAGATGGCGCTGGCAGTCGACACACCACCACCTCCCAGTTCGTCACGCAAACTGCTGGTCAAGCCGACGTGCGCACTATTGACTTCCTTGGAAGCGGCGCTGCCAACGGCGCCAACCTTTTCGAAGAGGCGTTTGCTTTCCGCTCCGGCAAATAGCATCAGATTGGTATCACGCGAACGAATCAGCGGGTATTGCAAAACCCCACCGAAAATCTGTGAATCCCCTTCAATATTTAACGCATCGAAGGAACCGCCGAGATGGTAATGCAGGTCGGCATAGGACAGCTTCATCCGCAAGCCGTCGTTGCCGATCGGGAAGTCATACCCTACCCGGCCGCTGGTCAGACCGGAAAACCCATGCACTCCGGAGAACGAAAACTGATCGCCTGCGCCGAACATGTCATTCAACTGCAAGCCGAAGCTGGTGCGAAACTGACCGGTATAACGGCTGCCGTAGTTGTCCAGGGCAAGCGACAACTGCGGCATGCGATCTTCCTCGACGAAGACCTGCAAATCGGCAGTGCCCGCCGCGGCCCCAGGGCGCAACGTCGAGCGAACCTTGATCCCTGGCACATCCGTCAGCAGCAGTAACGCTCGCTCAACCGTTGGCACATGGATTGGCGCGCCGGCGCGCAACGCAGCCATAACACCATCGATGCGCTCCTGCTTCAGACGCACTGACGCACCGCGTTGAATTTTGACTTGACCGAGCTTGCCTTCGGCGATGGCGATTTCGATTTCGCCGCTCTCGATTTTCTGCGCCGGCACATAGGCGCGTGCCAGAAGATAGCCCTTGCTGTGATAGTAGTCACCGATTCGCGCGATGATTTGCTCGATCCCTCGAAGATCGAGGCTCCGGCCAGTACCGGCGGCAATCAGCGGCTGCAATTCAGCTTCCGTAAATACCGTATTTCCACGTAGACGGAAGGCCCGCACATGAACTTTTGGCTCATCGTTAGGGACGGCTTCCGCCGGTACGACCACCGGTTGCGGCACACCGAACTGGAGTGCTTCGGCATCCGGGCGCGCCGGAATGGTATTCAACTCGCGCACCGACTCAAGCACCTGGCCGACATTCGGCGGCGACTGCGCATAAGCGGAATAGGAAAACGCGGCCACGACCACCACGACCAATTGTTTCAAACGGAATACCGGCATTGCGGTGCAAAAATCGTGTTCTGCGCGCCTGTGAAAATCGCATTGGCTCACGTTGCCTATCCCCCAAGTTGTTGTTGTTTTAATCGGCCGTTTCTTTAGCTGAACTTTCAGTTTGAAAGGCGGTCGAATTGTGGGGTTCGCCTCTCCGAGGGTCAAATCACTTAATGCGTGATTCCTATAACGGCCGGTTATGGATTAGCGGGGAAAATCGGATTTTCGATAGCGGATTGACAAACCATTTCGATAAGTTGGACGTATCTGGCCGGTCGGAGAACAACCCGGCCTATGAGTGGCACATACTTTGTGCAATGCGCTGCCCGCATCACACTCTTTTGCGGCAACGAGGCAAGGACTTTACGCTCGTATTTTTTGGGAATTGCGACTACTTTTTTGCTCGCTCCATTCCGTCTTGAATAAACCGTGTTACTTGCATGAAGGCGATCTGACTGGCGATCGACATACGGCGCATGCGGGCGGACCCGGCAGCGCAAAATGGCGATGACACAACTCCGGGAATGATGGCTAAAACCGGCGTGCCGAACGAAACCCGCTCGGCATCCAGCCGTTGCCATCGAGGATGGAAGGACTGGTCGCGCTGGCCGAATCCTTCATGGTCGGACCCAGCAGGCTGTTCCTGCTCGACAGCACGCGGTTTTTCCCGCTCGAATCGATACCGAGATAAATGCCAACATGGTCAATCGTTCCGTCCGCACCATCGGCATCGAAAAATACGATATCGCCAGGCGACAGGTTGTCGAAGCTGGTCGGCTTCCTGCCGGTATCCGCAATCACACCGACACCGATGCTGGTGCCCGAAGAACTCTGGAGCGCTGAAGTACGCGGAATCGCTACCCCCGGCCGCTCATGGCCGATCTTGGCCAACGGAATTCCCATCCGATAGCCGAATACCATCCGAATGAAACCAGAGCAGTCCAGCAGGCCGTACTCGGCGGTTTCGTTGGGGTCAATACCGCCATAACTTGCGCCATAGTCCCAGCTGACGCCAAGATGATCATTGAAGTCGGCGCCGATATCCGGCCCGTAGCCGGCGTCGCCCGACACCCACAGATACCCGGTATAAGCGTTGGCGTCTGCCACTTTCACGGTTGGTTGGCCATGGATATATTGCATCGCCACCGCCAGTGCGTCCGGTTCGGAACTTGCGAGTAGCACATCCACCTGTGCAGCGGTAGGAATTGCACCGGATGGCCACGGCGACGGCAGCACCCTGACATACGAGGTGTGGGTTACCGTTTGCGCTCCCGCAGTGACTCCGGGGTTGACCGGCTCCGAAAATGTACGGCTTTGGCCGTAGTGTCTGACGGTATAAGAGCCGTCGGTATAGGTCGCGAGCCATTCCCCAGCGCTGGTATTAACGATGGTACGCGCAGGACTGGCAGCACGGATAAATTGATATGCTGGCGCTGCCAACGAAGTGGGCGCGGCACCGCCGCCACCGCAAGCCGGAAGGATGCAGGCCAATCCCAACAGGACGATTCGGCCAGCGGATGTCAGAAAAATTTTTGGCAACTGTTGTCTCCGTTACTATTTTTATAGGTCGACAGGCTTGCAGGGAGCCATGCTGCGCCGAACCACCTCGGCGACCCGGGTATGCGGCGGTTGGATAGGTCAAGCAGCGTGCGCATTCCGGTAAAACGAAGCGGGAAATACGGTGGTCATCGACGAGGCCAAGCGCTTCCAGACGATGCCAGCGGCGGATGTACAAAAATCGCCGCTGCATGCCGGTAAAAATGCCGGGGCCGCGCCACCCCAATCTGCAACAACGTTGCCGTTTTAGTTGCTCGTTTGTTGTTAAAAATTCCGGCTCTGGAAGGCAATCAAATTCTGAGTTGCATCCCAGCGGCGGTCAAATCACTTAACGCATCATTCCTATAACAAATGGCTATAGCTTGAGCGAGGGAGCGCCAGAGAATGTCGAAACGGCTTGCAACATGCGCGATAGCAGAAAGAACAGCCAGCGCGCCGCCAAAAGGCGCATGAACAGTAATCGTTCGCGACTCATGGCTGGAAGCGTAGGTACGGGACAAATGCAGGAAAGACATGCGCAAGCCTTATCCGCATTCGATAAGCTGGCTTTGTTTTGATCGAGCCAGGAACCGGTTTTGCAGGGGCGAGCGGCGCCCGCATGCCTTCACGTCACTACTACGCGGATCAGTCCGGGCGTCGAGAGTCGGGGGCTTGCCGAAACAGATTCTCCGCCACGCGCCGTTCGGCCTGTTGGAAACTATCAATAAATGATTTGACCAGCAGCGACGGCTCAGTGTCCTTCAACCATAACGCGTTCACGGAAAACTGGAGTTTTGGCTCCAGCTCGAAAATCTCGACTGATCCATCATCCCCGTGCTGCGCCGTGTATTGGTCGATCACCGCCAAGCCTGCGCCGCGCTGAACCAGCGTGCGTGCCATCAGATAAGTACGCACGACCACCGCGCTGGAAAGCTCGACGCCTGCGGTACTGCATTCGCTGAAAAACAATTTCGCCAGCGGATCATCCCAGTGCATGGCAATGAATGGATGGTCAGCAAAATCCGAATACCGGAATTTTTTGGACGTATGGCGAAAACCCGGGGGCGCAATGCATACCAGCTCTCCCATTGCCAGGACTTTTCGCTCGATCGCCGGATGTTCGGGAGGATTAAGTGCGAAGCCGAGATCGATCTCGCGCAGCATCAACGCGTCGAAAATTCCTTTGGTATTCGCGGTATGCAACTCTGCCTTGCATTCGGAGTGCATGCTCCTGAAATCTTGTGTTGCGGTCGGCAGTACATCGTGTGCCAAGCCGGTGGTGGTGCTGACGCGGATCACCGTCTGGCCGGTACCGCGTTTGAGGTTTTGCATGAGCGCTTTGATTTTCTCCAACTGCGCATACAAGACCTGTGTTTCCTTGAACAGAACCAGTGCCTCTGGCGATGGACGCAGCCTGCCGCCCGCACGAGTGAAGAGGCTAAAGCCACTCCTGCGTTCCAACTGCTGGATAATTTTGCTGGCACCAGGCTGGGTGATATTCAGCATACGCGCCGCGGCGCTGATCGAACCGGTCACCATGACGGCGTAGAACACTTCGAGTTGCCTAAGTTGCATGCAATCTTTCAAGTACCTTTGACGAGCGGCACGGATGGTAGCATTTTCTTGTCGTCGGCAATGAAGCACTTTTTCTGCGTCCGCAACGCGCTACCAAAGGCTCGACAAGTCATCATCCATCACGCTGGCAGGCTTGTAGATCAACCAGTCCTTTCAGGGCAAAGTCTTTCAGGCAAATACCGATTGCCGTACACATGACGCTATCTTGTGGCTTACGCCGTTAACCGGCGCCACTCTCAGCCATCTACTCCAGTTCCCGCACCGGGCTCAATCGCGTGCGCCCGGATTGCATCAGGTCGCCAACAGGCTATCCGTTAAAACGGAAAGCAGCCGTATCGATCGCTGTGGCCTTGCCGCCAATCTGCTGCGCCAACAGCGCGGCACTGCCGCATGCGAGCGTCCACCCCAAACTGCCGTGACCGATATTCAGATATAAATTTCCGACCGGAGATGGACCAATGATCGGCAAACCGGTTGGCGTGGCCGGACGAAATCCCGCCCAAGGCGACAATGCCGAACCACCATTGTCCGCAGCGCAGGATGAAGCGCAGCCAGGAAATGTTTCCGCCACCGCGAGCGTCAGCTCATCGATCGCCCGTTTGGGTATGTCTTGATTCATGCCGACCAATTCAACTCGGCCAGCGACACGCATGCGATCCCCCAACCGCGCATAGACGATTTTTCTGGATAGGTCGGTAATCGACACCTGCGGTGCGGCCGCGAGCGCCGCCCCGTGCAGCGGCACCGTGATGCTATAGCCCTTGAGTGGATAAACCGGCACCGAAAAGCCGAGCTCACGGGCAAATGCGGTACTTTGTGCTCCCATCGCCAGCACGAAGGCATCGGCCTGGATGCTGTCAGAGCCTGCCCTCACCGAGCGCAGCACGCGATTTTTGACTTCCACGCGGGTGATCGGCGTGGATGGCAAAAAATCAAATCCTGGGTGGTCCTTCATGCTCGCCAACAACCGCTGGCAAAACAATGCGCAGTCGCCGACTTCTTCACTTGGGGTGTACACCCCGCCGGCCCACTTACGCCAGGACGCCACCAAGGCTGGCTCTATTTCCAGGCACCGGCGAGCGTCGACAATTTCCTGTTCACAGCCGTGTTCGGCCTGGAAATCGATCTGCTTTTTTGCCAGTTGCAATGCGCTTGCATCACTGAACATGACCAGCTTCCCAGCCGTTCGATGCAGGAAGTCAAACGGAATCGTCTCTCGCAGACGCGCCAATTGCTGGCGGCTGAAAAATGCCAGCCGCAATAGCTCGATCGTCGTGCTTCGCACTTTTCCCGGGGTGCAGGCGGCCAGGAACTGGAGCAACCAGCCCCACTGCGCGGAATCGGTCCAGGGGCGCAGGGTAAGAGGAGAATTCGGGCTAGCCAGGTAATAAGGCCATTTCGACCACACCGACGGATCGGCGAGCGGGGCCACGTAGGAATAGCTCAATTGCGCGCCATTACCCAGACTCGCCCCCGACGCAGGCACAGGCTTCGCATCAAGCAGCGTGACCTGATGCCCTGCCTCCAGCAGTTGATACGCCGATGTCGTTCCAATGACGCCGGCACCCAATACGCAAATATGCATCTGTAGAACCTTTTAACGCAATCCGATCGAGGCAGCCGATTCCGTCGACAATCCGAAATCGCCCCCCTTAAATTTACTATCGCCGTAACGACACACATCCATCTCGGCTAGGCGATGGAGGTGTTTCGGGCATGGAAAACAGGCGCACGCGGGCAAGCTCGACCCATTGTCGCCGGCGCAGCGCAACTCGCAGCCAGAGCTGCGAGGATTCTTGACATTCTGGAACTGAGTGAAACCTAAAACAAATAATTAGTTGCGCACAGCCTATAACTTAATGCTATAGGTACGATAACCAGGGAAGTCGAGGTGGGCCACGCCGAACTGGATGGGTACGAAGGGAAAACGCGGAGCAGGTGCGGAAAATGAGAAATCGCTCGAAAGAATGGCCCGCACTGAAACGCCATCAACGCTGATTGTCTCGGGCCCGGATACCGCGATGAAGCGCGTCAGCTTGTGGCCTGCCGGTCATGAAGGCGCTTTTACCAACGCCTCTCGACTGCGCTGATGGCGCCGTTGCCGGCATTCCCTCTCATTGAAGTCTTGCACCGGCCATGCCCCCAAATAAAAGCGGCCAATTCCTGATTGCCGGCCCAATTCAAGTAATCCGGCTTCAGACAGTATAATTTCCGCCTGGCTCATTTCTCTCCTGGTTCGTGCGTATTGATTGCGTGCGACCTCATCTGTTGAGAAATTCTGGCTCGTTTCGCCACTTTGTCTTCCCCTATGCTGGTTTTCCTTTTCCGCCTGCTGTCCCATTTACCGCTGTCAGCGCTACACGCGCTGGGCGCAGCGCTTGGGTGGCTGGTCTATTTGACGTCGCCGACCTATCGTCAGCGACTCAGAAACAATCTAGAGCGGGCCGGCTACAGCCAGCATCTGCGGGCGTCGATTGCAGAAGCCGGCAAAAGCATCGCCGAACTGCCATTCATTTGGTGTGCGCCGCCGCAACGCGTGCTGGCCAGTGTGACGATGGTCAACTGGGAATTGGTGCAAGCGGCGCTGGATGCCCGGCAGGGCGTGATCTTCTTGACGCCGCACCTTGGCTGCTTCGAGGTCAGTGCTCAGGCCACCGCGGTCCACACGCGCCTGACCGTGATGTACCGCCCGCCACGCAAGGCGGCGTTAAAGCCGCTGATGGAAGGCGCGCGCGCGCGCGGCAACCTGTTCCTGGCACCGGCTAACCTGGGCGGCGTGCGGCTGCTGCTGAAAGCGCTGAAGCGGAACGAGACGGTCGGCGTCTTGCCCGACCAGGTGCCACAGGAGGGCGAAGGCGTGTGGGCCGATTTTTTCGGCCGCCCGGCCTACACGATGACGCTACCGGCCCGGCTGCAGCAATTGTCGCGTGCGCCGATCATCGCGGTATATGCCGAACGGCGGCCGCGCGGACAAGGCTACTTATTGCATTTCGTCGAATGCGGGCAATTGCCAGAAGGCTCTTTGCAGAAACAGGCACGCGCGATCAATGCGGCGATGGAAGCGCTGATCGCACGCTGTCCGGCGCAGTACCTGTGGAGCTACCAGCGCCACAAGGCACCGCCCGGCGTGCTCGCACCCACGGCGCCTACCGACGGACAGGCGGCGGCGTGAGACTGCTGCTAGGCTTGCTATGGCTGCTGCACTGGCTGCCGCTGCCGCTTTTAGGCCGGTTGGGCGAAGCGATCGGCGCACTGCTGTTTTTGCTGGTGCGCGCGCGCCGCCACATCGCGCTGACCAACCTGCGCCTGTGCCTGCCGGAATTATCGGAAGCCGAGCGGCGTGCGATCGCGCGCCAGCATTTCAAGGATTATGCGCGCGCCATCCTCGAGCGCGGCATCTTGTGGTGGGCGCCAGCGGCGCGGCTGCAGCGGCTGATCCGGATCGAGCCGGCGGTGCCGCTGGAGTTGATCGGCGCCGGCCCGCTGATTTTCCTGTGCCCGCATTTTGTCTGTCTCGATGTCGCCGCCACCGCGCTGGCGCAAGTCGGCCCCGGCTGTTCGGTCTACACCCGCCAGAAGAGCCGCGTATTCGATCGCGCCTTGCTGCGCGGGCGCACGCGCTTTCATCCGATCAAGGTGTTTAGCCGCGAACAAGGCATCAAGCCGATCCTGCGCGCGATGCGCGAAAACCTGCCGTTCATGATGCTGCCGGACATGGATTTCGGCACCAAGGATGCCGCCTTCGTCCCTTTTTTCGGTGTGCCGGCGGCCACCCTGACCGCGCCGGCACGCATCGCCGGCCTGACCGGCGCCACCGTGGTGCCGGTGGTGGCCACCTTCCTGCCAAACTATCGCGGCTGGAAAGTCGCCTTCTACCCATCCTGGCAGGACTACCCGGGCGCCGACGTGCTGGCCGCGACGCGTCGCATGAACCAGTTTATCGAGGAACGCGTGCGCGAAGCTCCCGCTGAATATTTCTGGACCCACAAACGTTTCAAGACGCGGCCGGCGGGGTCGGCCGATGTCTACGATCCGCAAAAGCCCCTCGCATAATCGACGCCAAAAGCGTGCCAGGCGCAGTCTATAATGCCGCCATGAAGGTCAAATTCACCAAGATGCACGGTGCCGGCAATGATTTTGTCGTGATCGACGCCATTCGCCAGCAAATCGAGCTGACGCCCGCGCAATGCCGGCGGCTGGCCGATCGCCGCTTCGGCATTGGCGCTGACCAGATTCTAGTGGTCGAGGCGGCGCCCTCGCCCGATGTCGATTTCCGCTACCGCATCTATAACGCCGACGGTGGCGAGGTCGAGCAGTGCGGCAATGGCGCGCGCGCCTTTGCTCGCTTCGTCAGCGAACACGGCCTTTCGACCAAACGCACGATCCGCGTCGCCACGCTGGGCGGCGTGATCGCGCCGACGCTGGAAGATGGTGAACGGGTCTCGGTGGACATGGGCATACCGCTGCTGGAGCCAGTTCAGGTACCGTTCGATAGCACCGGCCTGCAGGCACGGCACGAAGGCCATGCCATGCTGTGGCCGCTGGAACTGGGCGCCGGTCGCGACACCAGCTGGGTCTCAGTACTATCGATGGGCAATCCGCACGCGGTACAAGTGGTGGCCGATATCGAACGTGCAGCGGTCGCTACCGATGGGCCATTGATCGAGCATCATCCACGCTTTCCGCAACGGGTGAATGCCGGCTTCATGCAAGTCCTCGATCCGCACGCGATCAAGCTGCGTGTATTCGAGCGCGGCGCGGGTGAAACCCTGGCCTGCGGTACCGGCGCCTGCGCGGCCGCGGTAGCCGGCATCCTGCGCGGACTGCTGCGCTCGCCGGTGGCAGTCGCCATGCGCGGCGGCCACCTGTCGATTGCCTGGGACGGCGCAGATTGCGCGGTACGAATGACCGGCCCGGCAGTGACGGTGTTCGAGGGCGAGATTACGCTGTAGATTTTTCCTCTTTCATATCGAGATGAGTAAGCGATGAGCACGATGCACAACATGAACTCCGACGATGTCGCGCGCTACCTGGCAGACAATCCCCATTTTTTCGAAGAGCATGCGGAACTGCTGTCCGATGTGCGCCTGACCAGCCCGGTACTGGGCCGTGCGGTGTCGCTGCAGGAAAGGCAGATGGAAGTGCTGCGCGAAAAAATCCGCGTGCAGGAATTGCACCTGGCCGAACTGCTGCGCGTGGCGCAGGAAAACGACGCCATCGGCGACCGCTTCCAGGAGTGGACGCTGGCCTTGCTGCAGGCGCGCAACGACGTCGATTTGCCGCATGCTCTGACGTCCGGCCTGCAATCGATTTTCTCGGTGCCGCACGCCACGCTGCGGGTGTGGAACATCGCCCCGGCCTTTGCCCACACGTGGTTCGCGGCGCCGGTGTCGGACGACGCGCGGATATTTTCAAACAGCCTGGATGGTCCCTTCTGCGGACCCAACCATGATTTCGAAGTCAGCGCCTGGCTGGAAGAGGCGGGTGCGGTGCAATCCGTTGCCTTGCTGCCGCTGCGCAGGGCCGCTGGCGCCGATGCCTTCGGCTTGCTGGTGCTTGGCTCGCCCGATCCGGAGCGGTTCAGCAGCGACATGGCGACCGATTTCCTGAGCCGCATCGGCACCACTGCCAGCGCTGCGCTGGCCTGCCTGCTCGACTGATCCACCGTCGCCGTGAGTGCGCGCGCAGACCAGGAGTTTCTGCGGGACTATCTCGAAAGTCTGACCAGCCAGCGCCAGCTGGCCGCCCATACGATTGACAGTTACGGACGCGACCTGGCCGAATTGCGGCAACTGGCCGGCGTCGGTGGCCAGCTCACTGCCCTGACGCATTTCGACATCCGCAAATTCGCTGCGCAATTGCATGCGCGCGGCCTCGGCCCCCGCTCGATCGCGCGCAAGCTGTCGGCCTGGCGCGGTTTTTACGACTGGCTGGCGCAGCAGGTGGAGTTGGCCTCGAATCCGGTGGCCGGCATCAAACCGCCGAAGCGCGCCAAGCCGCTGCCGAAAGCGCTGTCGGCTGACGATGCGGTGCGGCTGGTAGCGCAGCCCAACCCGCTGCGCGATGCCGGCTCGGCGGCGCAGGCATGCGACCACGCCATGTTCGAACTGCTGTATTCAAGCGGTTTGCGGGTATCGGAACTGGTCGGCCTCGACCTGCGCTACAGCAAGACGGCGGACCACGTTTCCGCCGGCTGGATCGATTTCGAGGCCGGCGAAGTGACGGTGACCGGCAAGGGCAGCAAGCAGCGCCGGGTGCCGGTCGGCCGCGCCGCGCTGGCCGCGATGCAACGCTGGCTGGCGCTGCGCCCGAGCTTGGCGAGGGCCGACGATAACGACGCCCGTTTTGCCCTGTTCCTGAACGGGCGCGGCAAGCGCGTTTCGGTGCGTGTGGTGCAACTGCGGCTTAAGGCTCAGGCGCGCGCCATCGGCCTGACCAGCGGCGCCCATCCGCACGTACTGCGCCATTCGTTTGCATCGCATGTACTGCAATCCTCAGGCGATCTGCGCGCGGTACAGGAAATGCTGGGCCATGCGTCGATCGCCTCGACCCAGGTGTATACGGCGCTTGATTTCCAGCGACTGGCCGAGGTGTACGACGCCGCCCATCCCCGTGCCAGGAAGCAGCCCGGCCCCGGCAAATAAGCGATATTGCGCTATTGTCCACATTGCGCGACAGCTTACCACCAGCCTTTTCCCACCCCGCATCGGAGTTTATACTGGGCACTGTATTTATAAACACCGACTTGTATCCTTACAGAAATGGCTGTTTTTGATCATACTCCGTCATTGTGGTAAATTGTTTGCGATTCGAAACGACGCGCTTGCATTCTTCCGAGTAGACCGCATTTGTGCAACGCGATTGCAAATTTGCTGCATAATCAATTGAACTGAATTCCATTCATCGACGGCCAATGAACATCCGAGCACAGACACACTGGCAGCACGACAGCAGCGGCGTGACGCCGACGCTGCAGCCCAGCCATGCGCAGGCCGAAGCGCAACTGCGCGACGCTGGCGTGCGCGTGACGGCTGCCCGCATCAAGGTATTGGCGGTTTTGCTGGGCACGCCGAGCGCGCTGTCTCATCAGGACCTGCAGGGCCGCCTGAACGAACTGGATCGGGTGACCTTGTATCGGGCGCTGGATTGCCTGACCGATGCCAGCCTGGCGCACAAGATCGCCGGCGACGACCGGGTGTTCCGCTACAGCGCCGGTACCGAGCATGGCGCCGGCGAGTGGCCGCATGCGCGGCATCCGCACGGCCATTTCAAGTGCACCCGCTGCGCCCGCGTATTTTGCCTGGACGATGACAGCGGCAGCGTCGCAGCCAAGACCGCCAGTCGGCGCAAGGACCAACCCAGCGCCCAGGCCGCGCTCCAGCAGCAGTTGCAGGGCATCGTGCGCCAGACACTGGGCGATGGCTTTCAAAGCCACGATATCGAATTGACCATCAAGGGCTGGTGCGCTGATTGCGCCCACTGATTTCTTAACCGAACAAGTTGCCATGGCACTGATCCCCACCACTATCCTGACCGGCTTTCTGGGCGCCGGCAAAACCACACTGCTCAACCGCATCCTGCAAGAGGAGCATGGGCACAAGATTGCCGTCATCGAAAACGAATTTGGCGAAGCAAATATCGACAATGAAATCCTGGTGCAGGACCAAGGCGAGCAGATCGTCGAAATGAACAATGGCTGCATCTGCTGCACCGTGCGTGGCGACCTGATCCTGGCCTTGTCGGCCTTGGGGCAAAAGCGCGCGGCCGGCGAACTGAAGTTCGACCGCGTGATCATTGAAACCACCGGCCTGGCCAATCCGGGACCGGTGGCGCAAACTTTTTTCATGGATGACGAAGTGGCGTCGCAATTCCGGCTGGATGCGATCATCACCGTGGTCGACGCCCGCCATGCGATGCAGCAGCTGGACGCGCATGAGGAAGCGCAGCGCCAGGTTGGTTTTGCCGACCGCCTTCTGCTATCGAAAACCGACCTGGTCAGTAGCGAAGAAGTGCAGGTCTTGAGCGCGCGGCTCAAGCGCATCAATCCGCGCGCGCCAATCGAACAGGCTGATTTTGGCCGCGCGCCGTTGGCGGTAATTCTCGACATTCACGGCTTCAACCTGAATGACAAGCTGGAGATCGATCCCGATTTCCTGGCGGCGGAAGAACCGCACGTACATGACGAGCATTGCGGCCATGACCACGAGCATTCACCGGAGCACGGACACGGGCACGCGGCCACGGCCATAGCGACGACATCGCTGCCTTCCTGTTCCAGAGCGCGCGCCCGTTCGATCCGGCGCGGCTGGATGATTTCCTGGGCAGCATCGTCCAGGTGTATGGCCCGCGCATGCTGCGCTACAAGGGCGTGCTGCTGATGGAAGGAGCCGACCGCAAGGTTGTGTTCCAGGGCGTGCACCAGATGATGGGCAGCGACATCGGCAGCAAATGGGGGGAGCAGGAAGCGCGCGGCAGCAAAATGGTGTTCATCGGCAAGAATCTGCCGAAGGATGTTTTTATTCAGGGGCTTGAGCAGTGTTTGGTATAAACTACCGGAGCTTAAATTAGGGGGCCGAAGGCGGGGGAACGGCAAATTACAAACGACGGCTGAACATCGTGCACGGTCCGGCGCGAATCGCGTTATGGACAGATTCTTGAGGATAAGGGAATCATGAACACAACCGTTACAAAAACCACGAAAAAAAATGCGGTTACCAAAACAACCGGCAAGGCTGCAGCCGGTTCAACCCGCACACCGGCGCACAAATCAACTCTGAAGTCGGCGGCCGGAAAACTGGTAAAGTCCCTGGTGCAGGCCCTCAAGCCCGGGAGCAAGCCAACTGCCAAATCAGCACCACGAAACCGGCCGTAAAAAACACGGCGGCGGCGGTTGCCAGAACACAAAAAGCCGTGAGCAAAACTGGCCGTGCGGCGGTCACAGCCGCCAAGCCCGCCAAAAAAACGCCGGCAACGCCCGCCTCCAGGCAGCGGGCGCCTGCCGCCACTTCCACCAGAGCGGCCACGGCCGCGACGCCGGCCGCAGGGACGGCCGGCCGCAAGCAGTCAGCGACGCGCAAGATGGCGCAACCCGCCGTCGACGCCAAGCGAAGACCCGCCGCGCAAGCGGCATCCCAAACGCCCCGATCCGGCGTACGTATGCGCAGCAACAAGGCAGGCGCCGGGATCCCGGATAACATTGAACCAATCGTTGTATCGAGAGTAAGCGAAGTGGCCACTAAGACATCCAAACCGACCCCCGCCGTCACCGACGACGGCACTCTGTTGACCGAAGCGCAAATCGTCAAGATGAGCGAAAAGGACTACATGAACGCGGCGCAGCGCGCCTTTTTCAAGGCGCGCCTGCAGCAACTCGAAAAAGATTTGCTGAAAAACGCCAACGAAACCACCGAACACCTGCGCGAAACCGTGCTGGTGCCGGACCCGGCCGATCGCGCCACCATCGAGGAAGAACACGCACTGGAATTGCGCACGCGCGACCGTGAACGCAAGCTGCTGAAAAAAGTTCAGCAGTCCATTGCCAGTATCGATTCCGGTGATTACGGCTGGTGCGAAGAAACCGGCGAACCGATCGGCGTACCGCGGCTTTTGGCGCGTCCGACCGCGACGTTGTCGCTGGAAGCGCAGCAGCGGCGCGAGCTTAAGCAGAAGCTGTACGGCGACTGAGCCACGGGCAACCGCGGCCGCATGCCAGGCGGATTCCAACGCCGGTGCGCGGTCGCAGACAAACGGCGGCAAGCACGTCCGGCATGCCGTTCGATTTGACTCGGCTCATCGTGCAGATCGGCTATGGCATGGGCTTGCGATACCGTTAAAATTCATGTGTGGCGCGTGCGCAATCAACACAGTGACCAGGATCTAGCGTGGGGATTTTTTCGCACTTCAGAAAAAAAAACAGGCAAGCTTCGGTCGTTGAAGAGCAGGCATCTTCAGACGGCGAGCGGGCCGGTAGCCGCCATCACACGGTGATTGGCGACACCCTCGATTCGCTGTCCGATCCATCCACCATCCAGCGCGATATCGCCCGCGCCACCGCATTGAAAATCGATGCGATCGAATCCGAGATGGCGCTGGAATTCGTCAACACCACGCAGATCGGCAACAGCGTGGCGCCGGTTGCTGACGACAGTCCGCCAGCGGGCACGGGCAAAAAAGCAGGACCGGAGGCGGCGACACTGCCCGAATTCGAAGCGACTCTACCGTTCACGCAGGAGCCGGCCAAACCGACGGCCGAGTCGGCGCCGAAGCTGGCGAAGGCGGTCGACAGTGCCGATTCCGTGACGGAACTGCCCAGCGCGCCGGCGCTGGAAGAAGCGGCGATCCTGTTTGCCAGCAACCAGACCGCAGTAGCGCAACAAATTCTCCAGGAGGCAATCCAGGACGACACGCTGGGCCCGGCGGCGGCGCTTGCATGGAGCATGCTGTTCGACTTGCACCAGGTCATGGGGCAACGCGAGCAGTTCGATGCGCTGTCCATCGCCTATGCCGGCAAATTCGAAATGTCGCCGCCGGCATGGCGCGACGCGCCGGCTCTGGCGACCTCATACAGTGCTGCAAGCGATCAGCCGGCAGCGGCCCCGAGTGTCGCCTTTTCGGGCGTACTCAATGCGCAAAGCGCGAAGCAGCTGGCGCGCGCCCAGAAACTGGCCGAGAGCCACGCGCTGCTGCGCCTCGAATTTTCCCGCGTCAGCGCCGTCGATCCGGTCGGCTGCGGACTGCTGCTGCGGGTGCTGAAGAAGCTGCAGAAAGCCGGCCTGGAACTGGTTTTGGTCGGCGCGCCGGAACTGGCAAACAAGATTCGCGCCATTCTGGCAGTCGGCCGGCGCGACGAAACCGAGGCGCCCTGGCTGCTGTTGCTGGAAATTCTGCAATTGCTGAACCGGGAAGAGGAATTCGAAGAGGCCAGTATCGACTACTGCGTCACCTTCGAAGTCTCGCCGCCGGCATTCGTCGCACCCAAGACCCGGGTCAGCACCGCGCAGGAAGAGGCTCCGGCCGAAGCCGGCGCCACTGGCATCTTCTTGATGCCGCAGGTCATCGAGGGCGATACCCACCAGTTACTGACCGCCATTGCCAGCTATGCCGAGCAACACCAGCCGGCAATACTCGATTGCCAACAGTTGGCGCGCATCGATTTCAGCACCGCCGGACCATTGCTGGACGGCCTGAGTGCACAGCCTGGCAAGACGATAGAACTGCATAATCTCAATCACCTGGTCATCGCGCTGCTGCACGCACTCGGCCTGCAGGGCAGCGTGCGCATCATTCCCCGCAAAAATTGACCGGCGCACGGGCCGGCATCTTGCAATCAACGCCGCCGACCCCATCCTTTCTGCAGGTTATCGGCTTTCGGCCGGATACGTTCATCTTCAGAGGCAGACATGGAACAATTTCACGGCACTACGATCTTGTCGGTGCGTCGCGGCAATCAGGTGGCGCTGGGCGGCGATGGCCAGGTGACGCTGGGCAACGTCGTCATGAAGGGCACGGCGCGCAAGGTGCGCAAGCTATATCACGACAAGGTTC
The DNA here is from genome assembly GCA_963707665.1 of uncultured beta proteobacterium. Classification (GTDB taxonomy): domain Bacteria; phylum Pseudomonadota; class Gammaproteobacteria; order Burkholderiales; family Burkholderiaceae_D; genus DATJCV01. The sequence goes on along the minus strand of CAVPQU010000002.1, from coordinate 222,070 downwards.
TGGTGGGATTCGCCGGCGGCACTGCCGACGCGTTCACGCTGCTTGACCTGTTCGAGGCCAAGCTGGAAAAACACCAGGGCAACCTGATGCGGGCCTCGGTCGAACTGGCCAAGGACTGGCGCACCGACCGCATGCTGCGCCGACTGGAAGCCATGCTGCTGGCGGCCGATCGCGACTCCACGCTGGTGATCACCGGCAACGGCGACGTGCTGGAGCCGACCGATGGCATCGGCGCGATCGGCTCCGGTGGCACCTTTGCCCAGTCGGCCGCCAAGGCGCTGCAGGAAAACACCGACCTGGCGCCGGCCGACATCGTCAAGAAATCGCTGACGATCGCCGGCGAACTGTGCATCTACACCAATCTCTCGCACATCATCGAAACGCTGGACTGAGCCCGCTTCGGCTCGCCATTGCAACCACCCATTCAGGTATTTCTCTCATCATGAACATGACTCCTCAAGAGATCGTTTCCGAACTCGACAAGCACGTGGTCGGCCAAGCCAACGCCAAGCGCGCGGTGGCGATCGCGCTACGCAACCGCTGGCGCCGGCAACAGGTGGCGGAACCGCTGCGGCATGAAATCACGCCGAAAAACATCCTGATGATCGGCCCCACCGGGGTCGGCAAGACCGAGATCGCGCGCCGCCTGGCCAAGCTGGCGGATGCGCCGTTCATCAAGATCGAGGCCACCAAATTCACCGAAGTCGGCTATGTCGGGCGCGACGTCGACACCATCATCCGCGACCTGATCGACATTGGCATCAAGCAAACGCGGGAAAGCGAAATGCGCAAGGTGCGGGCGCGCGCCGAAGACGCGGCGGAAGACCGGGTGATCGACATCCTGGTGCCGCCGCCGCGCGACTTCGGCTTTAGCGCAGCACCGGGCGCGGCGGCCAACGACGATGGCAACAGCACCCGCCAGACGCTGCGCAAGCGGCTGCGCGAAGGGGCGCTGGACGAGCGTGAAATCGAGATCGAAGTGGCCGAAACCGGACCGCAGATGGAAATCATGGCGCCGCCCGGCATGGAAGAAATGACCGAGCAGATCAAGACGATGTTTTCCGGCATCGGCGGCGGCCGCAAGAAAGCGCGCAAGCTGAAGATCAGCGAAGCGATGAAGCTGCTGATCGAGGAAGAAGCGGGCAAGCTGATCAACAACGACGAACTGAAGCAAAAGGCAATTGCCAACGTCGAACAGAACGGCATCGTGTTCCTGGATGAAATCGACAAGATCGCGAGCCGCTCCGAAGTCGGCGGCGCCGACGTCTCGCGCGCCGGCGTGCAGCGCGACCTGTTGCCGCTGGTCGAAGGCACCACTGTCAACACCAAGTACGGCATGATCAAGACCGATCACATCCTGTTCATCGCCTCCGGCGCCTTCCAGCTGGCCAAGCCGTCCGACCTGATTCCGGAGCTGCAAGGCCGGCTGCCGATCCGGGTCGAGCTGGAATCGCTGTCGATCGCCGACTTCGAACGCATCCTGACCGGCACCGACGCCTGCCTCACCACGCAGTATGCGGCGTTGCTGGCGACTGAAAACGTAAGCGTCGAGTTCGCGCCGGAGGGCATTGCGCGGCTGGCGGCAATTGCGTTCGAAGTCAATGAAAAGACCGAGAACATCGGTGCCCGGCGCCTGTACACGGTGATGGAAAAATTGCTGGAAGAAATTTCCTACACCGCCAGCGAGCATGCCGGCAGCGCGCTGGTCATCGACGCTGCCTATGTCAACGACAGGCTGGGCGCGCTGGCGGTCGACGAAGACCTGTCGCGCTACGTACTGTAGGCGGCGCTGGCGCAGCCGGCGCTCGTGGAGCTCTGCATCGAAGCTCGGATCATGGCCAACAAAACCCTGCGCACACGACAGAAACTGGTGTTCCGGATAGCGCTGACACCGCGCCAGCAAAAGCCGCGCAACCCGGTGGCGCTGGCGGCTTCCGGACTGCGCGCCGGAGCGCATCGGAAAAGCGCCTCCGCCCTGCGCCAAGGGCAGCGGCGCGCGCTGAAAAAAATCCTGGCCGGCTCCGGCGAGGATTGAACGGCGCGCTCGCCGCAGGCCTGGCTGGTGCCTCTCGATAAAAAGCTAGTTCTGGAGTATGTCGCCAAACTCTCGCACTGACACCGGAAATTCACAGCCACGTCTTGGAGTATGTGAATAGAGTACACTCCTAGCCGGCGCCGGTCGGGACACTATTGATGCGGCGCGGCCGGATTGGCAGGTGCTTGCTGAACCGGCATGGATGGGCCGACGGTGACGGCCGGTACAGACTGACTGCTGGATGGGTTGGGCCTTACCGACGGCGGCGGTGAATTGGATCCGATCGGGCTGGCGAGGGTCGAGGACGACGATTTTTCCGGCAAATCGACCCGCTTCGGCACGCCGCCATCCGACACCAGCACATAGCGCTTGTGCACTTCCTTGACCACCGTACCCGGCACGATTTCGGCTCCCTGGCGCACCGCTTGCGCCGGTTTGCCGTTGGCGGAAAGAATCGCCACGCTGTCGCCGCCGTCCTCAGCCGCGACCACGCCCTTCAACTGGAAATTGCTGGCTGCGGCCACCGTGCTGCGACCGCCAAACAGGCCGGCCGCGGCCTGCAAATCGACCTCGGTTGGGGCTGCCGGCGGCGCGGTGACCGCGCGCGCCGCCGGCTTGAACAACTGCATCGCCCAGAATGCCAGTGACACGCACAATGCGATGAACAGGACAAAACTGGCCAATCCCGGCAAACGTTTCATTTCATCTTTCTCCGCGGGCTGGTGATAACCATATACTCCCGATAGATAGGGTCAATATCGGGCGAAATATGGCCATATTAACCACATACACCCAACAAATTCGGTTTCGCGCCAAGGCTGTGCGCGTTCGTCGCTGCTACTTATCCCTGCCGAACAAGCGATACGATAGGCGCCGATTCCAGGCAACACAAGCCTGCTCCACCAAGCCTCAGCGCACCAGCTGGTTGATCTCGATAATCGGCATCAGCACCGCCAACACGATCAGCAGCACCACTACCCCCATTGCCAGGATCAGCGCCGGCTCCAGCAAGCCGGCGATGGTCAGCGCGCGCCGCTCCAGATCCTGTTCCTGGGCGTTCGAGGCGCGCTCCAGCATCGCCGGCAGCTCGCCGGTGACTTCGCCGGCGCGGATCATGTGGATCAGCATCGGCGGGAAATGCTTGTGCGCCGACAGCGCCCGTGCCAGGCCGACGCCTTCGCGCACGCTGCCGGTGGCGTCTTCCACCTGCTGGCGCATGGCGACATTGGTCAGCGTGTCGCGGCTGGTTTGCAGCGCGCGCAAAATCGGCACGCCGGAGCCGGTGGTGATCGCCAGCGTGCTGGCGAAGCGCGCGGTATTCAGGCTGCGCTCGAACTTGCCATACAGCGGCGCGTCCAGCAGCCAGGTGTGCCAGCGCAATTTGGTCGCCGGGTCTTTCAGCAAGCGACGCCAGATGAAAAACGCCGCGATCAGCAGCAACGCGACCATCCAACCGTAGTTGCGCACGAAATCCGAGACCGCCAGCATCATCACCGTCAGCAGCGGCAGCTTCTGCTTGGTATTGGCAAACACCGTGACGATTTGCGGCACCACATAACTGAGCAGGAAAATCACAATGGCGAACGCTACCACGGTAACGATGGCGGGATAGGTAAATGCCAGCTTGACCTTTTGCACCAGCGCATTGCGCCGCTCGATATAGTCGGCCAGGCGCGACAGCACGCGCGAAAGCTGGCCGATCTGCTCACCGGACGACACCAGCGCCCGATAGATGTCGGCGAAGTCGCGCGGATGCTGCGCCAGCGCATCGGACAGCGAGGCGCCACCCATGACATCCGAGCGGATCGATGCGATCAGGTCGCGCAGATAGGGGCGCTCGGCCTGCTCCAGCAAGGCTGAAAACGCCTGCTCCAGCGGCAGGCTGGCTTCCAGCAGGCTGGCCAGCTGGCGCGTAAACAGGGCCAGCTCGGTGGTGGACAAGTGCGTGCGCAAGCCGCCGCGGCGGGTAATCTGGCCGGCCGCATCCACTTGAGCGGCGATCGCGTCGACCGCGATCGGCACCAGTCCCTGGCCGCGCAAATCCGAGCGCGCCGCGCGCGCGCTGTCGGCATTGACCACGCCGCGCCGGGTGCCGCCGGCGGCGTCCACCGCTTCATAACGAAATGCTGGCACGAGGGGTTACACCTTTGCAGAGAATGAAAAAAAACGGCTTGCGATGACTAATCCTTGGTGACCCGCAGCACTTCCGCCTGGGTCGTGGTGCCGTCCGCCAGCCAGCGCTCGCCGTCCTCGCGCATGGTGCGCATGCCGTCGCGCTGGGCGGCGGCGCGGATCTCCGCTTCCGAAGACTGCTCATGGATTTGCGCACGGATCTGGTCTGTTGTGAGCAACAGTTCATAGACGCCGACGCGGCCCTGATATCCGGTTTGCCCGCACTGCTCGCAGCCGACTGCGTGCCAGTGGGTGCCGTCATAACGCTTGCAATGGGGACATAATTTGCGCACCAGCCGCTGCGCCACCACGCCCAGCAGCGACGACGACAGCAGGAACGGTTCGATCCCCATGTCGAGCAGCCGCGTGACCGCGGCCGGCGCGTCGTTGGTGTGCAAGGTCGCCAGCACCAGGTGGCCGGTGAGCGAAGCCTGCACCGCGATCTGCGCGGTTTCGAGGTCGCGGATTTCGCCGATCATGATGACGTCCGGGTCCTGCCGCAGGATCGCCCGCAGCGCTTTGGCGAAGGTCATGTCGATGCGCGGATTGACCTGGGTCTGGCCGACCCCGGCCACCTCGTATTCGATCGGGTCTTCCACCGTCAGGATGTTGGTGGTGGACGCGTTCAGGCGCGACAGCACCGCGTACAGCGTGGTGGTCTTGCCGGAGCCGGTCGGCCCGGTTACCAGCACGATGCCGTGCGGCTGCGCGATCAGATGGTCGAACTGGCGTTGCACGTCCTCGCTCATGCCGAGATGATGCAGATCGAGGCGGCCGGCTTCCTTGTCCAGGAGACGCAGCACCGCGCGTTCGCCATGCCCGGTCGGCAGCGTCGAGACGCGCACGTCGACCGGCTTGCCGCCGACGCGCAGGGTGATGCGGCCATCCTGCGGCAGGCGCTTTTCGGCGATGTCCAACTGCGCCATGATCTTGATGCGCGAAATCAGCGAGGCATGGATGCCCTTCTTCGGCCGCACGACGTCGCGCAGCGTGCCGTCGATGCGGAAGCGCACGATCGAGATCTGTTCGAACGGCTCGATGTGGATGTCGGAGGCGCCTTCGCGCAGCGCCTGCGTCAGGAGCGCGTTGATCATGCGGATCACCGGCGCGTCGTCGGCCGACTCCAGCAGATCCTCGACCGCCGGCATGTCCTGCATCAGCTTGGCCAGGTCGAGATCGGATTCGTATTCGTCGATCACCTGCGCGGCGTCGCCGCCGGAGCCGGCGTAGGCTTGCGCGATCGCCGCCTCCAGTTCCGCCAGCGGCATCGGTTTCAAGCGCATGCGGCCAAAACGGCGGCCGACTTCGGCGATCGCCGATGGCGCGGTGGTATTCGACACCAGCACCTCGACCTCACTGTCGGCGCCATCGCCACGCTGTGCCAGTAGCGCGAAGTCGCGCGCGAAAGCGTAAGGTAAAAGTCGTGTTTCCATCATCAGTTCAGTAATCGTTCGTCCGGCGCCGGCGGCTGTGGCGTCAACGGCGGCAAGGTTTCTTGCGGTATGGGCGTGGCGGCGCCATCTTGTACGCCCGGGCCGTTATACAACTGGCCATCGATCATGCGGCCGTTTTGTAGCGGCGGCAACACCGGCGCTGCCATGTTCGTCAGCACGATAGTCGGCGCCGGCTGCTGGGCGATCTGCTGGTTGCGGATGAACTCGTAGCGGTCGGCTGCGACATTCACGCTCTGCTGGTTGTCGCGAATCACGGTGGGTCGCAAGAAGATCATCAGGTTGGTCTTGGCGCGGCTGCGTGTGTTGTATTTGAACAGGTTGCCGACCACCGGGATATCTCCCAGGCCCGGCACTTTTTCGACGCCGTCATTGACCGAATCTTCGATCAGGCCGCCGAGTACGACGATCTGACCATCGTCCACCAGCACGCTGGTCTCCAGGGATCGTTTACTGGTGACGATATCCACCGCGCCATTGCGCGGCTGGATCGCCGATGTTTCCTGGTAGATCGCCATCTTGACGCTGCCTCCCTCCGATACTTGCGGTCGCACCCGCAACGACAAGCCGATATCCTTGCGCTCGATGGTCTGGAACGGATTGACGCCGGCGGCGCCGCCCGAAGCCTGGGTTGCATACGAACCGGTCAGAAACGGCACGTTCTGGCCGACAATGATCCTGGCTTCTTCGTTGTCGAGCGTGATCAGGTTCGGCATCGACAGGATATTGGTGTTGCTGAGACTCTCCAGCGCATGCGCGATCGCGCCCAGACCCAGCTTGCCGTTGATCTGGTGGAATATTCCAAGATTCAAGCCGTTGGAAGGCGCCGCCGGCACGCCGTTGGGCGTGACGCTGGTAATAATCTGATTGATCAGGTTGTCGCCGCCGGTGGAAAAACCGGTAAGCGTGCCGATCCGGTAGTTGCTGTTGCTGTCGCCCGAGAGGCCGGCCCACTGCACGCCCAGCGCATCGGCGCTGGTCGACGTCACTTCGGCAATCAGCGACTCGATGTAGACCTGGGCGCGGCGGGCGTCGAGCTGATCGACCACGCTGCGCAGGTTGCGGTACACCGGCTCGCTGGCGGTGATGATCAGCGAGTTGGTGGCGACATCGGCCTGGATGAAACCGGCCGCGCCGCCGCTCGGCAGCGGCCCCAGGTTGGCCGGCTGCGACTGGCTCGGCCCGCTGCTTTGCATGCCGCCCGCGCTTGTATTCAGTCCCGAGCTCGGGGCGCTGGTCGGCGGCGCTCCGGCCGCGGGCTGGCCGGGGCCGGCAGCGGACGTATCCGACGCCACCACCGCGCGCAAGGTCAGCGCCAGTTTGCTCGCATCGGCGTTTTTCAGATAGATCACGTGCACGTTGCCAGCTTGCGCGGTTGGCAAGTCGAGCTTGGCAACCAGCGATTTCGCCAGATTGGCGCGCGCCACGGACGGTGCCCGGATGATGACGGAATTGGTGCGCGAATCGGCCAGCAAGCTGACTCGTCCGCTGTCGGCCGGCGCCCGGCGCACCGCCGACAGCGGTTTCCATCAGCCGGTTCACCATCATCGCAATATCGGAGGCGATCGCATGCTGCACCGGTACCACGTCGAAATCACTGGTCGCCGGCGCGTCCAGCGCGGCAATGATCTTGCCCAGCCGCTGCAGGTTGTCGGCGTAGTCGGTGATCACCAGTGAATTGTTGCTGGGATTGGCATTGATCGTATTGTTGGGTGAAATCAGCGGCCGCAGCACCGCCACCAGGTTGGCCGCCGACTCATAGTTCAGGCGGTAGATTCGGGTCGCGATCTGGTCGCCGCGCAGCGCGCCGGATTGCGTCGGACTGACTTGCAGCTTGGCATCGGCTTCCGGCACCACCTTGGCGAAGCCTTCGCTCATGACCACCGCATAGCCTTGCAGGCGCAAGGCCGACGTCAGCATCTGGAACGCCTGCGCTTTGCTGACCGGCTTTTCCGATACCAGGCTGATGGTGCCCTTGACGCGCGGATCGATCACGAAGGTAATGTTGGTGTATTGGCCGATCGCCTTGATCACGGTATCGACGTCGGCCCCGACAAAGTTCAGATTGGCTGCGCCCGCCGTGGTTCCCGTTGCCGGCGCCGGATCCGCGCCGAATGCCGGCGGCGCCAGCAGCGCCCCGAACAGCAATGCCACCACGCCAAGCCGTTTCCAGTCGCGCGACCAAGGCACGCTCGCTGCTATTTTCTTTTTCATTGTCTGAACTCTAAGGCGATAAAATTTTTGCCGTCTTCGGTACGGCGCTGACCCAGCAAATTCAACAAATTTGCCAGCCTTTCCTCTTCTCCCGGCGCCGCTTCGGCTCTACCGCTGAAGTGGAAGCCGCCGTCCTGAATGCTGCCACTGCCGCTCAGAAGCATCGGTCCGCGGTCAGTTTTTAGTTGCATTTGGGCACTTTGTCCATGCCAATCCATTGTCAGGCGATAAGCCCCGAGCGGCTTGATCGGCGACAGGCGCGATGCAATATTCATCATTTCGAGCAACAACGACCCCTGCAGGTCCACGCGCTGGCCATGTCGCGTCAGTTGCAATCGATTCCATGACAAACGCATCTGGCCGGATGGCTGGATTGTATTCAACGGCGCACCCAGCCCCGCCAGCCGTTGCGCCGGCAGCATCACGGCAGCCGGACTGAGCCGCCACTCGCTCCAGCTGCCGTCGATCTGCAGCGCGGCCGACAAGGCGGCCGGGTTCTGTAATTCGGCGTCAACCCGACCCAGCAGCAGCGCCGGCGACAAGCGCCACGAAAAACGTCCCGGCAACAGCGGCGTCAGCGGATCGCCACCGCCGGGCGCGCCACCGATAAAGGCCGAGCCGCGCCACAGCGTACCCTGCGCATCGCCCAAGGCGAGACGACCGCCGGTTTGCCGCTCCACCAATACCGACAGCCATGTCGCCGGCAGAAAGGCCAGCACCGTCAGTGCCACCGCCAGCACGCCGGCGCCACACCATAGCATCAGGCGGCGCATGCGCCCGCCCTGCGCAGCCGTGCGCCCTCACCGCGCTGCACCGTCAGCTTACTCACCTTGCCGCCGCTGCAAGGTCAGCGTCGCATTGACGCTGCCCGGCTCGCTCAGCGCCGTGATCGCGGCGTCGCTGACAGCAACGCGTGCGCTGGCTTGCACCTCGCCCAGCCAGCTGACGATGCCGGCAAACGACGCCGCCGCCAATTGCACCTTGATGAAATCACCGGTCACGACCACGCTTTGCGCCGCCAAGCCGTTACGCGCCAAGCTGGTTTCGATGCTCTCTTTCGATACCGCCACCACCGGCGCCGCCGTCTTGCCCGAAAACCCGGCCGCTTCGCTCGCCAGCGCCTGCAATTCCGCCACCTGCTGGTGCATGCCCGGCAAGCTCTTGCGCAATTGGGCGCGGCCGGCCAGTGCCGGATCGATCAGCAACATGTATACCAAGAGCCAGCGCCAGTAACGCCGCTCCCCATCCCAGCATGATGCGCTCGCGCCGCTCGCGCGCTGCCAGAAACAGCAACAGCGATTGCCGCAGCCGCTGCAGCGCGCTCATTGCGCGCTCCGGATCTGCAGCGCATCCGCGCCTTGCTGGGTCAGCGTCAGGTTGCGCGCGGCCAGCGCCGGCTGCAATTGCGCCAGTGGAATTTCGCCCGGCGCCTTGATGCGCACCAGCAAGGCACGCTCGTGGTATTCCAGCGCGGCAATTGCCGGCAATGGCTGGCCTTCACTGCCAGCACGGCTCCAGGCTTCGGCAAAGCCGGCCGCCAACGGCGCAAAGTCATCCGGCGCCGGTTGGCCGGCTTGGCGTTTGGTAGCGGCAAGTTTTTGCCGCATCTGCAATACCGGGTCGATGATCACCGTCTCCTGCGGGTAGGCTTCCTGGAAAACCCGGGTCAGCGTGGCCCGCGTGGCGTTCGCTTCCTGCTTCAGGCGCCACCAGTCCAGGTTCAGCGCCAGGATATTCACCAGCAATACCGCGCTGCCCAGCACCAGTGGCCAGCGCCAGCGGCCCCAATCGACGCCGGGACCAGCGGCGCCACCCAGGCCGAGCGCCAGATCCGGCTGCGCGTTCCGGGCGCCGGTGATCCAGTGCGCCCAGGAATCGGCCTCGATCGTGATGCGCTGCTCTCCTGCCCTCTCCAGCGCCGCCTGATACGCCTGCACCTCGGCGGCCGGCACATACAGCGTGACAGCCGCTTCCGGCGCCACCAGCTGCAGCATGTGCAAGGTTTCTGGCGCCATGGCGCTTACCGCCTGCGGCAGCAACGGCAAGCCGATCCCTTCCTCCTCCGCCAGGCGCAATGTCAGCGAGGTGTCGCGCTCGACGCCAGTTTCGATTGCACTGACCGCGGCGCTGACGACCCCGCTCTGGTACGGCAGGCACAACTGCGCTGGCAACGCCTGGATTTTGCGCGCCCCCAGCGCCAGCATGATATTGACCAGCAGCTCCAGCCAGTCGCGCTGCACCACCGCTACCGTGCGCAAGCCGTCGATGGCGCGCCCGGCCGCCACCACCGAGTCCGCCGGGTCGGTCAGCAATTGATCCTCGACCAGATTAGGCAGCGCCGCTCTCAAGCGCGCCGGCGACAGCGGCGGCACCATCACCCGCAGCAGGCTGACATCGGCGGCGGCCAGGATCAGCACCAGGCGCTGCGCGCCGGCGACCGATGCAGCCAGTTCCGACAGTTGCGCCACGCCTTCGCGCTGCACGCTGCCAGCGTCGGTCGCCAGCGCGAACGCGCAACCCATCTGCGCATGATCGGCCGCCCGACCGGCAGCCATACGTGTCGGCAGGCGAATGTAAAGTGTGCTCAAGGGCGTCCCGTTTTCCTGGTTTTTACGTTGCTTGCGGCATACCGGTGCACCATGTTGGCGACTTGCCGATTGTCCTTAATTTTCCCTGATCCAGATCAGTTTTGTGTTTGATCCATTGCGTTCAATCAATGCCAGCATTTGCAGCGATGCCCGGCTGATCCTGATCTTGCCATCAACCAGGAAAAAATTAGTGGCAAAAGTGAGCGCGCTGCCATTGAGCTGTACCCCCGGCAAGCGCTGCGCCAAATCACCACCATCACGAAAATAGGCGCGCTCGCGACTGGCAACCAGCGCGGCGGCGTCGGCGGGTGACAGTGTATCAATGACCGCTGCCAGCACTTCAGCCGACGCCGTATTCGCATTCACCGGCGCCGCCTGCGGCAGCACCGTGACGAAATCTTTCAGCTTCGCATAAGCGGCCGGCGAAAACCCTGGCACTGCCAATAAATCATCGACCTGGGTAATGCCAATCGTGTCGCCGGCAGCCACTGCACCCGCCGTTGCCGCATCCGCGGCCGGCGCTGCTTTTGGCTGGCCGGCCGCGACCAGTTCGGCGCTGGCAGGCGCCAAGTTCGGATCCAGCTGCAAGCCGCTCAGCAGGCGCTGAAATACTGCCACCTGCGCCGCGTCGACCACGCCGTTGACGGCCAGATTGGTCAGGTTGAAGCGCGACTGGGCGTCGATGATATGGCCGGACAGCGTGGCGTCGGCGATGTCACCCTCGGCCCGTTCATTTTCCACGTACTGGTCGAGCCGGGTTTCCGCCAGTTGCACCGCCCATGGTTCGCCCAGCTGATCCACCGACGAATATTTGGCGTCTTCGCGCAGGATCAGGCGCGCCCAGTCCAGCGCTCCGCGCAAGACCCATTGCTTCTGCAACTGCAAGCGCTGGTTCTCGATCGAGCGCACCTGCACCTGCTGCTGCCAGAACAGGCTGGCGACGATCGTGATCGCCAGTGTGGTCAGCAGCAAGGCGGTGATGATCGCCACGCCGCGCTGCCGGCATCGAAATTGGAATTGGCGCCGTCGCATGCCTACACGGCTCCCAGCAAAAACACCTTGACCATGCTGCTCGGCTGTTCGCGCAACTGCAGCGACACCTCCAGCCCGGTCAGTACCGGTGTCGGCACGTTGGCGATTAGGATTGGGATTGGGATTGGGATTGGGATTGGCTCCGGCAGCATCGGCGGGAGCGCGCCAACCGGGGCGGTCGGCGCCCCAGACCCGCATCGTGATCGCCGCCACGTCTCGTACGAGCGCCACGACCGGCGCCGCCATCCGATTGTTTTGCGCCGCCAGCCAGAAGCCGTTCAGCTCCGTCAGGTCACGAGTCGGTGTCGACTCCTGGCGCGTCAAGACACCGTCCTGCAAGCGGTAGCCGACCACCTGCAGGCGCATCGGCTGATCATCGGCGAACACCGTGCGCACCAGCAGCAGCCGCTCCTGCTCGACCACCAATACCGGATGCCCGGCCAGCAGCGCGGTCGGCACGATGCGCGCGCAATCGCTTTGCAGCTGCGCGAACGCCAGCTGCAGACCGCGCGTTTGGGCCAGTTGCTGGTTGAGCGCGATGCGTGCTCGCACGATGCCATCCAGTCCGCGCCAGCCCAGCACCGCGACCACCGCCAGCACGCTGATCGCTACCAGCAATTCGATCAATGTAAAGCCGGCGCGGCGCCGGCGCATCTGCCTAGCCATTCGGCACCACCTGCGCCAGGCGCACGATGCGCCGCTCCGGCTGCCCGCTTTCGAAGACACTGACCTGTACGCGACGAAAATAGGGGTTCGGCGTGGCCAGCACTTCCTCTTCGCAAACCAACGCCAGCTCGCCCTGGGGGCACGCGAACTGGCGCTTGCCGAGCGCCGGCCATTCACGCCCCAGGCGGATCTGGCCCAAGCGGTTTTCAGCCGACCAGGTAGCCATCGTCGCCGCGCGCAGGTCGTCACTGTTGCGGGTCAGGCTGCCGACCGCGCGCAGACTGGCTCCGAGCGCGGTACCGACGATCACCAGTGCCACCAATACTTCGAGCAGGGTGAAACCACGCGACACAGGCACAGCAGCTCGGGCGGCGGATCGTCGCCGTATCTCAGCCGCCTTCCTCGGTTCACTCGGCCGCATTTTGTTCAACCTCGTAATGGCCGACGCCATCGGCATGGATGGCGACGCGACCGTTGCCAGCGGCCAGTGTCAGCACGAACGGCTTGTCGACCGGTTCGCGGCCGAAGACGATGCGTAGCGGATTGCCTGCAGCGGCCGTCGCCGGCTCGATCGACAGCGCCACCGGCGGCCGCTCAAAGCTGCGCTCACGCAATATATCCTCTTGCTCGAGCGGCTTCCAGCCATTGCCTTCGCGCAGCACGAAGCGATAGCCGTACGGAGCCGCTTCAAACGCGATCGGCCGATCGCGCACGATCGCCTCGTCGCGCGCCAGTTGCATCAGCAGGGCAATCCGCTGCGCTTCTTTTTGCAGCGTCTGCTGTGCGCTCGGCATGGCATTGAACGACACCAGCCCAAGCGTGATGCCGGCGATCACAATCACCAGCAGCAGCTCCAGCAAGGTGAAGCCGGCGTGGCGCAGATGGCGCACGCGGCGGCAGCGCAGCGGCCGGCTATGAAGAGAAAACGGTGACGTTACAGATCCCACGAGCCAATGTCGGCATCGTTTTCGGTGCCGCCTGGCTGGCTGTCGGCGCCGAACGAAAAGACGTCCACTTCGCCCTTGATCCCCGGCGACAGGTACTGGTACGGATGGCCCCAAGGGTCTTTCGGCACTTTGTCGAGGTAGCCGCCGGCCTTCCAGCCGTTGGCGGCCGGGCCGCCGGTCGGCTTCACGATCAGCGCCTGCAAGCCCTGCTCGGTGGTCGGATAGCGATGATTGTCGAGCCGGTACAGCTTGAGCCCTTGCATGATGGTGGCGATATCCTGCTTGGCAGCGATGATGCGCGCATCGTCGGTACGCCCCATCAGCTTCGGCACCACCAGTGCTGCCAGGATGCCCATGATGACGACCACCACCATGATTTCAATTAGCGTGAAGCCGCGCGAGCGCTGCAAGGAGCGCCGCGGCGCGGTAAGAAAAACTGTATGCATATGGGATTTCGACCAAAGTGATAAAAATTACAAAATGAACTGCGAGTATAAAGCGGAATCCGATCTGCTCAGGCGCGCGCCATGTCAATCGGATAACTGCGAATGGCAACCAATATTGGCAAGCCAATCACGGGGACGGCACTGGGCGCAGGTCCCAGTCCATGTATGCTGTATCAACCCGCAGCAGATACCGCAAATTGGATGCCATGTCGGCGCTTTGGTTCGCCACGTTCTCGCATCCTGCTGGCAGCCGCCGCAGGCTGCGATATAACGCGCACGCGCCACATCCTATTGGCGTCTGGATTGAAGGAGATTGACATGGCTTTATTACATGCCCGCCCGGGCGAGGTGATCGATGTCCGGCCGCTCGGCGCCAGGCTGGCGCAGGCGACTTCGACAGCATTGTTCAAGAGCGACACGCTCGAGGTGATGCGACTGGTGCTGCCGCGCGGCAAAAAATTACTGAATCACCGGGTGCCGGGCGCCATCACGATCCATTGCCTGGAAGGGGTAGTCGAACTCGAGGCACAGCAGCGCAGCACGACCCTGCAAGCCGGCGAAATGATGTATTTGCAAGGTGGCGAGCCGCATGCGTTGCTGGCGCAGCAGGATGCTTCGGTCCTGGTGACGGTCGCGCTGCCGTCCTAGCAAACGCCCGGCGCCGGCCGCCTCAGGCGCTTTCTTCGCGCGGATCGCGCGCCAGCAGTTGCGCCACCATGCGTTGCGGCGAATCACCGGCAAACAGCACGCCCGCGACCGCGTTCGTGATCGGCATGTCGACGCCGCAGGCGCGGGCGCGCGCCGCTACGGCTTCGGCGCAATACACACCTTCCGCCACATGGCCCAGTTCGGCCACAACTTCTTGCAAGTTTTTTCCTTGCGCCAGTGCCAGCCCGACCCGGCGATTGCGCGACAGATCCCCAGTGCAGGTCAGGATCAGATCGCCGACGCCGGCCAGCCCCATGAAGGTTTCGGCACGGCCGCCGAGCGCGATGCCGAGCCGCGTGATTTCTGCGAGCCCGCGCGTGATCAGCGCCGCGCGCGCATTCAAGCCAAGACCGAGGCCGTCGCTGATGCCGGCCGCGATCGCCAGAATATTCTTGACCGCGCCGCCGACCTCGACCCCGATCATGTCGTCAGTGGAGTAGACCCGCATCGCGTCGCCATGGGCGGCTGCCACCACCCGCTCCGCCAGCGCTGGGGTGTTGCTGGCCACCGTCAGTGCGCACGGCAAGCCGCGCGCCACTTCCTGCGCAAACGACGGCCCCGACAAGACACCAAGCGCAATATCCCGGCCTAACAGTTGTTGCACTACCTGGTGCGGCAACAGATAGCTGCGCTGCTCAAAACCCTTGCACAGCCAGACCAGGTGCGGCACCGGTCGCCCTTGCAGGCGCGCCGCCAATGACCGCAAGCCGGCCACCGAAGAAGCGGCGATCAGCAAGCCGTCGGGCGCTGCGGCATGCGCCAGCGCGGCATCGAAATCGGCACTGACGGCAACTCCGGCCGGCAGCGCGAGGCCAGGCAGATATTTGGCATTTTCGCGCTCCAGAGCGACCCTATGCATGGCTCTTGGCGTCGCGCCCCCACAGCAGCACCGAGTGGCGCGCCGCCAACGCAATTGCCAGTGCACTACCCCAGGCGCCGGCGCCGAGAAGGGTAATGTTCATGCCGCCGCCCGCACCAGCTGCGACACGTCGCAAATCGTTTCCAGTCGCCGGCAATTGACCGAAACGAGTATAAAAAATGGCGCACGTGTCCGGTGCGACATGCCGCTATCTTTTGACATACTTCCCCATTCTCACGGACTGGACGAGGCGCAAGCTGACATGCGGTTAGTCGCCCCAGACCTCGGCCGCCTTGACATAGCCGCCCTGGCCGTCACGATGCCTGACCTTGATCCAGTATGACGAGGTTGGTTCGAGCAGTTCCAGCAACACGCCTTTGTCGGCGGTAAACATCAGCGCACTGGCATCATCGGCAGCGGCATGAATCTGCGCCTTGGGCACATTGACCACAACCATCCGTGCGTTGGCGAGCGCCTTGCTCTCCACCCACGACAGGTCACCGCCGGCATCGCGCACCTTGCTCCATTCGTTATAGGTCAGCACGACTTCCACCGGCATGCCGCGCGGGGCGACAAAGGTGCGCCGGCCGCGCTCGGATGGCGCATCGTAAAACACGGCAGGTGCCGCGCCAATCGATTTGAAATCGGCCGCGTGGGCACTGCCGGCGGTCAACGACAGCGCCGTCAGCAACAACAGGGACGCCCGCTTCAGCCCCCGGGCCGCCGCCTTACCAAGTGTGCAGGGAAGCTTCATGCGCGGCCTCATGCGTTCAATGCGTCGCCGCGCTGGAGCCATCCGGCATCACGATGCCCGAACCCGCGCTTTGTGCTTGCTGCTCGGCCGCCGCCTGCAGGCGTTGCTGATAAAACACTTCGAAATTGATTTCCGACAAGTGCACCGGCGGAAAACCGGCGCGCGTGATGGCGTCGGCGATATTGGCGCGCAGGTACGGATAAATGATGTTCGGGCAACCGATGCCAAGCAGTGGATCGAGTTGCTCGGGCGGGATATTGCGCGCCTCGAAAATGCCGGCTTGCTTGCCTTCGACCAGGAAGGCAATCTTGTCGTTGATTTTCGAGGTGACAGTAATCGTCACGGTCGATTCGAAAATATTCTCCGCCAGCGCCGCAGCACCGACATCGACCGCGACTTCGATCGTCGGCGCATCCTGTTCCAGAAAAATCGCCGGGGAATTTGGCTGCTCCAGCGACAGATCTTTCAGGTACACGCGCTGGATCTGGAACACCGGTTGCTGTTCTTCTGCGTTTGCTTGCGGGTTTGCTTGGTTCTGATCAGCCATACAGTACTTTCTTCGAAATTAAGGGAGGCGACGTATTGCGCCATGTTTGGTGCAGCAGGTTACGCGCCCTGCAGCAACGCATCGAGCTGGCCGGCATGGTCCAGCGCACTCAAGTCATCAAAACCGCCGACGTGAGTATCGCCAATATAGATTTGCGGGACCGTGCGCCGACCGGTTTTTTGCATCATTTCGGCACGCTGGGCGGCATCCAGATCAATCCGGATTTTTTCAATGCTGTCGACACCCTTCGCCTTCAGCAACCGTTCCGCCATCTGGCAATACGGGCACACCCCGGTGCTGTACATTAAAACACGTGCAGTCATGCAGTTCCTCCTGGCTTATTTGGCAATCGGCATGCCTTGCGCCTGCCACGCGGCGAGGCCGCCATTGAGATTGAAGACCGAGGTGAAGCCGGCCTTGTTCAGAACGCTGGCCGCCTTTGGCGAACGCGCGCCGGACTGGCACATCACAATCACGTTTTTGGCCTTCGCTTTTTCCAGTTCACTCAGCCGTTGCGGCAACTCCTTCAATGGGATATTTTTCGCGTCCCGCAGGTGGCCAGCGGCAAATTCAGCGGGCTCGCGCACGTCCAGCACAAGCGTCTTGCCCTGGTTGATCATTTGCGTGGCCTGCAACAGCGAGACCTTGCTGCCGCGCCGCTGCAGATGCGGCCACGCCAGCGCGCCACCGGATAACAGCAGGATTCCAAACAGCGGAAGGTTGTCAATGATGAATTTCACGGCGCTCCAATGGTATTAATCAATACCTGCATTATAAAATAGAAGCTGCTTGCTGCTTTCGAATCGCTCCACGGGTTGGCAGTCGCGGCAGACGCAGCCTCGACTCCCGACGATTTATCATCTCCCCGCTCACTTACTCCTATCCACAATGTACAAAATTGTCTTCATGCGCCATGGCGAATCGACCTGGAATCTTGAAAACCGCTTCACCGGCTGGACCGACGTCGACCTGACGGAAAAGGGCATGGCCGAAGCGCGCCAGGCCGGCAAGCTGCTGACCGAAGCCGGCTTTTGCTTCGACCTTGCGTATACCTCGGTGCTGAAACGGGCGATCCGCACGCTCTGGATAACGCTCGACGAAATGGACCTGATGTGGCTGCCGATAGTACACAGCTGGCGCCTGAACGAACGCCATTATGGCGCGCTGCAAGGCTTGAACAAGGCGGAAACGGCGGCTCGCTATGGCGATGAGCAGGTGATGACATGGCGCCGCAGCTACGATACGCCGCCGCTGCCCCTGGCGCCGTCCGACCCGCGCGGCTCCGCCGGCGATCCTCGCTACGCGCGTCTGAAGCCAGAAGAAATTCCATTGACCGAGTGCCTGAAGGACACCGTGGCGCGCGTCATGCCGCTATGGGACGA
This sequence comes from uncultured beta proteobacterium, assembly GCA_963707665.1. Taxonomy (GTDB): domain Bacteria; phylum Pseudomonadota; class Gammaproteobacteria; order Burkholderiales; family Burkholderiaceae_D; genus DATJCV01. The sequence goes on along the minus strand of CAVPQU010000002.1, from coordinate 204,269 downwards.
GTCGATCGCGCCGGCGATTCGCGCCGGCCGCCGCATCATCATCTCGGCTCACGGCAACAGCCTGCGCGCCTTGATCAAGATGCTGGACAATGTCAGCGACGCCGACATCGTCGGCTTGAACGTCCCCAATGGCCAGCCGCTGGTGTACGAACTGGACGCCGATTTGAAACCGATCAAGAGCTACTACCTGGGCGACGCCGCGGCGGTGCAGGCGGCGATGCAAGCCGTGGCGGCACAAGGCAAGGCGAAATAACACCTTGCGCAATTTCCCGCTTCGCCCTCTCCAGCCGCTGCTCGCACGACTGCTGCTGACGCTGCTATTGACCAGCAGCGTCGGCGCCTTGGCGCAGCCGGCGCCCAAACTGACCGAGCGCAGCCGGCAAAAGCAGACCGTCGAAAGCGAACGCGCCGAACTGCGGCAACAATTGAACGCATTGAAGCGTTCGATCGATCAGACGGAAAGCGCGCATGGCCAAGCGGCCGACGCCTTGGCCGAGGCGGAAAGCGCCATCTCGAAAGCCGACCGCGCGTTGCATGATCTGGCGCAAGAGCAAAAATTAACCCAAGGCCGACTCGAACGCCTTACCCGCCAGCACACGGAACTGGCCGCCACCGTAGCGGTCCAGCAAAAACGGCTGGCCAAGCTGTTGCGCGGCCAATATGCAGCCGGCAATGAAGACCGGCTAAAACTGTTGCTGTCCGGCGATAACCCGAACCGCATCAATCGCGACCTGCACTACTTCGGTTATGTCTCGCAGGCACAAGCCAGCCTGATCGAGGCGCTGCGGGCGAACTTGCAGGCAGTTGAACAGAATCAGGCCGAGACTCGCAACGCGCGCGACGAACTGGATGAAATTGCCCAGGAGCAGCAACAGCAAAAAGCCCGGCTGCAAACCGAAAAGGCGCACCGCGCCACGCTGCTGGCGCAGTTGGCGGGCACACTGGCGGAACAACGCAAGCAAGCTGGCAGCATCGCGCGCGACGAACAGCGCCTCGGCCGTCTGGTGGATCAACTATCGCGCCTGATCGAGGAGCAGAAAAAGGCGGAAGCCGCGGCCCGCGAAAAACGTCGCCAGGAACAGTTGGCGCAGGCGCGCGCGGCAGAGGAAAAACAGCGCGCCGCCGCGGCAGGAAAGAACCGCGCTGCCAACCCTGACGCCATCGACGACGATGAGCCGCCAGCACGCGCGCTGGCTCAGAATGAGCTCACGCCGGAGGCCGGCGCCCAAGCCGGGCGCGCCTTTGCCGCTCTGCGCGGCCACTTGCGCTTGCCGGTGGCAGGCGACATCACGGCGAAATTTGGCGGCCGGCGCAGTGACGGCTCCGGCTCCGGATGGAAAGGCCTGTTCATCCGCGCCGCCGAAGGCAGCCCGGTGAAAACGGTGGCCGATGGGCGAGTCGTGTTCGCCGACTGGTTGCGTGGCTTCGGCAATTTGCTCATCGTCGACCACGGCAGCCAGTATCTGACGATTTACGGCAACAATCAGGCCCTGCTGAAGCGGCCCGGCGATCAGGTAAAAGGAGGCGAGATCGTGGCCCGCACCGGAAATACCGGTGGCAACGAGGAATCGGGTTTATACTTTGAAATGCGATATCAGGGCCGGGCATTCGACCCTCTCGGATGGGTGACAACTAGGTGATCAATGGGTAGCAAACTGAAGAATTTCGGCCTCATCGGCCTCGGTCTGGTGGCCGGCATTGCGGCCTCGATGCAGTTCGATGCGCTGGCGCAAAAAAACGCCGGTTCGCCGTTGCCGGTCGAAGAGTTGCGGCAACTGGCGGATGTGTTCGGCCTGATCAAGTCCGACTATGTTGAATCGGTGGAAGACAAGAAGCTGCTGACCGAGGCGATCTCCGGCATGGTGGCGTCGCTCGACCCGCACTCCTCCTACCTCGACAAGAAGGCATTCAAGGAATTGCGCGAGGGCACACAAGGCAAGTTCGTCGGCCTCGGCATCGAAGTCGGGATGGAAGACGGCTACGTCAAGGTCATCTCGCCGATCGAGGATTCGCCCGCCTATCGTGCCGGCATCAAGGCTGGCGACCTGATCACCCGGCTCGACACGACACCGGTCAAGGGCATGACGCTGGACCAGGCGGTCAAGCGCATGCGCGGCGAACCGAACACCAAGATCACGCTGACCATCGCCCGCAAGGACGAGGACAAGCCGGTCATCATCACCATCATCCGGCAGGAGATCCGGGTGCAGAGCGTGAAGGCGAAGATGGTCGAGCCGGGTTACGGCTGGCTGCGCGTGTCGCAGTTCCAGGAACCGACCGTGGCCGACATGGCGAAAAAAATCAACCTGCTGTACAGCGAGGACCCGAATCTGAAAGGTCTGGTGCTCGACTTGCGCAATGATCCGGGCGGCGTATTGCCGGGCGCGATCGGGGTAGCCGCCGCCTTTCTGCCGAAAGATGCGGTGATCGTTTCCACCAATGGTCAACTGGCCGGCTCGAAAGCGACGTTCTACGCCAAGCGCGAGTACTACTCCTCGGGGCCGCTCGGCGATCCGCTGGCGAAACTGCCGGAAGCGGTGAAGAACGTGCCGCTGATCGTGCTGGTGAATTCCGGCTCGGCCTCGGCCTCCGAGATCGTTGCCGGCGCCCTGCAGGATTACAAGCGGGCGCTGGTCATGGGAACGCAAACCTTCGGCAAAGGCTCGGTGCAGTCGATCGTGGCCCTGCCGCCGGACCGCGATACCGCTGTCAAGCTGACCACCGCCCGCTACTACACGCCGAACGGCCGTTCGATCCAGGCCAAGGGCATCGTGCCGGACCTGATGGTGGACGAATACGCTGATGGCGACGGCTTGAACGGCATGCGGCTACGTGAAGCCGATCTGACCAAGCATCTGTCCAACGATAAGGACAAGAGCGCCGAATCGGACAGCAGCCCCAAGGTGGATGAGCTGGAAGAGGAACAGCGCCTGCTGGCGCTGGCCAAAAAGCGCAAGCCGCTCGAATTCGGCAGCAAGGAAGATTTCCAGCTGACCCAGGCCCTCAATCAATTGAAGGGCAAACCGGTGCAGTTGTCGTCGGCCAAGGTAGTGGAAAACAAGAAGGAGCCGAGCATCAATCAGGCTCCTGAGGACGAGAAAAAATAATTCCGGCCTGAACGATTCTTGGGGTGGGGCCGGCAATTCGCCACCACCCTGAGCGGACATGCCATCAGGCCGCAGCGATGCGGCCTTTTGTTTGGGGATGCCCGATGGCAAACTATTCTGCTGAAGCGATGAACGACAACCAGCTGTTGCGCTACTCGCGCCATATCCTGCTCGACGAGATCGGGATTGACGGCATGCAGCGAGTGCGCGCCGCGCATGCACTGGTGCTTGGCGCCGGCGGCCTCGGCTCACCGGCCGCGCTATACCTGGCAGCGGCCGGCATCGGCAAGATCACGCTGATCGACGACGACGTGGTCGACCTGACCAACCTGCAGCGCCAGATCCTGCATACCACCGCGCGCATCGGCGCGGCCAAGACCGAGTCGGCGCGGCAGGCCCTGGCGCAGATCAACCCGGAGGTCGAATTGGTCACCGTGAACGAACGGGTCGACGGCGCCCGGCTGACGACGCTGCTGGCGGATGTCGACGTCGCGCTCGATTGCACCGATAACTTCGCTACCCGCCACGCGCTGAATCAGGCCTGCGTGCGGCAGCGGGTGCCGCTGGTATCGGGCGCCGCCATCCGTTTCGACGGCCAGATCAGTGTCTTCGATGCGCGCAGCAGCGCGTCGCCCTGTTACGCCTGCCTGTTTCCGCCGGAGCAGCAGTTCGAGGAAGTCAGTTGCGCCAGCATGGGCGTGTTTGCGCCGCTGGTTGGCATCATCGGCTCCATGCAGGCGGCCGAAGCACTGAAACTGGTGATGGGGATTCAGCCGTCGCTGGCTGGCCGGCTGCTGCTGCTGGACGCCCGCAGCATGGAATGGAGCAGCATCGGCATCGCGCGCAATCCGGCCTGCACAGTCTGCGGCCAGGCACAGGAATCCGCTGCGCCGGCATCACCCGAGTCCTGATACTCCCAATTGCAGTAGCGCTTTTCGCGCGTGCAACTTGAGAATTTTAGGCATACTCCAGATACCAAGCGAAGGAGCCGCGGTCGCCGCTAGCCCGCCTTTTTTGCCAGCCCCAGATAGGTATCGATCACCTTCGGATCATTGGCCAATTGCGTCGCCGGTCCTTCCAGCACCATGTCGCCGGTTTCCAGCACGTACGCATGGTCGGCCGCCTGCAGCGCCGCGCGCGCGTTCTGCTCGACCAGCAGGATCGCCACTCCGGTCTGTTTCAGGCGCACGATGATGTGGAAGATTTCCTTCACGATCAGCGGCGCCAGCCCCAGGCTGGGCTCGTCCAGCATCAGCAACTGCGGCTTGGCCATCAGCGCCCGCCCCACCGCCAGCATCTGCCGTTCGCCGCCGGACAGCGTGCCGGCTTCCTGCCGGCGCCGTTCGCGCAGGCGCGGGAACAGGTCGTACACCACCGCCATCTGGTCGGCGTAGTCTTTTTCGTGCGCCTTGTAGCGGCGGTAGCTGCCCAGCAGCAGGTTGTCTTCCACGCTCATGCTGGCGAACAGTTCGCGCTTTTCCGGCACCAGGCACATGCCGCGCGCCACCCGCGCCTCGATCGGCACGCCGTCCAGGTCGTGCCCGAGCAAACTGATCTGCCCTTGCATCGTGCCGTTATTCGGCAAGGCGCCGGCGATCGCGTTCAGCATGGTTGATTTGCCGGCGCCGTTGGGGCCGATCACGGTCACGATCTGGCCGGCGCCGACCGTCAGACTGGCGCCGTGCAGCGCCTCGACCTTGCCGTAGGCGACACGCAGGTCAGTGACCTGCAGAACTAGGCGTTGTCATCCGAGTTTCCTTCTCTCAATCAATCGATGCCGCCCAGATAGGCTTCCAGCACCGCGGGATTTTGCTGTACCTCGGCCGGCAAGCCTTCGGCGATCTTGGTGCCGAATTCCATCACCACCAGGCGGTCGGTCAGGTTCATCACGAAATCCATGTCATGCTCGACCAGCAGGATGCTCATGCCCTCGGCCTTCAGTTTCTGCAGCAACTCGGCCAGCGCCTGCTTTTCCTTGTAGCGCAGGCCGGCGGCCGGCTCGTCCAGCAGCAGCAAGGTCGGGTCGCAGCACAGCGCGCGCGCGATTTCCAGGATGCGCTGCTGGCCCAGCGCCAGGCTGCCGGCCTCTTCGTACAGCAGGTCGCCGAGGCCGACGCGCTCCAGCTGCTGCTTGGCTTCGAACAGCAGGGTCTGCTCTTCGGCCTTGTTGAGGCGGGCGATGCTGGTGAAGATGCCGGCGACGTCGCCGTGCGTGCCGCGCAGATGGGCGCCGATAGCGACGTTTTCCAGCACGCTCATGGCCGGCAGCAGGCGTACGTGCTGGAAGGTGCGGCCGATGCCGCGCCGGACGATCTCGCGCGACGGCAGGCCATCGATCCGCTGCAGGCCGCCGCCGTCGCGGAAGCGGATTTCGCCGCTGGTCACCGGCAGCACGCCGGTCACCAGGTTGAACATGGTCGACTTGCCGGCGCCGTTGGGACCGATCAAGCCCATGATTTCGCCGGCGCGCACCGTGAACGCCAGGTCATTGACTGCCACCAGGCCGCCAAACTCCTTGCGCGCCGCGGCAACCTCGAGCACCACGGCGCCGTCCGCGTGCCGCTCGCGTATCGGCAGCGCGGCCGCCGTGGCCGGTGCCAGCGCCACCGGCCGTTGCGGGTACCACTTGCGGATATACGGCCACAGGCCGTCGCGCGCGCGCTGTAGCAGCAGCACCATCATGATGCCGAACACGATCATTTCGAAGTTGCCGTTGCTGCCCAGGAGCGCCGGCAAAATCGATTGCAACTGGTCTTTCAGCAGGGTCAGCAGCGTGGCGCCGAGAATCGCGCCCCAGACATAGCCGGCGCCGCCGACCACCGCCATGAACAGGTATTCAATGCCCGCGTTCAGGCCGAACGGGGTCGGGTTCACGGCCCGTTGCAGATGCGCATACAGCCAGCCGGAGATGCAGGCCAGGAGCGCAGCCAGCACGAAGATCACGATCTTCATCCAGGCGGTATTGACACCCATCGCCTCGGCCATCACGCCGCCGCCCTTCAAGGCCCGGATGGCGCGCCCCGGGCGCGAGTTGAGCAGATTCTGCACCGCGATCACGGCCAGGATCACCACCAGCCAGATCAGGAAGTAGATCTCGCGTCCGCTGGAAAGCGAGATGCCGAACAGGTTGATCGACGGGATGCCGTTGATGCCGTCGTACTTGCCGAGGAATTCCAGATTGCCGAACAGGAAGAACAGCGACAAGCCCCAGGCGATGGTACCGAGCGGCAGGTAGTGGCCCGACAGCCGCATCGTGATCGCGCCCAGCGCAAAGGCGGCGCCGGCGGTGATGACTAGGCCAGCGACCAGGCCGATCCACGGCGATAGCCCAAACTGTGTGGTCAGGTAGGCGGTCGAATAGGCGCCGAGACCGACGAAGGCGGCCTGGCCGAACGAGGTCAGGCCCCCGACTCCGGTCAGCAGCACCAGTCCCAGCGCGACGATCGCATACAGGCCGATGTAGTTGGCCAACGTGATCCAGAATTCCGGCGTCGGCAACAATGGCAACAGCGCGATCGCGGCGATGAACAGCAGGAAGAACTTGCGCATCACTCTTCCTCCTCTTCAACCTGGCGCGAAGTCAGCGAGCGCCACAGCAGCACCGGGATGATCAGCGTAAACACGATCACTTCCTTGAAGGCGCTGGCCCAGAACGAGGAATACGACTCCAAGAGGCCGACCAGGATCGCACCTGCGGCCGCCACCGGATAACTACCCATGCCGCCGATGATGGCGCCGACGAAGCCTTTCAGGCCGATCAGAAAACCGCTGTCGTAATACACGGTCGTCAAGGGCGCGATCAGCACCCCGCACAATGCGCCCATGGCAGCGGCCAGGGTAAACGCCAGGCGCCCGGCCTGGGTGGTGCCGATGCCGACCAGGCGCGCGCCGAGGCGGTTGACGGCAGTCGCACGCAGCGCCTTGCCCGACAGCGTACGTTCGAAATACAGGTAGAGCGCGACGATCAGCGCGATCGAGACGCCAACGATGACGATGCTCTGGCCGGTGATGGCGAGCGCGCCGATCTCGATTCTCGCGTCCGAAAATGGCGTGGTGCGCGAGCCTTCGGCGCCGAACATCAACAGGCCGAGTCCGGTCAGCGCGAAATGCACGCCGACGGCGACAATCAGCAGCACCAGCGTGCTGGCTTCGGCCAGCGGCTGGAAGGCGAGCCGGTACACCATCGGCCCCATCGGGATCACGATCGCCAGCGTCAGCAGCACTTGCCAGGCGAGCGGCAGCGCGGCGTGACCGACGCTGCGCGTGAGGAACCATATCGCCAGCGGCAACAGCACGAATTTGCCGCACGCCAGCGCAATCGCGCGCACGGCGCCGCGCCGGCGCTCGGCGCTACGCAGGTTGGCGACAACTTCATAGACGAAGGTCAAGCCGCCCATGCCGACCAGCAGCGTGGCCGATTGCGGAAATTTGTCCGACTGCATCGCCGCCAGCGTCAGCGCACCGAAGGCGACGAATTCGCCTTGCGGGATGAAGATCACTCGCGTGACCGAAAATACCAGTACCAGCGCCAGCGCCAGGAGCGCATAAATCGCGCCGCTGGTAATGCCGTCCTGGACCAGGATGGCGGCAATTGACAAATCCATTCCGATTCCCGATTGATTTAAACAAGAAAAAGGCGCGATGCCTATCGCGCCTTTTCCGGGATTCTACCGCGCAACCTTATTTTGCCGCGTCAGCCAGCTTCCATTTGCCCTTGACGATCTGCACCATCACGCGCGCGCGCTGGTCCAGCCCGAGGTGGTCGTTCGGGCCCATGCTGAAGATGCCATGCGCACCCGGCATGTCCTTGACGTTTTCCAGCGCATCGCGCAGCGCCTTGCGGAATTCCGGCGTGCCCGGCTGCGCGGTTTTCAGCGCCACCGGCGCGGCCGCGGCCAGCAACTGGCCGGCATCCCAGGCGTGGCCGCCGAAGGTGGAAACGCTGCCGGCGCCGTACGCTTTTTCATAGGCGGCCTTGTAGGTCAGCGCCGATTTCTTGACCGGATTCGAATCCGGCAACTGCTCCGCCACCAACAGCGGGCCGGACGGCAACCAGGTGCCTTCGCAATCCTTGCCGCACACGCGCAGGAAATCGTTGTTGGCAACGCCGTGGGTCTGGTAGATGACGCCCTTGTAGCCGCGTTCCTTCAGGGTTTTTTGCGGCAGTGCGGCCGGCGTGCCGGAACCGGCGATCAGCACCGCGTCCGGATTGGTGCTCATGATCTTCAGGATCTGGCCGGTGACCGAGGTGTCGGGACGGGCGAAGCGCTCATTGGCGACGATCTGGATCTTGCGCAATTCGGCCAGTTTCGAAAATTCCTTGTACCAGCCTTCGCCATAAGCATCGGAAAAGCCAATGAAGGCGACGCGCTTGATGCCGTGGTCAGCCATGTGGCCAGTGAGCGCGGTCGACATGTGGGAATCGTTTTGCGGCGTCTTGAAAATCCAGGCGCGCTTGGCGTCGACCGGTTCGATCAGCAACGCCGAAGCCGCCATCGTGATCATCGGCGTCTTGGTTTCGGCGGCGACGTCACTCATGGCCAGCGAATTGGGGGTGATGGTGGAGCCGACCAGCAGGTCCACCTTGTCTTCCGAAATCAGCTTGCGCACATTCTTGACCGCGGTGGTCGGGTCGGAGGCATCGTCCAGCACGATGTATTCGACGCTCTTGCCGGCGATTTCCTTGGGCAGCAGGGCGAAGGTATTTTTTTCCGGGATGCCGAGCGAAGCCGCCGGGCCAGTGGCGGAAACCGAAACGCCGACCTTGATCTGGGCCGAGGCGGTGCCGGCAAACGCCAGCGCCAATAACGACGGCAGAACTACATGCAGTAATTTAGTTTTCATTGATTGTTCTCCATGACTGGGGTTGCCGCTGCGGCCCCGTGTTGGGCGGCCATCGATCGATTCGAGGGGTTGCAGTGTAGCGGTTCAAATTCCATGGCACAAGCAGGGGCGCAAACGACAAGCTTCCGCAATTGCTTTTGTGCAAACTGTATTATGCCGTGTGGCGACCGATCTGCCGCTTCCTGTTAGCGATCTGGAAAAATACTGGATGCGCCTGTCCGACCTCGCCATGCTGCGCGCCGGGCCGGCAGCCATCGCGCTGACCGGCGCCGCGATCGTGCTGCTGGCGATGGCGCCGGTGCTGCCCACCAGCCTGATCAAAACGGCCGTGCGCCGCGTCTAGCAGTACTGCGACGGTGGAGTATTTCCCAACCGCAAGGCGGCACCGCAGGAAATATGTTACTTTGCAACATACTCCACACTAACCCGCAAGACCACCGCAGCCCGGTGCAGCCCTGCACCGGATCACCATGTCTACCAGCCCTCACTCATCTGCCGTACAGCGTCCGTTTTTGACCGCGCTGACACTTTCCCTTGGCGCCGCGGTATCGCTCGGACTGACGCGCTTTTCCTATGCGCTGTTACTGCCGCCGATGCGCAGCGACCTCGACTGGACTTATTTTCTGGCCGGCGCGATGAACACCGGCAATGCGCTCGGTTACCTGATCGGCGCCTTGCTGACGCCGGCACTGATGCGCCGCTTCGGCGCCCAGAAAACCCTGATTGGCGGCTGTCTGCTGGCAGCCGCCTTCATGCTGTGGTCGGGCTTCGAAATCGACACCAGCCTGCTGATGACGCAGCGAATCCTGGCCGGCATCGCCAGCGCCTTCGTCTTCATCGCCGGCGGCGTGCTGGCGGCGCGCCTGGGCTCGCTCCATCCGCAACGCGCGGGCTTACTGATCGGCCTGTACTACGGCGGGGTCGGCATCGGCATCGCGCTCTCGGCCTTGCTGGTACCGCTCACCTTGGCGGCAGCGCTTGGCGCCGGCGCCGCGCACCATTGGCAATGGGCCTGGCTGGTACTGGGCATGCTATGCCTGCTGGCGACGACGCTGATGGCTGCGCCGGCCGCCAGCATCGATGACACGCCGACTGCGGCGGGCAGCGGCGGCCGCTTTCGCAGCCGGCCGTTTGCCTTCGGGCTGGCCGGCTACTTCATGTTCGGCGTCGGTTACATCGGCTACATGACATTCGTGATCGCACTGCTGAAGGAACAAGGCATGGGCGCGCCGATGACGACGCTGTTTTTCACGGTGCTGGGCTTGGCGGTGGTGGCGTCGTCGCGCATCTGGGCTGGCATGCTGGATCGCTTCAAGGGCGGCGAATCGCTGGCGATCCTGAATGGGCTGCTGGGGGTGGCGATCCTGTTGCCGGCGCTGTCGGCCGCGCCGATGGTCAGCTTCGCCTCCGGCCTGCTGTTTGGCGCCGTGTTTTTGTCACTGGTGGCCTCTACCACCGCGCTGGTGCGGCACAACCTGCCGCCGCAGGCATGGTCGGCCGGCATCAGCGCATTCACCATCGTGTTTGCTTTCGGCCAGATCGTCGGCCCGGTGATTGTTGGCTGGATTGCCGACGGCGCCGGCGGCTTGCAGCGTGGCTTCCTGTATTCGTCAGCGGCGCTGTTCATCGGCGCGCTGCTGGCCTGGCGCCAGCGGCCGCTGGCGCCGCAGGAAAGCGCGGGCGCTTGACGACCACACTATAAGCGGCCGTCAGGCGTCCGCTGGAAATCTCTGGATTGGCATGTAATTTAAAAAAGACGGCGCTGGTGCAACGCTCGAAGACCGGCCCCGTCAGGTCAGCAACAGGGCGATCTGGGCAGCGGCGCCGTCCGATGGATTGTGGCGGAAGCCGCTCTTGGCGAAGCGCTGCCAGCGGCCTAGCACGTAACTGACGATCAGATTGGCGCGCAGCGCAGCTTCCTCTTCGCGCGCCTGGCCCTGGCTGACGGCAACCCGCAAGGCTTGCTTCAAGGCCAGCTCGATGCGTTCGACCAACTGGTTCATGCGCTGCTGCAGCCGCTCATCTTCGTTCACCAGCGCCTCGCCGATCAGCACCCGCGTCATGCCGCGATTCTTTTCGGCGAAGGTGAGCAGCATGCCGGTGATCGACTGCGCCTGCGCCAGGCCGTTTTCCTGCTGCTCGGCGAACTGATTGATCAGGCCGAACACGGTGGCTTCGATGAATTCGATCAGGCCCTCGAACATCTGCGCCTTGCTGGCGAAATGCCGATACAGCGCCGCCTCCGACACATCGAGCCGGGCCGCCAGCGCGGCGGTGGTGATCTTTTCGCCTTTCGGCTGCTCGAGCATCGCCGCCAGGGTCTGCAGGATTTGCAGTTTGCGTTCGCCGGGTTTGGTGGTTGCCATATTGTTCTGGTTGGTGAGCGGTCGAAAACGTCTGGCCGCGCCTGGATCAAGCTCAGCGCAGCCGATGCAGGTTACCAGATAGTTGCCTGACAGACTTTATTTTGACATCGACGTAGGGTGCGCACGGCAAGCGCACCCGCTGCAGCCGGCCGGGCAGGTAGCCGGTCACCCACACCGTGCGCAAGCCGAGTGCCTTGGCCACTTTCAGGTGGCTCAGCGTATCTTCGACCAGCACGCAACGACTGGCCGGGATGCGTTCGCGCGCCAGCAACTGGCGCAGCAACTGCGGCGCCGGCTTGGGCCGCAGGCGGCCATGCACGCGCATCGACTCGATCGAAATGTGGCGCGCGAAATGGCGCTGCAAGCCAAGCTGGCGCACCACCTGGCGCGAGTAGTCCAGCGGCGCGTTGGTCAGCAGGATCTTGCGCCCCGGCAGACGCTTGAGCAGATCAACCAGGCCGCGCTCGGCGCGGATCAGCGCGGAGAGGTCGTCGAATTGATGCGCCTCGCGCAGGAAGTGGTCGGGCCGTACCTGATGGTGGCGCACCATGCCGAGCAGGGTCGCGCCGTAGCGCCGCCAATAGTCGAGCCGCACCGCGTTGACCGCGTCTGGCGTGGCCGGCGCGCCATTGGCCGCCAGCACCTGCGCCAGGAAGGCGTTCATGTTGTCCTTGATGACCGGGAAGATGGCGTGCGAGGCGTCGTGCAAGGTATTGTCCAGATCGAACAGCCAGAGCGGCGCATTCTGTTGCCGGGGATGCGCCATTTCAGATACTGGTCGACATACAGGTCAATTCCGGGCATGCACTCTCAGAAATTTGCATATACCCCTGCAAATCGCCAGAGAACCGGGACGTTCGGCGGTTCAATGCGAGCGGATCATGGTGCCGAAGGCCTGCTCGGTCAGCACTTCCAGCAGCAGCGAATGCTCGATGCGGCCATCGATGATGTGCACGGTATTGACGCCGGATTTGGCGGCATCCAGCGCCGAGGCAATCTTCGGCAGCATGCCGCCCGAGATGGTGCCGTCGGCGAACATGTCGTCGATCTCGCGCGCCGACAAATCGGTCAGCAAGTTGCCGGCCTTGTCCTGCACGCCGGCGATGTTGGTCATCATGATCAGCTTTTCCGCCTTCAGGATTTCGGCGATCTTGCCGGCCACCAGGTCGGCGTTGATGTTGTAGGCCTGGCCGTCTTCGCCGAAGCCGATCGGCGAAATGATCGGGATGAAGGCATCGTCCTGCAGCGCCTTGACCACGGCCGGGTTGATGGCGTCGATCTCGCCGACGAAGCCGATGTCGATGAATTCACCCGGTTTTTCCTTGTCCGGCATACGCATCTTGCGGGCGCGGATCAAGCCGCCGTCCTTGCCGGTCAGGCCCACCGCCTGGCCGCCGTAGTGGTTGATCAGCATCACGATGTCCTGCTGCACCTCGCCGCCCAGCACCCACTCGACCACTTCCATGGTCTCTTCGTCGGTGATGCGCATGCCCTGCACGAAGGTGCCCTGCTTGCCGACCTTCTTCAGCGCATTGTCGATCTGCGGGCCGCCGCCATGCACCACCACCGGGTTCATGCCGACCAGCTTCAGCAAGATGACGTCGCGCGCAAAACCGTGCTTCAGGCGCTCCTCGGTCATGGCGTTGCCGCCGTACTTGATGACGATGGTCTTGCCGTGGAATTTGCGGATATACGGCAAGGCCTCGGCCAGGATCTCTGCCTTGACTTGCAGGGAAACGGCGCTGAGGTCGGTGGAGTCGGTCATGTCGGGTCCTGACAGCGGGTAAATGGAATGGCGCGATTTTACAGCGAAAGCACGAGCCATTCCTGCGGCCGCCAAAGCGGATGCAGGCGCCATGCGGGCCAAATATTCAGACTTTTATTGCGTTAAAATCAATATTTAATTTTTTCCACTGGGCACTATTATCAAGACATAATCGCTATACAAAACATAATTTCCACCAAGGGGGAGACATGAAAAAGATGATAGGAGTTGCGTACGTGGCGGCGGCGCTCGGGCTGCTGGTCTTGACATCCGGCTGCAGCCGGGAGGCGACGGTCAAGATTGGCGTGGCGGCGCCAATGAGCGGACCGCTGGCGCAGTATGGCAAGGACATGGCGCGCGGCGCCGAAATCGCGGTCGATGAATTGAACGCCGATACCTTCTGGATCGGTGGCAAGCGCGGCCGTTTCGAACTGGTGATCGAGGACGACAAGGCGTCGCCGGAGGAAGGCAAGCATGCCGCTCAGCGGCTGATCGATGCCAAGGTGCACGCGGTGTTCGGCCACTTCAACTCGGGGGTGACGATCGCCGCGGCGCCACTGTATGCGCAAGCCGGGATCCCGCAGCTATCGGTCTCGACCAATCCGAAATACACGCGCATGGGGCTGAAAACCGCGTTCCGCATTACCGCGGACGATGTCGAGCAAGGCGCTACCCTGGGACGGCTGGTAAGCGAAAAATTGCGCGCCAAGTCGATTTACATGGTGGACGACAAGACCACTTTCGGCCTCGGCCTGGTGGACGAAATCAACAAGATATTCAAAACCAAAAACATCGTCGCGCCGCAGGCCAGCATCGATCCCAAGACGGCCGATTATGCGGCACTGGTACAGGAGATCGCCGCGTCCAAGGCGGACGCCGTCGTCTTTGCCGGCGATGAAGCCGTCGGCCTGCCGCTGCTGAATGCCTTGCGCAAAGCCGGTTCGACTGCCCGCTTCGTGGCCGCCGATGCGATGTGCGACCAATCGACGCTGAAAAATGCCAAGGGCGATGCCAACGATGGTTTTTATTGCACCATTGCCGGCGTGCCGCCCTCCTGGCTGGCGGCCGGGATTGGTTTCACGCAAATGTACCAGGCCAAATTCGGCGCGCCGGGCGCCTATTCGTCGCTTGCCTATGACGGCGTGCATGTGCTGGCGCAGGCGATGCAGCAGGCCAGCTCGAACGATCCGAAGATCTACCTGCCGGAACTGGCGAAAGGTTCGTTCGATGGCAAGATCCAGGGCGCAGTCGAGTTCGACAGCAAAGGCGACGTCAAGGACGGCGAAGTGGTGGTATTCCAGGCAATCGGCGGCAAGCTGACGGAACAGCGGCGGCTGATGGGCGCCGGCCTGTAAGTTACTTTTTGGCTCAGCCGCCCGTACGGCCCTCCGCCGGGTCGCACGGGCGCACTTGCTGCGCCGGGAATTCGGCGCGCAGTTGCTCGAACGCCGCCTGCTCGCTGGACTCGAGGCCACGCAACTGGAACAGTTGCTGGCCGGCCGCACTGCCGCGCACATGAAGACGAGCGCCGCGCAAGCCTTTTTTCTGCAGGCGCCCCAAGTGCGTCTTGGCCGCTTCCTCGCTCTTGAACACGCCCAGCGAAATAGCGCCGGCCAGGCTGGCCGCCGCCGGCAAGACGAAAAAGTCCCTGATCTCGAGCCGTTGCAATTCGGCCACCTGGTGCTCCAGCGCGGCGCGATCGGCCGGCGCCGCCAGATACACCATGTAACCGGCGGCCACCTCGCCATCGCCCGATGCTTGCGCCACCGCCTTGTCACGCAAGCCGAGCGCGGCCAGTTGCGCCGCAAAACGCTGGCCGTCAGCAGCGCTGAAGTCGCCAATCTCGACACAGACGGCGGTCGCTGGCGCTACCGATGGGGATGGCGCTGCGCTGGCGAACAGCGGTGCGGCCGCAGCCCGAACGCTACTTTCGCTTAACAGTTTTATCTTGTCGGCATGCAGTTGCGAATCCATGCGCGCCGCTTCGCGGCGTTCGCCGCTGTCGCCGAGATAGCCCTGATGCAGCGCGAACAGCACGCCATTGGCCAGCAACAGCAACCAGAAAAATAGTTTCAGCATCGCTCACCATCCTCGTTGGCAACCACCTGCAAGCCGATCAGCACCAGGTTCTCCACCCGTTCACAGGGCAGCGTCAAATGTGGCGCGATCCAGGCCGCCGCCCCGCCCGCCAGCACGCAGCGCGGCGCGCTGATGGGCGCTTGCGCGCGCGCGTGCAAGGCCAGTGCGCGGTCAATGGCGCCGGCCTGAGCCGCGATGCAGCCGCTGACGATGGCATCCACCGTGTTGTCGGCGAACCTGTCCTGCAGCGTTTCCTGCGGCGGCGCTGACGGCAAGGCGGGCGGCAACTGCGCCGTGTCGGTGGCCAGCACGCGCGCCATCAATTCCAGCCCAGGCAGGATCATGCCTCCCAAAAACCGGCCATCCGCCGTCAGCGCATCGATCGTGGTCGCGGTGCCGCAGGTGGCGACCACCAGCGCTTGCGCCGGAAACAGTGCATGGGCGCCGATCGCGGCAGCGAAGCGGTCGCACCCGAGCTGCGCCGGCTCCCGATAGCCATTGCGCACGCCCGCCAAGGCCGCTTGCGAGGCAAACCAGTGCAGCGGCACGGCAGCGCCGAATGCCTGCCGCACTTGTTGCTCGAGTTGCGCGCGCAAGGCAACGCCCGCCACGTTCGAGATCAGCACGCTCGTCACCGGCATCCCGCGCCAGGCTGCCGCCAGTTGCTCGACCTGCGGTCGGGTGCAGGCACCGGCTTGCCACCAGCGCCCCAACGGAACCGGCGCAGCTTCGGCTGCGGGCGCAAGCACCGCCCATTTGATCGAGGTATTGCCGGCGTCCACCAGAAGCCACATGCGCTATGCTCCCTGCAAGCGCAACGACACGTCGCCGGCCATCACCGGCAACGAGCCGGACGCGGTCTGCAACAGCAGGTAGCCGCTGGCATCCACGCCTTGCGCCACGCCCTGTTGCACCACGCGGCCGTGATCCAGCAACACCACCGGCTGGCCGGCATAGGCATGGTGCCGGTTCCAGCGTTCGCAAAAAATGCCGAAACCGGATTGCTCGAATTGCAGCAGCGTATCGGCCAGTCCGCTCAGCAATTCGGCCAGCAGCAACTCCGGCTCGACCCGCACCAGCTCCGGCATGGCCGCGGCGACGCCCTCATCGGCCAGCTCCGGCAACAACAGATTGAGACCAATGCCGATCACCGCCCAGCAGCCGGTGGCATGCGGATCAGTCGGCGTCGCCGTCTCGATCAGCACGCCGCCGACTTTCCTGCCGTCGCGCAACAAGTCGTTTGGCCACTTCAATTGCAGCGGCAAGTTGAAACTTTCCAGCACTTCGGCGATGCTGACACCCACCGCCAGCGGCAGGCCGATCAGCTGATGCAAGGGCTGGCGAAAGGGCCACGCGAGCGAAAACGTCAGCGACGCGCCCGGTGCCGATTGCCAGCTGCGGCCGGCGCGACCGCGACCGGCACTCTGGCTGGATGCCACCAGCAGCGTCGGCTGCGTCAAGCGGTCAAGCTGCGCCAGCAGGTCGGCATTGGTCGAACCGGTGCTGGCGACGCTGCGAATTTCGACCTGTTGCGCGCTGCTGCGCAAGTGGGCGGCAATCCGTGACGCAGAAAGTGGGGAAGTCATGTC
This sequence comes from uncultured beta proteobacterium, assembly GCA_963707665.1. Lineage (GTDB taxonomy): Bacteria > Pseudomonadota > Gammaproteobacteria > Burkholderiales > Burkholderiaceae_D > DATJCV01. Next base: position 187,519 of record CAVPQU010000002.1, on the reverse strand, counting down.
GCGCATTGTAACGGCATGCCGCTGCCGGTGAAACGACGGCAACCGCTGCCGCAGGCATGCCAGGCGGCCTCGAATGTCAGGTGACCGCCCGTGCATTTGCCCTTAAACTTGCCATATGTCCAATCAAGAAACGTCGCTGCCAACGCTGGAGCTGCAAGAGCGCAACGGCGTCACCGCGCGTGGTGCCTGGCAAGTACAGCAACTGGCGCGCGCCGGCGTGGTTGACGCATTGCAGGCACGATTGCGCAAGGTACCGCCGGAAGCGGTGTGGGACTTGAGCCAGATCGGTGCGCTTGACCATATTGGCGCCCAGCTATTCTGGAACGCCTGGGGCCGAGTGCGGCCGGCGCAGCTGCGCTTGCAGCCGCGCAATGAGGAAACCTTTGAACGACTGGCGCAGGCTACCCGCGCCACGCCGCCGAGCGAGCCGGCGCAGGCACTGTTCTCACTCGCTGAGTGGAACCGGAAGCTGTATCAGTTGCTGGATCAGCTCTATGCATTCGTCAGTCTGATTGGACAACTGATGCTGGATCTGGCGCAATTCGCGCGCCGGCCGCTGCGCGGACCGTGGAAAGAGCTCTCGGCCAATATATTTCATGCCGGCTACCAGGCGCTGGGCATTACGGCGCTGGTCGGCTTCCTGATCGGCATCGTCCTTTCCTATCTGTCAGCGCAGCAACTGCGTACCTTCGGCGGCGACGTTTATCTGGTCAATATTCTCGGCATGAGCATCATCCGCGAACTGGGGCCGCTGTTGGCGGCGATCCTGGTGGCCGGCCGCTCGGGCTCGTCGATCACCGCGCAATTGGGCGTGATGCGGGTGACCGAGGAACTCGACGCCATGCTGGTGATGGGCTTGCCGCACGGCTTTCGGCTGATCATGCCGAAGGTGCTGGCGCTGGCAATCACCATGCCGCTGCTGGTAATCTGGACCGACGCCATGGCGCTATTCGGCGGCATGATCGCCGCCAAGCTCGAGCTCGGCATGTCGATTCGCTATTTCATCGCAGCGTTGCCGGACGCTGTGCCGCTGGCGAATTACTGGATCGGTCTCGGCAAGGGCGTGGTGTTCGGCGCCCTGATCGCATTGGTGGCCTGCCATTTCGGCTTGCGCATCGCGCCGAATACCGAGAGCCTGGGACGCGGCACCACGACGTCGGTGGTGACCGCGATCACGGTGATGATCCTGGCCGACGCGATTTTTGCGATCGTCTTCAGTGATGTGGGATTTTGATGGCAACGCCGCCCTCCGGCCAGCCGCCGGTGATCCGGATTCGCAACCTGTGGAAACAGTTCGGTGATTTCACGGTCCATCAGAGTCTGAACCTGGAAGTGCCCCAGGGCGCAATCGTGTCGCTGGTGGGCGGCTCGGGCTCGGGCAAGACCACCCTGTTGCGCCAGATCCTGGGGCTCGAGCGGCCGACGCGCGGCGTCATCGAAGTGTTCGGCGCAGACATCAACCGCGCCGATAGCGCGCATCTGCAGCAGATGCGCAACCGCTGGGGCATGCTGTTTCAGCAGGGCGCATTATTTTCGGCACTGAGCGCATTCGACAACGTGGCGCAGCCGATGCGCGAGTTGCGCTATCTGCCGGAACCGCTGATCCGCGATGCGGCGCTGCTGAAGCTGGACATGGTCGGCATTACCGCTAAGGATGCGTTGAAGATGCCGGCCGAGCTGTCCGGCGGCATGGTCAAGCGGGTGGCGTTGGCACGCGCGCTGGCGCTGGAGCCCGAGTTGCTGTTTCTGGACGAACCAACCGCCGGGCTCGACCCGGATCGCTCGGACAGCTTTGTTGAACTGATCCGGACCCTGCACCAGCAGATGCGGCTGACGGTAGTGATGGTGACGCACGACCTGGACACGATTTTTGCGCTATCGACGGCAATCGCGGTGCTGGCCGACCAGCATGTGATCGTCTGCGGCCCGCCGCGGCAGGTGATCACCTTCGATCACCCGTTTATTCGCCATTTTTTCCTCGGTCCCCGCGGCCGCCGTGCACTGCAAGTCCTGGACCAAGCACCGACGGCGCCGGCGCCGCCCATCTGACGCTCGACTATGGAAGCCAATCATGGAAAATAAGTCACACGCACTGATCGCGGGATTGTTTACCATCCTGCTGCTGGCGGCGGCGATCCTGCTGTCGATGTGGTTCAACCGCGACCGCGTGGTGCGAGTGCCGTACGAGATGGCGACCAAGCTGTCGGTGCCGGGGCTGAACCCACAGGCGGCGGTGCGCTATCGCGGCCTGAATGTCGGCAAGGTGAATGATATCGTTTTCGACCCGCAAGTACCGGGTCAGATATTGATTCGCCTCTCCGTCAATCCGGACACGCCGATCACAGAATCGACTTTCGCGATGCTCGGCTACCAGGGCGTGACCGGGATCGCCTACGTCCAACTGGACGATGACGGCAGCCGGCCGGTGCGGGTAGCCAGTTCGGCGCAACACATGGCGCGCATCGAATTGCGCCCCAGCCTGTTTGACACGCTGCAGACCAAGGGCATCGCGATTCTGACTGAAGCCGAGGAACTGACGCGCAGCTTCAATCTGCTGATGGCGCCGGCCAACCAGCAGGCGATGCTGACGGCCTTCGACAACGTCAGCCGCGCCGCCAATGAATTCGGCGCCATCCCGCGCCAGTTGCAGCCAACCTTGTCCAAACTGCCGGCGCTGACCGCGCGCGCGGATCAGGCGCTGACATCCATCACCGCCCTGTCGCAGGACGTCAGCCGCTTGAGCGCCAGCCTCAATACTCTGACCCGCAGCCTGCAGGGGCAAGATGGACCGATTGCACGCCTGAGCGACTCACTTGACCTGGTGGGCTCGGTGGCCGATAGCCTCGAATACACCACCTTGCCGCGCTTCAATGCGTTGGCTGGCGACGCTCGCACCTCGCTGCGCACCTTGAATCGCACGCTGGACAATTTCAATTCGCGTCCGCAGAGCATCCTGTTCGGCGCGCCGGCCCACCTGCCGGGGCCGGGCGAAGCCGGTTTTTCAGCGCCGACGCCTTGATGCGCCGCCTTTCAATCACGCCATTCCCGATAAGCCAGGTTGCCATGAAAATACTCGCCATCCGCCTCGCTCTGCCCTGCCTGCTGCTGCTTGGCGCCTGCGCCAGCAAGCTGGCGCCGTTCTCCACCAGCTTATTCGACTTCGGCCCGCCGCCAGCGTCGGTGACGGCGCTGACCTTGCCGGCAATCAGTCTGGCGGAGATTAGCGCGCCGGCCTGGCTCGATAGCCCGAACATGGTGTACCGGCTGTCTTACGCCAGCCCGCAGCAGCCGCGCCCATACGCCGACAGCCACTGGAGCATGACGCCGGCGCAATTGCTGGAACAGCGCTTGAAAACGCGCATTGCCGCTGCCGGCGGCATCGTCACCGCGGCCAGCAATAGCGCACTGAATCTGCCGCTGCTGCGCATCGAGCTGGAAGATTTCAGCCAGAACTTCGACACACCAGGCACCAGCAGTGTGCAAATTCGGGCGCGGGCCACGCTATTTGCCGGACGCCTGTTACTGGCGCAAAAGAACTTCGCGCGGCAACTGCCGGCTGCCGGCGCCAATGCCGCCGCCGGCGCCCAGTCGCTGGCAGCGGCCAGCGACCTGCTGCTGGACGACTTGCTGCACTGGCTGGCGACGGTGCCGCTGAAAAAATAATGTCGACCACGAGCACGCCCGAAGCCCCCACAGCCCCCAACGTCCATCGCGGCTCGCCGTCGGCTCGTGCCGGGCTGTTTTTCTACCTGGTCCTGGTCGTCTACGCCAGCTGGTATCCGTTTTCCGGCTGGGAGAATCGCGGGCTGTCGCCGCAGGCGCTGCTGTTCGCGCCGCTGCCGCACTACTGGACGCTGTTCGATGTCATCACCAACGTGCTGGCCTACCTGCCGTTCGGCCTGCTGCTGGTGCTTGCGCTCTATCCGCACGTGCGCGGATTCAAAGCCGCGCTGCTGGCGATCGCCGCCGGCACCTTGCTGTCGGCGGCGATGGAAGCCGGGCAGACCTTGCTGCCTTCTCGCGTGCCGTCCAATCTCGATTTGCTGACCAACGTGCTGGGCGCCTGCATCGGCGCCGCCGCCGGCGTGCTGCTGACGCGCCCTTTTCTGGAGCAGAGCCGCCTGCTCGCATTGCGGCGCCGCTGGTTCGGCGGCGATGCCGGGCGCGGCCTGATCGTGCTGGCGCTGTGGCCGCTGGCGCAGATTTATCCGCAGGGCTATCTGTTCGGCAACGGCCAGCTCACGACCGTGCTGTCGGACTGGCTATCCGACTGGCTGGCCACGCCGATCGACTTGGCCGAGCTGCTGCGGCACGGCGCCGAGCCGAGCGTCGAACAATACTGGCTCGCGGAAACCATCATCACCGCCTGCGGCATGGCCGGCGCCGTGCTGGCCATGCTGTTCCTGTTGCGCAAGCAGGCGCCCAAAAGCGCGCTGGCGCTGGCACTGGTAGTCGCCGCGGTGACGGTAAAGTCGCTGGCCAGCGCGCTGCTGTTCACGCCGGAAAATGCCTTTACCTGGCTGACGCCGGGCGCCGCCGGCGGCCTGCTGGTCGGCGCGCTGATGCTGGCCGGGCTGACCGTTGCGCCGCCGCTGGCGCAGCGCCGGCTGGCGGTGGTGACGCTGGTCACCAGCCTGGTGATCGTCAACCTGGTTCCGTCCAACCCGTATTTCGTCGCCACACTGCAGGCTTGGGTGCAGGGCAAGTTCCTGAACTTCAACGGCGCGGCGCAGTTCCTGTCGCTCTTGTGGCCGTTCTTCATGCTGTGGTTCCTGCTGCACCCGGCCCATCGCCGCAAGCAGCGGCCGGCCTGATCCTTGTCCGGCCCGCGGCGCGCTGGCCGCCCGGTCTTTCTCGCCGCGCCCCTCAGCCGGGGGCGGTGTACGCCGTCTTCACCGTCGTATAGAACTCCGCCGCGTAACGACCCTGCTCGCGCGGCCCGTAGCTTGAGCCTTTGCGGCCACCGAACGGCACGTGGTAGTCGACGCCGGCGGTAGGCGTATTGACCATCACCATGCCGGCTTGAACCCGGCGTTTGAACTGCGTCGCGTGCTTCAGCGAGGTGGTGCAAATGCCGGCCGACAGGCCGAATTCGGTGTCGTTGGCCAGTTCCAGCGCATGCTCGAAATCGTCGGCCTGCAACACGCAGGCAATCGGCCCGAAGATTTCCTCGCGACTGATTTTCATCGCCGGCATGGCGCCGACAAACAGCGCCGGCTCCAGGTAATAGCCGGGGGTGGAACGTTCCAGCAAGCGGCCGCCATGCAACAGTTCAGCACCCTCGGAACAGCCGATGCCGACGTACTCGAGATCCGTTTGCAACTGCTGCTCGTCGACCACCGGGCCGATTTGCGTATCCGGGTGACGTGCGTCGCCGACCACCAGGCGTTCCAGGCGCTGGCGCAAGCCGTCGACGAAAGCGTCGTGGATGCCGCGCTGGACGATCAGCCTGCTGGACGCCGTGCAGCGCTGCCCGGTCGAATAATATGAGCCCTGCACCGCGCATTCGATCGCGGGTTCCAGGTCGGCATCATCCAGCACCACCAGCGGATTCTTTCCGCCCATTTCCAGCTGCGCCCTGGCGAAGCGCCGGCTGGTGCCTTCGAGCACGCGCCGTCCGGTCGCGGCGGAGCCGGTAAACGTCATCGCATTCACGCGGTGGTCATCGATCATGGCTTGGCCGACGATGCGGCCCGGTCCCATCACCAGGTTGAACACGCCGACTGGAATACCGGAGCGATGGATGATCTCTGCCAGCGCCCAGGCCGATCCAGGAACCAGGTCGGCCGGCTTGAATACCACGCAGTTGCCGTAGGCCAGTGCGGGTGCAATCTTCCATGCCGGAATCGCGATCGGAAAGTTCCATGGCGTGATGATGCCGACCACTCCGAGCGGTTCGCGGGTGATCTCGACGTCGATGCCGGGCCGCACCGAAGCCAGGCGCTCGCCCGGTATGCGCAGCGCTTCTCCGGCAAAGAAGCGGAAAATCTGTCCCGCGCGCTTCACCTCGGCGACCGCTTCCGGCAAGGTCTTGCCCTCTTCGCGCGCCAGCAAGTCGCCCAGCTCTGCAGAGCGCGCCAGTAGTTCGGCGCCGACCTTGTCCAGCGCGTCGGCCCGCACCTGCGGCGAAACCATCGACCAGGAGTCAAAGGCATGCTGCGCGGCGGCCACCGCCAGATCGACCTGTGCCGCGTCCGCCTGCGCATATTCGTCGATCACGTCGCGCGTGTCGGAGGGATTGATGTTGGGCCGAAAGGCCGCGCCGGCGATCCATTCGCCGTTGATCAGATTCTGTTTCATCACTTGTCCTTGGGGTGGGCGCATCCCGTTTATCGGATGACTGCCTCGTCTTTGAGTCTTTGCATATCGGTTTCAGTCAAGCCGAGCCAGTCGGACAGCACCTCTTCCGTGTGCTGGCCAAGCTGCGGCGGAGCGCGCCGGTATTCGACCGGCGAGCCGGACAGGCGGATCGGATTGGCGACCAGCGGCACCTGGCCGGCGACCGGGTGCGGCAGCGTGACGCGCAACTGCCGCGCCTTCACCTGCGGATCATCGAATACCTGGTCGATCCGATTGATCGGCCCGCAGGGCACGCCCGCCTTTTCCAGCGCGGCGATCCATTCGCGCGTCGGCCGGAATACAGTCGCCTGCCGGATCAGCGGCAACAGTGCCGCGCGGTTTTCGACGCGGCCGCGATTGGTGGCAAAGCGCTGGTCCTGCGCCCACTCGGGATGGCCGGCAATTCCACAGAAACGCGCGAACTGCGCATCGTTGCCGACCGCCAGAATCATGTCGCCGTCCGCGGTCGGAAAATCCTGGTAGGGGACGATGTTCGGATGCGCATTGCCCATCCGCTCCGGAACCATGCCGCCAATCAGGTAATTGGCAGCCTGATTGGCCAACGCCGCCACCTGCACGTCGAGCAGCGCGATATCGATATGCTGGCCCTGACCGGTCTTTTCCCTTTCCGCCAGCGCGGCCAGCACCCCGACGGCGGTGTACAGGCCGGTCATCACATCGGTCAGCGCCACCCCCACCTTTTGCGGCCCCGCGCCCTCTTCCCGCTCATGGCGGCCGGTGACGCTCATCAGCCCGCCCATGCCCTGGATCAGGAAATCGTAGCCGGCGCGCGACGCGTAGGGGCCGTCCTGGCCGAAGCCAGTGACCGATGCATAGATCAGGCGCGGATTGAGTTGCAGCAGCGTTTCGGCATCCAGGCCATATTGCCGGAGTCCGCCCACCTTGAAGTTTTCCAGCAGCACGTCGGCCCGGCCAGCCAGGCGGCGAATCAGCGCCTGCCCTTCGATGCTGCTGATATCGATCGCGATGGAACGCTTGTTGCGGTTGGCGCTGAAAAAATAGGCGGCGTCCGTCGTTGCATTGCCGGCTTCGTCAGCCAGCCACGGCGGCCCCCAACTGCGCGTGTCGTCGCCGGCTCCCGGGCGCTCGACCTTGATCACGTCCGCGCCGAGGTCACCCAGCAGTTGCCCGGCCCACGGGCCGGCCAGGATCCGCGACAGGTCGAGCACCTTGAGGCCCGCCAAGGCCGCGGGCCGCGCGGCTGCCGGATGAGTGGATGCGGTTTCCACCTCAGAACGCTGCAATGCCGGTTTGCGCGCGCCCCAGGATCAACGCATGGATATCGTGCGTGCCTTCATAAGTGTTGACCACTTCGAGGTTGACCAAATGGCGGGCGACGCCGAATTCATCGGAGATGCCATTGCCGCCCATCATGTCGCGCGCCAGCCGCGCAATGTCCAACGCCTTGCCGCACGAATTGCGCTTCAGCAGCGACGTGATTTCGACTGCCGCGCTGCCGTCATCTTTCATCCGCCCCAGCCGCAAACACCCTTGCAAGCCGAGTGCAATTTCAGTTTGCATGTCGGCCAGCTTTTTCTGGATCAATTGGTTCGCCGCCAACGGTTTGCCAAACTGATTCCGGTCCAGCACATATTGGCGCGCGCGGTGCCAGCAATCTTCGGCCGCCCCGAGTGCACCCCAGGCAATCCCATAGCGCGCCGAATTCAGGCAGGTGAAACGGCCCTTTCAAGCCGCGCACCTCCGGAAACGCGTTTTCTTCCGGGCAAAATACGGCGTCCATCACGATTTCGCCGGTGATCGAGGCCCGCAAGCCGACCTTGCCGTGGATCGCCGGCGCCGACAGCCCCTTCCAGCCTTTTTCCAGCACGAAGCCGCGGATCGCGCCGTCGTCATCTTTCGCCCAGACCACGAACACATCGGCGATCGGCGAATTCGAAATCCACATCTTGCTGCCAGTCAGCGCATAGCCGCCCGCCACTTTTTTGGCGCGCGTCACCATCGAGCCCGGGTCGGAGCCGTGGTCCGGTTCGGTCAAGCCGAAGCAGCCGATCGCGGCGCCGGACGCCAGCTGCGGCAAATATTTCTGCTTTGTTTGCTCGTTGCCGAATTCATAGATCGGCACCATCACCAGCGACGATTGCACGCTCATCATCGAGCGGTAGCCGGAATCGACGCGCTCGACTTCGCGCGCGATCACGCCATAGGCGACATAGTTCAAGCCGGGGCCGCCATACTGCTCGGGGATGGTCGGCCCCAACAAGCCGAGGGCGCCCATTTCGCGGAAGATCGCCGGATCGGTGCGCTCGTGGCGAAAGGCGTCGAGCACGCGCGGCGCCAGCTGCTCCTGGCAATAGGCAGCGGTCGCAGCGCGCACCGCGCGCTCGTCGGCGCTCAGCTGCTGCTCCAGCAGCAACGGATCATCCCAGTGGAAACGGGGTTTGGCCTTGGACAAACTCATGACAACTCCTTCAATGGTAGGTAACGAATCAATTCCGAAAAATATTCTAGCCGTCCACGGCCCCTGCGCGCATGCGCGTCAAGGTCCGTTGCACGGTATGCATGGGCGCTAATGGCCGCCTTTCGCCTGACGCAACCTGGCGACTGTACGTTCGATATCCGTCCAGGCCGGCTTGTCCGGCGCATAACGCTGACGCATGTAGCCAGCAATCCGGGCAATCTGCTCATCGCTCAGGCTGTGCCTGAAGGCGGGCATGAAGCCGCCGTCGCGGCTCGCCGTCTCGCGCACGCCGTTCAGGACGACTTGCACCAGATTGTCTGGAGTATTGCTATGCAAATTGCTGTTCAGCGCCAGCGGGCGATTCAGGCCGAGCAAATCCGGGCCATTGCCGTCGTGGTGGCAACTGCCGCAAGCGGTCGAGAACAGGCGACTATCCGTGCTCACCAGTTGCTGCGCCTTGGCCTGGGAGGCAGCGACCAGCTCGCGCGCTGCCGCCGCGGCCTCCTGCGCGGCGGGCGGCGTATTGAACGAGGCAAGATAGTGGGCCATCGCCCGCACATCTTCTTCAGGCAGCGTCGCCAGCTCCTGCACCACCGGCAGCATCGGCCCGGACGCCACGCCGTGCTGGGCGCTATCTCCATGCCGCAAGTAGCGGAACAGCTCCTGTTCGGTCCACGGCACCGGCGCATGCGTGATGGCAGTCAGCGGCGGGGCCTCCCAGCCGTCGATCATGGCGCCGCCGAGCCAGCTCCTGCCGTTCTTTTCCGCACCCAGGGCATTGCGCGGCGTATGACAGGCGGTGCAATGGCCCAGGCCATTGACCAGATAGGCGCCGCGGTTCCATTGCGCCGAACGCATCGGATCGACGGCATCCGGGCCCGGCTTCAGGTACAAGGCGTTCCACAAACCCACCAGCGGCCGCATGTTGAAAGGGAATGCCAGTTCGTTCTTCGGCACTTCGGCGCGCACCGGTGGCCGCGACATCAGATAGGCATAGATCGCCATCAGGTCGTCATCGGTCGTCTTGGTGAACGAGGTGTATGGAAAAGCCGGATACAGGTGCCGTCCGTCGCGCGATATGCCCTCGCGCATCGCGCGCTGGAACGCGGTGAACGACCATTTGCCGATGCCGGTTTCGGGATCGGGCGTCAGGTTGGTGGTGTAGATCGTACCGAACGGCGTATCCAGCGCGCGGCCGCCGGCATTCTTCACGCCGTTGGGCGCCGTATGGCACACCGCGCAATCGCCTGCCGCAGCCAGCAGGCGGCCGCGTTCGATCACGGCCTGCGTATAGATCGACGGATCAGTTCGCGACACTTCCGGAATGGCGGGCTTGGCCCCGATCATCGCGGCGGCGATGCCGGCCACGCCGGCCAGCAATGCGCCGGGAACCGCCCACCACCACCGTCGCGTGCGCGGCGGCGCAGCCGGCTCCGGCGGCGGAGGATGCAGGGCGGCCTTGACCATCTCCGGCGTGAATGGCGGCTGCCGGAAGCGCACGCCAGTGGCATCGAAAATGGCATTGGCAATGGCCGCGGTTCCCGGCACCGAGGCGGATTCGCCGGCGCCCTGCGGCGGTTGGTCGGGGCGCGGCATCATCATGACGTCGATCACCGGCACCTCACGAAAATTCAGGATCGGATAGCTGCCCCATTCCTTGCTGACGACGGTATTGGTGCGCGCATCCACCTCCACCTTTTCCTTCAAGGCGCGGCTGGTGGTCTGCACCACGTTGCCATGGATCTGGTGCTTGACGCCGGCAGGATTGATCATCAGGCCGGCGTCATGCCCGACGACGACCCGGCGCACGTGCACTTCGCCGGTGTTGCGATTGACCTCGACGTCGGCTACCCAGGCGGCCCAGGACGCGCCAAAGCCGGGGAAGCGGCTGTGCGTATAGCGGGCATAGGCGAAACCCTGCCCCTTGAGGAACTCGCCGTCCGGCTCCTGCTGTTGCGCTTGCGTATGCGGCACCCAGCCGGCGCGCTCGGCAGTGGCGCGCACCAGGTCGGCGGCGCGCTCGTCCTTCAGGTAGCGCAGCCGGTATTCGATCGGATCGACCCCGGCCTCGGCCGCCAGCTCGTCGATGTAGCATTCGTGGGCGAACGAGTTGGGCAAGGCGGACACGCCCCGCAGCCACGATGCGCGCAAGATCGGCGCCATGTCGTTGATGGCCACGCGCAGATGCTCGTAATCGTATGGCGGCACCGAGGTGCGGTCGCCCATTTCGTAGGCGACCGGCTGCGGGCTGACCTTCCCGGTCAGCAGCAGCGCCAGCGAGACGGCGCCGTTGGACGGATAGGAAGTTTGAAAGTCGTAGCCGGCCGCGCTGCCGTCGGCATTCAGGCCGCCGCGTATCTCCATCAACTGGGCAGCACCTTTCGGTTCCCACAGATGTTCCTGCTCGCGGGTCAGTTGCACGCGCACCGGGTGCGCAACCGCGCGCGACAATAGGGCGGCATCCGCCGCGACGTCGTCGGCGCAGTTACGACCATAGCAACCCGAGGCTTCCATGCGGATGACATCGATCGCAAGGTCCGGCAGGTCCATCAGCTTGGCGAGCTCGGCCCGCAACACGTGCGGGTTCTGGCTGCCGCTCCATACGGTGAGCCGCTCGTCGCGCCAGTCGGCCACCGCACAGGATGGGCCGATCGACGCATGCAATTGGTAGGGCCAGACATACGTCCGGTCCATGCGCACCGCGGCCTTGTCCAGCGCCGCATCGACATCGCCCTGATTGACCACCACCCTTTTGGTGGATGGGTTCTGGCGCAGCGCCACGTCGAGATTGGCGAGATTGGGCAAGGCCGGCCAGTCGCGCCACTTGACGGCCAGCTCGCGCATCGCTTGTTCGGCATGCTCTTCGCGCAGCGCCACAACGCCGACAAAGTCGCGGATCACAACTACCGCCACGATGCCGGGAATGTGCGCGATCGAACTCTCATCCACCGATTCCAGCGTGTTGCCAATGAAGTCACCGTGGTCGGCGCCGGCATACGGCGGCCGAATCACCCGGCCGTGCAGCATGCCCGGCACGCGCACGTCATGCACGAAGCTCAGCTCGCCGACCGCCTTGCCCGGGATATCCACGCGCGGCGCATTCTGCCCGACCAGGCGGTAGTCCGCCGGCGCCTTCAGCGGCACGGCGCTGTCAAGCAACAGCTCGACGTGGCGTCCGCTGACCAACTCGGCGTAGCTGACTGAACGTTCCGGCTGCGCACGGACCGACACGATGCCGGCCTCGACCTCGAGATCCGCCGGCGTCGCGCCCAGCCGCTCCGCTGCCTGCGCCACCAGCCATGCACGTGCCTGCGCGGCGGCGCTGCGCAGCGGGACGGCATGGATCTGAATCGAGGCACTGGCGATGGTCGCGCCCTGGTTCGGTGCCCGTGTGGTGTCGCCCAGCACCATGTTGAGCCGGTCCATCCGGACATCGAGCTCCTCGGCGGCGATCTGCGCCAGCGCGGTGCGGATGCCGGTGCCGAGATCGACGTGGCCGTTCAAGGCAGTGACGCTGCCGTCGTCCCACACCGCGATCAGGATCTCGACGCCTTCGGCCGGATTGGCCGGCACTGCTGCCGGCTGGCCTTGTACTGGCGGCGGCGGCGGCGGCGGTTGGCGCGTAATCAGCAGCACGCCTGGCGCCTCATGGAAATCACGCCGGTTGTACGGCATGTCGGCGCGACGGCTCATTTCGATTTCTCCTCGGCTGCGGCGAGCAATTCCGCAGCCCTATGCACCGCTTGCAAAATTTCGACATGCGTGCCGCAGCGGCACAGGTTGTGCGCCAGCGCATCCCTGACCTGGGCATCGGTCGGCCGCGGGTTGATCCGCAGCAGCGCGGCGGTCGCCATGATCATGCCGTTCAAGCAATAGCCGCATTGCGCGGCCTGGGCGTCGATGAATGCCTGCTGCACGAAATGCAGCGCATCTCGAGTACCCAGCCCCTCAAGGGTGGTTATCTGCCGGCCGGCGACGCCGCGCACCGGGACCACGCAGGAGCGCGCACACTTGCCGTCGACCAGCACTGCACAGGCGCCGCACTGGCCGAGGCCGCAGCCGTACTTGGGACCGTTCAGTCTCAGGTCGTTGCGCAGCACGTGCAGCAGCGCGGTATTACCCGGCACCTCGAGGCAATGCCGCTGGCCGTTGACCGTCAGGGCGATCGTGCTGGGCGATGTGCTCATGCCGTTTGCTGCCTCACACGCTGAGGTAGGCCTGCCTGATCGCTTCGTTGGCGGCCAGCTCCTCCATCGTTCCGTCAAAGCGGATCTGGCCCTTTTCCAGCACATAGGCGCGATCGGAAACCAGTTCGGCGAAATGCATGTTCTGCTCGGACAGCAGGATGCTCACGCCCTCCGCCTTGAGTTCCAGGATCATGTGCGCCATCTGCTCGACGATCACTGGCGCCACGCCCTCCGACGGCTCGTCCAGCAAGACCAGGTAGGGATTACCCATCAGCGTGCGCGCCACCGTCAGCATCTGCTGCTCGCCGCCGCTCATCCGGCCACCCGGCCGGTTCGGCATCTCGCCCAGGTTCGGAAACAGCTTGAACAGCCGCTCGGGGGTCCAGGTGGGCGCAGCGGAGCCATCCGGCCAGCGGCGGCTGGGCTGGCGGCCGACGTCCAGGTTTTCCATCACCGACAGGTCGGTGAAAACGCGTCGGTCCTCGGGCACGAAGCCGAGGCCGCGCGCGGCGATCTCGTGCGGCTGCGACGACGAGATGTCCTGCCCTGCGAAGGACAGCTTGCCGCGCCGTTTCGGCACCATCCCCATGATCGCCTTGAGCGTGGTCGATTTGCCGGCGCCGTTGCGGCCCATCAGGGCCACGACTTCGCCGCGCCGGACGTCGAGGTCGACATGGAACAAAATCTGGGCCGCGCCATACCAGGAATTCAGTGCCTTGATCTCGAGCAGTTTTTCCCGGGCAGTGCGGGTTTCGGTGCAAGCGTCCTGCATCGCGCTTGCTGCAGCGGCTGGCATCACGCGGCCTCCTTCGATGTCTTGTTTTTTTCAAATGTCTTGCCGCTGCCGAAGTAGACTTCCTGCACCTTCGGATGGTCGCGGATCTCGTGCGGCGCGCCGCCGGCGATCAGACGGCCGCGCGCCAGCACGATCATGCGGTCGGCATAGGCGAACACCACATCCATGCTGTGCTCGGTAAACAGCACCGCCATGTTACTTTCGATCACCAGCTTCTTGGTCAGCGCCATCAGCTCGTTGCGCTCCTTGGGAGCCATGCCGGCGGTCGGCTCGTCCATCAGCAGCAGCTTCGGCCGGTTCGCCATGGCGATCGCGAGTTCGACCCGTTTGACGTCGCCGTACGCAAGCACGCTGCAGGGGCGGTCTGCCTGCGCTGCCATGCCGACCTGATCCAGCAGCTGCAGCGCTTCCGCGCGCTTGTGCGCCGACGCCTTGCGCCACATCGAAAACAGCTTGCCGTCGGCCGACAACAGCGCCATTTGCACATTCTCGACGACCGTCAGCGAGGCAAAGGTCTCGGCAATCTGGAACGTGCGGCCGACGCCCAGGCGCCAGATCTCGCGCGGCTTGAGACCGACCAACTCCTTGCCGTCGAGCTTGATCGAGCCGACGTCGGCTTGGAGCTGGCCGTTCACCATATTGAAGGTGGTGGACTTGCCCGCACCGTTCGGTCCGATCAGCGCCAGCAGTTCGCCGGCGCGCAGGTCGAAGGTGATGCCGTCGACCGCCTTGATGCCGCCGAAGGATTTGCCGAGATCGGTTACTGTCATGAGGCTCATTGGTGCGCCCCCTTCATTTCGGTGGTTTCGGCATGGTCAGCCTTGCGCTCGGTGAAAGTGACATACAGTTGCCGGACAAAGCCGGCCACTCCCTGCGGGAACAGCAGCACCAGCAACAGGATGATGCCACCCAGCATGGCGCGCCAGTAATCGGTGCTGCGCGCGATCGTGTCGTGCAGCCAGCTGAAGGTGACCGCACCGACGATGGGGCCGACCAGGGTCTGGATGCCGCCGAGCATCACCATCACGATGCCATCGACCGACTTGCCGACATGCAGGCTTTCCGGCGATATGCTGCCTTTGGAAAAGGCGAACAGTGCGCCCGCGATGCCTGCAACCAGCCCGGCGAGGATGAAGGCGACCCACTGCATGCGCTTGACGTCGATCCCGATCGCATCTGCCCTGAGGACGGAATCGCGGCAGGCGCGCATCGCATAGCCGAACGGCGCAAACAGCACGCGCCGTAGCAGCAGTACGCCGGCCACCACGATCGCCAGTGTCAGGTAGTAGTAAGAGGTCTTGTCGGAAAGCCAGCCGGCCGGCCACACTCCGGTCAAGCCATTGCTGCCGCCGGTGACCGCGTCCCACTGATAGACGATGGCCCAGGTAATCTGGGCAAACGCCAGCGTCAGCATCGCCAGGTACACACCCGACAGGCGGACGCAGAACCAGCCGTACAGCAGCGCGCCGGCGGCGGCCACCAGCGGCCCCGCGACCAGAGCCACTTCCATTGGCAGATGCAGGCTGCGTACCAGCATCGCGGCCCCGTACGCACCCAAACCGAAGTAGGCGGCGTGACCGAACGAGTGCATGCCGGCCGGGCCCATGATGAAGTGCAGGCTGGCGGCAAACAACGCCGCGATCAGCAAGTCGATCGCCAGCACGATCATGTACGGCGAGTCGCCGGTCAACAGCGGCGTCACAATCAGCAGCAGCAACAGTGCGATGCCCGTGACCTTGTAGACGTTGCCGGCGGCGCGCAACGGCGCCTCCGCCGCGCCATAGCTACGGGCCGGCGCCTGCGGCCTTCCCAGTAACCCGCAGGGCCGGACCACGAGCACGGTGGCCATCACGAGAAACTCGACCACCAGGGTCAACTTGGAAAAGGACACGCTGACGCCCATCACGTCGACCAGCCCGAGCCAGATGCAGATTGCCTTGATTTCCGCGATCAGCAGCGCCGCGATATAGGCACCGGGAATCGACCCCATGCCGCCCACCACCACCACGACAAACGCGGCGCCGATCGTGATCAGGTCCATTTCCAGGTTGGCCGGTTCGCGCGGCAACTGCAAGGCGCCGCCCAGGCCGGCGAGCAATGCGCCCAGCGCAAACACGCTGGTAAACAGCCATGCCTGGTTCACGCCCAGCGCACTGACCATCTCACGATCCTGCGTGGCGGCGCGCACCAGCGTGCCCCAGCGGGTGCGGCTCAACAACAGCCAGAGCAAACCCAGCACCACCGGGCCGACCACGATCAGAAACAGATCGTACGTGGGAAACTGGCGTCCAAGAATCGATACCGCCCCCTCCAGGCCAGGCGCCCTCGGTCCAAGCAGCTCTTCCGGTCCCCATAACCATAGCGCCGCGTCCTTGATGACCAGCACCAGTGCAAACGTGGCCAGCAACTGAAACAGCTCCGGCGCGCGGTAAATGCGGCGCAACAGCACTATTTCGACCACTGCGCCGAGGATGCCGACGACCACCGCCGCCAGCAGCAAGGCCAGCCAGAATCCCATGCCGTCGCCCAGACGGGCCACCAGCGTATAGGCGACATAAATGCCGACCATGAAAAAGGAGCCGTGCGCGAAATTGACGATACGCGTCACACCAAAAATCAATGACAGTCCAGCGGCCACCATGAACAGCGACGAAGCGCCGGCGAGACCATTGAGCAACTGAACCGAGAAGCTTGAAAAATCCATGAAACGTTCTTTCTTTCAGCGGGATGGGTTGATGAGCGTCCGGCAACTGCCGGACGCTCACGCCCTCCCTATACCGGGCATGCTGTCCCCGGGCACGGGAAGGGACACTGCTGCTTTCGTCATGGCCGAAGGGCCGCCGGCATGGAGGCGAAATCCGGGCAGGTATCACCGCCATTCATTGGCCTAACTCGTCAGCATCGTATAGGTGCCGGCGGCACGCCCTGCGTCTTGCGCATGCTTCCTGTAGTCGATCCGTCAGTCAGCCGGACGCAGCTTCGCCACTTCGGCCGCGGAAGGCAGATAACCGGCGCCGTCCAGGTAGCGGAAATCGACCATCACGCCCTTGCCGTCCTGGTTCTTGGTACGTCCCACGTAGGCGCCCATGGTCGACTGGTGATCGGACGCGCGGTAAACGATCGGACCGAACGGCGACATCAGCTTCAGGTTCTTGAAGGCTTCGACCAGCTTCTCGGTGTCGGTCGATTTCGCCTTCTTGATTCCTTCCGCCAGAGATACGATAGCGGTGTAGCCGACAACCGTGCCCAGACGCGGGTAGTCCTTGAACTTCGCCTCATAGGCACTGCGGAACGCCTTGTGTTCGGGCGTGTCGATGCCGTACCACGGATAGCCGGTGACGATCCAGCCGTCCGGGCTTTCGTTTTTCAGCGGGTCCAGGTATTCCGGCTCGCCGGTCAGCAGGCTCACCACTTCACGGCCTTTGAACAGCCCGCGTGTATTGCCTTCACGCACGAACTTTGACAAATCAGCGGCGAACAGCACGTTGAAGATCGCATCCGGCTTGGCGTCAGCCAGCGCCTGCACCACGCTGCCGGCGTCAACCTTGCCCAGCGGCGTCGCCTGTTCCGCCACGAATTCGACGTCCGGTTGCGCTGCCTTGAGCAGCTTCTTGAACGAAGCTGCCGAGGATTGGCCGTACTCATAGTTCGGATAGACCAGTGCCCAGCGCTTCTTCTTCAGCTTGGCCGCTTCCGGCACCAGCATCGCGACCTGCATGTAAGTCGAGGTGCGCAAGCGGTAGGTGTAACGGTTGCCGTTTTCCCAGACGATCTTGTCGGTCAGCGGTTCGCCGGCCAGGAAGAAGATCTTGCGCTGCTTGGCAAAATCCGTCATGGCCAGCCCGACGTGCGACAGGAAGCTTCCGGTCAGCAGGTCGACGCGTTCGCGCGAGATGAGCTCTTCGGCTGCCCGCACCGCATCGCCCGGATTGCCGTTGTCGTCGCGGATGACCAGTTCCAGCTTCTTGCCGTTGACGCCGCCGGCGGCGTTGATTTCCTCCACCGCCAGCTCCATGCCCTTGCGGTATGGCTCAAGAAACGCCGGCTGCGCCTTGTAGCTGTTGATTTCCCCGATCTTGACCACGCCCTGCGCCTGTGCCTGCGCGGTGAAGGCACTGCCGGCCGCCCACAGGGCTGTAACCGTAGCGAGCCAACTGACTGTTTTTTTCATGTGTGTCTCCTTTATGAGTGGACTAGTTAACGCAATGTTGGTACACGGGTAGCGGGATTGCCGGATTGCTAGCGCAGGCCATCTTCCCCCTTGATTTCGTGGGACTGCAGCCCTCCCACGCGAGGTAACGGTCGGCCGCTGTCGGTGACGACAACGGCGACAACGATTTCATTCGGGCGCGGCGCGTCCGCCACTCTCGCCTCCATGGCGTCGAAGTGGCTGCGAACGAACGCGGCATCCTTGTGGCCGAGCGGCACGTCGATAGCGGCGCCGACGCCACCCATCTTCTTTGAGGACGGCACCAGGGCAGCACCCTTGCCCACCGCCTCGCGCAGCGGCGCGCCGAGCTTGGGGTGAAGAATGGCGGCGGCGTGCTCGAGCTCGCCGGCCTCGCCGACGATGGCGGCCTTGCCGTAGCTTTGCGCCTGCTCCGGCGCGATGCCCAGCGCCTCGACGCAGCGGCGTCCCAGCAGACCGCCCAGTTCCTCGCCGATCGCGATCAGTTCGTCGAGCGATGCGGCGTAACGGCCAGCGTACGGGTTATCGATGACCGCCATCGCCAGCGCCTTGCGGGTGGGCGGGTCGATGGCTTTGCCCATTTCGGAGCGGGTTTCGTCGACTTGCACGATAAGCTTGCGGATCTTTGCTGGCATTGCGTCTCTACCTTCCATCTGTGAGTTGGGAAATGAACGGCCTGGTTCAGCGCAGGCCGTCCCACTGGGCGATGTCGGCCGCCTTGAGGCCGCCGACGCGGTTGTGGATGCGCGGACCAGTGCTCATCGCCAGGATGAATACCAGTTCGTCCGGACGCGGCGCCCCCGGGACGCGGACTTCGATCGCATCGAAATGGCTGCGCACGTAAGCGGCATTGATATTGGTCAGGGGCACATCGAGCGTCGCGCCCGGCCCTCCCACTTTTTTGGTGGACGGCGACGATGGCCAGCCCGTTGCCCGGTTGTCCTTTGACGCCGCCCTTGCCCGCCGCATAGTCGGCCGGACTGCCTTTCCAGCCCAGCAGTTCGCGCATGGCATAGCCTCCGGGTACATGCCAGAGCGCGCCGTGCTCCAGTTCGCCGGCGGCGCCGACCAGGGAACCCTTGCCGTAACCTTCGATTTGTTCCACCGGAACGCCGAGGCGGCCGAGCAGTGCATGTGCCAGCTCGGTGCCGACGTCGTTGAGCTGGCCCATCATCGGCAGAATGTCGGCCTCGTAGCGCCCGGCATAGGGATTGGCGAGAACACCGGCGATATAACCGCGCCGGAGCGGGGTCGGCGCTACTGGTCCGAATTCATGAAAAATGTCTTCCACATGGCAGAAGACGCGGCGTATCTCGATCATGGGCATATCCTCGCGGTTCTCAGTTCGATGGTGTTCGGTGTCGGCACCGTCTGTTATCGGAAATTTTCAACATGTCACAGCCGAAACGCCGGCCGCAGCTGTCAGCGACGCCCGCCAAACAGAGTGAGGGGCGGGCAGCGCTTCGGCGGCATCTTCATGCAGGTGCGCCACCTGGCCCTGGCACACGAGGACGGCATCCCAGATCAGTTTCATGTCGTGCAACTGCCGCGCCCGTGCCAGGCCTGCACGCAGTGCGGCGCGGATCAGGTCGGCCTCGAGGCGCGGCACAGCAGCAGTCACCGGCAGGCTGCCGAGGTCGGAGTCGTCCTTCAGGGAGCAGGCCGGCACGCGCTCGATGCGGGAATCCTGCACATTGACGGCATTGGCGATGACGGTGGCCGCCGCATCAGCCTGGGCGGCGGTTGCCGCCAGCACCGTGACGCTGTCGGCGATCCCCAGCGAAAAACTGCGCCCGCGCCAGCCGCTGGTGGCGATGCCGCGCACCGGCATGCGCGCGTCGATCCGGATTTCGCCGTCCGGCCGCAGCACACCGCGCATCGCGTCTTCTGTCGCAGCCGAAACATCGGCGCAGATGCCGATCCGATACGACTCGCCCACGCTCAGATGAAGCGCGATGTCGCCACCATTGTTGACCGCCGCGCGGCCGACCCCGGGTTGTGCGTAGCAGGCGACGATTTCCTGCGCGACCGAACCGGCCACCGCCGCCATCGGCGTAATGTAGTCAGCCCGAAACGGATCGCAGGCCTGCCACATGCGGCGAGCGACCACCCCGTGCAGCGGATTGGCGCCGGCCACCGGACGCCGCAGTTGCTCGAGCTCGCGCACCAGTTCCGGCAGCACCGTCTGAAAGCGCCGCCATGCCCGCTGATGGGCGGCCTCGACCGCATCCGCGCGACCGTCGGCCTGGATCACCAGGTCGATCGGACCGTGCGCGAAATGCAGGCGCCCGTCCGCAAGCGAGGTGCACTGGGGTGTCACGATGATTCCTTCCGGTCAGCCGAGCATCGGGCCGACATCCGCCGGCCACGCATTCACCGAGGGCGCAGACAGCCATTTGCGGCACGTCGGCGCGCCTTCGTTGTGCCAGGCACCAGTGTCCAGCGCGGCGGACAGCGGGCGCACGTACTCCATATGTCCGCCCAGCGCCTGGTAGTCGGCCAGCCGCATCGTGAATTCGATCGGTGCGACGATGGCGGGCGTCGGCACGGTGCCGAAGCTGTTGTCCGGCATGCGCATCACGTCCGTCATGACGGTGATGCCGCCACCCGGCCAGACATAGGCCGGCGCGCCGCCGCAGGTGACATTCACCAGCGCCTGCTTGATCGAGCGCGTCAGCAGGACCGGATTTTCGGTGACGCCGGCGCGCAAGCTGCCGCCGGCGCCGCCCAGGAACAGTACCGTGGTCAATGACGGCTCGCAGTTTTCGCCGATCCGGTCCACCACCTTTTTCACCTCGGGCGGCATGGCCTGCTCGACCGCGCACAGCTTGTCGTCCAGCACGAACCAGGCCGCGTGCTCTCCGGTGGTGGACGTCATCAGCAGGCGCAATCCGGGCCGCGCCACTTCCGGATCCCAGCCTTCGATGATGGCGAGCGGATCAGCGATATCGGTGCCACCCCAGCCGATGCCGGGATTGGCGACCTGAAAATACCGGCCCGGAGTCGACTTGCGCCCGCGGATCTTGACGCCAGACGGCGAAATGCCCAGGCATCGACCGGCCTGATGCTCGGTCAGCACGCCGGTGATGTGATCGTCGACCACGATCGCCTCATCCACCTGGCCGAACAACTGCTTGGCAAAGATGCCGATGGTCGCGGAACCACAGCCGACGCGCATGCGCCGCTCCTCAACGCCGTTGACGATCGGCGCGCGCCCCGCCTGGATCACGACCTGGGAGCCGCCGTCGATGGCCAGCTCCGCCGCCTGCTTGTTGCCGATCAACTGCATCATCTCGGTCGTCAGGCGACCTTCCTTCTTGCTGCCCCCGGTCAGATGATGGACGCCGCCCAGCGACAGCATCTGAGAGCCGTACTCGGCGGTCGTCACATGGCCGACCACCTCGCCCTTGTAGCGCACATTGGCCTGCTCCGGGCCGAGATAGCGATCGGTATCGATCTTCACCTTGAAGCTGCAGTAGCTGAAGATGCCTTCCGTTACCACCGTCACCATGTCCACGCCTTTCGCCTGCGACGCAACGATGAAGGGGGCGGGCTTGTAGTCCGGATATGTGGTCGACGAGCCGACGCCGGTCACGAACACCTCGCCGGCCTGCAGCAGATCTCCATTCCACTCGGCCGCGGCGGCGCCTTCGGCGGCCGGCTGCGATCCGTCGTCATTGGTCCCAAGGCGCGGGCGCCCGGAAAAAGGAACGACGGCGCCGCCCGGCGCATCGAGCACCTTCTTCAGCAGCACTACCGGGTCCACCCGAACCAGGGTCCCGCCGACGTTCGCATAACGATCACAGGCACCAGAGCGGCCCACCGTGATCTGGCACAGGACCGGGCAGGCGTTGCATTCGATCTTGTCGCTTGCCATGCGCTCGCTGCGCGGCTTGGCGCGCTCCAGCACTTGCGGCTCGAGCTGCGGCAGCCCGTCGGTTTTTGTGTGCTCGGTCATGACGCGGGAGTCTCCTTTGAGGCTTGAGCGCGCGCCACCTCGGTCGACGCGCTTTGCATTCAATTTTAAATGTAGTGTACACCACATTTTGGTTTAGTGTACACTCCATATTAATGTAGTGTTCTCTACATTAATGCACAATGTAAAGCACCTGCCGATATTTGGCAATGCCCCCATCGCCGGGGCCCGCTCGCAAGGAGACCAAGATGACTCACGTAGTGACCGAAGCCTGCATCCGCTGCAAATACACCGACTGCGTCGATGTATGCCCGGTCGATTGTTTCAAGGAAGGACCGAATTTTCTGGTGATCGATCCGGAAGAATGCATCGATTGCGCGGTGTGCATAGCGGAGTGTCCGGTGCAGGCCATTTACGCGGAGGCCGATCTTCCGGCGGAGATGGAAACGTTCGTCGACCTCAACGCCGAACTTGCCAAGTCCTGGCCGACCATCACCAAGCGCAACGGCCCTCTTCCAGATGCGGAGAACTGGAAAGAACAAACGGGGAAGCTCGCGCACCTGGAGCGTTGAGCACGATCGGATTTTTAAATGCCATTGATTACGGAGAGAATATGAGTGCCCTCAATGAAGAGCGCGTCCTGGACGTTCACCACTGGACCGACCGCCTTTTCACCTTTACCACGACGCGCGATCCGTCGCTGCGTTTTTCCAACGGCCACTTCACAATGATAGGCTTGCGGGTGGACGGCAAACCCTTGCTCAGGGCTTACAGCATCGTCAGCGCCAACTATGAAGACCACCTGGAGTTCTTGAGCATCAAGGTGCCAGACGGTCCACTGACCTCCAGGCTGCAGAATATCCAGGTCGGAGACACCATCATCGTCGGCAAGAAGCCCACCGGCACGCTCGTCACCGACTATCTGCTCCCCGGCAAGCGCCTCTACCTGCTATCTACCGGGACCGGGCTTGCTCCGTTCATGAGCATCATCCGCGATCCGGAGACCTACGAAAAATTCGAACAGGTCATCCTGGTTCACGGCGTGCGCCAGGTCGACGAGCTTGCTTATCACGATCTGCTGGTGGAGAATTTGCCGAATCATGAATTCCTCGGCGATCTGGTGACCAGCAAGTTGCGTTACTACCCGACGGTAACGCGCCAGCAATATAAGAACATGGGGCGCGTAACCGATCTGATCGCCAGCGGCAAGCTGTTTGCGGATCTCGGAGTGCCCGGCCTGGATCCGAAGGCTGACCGGATCATGATTTGCGGCAGCCCCGGCATGTTGCGCGACCTGAAGCAAATCCTTTCGAGCAGCGGCTTCACGGAGGGGAATACCTCGACGCCGGGCGATTTCGTTATCGAGCGCGCCTTCGCGGAACAATGATCTTGGCGTTGCCGATTGCGCCTCCGGCTTGACGGCTTCGACGAATTTCAATAACGGCTGATTATGACGACATCCATTCCACGACGCACCGCTGCCAACCCGGCAGCAGCAAGGCGGCCACGCGTACGCGAGCTCGCCGCCCTGACGACCCAGGAAAATATCCTGCGTGCGGCAACGAAGGAGTTCGCCAAACACGGCCTGGCCGGCGGCCGCATCGACCAGATATCCAAGGCGGCCAAGTCGCACGACCGCATGATCTACTACTATTTCGGCAGCAAGGAAGGGCTGTTCATCGCCGTGATCGAGGACGCCTACCGGCGTTTCAACGAGGCGGAATCGAAGGTCATCCTGAAAATGGACGATCCGGTCGAAGACCTGAAAACGCTGGTCCGATTTATGTGGACCTACTACCAGAAAAAACCCGAGTTCATCACGCTGCTCAACAGCGAAAACCTGCATCGCGGCAAGCACATTTCCAAGTCCATGCGCGCGCGCGAGTACTCGTCTCCGGCCATCTCGCTGCTCAGCCGCGTGCTGGCGGCCGGCGTCGAAATGGACATTTTCCGAAGCGACGTCAGGGCCCGGGATATCTACCTGATGAGCGCGGCGCTAGCCTACTTCTACGTTTCCAACCGCTTCACGCTGTCGGCCTTTCTGGGCGAAGACCTGATGGAGGAGGCGTCGTTGGCGCACTGGGAAGAGTTCATTACCGCCGCGGTGATCCGGCAGGTTTCGCTTGCAGCATCGCCCTGATTCCGGCAGCCCCCGCAAATAACGATCGATAACGTGACCATCCCGGCCGCGGCCGGGATGACTGAATTCAGAACAGGAGATTACCCATGGCAGATGTAGGCAGCACCTCGAAGTCCGGAAAAGTCGTCATCAAGAATATCGGCCTTCTCTTGTCGGGAGATATCGACCGGCCGATCCTCGAGGCCGATACCATCGTGATTGATGACGGGCTGATCACTGCCGTCGGCAGCGCGTCCGACTGCGACACGTCGCAGGCTGACCTTGTCATCGATGCCCGCCAGACCTGTGTGGCGCCGGGCTTGATCGACAGCCACGTGCATCCGGTTTTCGGCGATTGGACGCCGCGCCAGAACCAGCTCGGATGGATCGACTCCACGATGCACGGCGGCGTCACCACCATGATTTCCGCCGGCGAAGTGCATTTGCCGGGCCGCCCCAAGGACATCGTCGGGCTGAAGGCGTTGGCGATTACGGCGCAGCGCGCGTTCGACAATTTCCGCCCGGGCGGCGTCAAGGTCATTGCCGGCGCGCCGATCATCGAACAAGGGATGACGGAGCAAGACTTCAAGGATCTCGCCGAGGCCGGCGTCAAGCTGCTGGGCGAGGTCGGCCTCGGCTCGGTCAAGGCCGGCGAAGAGGCGCAGAAAATGGTGGCGTGGGCCCGCAAGTACGGCATCCAGAGCACCATCCACACCGGCGGCCCGTCGATTCCCGGTTCCGGCCTGATCGACAAGGACGTGGTGCTGGAAGCCGACGCCGACGTCATCGGGCACATCAACGGCGGCCATACATCGCTGTCCGAGGCCCATGTCTGCGAGTTGTGCGAGAAATCGAGCCGCGCCATCGAGATCGTCCACAACGGCAACGAGCGCGTCGCGATCGCCGCCGCGCAAGCGGCCATCCAGTTGAAATGCCCGCACCGCGTGATTCTCGGCACCGACGGCCCCGCCGGCTCCGGGGTCCAGCCGCTCGGGATGTTGCGCATGATCTCGCTGCTGTCGAGCCTGGGCCGGATTCCGGCGGAACTGGTGTTCTGCTTCGCTACTGGAAACACGGCCCGCATCCGCGGCCTGAACTGCGGCTTGATCGAGATCGGGCGTGCAGCGGACTTCGTCTTCATGGACAAGGCGCAGCATTCGGCCGGGCGCGATCTGCTCGACAGCGTGCAGCTTGGCGACATTCCCGGCGTCGGCATGGTGATGATCGACGGCATCGTGCGCTGCGGGCGCAGCCGCAACACGCCGCCCGCCACCGAAATTCCGGTGGCCGTGGCAGCAAAGCACTGAACGTGCATGGTGGCGCCAGCGCGAGGGTGCATTTTTCGGATATGAAATGGAGAGTCGTATGAAGGTATTGGTTCCAGTCAAGCGCGTGGTCGACTACAACGTCAAGGTGCGGGTGAAGTCGGATGGCACCGGCGTCGACATTGCCAACGTCAAGATGTCGATGAATCCATTCGATGAAATCGCGGTGGAAGAAGCGATGCGGCTGAAAGAAGCGGGCAAGGCCAGTGAAGTGATCGCCGTCTCGTGCGGCGTGACGGCCTGCCAGGAAACGCTGCGCACTGCGCTGGCGATCGGTGCCGACCGCGCGGTGCTGGTCGAAACCGAGGTCGAACTGCAACCGCTGGCGGTTGCCAAGTTGCTGCAGGCAGTCGCCGCCAACGAGCAGCCGCAATTGATCATCCTCGGCAAGCAAGCGATCGACGACGACTGCAACCAGACCGGCCAAATGCTGGCCGCGCTATTGGGCTGGCCGCAAGCCACGTTCGCGTCGAAGGTCGTGCTCGAAGACGGCCAGGCCACGGTGACGCGCGAAGTCGATGGCGGCTTAGAAACGCTGGCGCTGACACTGCCGGCCATCGTCACCACCGACTTGCGCCTGAACGAGCCGCGCTATGTGACATTGCCCAA
This sequence comes from uncultured beta proteobacterium, assembly GCA_963707665.1. Classification (GTDB taxonomy): domain Bacteria; phylum Pseudomonadota; class Gammaproteobacteria; order Burkholderiales; family Burkholderiaceae_D; genus DATJCV01. The sequence continues at coordinate 161,599 of CAVPQU010000002.1, read as the reverse complement.
CATCATGAAAGCGAAGAAAAAGCCGCTCGACGTGGTCACGCCAGCCGACCTCGGCGTCGATGTCGCGCCGCGCCTGACCACCCTGAAAGTGGTCGAGCCGCCGAAGCGCTCGGCCGGGATCAAGGTGCCCGATGTGGCGACGCTGGTGGCGAAGCTGAAAAACGAAGCCAAGGTAATTTGAATGGTGCGCATCGCCGGCAGCACCGCACTGCCGCGCTGCCCCGACCCGTTGACACAGACGCGCGCTGCGCCCCATTAGGAATCATTAGGAATCGATCATGACTGCACTCGTCGTTGCTGAACACGATAATGCTTCGCTCAAGGCAAGCACGTTACATACCGTCACCGCCGCCCGCCAGTGCGGCGGCGACGTCCACATCCTGGTCGCCGGCCATCAGGCGGGGGCCGCGGCCGAAGCGGCGTCGAAGATTGCCGGCGTCGCCAAGGTGCTGGTCGCCGATGCGCCCCAGTTCGCCGACGGCCTGGCTGAAAATGTCGCCGAGCAAGTGCTGGCGCTGGCCGGTACGTATTCGCATATCCTGGCGCCGGCCACCGCCTATGGCAAGAATATCTTGCCGCGGGTAGCGGCCAAACTGGATGTCGGCCAGATTTCGGAAATCACCCAGGTCGATGCACCGGACACTTTCGAGCGCCCGATCTATGCCGGCAATGCGATTGCCACCGTGCAATCGGCGGATGCGGTCAAGGTGATCACCGTGCGCGGCACCGGCTTTGACGCTGCCGCCCAGGGGGGCAATGCCGCGATCGAGACCGTCGCGGCAGTCGCCGATTTCGGCAAGTCCGCCTTCGTGTCGCGCGAATTGGCAACCTCCGACCGGCCGGAATTGACTGCTGCCAAGATCATCGTCTCGGGTGGACGCGGTATGGGTTCCAGTGACAACTTCAAGATTCTCGAGCCGTTAGCCGACAAGCTGGGGGCGGCGATGGGCGCGTCGCGCGCGGCAGTCGATGCCGGCTTCGTGCCGAACGATTGGCAAGTCGGCCAGACCGGCAAGATCGTCGCGCCGCAGTTGTATATTGCCGTTGGGATTTCGGGCGCGATCCAACACCTGGCGGGGATGAAGGATTCGAAAACCATCGTCGCCATCAACAAGGATCCGGAAGCGCCAATCTTTGCCGTGGCCGACTATGGCTTGGTCGGCGACTTGTTCGACATCGTGCCGCAACTGACCGCAACGCTCTAAACCAGGCGCCGCCACATCAGGCAACGTCATCCGCTACCGGCTGCCGCCAGCCGCAGCCGTGCTCGTTGCCTGAAGCTGGCGCCGGCTCCCCAATCAAAAGCCGACCGGCCAGAGCGTGCGGCGAGCTAGCCCAGCAGCAGCACGTCGTCGTCGATCTGTTCGCCGCGCGTACGCTCGAACATGTGCAGCAGGTCTGGCACGTCCATGCCGGCGCGCTCGTCGCCGGACACATCGAGCACCACCCGCCCCTGATGCAGCATCAGTGTGCGTTCGCCATAGTCGAGCGCCTGGCGCATGCTGTGCGTGACCATCATCGTGGTCAGCTTGTTTTCCTCGACGATGCGCTTGGTCAGCTCCAGCACGAAGGCGGCGGTCTTGGGGTCGAGCGCCGCGGTGTGCTCGTCCAGCAGCAGGATGCGTGACGGCTGCAGCGATGCCATCAACAAGCTGACCGCCTGCCGCTGGCCGCCGGACAACAGGCCGATGCGGTCCGACAGCCGGTTTTCCAGGCCCAGGTTCAAGATCGCCAGTTTGTCGCGGAACAGCGCGCGCAGGCTGCGGTTCAAGGCCAGGCCAAAGCCGCGGCGGCTGCCGCGCGCCATCGCCAGCGCCATGTTTTCCTCGATCGTCAGCGCTTCGCAGGTGCCGGCCATCGGGTCCTGGAACACGCGCGCCACCAGGTCGGCGCGCTCCCAGGCCGCCTTGCGGGTGACGTCGATGCCGTCGATCTGGATGCTGCCGCTGTCAATCGGCAAGTCGCCCGAGACCGCGTTCAGGAAGGTCGACTTGCCGGCGCCGTTGGAGCCGATCACGGTGACGAACTGGCCGCTCGGAATCGCCATGCTGAGTCCGCGCAAAGCGCGGGTCTCGATCGGCGTGCCGGCGTTGAAGGTGATGTGCAGGTCTTGCGCGTTCAGCATGTCACGCCCCTCCCTTTTTGGCCGGCAGGAACTTGCGCCGGGCCAGCGGCAGGATCAGCGCCACCGCCACCAGCAGGCCGGTGACCAGGTTCAGGTCCTGCGCCTGCAGGCCGATGAAATCGCTGTTCAGCGCCAGCGCGATGAAGAAGCGGTACAGGATGGCGCCGATCACGACCGCCAGCGTGGTCAGCATGATGCGCCGCGCCGGCAGCACGCTTTCGCCGATGATGACGGCGGCCAGGCCGATGACGATGGTGCCGATGCCCATCGAAATGTCGGCCACGCCCTGGGTCTGCGCGAACAGCGCGCCGGCCAGCGCCACCAGGCCGTTCGACAGCGCCATGCCGGCCAGGGTCGCGCGTCCGGTCGGGATGCCCTGGGCGCGCGCCATGCGCGCGTTGGCGCCAGTGGCACGCATCGCCAGCCCGACCTGGGTCGAGAAAAAGAAGTCGAGCAGCAGCTTGGCGATCAGCACCACGCCCACCAGGATCGCCGGCCGCGCCACCGCGTCCGACATCCATTCCGGCTGCAGCAGGGTGAAGATGGTCGGCTCCATGATCAGCGGCACATTGGGCTTGCCCATGATGCGCAGGTTGATCGAATACAGCATCGTCATCAGCAGAATGCCGGCCAGCAGATCCATGATCTTCAGCCGCACGTTCAGCCAGCCGGTGATAAAACCGGCCAGTGCGCCGGCGCCGATGGCGATGGCAGTGGCCAGGAACGGGTTCCAGCCGAGCACGATCAGGGTGGCGGCGACGGCACCGCCGAGCGGGAAGCTGCCGTCCACCGTCAGGTCGGGGAAATTCAGGATGCGGAACGAGATCAGCACGCCGAGCGCGACCAGGGCGTAGATCAGCCCCAGTTCCAGCGCGCCGAGTAAAGCGAATAAGGACATAAAGAACCTTGCATGTCAGCGAAATGCAAAACGGCGGCGGACGCCGCCGTTTTCATAGCGCGCTCGCGCGCTTACTTCTTACTTGACCACGGTGGTAGCTGACTTGATCAGCTCGGGCGACAGCGTCACGCCCTGCTTTTCGGCCATACCCGGATTGACGAACAGTTCCAGCTTGCTGCTGGATTCGGACGCGATCGCGCCCGGCTTTTCGCCCTTCAGGATGCGCACCACCAGCTTGCCGGTCTGCCGGCCCAGATCGTAGTAATTGACGCCGAGCGCGGCGATCGCGCCGCGCTTGACGGTATCGGTATCGGACGCGATCAGCGGGATCTTCGATTCGGTCGCGACCTTGACCATCGATTCATAGGCCGACACCACGTTGTTGTCGGTCGATGCATAGATCAGATCGACCTTCCCGACCAGGCTCTTGGCGGCGGAACCGACGTCCACAGTGCGCGGCGCCGATGCTTCGACCAGGGTCAGGCCGGCCGCCGGCAGCAGCTTCTTCAACTGATTGACCACCACCACCGAATTCGCCTCGCCCGGGTTGTACACCATGCCGACCCGCTTGGCATTCGGCACCACGCGCTTGATCAATTCGAGCTGCCGGTCCAGCGGCAGCACGTCGGAGACGCCGGTGACGTTGTTGCCGGACGGTTCCCAGCTCTTGACCAATTTGGCCGCGACCGGATCGGTGACGGCGGAATACACCACCGGAATCGACTTGGTGGCCGAGATGACCGCCTGCGCCGCCGGGGTCGCGATGGCGACGATCACGTCCGGCTTGTCGCCGATGAATTTGCGGCCGATCTGGGCGGCGGTGCCGACGTTGCCCTGAGCGCTCTGGAATTCCCATTTCAGATTCTTGCCAACCTCATATCCCTCGGCCTTCAACTCGTCGCGCACGCCGTCGCGCACTGAATCCAGCGCCGGGTGCTCGACGATCGACAGCACCGAGACCGACACGGCCTTATCGGCCGCAAAGGCGGGACCGGCGGACAGCGCCGACAACAGCATGGCACCAGCCAAGCCGCGCAATTTTGCTTTTCTTGTAACAAACATCGCCTGCTTCTCCATAAAAGATCAAAAAATGGCCGGCCGCGATCATACCGCGCATACCGCCAGCCACGCTGGCAGTGTACCGCCGAAGAGCTACACACCCGAGCGCGCGCCATGCCCCGCAGCAGGCGCCAGCCACGGCGCCTGCTGCGGTGTATGATTTGCGCCTGTCTTCACGATTTGTCTCGAGCCTTCCATGAGTGAACCATCCTACTATCGGCAACACGTCTTTTTCTGCACCAACCTGCGCACCGACGGCCGCGCCTGCTGCGCTGACAAAGGCGCGCAAGAAGCGCAGCAACACGCCAAGCGGCGCATCAAGCAGCTGGAGCTGAACGGCCCCGGCAAGATTCGCATCAACAAATCCGGCTGCCTCGACCGTTGCGAAGAAGGCCCGGTGCTGGTGGTCTATCCGGAAGGCACCTGGTACACCTACGTCGATACCAACGATATCGATGAAATCGTCGACTCTCACCTGGTTGGCGGCAAGGTGGTGGAACGGCTGAAAATCTGATGCGGCCGCACGGCCTGCCGCGTCTTCCCTCACCGTCCAGCCCATGATCAACATGAACCCGCACACGCAATTCTTTTCGCTGCAGGGCGCCGCCGGCACGCTCGAATGCGCGCTCGACCTGCCGCCCGATCCGCAAGCCAACCAGCCGCGCGGTATCGCGCTGGTGGCGCACCCGCATCCGCTGTATGGCGGCACCATGAACAACAAGGTAGCGCAGACGCTGGCGCGTGCCTTCGTCGGCTTGGGCTATGCCACGGCGCGCATGAACTTTCGCGGCGTCGGTGCCTCTGCCGGTAGCCATGATCACGGCCACGGCGAAACCGACGACATGGCATTGCTGGCGGCCCACATGCGGCGCCAGTATCCAGGCCTGCCCTTGGCGTTGGCCGGCTTTTCCTTTGGCACCTTCGTCCAGGCGCAATTGCAGCTGCGCCTGAATGCGGAAGGCGCGCCAGCGGAGCGGCTGGTGCTGGTCGGCAGCGCCGCCGGTAAGTGGCCGATGCCGCCGGTGCCAGCCAACACCAAGCTGATTCACGGCGAAAACGACGACACCATTCCGCTGGCCGACGTCTTCGACTGGGCGCGCCCGCTCGACATCCCGGTGATCGTGATCCCCGGCGCCGGTCATTTTTTTCATGGCAAGCTGCAACATATCAAGGCACTGGCAGTCGAAGGGTGGCATCGTTAGTTTTGCCGCGGCGCTATAATCTGCCACTTGCCGTACTCGCCGTACCTGCTGTACTTCTTGTGCCCTTGATCGCGCGCCATCCTTTCAACCGACTGCCTCGCCACCACTGCGGCGGGGCGCAGCTATTGACACACTCCACATGAAAACACTGCTTGCGCGCTTCGTCGCCGCCGTCCTGACACTATCGCTGTCCTTCTCCGCCGCCTTCGCCCACGCGCTGCCGCCGCCTACCGTTGCCGCCAAATCCTGGCTGCTGCAGGACGTCAACAGCGGCCAGACCATCGCCGCCGAGAATGCCGACATGCGCGTCGAGCCTGCTTCGCTGGTCAAGCTGATGACCGCTTACCTGGCGTTTCAAGCCTTGAAGGACAAGAAGGTGACGCTGGACCAAATGATCCAGGTCTCGGAACGCGCCTGGAAGGTCGACCCGTCCAGCTCGAAAATGTTTATCGAGCCGCGCGTGCCGGTCAGTTTCGGCGACTTGCTGTACGGCGTCATCGTCCAGTCCGGCAACGACGCCTCGGTGGCCGTGGCGGAAGCGGTGGCCGGTACCGAAGATGCGTTCGTGGCGCTGATGAACCGCGAAGCGCAGCGGATGGGCATGAAATCGTCCCACTTCGCCAATGCCCACGGCTTGCCCAGCCCGGACAATTATTCGACCGCGCACGATCTGGGCATCCTGGCTACGCGCCTGATCGCCGATCACCCGGATTCGTACAAGATGTATTCGACCAAGAGCTTCACCTACAACAAGATCACGCAGCAGAACCGCAACCGCCTGCTGTGGCTGGACCCGACCGTGGACGGCATGAAGACCGGCCACACTCAGGCCTCCGGCTATAGCCTGGTGGCGTCGGCCAAACGGCCCAACGGCAGCGGCGAACGGCGCCTGATTTCGGTGGTGCTCGGCACCAATTCCGACCAGCAGCGCGCGCAGGAAAGCCAGAAGTTGTTGAACTGGGGCTACCAGAATTTCGATACCGTCAAGCTGTATGCCAAGGGTGCGCCGGTGGCGACACCGGAAATCTGGAAAGGCACGCAAAACCAGATCAAGCTCGGCTTCAATCGCGACGTTTTCATCACCGTGCCGCGCGGCATGGCCGAGAAGATGACCCCGGTTCTGGAGCGGCGCGATCCGCTGGTGGCGCCGGTCGCCGTCAACAGCCAGGTCGGCACGCTGAAAATGGTCGCCGACGGCAAGACGCTGGCCGAGTTTCCACTGCTGGCGCTGGAACAGGTCGGCCAGGCCAGCATTTTCGGCCGCGCCTGGGATTCGATTCGGCTGTGGCTGAAATAAGCCAACAATAAGCGACGAATGCTGGCCGCTTCGCAGCAGTTTTCCGGTTTTTCGACGCCGCCGGTACGGTGGTGATACCAGGGAATAGTCGGCCTCGACCGAACGGCATCAGCCCACATTCCCGCTTTTTCTATTCCGTTTTTGCATCAGTATCGAGCACTGCCTATGCAAAAATGGTCTGTCTTCAATTCACTGGAACCCATCATGCATGATGACCCGCTGGTCTATCTGAACGGCGCCCTGACGCCGCTGTCCGAAGCCAAGATCCCGGTCCTCGACCGCGGCTTCATTTTTGGCGACGGCATTTACGAAGTGATCCCGATCTATAACGGCAAGATGTTTCGTGCCGAGCATCATCTGGCGCGCCTGTTTCGCAGCCTGGCTGCGATCGGCATACCGAATCCGCATAAGCGCGAAGAATGGCTGGCGCTGATCGCGCGCGTGCTGGATACCGATGCGGGCGTGGATCAAATGGTCTACATTCAGGTCACGCGTGGCGTCGCGCCGCGCAAGCATTCGTTTCCGCAAGCAACCAGTCCCACCGTATTCATCATGAGCAATCCGCTGGTGCTGCCGTCGGCCGCCGCGCGCGAACGCGGAGTTGCCTGCGTGTCGATGGAAGATCTGCGCTGGTTGCGCTGCGAAATCAAGTCGACCTCGCTGCTCGGCAACGTGCTGGCGGCGCAGAATGCGGCGGAACACGACGCCATCGAAACCATCCAGTTTCGCGACGGCTTCCTGACCGAAGCATCGTCCTCCAACGTCTGGGTGGCAAAAGATGGCCAGTTGATGGCACCGCCGAAGGACAACCTGATCCTGGAAGGCATCCGCTACGCCCTGATCGAGGAACTGTGCGCGGCCCACGGCATTCCGCTGGCGGCACGCCGCATTACGCGGGACGAAGTGTTCGGCGCCGACGAAGTGCTGCTGTCTTCGGCCACCAAGGAAGTGCTGCCGGTGATCTCGATCGACGGCCGGACGATCGGCAGCGGCCGCCCGGGACCGATTTACCAAAAGCTGTACGCCGCCTACCAGGCCGCCAAAGCGGCCTCGTGAGGCAGGCGGCGCGCCGTATCTTCAAGACTGGAATGCCATGCCGGAACGTAATGAACACAAGCCGCGCAGCGAAAGCCTGATCGAGTATCCGAGCGACTTCCCGATCAAGATCATGGGCCCGATGCAAGACGACTTTGCGCAGACCATGATCGAGGTGGTGCTGCAATTCGATACCTCGTTTCATGCCGGCAAGATGGAAATGCGCCCTTCTTCGAAGGGCAACTACCTGGCGCTGACCGCCACCGTGCGCGCCATCAGCCGCCAGCAGCTGGATGATCTGTACCGCGCCCTATCGTCGCATCCGATGGTCAAGGTGGTGTTGTAGCGACAGGCTGCGCATGCCGAACCGAATCTGCGCAAGCTCCGCGATTCGCTTCAATTCCATATACTCCCTGGATAGATGACAGATTTCGGGCTTTAAATGGCAATTTAAACAACATACTCCCGGCATTCCAAAAATGATACGAATCACAGGTGCGCCTCTCATTCTTAAATGAGAATGATTAGCATTTGTGATAAAGTGCTGGAAATCTTTTCCACTCCACACTTTGCCGGGAGCCCAAATTGAAGCGCGTACTGCCCATCCTCTTTTCATCCATTGCCCTGATCGGCCTGGCGTCAAGCGCGTCGCTGGCGGCGGCGGAAGAAGTCGTCGTCTACTCCGCCCGCAACGAACAGCTGATCAAGCCGCTGTTCGATGCCTATACCAAGCAAACCGGCGTCCAGGTCAAGTTCGTGACCGACAAGGAGGGGCCGCTGATGCAGCGCCTGAAAGCGGAAGGCGTCAACACCCCGGCCGACGTACTGCTGACGGTCGATGCCGGCAACCTGTGGTACGCCGCCAATCAGAACTTGCTGCGGCCGATCGATTCGGCCGTGCTGAAGGCGAATATCCCGGCCCACCTGCGCGACCCCGGCAACCAGTGGTTCGGCCTGTCGGTGCGGGCACGCACGATGTTCTACAACACGCAAAAGGTCAAGCCGGAAACCCTGTCCAGTTATGAGGCGCTGGCCGAGCCGCAATGGAAAGGCCGGCTGTGCCTGCGCACGTCGAAAAAGGTCTATAACCAGTCGCTGACGGCGATGATGATCGAGGAACACGGCGCGGCCAAAACCGAGCAGGTCATCAAGGGCTGGGTGGCGAATCTGGCGACCGACGTGTTCGCGGACGACACCAAAATGCTGGAGGCGATCGCCGCCGGCCAGTGCGACGTCGGCATCGCCAACACCTATTATTTCGGCCGCCTGCAGGCGAAGAAGCCAGACCTGCCGGTGGCCGTGTTCTGGGCCAACCAGAAAACCAAGGGCGTGCACGTGAACGTCTCCGGCGCCGGTGTTACCCATTACGCCAAGAATCCGCAAGGCGCGCAAAAGCTGATCGAATGGCTGTCCTCGCCGCAAGCGCAAAACCTGTTTACCGACGTCGACCTGGAATATCCGGCCAACCCGGCGGTCAAGCCGGATGCGCAACTGGCGGCGTGGGGCAGCTTCAAGCAAAACCTGATCAATGTCGCCAAGGCCGGCGAATTGCAGACCGAGGCGGTGAAGCTGATGGATCGCGCCGGCTACAAGTAAGCGCGACGATGGCCACTGGCGCCTTGATGTACTCGGAGACGACCAGCTTTGAGCATGGTCGTCCCCGCGCCGACGGCAGCCGGCGTCGCTGGCCAGATGTCGTTGCGCTGGTCAGCGCGACCGTTGCGCAGGCAGGCGGCGCACCGCCTGGATTCCCCGCTACACTGGCGGGAACGATCACCCGAACCAAGCTACTCGAGCTGAACAGCACGACGGCGCCGCCGCTTCTCTCGCCCAACATGACACGCATGCAAGCTCCGCTTCCGACCACCTGCCATCATCCGGCCTCGCGTCCCGCCGCCCTGCTCGGCCGCTGGTTCGGCGGCTGGCGCATCGCCGCCTTCCTGGTCTCGCTGATCACGCTGGTGCCGCTGGTGGTGGTGCTGTCGTCGTTCCTGGTGCCGGCGTCGGAAATCTGGCAACACTTGTCGCAGAATGTGCTGCCCGAGCTGCTGCGCAACACCTTCTGGCTGGTGGCCGGCGTCGCGCTCGGCACCGGCGTGCTGGGCACCTCGCTGGCCTGGCTGACCGCGGTGTGCGAGTTTCCCGGCCGCCGCTTCTTTTCCTGGGCGCTGATGCTGCCGCTGGCGATCCCGGCCTACGTCACTGCCTTCGTCGGCATCGGCCTCTTGGACTACACCGGCCCTCTGCAAAGCGCGCTGCGCGACCTGTTCGGCAGCAGCGCCTGGTTTCCGCCGATCCGCTCGCGCGGCGGCGTGATCCTGGTGATGACGCTGGCGCTCTATCCATATGTCTACCTGCTGGCGCGCAACGCCTTTCTGACCCAAGGCAAGCGCTCGCTGGAAGTCGGGCAGTCGCTTGGCCTGTCGCGCTGGCAGGGCTTTTTCAGGGTGGCGCTGCCGATGGCGCGACCCTGGCTGGCGGCCGGCATCATGCTGGCGATGATGGAAACCCTGGCCGATTTCGGCACCGTCGCCGTCTTCAACTACGACACCTTCACCACCGCGATCTACAAGGCCTGGTTCGGCCTGTTCTCGCTGGCGGCGGCAGCGCAACTGGCATCGATCCTGGTGCTGCTGGTGCTGGCGCTGGTGCTGCTCGAACAGGCCTGGCGGCGCGGCAAGCGCTATCACGCAGTGGGCCGCTCGCAACTCTCGCGCCTGGCGCTGAGCCGGCGCGCGCGTCTCGCCGCCTGCGCCTACGCCAGCCTGGTGCTGGCCGCCGCCTTCGTCATTCCGGTGCTGCAATTGCTGGCCTGGAGCGTACAGGTATTTGCCGAAGACTTCGATGCGCGCTATCCGTCCTTTGTCTGGCATTCGGTCGCGCTGTCGGCGATGGCGGCGCTGCTGGTGGTCAGCGCCGCGCTGGTGCTGGTGTATACCGTGCGCCTGCACCGCGACTGGCCGACACTGTTCTTTTCGCGGCTGTCGACGCTCGGTTATGCGATTCCCGGTACGGTGCTGGCGGTCGGCATTTTCATCCCGATCGCCTGGCTCGACAACCAGCTGATCGCACTGCTGAAGGCGGGGTTCGGCATCGATACCGGCGCCGTTTTGCGCGGCACGCTGGTGGTGATGCTGCTGGCGTATGTCGCGCGCTTCCTGGCGGCCGGCTTCAACCCGATCGACAGCGCGATGCAGCGCATCACCAAGAGCCAGGAAGAAGCCGCGCGCGGCATGGGGATCACCGGCTGGCGGCTCTTCGCGCGCGTACACCTGCCGCTGCTGCGCGGCGGCTTGCTGACCGGCGCGATCCTGGTGTTCGTCGACGTCATGAAGGAAATGCCGATCACGCTGATGACCCGGCCGTTCGGCTGGGACACGCTGGCAGTGCGGATTTTCGAAATGACCTCGGAAGGCCAATGGGAGCGCGCCGCGCTGCCGGCGCTGGCGCTGGTGGTGGCCGGGCTGCTGCCGGTGATCCTGCTGACGCGCCAGTCGGAGGCCTGAGATGATGGCTCCGATCCGGTATCCGAACGCGCATCCTGGACCCCGCACCCTATAATCGCGCCCATGAATCCTGCTGCCTCCACTCGCGCCGCCTCCGCATCGGAACCGCTGCTGCGGCTCGACCGCATTTCCCACACCTACGGCGCGGCCAATACCTTCAGCGATCTCGGCTTCAGCCTGGAGAAAGGCCGCATCGGCTGCCTGCTGGGGCCGTCCGGCTGCGGCAAGACCACCGCCTTGCGCTGCATTGCCGGCTTTGAATCGATCAGCAGCGGCACCATCCACCTGAACGGTCAGCAAGTCGGCAGCGCCACTTTCTCACTGCCGGCGCATCAGCGCCGCATCGGCATGGTGTTCCAGGACTACGCGCTGTTTCCGCATTTGAACGTGCGCGACAATGTCGGCTTCGGCCTGCGTGGCACCGATCGCACGCAACGCACGCGACGCGTGGCCGAGCTGCTGGAAACCGTCGGCCTGACCACACTGGGCAATGCCTATCCGCACGAACTGTCGGGCGGCCAGCAGCAGCGCGTGGCGCTAGCGCGGGCACTGGCGCCGCAACCGGACCTGCTGCTGCTGGACGAGCCGTTTTCCAACCTGGACGTGGCGCTGCGCGAACGGCTGGGACTGGAGGTGCGCGACATCCTGCGCCAGCAGAACACCACCGCGGTACTGGTCACGCACGACCAGCACGAAGCATTCGCGATCGCCGACGAGATCGGCGTCCTGCATCAGGGCGTGATCCAGCAGTGGGATACCGCCTACAACCTGTATCACGAACCGGCCAACCTGTTCGTCGCCGGCTTCATCGGCGAAGGCGTGCTGATTCCGGGTGCGGTGGTCGGCCCCGCCACGCTCGACATCGAATTGGGACGGGTGCCGGCGCAGTTGCCGGCCTGCTGCGGCGCCGGCTGCCCGGTCGACGTGCTGGTGCGGCCGGACGACGTCGTGCACGACGACGCCAGCAGCATGCAGGCCACCGTGCTGGCCAAGGCATTCCGCGGCGCCGACTTCCTGTATACGCTGCAACTGGCCTCCGGCACCCGCGTGCTGTCGCTGATTCCCAGCCACCACGATCATCCGCTCGGCGGAAAGATCGGCATCCGCCTGGAAATCGACCACGTGGTCGCGTTCGAGCGGCCCGATTGCTAGTGCGGTGTTGCCGGGCAAGGAACGGTCCGCTTCGGTAAACTAAGGCCATGCCCGACCCTATCATCCTGCAGCGCGGCCAGGAAGCGTTTGAAGCCAGCTACCAGGCGATGCGCGCGTTCACCGAAGCCCGCGGCGCCGACACCCCGGACCAGTTGTGGCTGGTCGAACATGCGCCGGTCTTCACGCTCGGCGTCGCGGCCGATCGCGCCCACGTGCTGGATGCGCACGGCATTCCGGTGGTGCAGACCGACCGCGGCGGCGAGGTGACCTATCACGGCCCTGGCCAGGCGGTGGCGTACCTGCTGCTGGATTTGCGCCGCAAGCGGCCCGATGCGCGCTGGTTCGTGCGCGAATTCGTCAGCCACATCGAGGACGCGGTGATCGACACGCTGGCCACATACGGTGTGGCCGGCACGCGCAAGCCGGGCGCGCCCGGCATCTACGTGGCCGACGGCCCGCGGCAAGGCGCCAAAATCGCCGCGCTCGGCCTGAAGATACGCGGCAACGGCTGCACCTACCATGGCGTCGCGCTGAACGTGGCGATGGACCTGACGCCCTTCTCCTGGATCAATCCGTGCGGCTACCAGGGCCTGGCCACGGTCGACATGCGCAGCCTGGGCGTCGAGGCCGAGGCGCAAGACGTGCAGTCCGCCCTTGCACACGCATTGACTGAACGACTCCGATAACCGCTGAACACATCACAACCGATACCACTCCGCCGGCCGTCTTTGCGAAGTGATGTATCGCTGATCCCTGCGCAAATCGTCTGCTAACCCCCTCTCAACGTCAACATGGTTGCAACCATTCTCGTCGGCATGCTGTGCACACACCTGCTGTGCTTTTCGGTGATGTTTTTGCTCATCAGCAAACGCCTGCACGGCAAAAAGATGGGGATGGACTTTTTTGCGATGGGCAACCTCCTGTTGGGTTTTGCCTATGTGCTGCAACTGGCTGGAGGAGGCCCCGCTTGGAGCCTGATGAGCGTTGTCAACCACATCCTCACACTAGCCGCCCCAGTGGCTTACTGGCTGGGTGCCATGCGTTTTTTTGGGCATTCCGTCCCTTTGTTACGTCCACTGATTGCGTTCGCCGCGACCTACAGCGTCGCGCAGGTTTTGGTGCAATGGAGCCTGGGCCCGGTCGCCCGCTACGCCATGCTCTCAGGCATGTCGGCACTACTGTTCTTGATCATGACCATCACCGTGATCCATGGCGTGCGCACATTTGCCAAAGATTTGTATGGAGAGATGATATTTTTTGCAACCCTGATCAGCGGCATCTGCGTACTCAACGCACTCAAGTTCATGAAGCTTCTGGATGGCGGTTTGGATGCACTGCAGATGGACGGCGATTTTCAGTTGGTGTTCTACATCTATATGTCATTCCTGGCCACGGTGTTGCCGCCATCGATCGTCTGGCTGGTACTGCGCCGCTTGACCGATGACCTGCGCAACATGGCTGCGCGTGACCCCATGACACAGTTACTCAACCGCCGCGGACTCACAGAAGCGCTACAACTGTATTTCAACTCCCGCAAGGCAGTGCCTGCGTACTTGCTGATTTTCGATGTTGACCACTTCAAACGTATCAACGATACCTATGGCCACCAAATCGGGGATACCGTCCTGTGCCATGTGGCGGAGGTACTCCGTACCACTGTGCGCAGTGGCGACTTGGCGGGCCGTATTGGTGGAGAAGAGTTTGTTGCCATCTGCCTGGACACCGACGCTCTGGGAGTCATGCACTTGGCTGAGCGCTTACGTGCAGCCATCGAAAATCAAGCAATCAAGATCACTGGCTCCGACCATCCGCTGCATTGCACGATCACGATTGGGGTTTCACACAGCTTCGCGAATGCACATGCCTTAGAGGACGCCATGCGACAAGCCGATGCCGCCCTTTACCGTGGCAAAGCCGCTGGACGCAACCAAATCGAATTGGCCCAAGCCGTTCACTGCAATCAGCGAACTCAGAGCATGGACACATCAACAACGTGCCAGACCAACGCGGTGGTTTAGCCTGCGCCCAATGTATTTGCTCATTTGGAAATGAGCGACATCTGTGGCTACAACCATTGCCCTACGTCCCGACAGAGCAGTCATTGAATCCGCTCGCGCGAAAGACCAGATTTCCCGAATGAGTGTCAGCAGCTTTGCATTGGCTTGCTGCCGCCGGCTGGGCGGTCGTTCAAACCAGTCACAGAACCCGCTGGCAGACACACCCAGCACATCGTGCGCGTGGGCCAGATGCGGCGATGACGCGCAATAAAGCCGTGCTTCACTTCAGGTCGGCTGCAAAGTAGGCCAGCGCCTTTTTAAGAGGTCTCGCTCGGTCTTGACCTTGTTCTGTAAACCGCCGTCGTTCCATTAATTACTTCCGATAGTCGAATCACACCTATCGAAAGTGTCCGTCTTATCGGGGGAAGCCCATCACTTAGTAAATATCCAATAATTGATCTGATGAAAGAAGCTTGGTTTTTTTGGTCTTTTTCCTAGACAATACGTTCTGCAAGTTTCCGCCTATCCCCTTACGGTTTGCTGCGCTTTTCAGATCGAATCGGGGCGAAATGCCCGATCGATTTGCGACGTTCCACATAACATTCCTTGCATAAGAATCACCGCATGCCCATCACCCCATCCGAACCGCTGCAACAGCGGCCGCGCCCCAAGTCGCCGCTCGACCTGTTCCTCACGTTCACGTTGCTGGCCTTGCAAGGCTTCGGTGGCGTGCTGGCGATCGTGCAGCAGGAACTGGTGGACAGAAAACAATGGCTGACGCGCGACGAGTTCCTGGAAGACTGGGCCGTGGCGCAATTGATGCCCGGCCCGAATGTGGTCAACATTTCATTAATGATCGGCACTCGCCATTTCGGCTTGCGCGGCGCGCTGGCGGCGCTGGCCGGCATGCTGCTGGCGCCGTTGCTGCTGTTGCTGGTCCTGGCGCTGGCGTATGCCCGCTTCGCGTCGGATCCGGGCGTAGCCGGGGCGCTGCGCGGCATGAGCGCGGTGGCGGCCGGCCTGGTAACCGCAACCGGCCTGAAGCTCGGCAGCACATTGAAAACCAATCCGCTCGGCTTGTGGCCATGCCTGGGCCTCGCCCTGGCCTGCTTCGCGGCGATCGCCTGGCTGCACTGGCCGCTGCTGTACGTGTTGGGCGGCCTGGGCTTGCTGGCCTGCGTGCTGACTTACCGCAAGCTCGCAGCATGAGTACGCCGCTGCCGATTGTGCTCGCGCTGGGCGACTGGCTCCATCTGTTCGTGCATTTCCTGGGTTTGTCGCTGATGTCGATCGGCGGCGCCATCACGACGGTGGCCGAAATGCATCGCTACCTGGTGGTGCAGCAGCACTGGCTCACCGACCCCCAGTTCAACGCCGCGATCGCGCTGGCGCAAGCCGCGCCCGGACCGAACGTGCTGTTCGTGGCGCTGATGGGGTGGAATGTCGGCCTCAACGCCGGCGGCCTCGGCAGTGCGCTGTTCGGCGTGCTGGCGGCAATGTCCGGCATCCTGATTCCGAGCACCACGCTGACTTACCTGGCGGCGCACTGGGGCCACCAGAACCGCACCCGGCGCACGGTGCGGGCCTTCAAGCAAGGGATGGCGCCGATCGTGCTTGCGCTCATCATCGCCACCGGCTGGACCCTGGCCAGCGCAATCAGCGACGCCGGGCCGCACCTGGCCCGCTGGGCGCTGATCGCCGTCACCATCCTGCTGGTCTGGCGCACCAAAATCCATCTGCTGTGGCTGCTGGCCGCCGGTGCGCTGCTCGGCTGGTACGGCCGTGGTGTGACTCCGGCCGCATGATCTCAACGGCGATGAAGCGCTTTTCTGTATCATTGCCGCATGACAATTTTCCAGAGCCTGAAGTTCCGCGTCATCGCACTCGGCGTATTGCTGGTCGTGGCCGGCGTCGGCGTGCGCATGTTGATCGCGCTGCCGTTCGCCCAAGATCTGCTGCGCGACCGGGTCGCGGCCGAGCAATTATCGATCGCTTCCTATGTGGCACGCGACATCGACCATAGCATCCTCGAACGTCGCACCCTGCTCACCACGTTGGCTGCCACGCTGCCACCTGCGCTGCTGCAGCAGCCGCAGGAACTGGCGGGCTGGATTGCCGAGCGCCAGCGGCTGAGTCCGTTGTTCAATAAAGGACTGGCGGTGCTGCGGCCGGACGGCTTCGGCGCGCTGGCGGAATATCCGGTAGTGCCCGGGCGCGACAGGCTGCTCTATTCGGAAGCCGAGTGGTTCCAGGCCGCGCTGCGCGCCGACGCGCCGGTCATGAGCAAGCCGCAGCGCGGACGCGCCAGCGGCGATCCGGTCCTGATCATGGCGCTGCCGGTGCACGACGCCGGCCAGCGCGTGGTGGCCGTGTTGACCGGGGTGGTCGCGCTCGACGCACCCGGCTTTCTCGACCTGCAGAATACCCGCTTGGGCGCCAGCGGCGGCTTCCTGGTGATTTCGCCGGCCGACAAACTGTTCGTCGGTGCCAGCGACCCGGCCATGGTGTTACGGCCGACCCCACCTGTTGGCGTCAACCTGCTGCACGATCGGGCCATGGCCGGCTACCGCGGCACCGGCACCACCGTCAACGTCGACGGCGTCGAGGAACTGTCGGCCATGGTGACGGTGCCCAGCACCGGCTGGTTTGTCGTCGCCCGCATCCCGACCTCGGAAGCGTTCCACCCGATTGCCGCCATGCGCAGCTTCACCCTACAGGCCACGCTGGTGATGATGGCCGTAGTGATCGCGGTTTTGCTGTTGCTATTGCCACGCATGTTGCGACCGCTGACCGAGGCGGCGCGCTCGATGCGCGAGATGGCGGACGGCAAGCGCCAACTGGCGCCGCTGCCGATCAAGCGCCAGGATGAGGTCGGCGACCTGGTGCTCGGCTTCAATCATCTGGTGGCGCGGCTGAATGAAAAGGAAGAAGCGCTCAAGGCGAGCGAAGCACGGCTGGGATTCATGGCGCACCACGACGCCCTCACCGGCCTGTGCAACCGCGCCATGCTGGAAGATCGCCTGCAACAAACCTTGGCGCATGCCGAGCGCGGCGGTTCGCATTTTGCGCTGCTGTTTTGCGATCTCGACGATTTCAAGCCGATCAACGATCGATTCGGACATGAAGCCGGCGACACTGTCCTGCGCCAGGTCGCGGCGCGCCTCCTGGACGGGCGCCGGCGCACCGATACCGTAGCGCGCTTCGGCGGCGACGAATTCGTGCTCCTGCTGACCGATCTCGACGATGCCCGCGGCATGGCGGTTGGCATTGCCCAGCGATTGCTGGCGGCGATCGGCATCCCGTTCGATATCGACGGCGAGGCCTTCACGCTCGGCGCCTCGATCGGCATCGCGCTGTATGACGACGCCAGCGCCGCCGGCACCACCACTTCGCAATTGATGTCGCAGGCCGACACCGCCATGTATCACGCCAAGCGGACCGGGAGGAATGGGTTTTGCCTGTTTGAGCAGACGCTGGAAGCGGCAGCCGTTCAACCGGCGTAAGGTACATGCGGTCGGAGCATGCCGGCACCGCCGGCTTGCCGATCATGGTTGGCGGCAACGGCCAGCTAGGCTGCTGGCGGCGCAGGCACCAGGCCGTATTCGGCCATGGCGGCAAGCAGCTTTGCACGATCCGGCGGCCCGCCGGCGTTGATGACGGCAGCGACGTCCCGGAAGTACTGGGCACCGATATCGGGCGTCTGGATCACCAGGGCGCGGGCGGCTTCAGTGTGCGGATTGCTGAACTGATGCAGCGATCCTTTCGGTGAAAACATCCAGTCGCCTGGCCCCAGATCGCGCGTGTTGCCGTCCACCGAATAGCGCAGCGTTCCCTCGAGGAGGTAGATGCATTCGTCGTTTTTCGAATGGCTATGCGGCGGCGGCACATTCGAGCCGGGCGGCACCGTCAATTCGAACAAACCCATGCCGCCGTTGGCGGAACCGTCGATCAGGTAGCGAATAGTCAGTTGGCCGACCTTGATGGCGTCCTGCTGGGTCATGGCTACCTCCGGTGGCTGGCGGGTGAATCGGAAAGAACCTGAGGTTTGACACAACCGGCGTGGTGCCGGTTCGTCGTGCTGCGTCCGGCGAAATGGCGGCCAGGCATCCGCTTCCGGGCGTCAACGCTTGAGCTTCGGCGGGAAATACCACCACACCGCCACGACGAGCAACCCGAAGAGCGAGTAACCCAGCGTGAAAACCCAGGAAGGCGCCTCGTAGTACAGGACGCGCTGCAGCCAGTGCTCGATGAAGCTGCCCGCGTAAGTGGTGGCGCGAGCCTTGGCGCGCAGCCACATTTCAACCGATGTGAGCGGACAGGTGGCGCCGAACCAAACCTCTGCGACCACGACTGCAATCGCAGCCAGGTGTGCAAGTCTGAACCCGAACCCATTGACCCAGCGCCAGCCACGGAGATTGCCGGCAATGATGAGGATCTGGCCGCCGACGACGAATGCAACGACGGCGACGTGTACGGTAAGCACCACATCGGCAAGCAGTTGATATGGGGTGGTGGCGTGCATTCGGCATGCCTAATGCTTAAGTTAAGAGGCGGCGCAATAGTGCGGATTTTGTACCCTCGTACGCGATGGGCTGTGCTTCACGCACTTGGTGCGTGCTGCTTTGGGCCCCGCCATTTGAACGAATGTAACACTCCCTCCAGAATCCGCTGTAACCGCACCATTGATTCGGCAGACACATCGATTTCACCATAATGACCGTCAGACATTGTGGAGCCGTACCGTGAGCCGTTCAGACCGCTCAAAACCAACACGCCACCACTTGGTGCATTGATGAAACTATTCTCGATTGGCTTGAGATCAAGCGATTGAAGCTGTCGTTTTTTGTCAAGGCCAAGGCCGCGACTCCGGTCTTCGAGATGGTGAGCGGTGTCACGTACGCCGCGAAGGTGCGGGAACGCCTCCGTGATTTGTGCATGGAGCATTGCTACTTGTTCAGGCACTTTCTCCTCCTTTGCAAGCACACCGAGGAACTTGTCGAATGCATCGAGAGCATAGAGAAAAGTACGTGCGTAGATGAACTGCAGATTGTGTTCAAATTCCCGAGGGACGTCTCCGTTAGACCATTTCTCTCGCTTAAAGCGAATTTCAGCTTCGAAGTGAATTTCATCCCAGTCTTCGCGAAATCCGCCTCCTCCACGCTCTTGTTCGATAGCACGTTGAATCTCAGAGCGTCGCTGTGCGTCGCGCTCCCAGTTCTCCCGGTTTGCGACCGATGGACAGATTGACTGCGCGCTAACGAACAGGTTCAGCGCGGAATTGGCTTCAAAAAACTGCGACTTAAGAAACTCCAGTTGGTTCTGAATCTTCCATGACCAGTCTCTGTCTTCATGGTCGAGCCAAGCCCCAGGGGTAACGATCTCAAATACGAACATAGTTAGTCTCTGATGCCTAATGTGGTTTATTCAACATTTTGGCAAGATAACAGAATAGCCCCGCCGCATGCCCACTTCATCAGGCTTGAGTGTTGACGCCTAGGCGCCGGCCTAGCATTGCTCGACTGACTTTTCTAATAGAGTATATTACTCAGCCTGCCGAAATACGCCCGAAGGCGCCGCAAGCCTCGAGGAGTATATGGCGCAGCGAATTTCAGCTGGGACGGGCCAAGTACTTGGGGAAAAATCGAGGGCTGCGTGCGATCGCCGCAGCCGTGAAGCATGGAGCATCAGCGCCTCAGGCCGCCAGCGCCTTTTCCAGCAGCGCGTGCAATTCGGCGAACTGCGGCTCGCCGACATAGCGCTTGAGGATCGCTGCCGTCCTTGCCGATCACGAAGGTGGTCGGGGTCAGCTTGACGTCGCCGAACGACTTGCGCCAGCGTGTCCTGCACGTCGAGCGCAACGTGGAACGGCAGTTGCCGCGTCTCGGTGAAATTCAGCACGTAGTTGGGCGGGTCGTAGCTCATCGCCACCGCCACGAAATCCAGCCCCTGGCCCTTGTACTTGTTGTAAGTCTCGATCATCTGCGGCATTTCCTGCACGCAGGTGGTGCAGCTGGTGGCCCAGAAATTCACCATCACGACCTTGCCGCGCAGGCTTTGCAGCGCGATCTTTTCGCCCTTCAGGTTGGTGAAGCTGACGTCCGGCGCCTTGGCCTGCGCCGACATGGAGAAATAGCCAACGCCGGCGATGGCGGCGACCGCGAGCGCGCCGGCGAGCTTGAGCCAGAGCCGCTTGCCGGCGGCAGGGGAAGTTTGTGCTTGCATGATGGTGCCCTCCGGCACGGTGGAATTCGGTGACGACCTATTATAGTCATCCGCCGCGCTGGCCGCTGCGCGGCCATGGAGCGGCAACGTCCTCCAACCCATCAGGAGCGGCATCGCCCGCCGCTTGGGGCGCGGCCAGATGCCAAAACCACGCCGGAGCCTTTATCTGCCGGCCAGCCCCATAATACTCCCACCCTCAAGCCCAGATATCGGGCGTGAAATGGTAATTTTTACAATATACTCCCCAGCAACTAATTCCCATAGAGGGGCTGCCTTGGCGTCACGGGCGCAGATAGACAAAGCCTTCCTGCGCCTGCAGGCGCGCGACCTCGGCCACGCCGGACGGCACCAGCGTCGTCTGCGGCAGCAGGCGCGAGGCCGGCACGTCGTGCGCCTGCAAGGTGTTGTTGCAGACGCGGAATTCCACTCCCTGCGCCGCCAGCGCCGCCACTTGGGCATCGAACGGCTTGCCGTTGCGGTCGCGGGCGTCGGCCAGCAGGAAGCCGATGCCGTCGGCCAGCGCCACCACCACGATCTTCGCCTGCGGCTCGGCGCGCAGGTGGTTGCGGATATTCGCCAGGCCGCGCGTGGCTTGCGCCGTGCCGTCGGCGAAGTGGTAGACGACCTTGACCGTATCGGCGGCCAGCGCCTGGCGGCCGGCGCCTAGCGTGCCGAGGGCGGCGAGCGGCAGGCCGGCCAGCAGGCTTTTCAGAAATGTGCGGCGCATCGGCGCCTCCTGTAAAAATGTGAAGGGACTTGCCGCCATTATCCCGCAGCCCAGGCGCAGTCGGTATAACTGGCCGCCACCGCCGGCGGAATCGGGGCATCGATCGCGGCGCACAGCGCGCGCAGCACGTCGGCGCTGGCCAGCGACAGCGGCTGGTCGTCGGCGGCCGCCACCGCCAGCCAGGCCTTGACCAGGTGCGGCTTGGCCAGCGGCGCCAGCTGGTTGGCACGCTCCAGCGCGGCGCGCACGGCGGCAAACCCGACCGCCGCCACCGGCCGAAAATCCTGCGCCGTCAAACCCAGTTCCGGACAGCGCGCGGCGCCCGCCAGGAAGCGCGCCAGCGCCCCTGGTTCGAACCTGCGCCTTGAGCGCCGGTTCCAGCGCCGGCAACGCCGCCACGTGCGCCACCAGCGACAGCAGCAGCGCGGTTTCGGCCCGCAGTCCCTTGAGGTCGGAAAAACGCACCCGCACCGCGCGCCCGGCGTGGGGGCCGAGGCGACGCAGCAGCACGGTTTGCACCACGAATTCGGCCAGCGTGATGCGGGAGTCGGCGGCGATCAACTGCTCGACGATGGCCAGCAAGGTGGTGCGCTGCGGTGCCGACAACTGGCGCAGGGCCGGCATCGCCAGGTCGAGCAGCGGCAGGCGCGCGCTTTTCGGCAACCGCTCGAGCGCCTGCACCAGATAGGCGGCCAGCTTGGCTTCCTGCGGCTGGGCCGCCGCCAGCAGTGCCATCTGCGGCGGCCGCTCCGCCGCCGGTCCGAGCAGCAAGGCATACACCAGTGCGCACGCTGCCTGCGGCTCGTGCAAGGCGTTGCCGAGTTCGATCGGCAAGGCGGCCGGCGCTGCCGCGTGATGGCCGAATTCGACCGAGGGCGTGGCCGGCGCTGCCATCGATGCCGATGCTGACGCAGACGCCGGCATGGCCGCGGCGGCCGGCACGAAATACGGGATGTCCGGCAGCATCGGCTCGGCCGCAGCGGCGGCTCGGGGATTTCCGGCGCGTCCAGCAGCTCGACGCTGCGGCCGTAAATCCGCCGCAGCCGCTCCGCCAGCGGCGGATGGGTCGCCAGCCAGCCGCCCGCCAGGCGCGGCTGCGCGGCGCCCAAAAACAGGTGCGACAGCTGTTCCGCATTCGGATGCGCGATGCGCGAACCGGGGCCGTCGTTGCGCGCCAGGCCGCCGATCTTGCGCAGCGCACCGCCGATGCCATCCGGATTGCGCGTGAATTGCACCGCGCTGGCGTCGGCCAGGAATTCGCGCTGGCGCGACACCGCGGCCTTGATCAGGCGACCAAAAAAGATGCCGATGTAGCCGACCACGAACAACACCAGTCCGATCACCACCACGATCGCCTGTCCCGATGCGCCCTTCTCGTCGCGCCCGCGGCGGCCCCAGACGCGGCCGCCGAACTCCATCAGGGTGCGGCCGAAACCGGCCACCATCTGGATGCCGAACAGGACACCGATCAGGTTGACGTTCAGGCGCATGTCGCCGTTCAGGATATGGCTGAACTCATGCCCGACCACGCCCTGCAATTCATCGCGATTCAGACGCTTCAAGGCGCCGCGCGTGACCGCGATCACGGCTTCGTTCGGGTTGTGGCCGGCGGCGAAGGCGTTGATTGCCTCTTCCTTGTCCAGCAGATAAACCTTGGGACAGGCGATGCCCGCTGCCAGCGCCATTTCTTCCACCACGTTCAACAGGCGCCGTTCCGCCAGGTCGCGCGAGGCGGGCAGGACCGGCCGGCCGCCGGCCATGCGCGCCACCGCATCGCCGCCGTCGCGCAGGTTCCAGCTCTGGATCAGCGTGCCGCCGCCGATCAGCGCCAGCGTGACCAGGGTATTGGTGGCGAAAAATCCGGCCGGATAATCATGGCTGCCGGCCAGCGGCTCGCCGTTGGCCCAGATCCAGATCAGCGCCAGCGCCAGGTTGACGGCGGCGACGATGGCGACCACCGCCAGCGCGAACAGCAGCACCAGCGTCTTGGTCTGGCGCCGTGCGTGCTCCTGCTGTGTCGAAGAAGTTCATGCGTGGCGATGAGCGGCCGCGACCGGCGGCTGAAGCGGGAGTTCAGTCGCCGGCGGCCGGGTCTGCTCAGAAGCTGACCTTGACCGGCTGCCGCTCCTGCGGCGTTTCGGTGGCTTCCAGCAGCTGCGCCGGGGTGAAGGCGAACATGCCGGCGATGATCGAACTGGGGAACAGCTGCAGCGCCGTGTTGTACTCGGTGACGCCGTCGTTATAGGCCTGGCGCGCGAAGGCGATGCGGTTCTCGGTGCTGGTCAGCTCTTCGGTCAGCTGCATCATGTTCTGGTTGGCCTTGAGGTCGGGATAGGCTTCCGACAGCGCGAACAGCTTGCCCAGCGTCGCCGACAGCGCGCCCTCGGCGGCCGCCATCTGCTGCACCGAAGCGGCGTTGGCCGGATCGCCGGCGGCGCGCGCGGTGGCGCTGACCGCCTGATTGCGCGCGGCGATCACCGCTTCCAGCGTTTCACGCTCGTGCTTCATGTAGCCACGGGCGGTTTCCACCAGATTCGGAATCAGGTCGTAGCGCCGTTTCAACTGCACGTCGATCTGGGCAAAGGCGTTCTTGAAACGGTTGCGCAGGTTGACGAAGCGGTTGTACGCGCCCACCGCCCAAAACACCGCCAGCAAGACAATGACCAGCACCACGATCAGAGCGATCATGCTTCCCCCGAAAAAAAACCGCCAGACGGATTGTCTGGCGGCTTACGTTAACCTAGTTGATACCCGAACGCAAGATTCGGACTATTTGCTGGCCTGCGTTTCCGGCTTGGCCGTCAGGTCCTGCAATTCGGCGTCGGTGATGTATTCAAACACCTTGATCACTTTCTGCACGCCCGACACACCGCTGGCGATCGACGCTGCGCGCGCGCCTTCGGCCGGCGTCACGCGTCCCATCAGATACACGATGCTGCGTTCGGTGACGACCTTGATTGAATTGGCGTAGATCACCTTGTCGTCCACGAACGAAGCCTTGACCTTGCCAGTCAGGAGCGAGTCGTTGGAACGCGCGGTGAAGCTGGAAGCGCCCGCCACCGTCAGCTCGTTGACAATTGACTGCACACCTGCGATGCCAGCCACTTCGCGCTCGACCGCCGCTTTTGCCTGCGCATCGTGCACTTCGCCAGTCAGCAGCACCTTGCGGTTGAAGCTGGTGACGTTGACATGGTTGCTATTGGCGCCCGGCACGTTGGCTACGCGGTCGATTGCCTTCAGCGCAATCGCCTTGTCTTCGGTTTGCGCGCCCAGGGTGCGGCGGTCGGTTGCAGCCAGCGTACCCACCACAGCGCCGCCCACCGCCAGCCCGAGGCAGCCCTGCAGGCTAATCGCCAGCATTCCGCACAGCGCCACGGCGGCCAGCGGCCGCCGCGCTGCATTCCAGCCACGTTGCAATTTCGAGCCGGGTTCAATCATGTGCATCTCCTCCAAATAAAGCGACATCGATGCCGTCGCACAGGCAGTGAATCGTCAACAAATGTACTTCCTGAATCCGCGCGGTGCGGTCGTGCGGCACGCAGATGTGCACGTCGTCGCCACCCAGTCGGGCGGCGATTGCGCCGCCGCCCTTGCCGGTCAGCGCCACCACGTGCATGTCGCGCTCGAGCGCGACATCGATCGCGGCCAGCACGTTGGCGGAATTCCCCGAGGTCGACAGCGCCAGCAGGATATCGCCGGCCTGGCCGAAGGCCTGCACCTGCTTCGAAAAAATCTCGTTGAAACTGTAGTCGTTGCCGACCGCGGTCAAAATCGAGGTATCGGTAGTCAGCGCCAGCGCCGGCAGCGGCAGCCGTTCGCGCTCGAAGCGCCCTACCAGTTCGGCCGCAAAATGCTGGCAGTCGGCGGCTGAGCCGCCATTGCCGCAAGCCAGAATTTTGTTTCCATTAGACAAGGCTGTGAACATAAGTTCCACCGCTTGCGCAATTGGTTCGGCCAGCACCGATGCGGCCTGGATCTTGAGTTCGGCACTCTCATGGAAGTGCGCGAGGATGGTTTGCAGGTTCATGGTGGGAGGATTATAAAGGAGAGCCGCACGCGCGCTAGCCGCAGTCCGGTTTTCGGCTCAGCTTTCGATCGCATTTTTCAGCCAGTTGATGGCGCCGCCGTCAATCGCGATCACGTCGAAACGGCAGGCTGGTGACGCTTGGTAGCGCAGCAGGTAAAACTGCGCCGCCCGCAGCAGTCGCGCCTGCTTGGCCGGCGTCACGCTGGCGGCGGCACCGCCATGCCGGGTGTCGGCGCGACACCGCACTTCGACGAACACCAGCGTCGCGCCATCTTGCAGGATCAGATCGATCTCGCCGCCCTTGCAGCGGAAATTGCGCTCGACCATCAACAGTCCGCGCTGCTGCAGGTAAGCCAGCGCTGCGTCTTCCCCGGCTTGGCCGATGCGCTGGCGGCTGGTGCGCATGCGCCGCAGAAGCGGAGTGAAATCCATCTAGGCGGATACCGTCGAGCGCATCGGATGCCGTTTCGTCGGGAGGTGAAGCGAAAATGCGCGGGCCGCGCACGACGCCAATCGAGCCGTCATTCGGCAGCTTCCCGCTTGTCGTGCGGGTCGTGCCGGAACCGGGGCAGGTTCCAATGGTAGCGCAACGACAGATAGCGCAGGCTGAAGCAGGCCAGGATCGGCAGCCAGGTACTGGTCGCCGCCGGCCATTGGTAGTGCGCGCCCGCCACGGCGAGCGCAGCACCGACCAGTGCCGCCGATGCATAGATTTCCTTCCGCAGCACGATGGCCACGCGATTCAGCAGCACATCGCGCGCCATGCCGCCGCCGACGGCGGTGATCATGCCGAGCAGGATGGCGACTTCCGCCTCGTGGCCGAAATGCATGGCTTTTTGCGCGCCGGAGACCGCGAACAATCCCAGGCCGGCGGCATCGAACAGCAAGACCGGCTGTTGCAGTCTTTGCACCAGTGGATAGGCGCCGATGGTCAGCAACGCCGCGGTCATCGCCAGCGCCAGATAGCGCCAGTCGGCGAGCCCGGCGGGCGGAATGGCGCCGATGCACAGATCGCGGAAAATGCCGCCGCCGCAGGCGGTGATGAACGCGATCGCGAGCACGCCGAACAGGTCGAGATGACGCTGCCGGGCGGCGGTGGCGCCGCTGATGGCAAATACGAAGGTGCCGGTCAGATCGAGCAGGTTGAATGCGAACTGGCCATTCATGCGGCGCGACTCGCTGCCGCACAACCATGCCGCTGCCGCCGTCAGCATCGCTTGCAGGCCGGTCTTCAGGGTGGGATCCAGCACCGGCGCGTATTTGGGCGAATGATTGCTGGGGAGGGCGTTCAGCTGCTTGGCGGCCTTGGCTTGCGCATAGACCTTCGGATCGGTGCCGCCGACGATCCAGAACACGTAGGGCACGTTCCAGCGGCGGCCGAAGACGCTGAAATCCTCGCTGGCCGAGGTCGGCGCCGTTTCATGGGCATTCTCACCGAACTGCGTCTTGAACGCCTGCGCCACGCGGGCGGTGGCGGCGGCGTCGTTGTCGGTCAGCGGGTAGCTGCTCAGAGTGCTGAACTCCGGATCGCGCGGCGCATTCGAGGCCTTGCATTCGGCGCAGCAGATGCGCCGCACGGCCGACAGCATGTGCTCGCGCACGTCTTCGTCGTAGGTGCGGATATTCAGCTTGATCGTGGCGTCGTCCGGAATGATGTTTTCCTTGGTGCCGGCCTGCAGCGCGCCGATCGTCAGCACCGCGCTTTGCAGCGGCCCGATCTCGCGCGAGACGATGGTCTGCAGCCGCATCGTGGTGGCGGCCGCCATGATCACCGGATCGATCGAGGTTTGCGGTTGCGAACCGTGCGAGCCGCGCCCGAACAACTTGACCTTGAGACTGTCGCCAGCGGACAGAATGATGCCGCTGCGGTAGCCGATGGTGCCGGCGACGCCGACCATGACGTGCTGGCCGAGGATCACGTCGGGCTTCGGAAACCGATCCGCCATGCCGTCGTCCATCATGCCTTGCGCGCCGCGCGATACTTCTTCGCCTGGCTGGAACACCGCCAACAGCGTGCCCTGCCATTGCTGGCGCTGTGCCGCCAGCACGCGCGCTGCGCCGATCAGCCAGGTCACGTGAAAGTCGTGGCCGCAGGCATGCGCGACTCCTACTTCCACGCCTTCGTCGTCCTTGGCCGTGACAGTGCTGGCGTAGGGCAGGCCGGTCGCTTCCGTAATCGGCAGCGCATCCATGTCGGCGCGCAACATCACGGTCGGGCCGTCGCCGTTGCGCAAGACGCCCACCACGCCGGTACCGCCAACGCCGGTCGTCACCTCAAAGCCATGCGCTGTGAGCGCATCGGCCGCGATCTTTGCCGTACGCACCTCATGCATCGACAGTTCGGGATGGCGGTGCAGGTCCTGGTAAATGGCGGTCAGGTCGGGAATCGAGCGATCGATCTCGGCCTGTGCGGAGTCGATGAAGGGGTGCATTGCAATCCTCCGGAATCGTTAAGGCGCCCGGTCCAGGCCTGCGGGCGGCAGGCGGTGAATTGCCGTATGGACACACGGCTGAGGCTCGTGTCCCAAACCGCAAAACATCAAGTTTTCACTATAGGCGCGGCCGCGCCTTTTTTCCATGGCTTTTTGCGGCAGGGCGTAGCGACAAGATATTGCCGGCAGGCGCCGGTCACGGACTGGCTAGAGCTTGCACCTTGCCGTCGCGATAGACCGCCTGCGGCTCGATGCGTCGGAAGCCGGGCGCGCCGTCACCGAAGCTGACGGCGAGCTTGCCAGTGACGCCGTCGATGCCGAAGCTGGTGCTGCCGGCGGCGATGGCGCGCGCCACGCGATAGGCGTCAATGCCGAGCGCGTATAGCCGTTCCAGGTCGGCGCTGCGCCTGCGTTCGGGATCGGGCAGCGGATGCGGATACACCATCACTGCCGGATGGTCGGGCTGCAGCTGCCACGGGATATCCACCAGGCGCGCGCCGTTCAGTTCATTGACCGGCTCGGCGGCCGCCCAGTCGGATTGCGTCAGCGGGTTCAGCTGCGACGTGCCGTACAGTGGGATCTCGTCGCCGACCGCCACGCGCAGCTGCTTGGCCTGCTGGGCATCGAGCGCGACGAACAGCGCCTCCGGCTGTTCCGCCACGATCCGCTGCTTCAGTTGCACCAGCCCGCTCGGACTGACATAGCCGCTGGCCAGGCTCAGCTCCATGGCCTGGATGGCCAGCCCGGCCTGCCGCGCCTGCGCGGCGAAAGCACGGGCGGCGCGCTGCTGCCAAGCGCTGCCGGTGGAAACCACGAAGGTCTTTGCGCCCGGACGGACGGCGCCGATCCAGTCGGCGACCTGGCGCGCCTCGTCCTCCAGCGACAGCCCCACCACCAGCATGCGCGGCGGCAGCGCCGGCTCGGCCTCGCCGTCGGGCGCCTGCGACGGCGACAGCGCGATGGTGGGCCGGCTCACAGTGCCGCTCTGCGCCACGGCGGCGACATCGGCGCGCGACAGCGGCCCGATCACGATATCGAACTTGCCGACCGCCGCCGCATAGGCGGACAGCACGTCCTGCGAGGCGTCGCCGCTGTCTACCACATCCACCGTGACGCCAGCTGCCTCGCGCTCATAGCCGGCCAGCACGCCGTCGCGCACCGCCTGCGCCGCCGCGCCCAGCGTGGACGAACGCAGCGGCAACAGCAGCGCCATCCGGATCGCCGCCGGCGTCGACGTCGGTCCCGCCAGCGGATCGGTCGGCACCATCGTGCCGGTCGGCGGCCCCAGCGGGCCCGTGCCGGCAGCGGCGTTCTGCGCCAACGGCGCGACGCCGGCCGCAGTTGTGTTTGCCTGCGCGGCGGCGCACAATCCGCACCATAGTAGCGCCAGCGCTATCACCTTCACTGATCCGTACCACATCGCCGCCTCCTGATGACCAATCACGCTCCCGATTTCACCCTTGCCTTGCCGATCATGCGCGAGGTGGTGCAGCAGACTTATCCGTTGTCGGCATTATATGTTCTCGCCACGCCGATCGGAAACGTCGGCGATATCAGCTTGCGCGCGCTGCACGTGCTGACGCTGGTGGACGCCGTCGCCTGCGAAGACACGCGCAATACCGGTCACCTGCTGGGCCGCTATGGCCTGTCAAAACCACTGCTCGCCGCCCATCAGCACAATGAGCGGGCGGTGGCCGACAAGATCGTTGCCCGCCTGCAGGCGGGCGAGCGCATCGCGCTGGTGTCGGATGCCGGCACACCGGCGGTGTCCGATCCCGGTGCGCGCATCGTCGATGCGGTGTTGCAGGCTGGCTTGCGAGTGCTGCCGCTGCCTGGGGCCTCGGCGGCAATCGCCGCGCTATCAGTCTCGGGACTCGTCAACGATCATTTCCATTTCGTCGGCTTCCTGCCGGCCAAGGCGCAACAACGTGCCAGTACGCTGGCCAACTTGCGCACCTTGCCTGCCACACTGGTGCTGTATGAAGCGCCGCACCGCATCGTCGACACCGTGGCGGCGCTGGCGGCCGCCTTCGATGGCGGGCGCCAGATCGTGTTCGCACGCGAACTTTCCAAGCTGTTCGAAGAAATTCACCGCTGTCCGCTAGCTGAAGCCGGCGCTTGGCTGGCGGCCGACGCCAACCGGCAAAAAGGCGAATTCGTGCTGCTGATTGAAGGCGCACCGGCCGCCGGCGATGCCGAAGCCGCCGAGGCCGAACGCATCCTGCGCATCCTGCTGGCCGAATGCACGGTCAGCCAAGCGGCGGCGCTGACCGCGCACATTACCGGCCAGAAAAAAAATGCGCTGTATCAGCGCGCCCTGCAAATCAAGACGAATTAAAAAATCGGGCGCCGCACTCCCCACAGCGCTTTTTCGCTTAGGAAACACGAAAAGCTGCGCGGCTCATGCGAAACAGCGCTGCGCGGTCGTGCATCCGCGCGCTTTGACTAAGCGCTGTTCGCGACCTACATTGATCATTCCACAACCGGATAAGTGCGCCTGCACCGTCCGCAAGCCGATCGTAGAGGCGACATGACTGGATTGTCAGCGGAGGTTCTTGGGAAAAGGGGACAACGCCGTTCTCAACCTCAAGGAGAATTGCATGGCTAAGTACATTGTGCTGGTCAACTGGACTGATCAAGGTATCCGCAACGCAAAAGATACCGTCAAGCGCGCTCAAGCTTTCCGTGAAATGGCCAAGTCGATGAAAGTCAAGGTCGATGAATTTTTCTGGACGCTTGGTCCCTACGACCTCATCTGTTCATTCGACGCGCCGGACGATGAAACAGTGACACGGCTCGGCCTGATGCTGGGTATGCAGGGCAATGTCCGAACGGTCACCTTGCGCGCTTTCGGGGAAGCCGAAATGGGTCACATTCTGCAAAAACTGGCGTGATTGGAAATTGTTCCATCTCAATCATCTCAATACCGTCGACCTAAAGCGCAGTATCCGCGCTCTAACCGGCCACTCTTGGCAACGTTGCTTGCCTCAGCGGCCGGCAGGCGGCGCGACGGCTTAACCAGTACGTGTTAATCGGCCGAACCGTCATCAGTATCCGCCACCTCACATCTGCCAGCGCAGCCAGGTAAACAACACATTGCCATTGCCGTTGCCACCAGGAATATAAGTGGTCTGCAACGACAGCCGACCGTATTCGATTGACGCCAGTGGCAGCAGCACCGGGATCGGCACGTAGTGGTAATCCTCGCGCGTGGTGACGCCGGCGGTGAAGCCGGCGCCGAGCCGCCATCCCCCGCCCGGGCGCCAGATTTTCTGGAAGCCATAACCGACGATCGGTTCGACCTTGTTGTGCGATTCGAGGAAGGCCATCGCATACAGCGCGTGCCAGTCACCATCGGCGTCGTAGCGATATTTGCCGATGCCGACACCCCACGGATTTTCGTTGTACATGGCGATTTTCTCTGCGCTGTAGTAGGCACGGTTGTGCCAGATGTGGAGCGGCACGTACAGCTCGTACTGGTCGGAATGCCAAACCTGCTCCAACGTTTGCGACACCGCTTGCGAGGCCCGGTCCCAGTGCGACATGAAGGCGGACGGCGTCACCGTCGACACGACATCGTCGGCCTGGCACGGTGGCGCCGCGAGCGATGCCACCCATACGGCGCCCAGCGCGCAACGTGATAACGGCGAGAAGGAACAAATCATGGTGTGGACGCGCACTTTCGGCTGCAAACCCCTCCAGCCTATTGCAGTGCCATGGCAACCGCTTTGACTAGAGACAAGGGGTTCACTGCCAGCAACACGCGTTGTCTCAGCCCACGTTAATCCCCTGTCGTTGCCTGCGGGCGATACGCCAGCTGCTGCGCGACGAAGCCGTCAAACGCCTGCAGCAATGACTGATACGGCTGCTGGTGCTGCTCCAGTTGCCGCAGCGCATGGCAGCAGGCTTCCAGCGTCGACAGCTGGCCGGGGCGTTGGGCGCGCCGGATGTGGTAGCGCGACGGCAGCGAGGGCGACAGCGCCAAGCGCGGCAACGCTTGCAACAGCGGATTGTCCTGCAGCATCCTGCGGCTCTGGCGCCAAGTGCCGTCCAGTACCACCAGCCGCAGGCGCGCCGGCTCGGTCAGCGGCAACGGGTCGGGCGCGGCATCGGTCGGCTGGTGCGGATACAACAGGATGCTGTGTACCGGCGCCCGTTTCGCCGTGCTCTTCGGCGCCGCATCCATCGACTCTGGCCACGGCTGTTGCAGTAGCGCTTGCAGCACCGCCGGCGCGAAGATTTCCCCGGTGTGCAGCTGGCTGCGGGCGAGGCTTAGATGCAGCAGCCGGGCGCTGCCCTTGGCCTGACTGACTTCTTGCGGATGCTGCAGGATCAGTACTTCGACCTGGTTCGCGAGCGGCGTGATCCAGCGGCAAATACAGGCGCTGTGCGGCCGCAGGCAGCGGCGGCAAATTACGCGTTTGGGTGTGGAAGGCGCAGCGGCGAACGAATACATCACCCGATTGTAGCCGCGCCGCCCGGGTTTTTAGTTCGCTGTCGGCGGTGTCTGCACGGGCGCGCGATTGGCCAGCAGCGTGAAGATATCCATCGGCACCGGAAACACGATGGTCGAGCTCTTGTCGCCGGCAATCGCCGTCAGCGTCTGCAGGTAGCGCAACTGCATCGCCTGCGGCTGCTGCGCCAGCATCTGCGCCGCCTGCAGCAGTTTTTCCGACGCCTGCAGCTCGCCTTCCGCATGGATGATCTTGGCGCGCCGCTCGCGCTCGGCTTCGGCTTGGCGCGCGATGGCGCGGATCATGGTTTCATTGATATCAACATGCTTGATCTCGACTGTGGTGACCTTGATGCCCCAGGCATCGGTCTGGCTGTCCAGCACGCGCTGGATATCGAGATTCAAGCGCTCGCGCTCGGCCAGCAGTTCGTCCAGTTCGTGCTTGCCGAGCACCGCGCGCAAAGTGGTCTGCGCCAGCTGGCTGGTGGCCTCCAGAAACTGCGCAACCTGGATCACCGATTTTTCCGGATCGATGACGCGAAAATACACCACCGCGTTGACCTTGACCGAGACGTTGTCGCGCGTGATCACGTCCTGTGGCGGCACGTCGAAGACGATGATGCGCAGATCGACCTTGACCATTTGCTGCACCACCGGAATCAGCACGAACAAGCCGGGGCCCTTGACGCCAGAAAAGCGGCCGAGCGTAAACACCACGCCGCGCTCGTACTCGCGCAAGATGCGTACCGCCATCAGCAGCAACACCACAATCAGCAACAACAGCACGCCGCCAAATCCGAGACCTGTTCCCATGCTTATTCTCCTTGCCTGCGTGAATTCACATCATCGGCCGCCACCACCGAAAGCACCAGGCCGTCGCGCGCCACCACCCGCAGCCGCTGGCCGCGCTGTAGCGGTACCGCACTGCGGATTTCCCATTGTTCGCCCTGCACCCGGCCCCAGCCCTGGCCGCCGCCGGCCGGCAAATCGCTCAGTGCCTCGCCAATGCTGCCAAGCAGCGCTTCCTGGCCGCTGACCACGGGTCGGCGGCGCGCCTTCAGGGCAAGGCTGGCGACCATGAAAATGAAGCCGGCGCTAAACACGCTGACTGCCGCCACCAGGCCCAGCGGCACGCCATAGCCCGGCAGGTCGGTGTCGACCAGCATCAGCGCCCCGAATGCGAAGGCGATCATGCCGCCCACTGCCAGCACGCCGAAGCTGGTCAGGAAGACTTCCGCCACCATGAACGACAGGCCAAGCAGGATCAGCGCCAGACCGGCGTAATTGACCGGCAGCAGGTGCAGTGCAAACATGCCGAGCAACAGGCAGATCGCGCCAACCACTCCCGGCAAGACGAAGCCGGGGCTGGCGAATTCGAAAAACAGGCCATACACGCCCGCCATCAACAGCAACAAGGCGATACCGGGATCGGTGATGACGGCCAGCAGACGCGTCGTCCAGCCGGGCTCGATGCGGACGATGGTGGCCCCCTGCGTGTGCAGCACATGTTCGCCGCTGACGGTGCGCAAGCGACGCCCGTCCAGCGTGGCCAACAGCGCCGGCACATCGGTCGCGGTCAGCTCGATCACGTTTTGCGCCAGCGCCTCGTCGGCCGACAGGCTGACCGCCTCGCGCACCGCGCGTTCCGCCCATTCGGCGTTGCGCCCGCGCAGCTGTGCCAGGCCACGGATGTAGGCAGCGGCGTCATGCATCTGCTTGCGTTCGAGCGCGCTGGACTGGTTGTCCGGCGCATTCTTGCTGTCGGCGGACGCCGCCCCTGGCGCGGGTTTTTTGGCTTCGTCGGGGGCGCCGCCCAGACCGATTTGCACCGGCGTAGCGGCTCCCAGATTGGTGCCAGGCGCCATGGCGGCAATGTGACTGGCATACAGGATGTAGGTGCCGGCGGAAGCGGCACGGGCGCCGCTAGGGGCGACAAAGGCAGCTACCGGTACCGGCGAGGCCAGGATGGCCTTGATGATCTCGCGCATCGACAGATCGAGCCCGCCCGGCGTATCCATCTGCAGCACCAGCAATTGCGCGCCATCCTGCTGGGCGCGGGCAATGCCGCGCGTGGTGAAGTCGGCGCTGGCCGGGCCGATGGCGCCGGTCAGTGGCAGCACCAGCACCGGTGGCGATACCGCACTTGCCCCCGGCAGAAACAAGCCGCAACAAGCCAGCAGTACGAAATTGAACAACTTGCGCATGTCCGCGCCCGGTCGATCAGGTACCTGATTATTGCAGAAATTCAGCAGCGCGGCGGCGGGCGCCGGCGCCGGATTCAGGCGATGCGGAAAATCGAGTCGTAGCCGTCCTGGGCGCTGTGCGCATCCTGCAACTCGTCCACCAGTTCCAGATCCGCGAGTTCCTCGACCGCGTTGGTGTAGCTGGCCAGCCGGTCGGCGCCGATGATGCGATAGATTTCGCCGGCTTCGTTACGAATGCCGATGACCAGCGCTTCCTGCCGCACCTCGGCGGCGCTCGTATGGTCCAGCAGCAGGTTGCCGATGATGGTGGAATCGATTTTGGCGATCTGGACGTGCTCGATCAGTGCTGTTTTCAAGGGGCTTTCCGGTAAGTGGAGTAGTAAGGCCACGATGGGCGGCGCTCAATATACCCGCAAACGCCGCCTCGTGCTTTGCCGCCCGTCAACTTTGGCAGGCTGCAGATTGCTCCAGCCGATGCCGGATTGTATGTTCCAATAGTGAATTGCGCGGCGCCTGCCATCGTACCTGTTGCCTTTTATTTTGATTGCCGATTCTGATGATTGTTCAGCCAACTGTTGTTTCCTCCACCCATTGCAAAGGCCGGCACCATGCCTGATGCAATCACGCCGCCACTCCTCCACTGGGCCGAAAACGATCAGCAGTGCACTGCGCACTGGCGTTCGGAAAGCGGGCTGGCGCCGCCCAAACGGGTCATCATCGCCGACGATACGCTGAATGCCGACAGTGCCTACCGGCTGGCCTGTGAAGGCACCGGTCTGCTGTGGCGCGGCGACTTCCAGAACGCGCGCCAGTTGCTGACGGCGCTGGCGCGCCGCATCGACCGGCCGCCGAAGAAACCGAAAAAGGCGCCGGCGGCGACAGCGGAACCGGCCACCGCCTTTCATCTGCACCGGCAGGCGCAAGCGCAGCGCGCGCGCGTGCTGGCGATGCTGCTGCTGCCGTTCGAGGCCGACTACCGGATTCCGCTGCGCCGCGCGCCCGACGTCAAGCTGGCCTGCAACGAAACCTGGGGCGCCGGCCGCGAGCCGTTCGTGGCCTCGCTGCGCGAACTGCTGGGCGTGATCGGCGCCCACGAGTGGCGCAAGAACGGCGTCGAGATGCCGGCACTGGGCGCGCGCATCCATCCGCACTACGGCGTGTTTTCGCCGCTGCGCGGCGAGTATGTCGAGCTGGTGGCAGCGGCGCCGCTGCCGCAGCGCCGAGCTGGCGTTCGACATCGGCACCGGCAGCGGCGTGCTGGCGGCCGTGCTGGCGCGGCGCGGCGTGCGGCGCGTGGTGGCCACCGAGCTGGAGCCGCGCGCGCTGTCCTGCGCGCGCGAGAACTTTGCGCGGCTCGATGTGACGGAGCAGGTCGAGCTGGTGCAGGCCGACCTGTTCCCGCCCGGGCGCGCGCCGCTGGTGGTGTGCAATCCGCCGTGGCTGCCGGCGCGCCCCAGCTCCACCATCGAACACGCGATCTACGATCCGGACAGCCGCATGCTGCGCGGCTTCCTCGGCGGCCTGGCGGCGCATCTGGAGCCGGACGGCGAAGGCTGGCTGCTTGCTGTCGGACCTGGCCGAGCATCTCGGCCTGCGCTCGCGCGCGCAACTGCTGCAATGGATCGAGGCCGGCGGCCTCAAGGTGCTGGGCCGCAACGATACCCGGCCGCAGCATCCGAAAGCCGCCGATCGCCGGCGATCCGCTGCATGCGGCGCGGGCGGCGGAAGTCACCTCGCTCTGGCGTCTGGCGCGGCGCTAGGCGGCTTATGGCCGCTGCTGCGGATGGCGGCCGGCATTTGAGGAAAAATGAAGAACTAGGGGTATATTAAAAAACACTCCATTTCATGGCCGACACAGGCGGCACATAGAGGGAGTATATGCCGCCGCCAAAGCCCCGCTTGATACCGGAGGATCGGCGCCACTGCCCTCACGCCAAGTCGACAAGGCTGACGGCATCGGCCGCGTTCGACGGCGGCCTGGCGACCGACGCTGGCCTGGTCTAGCGCTGCACGATCAACGCCGACGTCGCGCCGCCCTCGCGCACTTGCAAGGCCACGCTGGCGGCGTCGCCGCGGCTGCTGTACGGGCCGCTGTGGACGCGGAACAAGCTGCCGTATTGCACCACTTCCAGCGGCGGCAGCGCCGCCGACCAGTTCTGCGCCAGTCGGGCGCGCAGCGCCTCGGCGTTGGCGGCCTGCGCATAGGCGCCGAGCTGGAGATAAAAACCGCCGCCGCTGGGCGCCGGCGTGATCGAGGTGGCGAGTGGCGCTGGGCTGTCGGCGGCGGCTGCGAGCGCCGACGGTGCTTGGACGCCCGCGGCCGGCCCGGCTTGTGCCTGCAGCAGGGTTTCGATCGACGCCGGAGCCACCGCGCTCACGGTCACTGGTGCCGACTGATCCTGCTTGGCGGCGGCCAGGCGCAGGATTTCATCGGGCAGCAGCCGCTCGACTTCCAGCTCGGTGCTGCCGTGCGTCAGGTAGCCCAGCTTCAGGGCCGCGGTATACGACAGGTCGATGATGCGGTCGGAGCGGAACGGCCCACGGTCGTTGACGCGCACGATCACCTGCACGCCGGTCTTCAGGTTGGTCACGCGCGCATACGAAGGCAGCGGCAAGGTCGGATGGGCGGCGGTCATCTGGTACATGTCGTACAGCTCGCCGGACGAGGTCTTCTGGCCATGGAATTTCTTGCCGTACCAGCTGCCGACGCCGCGCTGCTTCAAGGGCCGCTCGTCGGTGATCGGCGTGTAGGTCTTGCCGAACACGACATACGGCCGCAGCGTCGCCTTCGCATAGGGTTCGATTTTCGGCTCGGCGTCGGGGATCGCCAGCAAATCGTCCGGCGGCGCATCGCCCGGACCGTCGTCCAGGTAATAGCCGCCGCGCCCGGAGCCCGCCGGCGGCAGCGCCGGCAGCTTGCTGCGCGCGGCGCTGGCGGTGGTCGGTGCCGCCGCCGGTCGTGCCGGCTCCGGCGCCGCCGGCTGCCGCGGCACGCTGCCGCAGGCTACCAGGATCAGCGCTGGCGCCGCCATTGCCAGCAGGCGCAGCAGTTGGTTTCGATTCGAGGGTGGGCAGGTTCGCATCCGGGAATTCCTTATGACTGAATCAGTTTTCGATGATGCTGGATGCTCATCAGGATGCCGACGCCGAGACCGAGTGTCACCAGCGCCGTACCGCCGTAACTCATGAACGGCAGCGGCACCCCGACCACCGGCAGAATACCACTGACCATTCCCATGTTGACGAAGGCATAGGTGAAGAAGATCAGGGTAATGGCGCCGGCCAGCAGGCGCGTAAAAAAGCTGGGCGCATTGGCGGCGATGATCAGCCCGCGCCCGATCAGCAGCAGGTACAGCACCA
The DNA here is from genome assembly GCA_963707665.1 of uncultured beta proteobacterium. Lineage (GTDB taxonomy): Bacteria > Pseudomonadota > Gammaproteobacteria > Burkholderiales > Burkholderiaceae_D > DATJCV01. The sequence continues at coordinate 123,903 of CAVPQU010000002.1, read as the reverse complement.
GCAGCACGCCGTTGCCGATCAGCCCGAACTCTTCCGAAAACACCGCGAAGATGAAATCGGTGGTGCGTTCCGGGATGAAGGCCAGGTGCGATTGCGTGCCGTTCAGCCAGCCCTTGCCGGACACGCCGCCGGAACCGATGGCGATGGTCGACTGGATGATATGGAAACCCTTGCCGAGCGGATCGGTGGTCGGATCGATCAACGTCATCACGCGCGAGCGTTGATAGTCGTGCAGCATCGACCACACCACCGGCAGGCTGGCGCCGGCCGCCAGCACCAGGCCGAGCAGCACCTTCCATGACAGCCCGGCCAGGAAGATCACGTAAAACCCGGCCGCCAGCACCAAGCAGCGCAGTGCCCAGATCCGGCTGCTTGGCGATCAGGCCGACCGGCAGCAGCAGCAGCAGCGCGGCTACCAGGTATTCGCGCCAGCCGATCTGGCCCTCGCGTTTCTGGAAGAACCAGGCCAGCATCAGCGGCATCGCGATCTTCATGATCTCGGACGGCTGCACGATCATGCCGAGATTGAGCCAGCGCCGTGCACCCTTCTTGACCAGCCCGAACATCGCCACTGCCAGCAGCAGCGCAATGCCGAAGGTATAGACTGGCACTGCAAACCGCATCAGCGTCTGCGGCGACACATTGGCCGCGATCCACATGACGACGAAGGCGATCAGGATGTTGCGCAACTGGTCCTCGACCCGGCCCGGGACGTCGATGCCGGCCGAATACAGCGTGACCAGCGCCACCGACAGCAGCAGGAACACAATCAGCGCCAGCGGACCGTCAAAGACCGTGAAATACGGCTTGGCGATTTCCCAGAACGTACGCCTGTCCTTCAGCGCCATGACAGTGCTCCGGCGCTGATCAGCAGCATGGCGGCATGGGAAAGTTGCGCAAACATGGGCACCTCAATCCTCGTGAATGTGAGTGTCGGCACGGGCCGCTGCCTTCACCACCACTGGGGCCGACGGCGCGGCTGGCGGCGCCGACTCCTGCTCGCCCGGCTTTTTGCCGAGCAAGAAATAATCGAGCGCGGCGCGCACGATCGGCGCCGCCGCCGCGCCGCCGAAGCCGCCGTTCTCGACGATGATGGCAATCGCGATGCGCGGCTGCTCGACCGGCGCGAACGCGGTGTACAGCGCGTGGTCATGGTGCCGCGCATCGATCTTGCTGGCGTCGTATTTTTCGTTCTTCTTGATCGCGATCACCTGCGAGGTGCCGGTCTTGCCGGCCGACTCGTAGCCGGCGTTGGCGAATACCCGGCGCGAGGTCCCTTCCAGCGTGACGCCGACCATCGCGCGCTTGATGACGTCGATATTTTTTTGCTGCAGCGGGATGCGGTAGCTTTCCTTCGGCACCGTCAGCGTGCGCTGATGGCTGTCCGGGTCTTCGACCGCCTTCACCAGATGCGGTTTCATCACCACACCGTTGTTCGCCAGGATCGCGGTTGCATGCGCCAGCTGCAGCGGCGTGAAAGCGTTGTAGCCCTGGCCGATGCCAAGCGAAATGGTCTCGCCGGCAAACCATCTTTTCTGCTCCGGTTTCTTGTAGGCCGATTTCTTCCATGCCGTCGACGGCAGCAGGCCGGTGCGCTCATGCTCCAGGTCGATGCCGGTCAGCTGACCAAAGCCGAACGGTTTCATGAAGTCGTGCATCGCATCCACTCCCATGTCGTTGGCCAGCAGGTAGTAGTAGGTGTCGCACGAATGCACGATCGACTTGTACATGTCGACCATGCCGTGGCCGCCTTCCTTGTCGTCGCGGAATTTGTGGTTCCCAAGCCAGAAATAGCCAGGATCGGAAATGGCGTCCTGCGGCTTGCGCTTGCCAAGCTCCAGCGCCGCCAGCGCCATGAACGGCTTGTAGGTCGAGCCGGGCGGATAGGCGCCCGACAGTGGCCGGTTCACCAGCGGCCGGTCGGGCGAGTTGTTCAGCTCGTCCCAGCTTTGCTGGTCGATGCCGTCGATGAACAAATTGGGGTCGAAGCCGGGGCGCGACACATAAGCCAGGATGTCGCCGGTGGCCGGCTCGATCGCCACCAGCGCACCGCGCCGCTCGCCAAAGGCCTGCTCGACCACCTTCTGCAGTTCGATATCGAGCGACAAAATCAGGTTGTGACCGGGCGTGGCCGGCGTGCGCGACAGCGAGCGCACCGCGCGGCCGCTGGCCGAGACTTCGACCTCTTCGTAACCTGTGGTGCCGTGCAGGTATTTTTCGTAACTCTTTTCGACGCCTTCCTTGCCGATGTGATTGCTGCCGGCATAGTTGGCGCTGTCGTCACTCTCCTCCAGCTTCTCGGCGTCGCGCGCGCTGATGCGGCCAATGTAGCCGATCACATGCGACGCCACCTCGCCCAGCGGGTACTGGCGGAATAGGCGCGCCTCGACCTCGACCCCGGGAAAACGGTAGCGCTGGACCGAAAAGCGCGCCACTTCCTCGTCAGTCAGGCGGGTGCGAATCGGCACGCTTTCGAACTTGCGCGAATCCTCCAGCAAGCGGCGGAACTGCTTGCGATCGCGTGGCGTGATGTCCACCAGGAGCGACAGATCGTCGATCACGTCATCTAGCTTGCCTTCGATCTTCGAGGGCGTGATTTCCAGCGTGTAAGCGGAATAATTGCGCGCCAGGATAACGCCGTTGCGGTCGAAGATCAGGCCGCGATTCGGCACCACCGGCACCACCGAGATACGGTTGTCCTCGGCTTGCGCCGCGTATTGGTCATGGCGCGCCACCTGCAGCCAGATGAAGCGCGCCAGCAGCACGCCGAAACAGACGAGCACGAACAACGCCACCGCCGACAGCCGCAGGCGGAACAGGTACAGCTCACGCTCGGCATTCTTGAATTCAGTCATGCGTGGTCATCCGGCAGCAGGCCGCATGTATAGCGGCAGCCGCCTCAAAGCGGGCGGTTGTCATCGCGGTTGACGGCGCGCCGCTGCGGCGCTAGCAATAACCAGGTGGCCAGCGGCCAGAGCGCGACCGAAGCCAGGCTTTCGGAAAAATACAGCCAGCCGGGAAAGCTGCCACCGGCCATCAGGCGAATCAGCAACTGCACCAATTGCGTCAGCAACAGCAAGGGCAGCACGTGCAATGCCTGAGTTCCCATCGGAAACCACAGCACGCGCCGATGGATCATGATCGTGAAATACGACAGCAGCGTATAGGCCAGCGCGTTTTCGCCCAGCAGGCTGGCGTCATGCACATCCATCATCAGCCCCATGAAAAAGGCGATGCCGATACCGACCTTGCGCGGTTGATGGATGTTCCAGAACACCAGAATCAGCGCGACGAAATCCGGCACGCCATTCCAGCGCCCCCACGGCAGGAGATTGAGCGCGAAGGCAACCACCAGGCTGGCCGCGATGAACAGTCCGCTGGCCGGCAGCAGGATGTATTGCGGACGATTCACCGGGCGATCTCCTGGCTGAGGGGCGCTTTTTTGGGTGGAGGCGCCTGGGTTTTTTCGGGCGCGCGCAACGCCTGTTTGGCCCTTGCGCGAGCGGCGCGGGCGCCAGGGCGGTCCTTTCCGGTTTCCTTTTCTTCCACGTCGATGAGCGGCAGCGGCTTGGCCTCGGTCAGCAGGATCAGCAGTTGCCGATGGCGGCCAAGCCCAGCCAGCGGCTCGCACACAATGTGGGCGAAGGCGTCGGCCACCTTGTTTTCGACCTCGGAAACACGAGCGACCGCCAACCCGGGCGGATAGACGCCGTCGATACCGGACGTAACCAGCACATCATCGTTGCGAATATCGCCATTTGCCACCATGAAGCGCAACTCCAGCTGACCCGACTGGCCGCGGCCGTAGATCACGCTGCGCAAGCCATTACGCAACACCTGCACCGGAATCGCCTGGTCCTTGTCGGTCAGCAGGCTGACTTCGGCAGCAAACGGAAACACACGAGTCACCTGGCCAACCACGCCGGTATCGTCGATCACCGGCTGGCCGGCGGCCACGCCATCCCGGCTGCCACGATCGAGCACGATCTTGCGCGTAAACGGATCGCGCGTGTCGTACAGGATTTCGCTGCTGACCGATCGCACTGCGAGCTGGTCGCGAAGCGCCAGCAAATTGCGCAGCTGCTGGTTTTCCGCCACCAGGAATTGCGCCTGCTGCAAAGCGCGCGCATTGTCGGCGTGCTGGCGCCGAAAACCCTGGTTTTCGCGTTCCAGCCGGGTTTGGGAAGTGAAGTAATCGCCGATGCGGTACAACGCCTCGCGTGGCATCAGCGCGGCGGCCTGCAGTGGATAAAGACCGGTACCCACCAAGTGCCGCAACATCGCCAACGATTGCGTGCGGGCGTCCGCCACCAGCAATGTGACCGCGATCAGGGCGAAAAAAACCACTTTCGCACGCGCCGAAGCGCCCTGCTTGAAAAGTGGCGGTGGACTACTGAATTCCATTTATCGTCTTGCAAGTCCTGGCGGGTACAGCAGCGATGGCGCCGCGGCGCCCGCGCCGCCGCAGGCCAACCTGAAGTTTCGATGCTGCCGGACGCGCCGTGCGCGGCATCGCGGCACCTTTATTCGTAGGAGAAAATCGAACCGAGCTTGTCCATCCGTTCCAGCGCCATGCCGGAGCCGCGCACCACGCACGTCAGCGGATCTTCGGCAACGATCACCGGCAAGCCGGTTTCTTCCATCAGGAGACGGTCGAGGTCGTTCAGCAAGGCACCGCCGCCGGTCAGCATCATGCCCTTCTCGGCGATATCGGCGCCCAATTCGGGCGGCGTCTGTTCCAGCGCAGTCTTGACCGCGGAGACAATGCCGTTCAACGGCTCGGTCAGCGCTTCCAGGATTTCATTGCTGGAAATTGTAAACGAGCGCGGAATGCCTTCCGACAGGTTGCGCCCCTTGACTTCCATTTCCTTGACTTCCGCGCCCGGGAAGGCGGAGCCGATCTGCTTCTTGATCGCCTCGGCGGTCTGCTCGCCGATCAGCATGCCGTAGTTGCGGCGGATGTAATTCACGATCGCATCGTCGAAGCGGTCGCCGCCGACTCTAATCGAACCCTTGTAGACCATGCCGCCCAGCGAAATGATGCCGACTTCGGTGGTGCCGCCGCCAATATCGACCACCATTGATCCGGTCGCATCCGCCACCGGCAGGCCGGCGCCGATCGCCGCCGCCATCGGCTCCTCGATCAGGAACACCTGCGAGGCGCCGGCGCCCAGCGCCGATTCGCGGATCGCACGGCGCTCGACCTGGGTCGAGCCGCACGGCACGCAGATGATGATGCGCGGAGAAGGCTTGAACAGTTTGGAGTCATGCACCATGCGGATGAACTGTTTCAACATCTGCTCGGTGACGGTGAAGTCGGCGATGACGCCGTCCTTCATCGGCCGAATCGCCTCGATGTTGCCCGGCACCTTGCCCAGCATCTGCTTGGCTTCCTTGCCAACCGCCATGATGGTTTTCTTGCCATTCGGCCCGCCCTGCTCGCGAATCGCCACCACCGAAGGTTCGTCCAGAACGATGCCGGAAGTACGCACGTAAATCAGCGTGTTGGCCGTCCCCAAGTCGATCGCCAGGTCATTTGAAAAATAACTGCGTAAAAATCCGAACATGTATAAATTTCCATTTTGTTGTGGGGCGGGATTCAGCCCGGCGGCGCCCCGTCCGCAAGAAATCCATCCATTGCGGGATAGGGCCCGGCACCGAGAAACGGTACCCGGCACACTGGAACACAGAAATCGCCGGCGCCACAATAGCGATACCTCGGGCAGTCAATGGCGACCCGTTGTCCACGCCTGCCCGGCGCCTGTCAAGTATTAGCCCCGCATTCTACCTTATAATTTAGACGTATCCGACTGGACATTTCCTCTAAAATTCGGCGCCGATTTGAAGGGTTTGACAAATTTTTGTCAGCATTAAATCGCCGCTCAAACCACTTAACCTACTTGCCGACGCAAGCCATCCGCGCATCCGACCATGTCACTTGATCTGTCCGACGTCAAACGTCTCGCCATCCTGGCGCAACTCGAATTGAGCGAGGCGCAGGCAGCGGCCACCTTGTCCAAGCTGAACGACATCTTTGCGCTGGTGGAGCAAATGAAAACCATCGATACCAGCGGCATTGAACCGCTGGCGCACCCGATCGCCGCCTTCCAGCCGGATTTATCGCTGCGCCTGCGGCAAGATGAAGTCACCGAAGCCAACCGGCGCGACGATTATCAGCGCAATGCGCCGGCCGTTCAGGACGGCCTGTTCCTGGTGCCGAAAGTCATTGAATAATGACAAGCCTGCAATAAAAATACCGCTCAACGCGCTTTCGGTTGCAACCACGCCGGCCGCGGAGCACCATAACTACGCTGAATCGATTGCCATGCATACCAAAACCATCCAGCAGCTATCGACGCTGCTGCAGACCAGACAAATTGCCGCGACCGAACTTGCCGAACTGTTCCTGGCGCGCATTGCAGCGAGCGACCTGAATGCATTTTTGCATGTCGACCCCGAACTGACGCTGCAGCAGGCGACCGCGGCCGACCGCTTGCTGGCGCAAAAACAGGCAACCCCGCTGACCGGGATTCCGATCGCGCACAAGGATCTGTTCGTCACGCGCGGCTGGCGCACCACGGCCGGCTCGAAGATGCTGGAAAACTATGTCAGTCCGTTTGATGCGACCGTGGTCGAACGCTTTCAGCAAGCCGGCATGGTGACGCTGGGCAAACTGAACTGCGACGAATTCGCGATGGGCTCGACCAATGAAAATTCGTTTTTCGGCGCCGTCAGGAATCCCTGGGATAAAGCGGCGATCCCGGGCGGCTCCTCCGGCGGCTCGGCGGCGGCGGTAGCCGCGCGCCTGACGCCGGCCGCGACCGGCACCGACACCGGCGGCTCAATCCGGCAACCGGCTGCCCATTGCGGCGTGACCGGCATCAAGCCGACCTATGGCAGCGTCTCGCGCTTCGGCATGATTGCGTTTGCCTCGTCGCTGGACCAGGGTGGCCCGATCGCGAAGACGGCGGAAGACTGCGCACTGCTGCTGAACGCGATGGTCGGCTTCGATGCGCGCGACTCGACCAGCGTCGAGCGCCGCCAGGATGGCGCCGGCGAAGACTTCGCGCGCATCCTGAACGACGACCTGCGCGGCCTGAAGATCGGCGTGCCGCGCGAGTATTTCGGCGATGGCCTGGCGCCGGAGGTGGAACAGGCGGTGCGCGCGGCGCTGACCGAATACGAGAAGCTGGGGGCGACACTGGTCGATGTTTCGCTGCCGAATACCGGGCTGTCGATTCCGGCCTACTACGTGATCGCGCCGGCCGAAGCCTCGTCCAACCTGTCGCGTTTCGACGGCGTGCGCTACGGCCACCGCGCCAGCCAGTATCACGACCTGGCCGAGATGTATCAAAAGACCCGCGCCGAAGGCTTCGGCGAGGAAGTAAAACGCCGCATCCTGGTCGGCGCCTATGTGCTGTCGCACGGCTATTACGATGCCTATTACCTGCAGGCGCAGCGCATCCGGCGCCTGATCGCGCAAGATTTTCAAAGCGCGTTCCAGCAATGCGACGTCATCATGGGGCCGGTGTCGCCGACGGTGGCCTGGGATCTTGGCGCCAAGGCGGACGACCCGGTGGCGATGTACCTGGCCGACATCTATACCTTGTCCACCAGCCTGGCCGGCTTGCCCGGCATGTCGATTCCGTGCGGCTTTGGCCAGGATGAAAACAGTCGCCAGCGTCCGGTCGGCCTGCAAATTATCGGCAACTACTTTGCCGAAGCGAAGTTACTCAACATCGCACACCGCTATCAGGGTGCGACCGACTGGCATCTACGGCAACCGGACCTCGCATGAAACACAGCCACCGCCTTCTTGCGCTTCTGCTCCATGCCACACTGCTGACGTTGGCAGCGGCCCCCGGCTGGGCGCAGCAGCTGGATACGCGCTTTTCCTGCAGTGCCACGCAGGATGAAAACGGCGAGCAGGTCACGTACAGCGACACCGGCGAAGCGCATCTGGATGGCGATCGGATCAAGTCCTTTCGCTGGGAATCGGCGCTGTTTCGGTCCACCCATGGCTTTGACTGCAGCATCGACGACAGCGACGGTTTGCAAGCCGAACTGATGCAGGGAATCGGCCGCGATGCCTGGCGCATTGGCTTGCAAGACGCACGTGCCGCGCGTGAGCGGCGCGGTTATAACTTCGATCGCGGCCTGAATTGCAGCATCCGGCTGGAGCGCGAGGGCTCTACCTTGAACGTAACGCCGAGTTGCCCTGCCCTGTGCGGGTCGCGCGCCAATTTCACGCAGCTGTCGGTCGATCTGAAAACCGGCAAGTGCCATTACGTTGAATAAAACAGCAAGCGGGGAAATCATGCAGTGGGAAGTTGTCATCGGTCTGGAAACGCACGCGCAGCTCACGACCCAATCCAAGATATTCAGCGGCGCCTCGACCCGGTTCGGTGCCGAGCCGAACACGCAGGCCAGCGCGGTCGACTTGGCGCTGCCTGGCGTCTTGCCGGTCATGAACAAGGGTGCGGTTGAACGCGCGATCCAGTTCGGCCTGGCGATCGGCGCCACCATCGCGCCGCGCTCGGTGTTTGCGCGCAAGAATTATTTTTATCCGGATTTGCCGAAGGGCTACCAGATCAGCCAGTTCGAGCTGCCGGTGGTGCAAGGCGGCCGCGTTTCATTCCTGCTGGAACAAGACGGCAAGCCGACCGTGAAAACCGTGGCGCTCACGCGCGCACACCTGGAGGAAGACGCCGGCAAGTCGCTGCACGAGGATTATCAAGGCATGACCGGGATCGACCTGAATCGCGCCGGCACGCCCTTGCTGGAAATTGTTACCGAACCCGACATGCGCAGCGCGGCGGAAGCGGTAGCCTACGCCAAGGCCTTGCATTCGCTGGTGATGTGGCTTGGCATTTGCGACGGCAACATGCAGGAAGGTTCGTTCCGCTGTGACGCCAACGTCTCGGTGCGGCCGCTGGGGCAGAAAGAATACGGCACCCGCTGCGAAATCAAGAACCTGAACTCGTTTCGCTTCATGGAAGACGCGATCAACTATGAAGTACGGCGCCAGATCGAGCTGATCGAGGACGGTGGCCGCGTGCTGCAGGCGACGCGCCTGTACGACCCGGACAAGAAAGAAACCCGTTCCATGCGCAGCAAGGAAGACTCGCAGGATTACCGCTATTTTCCCGACCCCGACTTGCCGCCGCTGGTGATCGCGCCGGAATGGATTGCACGGGTGCGCGCCGCGATGCCGGAACTGCCGGATGCGATGCGCGAGCGCTTCGTGCGCGACTACGGCCTGCCCGAATACGATGCCGCGGTGCTGACGCAATCGAAGGCGATGGCCGGCTATTTCGAAGCAACCGTCGCCAGCGCTGGCCGCGAACAGGCGAAAACCGCCGCCAACTGGCTGATGGGCGACGTCGCGTCGACCTTGAACCGTGCCGGCGTTGATATCGCCGCCGCCCCGGTCTCGGCGCAACAGCTGGCGCTATTGCTGCAGCGGATCGCCGATGGCACGATTTCAAACAAGATCGCCAAGGAGGTATTTGGCGCGATGTGGGAAGCGCAGTCGACGGCGCCGACCCTGGCCGACGACATCATCGAAGCCAAGGGCCTAAAGCAGATTTCAGATACCGGCGCGCTGGAAAAAATCGTCGATGAGGTGTTGGCGGCCAACCCGAAGTCGGTGGAGGAATTCCGCGCCGGCAAGGAAAAGGCCTTCAACGCGCTGATCGGCCAGGCGATGAAAGCCACCAAGGGCAAGGCCAATCCGGCGCAATTGACCGAGCTGCTGAAACAGAAGCTGGCCGGCTAACGCCCAACGCAAACCCCATTCAACGCCGGGCGCCGCAGCATGACTCGCATCAATGTCGACCTGTCGCCCGCGCTCTTGACCGATCAGCATCTGTTTGCCGAGTATCGGGAAATGCGGCGCATCCCGACAAGCTTGCTGAAATCCTTGTCCGGAAAATCGCCTGAGACGGTAATGGCCGCCATCCCCGCCCAATTTTGTCTGGGGCCAGGCCACGTCAAATTTTTCTACAACAAGGGAAATTTCCTGACCACACGCTATTCATTATTGCGTCAGGCCTTGTTGAAGCGGGGTTATCAACTGAACGACGACGGAGTCTTTGATCGTCTCGCCGTCTACCAGCAACATCCGGTGTTTCTGGGTGATCGGCAGTATCGCTTCAATAGTGCAGCACGCAGCCTGATCGTCGAACGCATCATGCAACGCATCGGCGACAAGCCACGCTTCTATACGCTTCTGAAAGAGCCGATCGAAATCGAGCATTACTACAAGCTGCTCCAATCGGGATTGTTCCAAAGTTAAGTCCGGCTTCAGAAAAATCCGGAGTATGCCCTAACTTCTTATTTATGGCGCCAGAAAAAACGCCAAGGCATATGGAGTATATGAAATGACAGAGGATTCATTTGCCACCTGAGCCGTGCCCGGCTCGGTAAATGCACCCGTCACTCACACAGCTGCGCCGGTGTGCGTTCACGGTAGGCGAGGATGTAGTCGTCGAAACTGCTGTTGGCGTCCGCCTGTTCCATCCGTTCCTGCTCTGCCAGAGACAGTTGGCCTAGCTCGGCAAAGCGCGCTTCCTCGTTAGCGCTGAGCGCGCGGCTGCGGAAATTCGCCGCATGCGCCTCGCTCTGGGCCAGCGCAAAGGCTGGAAACGAGCCATCATGCCGATCCAGCGCCGCCAGCACCTGCGCTGATGGCGTCAGCGCCACATCCTGCAGTTTGGCCGCTTGCGCCTGCAGGGCGCGCGCATGGTCGTCGCCGCCCCGCTGCGCATCCAGCACGGCGGCGGTAGCGCCGATTTGCTGCATCAGCTCCAGCCCCCACTCGCGCAAACCGATCTTCGCGCCCTGCCGCTGCAGCAGCAGGCCCGGCTGGCGGCCGCGCTTGACGGTAGCGGCGAAATTCTGGCCACTCTCCCGCTGTTCCGCTTCATCGGTCTGGGCGCTGTGGTCGAGCGCGCAAAACAGCAGGAAGGCATCCAGGAAACGCCCCGCTTCCAACCCGATACCGAGCGGATGAAACGGATCGACATCCAGACAGCGCACTTCAATGTACTGGACGCCGCGTGCGCACAGCGCTTCCAGCGGCCGTTCGCCGCTGCGAATCACGCGCTTGGGCCGGATCGTGGCATAGAACTCGTTTTCGATTTGCAGCAGATTGGTATTCAACTGCACCCATTCGCCGTCGCGCCGCACGCCCAGTTTTTCGTACGGCGGATACGGTTGGCGCACCGCGCGCGCCAAGCTGGTCATATAGCCGCGCAGCGTGTTGTAGGGTGGCATCAGGCCGGCCTGCGCATTGTTCTTGTAGCCGAAATCGCTCATGCGCAGGCTGGTCGCATGCGGCAGATACAGGGTATCGGCCGACAACGGCTGCAGCTCCGGTACCGGCTCATGCAAGAACCCGGCCGTCATGGCCGGCGACGCGCCGAACAGGTACATCAAGAGCCAGCTATAGCGATGGAAATTGCGGATCAGCGCGATATAGCTTTCCGACTGGAACTCCAGCGCCGTGCCAGCTCCCTGCTCGGCCTGCTGCAGCACGCGCCACAATTGCTCGGCCAGCGAAAAATTGTAGTGGATGCCGGCGATGCACTGCATGCTCTTGCCGTAGCGTAGCGCCAGCCCGCGCCGGTAGACGTGCTTCAGCATGCCGATATGCGAGGTGCCGTACCAGGCGATCGGGATGTCCGCTTCGGCCGGCAGCGGCCCCGGCATCGACTGACTCCACAACAGTTCGTCGCCCAGCCGAGTGTAGGCATAACGATGGATCGCATCCAACTGTGCCAGCGCGTCGGCAATGTCCGGCTCGGCCGGAGTGATGAATTCCAGCAGCGATTCCGAATAATCGGTGGTGATTTGCGGGTGGGTCAGGGCGGCGCCGAGCGCGTGCGGATGAGGCGTCAATGCCAGTTGGGCGCGGCGGTCGACCCGCAGCGTTTCCCGTTCGATGCCGCGCAATCCCTGCGCCAGCAGCGGACGATGGGCGGCCGACGACAACAGGGCCAGCCGGCGAGTGAGCAAATCGCTCATGTAATTCCTTGTTCGATAAGGGCGAGGACAGCAAGCCTTGCTGCCAATTTCATGGAAGGATAAACGAAAAGCGTAAATCGAACCGAGCGCCGGCGCGGCGGCAGCGGCGCCATTTTGCGGCAGGCGCTACCATCCATACCCAGCGGCAATACAAACAAAAGTACCGATCGGGTCAAACCCAGCCTCTCCCGATCGCCACCAACCTGACGGAACTCACCTTGCCCGCCTTCAGCTCACGCGCAATCGGCTTGCTGTGCTTGCTCATCACTTCCATCGGCTGGGGTTTCAACTGGCCGGTCATGAAATTTCTGCTGACGCAATGGCCGCCGCTGTTCGCGCGCGGCAGCGCCGGCCTGGCGGCCGCCTTGGCGCTGGCACTGTTGGCATGGCGCCGCGGCGAGCGGCTGTCGGTACCGCGTGCGCTGTATGGCCGGCTGCTGGCGGCCGCCTTCATCAATGTCTTTGCCTGGATGGGGTTTTCGACGCTGGCGCTGCAATGGCTCGCGGCTGGCCAGGCGGCCTTGCTGGTCTATACCATGCCGGTCTGGGCCACACTGCTGGCGTGGCCGCTGCTGGGCCAGCGACCACCGGCGCGCAGCGTAGGCGGACTGGTGCTGGCGCTGGCCGGCTTGCTGCTGCTGTTTGGCGGCTCGGGCATGGGGCTGGCTGACGGGCAGTGGCCCGGCGTCCCGTTTGCGCTGGGCGCGGCGCTGCTGTTTGCGCTCGGCACCGTCACCCTGGGCGCGCTGGCCTTGCCGCCGTTGACTGCCGTGGTCTGGCAACTGGTGCTGGGCTGTACGCCGATGCTGGTGTATGGAGTGTTGTTCGAGCAGCCGCGGCTGGCGGCGCTGACGCCCACCGGCTGGGCCTTGATGGCGTACATGGCGGCGGTGCCGATGGCGCTGTGTTACCTGACGTGGTTCGCGGCGCTGCGTCGCTTGCCGCCGGCCACGGCGTCGATCGCGACCCTGCTGACGCCAGTGGTCGGCGTCTTGGCCGCCGCCGTGGCGCTGGGCGAGCCGCTGGCCGCGAAAGAGCTGCTGGCCATGAGTCTCACCATCGGCGGCCTGGCACTGGTGTTGCGCAAGGCTTGAACGCAGGCCGCCGGAAACACCACCTTGACCGGATCGGGCCGCTGCGGCGCCACCACCGCCATGGTCGACCCACCATTCGACTGGCCGCCAGCCGCGCTGGGCAAACGCTAGAATGGGAGCGGCACGTGACCGCGCAGCAGTTCCGCGAATTCGTCGCCCGGAATCGGGCGACTGAAATAATAACCCTGCATCTCGTCGCAGGCATGTGCGCGCAGGAAGGCTTCCTGCTCCCGGGTTTCGACGCCTTCAGCCACCACCGTCAGGGAGAGTGTCTTGCCCATGGCGATGATCGCTTCGGTAATCGCCTTGTCTTCAGTGTTGGTGGCCAGATCGCGGATGAAGGAGCGATCCACCTTCAGCGTATCGATCGGGAAGTTCTTCAGCTGGCCAAGCGACGAATAACCGGTGCCGAAGTCATCAATCGCCAGCCGCACACCCAGCGCCTTGATGGTGGACAGCAGCTTGACCGCTTGCGCCGGATTCTGGATCACCATGCCTTCCGTGATTTCCAGCTCCAGCAGCTCGGGCGCCATGCCGGTTTCAGCCAGGATCTCGCCCAAGTCGCATAACAGATCCTCGTCGCTGAACTGGCGCACCGACAGGTTGACTGCCATGCAGATCGCCGGCAAGCCTTGCTGCTGCCAGGCGATATTCTGCAGGCAAGCGGTGCGTAATACCCATTTTCCGATTGGCACGATCAGGCCGGTTTCCTCGGCGACTGGAATGAACTGCGCCGGCGACACCGAACCGAGTTCCGGATTGTCCCAGCGCAACAGCGCCTCGACGCCGGTGATCGTGCCTTTTTTCAGATCGCGCTTGGCCTGGTAATGCAGCGTGAACTCGTTTCTGGCCATCGCATGCCGCAGATTGTTTTCCAGCGTCAGCCGCTCCAGTGTCTGCGAGGTGATGTCGTTGGAATAGAACTGGTAATTGTTCTTGCCTTCGCTCTTGGCGAAATACATTGCGATGTCGGCATTCTTCATCAGTGTCTGCTCGTCCTCGCCGTCGTCCGGGTACAGCGCGATGCCGATGCTGGCGGTGACCCGACATTCACGTTCCAGCAGCACCACCGGCTTGATCGCCGCTGACAGCAGCTTGCGGGCGACCATTGTGGCCTGTTCGGGCCCGTTCATCTCCGGGATCAGCACCACGAATTCGTCACCGCCCAGGCGCGCCACGACGTCGCTGGCGCGCAGCGCTTTCTTGAAGCGGCGGGTAATTTCCTGCAATAGCTGATCGCCGGCGACGTGCCCGAGCGTGTCGTTGATGAACTTGAAGCGATCGAGATCGATGAACAACACTGCGCACATGCGTGCGTAGCGCTGCGCGCTCGACAATGCGTGGCTCAGCATCTGATTGAACATCGTCCGGTTCGGCAGCCCGGTCAGGCTATCGTGCGTAGCCAGATGCTGGATGCGCGCTTCGGCGATTTTCTGGTCGGTGATTTCACGCGAGACGCCACGATAGCCGGTAAAGTTGCGCTCCCCGTCAAACACCGGCTCGCCGCTGACGCTGATGTAGTACGGCGTGTCGTTGGCCAGCTGGCGGAACATGATGGCGTCACGGAACGGCTGGTGCGTCAGCAGCAACTCCCGATGCGCGTCCCAGCCGCCGGGCGCGTGCATTTCCAGCTCGGTTTCCCACGGCTGCTTGCCAACGAAGGTGGTCTGCACGGCGTTACTGGTAGCATGCCGGCTTTCCATCCGGGTGTAGCGCAGTTCGGCGTCCTGTTCCCAATACCAATCGGACGACAGGTTGGTCAGCGCCCGGAAGCGCGCTTCGCTGTCACGCAACGCCTGCTCGATCTTGCGGCGTTCAGTGACGTCGCGCAGGATGCCGGCAAAGCCGATTGCCTTGCCGGCCGCATCCCGCACCAGTTGCACCGAGCCTTCGCCCACCACCGTATGGCCTGCCTTGTGCTGCATGTCCCAATCAAAACTTGGGGTCGCAATGCCGGTGCGATAAACGGCATTGAAATTTTCGAATACGCGGTCCGCAGTTCCAGGCGACTGGATTTCGCGATAATTTTTTCCGGCCATTTCACTTTCGGAATAGCCGGTCAGGCGGCAAAAGGCGCCGTTGCACAGAACGATGCTGCCCCTGAGATCGACCTCGTAATACGCGTCTTCGATGGTTTCCAGAATCCTGCGGTATTTGGCCTCGGCTATGCGCTGCTCCTGCGCTGCTACCTTGCGCTCGCTTTCACGCGAGAAATTTTGCAACGCGAAGACGACGTTGCGCGCCAGGCGCTCGATCAGCTTCAGCGTTTCTTCATCGAAGGCATTTTTCTCGACCGAATAAAACAACAGCACGCCCAGCGTCTGCTGTTCCAGCAGCAGCGGCACTGCGGCGCCGGATTGCACGCCCTGGCTGGCGGCAATGTGGTGCCAAGGTGCAGTGCGCGGATCGTTCAGGATATCGTTGCTGAAACAGGGGCACTGGTTGCGAAACGCCAGGCCGACCAGGCCCTGCCCCTGGGGCACCTCATCGGTGACGGAAATCGCGATGTCGCCGCCAATCTCGCGGGACTGCCCGCCGGCGGTGGCAACGATGCGGATGTGTCCGGTACCAGGCTCCGGAATCGCCACCGCCATGACCAGAAACTTGCCACTCTCAATCGCCGCTTCGCACACCTTCTGGTACAGCTCTTCACTGGTGGTGGCGCGCAACAGCGCTTCGTTGGTGGAGCTCAGAACCGCATAGATCGCCGCCAGGTGGCTCCATTCCGGATCGCCGCGGGACAGTTTCATTGGTGCCATATATTTATTCTGTGGTCGGTGATCGGCGGTCTCATACCGGGCCTGCGCCGCGCAAAAACGCACGGTCGTGTCAAACCCCAGTCTAGCCGCTCGATTCCCGGCAGGCAACAACGATTGGCTAGCTTTTTTGTGTCATTTCGGCAACACCGTAGCGCCGGCGATAAGCCGCCACCGCTTGTCCGAACTGCGCCAGTGGCGCCTCGGCGCCGGCCGCGGCGATGTATTCCAGCAAATCATCCAGGTTGGCGATCGCGATCACCGGCATGCCGTACAGCGCGCTGACTTCCTGCACCGCGGACGCCGCCGACAGCGCCTCGTCGCGACCGGAGCGCTCCATGCGATCGAGCGCGATCAGAACCGCGCAAGGCGTGGCACCGGCGGCGCGGATGATGTCGACCGATTCGCGCACCGAGGTGCCGGCCGAGATGACATCATCCACGATCACCACCCGTCCCGCGAGCGGCGCGCCGACCACGCTGCCGCCTTCGCCGTGATCCTTGGCCTCCTTGCGGTTGAAGGCGAACGGCACATTGCGCCCCTGCTGCGCCAGCGCCACCGCGGTGGCCGAAGCCAGCGTGATGCCCTTGTAGGCGGGACCGAACAGCATGTCGAACTCCAGCCCGGCAGCGGCCAGCGTGCGCGCATAGAAATCCGCCAGCCGGCCGAGCGAGGCGCCGTCGTTGAACAGGCCGGCATTGAAGAAATAGGGCGACGTGCGCCCGGCCTTGGTCACGAACTCACCGAAGCGCAGCACGCCGGCGGCGACGGAAAAGGCGATGAATTGTTGGCGCAGATTGCTCAAGATGGATCCCGGTAGTGTATGGACGAATAGGAATGCGCCAGGCGGGGCGCCGGCGCGGCAACACTATTTTAGGGCTTATGCGCGGCCGCTGTGACGCCCTTGCCGCACCGCAATGGAGCAATCGGGTATCCTAGCCGGCCTGACTTTTTACTTGCCCATGTCGATGAAAATCATTTCCGCCAATCTGAACGGCATCCGCTCCGCGGCCCGCAAGGGTTTCTTCGAATGGCTGCCGGCGCAAGACGCCGACGTCGTCTGCGTGCAGGAATTGAAGGCGCAGGAAACCGACATGACGCCCGAATTGCTGAGCCCGCCCGGCTACCACGGCTATTTCCACTACGCCGAAAAGAAGGGCTATTCCGGCGTCGGTCTCTACAGCCGGATGCCGGCCAAAAACGTGATCATCGGTTTCGGCAACCCGGAATTCGACGCCGAAGGGCGCTATGTCGCAATGCGATTTCGGCGACCTGACCGTGATCTCGGTGTACTGCCCGTCCGGCTCTTCCAGCCCGGAACGGCAGGAAGCCAAGTTCCGCTTCATGGAAGTTTTCCTGCCGCACCTGCTGGCGCTGAAGCAAAGCGGACGCGAAATCGTCATCTGCGGCGACTGGAACATCGCGCACCAGCGAAATCGACCTGAAGAACTGGAAGAGCAACCAGAAGAATTCCGGCTTCCTGCCGGAAGAGCGCGCGTGGCTGTCGCGGGTGTTCGACGAGATCGGGCTGGTCGACGTCTATCGCGGGCTGCATCCGGAAGCCACCGGCGATTGCTACACCTGGTGGAGCAACCGCGGCCAGGCCTGGGCCAAGAACGTCGGCTGGCGCATCGATTACCAGATCGCCACGCCCGGGATTGCGCAATCCGCCAGACGAGCCGAGGTCTACAAGGAGGCGCGCTTTTCCGACCACGCCCCACTGACGGTGGGCTACGACCGGAGCCGATAGCCGTTTGGCCGAAGCCGGCCGCCGTGCCATGCACTAGAATGCCGCTTGCAAAAATTTCCCCGACCTTCAATCGATACGCCCCGCCGGCGACAGGATCGCAGCATGCTCCGACTTTCCACTGAACAGATGGCCGCCGATTGGCAGTGCCTGCTGCGCCGCTTTCCAAGCCCCGTGCTGCAGCGCGTGCGACTCCTGGCCGAGACGCACCGGGAAGTGCTGGCCGACCATTTCTACCAGCAGATGCTGCAAGATCCGGCGGCGTCCAAGCTGCTGTCGCACGAACAGGTGAAAGACCGACTGCATGGCTCCATGCAGCGCTGGGTGGCGAGTGCATTTGCCGCCGTTCCAGAGGACGACCTGCAGCCAGTAGTCGCGCGTCAGATGCAGATCGGCGAAGTACATGCGCGCATCGACGTGCCGGTGCACCTGGTGCTGCGCGGAACCCGCAGTCTGAAGTACAAGTTCCACGAGCTGCTGGAAGCCGACCTGGAACTGGGGGACGCCCAGCGCGTCGACGCCACCCGCCTGATGGATGACGTGATCGACCTGGCAATGGAAATCATGAGCCAGGCGTATTCCAATTCCCACGACCGCAATTCGCGCGCGGCGGAAGCATACCGGCTGTTCTCGGTAGTGCAGGACGTGGCCACCGAACGCGAGCGCCAGCGAGCCGCGCTGCTGGACTGGGAAAACCACCTGATGTTCGAACTGGCGGTCGGCCACGGCGCCTCGCGCCTGCCACGCATCGGCTCCGGCGAGTTCGGTCTGTGGTTCCGCCACAAGGGCGCGCACGCCTTCCAGGGCGCCAGCGAAACCGCACTGATCTTGCAGGCGATCGACCATATCGACGAGGTGCTGCTGCCGGTGTTTGACCTGTCCACGCGCCCCGGCGAAGATGAGCGCGTGCAGCGGCTGCGCGAACTGCGTGAGCAGGCCAGGAGCATCGCCTTCCATCTGGACGCCCTGTTCCAGCAGAACAACGAACTGGAAGCCGGGCGCGACGTCCTGACGCGCCTCCTGAACCGCAAGTTCCTGCCGGTCGTGCTGCGCAAGGAAGTGAATTACGCCCGACAGCGCGGCGCCAGCTTCGCCGTCATCGCGATCGACATCGATCACTTCAAGCAGGTCAATGACCTCTACGGCCATGAAGCAGGCGACATGGTTCTGCAGCAGGTTGCGGTTTTGCTCTCCAACAGCAGCCGCGGCGGCGATTACATTTTCCGCCTGGGCGGCGAAGAGTTCCTGTTGTTGCTGGTCGACGTCGACCAGGATCGCGCCTTCAAGGCTGCGGAAAAGCTGCGCCAGCAGGTCGCCGCAGAAAGTTTCCGCTTGCCGCAAGAACGCACGCTGACGGTCACCATCAGTATCGGCCTGGCGCTGCACAACGGCCATCCCGACTATAAACGCATGTTGCGTCGTGCCGACGAGGCGCTCTACCAAGCCAAGCACAGCGGCCGCAATTGCATCGTGGTGGCCGGCGATTAGCGGCCGGAACAGCCGCTTCGCGCGGCGCGGCTTCCTGCCATATGACCGGGAGTCGGAACCGTCGACCGGGCGCGAGTCCCGGCCTCCAAACCCGCATTCCAGAGTCTGTGCCGCCCCGATTACTGGAGGAGTATTTCCAAATCCGTCCTAGATTAAAGCGACAGCGGCCGAGTTTTCGGCATACTCCGCCAATCCAGAGGCTGACTTCCATCATTGGGAGTATATGATCGACCAACTGGCGGCCGACGCCCTTGCCGCGTAACGGCACGCGACAAAAACCGGCAGCGCCACACAGGCCTGGCGACACTGGACTGGTGGCCGCGCTCAACTTCCGGCGAGGCTTTTTGCGATGTGGTCGATGCCGGCTTGCGCGCACACCGCGTCCTGGTGGCCGCCGGGAGCGCCGGAAACGTCAATCGCTGCCCAAGCCCTTGCCGGCCATGATCGGCAGCCCACCCTCGATCGAGGTCATGTTTTCGAGACTGAGAACCCCGACCTATTTCGGATCTGCGGTCAGGCGCCTGTCGTACTCCCCGGGAGGTACG
Organism: uncultured beta proteobacterium; assembly: GCA_963707665.1. Lineage (GTDB taxonomy): Bacteria > Pseudomonadota > Gammaproteobacteria > Burkholderiales > Burkholderiaceae_D > DATJCV01. Next base: position 104,246 of record CAVPQU010000002.1, on the reverse strand, counting down.
CGGGTAGTGAGGCTTGTACTTGTATACGCCTTGCGCAGGCTGTTTCGACGTATGGGGATTCGCGTCGCCGTCATGCAGCATGACCTTGGTGCGGCCCCGGCAATCGAGCAGCGTCACCGTCACCCCGACACCGTTCTTGCGGCATTGATCCAGTGCTGCTTCCTGCGCCGCCGCCAGGGAAATCGTGCGCACATTCAACACACTTTGCGCATGCGCCATACAGGGGGTAATTGCCATACTGGTAGCCAACGCGATCCGTTTTTCTTCATTTGCACACCTTTCATTTTAATGACAACGCCAATATGGACTTAAATGGCCGATTGCGACGGGGTATTTGATAGACTTGCCGATCGTTTACATTTGCCGTTGGTTCCCTCCCGCTCACGCGCTTCTTCTCCCGATTGCTTTACATGAAAAAAAATGGCGACGCGCCCCTCTCCAGCGTCATGGAGTTACTGCTCGACGCCATCTGCGTGGTCGACAAACGGGGGTGTTTTGTCTCAGTCAGCGGCGCCTGCGAACGTATTTTCGGTTACGCCCCCGAGGAAATGATCGGCCAGCCGATGATCGACTTCGTGTTCCATGAGGATCGAGTCAGGACTTTGCAGGCGGTCGACAGGATTGAAGCCGGCTATTTGCAGCGCCATTTTGAAAACCGCTATGTGCGCAAGGACGGGCAGATCGTCCATATCATGTGGTCGGCGCGCTGGTCGGAGGCGGAGCAAGTGCGAGTCGCCGTGGCACGTGACGTCACTGAACGCGAGCACGCCGACCCCATGCAAGCGGTGCCCTATGCCATTCCCGAGGCCGCACCGCGCTGGCGCCTTTCGGCTTCGCCGCCACGGCTGATCCCGCCCGGCTTTGCTCCGATTTCCCTGTCCGCCCAAGATTACACGGTGCTGCTGGCGCTGGCGACTGGAGGCGAGATCGTCAGCCGCGAGACGATCGTTCGCGCGTTAGGCGAAAGTTTCTGGAACTACGACCAGCGGCGGCTGGACACCCAGATGCGGCGCCTGCGCCGCAAGGTGGAACAGGCTTGTGGCCTGCGGCTGCCGGTGACGACGTTGCGCGGTGTCGGCTATCGGTTTTACGACGAATTCGAGATTCAGAGATAACATTTTTTCGAGCAACACTCCGCATGGCGGATGCCATTTGACGCTTGCTTTGGCTGCAGACTCTTCATCGTTTTTGCTCAGGTTTGCTCAGGCACTTTCCATTGGGAAACTACTATCCTCGGGGGATTAAAATTCCAACTGGAAGTAAAGCCCGTGAATGTGATTTTTTCAAGAGTCTTGCCGTCGTTGGGCCTGGTGGTTTGTAGCATCGCACTGGCTCAGATCCCTCCTGGCGCCGGTTCGCTGAGCCAGCAAATCGAACGGGAACAGCCGCCCCGCCCGCCACAAAAGGCGGCGCCCGATATCCGCCTGGAGCAGGGTTCCGAATCAGTTGCCCCCGCCGCAGCGGTAGATGGCCAGGCAAAGTTGATCGTCAAAAGCCTGCATGTGGCCGGCATGCAGGTGTTTTCCGAAACCGAACTGCTGGCCGTAACCGGGTTCAGGCCGCAGAGCGAACTGACGCTCGCCGATTTGCGCGGCATGGCGTCGAAGATTGCGCTGCATTACCACACGCACGGCTATTTCCTGGCGCGCGCCTACCTGCCGCCACAGGACATCCAGAACGGCGCCGTGACGATCGCCGTGATCGAGGGCAAATACGGCACGGTCAGTCTGCGCAATCAAACCAATCTTTCCGATGCGCTGGCGAATGGCTTGCTTGCCGGCCTGAACGGCGGCGACACGATCGCGATTGCCCCGCTCGAAAGTCGCCTGTTGCTGCTGTCCGACCTTCCCGGTGTCAGCGTCAAATCGACCCTGGTTCCCGGCGCCTCGGTCGGCGCCTCCGACCTGATCATCGATGTGACGCCGGGGCAGCGCGTGACCGGCAGCCTCGACGCCGACAACAGCGGCAACCGCTACACCGGCGAAAACCGCATTGGCGCCACGCTCAACCTCAATGATCCATCCGGCCATGGCGACGTCGCCAGCCTGCGTGCGCTGACTTCCGGTTCCGGCTTGAACTATGCCCGCGCCTCGTACCAGATGCAGATCAGCAAGGCCAAGGTGGGCGTGGCCTACGCCAGCATGAAATACCGGCTGGGCAAGGAGTTCGACAGCCTGCAGGCCAATGGCACGGCCGACATCGCCAGCCTGTATGGCGGCATGCCGCTGATCCGCTCGCGCAGCAGCAACCTGTCCGTTTTGCTCAATTACGATTTCAAATCGTTCCAGGACAAGGTCGATGCGACTTCGACCATCACGGACAAGAAAGCCGACGTGTTGATGCTGAGCCTGGCTGGCGACCAGCGCGACGGCTTAGGTGGCGGCGGATTGAGCCAGTATTCGCTGACCTGGGCTTCCGGTCGCATCGACATCCGCAGCCCGGCGGCACTCGCCACCGACGCGGCGTCGCTGCGCAGCAACGGCCATTTCGACAAGCTGGCCATCAATGCGATGCGGCTGCAGAGCGTGACCGCCAGCACCTCGCTGTACGCCGCGATCAATGCGCAGTTCGCTTCGAAGAATCTCGACATTTCCGAACAGATCGGGCTGGGCGGCGCCAGCGGCGTGCGGGCGTATCCGGCTGGCGAAGCCTATGGCGACCAGGGCTATGTGCTGAATCTGGAAGCCCGCTATCTATTGCCGACATTCTCGGAGCACGTGCCGGGGCGCATGCAATTGGTCGGCTTTGCCGATACCGGCAGTGTGCTCCTGAACAAGAATCCGTGGACGGGCGGATCGAATCGCCGCACCCTGAGCGGCGCCGGGATCGGCGTCAACTGGGTCGATGACAGCAATTTCATCGTGAAGGCGTTTTATGCCCACAAGCTGGGCAACGCGAAAGCCACCTCGGCCCCCGATGAGAGTGGTCGTTTCTGGCTGCAGGCCGTGAAATATTTTTGATGGCGGCCAACACCGGTTAATTCGGACAGTGGTCCAGCACTTCAGACAGAACAGCTAAAAAGGAAACACCATGAACCATATTTATCGCTCGATCTGGAGCCGCAAGAGCGCCACCTTCGTTGCGGTTTCCGAACACGTCAAGAACGGCGGCGGCACATCGTCGTCCGGCGGCGGTGCCGTACTGGGCGCGCACTTTGCGCTCAAGACGCTGGCGCTTTCCCTGCTGCTGGGGTTCGGCTCAAGCGGGTACGCCCAGCCGACGGGCGGCGTGGTGGTGGCGGGCAGCGCCAGCATCGTGAGCGGTAACGGCAATACGACGATCAACCAGGCTAGCCAGAACGCTGTTCTGAACTGGCAAAGCTTCAGCATCGGAGCCGGGAATTCGGTTAATTTCGTGCAGCCCAACAGCAATGCGGTGGCCTTGAACCGGGTGCTGGGTTCCGATCCGTCGAGCATCCTGGGCAGCCTGTCGGCCAACGGCAAGGTGTTCCTGGTCAACCCCAACGGCATCCTGTTCGGCCAGGGCGCGCAAGTCAATGTCGGCGGACTGGTGGCGTCCACGCTGAACATCAGCGACAGCGACTTCATGGCGGGCAACTACAAGTTTACCGGCGCAGGCAACGGCAGCGTCCTGAACCAGGGCGCCATCAACGCCGCCGGCGGCTATGTCGCGCTGCTGGGCGCGCATGTATCGAATCAGGGAACCATCAACGCCAGACTGGGCACGGTGGCGCTGGCCGCCGGCAACGCCATTACGCTCGACGTCGCCGGCGATGGCCTGCTGAATGTCGCGGTGAACGAGGGCGCGGTGCATGCGCTGGTGCAAAACGGCGGCCTGATCCAGGCCGACGGCGGCCAGGTGCTGCTGACCGCGCAGGCCGCGGGCAACTTGCTGCAGACCGCGGTCAACAACACCGGCGTGATCCAGGCGCAGACCATCGAGAACCATAACGGCACGCATCAAGCTGCTGGGCGACATGCACAGCGGCACCGTGAACGTGGGCGGCACGCTCGATGCCAGCGCGCCGCATGGCGGCAACGGCGGCTTCGTCGAGACGTCGGCGGCGCATGTCAACATTTTGCCCGATGCGCGCATCACCACTGTCGCCGCGACAGGACAGACCGGCAACTGGCTGATCGACCCGGTCGATTACACCATCGCAGCATCCGGCGGCGACATCACCGGCGCCCAGCTCAGCGCAAACCTCGGCACGTCCAACATCACGATTCTGAGTTCAGCCGGCACGCACGGCGGTACCAGTGGTGACATCAACGTCAACGACACGGTGAGCTGGTCTGCCAACCGGCTCACCCTCAACGCACAAAACAACATCAACATCAATACCGCGATGCATGGTTCCGGCAATGCCAGCCTGGCACTGGAATACGGTCAGGGTGCAGGGGCGGCCGGCAATACCAGCACGGTCAATGTCCGCGCGCCGGTAAACCTCCCGACGGGGGACAACTTCAGTACCCGGCAGGGTTCGGATGGCGTCGTGGTCAACTATAAAGTCATTACCAGTCTGGGAGACGCAGGCAGCGTCACCGGGACGGATTTGCAAGGCATCAATGGCAACCTGAACGCGAATTACGTCCTCGGTAGCAACATCGATGCCTCGGCCACGGCGGGCTGGAATGCAGGGGCGGGCTTCGTTCCGATCACCGGATATGTAACCGTCCCTGATACCGGTCCTATGTGCCCTCCGATGTGCAACCCTCAGACCCAAACACTTCCTTTCGCCGGCACATTTGACGGTTTGGGACATACTATTTCCAACCTCACTATCAACCGACCGACGGAAAGTAACATTGGTTTGTTTGGCAGTATTCAATTGGGTGCTGCAGTCCGAAACCTGGGGTTGATCAGTGGCAGTATCCGTGGCGCGTCCCAAGTTGGCGCATTAGCGGGTGATAATAAAGGCACGATTGGCAACAGCTATGCCACGGCAAACATAAATGGCAGAAGTTCCGTCGGTGGACTGGTGGGAAGAAATGGTGGCGCGATCAGCAGCAGCCATGCCACGGGGGACATAAACGACGTTATCTACGTTGATGATGTAGGTGTCATTTCCAGCATTGGCGGGCTGGTGGGCTTCAACAATGCCGTTATTGATAACAGTTACAGCACGGGTAACGTCAACGGTACGAACTATATGGGGGGGCTGGTCGGCAGTAACGAGACTACAGGAATGGTTAGCAATAGCTATGCCACGGGTAATGTAGTGGGCGACTACAGCTACCGTGGCAACTACTGGAACGGGGGGTTGGTAGGCTTTAATACGGCGCAAATCAGCACCAGTTACGCCTCTGGCAGCGTCATCGACAATATCTACAATGGCGGTTTGGTGGGACTCAGCGCGGGTGGCGGTACGGTCACCAACAGTTACTGGAATAGCACAGCCAACACCAGGGGAATTGGCGAAAACAACAATTCGGTAACCGCGACCGGCCTGAGCGCGATCCAGATGCAAACCGCTTCCAACTTCGCCGGTTTCAACTTCACCAGCACCCCCGGCGCCGCGGGCAACAACTGGGTCATGATGGACGGTAACGGCAGCTTGAATAATGCCGGCGGTGCGGGTGCGACCCGCCCGATGCTGGCGTCCGAATATTCGACCACCATCAACAACGCGCACCAGTTGCAGTTGATGGCGATGAACCTCGCGGCCAGTTATACGCTCGGCCAGAACATCAATGCCACCGCGACCGGGACCGCCAATGATGTGTGGACAAGCGGTACATTTATTCCTGTAAGTAATCTCATCAAACCATTTACCGGAACCTTCAACGGTCTCAACCACACCATCGACGGCCTTACGATTAATCAGCCATCTACCTCATACACTGGTCTGTTTGGAATTACCGCGGCGGGTTCGTCGATCAGTAATGTTGGCCTTATCGGCGGCAGCGTAACCGCAACTAAGGCAAGTTATATTGGCAGCCTGGTGGGTCGCAACAGCGGCGCGATCAGCAACAGCTTCACAACCATGAGCGTAAGTGGAGAAAGCTACGTTGGTGGGCTGGTGGGTTATATGCTAGGTGGCACGATCAACAACAGTTACGCAGGTGGGACGGTGACCGGCGCTACGCGCGCTGCCGGCTTAGTGGGACGCAACGAAGGTGCAATCAGCAATAGCTACGCAACGGGAGCCGTGACCGGAGGGAACAATTTTGGCCTGACGAGTTCGAATAATGGCGGCGTGGTCTCCAATAGTTTCTGGAATATCGAGACAACAGGAACATCACAATCACTCGGCGGCACCGGCCTGACCACAGCCCAAATGATGCAACTAGCCAGCTTCAGTAGCTGGAATGATGCTGCGCCTAACACCATCGCCAATACCGGCGGCAGCGGCGCCGTCTGGCGTATTTATGAAGGCCATACGGCGCCTTTGCTGACCAGTTTCATGACCGGTTTGACGCTGAGCGGCGCGCCGGACGTGGCTGTGAGTTACAACGGCAATGCACAAAGCGGCGCCAGCATTACCGCACCTGCCGGCGTGTTCGGGGCCGCCGCCAGCGGAACCAATGCCGGCTTTTACAACGGCTACTATTCCAATCAACTGGGGTATGACATCACCGGCGGCAACCTGACCATCAATGCCGCGGTGTTGAGTGCGATCAGCTTGAACGGCACCCGCGCCTACGATGGCACGACCGATGTGGCAGCGAATATTTTCACGCTCAGTGGCTTGGTAAACAATGAGGATCTGCAGCTCACCGGAGCCGGAACCATTGCCAGTAAAAACGTCGGTACCTACAACGTCAATTTAGGTACTTTGGCCTTGGGCGACGGCACTACCGGTTTGGCGAGCAACTACAGCTTCGCAGGCGGCACACAAACGGCAACCATCACCCCCGCCGTCCTGAGCGCCAGCCTCGCGGCTGCCGATAAAACCTATGACGGCAGCACGCTTGCGGCGCCGACGTTGACCATCATCGGCGGCCTGATCGGCACCGAAACCATCAACGTCGCCGGCGCCGCGAGCTTCAACAGCAAGGATGTCGCCAGCGCCAATCTGGTGACGGTCGACAGCGTCACGCTGGCCGATGGCGGCAATGGCGGCCTGGCCGGCAATTACACGCTGGCGGCCGGTCAGACCACAACTGCCCACATCACCCCCAAAGCGCTGACAGTCGACGGCATGACGGCTGCCAACAAGGTGTATGACGGCACCACGGCGGCGACCTTGATCGGCGGCGCCCTGTCCGGTTTGGTCAGCGCGGAAACGCTGGCCTTCTCCGGCCAGAGCGGCGCGTTTGCCGACAAGAACGTCGGCGTCGGCAAAGCAGTGACGGTCAGCGGCATCACGCTGGCGGACGGTACCGGGCTGGCCAGTAATTACCGCGTCAGCAATCCGTCGGGATTGGCGGCGGACATCGCCCGCCTTAATTCAGTCGCATGGGTCGGCGGGCTGACCGGCAACTGGTTCGATCCGGCCAACTGGGCCAACGGCGCGGTGCCTGATCTTGCCAACGTTGCCAATGTCGTTATTCCTGCCGGCGTCAGCATCAATTTCAATCAGGGCGACGCCGCTTCCCCGGCCCAGGCCGGCCCGGTAGATGTGGATTCGATTGACAGTGCCGGTGGTTTGAGCCTGGTGGACGGCAGCCTGAATGTCGGTCGCGGCTTGGAACTGGCAAATCTCGACCAGTCCGGCGGCGCGCTGAACGTCATCGGCAATACCGTGGTCGGCAGCTTCAGCCAAAGCGGCGGCGCCGTTGCCAATGCCGGCAATTTCACGGTGACTGAGGCCTTTCACCAAAGCGGCGGCTCACTCAATGTGAGCGGCAACGTCGGCATTACCCAGGCAAGCGGCTCGGTGGTCTTGGGTAATATCACCGCCGGCACCTTGGGTGTCACTGCTGCTGTCGGCGACATCACGCAAGTTGCCGGTTCCCATATCGTCTCCGGCAGGTACTACGATGTCCGCCCCCAACGGCAACATCGCGCTCGCTACCAGCGGCAACAGCCTAGGCACGACAATCACCAGCGGGGCCAATATCACTCGCACTCAAAGTGCGATAGCCACTGCCGTTTCGGTGACTGCGATGGCACCATCCGAAACAGTTGGTGCGCCGTTGTTATTGGGTGAAATTGCAAGCGATTCGTATTCTGATGGCTCGGGACCGGATAGCCTGGCTGGATTGAATGTCACTGTCACCGGTCAGGGCGTCAATCTGCCGCTCGGCATGTAGTCAGGCGAAACAAGCGATGACAAAAGTGATCGGAATAGCTTGTAAAGGCATGATTTAGCTGCCGAGGCAGTGGGCCGCAGGCGGCGCTGCGGACCCAAGGCGGCGTGGCCTGGACGATTGCTTGATCCGAGGGAATCGGCTTGCGCGGATATGGCTCGACGGCGTGAGGTGACGCCGTTCCACCTCGCCCACTAGGTCATAGAGAAACATTAAACAGGGGTATGCCGATAAATGCATCATTCTCGATGAACAGTTAAAATACTCATGCAGCCGTTCTGTCCCGATACGCCGCTGAAATCATGCGACGAGCCGCAGCCGTTGTGGAAACCACTACTCCATTTTCAGGGCTGTCGAACTTAAGCCGTTGTCCGGCGTATCGGCTATAAGCAAAGCAGCCCTTGTCTCATATTTCAAGCGCCAGGTGCGGCCTTATTCAAGACGCCGCGTAGTCGATAATTAGCGGCGCATGGTCCGAAAAGCGCTGTTCCTTGTAAATCGACGTTGCGCGCGCCTGCGCCGTGATACCGGCGGTGGCGTCGATTTTTCAAGCCGTCACGCCAAGGCCGGCTTCGGCGCATTCCACGGCGCCACCTTCAGCAGCAAGGCCATGCCGGGCAGCGCCAGCAGGAAGCAGAGCAGGAAGAAATTGAACCAGCCGGTCTGGTCGACGATGTAGCCGACCGAGGAATTGATGAAGGTGCGCGGCACTGCCGCCAGGCTGGTGAACAGCGCGAACTGGGTCGCGGTGTAGCGCGGATCGGTGGCGGTGGCGATGTAGGCGACGAAGGCGGCGGTGCCGACGCCGACGCCGAACGCCTCGAAGCCGATCACCAGCGCCAGCACCAGCGGATCGGCGCCGACTTGCGCCAGCCAGGCAAAGCCGAGGATCGCCACCGCCTGCACCACGCCGAAAATCCACAGGCCGCGGTTGATGCCGATCCGTACCATCCAGATGCCGCCCAGCAGGCCGCCGATCAGGCTGGCCCAGAGGCCGGTGGTCTTGGCGATGACGCCGATCTGGGTCATCGAAAAACCGAGGTCGAGATAGAACTTGGTGGACAGCGCGGTGGCCATGCTGTCGCCCAGCTTGTACAGGAAGATGAAGCCGAGGATCCACAGCGCATTGGCCCAGCCGCCGCGCTCGATGAATTCGCGGAACGGCAGGGTGACTGCTTCGCGCAGGTTTTTCGGCTCGCCATAGACGGTCGGCTCCTTGATCAGCAAGGTGCAGGCCAGCCCTGGCAGCATGAAGGCGGCGGTGATCCAGAACACCGCCTGCCACGCCATCAGGTCGGCCAGGATCAGCGACAGCGCGCCCGGCACCATGCCGGCCACGCGGTAAGCGTTGACGTGCACCGCGCTGCCCAGGCCTTGTTCGTTATCCGGCAGCAGTTCGCGCCGATAGGCGTCGATCACGATGTCCTGGCTGGCCGACAAAAACGCCGTCAGCGCCGCCATGAAGGCGATCAGGCCAATCTGGGTTTGCGGGTCGAGCATGCCCATGCCGCCGATGCTGAAAAACAGCAACACCTGGGTCAGCGCCATCCAGCCGCGGCGGCGCCCGAGCGAGCCGAAGTGGTAGCGGTCCATCAACGGCGACCACAGGAATTTCCAGGTGTACGGGAACATCACCAGCGCGAACAGCCCGAGCGCCTTGACGTTCAGGCCGGACTTGGCGAGCCAGGCCTGCAGCAGGCTGAAGCAGGATGAAGAGCGGCAGGCCGGAGGTGAAGCCGAGGAAGACGCAGATCAGGATGCGGCGGTTGAGATAGTTTTTCAGTGGCATTGCGGCGTCTTGGTCGGCGGGTTGATCGAGTCTTGCTGCTTGTCGGATGCCGGCTGCCGCGCTGCGGCGCACTGCAGCACCGCGGCCTTACTTTTTCTTCAGGCGGAATACCGCCAGGCTGCCGCGCCAGTTCGGCAGCAGCGACACCAGCTGCCCCTCATCCAGCGCGACACGGTCCAGCACTTCCAGCCCGACCTCGTTGGCCAGTTGCTCGAAATCGGGAATCGTCGCGCAGCGCAGGTTGGGCGTGTCGTACCACTCGTAGGGCAGCGATTTCGACACCGGCATGCGGCCGCGCAGCAGCGCCAGCCGGTGCGGCCAGTAGCCGAAATTCGGAAACGAGACGATCGCTTCGCGGCCGACGCGGGCGATGTCGCGCAGGATGCCTTCGACATCCTTCATCATCTGCAGCGCCGACAGGCACAGCACGGTATCGAAAGCGTTGTCGGCGAAGATCGCCAGCCCTGCTTCCAGGTCCTGCTGGATCACCGACACGCCGCGCGCGACGCAGACCGGGATCTTGTCGTCGTCGATTTCGACACCGTAGCCGGTGCAGCCCTTGTCGGTGCGCAGGTAGTCGAGCATGACGCCGTCGCCGCAGCCGAGATCGAGCACGTGCGAGCGCTGTTCCACCCAGTGGGCGATGAAGGCCAGATCGGGACGCAGCGCGCTCAGTTGACTAAAGTTCATGCCGCCACCTCCGCCTCGATCTGCTGCCAGACGCGGCCGTAGTACTCGCGCACCACCGCGTGATAACGGGCATCCTCCAGCAAAAAGGCGTCATGCCCATGCGGGGCGTCGACTTCGGCGTAGGTGACGCGGCGCCGGTTGTCCACCAGCGCGCGCACCATTTCGTGGCTGCGCGCCGGCGAAAAGCGCCAGTCGGTGGAAAACGACACCAGCAGGAATTCGGCCTGGGTGACGGCGAAGGTCTTGGTCAGGTCGCCACCGAATTGGCGCGCCGGATCGAAATAGTCGAGCGCCTTGGTGATCAGCAGATAGGTATTGGCATCGAAATATTCCGAAAATTTCTCGCCCTGATAGCGCAGGTAGGACTCGATCTCGAAGTCGACGCCGAAGCCGAACTGGTAGCCGCCGTTGCGCAGGTCGCGGCCAAATTTTTCCGCCATGTCGTCGTTCGACAGGTAGGTGATGTGGCCGATCATGCGCGCCACCCGCAAACCGCTTTTCGGCACCACGCCGTGCGCGTAATAGTCGCCGCCATGAAAATCCGGGTCGGACAGGATCGCCTGCCGCGCGACGTCGTTGAAGGCGATGTTTTGCGCCGACAGCTTGGCGGTCGACGCCACCACCACGCAATGGCGCAGGCGCTCCGGATACAAGAGGCTCCAGGCCAGCGCCTGCATGCCGCCCAGCGAACCGCCCATCACCGCCGCCCATTGCTCGATGCCGAGCGCGTCGGCCAGGCGCGCTTGCGCATGCACCCAGTCTTCCACCGTCACTACCGGGAAATTGGCGCCGTACGGCTTGCCGGTTTTCGGATCGATATGCATCGGCCCGGTCGAACCGAAGCAGGAGCCGAGGTTGTTGACGCCAATGACGAAGAATTTGTCGGTATCCAGCGCCTTGCCGGGGCCGACCATGTTGTCCCACCAGCCGGCGCTTTTCGACTCGCCGGCGTACACGCCGGCCACATGGTGCGACGCATTCAGCGCGTGGCATACCAGCACCGCATTGCTGCGCGCGGCATTCAGGCTGCCGTAGGTTTCATACACCAGGTCGTAATCGGCGATCGAGGCCCCGCTTTGCAACTGCAGCGGTGCCGAAAAATGCATGGTTTGGGGTACTACGGTTCCGATGGACATACGTTCCTGGTCAAGCCGGATTGGCATTGTTGCAAGCGCCATGCCTGAAATAAAAAAGCCCGACAGCGATCCGCTGGCCGGGCTAGACAATGCTGTACTTCAAGCACGCTTTAGCCGCATTTATCAAAGCGCCCGCAAGCTGGTTTCAAATCGGCGCAAAGCGTAAGAATAACCAACTCGCCCGGCAGCGTCAAACCAGCGTCTCAAACAACGCCGTCACAGGCTGGCGAGCACGCCGACCGCTTCGCCGATCGCGTCCGGCTCGGTGGCGCGCAATATTTTCCTGGTTTGCTGCGTCAGGAGACCCAAGTCGCTATTCAGGATTTCCTGCTTCACGGCCAGCAATTGCGACGGATGCATCGAAAATTCCAGCAGGCCCATGCCGAGCAAGAGCCGCGTCAGGCGCGTGTCGCCGGCCATTTCGCCGCACAGCGAGACCGGGACGCCGGCTTTCTTGCCGCCGGCGATGATCAGCGCCAGCAAATGCAGGATGGCCGGATGCAGCGGGTCGTACAGGTGCGCGACTTCGTAATCGACGCGATCGACCGCCAGCGTGTACTGGATCAGGTCGTTGGTGCCGATCGACAGGAAATCCAGGCGCTTGATGAACATCGGCAAGGCCAGCGCCGCCGCCGGCACCTCGATCATGGCGCCGACCGGAAGCAGCGGATCGAATTTCTGGCCGGCTTCGCGCAGCTGCGCCTTGGCATGTTCGATTTGCGCCAGCGCCTGGTCGATCTCGAACGCGTGCGCCAGCATCGGGATCAGCAGCTTGACCGGACCGAAGGCGGAAGCGCGCAGGATGGCGCGCAATTGCGCCTGGAAAATGTGCGGCTCGGCCAGGCAATAGCGGATCGCGCGCAGTCCGAGCGCCGGGTTTTGCACGGTATGCTCGGCGGTATCGAGCGGCTTGTCGGCGCCGATGTCGATGGTGCGGATGGTCACCGGCCGCCCCTTCATCGCCAGCACCGCCTTGCGATAGGCTTCGAACTGTTCATCCTCGCCCGGCAACTTGTGGGCATGGCTCGATGCGGCCCATGAACAGGAATTCCGAGCGGAACAGGCCGATGCCCGCCGCGCCCGCACTCATCGCCGCCGCGCAATCCTCCGGCAATTCGATGTTGGCCAGCAGCGTGACGGCAACGCCGTCGCGCGTGACGGCCGCAGTCTTTTTCAGCTTGCCGAGCTTCTTGCGGGTGCGCAGCAGGCGCGCCTGCCATTCACGGTATTGCTCCAGCACCAGCGGCGACGGATCGACGATGACGACGCCGGCGTCGCCGTCGATGACCAGCCAGTCGTCGTCCTGGATCAGGGCCGATGCATTGTCCATGCCGACTGCGGCGGGAATATCCAGGCTGCGGGCGACGATCGCGGTATGCGAATTCTGCCCGCCGAGGTCGGTGACGAAACCGCTGAAGGCACGATCGCGGAATTGCAGCATGTCGGCCGGCGAAATGTCGTGCGCGACGACAATCACGTGCGACGCCGCTTCATCGCCATCCAGGTTTTTCTTCGGCAGCGCATGGGCCGTGCCAACCAGCACCTTCAGCACCCGTTCGCCGACCTGCTGGATGTCGACCTTGCGCTCGCGCAGGTAGGCATCCTCGATTTCGTCGAACTGCGCCGAGAGTTCGGCGACCTGGGTCTGCAGCGCCCATTCGGCGTTGTAGCGGCGGCTGCGGATGATGTTCATGGTGGACTCGGCCACCATCGGGTCCGACAGGATCAGTGCATGGACGTCGATGAACGCCGCCAGCTCGGCCGGCGAATCGGGCGGCAGCTCCTTCCAGATCGTCTGCAATTCCTTCTGCACCGTGGCGATCGCGCTCTTCAGGCGCAGCACCTCGGTTTCCACTCCTGCCTCGCTCACCAACTCATGCTTGATCTCGCGCGCCGCCGGCGCCAGCAGGTGCGCCCGTCCAATCGCGATCCCGCGCGAAACCGGAATGCCATGTAGCGTGAAAGAAGCCATCGAGTTCACTTAGTTGCGCAGACTCCGACCGCGCCTGCCGTCATTCGGTTTCATCAAATTTCTTGGCAATCAGGGCCGCCAGTGCCGCCACGCATTCGGCTTCATCGGCGCCGCTGGCTTCCAGCGTCACTTTCGAACCCTTGCCGGCGGCCAGCATCATCACACCCATGATCGATTTGGCATTAACCCGCTTGTGGTTGCGCGTCATCCAGACTTCACTATCGAATTGCGCCGCCAACTGCGTCAGCTTGGCGGAGGCGCGGGCATGCAGGCCGAGTTTGTTGATGATTTCGGTTTCTTGCTGGATCATATTTTAGTTTTTTTTACTGGCTGCCAATAAAACGGTGCTCCGCCCGACGCGCTGCTTAGCTGATTGACAGCCGGATCCGGTGATCGACCCGCACCGCGCCGGCCTGGGCGCCGGCCAGCGCCATTTGCGCCGCCACGTCCAGCGTGTCGTTGCGATAGGTAATCGCCCGCAGCAACATCGGCAGGCTCAAGCCGGCGATCACCTCGACCTTGCCGGTTGCGACAATGCCGTTGCAGCAGTTGGACGGCGTGCCACCCATCACATCGGTCATCACCAGCACGCCGGCGCCATCATCCAGACGCTCGATGGCTGCTTGCGCCAGGCGCCGGACGTCGGCCGGATCCTGGTCGGGCCGCACGTCAAGCGCCTCGATCCGCGCCGGGCAGGCGCGGAACACGTGCGCGGCTGCGCTGAGAAATGCTGTCCCAAGCGGTGCGTGGGTCAAAAGAAGAATGCCAACCATAATCTTGAAGTGTTCATCCTGGAGTGGCGCGGTATTTGCACGCCCCACTCTCGGGCCGGAATCCGGCGCCCATCATTATGCATTTTTCACCGGCGCAGTGCGCGCCGATTTCAGAGCGTGGCTTCCAGCGCATCGATGAACATCGCGGCGACATCGAAGCCGGTCTGTTGCTTGATTTCCTGAAAGCAGGTCGGGCTGGTGACGTTGACCTCGGTCAAATAATCGCCGATCGCGTCCAGCCCCACCAGCAACAGGCCGCGCTGCGCCAGGACCGGCGCCAGCGCTTCGCCGATTTCGCGGTCGCGGGCAGAAATCGGTTGCGCCACGCCTAGGCCGCCAGCGGCCAGGTTGCCGCGCACTTCCGTGCCTTGCGGAATACGCGCCAGGCAATACGGCACCACCTGGTCGCCAATCAACAGGATGCGCTTGTCACCGGCAGTGACTTCCGGGATGAAGCGCTGCGCCATGATGGTACGGCGGCCGTTTTCGGTCAGCGTCTCGATGATCGAGCCGAGATTCAGCTCATCCTCGCGCACCCGGAAAATGCCGGTGCCGCCCATGCCATCCAGCGGCTTGAAGATCAGGTCGTGGTGCTCGGCGTGGAACGCGCGCAGGCGCCGCTCATCGCGGGTCACCAGGGTCGGCGCCACGAATTGCGAAAATTCGGCAATCGCCAGCTTTTCGTTGTGGTCGCGCACCGCCGACGGCTTGTTGACCACCCGCACGCCCTGCGCTTCGGCGCGCTCCAGCAAATAGGTGGTGTAGATATATTCCATGTCGAACGGCGGGTCCTTGCGCAGCAAGATGGCATCGAACTCGGCCAGCCGCGTCGGCACCGGGTCGCTGGCGCGGTACCAGTCGTGGCTGTCGCCGGTCAGCGTTACCTGGACCACATCGGCCACCACCTCGCCGCCTTCCAGCGCCAGATCGCCCTGCTCGAACGCATACAACGCATGGCCGCGCCGGCCAGCCTCCGCCATCATCGCGTAGGTGGTGTCCTTGTAGATCTTGAAGCTGGCGAGCGGGTCGGCGAGGAAGGCAATTTTCATGGTGTAGACGATGCGGATAGGAAGCGGCTGACTGGTTGCTTATTATGAATCAGGATGGCTGGATGGTCGCGGCGCTTGCCGTGGCTGGCGCGGGGCGCCGTGCGGGCGTATGGCCAAATTATATACTCCCGATGTGATAGTGGAAATTCGGGCGCGAGAGGATGGCTTTATGACCATACTCCATGCCACGCATGCTGCTTGCCAGGCGACAGAGCCATGCGGTGCGCCGCAGCCACGCCAACCGCCGATCAATACACTTCCGGATTCGGATCGGTCTTTTCCAGTTCCAGCGACGCCGCCAGCAGCGCCAGCCGCGCCACCACGCCATACATGTAGAAGCGATTGGGGGCGGCGGTACCCGGCTTGGCGTGCAGATCCGGCAGTGCATGCTGCTGGGCAAAGGCCAGCGGCACGAAATGGGCACCCGGCGCATTCAGGTTTTCATTAACCCCGCGCTCGGCATGGACACGGTAGAAACCGCCGACCACGTAGCGATCGATCATATACACCACCGGCTCGGCCACGGCGTCGTTGATGCGCTCGAAGGTATGCACACCTTCCTGCAGGATCACTTCGGACACCGCCAGGCCGTCCTTGACCACCGACATCTTGCTGCGCTGCTTATGGTTCAGATCCTTTACCTGGCTGCCGTCGGTCACGGTCATGATGCCCATGCCGTAGGTGCCGGCATCGGCCTTGATGATCACGAACGGCGTTTCCTTGATGCCGTATTCGCGGTATTTCTTGCGGATCTTGGTCAGCAGGGAATCGACATTCGACGCCACGCACTGCTCGCCGCTGTGATGCTGGAAATCGACTGCGCCGCATTTGGCGAAAAACGGATTCAGCATCCACGGGTCGACATCGATCATCTTGGCGAATTTCTTCACCACTTCGTCGTAGGCGGCAAAATGATTGCTCTTGCGCCGCACCGCCCAGCCGGCATGCAGCGGCGGCAACACGTTCTGCTCATGCAGGTTTTCCAGCACGGCCGGAATCCCGGAGGACAGGTCGTTGTTCAGCAGGATGGTGCAGGGATCGAAATTTTTCAGGCCCAGCCGGCGTCCGCCCGCCAGATGCTGGAGCGGCTCCAGCATCAGCGTGCTGCCGTCCGGCAGGTTGATCGGGGTCGCTTCAGCCAAGTCGTCATCGAGCGAACCGAGCCGCACGTTCAAGCCGGTCTGGCGGAATATCTGTACCAGCTGCGCAATGTTTTGCAGGTAAAACGAGTTACGCGTATGGCGCTCGGGAATCAACAACAGATTCCTGGCATCCGGACAATATTTTTCGATCGCCGCCATCGCCGCCTGCACTGCCAGCGGCAGCATTTCCGGCGCCAGGTTGTTGAAGCCGCCGGGAAACAGATTGGTATCCACCGGCGCCAGCTTGAAGCCGGCGTTGCGCAAATCGACCGAACAATAGAACGGCGGCGTGTGCTCTTGCCATTCGAGGCGGAACCAGCGCTCGATGGCGGGCGTAGCGTCCAGGATTTTCTTTTCCAGTTCGAGCAACGGGCCATTCAGGGCGGTGACGAGATGCGGGACCATACAAACCTTTGATTGAACTGCACGGGGGAGTGACGCCGATTCTAACGGCAATCCCCGCCCATCGTCGATGGTGCGACGGGGAACGGGGACAACTGGGCGTACCGGTATGGCTCACATCAGGGCGAATCGGCGTTTTTAAAGTGCCAACGCAAAAAACGCTCCTTCGGGAGCGTTTTTTGCATTTTTGCCAGCGAGTTCGCCGGCAGCCGCTTGGCTAATAGTGGTACGCCGATTCGCCGTGGCTGCCGATGTCCAGTCCTTCACGCTCCTGTTCTTCGCCGACCCGCAGGCCGACGCTCCAATCCACTACCTGATAGGCGATGAACGCCGCCACGCCGGACCAAACGATGGTCACCAGCACGCTCACGGTCTGCACCCAGAGCTGGTGGCCGATGGCGAAGTCCGCTCCCTGCGTGCCGCCCAGAGCCGGCGCTGCCAGCACGCCGGTCAGGATGGCGCCGAGCGTGCCGCCGACCCCATGCACGCCGAACACATCGAACGCATCGTCCGCCCCCAGCAGCTGCTTCAGGCCGCTGACGCCCCACAGGCAGGCCAGGCCGGCCAGCAGTCCCAGCACCAGCGCGCCCATCGGACCAACGAAACCGGCCGCCGGCGTCACCGCCACCAGGCCGGCGACAGCGCCGGAAGCCGCGCCCAGCATCGAGGCCTTGCCTTTGACCAGCGCTTCGCCGCCGATCCAGGACAAGGTGGCGGCGCTGGTGGCCAGCATGGTGTTGATGAAGGCCAGGCCGGCGAGCCCGTTGGCGGCGCCGGCCGAGCCGGCGTTGAAGCCGAACCAGCCGACCCATAGCAGCGAGGCGCCGACCATCGTCAGGGTCAGGCTGTGTGGCGTGAACGCCTCGCGGCCGAAACCAATGCGCCGGCCCAGCACCAGCGCACCGACCAGACCGGCGACCCCGGCATTGATGTGGACCACGGTGCCACCGGCAAAGTCGAGCGCGCCGTCCTGTGCCAGCCAGCCGCCGCCCCACACCATGTGCGCGATCGGGATGTAGCTGAAGCTAAACCAGAGCACCGAAAACAGCAGTACCGCAGTGAACTTGATGCGTTCGGCAAAGGAGCCGACGACCAGCGCCACCGTAATCGCCGCGAAGGTGGCCTGAAAGGCGACGAACACATGCTCCGGAACGGTCGGCAGCGTGGCTGACAGAGTATCCGGCGCGATCCCCTTCAGGAACAGCTTGCCGAAGCCGCCGACGAAGCGGCCTGGGCCGCCGAAGGCCAGGCTGTAGCCGTAGATCGCCCATAGCAGGTTGATCAACGCGAAGATCACGAACACCTGTACCAGCACCGACAGCATGTTCTTGGAGCGCGCCAGGCCGCCGTAGAACAATGCCAGTCCAGGTATGGTCATCAGGGTCACCAGCATGGTCGAGGTCAGCATCCAGCCAGTGTCGCCGCTGTCCAGCTTCGGCACAGCGGCCAGTGCGGCAGCGGGTGCCGCGGTCTGCGCCAGAACACAGCCGCCGGCGCTCAGCAGACAGGCGCCCAGAATCGTATAGACGAGTGCTTTTTTCATATTTTTCTTTCGTTGCTGATCGGGCCTCAGAGCGCTTCCTTGCCGGTTTCGCCGGTGCGAATCCGCACCACCTGCTCCAGCGCATAGACGAAAATCTTGCCGTCGCCGATCTTGCCGGTACGCGCCGCGGTCTGAATCACCTCCACCGCGTGCTCCACCACGGCATCCTCGACCGCCGCCTCGATCTTGGTCTTGGGCAGCAGATCGACCACGTATTCGGCGCCGCGATACAGCTCGGTATGGCCTTTCTGGCGGCCGAAGCCCTTGACCTCGGTGACGGTAATGCCGGGGACGCCGATGGCCGACAGTGCTTCCCGCACTTCGTCCAGCTTGAACGGTTTGATGATGGCGGTAATCAGTTTCATGGCAATCTCCTGCGCAGGTCGCGCTTAGAACATGTTGGAAAGGGACAGCACGGCGCTGGTGCCGCCGATGTCCTTGCTGTTGCCGGCCCCATCGGTGACGGTGTACCAGCCGAGATCGCGCGTGACGCCCAGCTTGTAGTCGGCGTAGTCGAGCTGGCCGGAATGGCGCACGGTCTGGTGCCCGGCATGCCGGGTCAGCGTGGTTTTTCCCGCGATCGCGAAATTCGTGTTCGACTTGGCGGAAAACCAGCGATGGCCGAAGCCGAAATACAGTGCGCCATTGTTGTACTTGTCGTCGCTGCTGCCGATCGAGGCCCCGGAAGCGAGTACGGCCGAATCGGCGGACATCCTTGACCGGTTCGGACTTGTAGCCGCCATAGAAATCCATTTCGAGGCCGGCGCCGTTGTTATACTGATTGTCGCTGACGCTGGAATTCCAGTTGCCGACGTAAAACCCGCTGCGATGGGCGTAATCGAAGCCGCCCTGCAGTGCCGGCCGCCGAAAGCTTGGCGACAGGCCGCGACAGCGGTAGTTGCTGACCAGCGCCAGGTTGTCACTCAGAGGCGAGACGCGGATGGCCACGCCGGCGGATTCGACCGATTCGCCGGACACGCTCTGAGCCGAGACCGACAGACTGAAGCCGGCCAGCGCAGCAACGGCAATGAGCGCGTTTTTCATGAAACTCCCGTCGGACAGGTTGAAAACATGGCTGAAGTTGATGTTTCAGGCTAGGATTAGCAGGAGGCGTGCCAGCCGCCAAGTGGCGCTGGTGCATGGGTTTTTGCCCGATTGCATGGCCTGGCAGGAGTATTGTGGCGGCGCGGTGAATCGCGCACCAGAATGAAGCAAGCCGGCCCAGGAAACGCACCGCGCCGGTGCCGGCGCAAGGACCACCAGGAATGAAAAGGAATGCTATGGACAAGCCCAATTTTTTCGACGACATGCAGGCAAAAATTAACAGGGCGATTGAAAACTCCCCTGCCAAAGATATTGAAAAGAACGTCAAGGCGATGCTGAACTCGGGTTTCGCCAAGCTCGACCTGGTGACCCGCGAAGAGTTTGAAGTGCAGGCGCAAGTACTGGCAAAAACCCGCGCCAAGCTCGAAGAACTGGAAGCGCGCGTGGCGGAACTGGAAATGCAGGCCGGGAAATAGACACCGGCCGGCCTGGCGTCAACCCATACTGGAAGACCAAATCGTGGCCCTGACACTTCGCACCCGGGTTTGCCGCATTCGCCCAAGCCGCATGCGCGCGGCCCGCGCTTGCCGATGAGTCTCGCGGTCCTGAAAAGCCGGGCGCTGGCCGGCATGGAGGCGCCGGAAGTCACGGTTGAAATCCATCTGGCCAATGGCTTGCCGTCCTTCACCATCGTTGGCTTGCCGGAAACCGAGGTCAAGGAATCGAAGGATCGGGTGCGCGCGGCGCTGCAAAATGCACGCTTTGAGTTCCCGGCGCGGCGCATTACTGTCAACCTGGCGCCGGCCGATTTGCCGAAGGAATCCGGCCGCTTCGACCTGCCGATCGCGCTCGGCATCCTGGCGGCGTCGGGGCAGATGCCGGCACACGAGTTGGACGATTACGAATTCGCCGGCGAATTGTCGCTGTCGGGCGAATTGCGGCCGATTCGCGGCGCGCTGGCGATGACCTTCGCCATGCATCGCGCCGCCGACGCCAGCGGCCGCCGGCGCGCCTTCATCCTGCCACGCAACAACGCCGAAGAAGCGGCGCTGGTCCAGGACGCCGTCATCTTTCCCGCCGATTCCCTGCTGCAGGTGTGCGCCCACTTTGCCGCCAGCGATGGCGTGGCAAGGCTGGCGCGACACACGGCGCGCCCGGCGGCGAACGCGGCCGGCGGCCTCGATTTCAAGCAGGTCAAGGGGCAGTTGCAGGCCAAGCGGGCGCTGGAAGTAGCGGCCGCCGGCGGCCACAGCGTCTTGCTGGTGGGGCCACCCGGCACCGGCAAATCGATGCTGGCGACACGTTTTGCCGGCATCCTGCCGCCGATGACGGAGCAGGAAGCGCTGGAATCGGCGGCGGTGCAGTCGTTGACCTCGGGCTTTTCCAGCGCGCGCTGGAAGCACCGGCCGTTTCGGGCGCCGCACCATACCGCTTCCGGCGTCGCGCTGGTGGGCGGCGGCGGCATGCCGCGTCCCGGCGAAATTTCGCTGGCGCATTGCGGCGTGCTGTTCCTCGATGAGCTGCCCGAATTCGATCGCAAGGTGCTGGAAGTGCTGCGCGAACCGCTGGAGTCGGGCCGCATCACGATTTCGCGCGCCGCACGCCAGGCCGATTTTCCGGCCCGCTTTCAACTGATCGCGGCGATGAACCCGTGTCCGTGCGGCTATCTCGGTCACGCGGCCAGGCATTGCCGTTGCACGCCGGACCAGATTGCGCGCTATCAGGACCGGATTTCCGGGCCGCTGCTGGACCGCATCGACATGCAGATCCAGGTCGGCGCGCTGGCGCATGCCGAATTACAAAAAGAGGCTGATGGCGAACCGTCGGCAACGATTGCCGCGCGCGTGGCCAAAGCGCATCAGCGCCAAGTGCAGCGCCAGGGCAAGACCAATCATTTGCTGTCCACCACCGAACTGGACGCGCTGTGCCGGCCGGACGCCGCCGGTGAGCAATTGCTGCGCAGCGCGATGACACGCCTGAACTGGTCGGCGCGCGCCTATCACCGGGTGTTGAAGGTGGCACGCACGATTGCCGATCTGGAGGGCAGCGCCGGCATCGGTTCGGCGCACATTGCCGAAGCGATCCAGTACCGGCGCGCGCTGCGCGCACAATAAGCGCCTCGGTGCTGCCGCACTATCCTTGTCCTGCCCTGCCCTGCCGACCTGCGCCGCAATCCCCGGTTCGCCAAGCGGCTGGCAGCACCGCTCCGGCCGGATGGGGGCATAAGTAATTCCACTTTCTCATCGCGCTGGCCGCCCTGCGCGCTGCCATGGTGGCGCGGCGCAGGATTTACGGAAAAATTTCATGGCATAAGGGATGCACAATTTGTCGGCATCGGAGCGATTGGATGCGCGCGACATGCCAGCCGACCCGACCATCCATGAGCGGCAAATCGTGCTCTAATGCTGACCCGCATCCCGTATCGCAGCAGCCACACAACACATCCAATGAATTCGTATCTAATGGCAGTATATGCAAATTTCGTAGGCATAACGTCCGTAAATTGCACATGCAACAGGGAGTATAAGAACACGCCGAAATCGATCCGGGTCACAATCGACAGCAACAACGGTCGGTGGCGGCGCCGTGGGCCGTCGTTTCCTGCCGCCGGCCGGCAATGCTGATTGGTTTTCTGTGTGCGCTCGGTGCCGGCCTGCTGTGGGGTCTGGTATTCGTGGCTCCGCTGATGCTGGCGGATTACCCCGGCGCCATGCTGTCGTTCGGGCGTTATATCGCCTTTGGGCTGATCGCGCTGGTGCCGGCGGTCTTCGACCGCAAGCGCATCGCCCGCTTGTCGAAAGCCGACTGGGTGGTCGCCTTCAAGCTGGCGCTGGTCGGCAACCTGCTGTACTACGCGGCACTCGCCACAGCGATCCAGCTGGCCGATGCGCCGCTGCCGACCATGCTGATCGGCACCCTGCCGGTGGTGATCGCGGTCTGCTCCAACCTGGCGCCCGGCCATCCGTCCGACAGCGTGTCCTGGGGCCGGCTGGCGCCGTCGCTGGCCATCATTTTCCTCGGCTTGATGCTGGTCAATGTCAGCGAACTGCGTGCCTTCGACGGCAGCCGTTCGCTGGCCGACTACGCGCTCGGCTGCGGCATTGCGCTGGGCGCGGTGGCCGCCTGGACCTGGTATCCGATCATGAACGCGCGCCACATGAAGGCCCACCCGCACATCGGCTCCTCGACCTGGGCCACCGCGCAGGGCCTGGCGACGTTGCCGCTGGCGCTGGTTGGCTTGGTTGGCTACGGCTTGTATAACAGCGCCAGCGGCGGCGCCTATGCCTTTCCACTCGGCCCGCAGCCGGCCCGCTTCATCGGTCTGATGCTGGTGATCGGCTTGCTGGCTTCCTGGTTCGGCACCCTGCTGTGGAATCGCGCCAGCCAGCGCCTGCCAACCACCCTCGCCGGCCAGTTGATCGTGTTCGAGACGCTGTCGGCGTTGCTGTATGCCTTTCTATGGCGCGGCGCCATGCCGTCGGGGCAGGCGTTGGCCGGCATCCTCCTGCTGTGCGGTGGCGTGGTGTTGGGAGTGCGCATTTTCCGCTCCGGGCCGGAACGCACATGAATCCGGCTGCTACCATCTCATTCATGTCCAAGCTATTCAATTGGCGCCGCCTGGTGACAGCCGGCATCGCCGGCCTATTGCTGATCGCCTGCACTCCGCACTACGACTGGCGCGAAGTGCGCGGCAGCAACGCTCCATACTCGGTATTGCTGCCGGCCAAGCCGGCCACGCTGTCGCGCCCGATCAACCTGGATGGCATCCAGGTAACGATGACGATGACCGCAGCCGAAGTCGACGGCGTCGCCTTCGCGGTGGCCAGTGCCGAACTGGCGGATGCGGCGGCCGCCAGTTCGGCGCTGGATGCGATGCAAAGCGGCATGCTGAACAATATCGGCGGCAGCGTGCGGCAGCAGCACAGCAGCGGTTCCGGTACCAGCCGCAGGATCGACCTCGAAGCAGGCGGCGCACTGCCGACGCATGCCGCCGCCGGCAGTGCGCCGCTGCTGGTGGCCCGCTTCGTGTCACGCGACCGGCGGGTTTACCAGGCGATCGTGCTGGGGCCGGAAAAAGCGGTTTCACGCGAAGCGGTCGAGACTTTTTTTTCTTCCTTCAAGATTGACTGACGGCATTCTGCGGCGGTTTTCCAAATCCGGCCGGCGCCTTGAAACCCATGCTGGCGATCGGCCGCGGCACAGGTTATTCTAGAGACTCGGTTGCCACTTTCATCACCCACGGAGGCTCTATGCTCATCACCTTCAAATCCAAGGCGGCGCCCGATGTCATGATGTATGAACAGCACGCCAAGCGCATCCTTGACCTGCTGCACAAGGACGTCAAACGCGGCGTCATCACCGTGGCTGAGCTGGAGCCCGCGCTGGAGTTGCTGGAAACCGTGCTGGGTGAATCGCGCAACCGAATGCCGGCTGAGGGCTTGCACCACGAACACACCAAGCATCCCGGCGAAGCCGGCGAGGATGATCCGGCGCATGCCGACTACGTCAGCTTCGCGACACGCTCCTATCCGTTGCTGGCGATGCTGCGTGCCGCCAAAAAGAGCGGCGTCAGCGTCGTCTGGGGTTTCTGATGGCGGCCAGCGGCGCGCCAGCGCGCGAACAAATGCTAATGACGACCGACGGCACGCCGCTGTTCGTGCGCGACTGGCCGCTGGCAGCCGACACTGCGACGGCCGGCGCGGTTCTGCTGATGCACGGACTGGGCGAGCATTGCGGCCGCTACGCCCACGTGGCGCGTTTTTTCACTGAGCGCGGCTACCTCGTGCGCAGCTATGATCATCGCGGCCACGGCCGCTCCGGCGGTGCCCGCGGCGATGTACCGGATCACGAAGCGATTCTCCGTGATGCCCAACTGGTGCTGGACGATTTCATGCGAGCCGGAGGCGGCAGCGCCGCCGGCGGCCACCTGCCGCTGCTGTTCGGCCACAGCATGGGCGGCCTGTTCGCGGCGCGCTTTGCGACGGCCCGCCTGGCGCCGCTGTCCGGCTTGATCCTGTCGTCGCCGGCGCTGGCGTTGCCGCTCTCCGGCGGCCAGAAAATTCTGCTCAAGATGCTGGGTGCGATCGCGCCCGGATTGGCCGTGCCGAACGGCCTGCAAACGCGCTACCTGTCGCACGATCCGGCGGTGGAAGCGGCTTACAAGACAGACCCGCTGGTGCATGGAAAAATCAGCGCACGCCTGTTGCGCAGCATGCTGGAGGCGATCGAGTTTGCGCAGGCGCAGGCGGCAACGCTGGCCATCCCGACGCTATTGCTGGTGGCCGGCGACGATCGCCTGGTGGACGCCAACGGCAGCCGCGCCTTCTTCCCGCGGCTGGCGCCTGAAGTCGGCACGCTGCATGTCTACCCGGATTGGTACCACGAAATTTTCAACGAGCGCGGCGCCGAACACGTATTTGCCGATCTTGAGGCCTGGCTGACGGCGCACGCCTTGCTGGCTCAGGCCGCGCCGGCCGGCCGCGCGGCGACGCCGGCGGCAACGGCAATTTCAACCTGATTATGACCGCCCTGCTTACCCGACAGCATGGCCTCGTCAGCGCGCCGGAACAATTCCTTGTGCGATTCACCGGCACGCAGGCTGGCCACGCCGATCGAGATGGTGATCGACTGTTCCAGCCCGAAATTGAATTTCTCGACCTTTTGCCGTAGCCGCTCCGCTATCTTGTAGGCGGTGTCGATATCGGTGTCGCGCATGATCACGGCAAATTCGTCGCCGCCCCAGCGATACAGCAGGTCATCGAGCCGCAAGCCCATCTCGAACAGCGTCGCCACCTGCATCAGCATCTGGTCGCCGACGCTGTGGCCGTAGCGATCGTTGATCGACTTGAAGCGATCGAAATCGATCAGCATCAGCGATAGCTCCAGTTTCTTTTCGGCGCTGCGGCGCACGATAGCCGGCAAGTGCTGGGAAAACGTGCGCCGGTTCAACAGGCCGGTCAGTTCATCGTGATTGGCACGGTGTTCGGCGCGCTGGAACAGCGCTTCGTTTTCAATCATTTGCGCATGCAGCGTGCTGAAAATGGCCACCAGCAGCAGCACCACCAGCGCTTGCGCCACCGCCTGGAAGGTGCCGAACAGGAACAGGCTCCTGCCGGCCAGCCGCACCACGGCCGCGTCCATGATCAGGAAGGTAGCGTAATACAGCACCGCCTGGCCCAGGCCGAAGCGGCGGCGGTCATGAAACACCATGCCCCAGTACACTGCCAGCAACGGTGCCCAGTACAAGTAAGCCGCCAACGTGTCGATGCTGGCCGATGAACGAAACAAGGTCGCCTGCAGCAGGCTGTTGCCGAGCGATACCCAGATCATCAGCGAGACGCCGATATCCACCTGACGCATGCGGACAGCCTGCGGCCCAGGCAGCCAGGTCGCACCCCACAGCAGCAAAAACAACGCCGCCGTCAGGGCGCCGGCAAACAGGTCCAGACTGTCGCCAGCCTGCCATGCTTGCGCCATGCCCCACAGCACCAATAGCGGCAACACGAGCCGATACAGGTAGAGATGCCAGTTGCGAGCGATGCTGGCCTGGCTGGGGAGAGTGGGGAACATGGCCAAAGTTTACGTATAGCAATAATTTTAGTAACGGTACATTAAACAAACGCTCTACGTTGTCAAACATTGCAAAATGTTGTCATCTTGGTTAATTCACGATCCTTGAAGCCAAGAAGATGCGCACCATCGTTTATCCGACGCCGCTACAATCGGGCTTTCTCTTTTCACTCCATCGCGCCCATTTCATGTTTCTGTCCACTGTTTCCGACTTTTCCACTCCTGCTCCGCTTCCGACGCGTAGACCGACATGCCCGGCGTCGTACTGAAACCCGATTCGCTGGCCTTCAGCCTGGCCGCGGCAGCGCAGGCGGTCACGCTGGTGCGAGGCGGCAGCGCGCTGCCGCAGGCGCTCGCCACGGTATTTGCCCATGGCGGCGGCACGACGGCGGCACGCGGCGCCATCCAGGACATCGCCTATCGCAGCATGCGGCAACTCGGATTGACACAAGCCCTGCTGGATCTGTTGACCGAGCGCGCACCGCCGCTGCCTCTGCACAGCCTGCTGTGCTGTGCGCTGGCGCTGATGTGCGCGCCCGCTGACGCGCTCCCGTACGAAGACTTTACGGTGGTCGATCAAACCGTCACCGCCGCCGCTGCCGATCCGGCCACGGCGCGGGCGAAAGGCATGGTGAATGCCGTGCTGCGGCGCTTCCTGCGCGAGCGCGACGCCTTGCTGCAGCAGGCACGCACATCGCCGCCGGCGCGCTGGAACTATCCGCAATGGTGGATCGATGCCGCGCGCACCGCCTGGCCGCGTGACTGGCAGCAGATCCTGGAAGTCGGCAACAGCGCGGCGCCGCTGACCTTGCGCGTCAACCGCCGGCGTGGCAGCGTCGCCGACTATTTGCAATTACTGGCCGCGCACGCGCTGACCGCCAGCCAGATCGGGCCGAACGCGGTGCGCCTGCAACGGCCGCTGCCGGTAGCGCAGATTCCCGGCTTTGAAGCCGGCCTGGTATCGGTACAAGATGCGGCCGCACAGCTGGCGGCGCCGCTACTGGAACTGCACGACGGCATGCGCGTGCTGGATGCCTGCGCGGCGCCCGGCGGCAAGAGCGGCCATCTGCTGGAATGTGCGCAGATCGACTTGCTGGCGCTCGACAGCGACGCCACGCGCCTGACGCGCATCGACGACAATCTGCGCCGCCTCGGGCTGACTGCGACCTTGAAACAGGGCGACGCAACGCGCGACGACTGGTGGGACGGCATGCCGTTCGACCGCATTCTGGCCGATGTGCCGTGCACCGCCTCCGGCATCGTGCGCCGCCACCCGGATATCCGCTGGCTGCGACGCAAGAGCGACAGTGCCCAATTGGCGACACTGGCGGCACGCATCCTCGACAATCTTTGGCGCATGCTGGCGCCCAATGGTAAATTGCTGTTTGTGACCTGCTCGCTGTGGCCGCAGGAATCCGAGGCGCAAGCTGCGGCATTCGCCATGCGGCACCAGGCACGCCGTCTGGACGCGCCCGGCCAATTGCTGCCGACGGCCAGCGCAACGACCGAGCATGACGGCCTGTTTTATGCGCTGTTTCAAAAAACCTGATGCGCGTATTTTTTTCAACCCCCTGGTGCAAGCCTATTGAGCGGATATTTGTCCGCGGCCGGATTCGCGTGAGGCTACGACTCTCTCATCTTTCCCTGTCATGGTTGCTGACACTGCTGCTGGGCGGCGTGCTGCTGGCGCCGTCCGGCGTACGCGCCGCCGAGCAGGTCGAGCTGCTCCAGGCTAGCCTGGAAAGCAGCGACGAAGGCTACAAGCTGGCGACCACCTTTTCCTTTGACCTCAACCACGGACTGGAAGACGCACTGAACCGCGGCGTGCCGCTGTACTTCACGACCGATGTCGAAATCACACGGCCGCGCTGGTACTGGTTCGACGAAAAAGCGATCCGCACCTCGCAAACCGTGCGCATTTCCTACAACGTGCTGACGCGCCGCTATCATGCCGGCGCCACCGGCCAGCTGCAGCAAAGTTTCAATACACTGGACGATGCGCTGGCGCTGGTACGGCGCCCGAACCGCTGGGTGGTCGCCGACAAAAATGCGCTGAAAACCGGTGAGACCTATCACGTCGCGCTGCGCATGGGACTGGACGTGGCGCAATTGCCGAAGCCGTTCCAGGTCAACGCGCTGAACAATAGCGACTGGCGGCTGTCGTCCGACTGGAAATCCTTCAACCTCAAGGTGGAATAGTGGTGACGCGGGCCTTGCGCTACATGCTGGTGGTGGGCGGAGCCATCGTTGGCATCCTGTTGTTCCTGCTGGCCTCGGCCTCCGAGAATTCGGCCCTGTTCGACCAGCACTATCCATGGTTGCTGGGGCTGAACGCACTGGTGGCGGCGGCCCTGCTGGCGCTGGTCGTGCTGCTGCTGGCGCGCCTGTACCAGCGCTACCGGCGCGGCAAGTTCGGCTCGCGCCTGATGGCGCGGCTGGTGCTGCTGTTTGCCGTGATCGGCATCCTGCCGGGCCTGATGATCTACCTGGTGTCGGTGCAGTTCGTGTCGCGCTCGATCGAATCCTGGTTCGACGTGCGGGTCGAGTCGGCGCTGGAATCAGGTCTCAACCTGGGGCGCTCCGCACTCGACTCGTCGCTGCACGATCTGAGCGATCGGGCGCGCTCGATGGCGCGCGAGCTGGCCGATCTGCCGGACAATGCCCAGGTACGGCAATTATCCGGGCTGCGCGACCAAGCGCAGGAAGCCACCATCGTCAGTGGCAATGGCCAGATCATCGCCATGACCGGCCCCCAGCTGGCGGCGCTGGTGCCGGAATTGCCGAGTGCGGCGATGCTGCGCCAGGCGCAAATGACGCGTGGCTTTGCCGCGATCGAAGGCAGCGCCGACACCGCTGCCGACCCCGATGCGTCGAGCGCCCTGGATGCCGCGACCAGCCTGCGTTTGCGGGTAGTGGTGGCGATTCCGAATTCCAGCAGTGCGCTGGCGCTGCGCAGCGAAGCCCGTTTCCTGCAATTGATCCAGCCGGTGCCAACCCCGCTCGCGGTCAACGCCGAAGCGCTGCGGCAAGCCTACAGCGAATACCAGCAGCGTTCGCTGGCACGCTCCGGCCTGCGCAAAATTTACCTGGTGACGCTGACGCTGACCCTGCTGCTGGCGATTTTCGGCGCCATCGCCAGCGCCTTCCTGATTGCCAGCGGCCTCGCCAAGCCGCTGCTGCTGCTGGCGGAAGGCACCAAGGCCGTGGCCGAAGGCGACCTGTCGCCGCGCCCGATCAGCAGCAGCAACGATGAGCTCGGCACGCTGACGCAATCGTTCAACACCATGACGCGTCAGCTGGCCGAGGCTCGCGCCGCAGTCGAAAAAAACCGGCTGGCGCTGGAAAACGCCAAAGCCTATCTGGAATCGGTGCTGGCCAACATGTCGGCCGGCGTCATGGTGCTGGACGGCGAATTCCGGCTGGTGACTTCCAATCAGTCGGTCGAGCGCATCCTGCAACAAGACGTGGCCAGTCATATCGGCCAGCCACTGGCGGCAATCGGCGGCCTGCACGGATTTTCCGAAGTGGTCACCAGCGCCTTTTCCGAGCAGAGCGCGCAGTCGGCCGCGGCCAGCAGCGGCGCCGGCCAGCTGCACTGGCAAAAACAGATCGAAATTGCCCGTGGCGATCGGCGAGAGGCGACGGCATCGCGCTGCTGGCACGCGGCACTCGGCTACCGGTGGAACATGGGCTGGGCTATCTGGTGGTGTTCGACGATATTTCCGACGTCATCTCGGCTCAGCGCTCGGTCGCCTGGGGCGAGGTGGCGCGGCGCCTGGCGCATGAAATCAAGAATCCGTTGACGCCGATCCAGCTCTCCGCCGAACGGCTGCAGATGAAGCTGGAAGGCAAGCTGGACGCCACCGCCGCCGCCCTGCTGAACAAGGGCACTGCCACCATCGTCAGCCAGGTGGCGGCGATGCAGCGCATGGTGGACGATTTCCGCGACTATGCGCGAACCCCGCCGGCCATGCCGACCGGACTGGACCTGAATGCACTGATCAGCGAAATCCTGAACCTGTATCTGGACGATATCGAACGCGGTACGATCCGGCTGCAACTGGCGCCGGATTTGCCCAAGATCATGGGCGATGCGACCCAGTTGCGGCAAGTGGTCCATAATCTGTTGCAGAATGCCCAGGACGCGGTGCACGAACAGGATGGCGCAACGCCAGCAGCGGCGCAGATTGACGTGATCACCGAGGAAGTGCGCTACCAGGGCGCCGATGGCGCCGCCCATAGTGCGGTACGCCTGTCGATTGCCGATAATGGTGCCGGCTTCGCACCCAAAATCCTGGCGCGCGCGTTCGAACCCTACGTCACCTCCAAACCGCGCGGCACCGGCCTTGGCTTGGCGATGGTGAAAAAAATCATCGAAGAACACGGCGGCCGCATCGACATCCGCAACCGCGCAGACGGCAAAGGGGCAAAAGTGGCGATTTTGCTGTTAAAGTTAGTCGCTTGACGAATTGTCAAATTCGCATTAATTACATGGCGATCGACAATGACGCCCCCAAGTTTGAAAAGGGCTGAATGGAAATTAGGAAGGTACATGCATGGCAAATATCCTGGTAGTCGATGATGAAATGGGCATCCGCGAATTGCTCTCGGAAATCCTGGGCGACGAAGGGCATGTGGTGGCAACCGCGGAAAATGCGCAACAGGCGCGTGCCGCCCGCCACGCCGGGGCGCCGGACCTGGTGCTGCTGGACATCTGGATGCCGGACACCGACGGCGTCACGCTGTTAAAGGAATGGCAGCATGACGGCCTGCTGACGATGCCGGTGATCATGATGTCGGGGCATGCCACCATCGACACCGCGGTCGAGGCAACCCGTATCGGCGCGCTCAATTTCCTCGAAAAACCGATCGCACTGCAAAAATTGTTGAAGGCGGTACAGCACGGCCTGGCATATAACCACGAGCCGGCGCCGGCGCACCCGGTACGCATGCCGCCGTTGGCGTCCGCCGCCAGCGTCACCGTCGCGACCGCCGCGGTGACGCCATTCGTGGCGCGCCTTGCCGAGAACACGCTGGCAGCAGTCGATCACCGGCTCTCCGCCTCGTTCGAGCTGCCCTTGCGCGAAGCACGCGACAACTTCGAGCGCGCCTATTTCGAACATCACCTGGGGCGTGAAAACGGCAGCATGACCCGCGTCGCCGAAAAAACCGGACTGGAACGCACCCACCTGTACCGCAAGCTGAAGCAGCTTGGTGTCGAACCGGGCAAGCTTGCCAAGAAAGGCGGATGACTCCGGTCACACTGGTGTGCGGCGGCCAGGCGGCGGCGCGCGAACAAGCCATTGCGACGGCCATCCAGGCGGCGTACGCCGGCATCCCTGAGCGACCGGTGGTGGCGCTGCTGGAAGGCCTGGCCGATGGCCGCGGCGAGCCGGCACTGGTCGCCAGCCCGCATCTGCACATCATCCGCATCGCGGCCGGTTGTCCCTGCTGCGTTGGCAACCTGACCTTGCGGGTGACCTTGAACCGCATCCTGCGCCGAGCGCCGGCGCAGTTGTATATCGGTTTGGCCGACACCCAACATCTGCCGCAGATCCGTGATTTCCTGTGCCAGCCGCCGTACTGCGACTTGCTGCAGTTGAACCCTGAGCTGCGACTCGACTCTAATTTTTAGCAACTCTTTGGCATGGACGCGCCTTGGTGTTCTGCCATATACAGACCGGGTGCAAGGGCTTGAAAATACCGACTCGGACGCCATCTTGATCACAAGGCGAATGCGATATGTCATTCCGCAATTCAAGGAGCGCACATGAACCTGATCTACAACAGCGAACAATACAGCGTCGTCGAATTTGGCAGCGATAGCGAACGGGAAGCGCTGCGTTTCGGCGGTTTTGAAATCGTTGACAAACCGTCCCGGCGGGAAATTTTCATCGGCGGCGACTTGGCGCAGGCGTTCCGTGCGGGGGTCGAGGAATTGATTGCCAGCGCACCTGGCGTCGAGGAAATCGATACTTTCCTCGGTCAATACGACGCCTTGATGAGCCAGTCGGTGACTTTGCACTGAGGCCATCGGCATGAGAAGTACGCTAAACGGGCCAGTCTTCGCTTTAACGGTGCCGGGCTGACGCAATACCGGCACCACTAGAGCGCCATCTGCCCACCTTCGACAGCCGCGCCAGCGGCTGTTTTTCTGTCCGCCGCCGCGATTTCCAGCCGCCTGAAATGATGCGGCGATGACCGCCAGTGTTGTCATCGACGTCCTCCATTCAAGGAGTGACGGGGCAGTATGGCCAGAGGTTTGCGCCAGGCGAGCGCAACATCATCAATGTGGTTTGGTGCTGCGCCGCTCCGGGCCATCATAGGCGGTGGAGGGTGTCTCCAGCGCCAGCTTGTAGACGATCTCGCTCCAGGTCCGTTTCATGTTGAGCGCTTCCTGCGGCGGCAACTCGAAATTGAGCCAGCCGAAGCCGCCATGCCGCAACCGCAGCAGGCAGGCTTTGGTCATGTGATCCATCCGAATGACATAAACCGGATTGAACACCACGCTTTCAACCAGCGGTGGCTCATCCGGCACCGGCTCGCTCATCTGCGAGCGGACCCGCGCCAGGCGCTCAATCTGCTCATCCATTTCGCGTGCCGTCAACGACACCGATTCGGCGTCCATCGAAAGCTCGACCGTACCGTCGGCATTCAGTCGCGATTTCAGCATCTCGAATTCAACCAGCCGCCTACCATAAGCAGCGCATGTGGCCGCGGCCCCGGCCGATCGGCGAAAGACCGCGGCCGCTGGCCTATCTGGTCACTTTTTCCCAGCCAGTGCGGATCGCGTCACTCATTTTTTCCCACGGATTGCCGGCATGCGTCGATTCCCAGTCGGCCCGCACTTGCGGCTCGATCGCTTCCCACTGCTGGCCGCGATAGCGTTGGTCTGTACCCAGCGTGCTGCCGTATTGATAGGCCGGCGCATAATCCTCATACCTGCCGCCTGCCTGCGCATATGAGCTCTGCCAATGGTTGCGGAACTCGGTATCGTCGGTCGCCGTGCCACTGGTGGCGCTATGCGCGGTCTGCGCACCCAATTGCTCGACTTCGACATCGGTGCGGCGCACCGTATCCTGGATGGTTGCGGTGCGGTCGCGCGATTCCTTGCCGACCACCACCTCTTCCACTACGCGCGCGGTCTTGCCCACGACCGGTTCTTCGATCATTTCCCGCACTTCCACCGTACGGTCCTTCCAGCCTTCCGTGTCGGCAGCGCTGGCCGGCTGATCCACCGGACGGCGCTCGACGGTCACCCGCTCGTCATGCAGCTGCACCGTTTCTTGCACCGGCTTTTCGGTGACACGCGGCACGACCCGCACACCGCCACGCTGGACCATGCGCTTGCCGACTTGCAGCTCCTCTTCCACCACCGGAATGGCTTCGGATTCGCGCTGGGGCCGAGCCCCTGTGTCAGTCTGTTTCACCCCCGCTCCAGGCACGGTGCCAGTCTCAAGTGCAGCCGTTTGCGTGCTGGCTGCCGGGGCGGCGGCACCGGGCGCAAGTCCCGCTGCGGACGTCTGATCGCTACTTTGCCATTGCGCTTCACGCTCTTCCATGTCGACCGCATTATGGCGATTCAGTATCTCGGTCGCGCGCTCCACCTGCTCATCGTCTCTGGCCGTCAGAGTCAGCACGTAACCGCCGCGCTCGATTGCTTGCGAATACGTATCCGCACGTGCAGTGTGCTCGCCGCCGAACAATTCACTGAAAAACGACGCGATCCTTTCGCCGATCGACTCCTGCCCCACGGCAGTGCCGGTGGTGCCGGCGGATGAGGTTTGCCCCATGCTGCCTTGTTGTGCGGCATTGATATACATGTCGCTGTGAGAAAACCCCTCGGCGACGAGATCGTTGAGCGCGTCTTGCGCCTCGCTTTCCTTGTCGAACACCGCTACCAATGTATGTTCCATCAGAAGCCTCCAAACAAATCAAGATTGAACAAGCACTCTGCAGTCCAGCAATTCGAGCGCGGTTTTTGTACCTGAATGGAAGCGAAGATTGCCTTGGGCCACCTGCAACAGTGCATCCCCAGCACCTCCATTAATAACTTAGGTGAATCGACGTTGCCGGAGTTCCTGCGGCACTCGACCGATCTTTGCCGAATTCGGCACGTGCGGCCGGCGCGAGTTGCGCCGGGCAGTTGCGGTGGTACGGCGCAGCAACCAAGGCATGCAGAGGCGGCCACGAGAGAGCACCAACTTAGACCGCATTGAAATTCCATCGGGAAAATTTCATCGCCAGGCGGAGCCGGCGCTTGCTCAGGCCGGTGCTGTCAGTACAGTGACCTGCCCCACCGCTGCACTGAGCATGCTGAGGGTGCCGGCCTCGATGCCGTCGGCGATGATCGCCACCGACTCGTCTGCTTGGCGGCAGCCCAGCACGTATAGCAGCGGCAAGAAATGTTCGACGCTCGGCACCGCCAGTTGCGCCGCTCGTCCCCACTCGGTGTAATTCACCAGTTGGTGTGGATCGTCACCCAGCATGGCGGCACGTACCCGCTGGTTGAATTCCTGCGCCCAGTCTGGCACTGCGCCACTGCGGCTCATCAACCGCAGGTTGTGCACCACGTTGCCGGTGGCCAGCAGCAGCACGCCCTCGTCGCGCAACGGTGCCAGGCGGGCACCCAGTTCGTAGTGATAGGCGGCTGGCTGCGTCACATCCAGGCTCAGTTGCACCACCGGCACATCGGCTTGCGGATACACCTTGAGCAGCACCGACCAGGTCCCGTGATCCAGGCCCCACTCGTGATCGGGCCGTACCGCCAGCGGCGCCAGCAACTGGCCGACCCGCGTTGCCAGCGCCGGATCGCCCGGCGCCGGGTAGCGCACGTCGAACAGAGCCTGCGGAAAACCGCCGAAATCGTGGATGGTGGTGGGCGCCGCCATCGCGGTGACACTGGTGCCGCGCGTGGTCCAGTGCGCGGAAATCGCCAGGATCGCGGAGGGACGCGGCAAACTGGCGCCGAGCCGGCGCCAGACCTCGGTATACGCGTTCTCCTCCAGTGCATTCATCGGACTGCCGTGGCCCAGAAAAACCGCCGGCATGCGGCTTGAAGTAAGTGAGGTCATGGTGTGGGTCGACTTGGCCGCCGAACCGGTTCCAGCGTCCATGTCGTCGGTAGAAAAACTTCATCGTACTCGCAGTTGGCGTCGGCGCATCGCCATGCAACGCCGGCCTTTGGAGGCGAACGGCTGCGCCGAAATCAACTTTTATGACGTAGTATTGCTCTTGGTCTCTACCCTACCCAATCTTCCCCTTTCAAAGCCATGTGCCAGCTTCTCGGAATGAACTGCAATGTTCCCACCGACATCGTGTTCAGCTTTACCGGCTTTGCCACGCGCAGCGATGTCGGCCGCCATAACGACGGCTGGGGCATCGCTTTTTTCGAAGGCGCCGGTGTGCGTCATTTCGTGGATTACCAGTCGGCACTGGCGTCGCCGGTGGCGGAGTTGATCAAACGCTCGCCGATCAAGTCGAAAAACGTCATCGCGCATATTCGCAAGGCAACCCAGGGCCGCGTCGCGCTGGAAAATTGCCACCCGTTCGTGCGTGAACTATGGGGCCATTACTGGGTGTTTGCACACAACGGCGACTTGAAGGATTTCGCGCCGCTGCTGGACGGGCCGTACCGCCCGGTGGGCAATACCGACAGCGAGCAGGCATTCTGCTATCTGCTGCAGGAATTGCGGCGCCGTTTCGGCGACGCCGCGCCGGTGCACGAGGCGCTGACGGCGGCACTGCGCGAACTGTGCACCGTCATCGCGGCCCACGGCACCTTTAACCTCATGCTATCGGACGGCTCGGCCCTGTTCGCGCACTGCTCGACCGACCTGTACTACATCGTGCGCCAGTATCCATTTGCGAAGGCACAACTGGCCGACGAAGACTTGAGCGTCGATTTCTCGCAAGTGACGACGCCCAACGACCGCGTGGCGATCATCGTCACCGAACCACTGACCGCGAATGAAACCTGGACCCGCTTCGGCGCCGGGGAACTGAAGGTATTCGTCGACGGCGTGCCGTTGGCGCTGTAGGCAAGCGCCGCCGGACCCAGCATACTCCCGACATCAATGCCATTTTCCGGATACAAATAAACGGAAAATAACGCATACTCCTTAATCAGCAGGTTCTTTGAGGAGAATCTAGCGGCCGGTGTGGTGCGCGCTGAGGCGCCGGCCGGACATCACGCCAGCGCCCCAATGCCGGCTCATGCCCGCGCAGGAATCGTCAGCCCTCTGGCGACTGCAGGGCGCGCCACGAAGCGTTCGAGCGCCCGCGTTACATGCGGGAAATCCGCGATGCCCACCAACTCGCCCGCTTCGTAGAATCCGATCAGGTTGCGCACCCAGGGGAAGGTGGCGATATCGGCGATCGTATAGTCGTCGCCCATGATCCAGTCGTGGCCGGCCAGGCGCTGATTCAGCACGCCGAGCAGGCGCCTGGACTCATCAACGTAGCGGTCACGCGGGCGCTTGTCTTCGTATTCCCGGCCGGCGAACTTGTGGAAAAACCCGACCTGCCCGAACATCGGCCCGATGCCGCCCATCTGGAACATCAGCCACTGGATCGTCTGATAGCGGCTGGCGGCGTCGGCCGGCAACAGCTGCCCGCTCTTCTCGGCCAGGTAGATCAGGATCGCACCGGATTCGAACAGCGCCAGCGGCTGTCCGCCCGGGCCGTTGGGATCGAGGATGGCAGGGATCTTGTTGTTCGGATTGAGCGACAGGAATTCCGGCGTCACCTGGTCCCGGGTATCGAAACTGACCAGATGCGGCTCGTACGGCAGCCCGATTTCCTCCAGCATGATGGAAGCCTTGACGCCATTCGGGGTCGGTAGCGAATACAGCTGGATGCGCTCGGGATGGCGCGCGGGCCATTTACGGGTGATGGGGAAAGCAGAAAGATCGGTCACTATGAATCCTTTAAGGGAGGGGTGATGCGCGTGCATGCCAGCAGCGCGGCGCGGCAAGCCGTCTTTTCCTTGACGGCGGCCAGATGAAATTCTACGGAAATACCGTTGGCCTCGCGGCTTGGCACCCCAAGCGCTCTCGCGCAAGCCCGAGCAGCCTCGGCTGCGCTACTGGCGTTTTGCAAACTTCAGATGCGTGACCATTGGCGTGGCGACCGTCCGCACCAGTTCCAGGCCATGCAGGTTGTCGCCGACGCCATCGAACAGCCGCTCGCCGCTACCGAGCAGCGTCGGCACCAGATTGATCTCCATCTCGTCCACCAGGCCGGCGACCAAGTACTGCTGCGCGGCCTTGGCGCCGCCAGCCAAAGAAACATCCTTGCCGCCGGCAGCGCGGCGCGCCAGTTCCAGCGCCTTGGCGATGCCTTCGGTGACGAAGGTGAAGGTCGTGCCGCCTTCCAGCACCAGCGGCTCGCGCGCGTGATGCGTGAGCACGAACACCGGGTGATGGAACGGCGGATTCGCGCCCCACCAGCCAGTCCACGGATTGTCGGCATGCCACGGGCCGGGGTGGCCGCCAAACATGTTGCGCCCCATCACCGTGGCGCCGATATTGGTCCAGGATTCCTCGATCACCTGCGTGCTGTCGTTGACTTCGCCGCCCTCCATACCGAGCCGCTTTCGAAACGCGGCCAGCTGAAAGGCCCACTCGGCCAGACGGGTGCCGCCGATGCCGAGCGGGTTCTCGACGCTTTGGCTGGGGCCGGCCACAAAGCCGTCCAGCGACATCATGATTTTGAAGCGCAGTTTAGACATATCCGATCCCCTGAATTATTGTCACTCGCGCGGCGAGGCGCGACTCCTGCGGAACTGCCGGTCGCTATCGTCCAAACCGCCCAGCCGAGCCGAACCTTGCATTCGCAACAAGCATCATAGCCTACGAGCGAAAGAGCCTGTGCCTGCCAAACGCGGCGGCATAGCCGCAAGCATGCGGCCGATGGTAGGTGCGCAAACAGGAGCGGTCGGCCACCAGACGGTTGCGCGGAGCGCCTCTCTCTTACGGACGCCGGAATTCGTAACGCATGTAACAAATCAATTCATTCGAGGCGGAAACATGGCGAACAACCTATAGTCGAAGCGTGGCGCAAAACCAGCGCTTTCCATTTCGATTGGAGCCAATCATGACTCGCACAAAAACTGTTGCTTCCCTGCTTATCGTCGGCGTCCTCGCCGCCTCGGTATCGAGCTCGGCCCTGGCCGGTGGCCGCGGCCATCGCCACGGTGGCGGCGGCAACGGCGCTGCCATCGCGGCCGGCATCCTAGGCGCGGTGGTCGTCGGCTCGCTGATCGCCAACTCGCAGCCCGTCTATGCGGCGCCGCCGCAGCCCTACTACCCGCCGCAGCCGGTCTATCAGCCAGCACCGCAGGTCTACTACCCTGCTCCGGTGCAGCCGACCTATTACGTACCGGCGCAACCCTACTACGCGCCGCCGGCGGTGGTCGTCAGCGGCCGCTATCGCTATTGATTTCCCCGCGAGGCGCGAGAGCCCATGCTGCCGACGCCTAGGGTAACGGCTGTTTGCGGAAGAACGCGACGCCCTTGCGATCGGCCATCGGAAATCCAGTGCCGTCGAAGCCGGGCGGGCCATTCATCAGCTCGCCGCAAGGCAGACCCCGGTGCCAGGCTCAGGCAGCGCCACCCAGCGCCACGAACTCGCCCGTGAAACGGCCGACATCCTGGCCCGCATACTCGAGCACGGACACGACGGCCACTCTCGCCTTGCCCTTGCGTGTCAGCATGCGCAGAAACAGCGGCCAATCCTCGGGATGCTGGAGCGAAGAGCTGGCCATGAACTCGCCGACGATCGGCAATCCATAGTCCATCGTGTTGCGCTGGATGACGAGGCGACAGTCGATGCCGGCCGCGCGCAAACGAGTATGGAGCAGCGACCAGGCGGCGAGTATCGCGACCGCCGACGCGCTGCCTCCGAAGACCGTCTCACGATGGTTGATGTTGGGCCCGAGCGGCGCCCGCAAGACCACCGATTCCGGTGCCACCGACACCACCGAAACCTGCATGGCTTTCGAGAGCGGGATGTGCTCGTGAAGGTATTGTTGAAGGGCGGGCGCTGACATCGTTGATCCTCCGCTACAGCAACTTGGTCCCGAGTGGCACCCGCTTGTCCGGGACGCACAAGGCCACCTCGCCATTTTCATTGTGGAAGCCGGTGACCAGGCATTCGGACATCAAGGGGCCGATCTGTTTCTTGGGGAAGTTGACGACCGCCACCACCTGCTTGCCGACCAGCTCCTCCGGCGTGTACAGATGAGTGATCTGCGCGCTGGACTTCCTGAGCCCGATTTCCGGACCAAAATCCACCTGCAGCACATAGGCGGGCTTGCGCGCCTCCGGAAATACCGCTGCGCTGACGACACGGCCGACGCGCAACTCGACCTTGGTGAAGTCGTCCCATGAAATGCTTTGCACTATTCCTCCGAATTTACTGAAAGTTCAAACCGGGCGCGCACCGAGCAGTGGCATTCGGCGCCGCGTTACAGCCCATAATCCCTCTCCACTTTGCAGATGCGGGTCTTGAAAGCGGAATACCATTTCCCGCGCCCGAGTGCCTGCGCTTCCCGGTGCTCGACGTTTTCTTTCCAGGCTTTTATGGACGCCAGATCGGCCCAGTACGAAACGGTGACGCCTGTTTCATTGCGCGCGGATTCAATCCCGAGAAACCCCGGCTGCTGCGAAGCGAGATCGAGCATTTTCTGCGCCATTGCGTCGTAACCGTCATCTCCTTCGGTACGGACGGAAGTAAATATGACGGCGTAGTAAGGTGGGTTTGGCGTCTCGGCTATCGATGGCATGTACTCTCGCTTCCTTGGCAGATGGACATTCAGCTTATCGTGGCGTGGCGGTCACCGGATCGCCGACCCGTACCCGCGCGGGACGGCAGACGGACTATACGCCAGATGTGGGAACGTCCCCCGGACGCTAGCGTTGGCTTGAGCGGCAACATCCACAATGCCGCTAAAATGGGTGGCGCACGATGCCTCGTGCCTGCCGAATGCAGCGGGAGTGTTTACCATGCCCCAAGCCCCTCGTCTGAGCCGCCGCCAGCTGCTCCTGTCCGCCGCAGCGCTGGGAGCCGGCTTCATGTTGCGCTCCCCGGTCGAAGCGGCGCCGCCGCGTGTCCTGACCCGCCCTATTCCCTCCAGCGGCGAAGCCCTGCCCGTCATCGGCTTGGGCAGCTGGATCACCTTCAATGTCGGCAACGACCCCGTAGCGCGCGACACCTGCGCCGAAGTCATGCGCGCTTTCTTCGATATGCAAGGCCGCATGATCGACTCTTCGCCCATGTACGGCTCGTCGCAGCCGGTCATCGGCGCCGGCCTAAAGAAGCTTGGCATGCCGCGGCAAGTCTTCGCGGCCGACAAGGTCTGGATATCTTCGGGTGCGCGCGGCCCGGGCCAGATCGAAACCTCGCGCCAGTACTGGGGCATTCCGCGCTTCGACCTGCTGCAAGTCCACAACCTGCTGTCCTGGGAAGAGCATCTGCCCACCCTGTTCGCGATGAAGGCCGCCGGCCGGTTACGCTATGTCGGCATCACCACCTCGGAAGGCCGCCGCCACGACGAAGTCGAGCGGATCATGCGCAGCCAGCCGCTCGACTTCGTGCAGATCACCTACAACATCCTCGACCGTGAAGTCGAAGCCCGCATCCTGCCGCTGGCGCGCGAGCGCGGCATCGCGGTCATCGCCAACCGGCCGTTGCGCCGGGGCGAACTGATTCAGACCGTGGCGCGCCATCCGCTGCCAACGTGGGCGGCAGAAATCGATTGCGCCACCTGGGCGCAATTCCTGCTCAAGTTCATCGTCTCGCATCCGGCCATGACCTGCGCCATTCCGGCGACCTCCAGCGTCGCCCACGTGCGCGAGAACATGGGCGCTGCGCTCGGCCGCCTGCCGGACGAAGCGATGCGCCGGCGCATGATTGCCCACGTCGAGCGGCTCTGATGTCCGAGTGGTGGACTTACACGCTGTCGGATTTCCTGCTGTTTTCAGCGCGGACCTACTATCGCTTGTTCGAACTGTACAACCGCGACATCTGGCCGGCCCAACTTGTTGCGCTCGCGTTCGGCATCGTCATCCTGGCGTGCCTGTTCAGTAACGCGCCCTGGCGCGGAAAGATCGTGGCGGCGATCCTCACCGCTTGTTGGCTCTGGGTCGCGTGGGCATATCATGTCGAGCGCTATGCCACTATCAATTGGGCCGCGCACTATTTCGCGATAGGCTTTGCGATCGAGGCGCTGCTCCTGCTCTGGGCCGGGATCGTGCATGCCGAACCGGCAGAGATGCCGGCGCGCAGCCCGATCGCTGTCATCGGCATCGGCCTATTCCTCTTCGCGCTGATCGTTCAGCCCCTGATCGGCCCCATGCTGGGACGGCCGTGGCTGCAGGTAGAACTCTTCGGCATGGTGCCGGACCCGACCGCAGTCGCCACGCTCGGCATCTTGCTGGTCGCGGGGCGCCGGTCCCAGTGGCTGCTGATGATCATTCCGATCGTTTGGTGTCTGATCAGCGGCGCTACCCTTTGGACGATGGGATCTCAAGATGCCTGGGTGATGCCGGTCGTTGCATTGCTGTCGGTGCTATTGGCTGTTCGGAAGGCGCTGGCGCCACGGGTTAAATAATTTGGCGAGAAATCGAATATGGCCAAAATACGACATTTACGAAAGACCGAGCTCGACCCAAAGCCCCCATCAAGCGCCTCGGATTCGGCCGCCAAAAGCAGACGCTCAATGTCCCGGTCGCAGCCGGAACCGGGGATGCATCTCTCACGCCGATCCGATCGCTGGGCGTATTTGCCGGCATCCCGGAGTCTCGCAAGCGCGGCGCAACAACAGCCTGGCGGTGTATTCTGCCGCCATGGATTCCCTGATCACCGCTTCCGCACGTGCCCTCGCAGCAGGCGACGCGCTCGGCGCCCTCAAGCGCGTCGCCCTGCGCGACGACCCGCCGGCGCTGGCCTTGCGCGGCATCGCCATGGCTCAGCTTGGCGAGCACGCGCGCGCCCGTGAACTCCTTCGGCGCGCCGCCCGTGGCTTTGGCGCCCACGAGGAGCTGGCGCGCGCTCGCTGCGTCGTCGCCGAGGCCGAGGTGGCGCTGGCCATGCGCGATCTCGGCAGCTCACCGCGCGTGCTCGCGGCGGCCCTGGCTACGCTCGAAGCGCATGCCGATCACGCCAACGCGCTGCAGGCGCGGCTCATCGCGACGCGCAGGCTTTTGTTGCTTGGTCGCCTCGGCGAAGCCGAGGCGACACTGGCGCGACTCGATGTGCGCGGTCTGTCCCCATCGCTGGCAGCGGTAGCCGAGCTGGCTGCGGCGGAGCTGACGCTGCGTTCGCTGCGCATCGGCCCGGCGCGGGCGGCGCTCGCCCGTGCGCACGAAGCGGCCGAGCGCGCGCGCGTGCCGGCGCTCCTGGCCGAGGTGGCTGAGGCGAGAGCCGCGCTCGATCGTCCCGCCGCTAGGCGCCTCGTCGCCGGCGGCGAGCAGGCGTTGCGCCTTGACGAGGTCGCGACGCTCCTGGCATCCGACGCGCTGGTGGTCGACGCTTGCCGCCGCGGGCTGGGTGCCGGCGCAGCGTGGCGGCCGCTGGCGCGCCGGCCGGTGCTGTTCGCGTTGGCGCGCGTGCTCGCCGAGGCGTGGCCTGGCGATGTTGGTCGGGACGCTTTGATTGCGGGCACGTTCCGTACCCACCGTCCAAACGAGTCGCATCGGGCGCGCCTGCGCGTCGAGATTAGCCGTCTGCGTGCGCTCGTCTCGGCATTCGCGCACATCGAGGCCACCGCACGAGGCTTCGTTCTCAAGCTGCTCGGCGATCGCACCGTTGTCGTACTGGCGCCGCCCATCGACGGTGATCAGGCATCGCTGGTGGCACTCCTCTCCGACGGCGCAGCCTGGTCGACCTCCGCCCTGGCGCTCGCCTTGGGAGCAAGTCAGCGCACCGTCCAGCGCGCGCTCGCCGAGCTGGAGGCGGCTGGACGGGTGCGCTCGATCGGGCAGGCGCGGACGCGTCGCTGGCTGTCGCCGCCGCTGGCAGGATTCACGACAATCTTGTTACTCCCCGCTACGCTGCCGATGGAATAAAGTTGTCTCGCGACGCCAATCCGAGGCGCCACAAGGAGCTAGTGATGATCCGCAATACTACCAAGACCAGCAAAGATAGACCCCGGGTAACGGCACGCGCGGCCGAGGTCGTGCGCGAGTATGGCCCCTTCGCCGATGCCGATCGCGTGCACGGCGTAACCCACGATGGCCAGCGGGTCTGGGCCGCCACTGGAGCCAGGCTGATCGCCTTCGATCCCGAGAGCGGCGAACCCACGCGTACCCTCGACCGCGCCTGCGACGCCGGCACCGCCTTCGACGGCACTTATCTCTATCAAATCGCCGAGGAGCGCATCGACAAGATCGATCCTGCCAACGGCAACGTGGTGGCATCGATCCCGGCGCCCGGCCACGGGTACGACTCGGGGCTCGCCTGGGCCGAGGGTAGCCTGTGGGTGGGCCAGTACCGCGATCGCAAAATCCACCAAATCGATCCCGCGACCGGCGCCATCATCCGCAGCATCGAGTCCAACCGTTTCGTCACCGGCGTGACCTGGGTCGACGGCGAACTGTGGCACGGGACATGGGAACGGGAGGAGAGCGATATCCGCCGGATTGACCCGGAGAGTGGCGCCGTGCTTGAACGGCTGGAAATACCGCGCGGCACCATGGTCAGCGGGCTCGAATCCGACGGAGCAGAGCTCTTTTACTGCGGCGGCGGAGCGGGCGGAAAAGTCCGCGCCGTGCGACGTCCGAAAGACGCCAAGTCATGATCGCAACGGCTCAGGCACCGCATTGAACAACCTCGAACGGCTCTTTGAGCCAAGGAGCACATCATGAACACCGCCATTGCTGAAAAACATACCGTGAACCATTCCGTCGTCTCCCATGACCAATGGGTGAGCCAGCGTAAGGCGCTGCTGGCGCGCGAAAAGGAACTGACGCGACTGAGCGACCAGATCGCCCGCGAGCGCCGCGCGC
Source organism: uncultured beta proteobacterium (assembly GCA_963707665.1). GTDB lineage: Bacteria > Pseudomonadota > Gammaproteobacteria > Burkholderiales > Burkholderiaceae_D > DATJCV01. The sequence goes on along the minus strand of CAVPQU010000002.1, from coordinate 59,972 downwards.
TGCCGTGGGAGCGCATCGAGAAGAATTACGTCTTCGATGTACCCGAGGGCCGGCGTACGCTCTCCGACCTATTCGGCGGCCGCCGCCAACTGCTGGTGCAGCACTTCATGTTTGGACCGGGGTGGGAGCAAGGTTGCCCGAGCTGCTCTTTCATGGCAGACCACACCGACGGCATGAACCTGCATCTGCAGCATCGCGACATCGCGCTGGTCGCTATTTCGCGCGCACCGCTGGCCGACATCGAGCGCTTCCGACGGCGCATGGTCTGGCAGTTCAGGTGGGTTTCCTCGCATGGCAGCGATTTCAACAACGACTTTGGCGTCAGCTTCAGGCCGGCAGAGCAAGCCAAGGGCGAGGTCTGTTACAACTATGTCATGCAGTCCTTCCCGGCTGAGGAGGCGCCTGGCATCAGTGTGTTCTACAAGGACGATGCGGGCGAAGTCTTCCACACTTACTCGACCTACGGTCGCGGCGTGGAAGTCATGATGGGTGCGTACAAGCTGATGGACCTCACGCCCAAGGGTCGCGACGAGCGCGACGTCTTTTACAAAATGGAGTGGGTGCGTCATCATGACCGCTATGAGCCGGCAAGCCGCTACGAGCCGGCACCGACGAGCGACTCATGCTGCCATCCACAACATTCGCACTCCTGAAGCCCGAACCGCCTGAGCGCGTGAGCACATCATGGCGAGCCTTTGGCCGTGGCTGGCGGTGGCAGGAGTCGGCGCCCTTCACGGCCTGAACCCTGCCACCGGCTGGATGTTTGCCGCCGCCTGCGGCGTGCGGTCGCGCGATCGGGCGCAGGCGCTGCGAGCTTTGGTGCCGATTGCGGCCGGGCACGCCGCATCGGTCGTGCTCGTGGCCGCCGCGGTGGCTCTCGGCCTGGCTACGGGTCGCGTCGTGTTGCAAGTCCTGGCGGGTGCGCTGCTAGTCGTCGTCGCAGTGGTTCACCTGTCTGGCCGCAAGGCGAAGCTGGCCCGGACGCCGGCAGGCCATGCCGGGCTGGCGCTCTGGTCGTTCATGATGTCCACCGCGCACGGCGCCGGATTGATGCTGGTGCCGGCGCTCATCCCGCTGTGCATGGGAGGCGCGCCGGCACGCGAAATCACCGCATCCGGTTCGCTGGCGCTGGCGCTGGCGGTCGTGGGTGTCCATACAGCGGCGATGCTTGCCGTCACCGGCGTGATCGCTGCCGAGGTTTGCCGCGCTTTCGCCACCGGAGCCCGCTTGCTTCAAGGCTGGAGGCGGAAGCCGCCTCCAGCGCCGCGTTGAAGGTAATGCTTGGCCGCGCACTGTCTTGGCGAGGCGCGTCGAAAGCAGACACTGGTGACAGTCTGCAATTGGCCGATTCTGTTGAAAAAGTCCCATTGACCTTCGTTCGCACTGTCATAACGTGACGGGATGGCATGATCCGGCGGAGGTCATCATGATGGGGCGGCAACGTGTTCCACGGGAACGCACTGAGCTGATCAATCTGGAAGAATTCGTCCCACAAGACCATCTTCTCAGGGCGGTGGACCGTTATCTTGATTTGACGGATTTCCGTGCGCACCTCAAAGGCTTTTACAGCCACATTGGTCGCCCTTCCATTGATCCGGAACTGATCATCCGCATGCTCATCGTCGGGTATTGCTACGGCATCCGTTCCGAACGACGGCTATGCGAAGAAATCCACTTGAACCTAGCGTATCGCTGGTTCTGCCACCTCGGCATTCATGACCGCGTTCCGGATCACTCCACCTTCTCCAAGAACCGCCATGGCCGCTTCCGTGAGAGTGATGCATTTCGAGAGTTATTTGAATCGGTGCTGCGCCGGTGTATGGTCGAAGGCCTGGTTGGCGGAGAAGGCTTTGCAACGGATGCGAGCATTGTCAGGGCTGATGCACAACGTCAGCGTGCGGTGCCCGGCACGCAGCACATTGCGTGGGGCGATCCGAGCCAGGCAGCTCGTCCGGTAAGGGAATACCTGGCCGCGCTGGATGCGGCCAATCCGGCCGATCCACCCAAGTACGTCTCCCTGACCGATCCTGCGGCCTCGTGGTCGGCCGCTTCCGGACCGGCATTCTTTGCTTACTCCACCAACTACCTGATTGACGTGCAGGCCGGCATTATTGTCGATGTCGAACCATCGCCGTCCAATCACGCGGCCGAGTCGCAGGCCACACGGGCCATGATTGACCGCGTCGAGCAGCGCCACCATCTTAAGCCGCGCCGCCTGATTGGCGATACCGCGTACGGCACAGCCTCCATGCTGGGATGGCTGGTCAAGCACAAGGGCATCGAGCCACATATGCCCGTCTGGGATAAGAGCGAGCGCACGGACGGCACCTTTGCTATTAGCGCGTTCATCTGGAACGAGCAGGCTCACGAATATCGCTGCCCCGGCGGATATGAATTGCGCAGCCAATGGCGAGCGTTTACAACCCCGCGGTCCCACATTACCAAAGCGGATACGATGATCTATCATGCGAGCCAGCGGGATTGCCAGCAGTGCAGTTTGAAAGTGCAATGCTGCCCGAATACGCCCAACCGCAAGATTGCGCGCAGTATCCACGAAGATGCACGCGACGTCGCTCGCCACATCATGGATACCCCGGAATATGGGCAATCGCGTCGTCGAGCGCAAGAAGGTGGAGGTACTGTTCGCGCATCTCAAGCGCATCCTGAAGTTGGACCGCTTAAGATTACGAGGGCTATCGGGGGCACACGACGAGTTCTTACTGGCCGCCACGGCGCAGAATCTAAGGCGCATGGCAAAACGGCTTTACTCGGGAGGGTTCAGCTTGGCCGGATCGGCCGCATCAGCACGCTAAGAATCCACTTTAGTGTGCTTATGCAAAGCATCGAATCAGAGAATCGAATGAGGATTCGAGGTTACAGCAGGTTGCTCGCCGACTATTTCAACAGAATCGGCCGATTGCAGCGGTTTATAGCTCGGAATAATCGCGACTTTGGAAGCTGCTTGACGACTGGTTTGGTGCGCCTTTTCGCTCCATTAGAACGAACGTCAGTCCGGCGTCAATTCCCGACACACTCTTTTGTCCCCGTCGTTCTAAGTAGAAACCAAGCTGCGTATCGAAGGGGCTATTCGACGCAGACGCCAATTGAGTCAGTGATGCATTCCTGGAAGGTGCAGCCCAGCAGGCTCGACACAAAAATAGGGAGTATATGAAAATATCTCCCTATTTATCCCAGATAAACAGTGTTGCTTATGCCAGTATGTGATTTGGCATACGCAGCAGCGACGCCCTCCCTACAAATTCGGCGCCAGCCAGCGCTCCACCTCTTCCTGCGCCACGCCGCGCCGCGCCGCCATGTCTTCGACCTGATCCGTGCCGATCTTGCCGACCGCAAAATACTTGGATTGCGGGTGGCTGAAGTAGAAGCCGGAGACCGAGGCGCCGGGGAACATCGCCAGCGATTCGGTGACCGACATGCCGATCTCGGCGCAATCCATCACGCGGAACATGTCGCCTTTCACCGTGTGTTCGGGGCAGGCTGGATAGCCGGGCGCCGGCCGGATGCCGCGATACGCTTCCTGGATCATTTGATCGCTGTCCAAGCGTCTCGTCCGGCACATAGCCCCACAGGTCGGTACGCACCCGGTGGTGCATGTATTCGGCGCAGGCTTCGGCCAGGCGGTCGGCCAGCGATTCGAGCAGGATCGCCGAATAGTCGTCGAAGGCATCGCGGAAGCGCTGCGCGTGCGGCTCGATGCCGAGGCCGGCGGTGACCGCGAACATGCCGATGTAATCCTGGATGCCGGACGGTTTGCCGTCGATGAATTTCGGCGCAATGAAATCGGCCAGGCACTGGTTGGGCCGCGCCACGCCGTCGATCACCGGCTTCACGCCCTGCTGGCGCAGACCGTAGTAAGTCAGCAAGACTTCGCTGCGCGTGTCGTCGGTGTAAATCTCGACGTCATCGTCGTTGATGCTGTTGGCCGGCAGCAGCATGATGACGCCGTTGGCAGTCAGCCAGCGACCCTCGATCACCCGCTTCAGCAAGGCCTGGCCTTCCTCGAATACCTTGGAGGCGGTTTCGCCGACCACCGGGTCTTGCAGGATCGCCGGAAACTTGCCGGCCAGGTCCCAGGTCTGGAAGAACGGGCCCCAGTCGATGTATTCGGCGATGTGCGCCAGATCGATATTCTTGAACACGCGGCGGCCAATGAATTTCGGCCTGACTGGCGTGTGCTCGCCGGTAAATTCGAGCTGCATCTTGTTCTTGCGGGCATCGGCCAGCGACAGCATCGGCAGCGCCTTCTTGTTGGCGTGCTGGGCGCGCACCCGCTCGTAATCGGCGGCCACCTCGGCGATGTACTGCTCGCTGCTTTCCGGCGTCAACAGCGACTGCGCCACCGACACCGAGCGCGAGGCATCGGACACATACACCACCGGGCCGCTATAGTTTTGCGCGATCTTGACCGCGGTATGCACGCGGCTGGTGGTGGCGCCGCCGATCAGAAGCGGGATCTTCCGCTCGCGGAAATACGGATCGCGCTCCATCTCGCGCGCGACATGCGCCATTTCTTCCAGCGACGGCGTGATCAGTCCCGACAGTCCAACCATGTCGGCATTCTCTTCCTTCGCCTTGGCCAGGATTTCGGAACACGGCACCATCACGCCCATGTTCACCACTTCGAAGTTATTGCATTGCAGGACCACGGCCACGATGTTCTTGCCGATGTCGTGCACGTCGCCTTTCACCGTGGCGACGACCAGCTTGCCCTTCGGCTTGGCGGCGACGCCGGTCGCTTCCTGGTTCAGCAATTTTTCCTGCTCGATGAAGGGAATCAGGTGCGCCACCGCCTGCTTCATCACGCGCGCCGACTTCACCACCTGCGGCAGGAACATCTTGCCCTGGCCGAACAGGTCGCCGACGATGTTCATGCCATCCATCAGCGGCCCTTCGATCACCTGGATCGGCCGCCCGCCGGCGGCCTGCAACTGCAGCCGCGCTTCCTCGGTATCTTCCACCACCCATTGCGTGATGCCGTGCACCAGCGCATGCGCCAGCCGCTTTTGCACGGTGTCTGTGCGCCACTCAAGGTTTTCCTCTTCCTTCTTGGCGCCAGCTTTCAGGGTGCCGGCGAATTCCACCAGCCGTTCGGTAGCGTCCGGGCGGCGGTTCAGCACCACGTCTTCCACCCGCTCGCGCAATTCCGGCGCCAGCTCGCTGTAGACGCCCATCATGCCGGCATTGACGATGCCCATGGTCAGCCCGGCCTGGATCGCGTGATACAGGAACACGGTCTGGATCGCTTCGCGCGCCGGGTCGTTGCCGCGGAAGCTGAACGAGACGTTGGAGACGCCGCCCGAGACTTTGGCGTGCGGCAGGTTTTCCCGAATCCAGCGCGTGGCGTTGATGAAATCGACTGCGTAATTGTTGTGTTCGTCGATGCCGGTGGCGATCGCGAAGATGTTCGGGTCGAAGATGATGTCTTCCGGCGGGAAATCGGCTTCCTGCACCAGCAAGTCGTAGGCACGCTTGCAGATTTCGGTCTTGCGTTCGAAGGTATCGGCCTGACCTTGCTCGTCAAAGGCCATGACGATGACCGCCGCACCGTAGCGGCGGCACAGCTTCGCCTGGCGCAGGAATTCCGCTTCGCCTTCCTTCATCGAGATCGAATTGACCACCGGCTTGCCCTGGATGCAGCGCAAGCCGGCCTGCAGCACCGCGAACTTGCTGGAGTCGATCATGATCGGCACCCGCGCAATGTCCGGTTCGCAGGCGATCAGGTTCAGAAAGCGCGTCATCGCCGCCACCGCGTCGAGCATGCCTTCATCCATGTTGATGTCGATCATCTGCGCGCCGTTTTCCACCTGCTGGCGCGCCACGGCCAGCGCCTCGTCGTACTTCTCGTTCAGGATCAGGCGCGCGAACGCTTTCGAGCCGGTGACGTTGGTGCGTTCGCCGACGTTGACGAACAGCGAGCTGTCGTCGATGGTAAACGGCTCCAGTCCCGACAGCCGCAGCGCGCGCGGGATTTCCGGCACCACGCGCGGCGCAATGGTGCGCACCGCCTCGGCAATCGCGCCGATATGCTCGGGCGTGGTGCCGCAGCAGCCGCCGGCAATATTCACGAAACCGCTCTCGGCAAAATCCCGCAGCAGCGACGAAGTCACGTCCGGCGTCTCGTCGAAGCCGGTGTCGCTCATCGGGTTGGGCAGGCCGGCGTTGGGATAGATGCAAACGAAGGTGTCGGCGATCTTCGACAATTCTTCCGCGTACGGGCCGCATCAGCGCCGCGCCGAGCGCGCAGTTCAGGCCGATCGTCAGCGGCCGCGCATGGCGCACCGAATTCCAGAACGCTTCCACCGTCTGCCCGGACAGGATGCGGCCGGAGGCGTCGGTGACGGTGCCGGAAATCATGATCGGCAGCTTTTTCCCGGATTCCTCGAAGAAGGTGTCGATCGCAAACAGCGCCGCCTTGCAGTTCAGCGTATCGAACACGGTTTCCACCAGCAGCACGTCGACGCCGCCTTCGACCAGGCCGCGCGTCTGTTCCAGGTAGGCATCCACCAGTTGCATGAAGGTGACATTGCGCACCGACGGGTCGTTCACATCGGGCGAGATCGACGCGGTTTTCGGCGTCGGCCCCAATGCGCCGACCACGAAGCGCGGCTTGTCGGGTGTTGAATATTTGTCGCAGGCGGCGCGCGCCAGTTTGGCCGACGCCAGGTTCATTTCGTACACCAGATGCGCCATCTGGTAATCGTCTTGCGCAATGCTGGTGGCGCCGAAGGTATTGGTTTCGATCAGGTCGGCGCCAGCCTCCAGGTAGCGCTCATGGATTGCGCCGATGATCTGCGGCTGGGTCAGGGAGAGCAACTCGTTGTTGCCGCGCACGAACAATTCGCGTCCACTCTTGCCGCTGCCATCGCCGGTAAAACCGATGAAGCGCCCTTGCGGCCCGCCGCGATAATCTTCTTCCGTCAACTTGTATTGCTGGATCATGGTGCCCATCGCGCCATCCAGTACCAGGATGCGTTTGGACAGCAGATCGCGCAGCAATAATTCGGTAGCGGAGCAAGCGTCGCGTTTCATGAGCAGACTTTCGATTGATGCCTGAAAATAAAAAAACCCGGACTGCCAAAGCGGGCCGGGTGATTACTCGTCCGTTTAGCGGTATTTATTTAGGAGCGGTCAGACGTTCCGCTCCGGGCGCCCGCAAGCTGGGTTTGACTTTTGAATCAAATCGGCGCTAGGAAATTATACGTGAGATCAGCTACCGCTGCCGCCGGCCCCGGGCCGGTGCTGAATCAGCGGCCGCGGCAGCAGCTTCTGGAATTCGGCGGCCGGCAGCGGCCGACTGAACAGGAAGCCCTGGTAGGAGTCGCAGCCATTGTCGCGCAAGAAGCGCAACTGCTCGGCCGTTTCCACGCCTTCCGCGATCACGCGCATCTTCAGCGCCCGCGCCAGCGCGATCACGGCGTCGGTAATCGCGGCATCATTCGGGTCTTCGGTAATGTCGCGCACGAAGGACTGATCGATTTTCAGCGTATTGATCGGAAAGCGCTTCAGGTAACTGAGCGACGAATAGCCGGTGCCGAAATCGTCAATCGCAATCTGTACCCCCATATCGCGCAGCGCATGCAAGACCAGCACGCTTTGTTCGGGCGCCCGCATCACCGTGCTCTCGGTGAGTTCCAGTTCCAGCCAGCGCGCCGCCAGGCCGGTCTGATTCAGCGTGTCGGATACGGTGGCCACGATATCGTCCTGCAACTGGTTGCTCGAGACGTTGACCGAGACCACCAGTCCGGCATAGCCGGCGCGCTGCCACTCGGCATTTTGCCGGCAGGCTTCCTGCAACGCCCATTCGCCGATCGCGCGGATCAGGCCCATTTCCTCGGCCAGCGGAATGAAGCGCGACGGGCCGATGATGCCCAGATCCGGATGATTCCAGCGCAACAGCGCTTCCATGCCATAAATGCGCGCGGTCGAGGCATGCAGCTTGGGCTGGTAATACAACTGGAATTCGGCACGCTGCAGCGCGTGGCGCAAGGCGTTTTCCAGCATCATGTGCTCCAGCGGCGCCGTGCTCATGTCGGCGGCAAAGAACTGGTAATTGTTCTTGCCGCTGCCTTTGGCGCGATACATCGCCACATCCGCGCTCTTGATCAGCTTTTCAGCCGTGGCGCCGTCCTGCGGGAAGACACTGATGCCGATGCTGGCCGCCACGAACAGCTCCTGTCCTTCGACATGAAACGGCAGCGACAAGGCCGCCATGACCTGTTCAGCCAGTTCGGTGGCGGATGCCATGTCGGGCACCGACTCGGCCAGGATCGCGAATTCGTCGCCGCCCAGGCGGGCAATCAGATCGCTCTTGGGGATGCACTCGTACAAACGGTCTGACACCAGTTGCAGCAGCGCATCGCCGGTCGGATGGCCGAAGGTGTCGTTGATGTTCTTGAAACGGTCAAGGTCGATGAAAAACACCACGAAGCTTCGGGTTGCGTGCTGGGCCGAGGCGATCGCCTGGTCCAGGCGCTTGTAAAACAGGAAACGGTTCGGCAGCCGCGTCAGGATGTCGTGATTGGACAGGAACAACAAGCGATTTTCAGTTTGCCGGCGCGTGCTCAAGTCCTTGTAGACCGCGATCAGCGTCAGCGGCTCGGACGGTTCGTGGCGCGCAAAATGCAGCGACAGCAGGCAGGCAAAGAGGCTGCCGTTTTTCCGCCGCAGCATGACTTCGGCGTCGCCCGGAACGTTGTTGCGCAGGCATTTGGAGGCAATCCGATGCCACAGTTTATTGTCGGCATAAAAATAGCCGCCGTCCTGCCCGATCAGCTCCTCGCGACTATAGCCGGTCATCGTCGCCAGCGCGCTGTTGACAGCCAGCACCGGGGCCGGCCAGGCGCTGACCACGATGCCCTCGGTCATGCTTTCATAGACTTTTGCCGCCAGCGACAGCGCTTTCTCGGCCCGCTGCTGGTCGCTGATGTCGCGCGCCATGATGCACACCAGCCGCCGGCCGCGCACCGGCACAAAGCAGGCCATGCATTCCGCCAAAAACGTCGTGCCGTCCTTGCGCTTCAAACGGCGCCGCCAGAGGCCTGGCGGCTCCGCCGAAACCGCCAGTTCCTGCATCAGCGCCTGCGCTCGCACCGGCTGCGTATTGACTTCGGTAATCGCCATGCCGGCCGCCTCTTCACGGCTGTAGCCGAACAGGCGCTCGAACGCTGGATTAACGGCGACGAAGGTTTGCAGTTGCGGATCGATGATCGCCATCGAATCCTGTTCGTTCTCGAAGATCGCGCGAAACATCTCTTCGTTCTCGACCAAGGTATCGTCCAACTGCTTGCGGCCGATCGTGCGGGCGGCCAGGAACGCCACGTGCTGCACCACCTCCAGCTCGAATCCCTGCGGTGCGCGCGGTTGCCGCAAATACACCTCAAGCGCCCCCAACACCTCATGCCGCGCCGATGTCATCGGTACCGCCCAGCACGCCTGGAAGCCGGCTTCCAGCGCCGGCATGCGCAATTCATCCCAGCGCGCGTCATGCCCGATGTCGATGACGATCGCCGGCTCACCGCTCCGGATCGCCGCCGCGCCGGAACCGCTCGCGCGCTGCAGGTCGGCCTGCTCCAGCGCGTGCAGAAACGGCGCCGGCAGGTGCGGGGCCGAAGCGATGTGAAAACCGGCAGCGGAGTCGTCCAGCTGCAGGATCGCGCACACGACATCGGGCGCCATGTGCTCGATGGCGAGCGTCAGCGTATCCAGCAATTCCGGCAGCGGCCGGCGATTCGCCAGCCGTTCCATCATGACTTTTTCGACCTCGAGCAAAGCCCGCAGCGATTGCTCGCCGCCGAAATCGTTGCCGGCAATATCAGATGGCTCCATACGGTTCTTCAAAAACAGTCCGGGCATGCGGCTTGCAAGAGGCCGGCATCATGATTCGAATATCACGCTGCAATCGCGCGTCTGCTTGGCCTGCAGCAGCGCCATGTCGGCCGCGTGCAACACGTCTTCCCAGGTTTCGCCATGCTGCGGATAGAGCGCAACGCCAAGCGAAATCGTGACTTCGCCGACCGCCGCGCCATTCGCTTCGATGCGCAGCGTCCGGGTTTTCTGGCGCAGCTTTTCGGCGATCTCGCCGGCTTGTCGCAAGTCCGTGTTGGGCAGGATGATGGTGAATTCCTCACCGCCGTAACGGCAGGCCAGGTCGCCGCCGCGCATCTGGGTTTGCAGCATGCGGCCGATACCGCGCAACAAGGCGTCGCCGGCAGCATGGCCGAAACTGTCGTTGAAACGCTTGAAGTGATCGATGTCGAGCATGATGATGGCGACCACGCTCTTGTTGCGACGGGCGTTGCGGGTTTCGCGCAGCAGCGTCTCTTCCATGTAGCGACGGTTGAACAAGCCGGTCAGGCCATCGCGCATGGCCTGGTCATGCAGGTTGTCGCGCAGCCGGATATGGGCCAGGCGCAAGCCGGCATGGTCAGCCGCCGCCGCCGCCAGCGCCTGCGATCCCGGTTCGGTTTCATCGCTCGGAAAACCATGATCATGTTCCAGGTGCAGCACGCCGATGATTTCGCCCTGTACCAGCAGCGGCACACACAGGTAGCTGAAGGGCGGCGGCTCCTGCACGTGGCGGCAGCGGATTTGCTGGCCGCCGCTATCGACCCGATAGGGTTTGCCGCGGCGCACCGCCCAGCAGTCGTCTGGCAGAAATTCCAGTTCGCTGGCCGGCTCCTGCCACTGCGCCACCACTGCGAAATGGTCGCCACTGGCGCCCAGCATGTACAGCGCCCCAGCCCGGCCCGGAAACAGCTGCTGCAGGCATTGCCGGACCACTGCATAGACTTCGTCGTGCGTCACGCAGGCCTGCAGCGCATCGTTCATGTCGCGCAACTGGCGCATTTCCTCCCCGTGCCGCAGCAAGGCCTCGACCCGGCTTTCGATCGCCTGCGCCATGCTGTCGATGGCGCCGGCCAGTTGCGCCGCCTCGTCGCCGCCCGCTTTCAGGCCGCTGCGCACATGCAAGTCCCCGCGCCGGATACGGTCGGCGGCATGGATCAAGAGCCGCAGCTTGTTGACGATCAGGACGTCGCTGCCGATCCAGGCGATCCCCAGCACCAGCACGCAGGCCAGCGCCAGGCTGAACATGTCGTAGCGGAACCCCTGGCGCGCGCTGGCATAGGCGGTGTCGGCAGTTATCCCGAAGCCAAGGAACACGGTTTGATCGACCGTCCGGTGAATCGTCGCATAGGCAAACAGGCGCTCGACGTCGGTCGCGCCGATCAGGTCGGTCACCCCGTCCTCACCGTGCCGTTTCGCATATTGCACAATCGGCGCCTGCGGCTGATAGCTGCCGGTCCAGCGAGGCGCATCGTGATAGCGCGCCAGAATCAGACCGGCCTGGTCGAACATGACGATGATGGAATCGGACGGCAAGCGCAGCGCGCCCGCCCAGTTGGAAAAGCCCGACAGGTCGAAGGCGGCAAACGACACCGCCGCGATCTGCCCGCTGGCGTCCATCACCGGGACACCGATATACACCACGGCTTTATTGAGCAGTGCATCCATTTCATACGGCCCCGAAGCGGGCATGCGGGTAGTCACGGCGTCGCGGAAAAAGCGCAGATGGGCGATGTTTCCCTTCAGCCGGGCCGGCTGCGCGCTGCAATACACGTCGCCATTCGGCGCGGCCAGTCCAAAGGTGTGAAAGCGCGGGAAACTCTGCATCAAATCGCGCACCACATCCTGGCATTGCGCTGCGCTCAGGTTCCCCAGCAGCGAGAGGCGCGACACTGCCTGCAACAACGCCGAGGCTTCTGCCAACAGTTCACGATGGCTGGCTTCCATCACATGTACCAGGCGCAAGGCATTGTCCTGCTGTTCTGCCTGCTGTGCATGCAGGCGCTGCAACGAACCCAAGAACGCCAAGCCGAAGGCGGGAATGAAGGCAAACAAAATCAACAGGAACAGCCGAGTCTTGAGATTGCCAGGAAGCAAAGCTTTCATCTCACCCTTTCACTCGACCCACCTTCCCTTTGAGAGCATGCAGTAAATGAAGAAATGTCCGTTATGACTTATTTTTTTGCCAAGTGTTCCGGAAAAAATTGATCTTTTGATCAACCTCAAGAAATGGCATCGGTCAACTGTGCTTGCACGTCACCGACGCCATGCGGTCCTGGGCCAGGTGAACCAACGTGTCCCGGCGCGCCACGGCATAGCCGAAGCGGGGATCTCTATTGACGGATTTGCTCGTGACGCCAGAGCTGGTGACGGCCAAACGCAGCTTGCCTGCGCCGCTACATCAGGCCGGACAACGGCTCATGATAAGCACACGCGCACATTGTTCGTTACCGGGGAGGCGAGCGGCAAAAACAGATGTCAAAGAATGGCCACCCGTTGCTACGTTTGACCACTGGCAGAAGAGGATATTCGCGTGCAACGAACGACAGCGCATCCGCATCGTTGCGGGAACCACGGAAAATCATTCCGTGTTGTTTCCGCCTCCGCGGGGGCGAAAGAGCCACAAACTATGGAGTATGTGCCATTTCCGCAGAATGTACGCCTGAAAAACGTGGCATAGTGCAGGAGTATATGGCGCAGACAGCGCTGACGCCGCACCTGGCTAGGCGAGAAGCACGCCTTGCAAGACGCCACCCTGGCGAAATTGGGCGGCCGGCAAACGCTTGCCGCCGGCTTTTTGCAATTCCAGCAAGCGCAGCATGCCGCTGCCGCACGCCACATCGATGCCCTGATCGGTTGCCGCCAGCACCGTGCCGGGTGCCGCCTGGCCCGGGTCCAGCGGCAATGCCACCGCCTGCCACAGTTTCAGCGTCGCGCCGTCCCAGTTCGCGGTCGCGCCGGGAAATGGATTGAAGGCTCGAATCTTGCGCGCCAGTGCTTCAGCCGGCCATGAAAAGTCGAGCGCCGCCTCGTGCTTGCCAACCTTGGCGGCATAGCTGACGCCAGTCAGCGGCTGCGGCTCGGCCGCCAGCGTGCCCTGCTCCAGCGAATGCAAGGCTTGCACGATCAGGCTGCCGCCCAGTTGCGCCAGCTTGTCGTGCAGGCTGGCGGTGGTGTCCGTGGCAGCGATCGGCAACGCTTGCCGCAACAGCATCGGCCCGGTATCGAGCCCTTCATCCATTTGCATGATCGTGATGCCGGTTTCGGCATCGCCCGCTTCGAGCGCGCGATGGATCGGCGCCGCACCGCGCCAGCGTGGCAACAGCGATGCGTGGATATTGATGCAGCCGCGCGGCGGAATCTGCAACACGCTGGGCGGCAGGATCAGCCCGTAGGCGGCCACCACCATCACGTCGTGTGCGGTGGCGCGCAACAATTCGTGCGCCTCGCTGGCCATCTCGGGATATTTGCCATCCAGCCGCAGCGACACCGGCTGTGCAACCGCAATCCCGTGCGCTGCCGCAAACTGCTTGACCGCCGACGCCTGCAATTGCAGGCCGCGTCCGGCCGGACGATCCGGCTGGGTCAGTACCAGCGGAATCTCGAAGCCGGCGGCGTGCAAGGCGCGCAGGGCAACCGCGGCGAATTCGGGCGTACCCGCGAAAATGATCTTCATAGGGAAATCGTGGTGCGTCGCCGGCTGCGCGACCAGCGCATCAGCGGGCCGCTGCCAGTTGCCGCTCGCGCTTCAGTTCGCGCTCTTCCTTCAGCATGCGGGCCTTGATCCGGTTGCGCTTCAAGGGCGACAGGTATTCGACGAACACCTTGCCTTTCAGGTGGTCGATCTCGTGCTGGATGCAGACTGCCAGCAAGCCATCGGCCGCCAGCTCGAACGGCTTGCCATCGGCGTCCTGGGCACGCACCTTGACTTGCGCATGGCGCTCGACGCCGTCATACACGCCCGGCACCGACAGACAACCTTCGTCGTAGACCTGCTTTTCTTCGCTGGCCCAAACGATTTCGGGGTTGATGAAGACCCGCAACTCATCGTGCGTATCGGAGACGTCGATCACGATCAATTGCTCATGTACATCGACCTGGGACGCGGCCAAGCCGACGCCAGGCGCGTCGTACATGGTCTCGGCCATATCGGCCACCAGTTGCTTCAGGCGGGCGTCGAAAGTGCGCACCGGCTTGGCAACTTTGTGCAGTCGGGCATCGGGATAACGCAGGATTGGTAATAGTGACATACGGCTCTATACGGCTTTTGTGCAACAAGGTAACAATGTGAGATGGTGGTTCTTCTTGCTAGTTCAAGGATTTATGGGCAGAATTTGATTCAATTTGGCAAGTTTTTTGTCAACTCTTCCTCTTGCGCCACCCCTTGTTCAAGGCATATTGCGTCCGCCGATCTCACCGGAAGAACTATGAAAAAGTTTAGCACAGCCGCCTGCATTTTCGCTCTTGCCGTGCCATTGGGCGCACTGGCCGCCCCGGCCGCCGCCGACTCCAAAGCCAACTGCCGCTTCCTCGACGCCGCGCCGGACCAGCATACGGTCGTGCGCGGCGACACGCTCTGGGGAATTTCCGGCAAGTTCCTGCAGCACCCGTGGTGCTGGCCCCAGGTATGGGACATGAACCGCGAGCAGATCCGTAACCCGCACTGGATTTATCCGGGTCAAATCGTCTATCTGGACCGTGCCGCCGGCCGGCTGCGCCTGGCACAGCCGGTCGGCAGCAACACAAATGGCGCCAACGCCCGCTTGTCGCCGCAAATCCGCAGCCAGCAACTGGACGCCGAAGCCATTGCCGCCATCCCATCCGGCGCCATCGAACCGTTCCTGTCGCAACCGCTGATCGTCGAGCCAGCCCAGTTGCAAAACACCCCGCGCATCGTTGCCACCCAGGAAGGACGCGTATATCTGGGCAACAACGACAAGGCTTACGTCCGCGGCGACCTGGCAGATGGCGCCACGTTCCAGGTGTTCCGTCCTGGCAAGCCGCTGACCGATCCCGACAGCAAGGCCATACTCGGCTATGAAGCAATGTATCTGGGCGACGTCAAACTGGAGCGCAGCGCCGCTGCAGCGGACGAAGCGCATACCTTCATCGTCACCCGCTCGAAGGAGGAAATGGGAGTCGGCGACCGCCTGCTGCCGACGCCGTCGGTGCCGATCGTGAACTACGTGCCGCATGCCCCGGCCGGCCCGGTTGGCGCGCGCGTGATCTCGGTTTATGGCGGCGTCAGCCATGCCGGCAGCAATCAGATCGTCGCGATCAATCGCGGCAGCGTCGATGGCATCGATGTCGGCACCGCGCTCGAGCTGTATCGCTTCGGCCGCATCGTGCTGGATCCCACCGATGACAAAAAACCGGTCAAGCTGCCGGACGAACGCTACGGTTCGCTGTTCGTGTTCCGCGTGTTTGAACAAGTGTCGTACGGCCTGATCATGCAGGTCACCGATTCGGTACAGGTCGGCGACGTCGCCCGTTCGCCCGAATAAGCCACTGACGATGGCTGGTTCCGGCATGCACGAGACCAGCCGCGATGACGATCTGGCCGGCTGGCTGCGCCTGGCCCAGACGCCCGGCGTCGGCCCGGAAACCGGGCGCCGACTGCTGACCGCCTTCGGCCTGCCGGAAAACATTTTTGCCGCCAGCCTTCCCAGCCTGCAAACAATCGTCAGCCAGCGCATCGCCGAAGCCTTGCGCCAGCCGCCGACGGAAGCCGCCACCATCCTGATCGAACAGACGCTGGCCTGGGCCGCCGCCAGCGGCAACCGGGTTCTGACGCTGGCGGACGCGGATTATCCGCCCAGCCTGCTGGAAATTCCCGATCCGCCGCTGATCCTGTACGTCAAGGGCCGGCTGGAACTGCTGGCGCGGCCGGCCGTCGCGGTGGTCGGCAGCCGCAATGCCAGCACGCAGGGTGCGTTGAACGCCGAACAATTCTCGCAAGCCTTGAGCCAGGCCGGCTACACCATCATTTCCGGCCTCGCGCTCGGCATCGACGCCGCCGCCCATCGCGGCGCCCTGCTGGCGACGGCTGGCGGCGGCTCGACCGTCGCCGTGATCGGCACCGGCGCCGACCTCGTCTATCCGGCCCGCAACCGGGCGCTGGCACATCAGATCGCGGCCGAGGGCTGCATCGTCAGCGAATACCCGCTCGGGACGCCGGCCATCGCCAGCAACTTCCCGCGCCGCAACCGCCTCATCTCCGGCCTGGCGCGCGCGGTGCTGGTGGTGGAAGCCGCAGCCCAATCCGGTTCGCTGATCACCGCCCGCATGGCGGCCGAACAGGGACGCGACGTATTGGCGATTCCGGGTTCGATCCATGCCCCGCTATCCAGGGGCTGTCATCAACTGATCAAGCAGGGCGCCAAACTGGTGGAGTCGGCACAGGATGTGCTCGAAGAATTGCAGCATCTGCCGCTGCCGGTACCCGCGTTGGCAACCGAGGCGGCCGCTCCGAGCGACGACGCCGGCTTGCCGGCCTCCCGATTACTGGAGGCGATGGGCTTCGATCCGGTGACGCCGGATCTGCTGGCGGCACGCTGTGCGCTGGACGCCGCCACACTGGCAGGACTGTTGCTGACGCTGGAATTGCAGGGGCAAGTCGAACTCATGCCCGATGGCAGCTACCGCCGGCTGGCCTGATCCTGCCTGTGAGCCTTGTGCTACAGTGACGGCATGTTTGATGTCCTTGTATACCTTTACGAAACGTATTACCGGCCCGACGCCTGTCCAGAGCCGGCGGCCTTGGCACGCAAGCTGTCGGCGGCCGGTTTCGAACAGGATGAAATTGCGCAGGCCCTTGGCTGGCTCACCGACCTGGCGGAAACCAAACACGAATTTGTCGGTCATCCTGCACAGCAAACGCCATTTTCCAGCAGCATCCGCATTTACGCCGAAGTCGAATTGAACTTGCTCGGTACGGCTGTGGTCGGTTTCATTCAGTTCCTGGAGTCGGCCAAGATGCTCAATCCGATGCAGCGTGAAATCGTCATCGAGCGGGCGCTGGCCGCCAGCGAATCGCCGTTGACGCTCGACAAGCTGAAGGTGATCGTGCTGATGGTGCTGTGGAGCGAAGGCAAGGAACCGGACGGCTTGATGTTCGACGAACTGTTCGAGGACGACGACGATCCCGAACCGCGCCTGTTGCACTGACAGCCGCTGCCGCACTTCCCCAGTCACCGCCGGCTTGCTTGCGATTTTCGCAGCATCGCGCTTATCATTGGCCGCTAAATTAACTGTCATCGCTGGCTACAGCGCGAAGTTGCAATGAGTTTGCATCTGCGCAATTTCTGTACTATGCATGGTTTCGCGCCCCATCGCGCGCCAATTTCGAGATCCTATTCATGAGCAAAACCCTCATCATCGCCGAGAAGCCCTCTGTCGCGAACGACATCGCGAAGACGCTCGGCGGCTTCACCAAGCACGATGAGTACTTCGAGTCCGACGAGTACGTGCTGTCGTCCGCGGTCGGCCATCTGCTCGAAATCGCGGTGCCGGAAGAATACGACGTCAAGCGCGGCAAATGGACCTTCGCCAATCTGCCGATGATTCCGCCGCACTTCGCGCTGAACCCGATCGCCAAGACCGAGTCGCGCCTGAAGGTGCTGAACAAGCTGATCAAGCGCAAGGACGTCACCGCCCTGATCAACGCCTGCGACGCCGGGCGCGAAGGCGAACTGATCTTCCGCCTGATCGCGCAGAACGCGAAGGCCAAGCAGCCGATCCAGCGCCTGTGGCTGCAATCGATGACGCCGAACGCGATCCGCGAAGGCTTCGCCCAGCTGCGCAGCGACGAGGAAATGATGCCGCTGGCCGATGCCGCGCGCTGCCGCTCGGAAGCCGACTGGCTGATCGGCATCAACGGCACGCGCGCGATGACCGCGTTCAACTCGAAGGAGGGCGGCTTCTACCTGACCACCGTCGGCCGGGTGCAGACGCCGACGCTGTCGATCGTGGTCGAGCGCGAAGAGAAGATCAAGAATTTCGTGCCGCGCGACTACTGGGAAGTGCGCGCCGAATTCGTCTGCGCCGCCGGCGTCTACGAAGGCCGCTGGTTCGACACGAAATTCAAGAAGGACGAGAACCGATCCGGAAAAGCGCGCCGAGCGGCTGTGGAGCAAGGCCGCGGCCGAATCGATCGTCGCCGCCTGCCGCGGCAAGATCGGCACCGTCACCGAAGAATCGAAGCCGACCACGTCGATGTCGCCGGCGCTGTTCGACCTGACCAGCCTGCAGCGCGAAGCCAACGGCGCTTCGGCTTTTCCGCCAAGAACACGCTCGGCCTGGCGCAGGCGCTGTATGAAAAGCACAAGGTGCTGACCTATCCGCGTACCGATTCGCGCCACTTGCCGGAAGACTATATCGCCACGCGTCAAGCAGACGCTGGAGACGATGTCGGAAAACAACAACTACCAGCAGTTCGCCAAGCAGATCCTGAACAAGGGCTGGGTCAAGCCGAACAAGCGCATCTTCGACAACGCCAAGATCAGCGATCACTTCGCGATCATCCCGACGATGCAGGCGCCGAAAAACCTGTCGGAGCCGGAACAGAAGCTGTACGACCTCGTACGCAAGCGCTTCCTGGCGGTGTTCTTCCCGGCGGCCGAATTCCAGGTGACGACGCGCATCACCGAAGTCTCGGGCCATCAGTTCAAGACCGAAGGCAAGGTGATGGTCAATCCGGGCTGGCTGGCGATCTACGGCAAGGAAGTGGTCGACGACAAGGACCCGGATAGCGGCACGCTCGTGCCGGTGGCCAAGGACGAAAAGGTCAAGACCGAGAAAGTCGCGGCCAACGGCCTGGTCACCAAGCCGCCGGCGCGCTACACCGAAGCGACGCTGCTGTCGGCGATGGAAGGCGCCGGCAAGCTGGTCGACGACGAGGAGCTGCGCGAGGCGATGGCCGGCAAGGGCCTCGGCACGCCGGCGACGCGCGCGGCGATCATCGAAGGCTTGCTGTCGGAAAAATACCTGCTGCGCGAAGGCCGCGAACTGATGCCGACCGCCAAGGCGTTCCAGCTGATGACGCTGCTGCGCGGCCTCGGCGTCAACGAGCTGACGGCGCCCGAACTGACCGGCGAGTGGGAATACAAGCTGTCGCAGATGGAAAAGGGCAAGATCAGCCGCGAGGAGTTCATGCGCGAAATCGCGCAGATGACGCAAATCATCGTCAAGCGCGCCAAGGAATACGACAACGACACGATCCCCGGCGACTACGCGACGCTTGAAAACGCCGTGTCCGAACTGCGGCGGCGTGGTGAAGGAAAACTACCGCCGCTTCGCCTGCACGAAGTGCGAATTCTCGATGTCGAAAATGCCGGGCGGCCGTCAGTTCGAAATCGCCGAAGTCGAAGAGCTGCTGCAGAACCGGACGATCGGCCCGCTGCAGGGCTTCCGCTGCAAGATGGGACGGCCGTTCGCGGCGATCCTGAAGATCTCGCGCGACGAAGAGATCAAGAACTTCAAGCTCGAGTTCGATTTCGGCCAGGACCAGGATGATGAAAACGGCGAGGGCGTCGACTTCACCGGCCAGACCGCGCTCGGGCCGTGCCCGAAATGCGGCGGCGGCGTGTACGAAATGGGGCTGGCCTATGTCTGCGAACACTCGGTCGCCAAGCCGAAAACCTGCGACTTCCGCAGCGGCCGCATCATCCTGCAGCAGGAAATCCTGCCGGAACAGATGGCCAAGCTCTTGAACGAAGGCAAGACCGATCTGCTGCCGGGCTTCGTCTCGCAGCGCACGCGGCGTCCGTTCAAGGCCTTCCTGGTCAAGGGCAAGGACGGCAAGATGAGCTTCGAGTTCGAACCGCGCAAGGCAAAGGCTCCGGCCAAAGACAAGGCGGACAAGAGCGTCGCCGAGGCCAGCGATGCCACTGCACCGGCTGCAAAAAAAGCCGCGACACCGGCCAAAAAAACGGCCGCCAAAAAAGCGCCGCGAACCAGGGCGGTGCCGAAGAAAGCCGCCGCCTGAGCAGACTGCGCAGTCACTGTCCTGCACCCATGAGCAAAGAAAGTTGTCATGAGCGATATCATTGAAGTCGGACCAAACCGCGACGAAACCAACCTGGCGATGCTGGCGCATCTGTTCGGCATTTTTACCGGTTTCATTGGCGCCATGGTGATCTGGCTGCTGAAGAAAGACGATTCCGCCTTTGTCGGCCAGGAGGCGCTGGAAGCGCTGAATTTCCAGATCACGCTGATGCTGGGCTACGTGATCGCCGGCGTGCTGGCCTTCCTGCTGATCGGCCTGGTCCTGTTCCCGATCCTGTTCATCCTGAACCTGGTGTTTTGCCTGCTGGGCGCGCTCAACGCCTCCAAGGGCAAGGCGTACCGCTATCCCTTCGCCCTGCGTCTGCTGAAATAAACCCGGCCGGCGGGACCATGTTGCTGATCGTTGCCGCCTGCGCGGGAACGCCCGCACGCCCATGCGGCCGTCCAAAACCATCAGCGGCCCGCGCCGATTTTCATATCAAGCCAGAGTATGTTGAAAAAACATACATTTCACGACCGTAATTGACGGCTAATGCAGGGAGTATATGCAGCTACCTCAAACCGATACTGCCTCATTTCGCGCCACCGACTGCGCGGCCAGGCAGCCAAGTCCGGCCAGCGTCGTGCGCACCGCCTGGTCCAGCGGCGTGTGCGGCTCGCGTCCCAGCAGCTTGATCAGCTTGGCGTTGCTCATGCGCACCGGCTGCTGCCACAGATAGCGCATCTCCCGCATCTCGCGGAACAAGGGCACGAACGGCGCGCCCAGCGTCAGCGCCCACCACGGAAACGCCCTGGCCTTGAGCGCCGGCCGGCCCAGCGCACGGCCGATCGCCGCCACCATCTGCCTGCCGTCGGCGTCCCAATGACCCTGCATGTGGAACGCCGCGAAGGGTTCCAGCGCATCGGCGCGCTCCAGCAGTTGCACCATGGTTTCGGCCACGTCCGGCAGGTAGGCCCATTGATGGCCGATGCCCGCCACGCCCGGATAGGTCACCGCGGTGGCCGGCTTGCCGGGCTTGACCAAGCCCTGCGCAAACCAGTTGTTGGCGGCTTGGGGACCGAAAAAATCGCCGGCGCGCACGATCAGGCTATGCACGCCGCGGTCGGCGGCGGCTCGCAGCCGCTGCTCCATTTCGACCCGGATGCCGCCTTTGCGGGTCAAGGGCTGCTGCGGCGCGTCCTCGGTCAGCAGCGGGAACGCATCCGGCCCGTAGTTGTACACCGTGCCCGGCAGCAGGATGCGCGCGCCCGTCGCCTGGGCGGCGGCGATGCTGTTGTCGAGCATCGGCAGCACCAGCTTGTCCCAGTCGCGGTAGCCGGGCGGGTTCACCGCATGCACGATCAGCGCCGCGCCGCGCGCCGCCGCCAGTACCTGCGCCGGGTTCATGGCGTCGCCAGCGATCCAGTCGTAGCCGTTGGCGCGCACCGCCGGCTCGAGGGCGCTGCGGTGCAGCGCCCTGATCTGCCAGCCGCGCGCCTGCAAGCGCCGCGCCACTTCGCCGCCGATGCCGCCGGTGGCGCCCAGTACCAATGCCGTTGGTTGCGTCGTTCGTTGCGTCGTTTGTTGCTGTGTCATGACTTGCTCCTTGAAGTGGATGGAGCTAGTATCCGCTTTCGGTCATCGCAATGGAATTGCATGACATAACATAGACGCTATTCATTTTTGTATGACTGACGACGAACCCGGCTGGGAGTTGTACCGCTCGTTCCTCGGCGTGCTGCAGGCAGGATCGCTGTCGGGCGCCGCGCGCGCCTTGGGGCTGGCGCAGCCGACCGTCGGCCGCCACATCGACGCGCTGGAACAGGCGCTCGGCTTCGCGCTGTTCACGCGTTCGCAGCTCGGTTTCACGCCAACCGAAGCGGCGCTGGCACTGCGGCCCTACGCCGAAACCCTGGCCACCACCACCAGCGCCTTGCTGCGCGTGGCCGCCAGCCAGGGCGCCGGCGTGCGCGGCACGGTGCGCATCGCCGCCAGCGAAGTGATCGGGGTCGAAGTGCTGCCGCCGATCCTGGCCGCCCTGCGCGCAAGCGTATCCCGAGCTGGTGATCGAGTTGACGCTGTCGAACCGCGTCGAAGACCTGCTGCGGCGCGAAGCCGACATCGCGGTGCGCATGCTGCGGCCGCAGCAGGACGCGCTGGTGGCGCGCCGCATCGGCGACATCGAACTCGGATTGCATGCGCGCCGCAGCTACCTCGAACGGCACGGCACGCCGGCCAGCTGGAGCGAACTGCGCAGCCACACGCTGATCGGCTTCGACCAGGAAAACGCCTTCACCCGCAGCCTGCGACCGCACATGGGGTCGCTGCGGCGCGAGGCCTTCGCGCTGCGCACCGACAGCGACCTGGCGCAGCTGGCGGCGATCCGCGCCGGCTACGGCATCGGCGTGTGCCAGGTCGGACTGGCGCGGCGCGACGAGTCGCTGGTGCGGGTCATGCCAGACGTTTTCGCGCTGCGGCTCGATACCTGGCTGGCGATGCATGAAGACTTGCGCGACAGCCCGCGCTGCAGCGTCACTTTCGCGGCGCTGGGCGCCGGGCTGGCGGATTATGTGGGCAGCTGAGCAGTCGCCAAGCCGTCGCGCAACGCGCGCCCGGCCTTATGAGCGATCCGGCTCCAGTCCGGGATAGCGCGGCCAATCGTCATCCAGCGCCGCCCACGGCGGCACCCCGGTCGCAAAGATATGCGCGACCGGCACGGCGTCGACCGCACTGTCGATCGTTCCCATGCGCAGCCGCAACAATTGCGGCGCATCGTCGCGCCGCGAATACAGCGGCGTGCCGCAGCGGCGGCAGAACGCGCGCTGCTTGCCGGGCGAGGATTCGTATTCGGCGATCAGGTCGGAGTCGCCGCTCCAGCGCAATTGGCGTGCGTCGACCGGCGCCGCAATTGCATTGCTGGTGCCCTGCGCCTTGCGGCAAGTCGCGCAGTGGCAAACGGTGATATCGCCGAAGTCGCCGTCATATTCGTAGCGCACGCCGCCGCACAGGCAGCTTCCGTGGATCATGCCCCCTCCTCTAATGGATTCGGCCGGGCGCGCCGGCTCAGGAATGGCCGATCACCGGATGCGGCTGATAGGCGCTTTCCAGCGCGGCAATTTCGTCCGCCGCTCAGGCTGATTTCGGTGGCAGCGGCGGCCTGCTCCAGTTGCTCCAGCTTCGAGGCGCCGACGATCGGCGCCGTCACGCCCTTGTGCAGCAGCCAGGCGTACGCGGCCTGCGCATTCGAGATGTTCTTCGCCTGCGCCACCTTGGTCAGCGCCGCCACCACCGCGAAATCGGCATCGTTGTAGTAATACTTCAACGCCATTTCGTCGGTGCCGGCACGAGCGGTAGCGGCCTGCGCGGCACCGCCCGCCTTGTCGTCGCGCGCGCGGTTGCCGGCCAGAAAGCCGCGCGCCAGCGGGCTCCACGGAATCAGCGCCACGCCCTGCTCGCGGCACAGCGGGATCATCTCGCGCTCTTCTTCGCGGTAGACCAGGTTGTAATGATTCTGCATCGAGACGAACGGCGTCCAGCCATGCTCCTTGGCCACCTGCTGCGCCTTGGCGAACTGCCAGGCCCACATGCTGGAAGCGCCGAGATAGCGCACCTTGCCGGCCTTCACCACGTCGTGCAGCGCTTCCATGGTTTCCTCGATCGGCGTGCCGTAGTCCCAGCGGTGGATCTGGTACAGGTCGATATAGTCGGTGTCGAGCCGCTTGAGCGAGGCATCGACCGCATGCAGGATATGCTTGCGCGACAAGCCCTGCCGGTTTGGCTTCAACTGCTCGGGCGGCGCCGTATGGTAATCAAGATGCATCTGGTCGAACACCGGGAAAAAGACCTTGGTGGCAATCACCACCTCTTCGCGCCGTGCGAACTCCTTCAGCAACTGCCCGGTGATCGTTTCGGAGGCACCGTTCGAGTACATGTCGGCGCTATCGAAGAAATTCACGCCGAGCTCCAGCGCACGCCGCACGAACGGCCGCGCCGCGGGCGCATCCAGCACCCACGGCCGCCATTGCGGCGAACCGTAGGTCATCATACCGAGGCATATGCGGGACACCTTGAGTCCGGTGCGTCCTAGATGGGAATACTTCATGGCCAATCCTTGTCGTTACCGCCGGCACAAACATTCCAGCAAACAATGCCTGCTCGGAACTATCGTTGGCGCCGCCGATCTTATTGATAAAGGGACAAAACATATTGTGACACCTCATCGGTGTCAAGCATGTCGGTTGGCATTACCCCTGACGGAGGAATCATGATCTCGCGCACTCTTGCTTCACTGGCTTGCATCGTTGCTCTCATCGGGATGTCAGCCTGTTCGACGTCACCGACGCGACAACAGGTTGGCATCGGCACCGGCGCGGTACTCGGCGGCGTGGTCGGTAATTCGGTCACTAACGGCGGCGCGCTCGGCACTCTTGGCGGCGCGGCGGTGGGTGGCGTGCTCGGCAACGAGGTCACCAAGCCACATCGGTAGTAACCAAGGCAGCGCATCCCACTGGCCCTGGCTGTAGCATTTCCCGATGCGCGTGGTGATGCGATGGATTTGTTACGGCGATGGGCGACTGCGAGGAAGCTGCAGCCGCTTTCTGGATGCGCTGCGCGAACCCTTACTGCCTTTCAATCGGGCTCGCGTCATGCAGCCCACGCTTTGGCTGGTCGATATCCGGCTCGAAAAAACACCAGGTAGCTTGCGGCCATCGTGCCTGAATACCGGCTTCGACCGCGTTGATGGCATCAACCAGCGCACGGTCGCTGCCCTGTGGCCGCATCTCCGCCTGCACCGCAACCATCAATTGTTCGCCCCACTGCAGCGTGATGAAGTTGATCACGCGTGCCACTTCCGGATGCGTTTCAATATGCGCCAGGATTGCGGCGTGGATTTCCGGATCGGCCGATTCGCCGGTCACCATCGCCTTCACTTCTCGCGTGATGACCAGCGCAACCACCATCAGCAGGACGCCGACCGCGATCGACCCAAGTGCGTCCCATAGCGGATTGCCGGTCGCCACACTTAGCAGGACAGCGGCAAACGCCAGTCCCAGCCCGGCCAGGGCGGCGATGTCTTCGCCGGCAATCACCATCAGTTCCGACTGCCGGGTTTCGCGAAACCATCTGAAGAACGGCTTGCCGTTTGCAACCTTGCGGATTTGCTGCAGTGCGCCGTACAGTGAAAACGCTTCGAGTGCGACCGAGATGCCAAGCACCAGCAAGGCCACGCCGGCGTTGGCAAGCGGCTGCGGATGTTTCAAATGCTCGATGCCCTGCAGCACTGAAAAAGCGCCCCCAAGAAAGAACAGCAGCAGCGCCACCATCATCGCCCAGAAGTAGACGACGCGGCCGTGCCCCATCGGATGCGCGCTGCTGACTGGCCGCTTGGCCTGGCGCAAGCCGATCAGCAAAAAGACCTGGTTGGTGCAATCGGCCAGCGAGTGGATCGCTTCCGCCAGCATCGCATTCGAGCCGCTGAAAAACGCCGCGCCGAACTTGGCCAGCGCGATCCCGCCGTTGGCGCCGAGCGCATAGAAAATCGCCTTGGTGGACCCTTCGCTGTGCGCTGCCATCTGGTTTGCTCTCGTGTGGGCGGAAATTGCACCTTATTCCCTTCGGCATGGCGGCGCAAGCGTGCGGACGCTGCACAACACCGTACTTCTACTACTGTGCGCCTGCCGAAGCTTCAGGTAATCTATGCCGATAACAAGTCGTACCACCCCCTGGAGGAGAGACCATGAAACACCAACTGCTCGCGGCGCTGGCCGTGCTCTGCTGCAGCGCCTCGCTGCACGCCAAAGATATCAAGATCGCCCACGTCTACGACAAGACCGGCCCGCTCGAAGCCTACGCCAAGCAAACCCAGACCGGCCTGCTGATGGGCCTCGAATACGCCACCGGCGGCAGCATGGCCGTCAACGGCAACAAGCTGGTGGTGATCGAAAAAGATACCCAGGGCAAGCCGGACGTCGCCAAGTCGCAGCTGGCCGCCGCCTACGCCGACGACAATGCCGACATCGCGGTCGGGCCGACCGGCTCCGGCGTGGCGCTGGCGATGCTGCCGGTGGCCGAGGAATACAAGAAGGTGCTGCTGGTGGAACCGGCGGTGGCCGACGCCATCACCGGCGAGAAATGGAATCGCTATGTGTTCCGCACCGGCCGCAATTCGTCGCAGGACGCGATCTCGAACGCCGTCGCGCTCGACAAGGACGGCGTCACGATCGCCACGCTGGCGCAGGATTATGCGTTCGGCCGCGACGGCGTGAAAGCCTTCAAGGACGCGCTGAAGCACGCCAAGATCGCGCATGAGGAATACCTGCCGACCAGCACCACCGACTTCACCGCCGGCGCCCAGCGCCTGTTCGACGCGCTGAAAGACAAGCCGGGCCGCAAGGTGATCTTCATCATCTGGGCCGGCGCCGGCAATCCGTTCAAGATCGCCGATCTCGATCCAAAGCGCTACGGCATCGAAATCGCCACCGGCGGCAACATCCTGCCGGCGATGGCGTCCTTCAAGAACTTCCCCGGCATGGAAGGCGCCACCTACTATTACTACGGCATCCCGAAGAACCCGGCCAACGACTGGCTGGTGGCGGAGCATAACAAAGCGCTTCAAGTCGCCGCCCGACTTCTTCACCGCCGGCGGCATGGCGGCCGGCATGGCGCTGGTCGAAGCCTTCAAGAAGAGCGGCGGCAGCACCGACACCGAAAAGCTGATCGCGACCATGGAAGGCATGAGCTTCGACACGCCGAAGGGCAAGATGAGTTTCCGCAAGGAAGACCACCAGGCGCTGCAATCGATGTACCACTTCAAGATCAAGGTCGACCCGGCGCTGGCCTGGGGCGTGCCGGAACTGGTGCGCGAGATCAAGATCGAGGACATGAACATCCCGATCCGCAACAAGCGCTGATCCCCGCGTTCGCCCCCTCTCCCGCGTGCGGGAGAGGGTTGGGAAGAGAGTACGTTCCCAAGCGACCGCCCTCTCCCATGGCTCCTTTCGCGCTGTCGGGAGAGGGGCAGTGATTCGCGCCACGCATCATCGAAAATGGCGGAGAGCACCATGTCCCAACACCACTCCCATCCCGCATCGCTCGAAACCCGCGACCTGACCATCCGCTTCGGCGGCCACGTCGCGGTCAACGCGGTGTCGTGCGCCTTCCTGCCCGGCACGCTGACCGCGATCGTCGGCCCCAACGGCGCCGGCAAGACGACTTATTTCAACCTGATCTCGGGCCAGTTGAACCCGAGCGCCGGCCAGGTGCTGTTGAACGGACAGGACATCTCGGCGCTGTCGGCGCCGGCGCGGACCCACGCCGGACTGGGCCGCGCATTTCAATTGACCAGCCTGTTTCCCAATCTGTCCGTGCTGGAGAACGTGCGGCTGGCGCTGCAGTCGCGCCGCCGGCTGGGACTCGACCTGTGGAATGTCTGGAGCCGGCACCGTGACCTGATCGAACGTGCCGAACTGGTTCTGGAAACGGTGGTCTTGACGGCCAAGCGCGACATGCCGGCGGCGGCACTGCCGCACGGCGACCAGCGCAAGCTGGAAGTCGGTCTCTTGATGGCGCTCGACCCCGAGGTCTACATGTTCGACGAACCGACCGCCGGCATGAGCGTCGATGAAGTGCCGGTGATCCTGGACCTGATCCGTCAGTTGAAGGCGCATTCCGGCAAGACCATTCTGCTGGTCGAGCACAAGATGGACGTGGTGCGCGAACTGGCCGACCGCATCATCGTGCTGCACAACGGCACCCTGATGGCGGACGGCGAACCGGAACAGGTGATCGCGTCGCCGGTGGTGCAGCAAGCGTATCTCGGCCTGGCGCCGGTGGAGGAAGCCGCATGAACCAGACCAATCCCACCCCTGCACCGCTGCTGCAACTGGAAGGCGTGCATACCCACATCGGCGCCTATCACATCCTGCACGGCGTCGATCTCGACGTGCCGCGCGGCCAGCTGACGATGCTGCTGGGACGCAACGGCGCCGGCAAGACGACGACGCTGCGCACCATCATGGGCTTGTGGCAAGCCTCGCAGGGTCGCGTCCACTTCGACGGCAAGGACATCACTGCCAAGCCAACGCCCGAGATTTCGCAGCTCGGCATCGCCTACGTGCCGGAAAACATGGGTATCTTCGCCGAGCTGTCGGTGAAGGAAAACATGCTGCTGGCGGCACGCGGAGCGCGCCGTATCGACGACATCGATAGCCGCCGGCTGGAATGGATTTTCGAGCTGTTTCCGGCCATCCGGAAATTCTGGCTGCACCCGGCCGGCAAGCTGTCCGGCGGACAGAAGCAGATGCTGGCGGTGGCGCGCGCGATCGTCGAGCCGCGCCAGTTGCTGTTGATCGACGAGCCGAGCAAGGGCCTGGCGCCGGCCATCATCGCCAACATGATCGATGCCTTTCGCGAATTGAAGCAGACCGACACCACGATTTTGCTGGTCGAGCAGAATTTCAATTTCGCAAAACAACTGGGCGACACGGTGGCCGTGATGGATGACGGCAAGATCGTGCATCGTGGACAGATGGCGGAGCTGGCGCAGGATGAGGAAATGCAGACGCGGCTGCTGGGTTTGTCGCTGGCGGCGCATCATTGAGCCAATTTGCTCATCGGAGTGAAATTATCAAACCGTGTCATTCCCGCGCAGGCGGGAATCCAGTGGCTTGGTTGACAAACGACACTGGATCCCCGCTTTCGCGGGGACGACAAGTCTAAAAATTTGCACCTGCCGCACCACATTGTCAGCACTACAGAACATCAAAGCGCAAAGCGCTATGCATTGAGAGATAACCGTTCTACGGAGACGCAATGGAACAAACCACCACCCTGCCCGCGGACCAACCAGCGGCGGCCCAGGCCAAGCCGCCGGCAGCCCGGCGCATCGACTGGGCGCCGCTGCTGCTGGTGCCGGCGCTGGCGGCTGCGGCGATACCGCTGATCGGTTCTTCCTCGACCTGGATCACGCTGACCGCCGCCGGCCTGGCGATGGGCATGATCATCTTCATCATCGCCTCCGGCCTGACGCTGATCTTCGGCCTGATGGACGTGCTCAACTTCGGCCACGGCGTGTTCATTGCGCTCGGCGCCTTCGTTGCGGTCTCGGTGCTGGGCGCGATGCCGGGCTGGAGCGCGGCCGATGATCTGTGGCTCAACCTCGGTGCGTTGGGGCTGGCGGCGCTAGCGGCGATGACGGCGGCCGGCGCGCTCGGCTGGATGTTCGAGCGGGTGCTGGTGCGCAAGGTGTACGGCAAGCACCTGATGCAGATCCTGATCACGATGGGCGGCATGGTGATCGGCGAGGAACTGATCAAGGTGATCTGGGGCCCGCAGCAGATTCCGCTGCCGCTGCCGGGCGCCTTGCGCGGCGCGCTGCTGGTGGGCGACGCCGCGATCGAGAAATACCGGGTGCTGGCGGTAGTGGTCGGGCTGGCGGTGTTCATCGCGCTGCTGCTGATGCTGAACCGCACCAAGCTCGGCCTCTTGATCCGCGCCGGCGTGCAGGACCGGGAAATGGTGGAAAGCCTCGGCTACCGCATCCACCGCCTGTTCGTCGGCGTGTTCGTCGCCGGCTCGGCGCTGGCCGGCCTCGGCGGCGTGATGTGGGGGCTGTACCAGCAGAACGTGATCCCGCAGATGGGCGCGCAAGTCAACGTGCTGATCTTCATCGTCATCATCATCGGTGGCCTGGGCTCCACCGGCGGCTGCTTTCTGGGCGCGCTGCTGGTCGGACTGCTGGCCAATTACACCGGCTTCCTGGTGCCGAAGGTGGCGCTGTTTTCCAACATCCTGTTGATGGTCGCGATCCTGCTGTGGCGGCCGCAAGGCGTGTATTCCGGAGGCAAGCAATGATCGGCCGCCTACTCTCCCAGGACTTGCCAAAAAGCCGGCTGCTGGCGCTGGTCCTGATCGCGATCGTGCTCGGGCTGGCGCTGGCGCCGTTCCTGTTCCCCGGCGCCAAGGCGCTGAACGTCGCCGCCAAGATCCTGATCTTCATCGTGCTGGTGGCCAGCTACGACCTGCTGCTCGGGTATACCGGCATCGTCTCGTTCGCGCACACGATGTTCTTCGGCATTGGCGCCTACGGCGTGGCGATTGCCAGCAGCAAGTTTGGCCCGACCTGGGGCAGCCTGGCGCTCGGCATAGTCGCGGCGCTGGTGCTGTCGCTGTTGCTGTCGCTGCTGATCGGCCTCTTCTCGCTGCGGGTGCGGGCGATCTTTTACGCGATGATCACGCTGGCGGTGGCGGCGGCGTTCCAGACTCTGGCCTCGCAATTGTCGGACATCACCGGCGGCGAGGACGGCTTGAGCTTCAAGCTGCCAGAGCTGCTGTCGCCCGCGTTCCGGCTGCTGCCGGAGCCGCTGTTCGGCGTCAATTTCAACGGCAAGCTGATCACCTATTACCTGATCTTCGTTTGCGCCGCGCTGCTGTTCCTGGCGATGCTGCGCATCGTCAATTCGCCGTTCGGCCGGGTGCTGCAGGCGATCCGCGAAAACGATTTCCGCGCCGAGGCGATCGGCTACCGCACGGTGGTGTTCCGCACCTTGTCGAACGTGCTGGCGGCGCTGTTCGCGACCCTGGCCGGCGCGCTGCTGGCGATCTGGCTGCGCTACAACGGCGCCGACACCTCGCTGTCGTTCGAGATCATGATCGACATCCTGCTGATCGTCGTCATCGGCGGCATGGGCACCATGTACGGCGCGGTCTGCGGCGCCACCATCTTCATCCTGGCGCAAAGCTATCTGCAGGACCTGATGGCGCTCGGCGCCGGCGCCGCGCAAGGCGTGCCGCTGCTGGCAGCGCTCTTGTCGCCCGACCGCTGGCTGCTGTGGCTGGGCATCCTGTTCGTGCTGTCGGTGTATTTCTTCCCGACCGGCATCGTCGGCAAACTGCGTAACTGGAGTGCGCGATGAAACCTGCCTCTCACTATCTGCGCTGCTGCGAGCGCGAAATCCATTACGTCGAATGGGGCAAGAAAAGCTCTCCGCCGCTGATCCTGTGGCACGGGCTGGCGCGCACCAGCCGCGACTTCGACGACCTGGCGGCGGCGCTGGCCGGCGACTACCGCATCATCTGCCCGGACACCATCGGCCGCGGCCTGTCGCAATGGAGTCCCGAGCCCGATACCGAATACTGCCTGGCGTTCTATGCGCAAATCGCGCAGGCGCTGGCGGACCAGCTCGGCATCGCGCAGATGCGCTGGGTCGGCACCTCGATGGGTGGCGCGATCGGCATGGTGGCCGCCGCCACCACGCTGCAGGGCCGCATCAGCCATCTGGTCTTGAACGACATCGGCCCGGCGCTGGAGACGGTCGCCATCGAACGCATCAAGTCCTACGCCGGCAAGCCGCCCGCGTTCGACACCGTGACCGAGCTGGAAACCTACCTGCGCACGATCTATAAACCCTACGGCTGGCAAAGCGATGCCCAATGGCGGCGCATGACCGAAACCTCGATGCGCCGGCTGCCGAACGGCCAGGTCACCACGCATTACGATCCGGCGATGGTGCGCCAGTTCTTCGTCCATCCGCACGACTACGACCTGTGGGAGACCTACGACACGCTAGCGCTGCCGACGCTGGTGCTGCGCGGCGAACATTCCGATCTGCTGACGCGGGAAACCGCGCAGCAAATGACGCAACGCGGCCCGCGCGCGCAACTGGCCGAGATCGCCGAATGCGGGCATGCGCCCTGTCTGAACGTGCCGCATCAGATCGAACTGGTGCGGGCGTTTCTGGCCAGCGCCGCCTGATTTCCTGATATGCGGAGGGGCCGGATCGCGACGCTGTCTCAGCCGATCCATATACTCCCTAATAGATGCGACTATATCGGGCTTAAAATTTAATAAATTACAACATACTCCTATTATTCGACATAGGCGCCGCTTTACCCATGCCGCTCGCGGCTGTCCGCCGGCGCCTGCGCGCGTTCGCTCATGCCGTAATCGCGGATCACCGCCGCCACCCGCAGCCGGTAGTTGGCGAACACGGTCGCCCTGCCCTGTTCCTGGGCCGCGCGGTGCGCTTCCAGTTGGCGCCACGCCTGCACCGCCTGCTCGTCGCGCCAGAACGACAGCGACAGGATTTTGCCGGGATCGGCCAGGCTCTGGAAGCGTTCGATCGAGATGAAGCCGTCGATCTGTTCCAGCAGCGGCTTCAGGCTGGCGGCGATGTCGAGGTATTGCTGGGTGCGGCCGGCGGCCGGACAGACTTCGAAAATGACGGCAATCATTCGGGCCTCCTTTCGTGGTGGCGGTTCATACCGGTCTTAACCGAACAGCGGCAGTCGTCCGTTCTGCGAAGCGCGATAGCGCGCCGCGTCCGGCAAGCGTGCCGGATCGACGCCCGCCGCCAGCAATTGGCCGACGCCGGCGGCGGCAATGGCGGCCGCGATGCGCGCGCCGGGGCAGGCATGAATGCCGCTGCCGAAGCAAAAAATCCGGCGTTCGGAGCGGCCAGGGTCGAAGCGCTGCGGATCGGGATTCGCCGCCGGGTCGCGTCCGGCCGCCGCCAGCAGCACCAGGATGGTATCGCCGGCGCGCATTTCCCGGCCGGCGACGATGCCGTCGGCCGCGACGAAGCGGCGCGTGTTCTGCACCGGCGGGTCGTGGCGCAATACTTCCTGAACCACGGCGTCGAGCGCCACCGCATCGGCCGCCACCTCTTGCCGCAATCCCGGCTGCGCGCCGAGCGCCAGCAGCGTATTGCCGATCAGGCCGGCGCTGGCTTCGCAGGTTTGCGTCAGGAAACCGACCGCGTTCGCCGCGACCAGCACCGGATCGTCGCGGCCGACGCGCCGCGCTTCATGCAGCAGCGTGGCCAGCACGCCATGCGGGCCAGCGGCCATGGTGGTTTGCAGCACGTCGAGCAAGGCAGCGGCGGCAGCCGCACCCTGCGCGATCTGTGCCGCATCGGCGCCGGGCGCGAAACAGCGCACCAGCGCCTCGACCCGCGCCGGCAGCGCCGGCAACTCGGTGTCGGCGATGCCGAGCAGTTGCGCCACCACCTGTAGCGGCAAGCGGAACAGGAAGGCCGTCAGATCGGATAGATGCTCCCGGGTGTCCGCCGGCCGCAAGCGCCGCGCCAGTTCGCCCGCCGCCGCCCGGCTCAAGGCCGCCACCTGAGCCGGCTGCGGTGCAGCGAGCGCCGCCGTCACCGCTTGCCGGAACGGGCAATGGCCAGCGCCATCGTTCATCCGCACCAACTGGCGAAAAATCACGGCCGCCGGCGTTCCCAGCAGCGCGGTGGGCACCGGCTCCGCCGACGGCCGCACGCGGCATAGCTCGCAGGCCAGCACGGCCTCCACCGCGGCGGCGCTGGAGGCGACCCACAGTTTCAATTCAGCGTGGTAATACAGCGGCCGTTCGGCCACCAATTGCGCATAGTAGGGATACGGATCGGCATGCGTGGCCGCTGCCAGCGGATGCTCTGGAAATGTCATTGCCGCCTTTCTTGAAGAGAACAACCCGGAGGCGGAAGCCTGCAATTGCCGCCTGCCGCACTACCCATTCTGGCCGCGCGCCGCGTGCTTGTCATGCAATAACGCTTTGGTTACCATCGAACGGTGAATGATGATCTCGATCTCGATCGGCTGGCGCGCACCATTGGCGAACCGAGCCGCATCCGCATGCTGAGCCTGTTGATGGCAGGCCGCGCGCTGACCGCGAAAGAACTGGCCTATGGCGCCGGCGTCGAGCCGGCCACCGCCACCGCGCACCTGCAGCGGCTGGGCGCCGACGGCTTCATCGAATCCACCGCGCAGGGGCGGCACAAGTATTTCCGGCTGGCCTCGCAGCAGGTGGCGCAACTGATCGAATCGCTGATGGCGCTGGCGCCGCCGGCCGCGCTGCGCAGCACGCGCCAGCCGCACGGACCGATCTGCGAGGCGCGCTTTTGCTACGACCACCTGGCTGGCCGCCTTGGCACTGGCCTGAGCGACGCGCTACTGCAGCGCCGGCTGTTGCAGCACCGGGACGGCAGCTTTGCGCTCAGCGCTGCCGGCGAACGCTGGTGCGGCGCCTTCGGCATCGACTTGGCGGAATTGCGGCGCGCCCGGCGCCGCTTCGCGCATCCTTGCCTGGACTGGAGCGAACGACGCGACCACCTTGGCGGCGCGCTCGGCGCGGCGCTGGCGCAACGGCTGCTGGACTTGAACTGGATTGAGAGAAACCGGCATTCGCGCGTGGTGGGCATCACCGCTGCCGGCCGCGATGGGCTGGTCCAGCAATTCGGTCTTGACCTCGCGCCGACGCAGCAACCGGCCTAGGCCGACCACCCCGGCTCACAGCAATGCAGCCGACTCGCTGCGCGTGACCAGCAGCTGGTCGATCCGGTAACTGTCGATGTCGACCACTTCGAACTTATAGCCGGCGTGCAGTACGCAGTCGGTGCGCTTCGGGATCTTGCGCAGCTTGTACATCATGAAGCCGGCGATGGTTTCGTAGTTTTCGCTGTCCGGAAACTCATCGATATCGAGCGCGCGCTGCACGTCGTGCACCGGTGTCACGCCGTCGATCAGCCACGACTTGTCGTCGCGCCGCACGATCTGGTCTTCCGCCGACGGGCTGGCGATATCGCCCATCAGCGTGCTCATGACGTCGTTCAGCGTAATCACGCCGACCACCCGCGCGTATTCGTTCAACACCACGGCGAAATCCTCGCGCGTGCCCTTGAAGCGGTCCAGCACTTCGGACAGGGTCAGCGTCTCGGGAATCGCCAGCACGGTATGCATGGTCAGCTCGCTCAGCGCGATCGTCTTGCCATTCAGCAGGCGCATCAGCATGTCCTTGGCGTCGACGTAGCCGAGCACGCTGTCGACGTCGTCGGTGCACACCAGATAGGAAGTATGTGGCTGTTCGGCGATCTTGCGCTTGATGCTGGCCTCGCTTTCCTGCAGCGAAAAGTAGACGATCTCCTCGCGCTGCGTCATCGAGGCGCTGGCGGTGCGCGATTCCAGCTCCAGCACGTTTTCGATCAGGTGGTGCTCCTGCTTCTGCAACACGCCGGCCGAAGCGCCGGCATCCATCATCGCGAAGATGTCGTCGGCGGTGATGTCATCGATGCGCGCGGTCGGCAGCTTGAACAGCCGCAACAGCAGGTCGGCCAAACCGCTGAATATGAGCACCAGCGGCTTGAACAGGCGCACGCAGAACAGCATCGGATTGACCGTCGCCAGTGCCACCCGCTCCGGCGCGATCATCGCCAGCCGCTTCGGAATCAGGTCGGCGATCAGGATGAAGAGCGAGGTCATCAGCAGAAACGACAACACCGGCGCGACCGGCTGGGCCATCGGCACACTGATCGGCAGGTAGTCCAGCAACGCCGCAAAATGCGGCGAAAACACCGCTTCGCTGAGGATGCCGCCAAGGATCGCCACCGCGTTCAGGCCGATCTGCACCACCGTGAAGAAATGGCCGGGCTGCGCCTGCAGCGCCAGCACGCGGGCGGCGTTGCGGTTGCCGTCGTCGGCCAGCAGCTGCAATTTGAACTTGCGGGCGGCGGCCAGCGAAATTTCAGCACAGGAAAAAAATGCACTGCAGCCGATCAGGGCAAGGACAATCAACAGGGTATTGGGCAGACTCATCGGTTTTCGCTGGGGCCAAGGATGCTTGCGATCATAGCATCGGCAGCTGTCCGCGCAGCTGGCCTGCCGCGAGCGCCGGGCCACGTCGAATGGCGCTTTAGGCTACACTCGTTTCCCGTTCATTCACTCGCCGGCCATGATGTTTACTGCTTCCCGCACACCTTCGCTAACCTCCGTCCTGATTGCCGGCGGCACCGTGCTGACCCTGGCCATGGGCGTGCGCCACGGCTTCGGCTTCTGGCTGCAGCCGATGTCACAGGCACACGGCTGGACCCGCGAAACCTATTCGCTGGCAATGGCGCTGCAAAACCTCATGTGGGGCGTGTTCGGCCCGTTCGCCGGCATGGCGGCCGACCGCTTCGGCACCGCGCGCGTGGTCATCGTCGGCGCCTTGCTGTACATGGCGGGTTTGGCGTGGATGGCAACGATCGACCAGCCGACGCTGTTCGTGCTCGGCTCCGGCATCCTGATCGGCGGTGCGCTGTCGTGCACCGCGTTTGGCGCGATTGCCGGCATCATCGGCCGCATCGCGCCCGAATCGAAACGCTCGTGGGCATTCGGCATTTCGGCGGCGGCCGGCTCGTTCGGCCAGTTCACGATGATGCCGGTGGAGCAGCAGCTGATTTCATTGACCGGCTGGCAAAATGCCTTTTTCGTGCTGGCGGCGCTGGTGGCCATCGTGATGATCCCAATGGCGTTCCGCTTGCGCGAGCCAGCGCCGGCCACAAGGCATGGGCCGCAGCAGAGCAGTTGGCAGGCCACGCGCGAAGCCTTTGCTCATCGGCCCTTCCTGCTGCTGCTGTCCGGCTATTTCGTGTGCGGCTTCCAGTTGGTGTTCATCGGCATCCATCTGCCGGCCTACCTGAAGGACAAGGGCATCATGGACCCGAACGCGGCAGTGATCGCGCTGGCGCTGATCGGCCTGTTCAATATTTTTGGCTCGTATTACGCCGGCAAGCTGGGCGGCATGTTTCCCAAACGCTATCTGCTGGCACTGATCTACATCAGCCGCTCGGCGGTCATTGGACTGTTCCTGCTGGCGCCGCTGAGTTCGGCTTCGGTGTATGTATTCGCCGCCGGGCTCGGCCTGCTGTGGCTGTCGACGGTGCCGCTGACCAACGGCGTGATCGCCGGCATCTTCGGCGTGCGGAACCTGTCGATGCTGTCCGGCTTCGTGTTTTTTTCGCACCAGCTCGGCAGTTTTCTCGGGGTCTGGCTGGGCGGCTTCCTGTATGCGCGCCAAGGCAATTACGACATGGTCTGGGGTATCGTATTGGCACTTGGCGTGTTTGCAGCGCTGATCAACCTGCCGATCAATGAAAAAGCGATCGTGCGTCAGCAGCCCGCCCTGGCGTAAGCTGGTGCACAACGAATGCAGGCTGGAGAAGGAGAAGAGGTGACCGTTTCACGTCGCGAGCTGCTACTGGCTGGCACCGCCGCCGGCATGACATTGGCCGCGCCGGCGCGCGGTGCCGATGCCGTGGTGCAGGATGCCCGGCAGTTGCCGCCGGAGGAACGCCAGCGTCATGAAAAGCACATGCGGCTGGCGATCGCCGAGGCAGCCAAGAATCCGCAATGGCCATTCGGCGCCGTCATCGTGCATGAAGCGAGCGGCCACGTAATGGCCGCCGGCGTCAACGACGGCAGCCGCAACCCGACCCTGCATGGCGAAATCGCCGCGCTGAACGACTACGTCAGCCGCCACGGCAACACGCGCTGGCCGGAAACCACGCTCTACACCACCGGCGAACCGTGCCCGATGTGCATGAGCGCGATCGCCTGGGCCGGCATTCCGCGCGTGGTGTGGGCCACCTCGATCGCCGGCCTGTCACGCGCCGGCATCGGCCAGATCGGCATCGGCGCCGCCACCGTTGCCGCCGCCGCCGATTTCTACCGCCCCGAACAACTGATCGGCGGCGTGCTGGCGGCGCACACTGACCAGCTGTTTCAGCAGCGCCCCCAGTGATACCGAACCGGACCGCCTCATGACACCCGCCCTGCGCTCCCGCCTGCTGCGCCTGCTGCTCAGCGCCGCCTTTGCCGCGCTGCTGGCGCTGGCGTTCGCCGCCTACCTGCAGCCGGCATTCATTCTCGACCTCGCCAACCGGATCTACCTGTGCTTCTAGCGGCGCGGCCCGCCACTCGCCACACCTAGCGGGAATTCACGCGCGAGAACAGTCGTTTCGGCTGGAAGCCCGCATCGAAATGGCAGCCGCCGCCGAACTGCCGCGCCTGTTGCGCGCCATCCGCTTCGATCGCGGCGATCGTGGGCCGGCGGCGGCCGCTATCGAGCCATTGCTGCAAGACGTTGAACAGGGCCACGTATTCGGGCTTGGCCAGCTTGCTGTGCTCGCGCTCGCCGGTGAAGGTTTGCAGCCGCTTGTCGTGGTTGCCGGCGCGCCACGACTTCCCGGTAGTCGGCTTCGTATTCGACCATCGCGGTCGGATCGTCGACCGCGTGCATCACCAGCATCCGGTTCCAGTCGGACGGAATCGCGATCCAGTAATAGGCGTCGTTGGCGTCCTGGCCCGAATAGCACTTGGTCTGCGCCGGCAGCCCGACCGGGGACAACGGGCACTCAAACCAGCCTGTGCACCGGCTTGCGGCGCCACACCAGCCGGTAAAAAGTGGCTTGCATCGCCAGCATCGTCAGGAACGCCACCGGATAGGCGATCCAGATGCCGTTGATGCCGATGCGCGCGCTCAGCAGGTAAGCCACCGGCACTTCGACAAAAGCGATGGCGAAGATCGAGATCGCAGTCGGCGCCAGCACCGTGCCGGAAGCGCGCATCACGCCCGACAGCACCGCCGAAAAGCCCATCACCAGCGAACTCCACAGCGTGATGTGCAGCAGGGTCTGCGCCAGCTCGATGACCGGCGCGCTGGTGATGAAAAAGCCGATGATGGTGCGCGAAAACAGATAGGCCAGCACGATCAGGCCGCCGGTCAGCACCAGATTCATCTGCAAGCCGGTGCGCGCGATCGCGCCGAGCCGGTCGGCGCGGCCGCCGCCGATCGCCTGGGCGCCGAGGATCGAGGCGGAAATCGCGATCGACATCACCGGGAACTGCACATAGGACAGGATCTGGTTGACCGCGCCATAGGCGGCGGTGGCGTCCGAGCCGTAATGGTTGACGAAGGACAGCACCGCGACTTCGGACAGCGAGATGATGACCATCTGCACCCCGGTCGGCACGCCGATGCGCAAGACTTTTTTCAGAATTCCCCAGTCGATCCACAGGTGCCGGATCAGCACCGCGTCGGGCGCCAGCGCATGATTGCGGCGGCGCATATACCAGGCCAGCCACGCCAGCGCCGCCACGAACGACAGCACCGCCGCGCAGGCGCCGCTGGCCACGCCTAGCATCGGCAAGCCGAACCAACCGCGAATCAGGGCGGGCGTCACCACCAGCCCGAGCGCGGTCGACAGGCACAGCGCGAACAAGGGCGTGACGGTATCGCCGACGCCGCGCATCATCGAGGTCATCAACAGGAACACGAACAGCCCCGGCATCGCGATCAGCATGATGCGCGTGTACGCGGTGGCATCGGCCAGGATGTCGGCCGGCGTGCCGAGCAGGATCAGCAGCGGCTGCGTGAAGACGCCGCCGAACAGCGCGATCAGCAGGCCGGCCAGCAGCGCCACCGTCAGCGCGGTGCCGGCGATCGCCTTCACCTTTTCATGCTGTCTGGCGCCGTAGGCCTGGCCGATCAGCACCGAGGAGCCGGCGCCGAGGCCGATGATGAAGGCGATGAAAAAGAAGATCAGCGGAAACGACACCGAGGCCGCCGCCAGCGCCCGCACGCCGATCATCTGCCCCAGGTAGATGTTGTTGATGGTGCCGGACAGCGCCTGCAGGATATTGGCCAGCATCATCGGCGCCAGGAACTTCAGGTAGGTCTTCCACAATGGCTGGTTCGAATTCAATGGGCTTCTCCCGTGCCGAAGGCGGCGGCCGCCAGTTTTTGCGCGTGATCGCGGACGTCGGCCGGCCACGCCGCTACCAGTGCCGCGAAGCGCGCGGCGTCGTTGGCGAACAGCGCGCGCGCCGCTTCCTCGAAGCCGGGCTCGGCGCCGGCCATCACCGACATGAAGCGGTACGCCGCCTCCTGCGCACGGCGCACGCGGTCGCGGCCTTCGTTGGCGCGCCGCGCCTGCTCGACCAGCTTGCGCAGAGCCACCGAAGCGCCGCCCGGCTGGCTGTTCAGCCACTCCCAATGACGCGGCAGCAAGGTCACTTCGCGCCCGACCACGCCCAGTTTCGGCCGCCCCGGCCCACGCGGCGCCTCGGCCGCCGGCGCTTGCCCGGGCGCGATGTCGGCGGCCAGGCGGCGCAGGACGTCGTCGGCGCTGCCGCGAAAATCGACTTCGATGGTTTCGCTGCTGCGGTCGTCGAAGATCAGGATCGGCAATGACGCTCCGGCATCGATCGCGCGCTTGACGGTGGGGACGATGCGGCGCAGCTCGCCGGAGGCGATGCGGCGCGTGCCTTCGAACGCGGTGCAGCGCAGCGTGCCGGGCTGGCCGGAATCAGTGGTCGGGTCCATGGTGCGGATAGCTTCGAGTGGAAGAGCCGCGGATAATAACACCCGGATAAAAATGACGTCAATATTACCCGGACAAATTTATCCGCCGACCCGCGATTTTCCTGGCTACGGCCGCGGGTACAATCATGCGATGGAAATCACGCTGACCGAACTGGAAGGGGCGATCAATTACTGGCGCCTGCAGCGCCCCGCAAGCGGCGAGGAATGCGCGCTGTCACCCGAGGTCAGCGCGCTGGCCGACGTCTATGCACTAATGATATTCAACCGCCTGAGCGCCCAGCCGCTGGCGGCGCTGCCGGTGGCCGCGCAGCAATTGCTGGCGGCGTGGCGGCAACAAGTGGACAGCCCCGTTGAACGCTGAAGTACAGTTCCGGCTGCGCATCCGATGCGGCGGCGAGATCGTGATCGGCCCCGGCAAGGTCGCGCTGCTGGAAGCGGTCGGTAGCAGCGGTTCGATTGCGGCAGCGGCGCGCACGCTCGACATGTCGTACCGCCGCGCCTGGCTGCTGATCGACCAGATGAACCGCGGCCTGCGCGAGCCGGTGATCGCCGCCAAGACCGGCGGCGCGCGCGGCGGCGGCGCCGTGCTGACAACCACCGCGCACGACATCATCCGCCGCTACCGCGCGATCGAACAGCTGGCGCAGCAGGCAGCCGCCGAGGAACTGGCGACGCTGACGCGACTGCTGAAGGATTGAGCGGCATCTGTAGCCGGCCGGACCGTCAACCCGACTGGCCGACGCTGCGCCGATCCATCGACACCGCCTTGATCAGCGCAAACACGGTCTGCCCCGGCGCCAGTTGCAACAGCTGCGCCGAGCGGCGCGTGATGCGGGCGAGCAGGAACACGGCGCCGACCTGGATACGCGCTTCCACGATCGCACCTGGCTCCTCGCTCAAGTCCGACCAGCCGCCCTTCCAGCACATTCAACAGGCTGACATTCTGCGGCCGCGTGGTGGCCAGCGACACGTCGCGCGCGCGGATGCGCACCCGCACCCGCTGCCCGGCCGCGACCTCGATTTGCGGCAGCAGCAAGCTGACCGCCGTCGAAAGCCAGCGTGGTCAGCCCGAACTCGGCATCGTGCGCCAGCACCTGGGATTCGATCACCGCGCCGGCTTCGTAGCGCCCGGTATGCGGCCGCAGGTCGAGCCGGTTCATGACGTCATGCACGTCGCCGGCGGCGACCACGCGGCCGTCCGACAGCAGCACCAGCAGGTCGGCGAGGCGCGTGACTTCCGGCACCGAATGGCTGACGAACACGATCGGAATCCGCAGGCGGTCGCGCAGCAGTTCGATGTAGCTCAGGATTTCATGGCGGCGCGCCATGTCGAGCGACGCCAGCGGCTCGTCCATCAGCAGGATGCGCGGATTGGCCAGCAGCGCGCGGCCGATCGCGACGCGCTGCTTTTCGCCGCCGGACAGCAGCGCCGGCCGGCGCGCCAGCAAGTGCGCCGAAGTCCAGCAAGGCGATCACTTGCGCGGCGTCGATCGGCGTATCCACGGCCGCCTCGGCGCGCTTGAAGCGCGCGCCGTAAAACAGGTTGCGCTCGACCGACAGATGCGGAAACAGCAAGGCATCCTGGAACACGTAGCCGATGCGGCGCCGCTCCGGCGGCAGGTCGATGCCGCGCGCGCTGTCGAACAGCACCGCGCCATTGATTTCGATATGGCCGCGGTCCGGCCGCGTGATGCCGGCCAGGCAATTCACCAGGCTGGTCTTGCCCGAGCCGGAGCGGCCGAACAGCGCCACCACCGGCGCCTCGGTTTCGAATGCGGCTTGCAGCTGGAAGGCGCCGAGGCGCTGGCTGACGTCGACCTTCAGCATCATCGTCGGCTCCTACAGCAGCGAACTGTCGGACGCGCGCCGCCAGCGCCGCGCCAGCCATTCGGAACCGCCCAGCGCCAGCACCGACAACCCCACCGCGTACAGCGACAGGCGCAGCACCTGCCAGTCGGTGCCGGGTGCCTGCGTCAGGGAGTAGATCGCGAGCGGCAGCGTCTCGGTTTCGCCCGGGATGTTCGAGACGAAGGTGATGGTGGCGCCGAACTCGCCCAGGCTGCGCGCGAACGCCAGCAGCACGCCGCTGGCCACTCCCGGCAGCGCCAGCGGCAGCGTGATGGTCGCCAGCACGTGCCAGCGGCCGGCGCCGAGCGTGCGCGCCGCGGTTTCCAGCCGGCGGTCGATGCCGGCCAGCGACAGCCGGATCGCCCGCACCATCAGCGGGAAGCCCATGATCGCCGACGCTACGGCAGCGCCGGTCCATTTGAATGCAATCACGATGCCGAACCAGTCGTGCAAGGGGGCGCCGAGCGCGCCGCGCTTGCCGAACAGCAGCAGCAACGCGAAGCCGACCACGACCGGCGGCAGCACCAGCGGCAGATGCACCAGCACGTCGAGCGCAGTCTTGCCGATAAAATCGGCGCGCGCCAGCAAATAGGCGATGGCAAACGCAAACGGCAGCGAAATCAGCACGCTGGCAAAGGCAACCCGCAGGCTCAGCAGGATGATGCCGGCTTCGGCGCTGGTTAATCCAATCATCGAACAACAGCCCTTGGAAAAATGGGGAATGGCGCCATCCGGGAACAGCGGGCGGTAAAACCGGGCGACTTGCAGCGCATGCCTATTTCAGCGCGGTAAAGCCGAACTTGCGCCATACGGCCGCAGCGGGTTCGCCTTGCAGATAGTCCAGCAGTTTTTTCGCCGCCGGCGCGGCGGTGACCGTCAGCGCCACCGGATAGACGATCGGCGCGTGGCTGGTGGCGGGAAAGGTATCGACGATGCGCACCTTCGGTTCGGCCAGCGCATCGGTGCGGTACACGATGCCGTAGCGCGCCTCGCCGCGCGCCACCAGCATCAGCGCCGCGCGCACGTTATCGGCGCGCGCCACCTTCGCCGCCACCGCCGGCCACACGCCTAGCGCGGCCAGCGCGGCCTTGCCGTATTTGCCGGCCGGCACCGCATCCGGATTTGCCATCGCCAGCTTTTCCGAACCCAGCTGCGCCGCCAAGCGCAAAGCCAGGGCCGATCTTCAGCGTATCGCTGGAAGCGGCGGGAGCGATCAGCACCAGCTGGTTGCCAAGCAGCTCGTGACGCGAAGCCTTGTTGATGAGCTGGCGCTGCGCCAGGTAATCCATCCAGTCGAGGTCGGCCGACACGAACAGATCCGCCGGTGCACCGTTCTCGATCTGGCGCGCCAGGGCCGAACTGGCGCCATATGAAATCACCACCTTGTCCTGCGACAGCTGCATGTAATCATGCGCCACGGCGTCCAGCGCTTCCTTCAAACTGGCGG
Source organism: uncultured beta proteobacterium (assembly GCA_963707665.1). Lineage (GTDB taxonomy): Bacteria > Pseudomonadota > Gammaproteobacteria > Burkholderiales > Burkholderiaceae_D > DATJCV01. Next base: position 16,697 of record CAVPQU010000002.1, on the reverse strand, counting down.
CGGCAAACACCGTCATGTCGGCGGCGCCGGCGCCACTGCACAACAGCAGCGGCAACAGGCCAAAAGCGAGAATTTTTTTCACGGCAAGGTCCATCGCGCCCAAGAGAAGAAAGAGTTTCGTAATATCGACGAAAATATAACGGCGATCTTCTGCTGGAGCAAGCGTTGCCTGCGCGCGGTACACCTTCCTCTCGCCCCGAACAAGATACTCCTTCTATCGATTGGCTATATCAGCCGTTGAATCACAGTTTTACCAACATACTCCTGTAAATTATTGGCTATCACACGGAGCTGTTGATTATTTTGGCCGCGTGTCTATCTGGCCCATCGTCGCTGAATGCTTGAGCGCGCCCTCCATTGCGCGTTGGCTGCGTCAGATCAGCGCAGTCCCGGTCGACGGCAAACCTTGCCGCTTATGCGACGGCGGCAGGCTTCAAGCGGCGTGCCTGGCGTTGCGGGCGCACCGTCGAGTCTGCGCTGGCCTCGGCCGGCGCAGACCGCCGCTGAACCTTGCCGGCGTGATCGCTGGCCAGCAGCGCGCGCACGCTTTCCGCATCGGCGCCCAGCATCTCCAGCCACTGCAGCACCAGCGCGGCCAGCCGTTCCAGCGCGATGCGATGAGTCGCGTCGGTGGTCGCGTACAGCCAGTCGGACAAAGCCATGAAGCGGGCGAACGGTGCGTCGGCCAAAATCAGCGGCAAGGTATTGGCGAAGCGGCCGGAATTGGCGATCAGATCCCAGTAGCGGGCAAAACGCACCAGCCGCTGCATGTCGGCGAAGTCGATGCGGTCGGTGGCCAGGATCGCGTACGGCGGGCTGGAATCGAACACCAGCCCGAACGCTTCGGTATGGCGGATGATCGGCGTGCCGCGCAGGCGCTTCAGGATGCCGAACTGGATTTCGTGCGGACCCAGCGCCCACAGGCGGTCGAAGCCGCGCGCGAAGCTCTCGATGTCTTCGCCCGGCAGGCCGGCGATCAGGTCGACGTGCAGGTGCGCGTGCGAATGCTGCACCAGCCAGCGGATGTTGTCGGCCGCCTTGTCGTTGTTCTGGCGGCGGCTGACCAGCGCCTGCACTTCCGGATTGAAGCTCTGGATGCCGATCTCGAACTGCAGCGCGCCCGGCGGAAATTGCTGGATCGATTCCTTCAGCGCATCCGGCAGATGGTCCGGCACCAGTTCGAAGTGCAAGAACAGCGGATCGTCCGGGGCGGCGGCCAGCTTGTCGAGGAAGAACTGCATGATCTTCAGGCTGGTCTTGACGTTCAGGTTGAAGGTGCGGTCGACGAACTTGAACAGCCGCGCGCCGCGCGCGTGCAAGGCCTCGAGTTCGGCCAGGAAGCGCTCCAGCGCGAACGGCCAGGCGGTCTTGTCGAGCGACGACAAACAGAATTCGCATTTGAACGGGCAGCCGCGCGAGGCTTCGACATACAGCGTGCGGTGCGCGATGTCTTCGTCGCTATACAAGGAATACGGCAGCACGATCTGGTCCAGCGGCGGCTGCACGCCGGCGTGGATCTTCATCAGCGGCTGCGGGCCATGCAGGATCTGCCGGCACAGTTGCGGAAAAGTGATGTCGCCCCAGCCGGTGATCAGGTAGTCGGCCAGCTGCACGATGGTCTGCTCGCCCGGCTCGTGCGAGACTTCCGGGCCGCCCAGCACGATCACCACCTCGGGCGCCACGCGCTTCAACATCGCCACCACCTTGGTGGTTTCCTCGACGTTCCAGATATACACGCCGAAGCCGATCACCAGCTTGCCGCCGGCGTCCGCCGGCTGCTGCGCCAGCAACTTTTCGACGATGTCGGCGGTCTTGGCGCCGATCACGAATTCGGCCAGCCGCGTCTGCTCGCGCAACTCGCCCATGTTGGCCAGCAGATAACGCAGGCCGAGCGAAGCGTGCGCATAGCGCGCATTGAGAGTGGACAGCAGGATGGTCATGGGGCGGAAAGCGGGAAGTGAGGCAAAGGGTCATTCTACGGCAGCGCGCGCCAACCCGAGCCGTCCAACAAGTGCGCCGCCGCACCACCCCACCTGTCGTTCCCGCGGTTGCAAGCGGGAACGACATGTCCGAGTGAGTAGTTACGGCAACGCTTACGGCGCCAGTTCCTTCTCCTGCAGCGCGCGCCACATCACCTTGCCGGTGGCCGACTTCGGCAGCGCCTCGACGAACTCGACGATGTGCGGCACCTTGTAGGCCGCCATGCGCTCGTGCGCCCAGGCCATGATGTCGTCGGCGCTGGGCGCGCTGCCGGCGTCGGGCGACGATCACCGCCTTCACCGTTTCGCCGCGGTAGGCGTCGCGCGCGGCGATGATGCAGCATTCCTGGATCGCCGGATGCTGGTACATCATCGACTCCACTTCGGCCGGCCACACCTTGTAGCCGCTGGCGTTGATCATCCGCTTCAGACGGTCGGTGAAATAAAAATAACCGTCGGCGTCCATGGTGCCGAGATCGCCGGAACGGAAAAAGCGCTTGCCGTCGCGCTCGAAGAAAGCCTCTTCTGTCTTGCGCGGATCGTTCCAGTAGCCCTGAAACACTTGTGGGCCGTGGATCACGATTTCGCCGACCTCGCCCGGCGGCAGCGGCTCCAGGCTGGCCGGATCGACCACCAGCGCCTCGGTGTTGAAGATCGGAATGCCCAGGCATTGCTGGCGTAGCCCTTGCGGCGGGTTGGTATGCGACGGCGCCATGGTTTCCGACAAGCCGTAGCCTTCCATGTATTGCAGCCCGGTCAAATCCAGCAGCTTCTGCGCGATCGCCGCCGGCATCGCGGCGCCGCCACCGCCGATGCGACGCAGGCTCGACATGTCGTATTCGCCCAGGCGCGGATTCGACAGGAAATCGATCAGCATGGTCGGGATATTGGTCCAGCCGGTGACCGTGTATCGCGTGATCAGGGCGCCGGCGGCGTCGCGGTTCCAGCGCGGCAGGATGACGATCGTGGCGCCGCAGTAGATCACGCCGTTCATGCTGCCCTGCATGCCGGTGACGTGGAAGAACGGCAGCACCGCCAGCACGGTCTGGTCCGGCACCGTCGGGCCGGCCCAATGGGCGCCGGCCATCGCGGTGAACATGACGGAGCGGTGGGTATGCACGCAGCCCTTGGGCTGGCCGGTGGTGCCGACGTATACGGCATGCAGGCCAGGTCGTCCGGCCCTGCCAAATGCGGGCGCGGAGTGTGGTGCTCGGCCAGTGCCTGATGCCAGGCAACGACACCCAGTTGGGCCGGCACGGCGCGCGGTGCGGCGACGAAATCCGGCACGGGCAGATCGGTCGACGCCGTCAGGTAATCGGAGTAGGTGGCCACCACCGCATGCGCCAGGCCGCCGTCGCCCATCAGCGGCGCCAGCCGCGGGAACACTTCCTGTGCCGCGATCGCGACCTTGGCACCGCTGTCGTCGACGTAGTGGCGCAGTTCCTCGGTCATCAGCATCGGATTGACCGGCACCACCATGGCATCGGCGCGCAGGATCGCGTAGTAGGCGATCACGAATTGCGGGCTGTTCTGCATGTCGAGCAGCACGCGGTCGCCGCGCTGCACGCCGCACGCCTGCTGCAGGTAGCCGGCCAGCGCCTCGACCTCGGCCAGCAGTTGCCGGTAGCTCAGCACCGAATCGTAAAAAATAATCGCGCGCTGCTCGGGATAACGGCGCGCGCTGATTTCGAGGTTGGTAAAAACGCTGGTCGCGGGCGCGGTCAGGTGCTGCGGCAGGCCGGTCGGCCAGCTCGGGAAATGCGTGGGTGTCATGTCTCCGCCTGTTCTTATAAGTGAATGAAGGGCGCGACCATTATAGACATGCGCAGCGACTCGCGGCTTGACGTTCGCCAGTGCCAGCGGCTGCAGCGTGGCGGGCGCTGCGCTACCATAAATGTGGTCATTCACCGATGCACGTCGCAGTTCGCCAGCGAGCTGGCGGCAGTCTGAGTAGTGCATCTTCCATTTTTTGAGAGACTCGTCCCTATGAAACTGTATTTCGCCCCCGGCGCCTGCTCGCTGTCGCCGCACATCGTCCTGCGCGAAGCAGGCCTTGCATTCGAACTGGAAAAAACCGACCTGCGCAGCAAGCGCACCGCTGACGGACTGGATTACAACAGCATCAATCCGAAAGGCGCGGTGCCGGCGCTGGAATTGGACGATGGCCAGTTGTTGACCGAAGGACCGGCGATCGTCCAGTACCTGGCCGACCTGGTACCGGAAAAACAGCTGGCGCCAGCCGCCGGCAGCATGCCGCGCTATCGCCTGATGGAGTGGCTGAATTTCATTTCAAGCGAAATACACAAAAGCTTCAGCCCGCTGTTCAACCCGGCCATGCCGGAAGAGGCCAAAAAACTCACCATCGAACGCCTGATTTCACGCATCGATTACGTCGAAACCCAGTTGCAGGCGGGTGCTTACCTGCTCGGCCAGCAGTTCACCGTGGCCGACGCCTACTTGTTTACGATCCTGCGCTGGGGCGGCAAATTCGATATTGGCCTGAGCCGCTGGCCGGCAATCGAGGCGTGGTTCCGGAAGGTGGAGCAGCGCCCGGCGGTACAAGCAGCGCTGGCAGCGGAAAAATAAGCAGTGCACAACGCCCGCGCCGGCCACGGCGGCGCGGAGCGCACATGCCAAGAATTGACTTAAAATAAATTATAAAAAAAACAGTAGCTCATGCTTATTGTTGCGACGCTCTTCAGTTTCCATAAAATAAATTGGTGCGGCGCACAAATTTATGTTGACATCTGCTGTGATTGATTTAAAATCCATTTTGTTGCGGCGCACCAAATTGTTTTTGCCGCCAGAGATCGTCTTTATTTCCACTCAGGAGAAACCATGTTTACCGTACCAGAACAGTTTTCCGCCGCCACCAAAGCAAACTTTGAAACGCAGTTGGCCATGCTCAACGCCCTGACCGCCAAAGCCTTTGAAAGCGTCGAAAAAGTCATCGAATTGAACGTCAACGCCGCTCGCGCCTCGTTCGAAGAATCGTCGGAAGCCGCGCGCCAGTTGCTGACTGCCAAGGACGCCCAAGAATTTTTCTCGCTGTCGGCCGCGCAAGCTCAGCCGAACGCGGAAAAAGCTCTGGCCTATGGTCGTCACCTGGCCGGCATCGCCTCCACCACCCAGGCCGAATTTGCCAAGACTGCTGAAGTGCAAGTCGCCGAAGCCACGCGCAAGGTCAGCACGCTGGTGGACGAAGTGACCAAAAACGCTCCTGCCGGTTCGGAAAACGCAATCGCGATTTTCAAATCGATGATTGGCAACGCCAGCGCCGGCTACGAGCAATTCACCCGTACCGCCAAGCAAGCTGTCGATACCATCGAAGCGAACCTGACCACGGCAACCAGCCAGTTCGTACAGCCGGTTGAAAAAGCCACTACGGCGCGCGCCCGCAGCAAATAAGCACGCAGCGCATCACCAAAAACGGGCCGCGATTGCGGCCCGTTTTCATTGGCGTCCGCCGGACCGCCTCAATATTCGAGGCTGAGCGTCAGCGAGCCGTAGCCGTGCCGGCTGGGTTGTCCGTAAAATTCCTTGCTACGGATATATTGCGCATAGCTGACCTTGCCGCCATGCCATTGCCATGACACGCCCAGCGCGGCATCGCCGACCAGATGTTTTTTCGGCACGCTGTGACTGCTGCCGAACGTATTGCCGTCGAGGAAAATATCGCGCGCTACCGCACGCGCATCCAGTACCAGAAACACGTGCACGCCGTTGGTATTCAGGCGCCGCGCCTGGTTTTCTTCCAGTGGCGCATTGCTGTCGGCGCCGGGACGGATCGACGCCGAACCGAAATCATCCGGCAAATGGCCGAACCGCAATTCCACCCCGCTGTTCAGATACGTCTTGACGTTGCCAAGGCTGGCACCGTAGTGGGTGATCACGTCGAACTGCGGGCCGGTGGGATTGGCGCTGATGAATACCTTGTTCTTGCGTTCGCGCACGATCTGGATGCCCAGCTCGTTGTGCAGTTGGTTGTCCCAGCCCTGAAAGCGCTCGAAGCCGCGCAGGTCATGCACCAAATCCTGCGCCTGTTTCGCCAGCGCAGCGGGTCCGACTACACCAATGTCGATCTCGGTGGTGTCCATCTGCCGCGTATTGCGCGCGTTGTAGGCCAGGCCAAGGTATAGCCAGCCGGCATAAGGGCGATCATTCTGGATCACGTCGCGGCGGTGCAGGTCGGTCGGCGTGTACATCGCCTGGCCCACCGTCACCACCATGTTGCGCGAGTCGTAGCCGCCGGGCTTCAACACTTGCGACAGCCGATTCAATCGCCGCACCCACAGTGGCAGACAGGGGTCGCTGACATAGTCCTGCAAGTTGGACGAGACCCACGACAGCTTGATGCCATTGGTGTAATTGTTGTCGCTGCCTGAGAACAGGTCGTTTTCGTAATAGAAATTGTAGACGCCGGGATAGGCGCGAATCGCCTGCACGCCCGGCTCCCGCAGGCAGCCGCGATAGGAAGCGTCGTCGGCCGCCAGTGCGGTGAATGGCGTGATGCAGAACAGCACCAGCGCCAGCGCGCCGCACATCCGGCGCGCGAGGTGTTGGCCGTGCGCACGCCGCGCCAAGCGGGAAGAAACAGGAAAGCGGATAGCAGCCGTCAAGATTTATGGGGAGTATAAGGAAAATACGATTGTTGTCGCACATAAACATTGCGACTTTAAAAATACTATAGCTAGTATATTACAACAGTTGAAAAGCGCGCTGAGGCCGTAGTTATCCGAGCGGCGGCAAAGGCGCCGTGCCCGGTTTTTTACGTAACAGCAACCACAGCAGCGATTTCATCGTGTACACCACCACCAGGCTGCCGAGCAGGTCGCCGCCGAACATCACCATAAATCCGGTCAGCGTACCGTGCATGTCGCCGCGCAGCCAGAAACCGACATGATGCAGCAACGGGCTGGCAAGCGCGTACAGGATGACCAGCCACAACAGGCGGTGCGCGGTCAGGTTGGTCAGCGATGCCCGCAAGCCGAATATCTTCTGTGCCAGCAAATACACCAGGTACGGCGCAGCGGCCGAACTGGCGGCGCCGAAGAGCGCGCGCTCGAGATCGCCGGGAAAGTAATACAGCAGGGACGTCAGGCACGACGCCAGCAACACGCCAAGCGCGCCGGCGCCGCCGAACAGCAGCGTGCATAACAGCCGCATGCCGGCCGGCAGATAAATCCAGTTGATGCCGCGCACGAATTCGGAGCCGGCGAACAGCCATTCATTCAGCCCGAACGACAACAAAAACAGCAATGCCGAACCGAGCAGCATCGACAGGTTGAAGCGCAGCTGCTGTAACATACGTTAATTTTCAATCCGATAATTGCAAAATGGAAAGACGACTTTCTTGATTGCATGATAGATTACCCGCGCTGCCCATTTCACCTGCTTTAGTTCAATGAACACCTCCAAACGTCCCGCCGATATCTACCTGCGTTTCCTGCAACTGGCCGATGCCTTGCGTGCCTTGCCGTCGCTGCCTTCGCTGGACCCGCTGGAAGAGCGGATCCTGACCCTGGTGGCGCGCGCCGGCCAGGAGCAACGACGGCTGTCGGTGCGCGACATGATGGCGCAACAGGCGCTCGGCTCGCCAGCAACGCTGCACAACCGCCTGAAATCGATGCGCGAAAAAGGCTGGATCATGCTGGCCGACACCGAAGACAGCCGGCGCAAGCAGATTACCCTGACCCAGGCCGCGCTACTCCATTTCGACAAGCTGTCGAAGTGCCTGGTGCAAGCCGCCAATACCAGCGATACCGAGCCGGCATCCCTCCCGCGCTGGTTTACCGCGCGGCGGCCCGATGGCAGCCGGCCAGATGATCGTCCACCATGCCGATCGCCTGCATGTAGGCATAGACGATGGTGGCGCCGACGAACTTGAAGCCGCGCCGCGCCAGATCCTTCGACAGCCGCTCCGACAGCGCGGTCTTGGCCGGCACCTCGGCCATGCTGCGCCAGCCGTTGCGGATCGGCGTGCCGTCCACATACGCCCACAGGAACGGATCGAGGCCGCCCTCTTCCTCGCGCAGCCGCAGAGTAGGCGCGCGCATTGGTGATCGCCGCCGCCACCTTCAGCCGGTTGCGCACGATGCCGGGATCGGCCAGCAATGCCGCCACCTTGGCATCGTCGTAGCGCGCGATCTTTTCCGCATCCCAGCCGTCGAACGCGCGCCGGTAGTGTTCGCGCTTGTTGAGGATGGTTTCCCAACTCAGGCCGGCCTGCGCGCCTTCCAGGTTCAGCATTTCGAACAGCCGCGTCTCGTCATGGCAGGGCACGCCCCATTCGCGGTCGTGGTAGTCGAGATAGTGCGGATTGGCCGGGTTGGCCCAGCTGCAGCGGAGCAAGGAAGTCATGGCGTGCGGAATGTGCGTAAAATTGCGGCCCGAGCCGCGCAAGCGCCAGTATAGGCCCTGGCCGCAGCGGCCGACGCCCTGCTCCTGGTGCGTTTCCTCTATCCCCAACTCCGCCCGCCATGACTTCTGCCGACACCTCCCCAGCGCCGCGCGTCGCCGTCATCGGCGGCGGCCCGGCCGGATTGATGGCGGCGCAAACGCTGGCGGCCGGCGGCGCCGCCGTCGATCTGTACGACGCCATGCCCTCGGTCGGACGCAAGTTCCTGCTGGCCGGCAAGGGCGGCATGAACCTCACCCACGCCGAACCGGCCGCCGCTTTCCTCACGCGCTACGGCGCGCGCGCGGCGCAAGTCGGGCCGTGGCTGGACCAGTTCGGCCCATCGGAGTTGCGGGCCTGGGCGCAGCGAGCTCGGCATCGACACCTTCGTCGGCAGCTCGGGCCGCGTGTTCCCGCTCGACATGAAAGCCGCGCCCTTGCTGCGCGCCTGGCTGCACCAGCTGCGCCAGGCCGGCGTGCAGTTTCACATGCGCCATCGCTGGCTCGGCTGGAGCGAAGGCGCCGACGGCAGGCGGCAATTGCGCTTCGCACGCCGCCGACGGCGAACGCCTGGTCGACGCCGACGCCGTGGTGCTGGCGCTCGGCGGCGGCAGCTGGGCGCGGCTCGGCTCCGACGGCGCCTGGCTGCCGCTGCTGGCGCAGCACGGCGTCGCGGTGACGCCGCTGCTGCCGGCCAATTGCGGCTTCGAAACCGGCTGGAGCGCGCATTTTCCGAACGCTTTGCCGGCCAGCCGCTGAAGTCGGTGGCCGCCAGCTTCACCGACGCCGCCGGCCGCCGCCACACGCGCAAGGCGAATTCGCTGATCACCGCCGGCGGCGTCGAAGGCAGCCTGATCTATGCCTGGTCGGGCATGCTGCGCGACGCCATCGCCGCCGACGGCAGCGCCGAACTGCGGCTCGACCTGCTGCCGGCGCGCGAACTTGCCTGGGTCGCCGCCGAACTGGCGCGCCCGCGCGGCTCGCGCTCGCTGTCCAGCCATCTGCAAAGCCGGCTCGGCATCGACGGCGTCAAAGCCGGCCTGCTGCGCGAACTGACTACGCGCCGAGGAATTCCGCGATCCGGCGCGGCTGGCGGCGGCGATCAAGGCGCTGCCGCTGCGCCTGCTCGCGCCGCGCCCGATCGACGAAGCGATCAGCAGCGCCGGCGGCGTGCAGTTCGAGGCGCTCGATGCGCGGCTGATGCTAAGCGATTTGCCGGGCGTGTTCTGCGCCGGCGAAATGCTGGACTGGGAAGCGCCGACCGGCGGCTATCTGCTGACCGCCTGCTTCGCCAGCGGCCGCTGGGCGGCGCAAGGCGTGCTGGCGTGGCTGGCGGAAACCCGGCGCTGACCCATTCTCCTGGGTATGCGCGAAAAACATCCGCGTAACGCCCGACTCAAGATACCCATACGACGAGTATTCAAGGACTGCCCTGACCCTGCCTAAAACGGGGCGATCTTGTGTCATCATGGCAACTTGCTGCAGTGATGACGTGAAGCAAATTTATCGGCGCTTGCTCTGACTGAATCCACTTTTACGTGTTTCCCCGCAGTTTGGGCGGGCTGAGTGTCACGACTCGACGTCATCAGAGGATTGAGGAATTAAATCAGTATGTTGCGCACATTAGGGATGCGCTATACACCTATTCCATTGGGGCATGCGCCTGAAAAGATGTATATCAAACGTTGGGCGTCCAATCCACAAGCGAAGCAGAAGCGTCAAGTCGAGGAATAGAGACATGACTAAGGAAGAAATCAAGGGGCTGGTTTTCTTGCTTCTGATGATCCCCATTGGAATACGTTACTTCATAAAGTCCGGGAACAATGATCTGAGTCTAAACAAGGTTGACTATGCAATTGCAATAGGAATCGTGATCGTGGTTATTTTCATTAACCTCTAATTGGTCATACCAATGTCCGCTCTATCTGCATCAGTCGTTGTGGAATTCTGCAAACTCTGTGATTGGGCCTATGAGTGCTTGGCTAAATCATCGCGAACTATTTGATAAGAATCCGCGCGCCGACAGAACTTCAGAATTCGTGGGCCGGCGACGCATTGGCACGCTCTTAGTGTTATTAGTCAAGAATATGCTTTGCTTCAGATCGCCACACTCCACGACCGAGCCGTTGTGAGCGGAAACGTCACGCTCGGGATTGATTACGTGCTTACCTATGGTGGCTGGTCAATCCAATTGCGCACTCACCTTGAGACACTGGCAGCCAAACTGAACCGTGTTTCGTCTCAACTGCGTGGCGCTCGCAACAAGTTAAGTGTCACACAATGACCTTGCCACAATCGTGGCTAGGCGCTACGCTGGGCACCTTCGCAGATGGCGAGGATGAAGAGTACTTCAAGGCTCTTCAAGAGTACTTGTAAACCGGTTCATGGCGAAGTTGCTGGAGGGCACGTGGCCATTCAGACGATTTAGTGAAAAACGATGTGTACGCCTGTATTGGCAACAATCGAACCGAACAGAGACGCCCATCCCATCATTCGAGAGGAGCGCTGCGCCGACAAGCTTGACCTGCCACAGAAATTTGCAGCCAACCTCTGACTAGGTCGTCGCCGGTACGCAGCCGATTCCCTGCGTGCTAGCATCCTTGCAATTTTTCCCCACGAGTTTCCCGATGCGCAAGTTCCTGCTCCCTCTGCTTTTGGCTGCCCTGCCCTTTCTGCTGGGCGGCTGCGTCAGCGCCAACAGCAGCGAAACGCCGCCGGCCTGCCTGTCCGAATGCACGCCACGCATCGGCATCATCGCCGCCTTCGGCCAGGAAGCCGACCTGTTGATCGCGCAGATGCAGGAGCCGCGCGAGCTGCGCGTCAATGGCAACCGCTTCATGCTGGGCAAACTGGAGGGAGCGCCGGTGGCGCTGGTGCTGTCCGGCATCAGCCTGCCGAACGCGGTGATGGTGACGCAGCTGATGCTCGACCATTTCCGCATCAGCCATCTCATGTTTTCCGGCATCGCCGGCGGTCTCAATCCGCAGCACAAGGTCGGCGACGTGCTGGTGGCGCAAAACTGGATGCTGCAGCAGGAAACCTATTACGGCGCCGACCGCACGCTGCCGCAGCCGTGCGGGGCGACGGCGGGCGATATTTCCTGTCTCGGGCTGGAGCTGGCGGACATGCGCACGCCCTATGACGACGGCCAGTTCCTGCGCAAGACCAATGTCGTCAACGGCGCCAATTACCAGCAGGTGGCGCTGCGCGACAGCGTCAGCGGCGCACCGATCGCGCAGGGCGAAATGCGCACCGATTATCCGGCCGACGCTGCGATGCTGGCCGTGGCGCGCGCCGCGCTGCCGGCTGTTGCGTCATCGCTGGAGGCGATCTGTCCGCCAAGTCAGGCGTGCAGCGCGCCGGCGGTGGTGATCGGCGCGCGTGGCCTGTCGGGCAGCACCTTCGTCGCCAGTGCCCGTTATCGCGACTATCTGCACCAGAACCTGGGGGCCGATTCGGTCGACATGGAAACCGCCGGCGTCGCGCATGTCGCCTATGCCAATCAGGTGCCGTTCATCGGCTTCCGCAGCCTGTCGGATCTCGCCGGCAGCGACCACCAGCCGGAAATGGTCGGGCAGTTCTTCAGCTCGGGCATCGCCCAGCGCAACGCCGCGCGCGTGACGCTCGGCTTCCTCAAGGCGTGGTCGGCGCACCTGGCGGCGCGCTAAGCAAGCGCCTCACACCAGCGCCCGATCATTCAACTCCTTCTTGACATAGGCATACAGCACCGGCGCCGCGATCACGCCCGGGATGCCGAACAGCGCTTCCATCGCCAGCATCGCGGTCAGCAGTTCCCAGACCTTGGCGTTGATGTGCGAGCCGATGATCTTGGCGTTCAGGAAATATTCCAGCTTGTGGATCAGCATCAGGAACGCCAGCGACGCCACCGCGATGTACAACGAATGCGACAGGCCGACCACCACCAGCACCGTGTTTGAAATCAGGTTGCCGATCACTGGCAGCAGGCCGGCGAAGAAGGTGATGGCGATCATGCTCTTGGTCAGCGGCAGATGGACGCCGGCCATCGGCAGAATCACCATCAGGTAGATCCCGGTCAGCACGGCGTTGATGGCGGCGATCCGGACCTGGGCGAACACCACGTTGCGAAATGATTGCTCCAGGTTGACGATGCGCCCGTGCAGCGCTGCCGCCAGCGGCCGGTAGTTGCTCAGCGTCTTGGTGTTGTAGAGCGCGGCCATGGCGCCGATCACCATGCCGATCAACAAGTGCGCGATGGTGCGTCCGGCCTCCTGCCCCAGCGTCTTGGCCTGCGCCGCATGCTCGCGCAGCCAGACCGTGAACAGTTCGCGGATCGCTTCGGCATTCTGCGGCAGGTTGTCGCGCAGCCAGTCGGGAATCTGGCTGCGCGAGGCTTCGATGATGTCGGCCATGCGCTGCAGCAGCACCTGTACGCTGCCGGCATCGCTCTGGAAAAACGTCACCAGGCCCCAGATGGCGGCGCTCAGCAGCGCCACGATCAGCGCGCCGAGCAGCGCCACCGCGATCATGCGCGCGCGTTCGCCGCTGATTTTCTGGCCCAGCGCCGGCGTCAGCAGGTGCACCAGCGAATACACCAGCAGGCCGGAAAACAGTGCCGCCAGCAAGCCGGTGCCCATCACCAGCAGCAGCGCTGCCGCCATCAGCAGGTAGGAGGCGATGACAACCGGAGCAAATTTGATTTGATCGGACATGGAATTTTCAAATGGCTAAGGGATGGAACCTACCGTGCATGTGCCGGCAACGTCGATTGTGACACGAAGTGTGGTTGCCGCAAGGCATCATGGTACGGCGTGGGGTAGCGGGGAGTGGCACCGCAGTTGCCGGCGCCCGGATCAGGCCGGAATCGAGGACTCGCGGGCGGCGCGGCGCGCTTCTTTGCGCCGCATGAACCAGAAATGCGCGCGGTCGAGGTACAGATAGACCACCGGCGTCGTAAACAACGTCATCGCCTGCGACAGCAGCAGGCCGCCGACCATGGCGAAGCCGAGCGGGCGGCGCAGTTCCGAGCCGGCGCCGGTGCCCAGCATCAGCGGCAAGCCGGCCAGCAGCGCGCACATGGTGGTCATCATGATCGGCCGGAAACGCAGCAGGCAGGCCTGGTAGATCGCCTCGCGCGGCTCCAGTCCCTGCTCGCGCTCGGCGGTCAGGGCGAAATCGACCATCATGATGCCGTTCTTCTTGACGATGCCGATCAAGAGGATGATGCCGATCAGCGCGATCACCGACAGGTCGTAGCCGCCCAGCATCAGGATCAGCAAGGCGCCGACGCCGGCCGAAGGCAGCGTCGACAGGATCGTCAACGGATGGATGTAGCTTTCGTAAAGAAGGCCCAGGACGATGTACACCGCCACCAGCGCGGCGGCGATCAGGTAGGGCTGCGTCGCCAGCGATTCGCCGAAGGCGCGCGCGGTGCCCTGGAACGACCCGCTCAGGGAGGGCGGTGCGCCCAGGCCGGCCTGCGCCTTCTGGATGGCGTCGACCGCATCGCCCAGCGCCACGCCGGGCGCCAGGTTGAACGACAGCGTCACCGCCGGGAACTGGCTTTGATGGTTGATCGACAGATAGCCGGTCTTGCTGGTATCGATGCTGACGAAGGCCGACAGCGGCACCTGCTGGCCGGTCAGCGGCGAGGTCAGATACAGCTTGCTGAACAGGCTGGGGTCCTGCTGCAGCTCCGGCGTGACTTCCAGCACCACGTGGTAGCTGTTGATCTGGGTGAAATATTGCGCCACCTGGCGCTGGCCGATGGCGTTGTAGATGGTGGCATCGATCAGCGCCGGCGAAATGCCGAAGCTGGAAGCGCGCGCGCGGTCGATGGTCAGGGTCGCGGTGGCCGCCGCGTTCTGCTGGTCGGAGGCGAGATCGGTCAGCTGCGGCAGCTGGCGCAGGCGCTCCAGCAGCTTCGGCGCCCATTCGTTCAGCTCGTCCAGGTTGGCGTCGGTCAGGGTGTACTGGTACTGGGTACGCGACAGGCGGCCGCCGACATTGATGTCCTGGCCGGCCTGCATGAACAGGTTGACGCCTTCGATCTGCGCCAGTTTCGGCCGCAGACGCGCGATCACCTCGTCCGCGCTGGCCTTGCGGCCTTCGTCTTTCGGCTTCAGGCCGATGAAAAAGACGCCGGTGTTGAAGGTGGTCTGGCCGCCGCTCATGCCGAAGTTGGCGACCGCCGGGTCCTGGCGGATGACGTCGGCCAGTGCCAGCATGCGCCGGTTCATGGCGGCAAACGAGGTGTCCTGCGCCGATTCGGCGGAACCGAAGATGAAGCCGGTATCCTGCTGCGGGAAAAAGCCCTTCGGGATCGCGATGAACAGCAGCACGGTGGCCGCCAGCGTCGCCAAAAACACGCACAGGGTGATGAACTGATGGCGCAGCACCAGATGCAGGCCGCGCCGGTAGCCGTTCAGCAGCATGTCGAAACCATGCTCGAACCATTGATAGATGCGGCCGTGCGTCTGTCCTTCGCGGTTCTTCAGGAAGCGCGAACACAGCATCGGCGTCAGCGTCAGCGAAATCGCCACCGACATCGCGATGGTCAGCGTCACCGTGACGGCGAATTCGCGGAACAGGCGGCCGACGATGCCGCCCATCAACAGCAGCGGGATGAAGACCGCCACCAGCGACACCGAAATCGAAATGATGGTGAAGCCGATTTCGGCGGCGCCCTTGTAGGCGGCCTCCAGCGGCGCCATGCCTTCCTCGACGTGGCGGTAGATGTTCTCCAGCATCACGATGGCGTCGTCGACCACGAAGCCGACCGAGATCGTCAGCGCCATCAGCGACAGGTTGTCCAGGCTGAAACCGACCAGGTACATGACGGCCGCCGTGCCCAGCAGCGCCAGCGGCACGGTGACGCTCGGGATCAGCGTCGCCGGCACATTGCGCAGGAAGACGAAGATCACCATCACCACCAGCGCAATCGTCAGCAGCAGGGTCAGCTCGACATCGAGCACCGAGGCGCGGATGGTCTGGGTGCGGTCGATCAGCGTGGTCACGCGCACCGTGGGCGGAATCGCCGCCTGCAGCCGCGGCAGCGCCTCCTTGACGCGCTGCACCGTGGCGATCACATTGGCGCCCGGTTCCTTGATCACGCCCATCACCAGCGCGCGCCCGTTCTGCACGGCTTCGCCGGCGGCCGCGCCCTTGCCGGCGAACACCCATGCCGCCTGCTTGACGTCTTCCGGGCCGGCCACCGCCACGCCGATGTCGCGCACGCGGATCGGTGCCCCCTTGCGGTAGGCCAGCACCTGGTCGTTCCACGGCTCGGCCGCCAGCAGCTGATCGTTGGTGTAGACGGTGAAGCTCTGGCTGCGGCCGTCCACCGTGCCCTTGGGCTGGCTGACCGTGGTGCTGGCGATGACGCTGCGCACGTCCTCCAGGCTCATGCCGAGCGCCGCCAGCTTGCCGGGATCGACCTGGATGCGCACCGCGGGCTTTTGCGGGCCGAAGATGACCACCTGGCCGACGCCTGAAATCTGCGAAATCTGCTGGGCCAGGATGTTGTCGGCGAAATCGTTGACCGTGGTCAGCGGCAAGGTATCCGATT
Source organism: uncultured beta proteobacterium (assembly GCA_963707665.1). Classification (GTDB taxonomy): domain Bacteria; phylum Pseudomonadota; class Gammaproteobacteria; order Burkholderiales; family Burkholderiaceae_D; genus DATJCV01. Next base: position 775 of record CAVPQU010000002.1, on the reverse strand, counting down.
GCACCGCCAGGATCAGGATCGAAAAATCGGCCGGGTTGATCTTGCGGAAGGTCGGCGGGTTCGGCAGATTGGCCGGCAACTGGCCGCTGGCGGCGTTGATCGCGGTCTGGACGTCGAGCGCGGCGCCGTCGATGTTGCGGTTGAGATCGAACTGCAGCGTGATCTGCGCCAGCCCGAGCGCGCTGATCGAGGTCATTTGCGACAAGCCCGGCGATCAGTGAAAACTGCCGCTCCAGCGGTTGCGCCACGCTGGCCGCCATGGTTTCCGGACTGCCGCCCGGCAGCCTGGCCGTCACCTGGATGGTCGGGAAATCGACCTGCGGCAGCGGCGCCACCGGCAGCAACTGCCACACCGCCGCGCCCACCAGGAACAAGGCCAGCGCCAGCAGCGAGGTGCCGATCGGCCGCTTGATGAAGCCGGCGGAAACGCTCATTTGGCGCTCCCCGGCGCGGGCGGCGGCTGAGCGGCGCTGGCGCTGCCGTTCTGGGCGCTCGACTCGGCGACGCGCAGCCCGGCTTTCAGCTTGTACTGGCCGTCCAGCACCACGCGCTGGCCGGCGCTCAAGCCGTGCTCGATGACGGCCACGCCGTCCTGGATGTCGGCCACCTGGATCGGCTGCATGCGCGCCGTGCTGTCGGCGTCGACCACATAGGCGTAGACGCCGTTCGGCCCGCGCTGCACCACGGCCGCCGGCACCGTCAGCGCCTGCCGGCGCTGGCCCAGCACCAGCCGCGCGTTGACGTACTGGCCCGGCCACAGCTTGTGCTCGGCATT
>CAVPQU010000001.1:0-26323 GCA_963707665.1 uncultured beta proteobacterium | reverse complement strand
TCGAGCCAACGATGTGACCTGGTTCATAATCGCCAAAAACCTGCTGAACCAGGATATCCGCCTGGCGACCTCGGTGCTGAAAGATGTGGCGCCGCAACCGGGACGTAACCTGATTGTGGGGGTGCGCACCAGTTTCTGATCATTTCCCAGGGTAAGGCGCGAGGTGTCGGCACCGCCGGAAGAGGGCATCCGGCGGTGCGAGAAAAACCTGTTTGCCAAAGCCGCTACTTGATCAAGCCCAGGACTTCCCGAAAAGCAGGGTGATCACTATCTCGTAACCACTCAAAAGCAACCATTTCCGTCGTTACCAGCTGCGCACCGTTCTGGCGCAGACGCTCCAGCGCCGAGTCGCGATTGGCCGGCCGACGCGATCCGACCGCATCGCTGGCGATCCAGACCTGGTATCCATGTTCTATCAATCCCAGCGCGGTCTGCAGCATGCAGACGTGCGCTTCACAGCCAGCTACGACAATGCTGTTGCGTTCCGTTGGCAACACTTCCAGCAGTCCGTCGGCACAAGCATCGAAATGTGTCTTGATGACGGTTTTTTCGCACAGCCGCCGGATCTCGTCAGTATTCGTTCCCAGCTTGGCCGGAGTCTGCTCGGTGCCGAATATCGGCACGCCCAGCAGCCTCGCGATCTTCGCCAAGCGCACACATTCCGCGATCACCGCATCCGCGCCATCAATCGCGGGCAGCAATTTTTGCTGCAAATCGACCAGAACGAGGACCGATTTATTTGCCGTGATCAGCATTATTTATCTCCATGTCAATGATCTCAAAAGTCAGAACCAAGCGCCCATGGCGACAGGGCGCTCAAGAGCGGGGAGCGGCTTGGGCACCAAGTATTCCCATCATCGTGCTGGCGTTGCGCTGCCCCTGGTCTTCGAAGTTATTGTTAAACACAACATGAATTTCTTCAACCTGTTCGGCCAGGACCTGAATATCTTCCGCAAGCGCGGTCAGTTCCCGCTCGGAATAATCGTAATTAAAGCGCTGCGCTGACGACACGGCTCCTTTGATGTTCCACGTTGCGGCGTTGCGGCCATGCAGTCGCACGATAGCCAATGCGGGATTGGTTACTTGCCAGACCGTGTGAGCGCGGTTGGGAACGTCGGGCGGCGCATCCACGACCACATGCACCATGGAATTTTCCCGTTCAAACTTGAGCGTGGCATCACGATGCCGCTCATCCAGCCACGACTTATTGCGGAACTCGGCGGCGATCGGATACCCTTCCATGTGGGCCAGGCACTCCTCGACCTGAAACCGGCCCTCGGCAGCACTAGTCAGCCACGGCGCAAATTGAAACAGCACCGCTCCTAATTTTCCGGCCCGGCGTAACGGCTCCAGGGCTTCCCGGTAGCGACGCCAGAGTTCTTCCAGCAAATCGACCGGCACCTTCCGATAATAGATATTTTTTGTTTCACTTTCGGCAGGCAGGAAAGCCTGCAAGTCCTTGGGAAGTGCGTCTCTCGAGGTCTGGTGTCCGGTCATCAGACGAAAAGCCTTGATGTCGAAGATGAAGCCGCCAGGAGTCCGCTCTACCCAGAGTTGCGCATTGATGGGAGAGGGCATCGCGTAGTAACTGGAATCCACCTCGACCAGCGAAAACTGCGAAGCATAAAACCGCAAGCGGTCTTCTGCACTGGAGCAGCCGCGAGGATAGAAGCGTTTACTGGATATAAGCGATTTGTCGGTCCAACTGGCTGTTCCAACCCGAATTGTCATGATCGACCCCATGGCTGGCATTTTTGAATGCATATCGCGGTACCCGAACTTTGTATCGGGCGACGCGTCGAGAAACGGCATTCAAGGCCAGGTCAAGCTTAAGGCTGGAGTTGTATTCCTGCACGCCGAGGTCCAAACGTTGCGCCGGGACACTATTGGCAAATTAGCAGAGCGTTAGCGCATCTTTTCGCTGCCCGGACGGCGGTGAACGAGGATGTCCGAAGACGAGGCGGTGCGCCGTGTCCACCGCGACCGTCTTGCGTACCATCATGGAGTAATTGAGCAGCACGTTGCCAGCAGCCGATATTGTGACGCTGGATCGAGTAATTTGATGCTATCCTGACATGGACAAGCTCGTCGAGGCGTCGGCCTCCAAATCAAAGCGTATCTACGGGCTGGTGTATCCGCGCGAGCGGTGGATTACCCGGATCGGGATCGCGCTGGTGAATCTGATCCTCAGCCTGCGCCGCGGAGCCTTTCGCACCCATATCCATTCCAGCGGCGCGGTAGAAGCCATCGTCCAGCGTCATGGTTTTCGCCGCAGCGCCTATGCCCGCACCTTCCTGTGGCAAGTGGTGATCTATACGAACAGTGAAACCGCATGACGATGCAGGAGCCATCATGAGTCACTCATCCACGTCTTTCGTCCTCACCACAGCAACGGTGTCGTTCATCCTTCTGGCTGCTTCGGCTATTGCCGCAGGCGATCCTGAGCATGGTGCGCGCGTCTTCCAGGCATGTATGGCATGCCACTCCGTCAAACCCGGCAAGCATTTGACGGGGCCGAGCTTGGCAAACGTATGGAACCGCAAAGCCGGAACAGTTGAAGGCTTTTCCCGCTACTCGTCCGCCCTCAAAGGTGGGAACGTCGTATGGAACGAGAGCAGTCTCGACAAGTGGCTCACTGACCCTGAACAATTCCGTCCCGGCACCAGCATGACTTTTCCTGGCATCAGGAATGAGCGCGATCGCGCCGATGTCATCGCTTATCTGAAAGCCGTTTCGGAAAACAAAGCGCCTGCCGTCCAGCAGAAAGGCGGCATGATGGGAGGTGGCATGATGGGGATGAACAGCTCCAGACCCAATCTGAGGAAGGCGCCGCCGGAGGGGCGGGTGATGGCGCTGAGCTATTGCGGCGATACCTATACGGTGAAAACCGCCGATGACAAAACGCAAAAGGTCTGGGAATCCAACCTGCGCTTCAAGACCGATTCGAGTCAGAACGGACCGCTGCCCGGCAAGCCGGTCATCATCGGCGCAGGCATGCAGGGAGACCGTGCATCAGTAGTCTTTGCCGCACCCGAAGAGATCAGCGCGTTCATTAAACAAACATGTCCTTAACCGGGCGACACTCCATAGCCGCAGGACTGCGAGTGATTTGGTTGCTCCGCTGCACTTACGTCGAGTGCGCTGAATTCGACCACGCCATCAATGAAGGCCGCGCTTCTGGCATACGAAGAACAGTTCTTCGCTAATGAAATGGAGTTGCTATGTTTTCTCGTGGACGACCGCGCCGAGCGATATCAGTGCGCCCGCCGGGCAATGCATCAATAACGGAATCACAGGTGGCGGATCAAGTCGAGGCATGGCGTGCCTATCGCGAAGCAGCACTGCGGAAGCATCTGCAAGCAGGTCAAATCTAGCATTTTACATAATACAAATTATGCGAAATCAACCACTGACCAGACCAACATCCCGTGATACCGCTCACGGCATTTTTTTGGATCAAAAAGGATCAGCATGCGCTACCCGAATCTACGTTACGGCAATCCCACCGAACTGCGCCACTACGCCCAAAGCGTACCGGTAAAAGACCTGGCGCGGCAGCTGCGACGGATGGGCATTGTGAACCGGTACGACGCCGACTCGGCATCGTGGCCGGCGATGTGGTGCAGTTCCCGAAGCCAAAGACCGTCAGCGGTTGTCCTGAATCCAACGCTCATACGCCCGGCAAATTGCTTCGTCACGGCTAATACCAGGAGCGCGCTGCAATTCGTACTGGATCAAGCGCTCGATAGCCGGAACATCCCGCAGCGTCACTACCCTTAGCATACGGAACGCACGCACCGCAGCGACGCTCGGTGCTTCCACCTCAAACTCATTTATCCCAGGGCGGCGCGGCTGCACACCCGAGACAGTCTGACTCGACGAACGAGGCGCACGGAAACGATGCACATGCCTAGCGGAACGATCCGGCCAATCGACAATCCGGCGCGGAGGCTTTGGAAGAGATATTCGATCCAGCAGCTTACGCAAGATCATCGTCGCTACGACGAAAATCAACAGCCAGGTCAAGACGCTCAACTGGCCGAGCCACTCGCTCATATCCCTTCCCCCGTTTTTGCTCTAGTGCAATTTTACCAAGCACCGCGAAAACCAGGAGCAGTCAAACCGCTAGCAGCGGGCGCGCTGAACGCGACGCCAGAATATAGACGCATGTGGGGGCTATAGGGCGAAAAACAAAAGCCGCCTCACTGCGTATTTGCCAGGTCGACGATCCGAAACTGGAAAAATCCAAAGAGCCGCTGAGCAGCGAAATCACGTCGAAACAGTCTTGTGTCCGGGCTACGGAGTTCTCATCGAGGCCGCCCGATGAGAAGGCCCCCGGGCCGGCTCCTACTTACTATGAGGACTAGATAGAGTTAAGCGACAAAATCTTACTTGACGATCAACGTCGCCTTCATCATGGGATGCAAAGTGCAGCCGTAGGGAAACACCCCTCTTTTGGTGGTTTTCAGCTTCCAGCTCGCGCCAGCCCCAATGTCCTTGGAGTGGAATTGCCGATCAACGGCAGTCACGTTATGCGGGAACGGGTCCTTGTTTATCCATAGGACGGTGTCGCCGGCGTTTACTTCAATTGTTTCCGGCGTAAATTTGACTGCTTCCATCGTCACCGTATGGGTTTTTGGTTCCGCCAACACACTTGGCGCGTGGCTCATGCCGAACAAACCAAGAATCAACAGCAGCATCAGCGTATTGCTACGCTGATGGCTGGAACGGGAAAATCGCGCTTTCACCTTACTTCATTGCCGATTGAATCTGCTTAGCATGCTCCAGGTGTTCTTCGAACACTGGACGATACTTGGTAAGAAGGGCTTTTAGCTGTTCGTTCTTTGCGTTAGGAAGAAGTGTTTTGTCGATCGCATCGAGTACCTGTTCATGGTAGGTAACCTCATTGTCGATATAAGCTTTGTCGAATGCGGCGCCTTTCAGGGTTTTCAAATGGGCAAGTGTTTTGGCGCCCTCCTCTTTCAAGCTCTTGCTGGTGTCGCTTTCTTGAGGCTTGACATGCAGCTTGCCAACCAACGCGGTTGCTTCCTTGTTTACACCGGTATGGTCGGTAACCATTCGCTGCGCAAAGGCTTTGACTTCCTTGTCGGTCGCTTTGGTTTTCGCCAATTTCCCGCCGTTGATATCGACCGTATTGGCCGCAACGACAATTGCCGCAATTTGCGCGTCGTTAGGGGAGGAAGATTGCGCAACACTGTAGCTGCTTACAATAGCGAACGCGCTGGCAAGAACATAGCCTAGTATTTTTTTCATGATCGAATCCTATTCCAATAGAGTGAAGTAAATTAGCCGCGTCAAACCACGCCTTCTCGACACAATATTGTGTTTCGAATTGCTTGCGCCTGATCCAGATCAACCGTGGCAATAGAGCACCCGAAAATTTTCGTTTAGCACCAAAGAACAACGGAGCTATTTTTCCGATTGATAATTTTATTTTGATGAATATTTCCTGGACGATATATCAATCTCCAACGGCACTTATCAGATCAGCGGATGCCATTGTCTTACGGCCCTGCGGGCGCAGGCGACGGGCTCGACGCTTGCGCGGCAATATCGTGTGCCCGAAGCGCCTGGTTGACGTCCGTTGTCAAGTCGCTCCTGACTTCAACCCAGGCGTCCAGTTCGCCAGTCCAGGCTCGCAGTTCAAATTCAAGAGTATCCAGACCACGTTTGACAAATAAGGCCTGCGGCGCTGGAGTTTCCGTTATCCATTTATTTTTCCGCGCAATTTGCGGCAAGAGTTTTTGCAGGGCCACGACATCGATGTCGGGCTTGGTGATGACGGAAACCGAGATTTGACGCAGTTGATTCGACAGCGTCCAATTGGTCACCTTGTCGGAAATCAGTTTTCCATTCGGGATAATCACTTCGGAACCGCTCGTACTGAGCACGACACTGGCCCGGATGCCAATGCGCTGCACGCGCCCGATGACGTCGTCGATCTGAATGACGTCACCAACCTTGATCGGGCGCTCAAACAAAACAATCAAACCCGAGACAAAATTATTGACAACATTTTGCAAGCCAAAGCCGATGCCGACACTGAAGGCACTCGCGACGATAGTGAACTTCGTCATGTCGACGCCGAGCGCGCCTACGGCCAATACCAGGCCAGAAAGCAGCAGCACATAGTGCAGCATCGTGGTGACTGCATACGGCAAGCCACGTTCCAGCCGTAGCTTCGGGAACACTTCTTCGATCAGCACAAAGCGTGCAAGCCGCGACAGCGTGAGGGCTGCCCACAGAACGAAGAAGAACAGAAAAATATTTTCCACCGTCAGCGCAAAGCTACCAATCCGGAGTGATGCTTTCCAGAGCGACTGGATAGAAGTCAGCAGTGGTTGCAATATCCCTGGACCTTGCAGCGTGATGCCGATCCAGAACAAGACGGCGGTCCATCTCAACAAGCGATTGATCCGGCTGGTGAGCAACACCCTGTGCCGCTTGACCATGCCGAGCATGGAGACCGGAGGGAGAGACATCAGACCTTGCACCATGCCCTCGCCTACCCGCATCAGCGCATAAAACACCACCGCGGTATACGCGCTTCCCAGCGTAGTACGCACGATCAAATCCGCCAGCCGCACATAGCCGCCGATATTCGATGCAAGCGCGACGATAACGAGAAAAAGCACGAGCCAACTACCCAGGCGAGTCACGCGCCATACCGATGCGTGTACCGACACTGGTAGCATTGGGCGAGGCGTTCGCCCTGCGCAGCGTCCACCGGCAAAACAGGAACACCAGCAGGGACTCCGCCAGCAGCATCAACCTTGACACCCCCGGCAAGGGGGCTAAAAGATCGCGCACCCGATCACTGAGATAAAAGCCAATTACCGCCCACAGAATCGGATACAGGCTGACATCGATCATGCGCCGTACGAAAATAAAAACAGGCGCAGCGCCCAGCACGCTCCCAATGACCCACATCGTTCTTGGTGCGCGCGGATAGATCCAGGTACTGACCAGCATCGCAATCAGCAGCGCACTGACCACCGGCATATCAAGTACTTTTCCCGCGCGCTGCAAATTGCCGCCCGCGTCGTCTAGTCTGCGGATTTTTACCCGCGCTGCCGACAGCAGTACTGCCAGCGCCAGAAAAAACAGCACGTGCCACCCAAAGCGCTCACTTCGCGACTGGGCGTATTCGACCACGGCTGCGCCCTGCCTTACCAAATCCAGTCTGGCCTCGTTAGAAAAACTCTTGACCCACGCAGTCCAATAGGCGAGGTTCCACAGTGGCAGACTATCTTGATATAACAAGCGAGTCACGGCACGCTCCCGCGCCCCTGCCAGAATTTGCCGCAACTCTTTTGCTCGCGCCCCTACGTCCGCCGACTTTCCTTGCAAGCTCAATACTCTGGCACGATTTTCCAGTACTTTCTTTGTAGTACTGGCGATGCTGTTGCGGATTTCTTGCGTACGCTCCAGAATGGCTGGCGGCGCCTTGGCCTCGACTGCCGCCTTGGTGGTTGCATCCCAAGTCGATTCGAGTTTTTCCAGTTCCTTGAAATCGTCGTCAAGTTGCAGCGCGCCACGAGTCAGGTCCTGCGTGATTGCCGCTGCCCGCAACTCGATGTCGCGCCAGCTTTGTTCCTGATTCCGGATTGCCTCGAGCGTGGAGTTTCGTGACAGCAGTGGTTGCATCTCTCTGGCGCGGTACGCCAGATCCCGGCTCAGCACCGGCAGCTCCGCGGCCGCCGAGTCAATCAAGTCATCGACGCGATTTCGGCTTTCCAGCTGACGTAGCTGCGCCGCTGTCGCTTCTGCTTGCGCTGCCACATCCGGCAGCGCAATCGCTTGCGGCGGTGGGGTGGCTGCTGCAGTCGCTGCGCCTGCCTCTGCGGCCGGGGGCGGTGCGGCGGGCGGTGTGGGCGGTTTGACAACTTGCGAAAACGCATTACCTGCATGCCCAACGATCAGCGCGACAAGAATCAAGCCATATACATTAATTTTCTTCATCCTTGCTCGAAAGCGAAATCGGCGATCAATAAAAATACATGATTCATTTACTGGTCACTCTCGGATATTTTTCCAGTTCATCGCGTTGGATGAGATGGCGTCAGATAGCGCGGATGAAGCGATATGCCAGGTGTCAGACTTGCTCCTAAACTTGGTAGCAATGCATGGCGGATAGCAACTTGGCGCATGAATCATTTCTATCTCGGCAAGGGGGTGGGCATCTTGCCAGCAGAGATAGAAAATTAATGTCCTGGAGAATTCCTGCTTCACCCTGGATTTTTCGATATGCAATAAATGTGCACGATGAATCGCCGATGCGATGAACAAAGGCGATAACAGATGAATGGAGCAGAGGCGCGGAATAAGTGGGCTCAAAGGCGACCCGCTTGATCCTGCCCCCTTTTCCTGATTCAAAAGAGTGTCAATCAGGTGGTAAAAATTACCATTCGCCAGTAGTTTTTACGGCAGGCTACTAGCAAGGTTTTCTCCATTCCTTGCTTCGGTTGCCGTCAGTTTCTGCTTGCCAGTTCTGCAGCGTGCGGTAAGCCTGTGAGGCACACGGTACGCGTCTTGCATTCGCCTCTTCCCTGCCCTGCGAACTCTGCATGAAAATCGCCCAAGTCGCGCCACTGTTTGAACGTGTTCCGCCGAAAGCATATGGCGGTACCGAACGCGTCATTTCCTACCTGACTGAAGAACTGGTCAGGCAAGGTCACGAAGTCACTCTGTTTGCCAGCGGCGACGCGATCACCAGCGCCACCCTGGTTCCGACCATCGAACACAGCCTGCGTCCGAATGCCGGCCGCCCGGCGTGGCTTGCCTACCATGCGATCGAGATGGATCAGGTGGCCGAGCTGGCTCCGGAGTTCGATATCGTCCATTTTCATACCGACTACCTGCATTTTCCGCTGACGCGGCAGCTCGGCGCCGCGCATCTGACGACCATGCATGGGCGGCTCGATTTGCCGGAGCTGGTGCCACTATTTCAGCGTTTCCATCAGGTACCGCTGGTGTCGATCTCCAATAGCCAGCGCCTGCCGGTGCGCGACGCCAACTGGCTGGCGACCGTGTATCACGGCTTGCCGCCGACACTGTATTCATATACGCCGCAGCGAGGCGATTATTTTGCTTTCGTCGGCCGGATTTCACCGGAAAAGCGGATCGACCGTGCCATCGAAATTGCCCAACGCTGCCATACCCGGCTGTTGATCGGCGCCAAAATTGATCAGGCTGACGAAGCGTATTTCAATCAGCGCATCAAGCCGAAGTTACGCTCGCCGCTAATCGAATACATTGGTGAGATCGATGAGCATGAGAAACGGCAGTTGCTCGAACATGCGCGCGCCTTGCTGTTCCCGATTGACTGGCCCGAACCCTTCGGCCTGGTCATGATCGAAGCCTTGTGTTGCGGCACGCCGGTGATCGCATACCGCCACGGTTCAGTACCGGAAATCATCGAAGACGGCGTCACCGGCTTTATTGTCACCAATCAGGCCGAGGCGATACGCGCCGCACAACAGATCGACGCGATCGACAGGAAGGCATGCCGTGCAGCATTCGAACGTCGCTTTACGGCCCGGCATATGGCGCAAGCCTACTTGCAAGTCTATGCGCAGGCAATTGCCGCCTGGCAGTTGCAAATCAGCGCCCAGCACGATGCCGCAGACGGCCGGCCGGCATGTGCCAACGGTCACTGACGGGAGCCCACTATGGACAGAATTCAGGTCGGCGAACATTGGTACATTCTTGCTACCGCTTCGTCCGCCGATGAGCGCAGCCGCGTCCTGAAACACAACGATACGTTTGCGGTGTTCGATTTGTTTGGCGATCTGGACCCGTTCGGTCCGCGCGGTGCCGGCATATATCATGGCGACACCTGCTTTTTGTCACGCATACGAACTGCTGATCGACGGTGTTCGGCCGCTCTTTCTGAATTCGACCGTCAAGGATGACAGCGGCTTGTTCATCATCGAATTGATGAACCCTGATTTGCATCCGGAAGGCAGCAACCATACCGAAAAGGGGCTGCTGCATATTTTTCGCGCCAAGCTGCTGTGGAATGATGCCTGCTACGAGCATGTGCGGGTCAACAATTACGGCATGAAACCGATCGACGTGACGCTATCGATGACCTTCGGCGCCGAGTATTCGGATATTTTCGAAGTACGCGGCTTTCATCGGCTCCGGCGCGGCGAAAAACTGCCGCCGCAAGTCAGCGAGCGGGAAACGGTACTCGGCTATCGTGGTCTGGATGACGCGGTCCTTAAAACCCGCATCATGTGCGATCCGCTGCCATTCAGTCTGAGCGCCGAACAGGCGGATTTTCTTCTGTCCTTGCCACCCAAGGGCGAATCACATTTTTATGTGACGGTGCAATGCGAACCGAGCGACGGCCAGCGCCGCGAACCGCTCGATTATTTTTCCGCCTACGCGCACGTCGAAAACGAAGTTGCTGTCCAGACCCGTGACCGGTGCAGCATCACGACGTCGGACAGCGCCTTCAATAACTGGCTCGACCGCTCGATGGCCGATCTGGTCATGCTGACCACGCATTTGCCGCACGGGCCATATCCGTATGCCGGCCTGCCGTGGTACGCAACTACTTTCGGCCGCGACGGCATTTTGACCGCGCGTGAATTCCTGTGGATTGATCCCGGCATGGCGCGCGGTGTACTGGCGTTTCTGGCTTCGACCCAGTCTACCGAACTTGATCCTGTGCGCGATGCGGAGCCGGGCAAGATCCTGCACGAAGCGCGTGAGGGTGAGCTGGCACTGCTGGGGGAAGTGCCATTTCGCCGCTATTACGGCACCGTGGATGCAACACCCTTGTTCATCGGTCTGGCTGGCGCCTATTACGAACGCACCGGCGACTTGGACTTTATTCGCCGCATCTGGGGCAACATCAAAAACGCGCTGCGCTGGATCGACCAGTGTGGCGATCGCGATGGCGACGGCTTCGTCGAATACGCGCGCTATACCGACCAGGGGTTGGCGCAGCAAGGCTGGAAGGACTCGCACGATTCGATCTTTCACAACGATGGCCAAATGGCGCAAGCACCGATTGCGCTGTGTGAAGTGCAAGCCTATGTCTATGAAGCGAAGCGACAAGCCGCATGCCTGGCGCGCTTGCTGGATGAACCGGTGCTCGCCAAGGATCTCGACAAGGCGGCACAGCAATTGAAGAAAAAATTCAACCAGGCCTTCTGGTGCGAAGAAATCGGCAGCTATGCGCTGGCCCTGGATGGCGAAAAACGGCAATGCGCGGTGGCGACGTCCAACGCCGGCCATGCGCTATGGAGCGGCATCGCCGACGTCGAGCATGCGGCCCGGGTAGCCGACCGCCTGCTGCGTGACGATTCCTTTTGCGGCTGGGGCGTGCGCACCCTCGCCTCGCGCGAAGTGCGCTACAACCCGATGGCTTACCACAATGGCTCGGTCTGGCCGCATGACAACGCGCTGATCGCCGACGGTCTGGCGCGTTACGGCTTTACCGGCAAGGCCATGGCGATTTTTGGTGGTTTGCGCGAAGCCAGCTTGTTCATGGACCAGCACCGGATGCCGGAATTGTTTTGCGGTTTTGAAAAACGCCCGGAGGAAGGTCCGACGCTGTATCCAGTGGCCTGCTCGCCACAAGCCTGGTCCGCCGCCACCGTGTTTTATCTGCTGCAAGCCTGCCTCGGGCTGTCGTTCGATCCCGACAAGCCGGAAATCCGCTTCAAGAATCCGCAATTACCGGAATTTCTGGATCACGTCACCATCACCAACCTGGCGATCGGCAGCAGCACCATCGATTTGCGGCTACAGCGCTATCCGAACAATGTCGGGATCAACCTGCTGCGCAAGGAAGGCAAGGCGGAGGTCGTGATCGTGGCGTGAGCCCGCCGTCAGCCGGGATCGGCTGGCGGAGCGGCAGGCGAAACGGCCTCGATGTAGATACGCTTGATCTGCGGGTAGCGGGCGCGGATGCTCTGTTCGAAACGCCTGACCGCCGCGGCGACGGCGACGCTCGACAGGTCGTGGCAAAATTCCACATCCAGCGTCAGCAGGACATTATCCGGCCCGAAATACATGCTGAGCGGCGACGTGGCGTGCACCACCTCCTCATCGTCGCCGATCATCTGGCGGATCGCGGCGGCAGTCTTGGGGCTGATGCCTTCGCCAATCAGCAGGCCGCGGCTCTCGTAGATCAGGGCGATCGCCACTCCCGCTAGCAAGATCCCGATCGCCACCGAAGCGGCACCGTCGAACACCGGCATCTGCAAGCGCTGGCTGCAATAGATGCCGAGCGCCGCCAGCGCCAGGCCGATCAGCGCGGCGCCGTCTTCGGCCAGTACGGTGAAGGTGGTCGGATCCTTGCTGTTGTGCAGCGAATTCCAGAACGGCCGCCCGCCCTTCTCCTTCAGCGCAGCGCGCAGCGCCACCGAAAAGCTGATGCCCTCGAATACGGCCGAGCAGCCGAGCACGATGTAGGTCCAGCCCACATTCTCGATCGGCTGCGGCTTCAGGATATGGAGCACTCCTTCATAGGCGGAAATGCCGCCGCCGAAGCCGAAGATCAGGATGGCGACGATCAAGCTGGAAAAATACAGCTCCTTGCCGTAGCCGAACGGATGCTCTTCATCGGATTGGCGCCGGCTGCGCCGCATGCCGATCAAAAGCAACACATCATTGCCGGTATCGACCGTCGAATGGATGCCTTCCGACAGCATGGCAGAACTGCCGGTGACGCCGGCGACCGCAAACTTGGTCGCCGCGATGGCGACGTTGCCGGCGATGGCGGCATATACCACGATGCGCGATTCAGCCATGGGGAGCCTCCTTGCGCTTATGGTCCGCTCATATACTCCCATACATAACCATATGTATCGCTCGTAAAATGGCAATTATTTCGATATACTCATGGAATTAAAGCCTCATTCATCCGGCGGGAACCGGCCAACCCAGCCATAGCAGTAGCGTGACGACGACGACGATCACCGCCAGTGCCGGCCGGTGCGTGGCAAGCCACAGCTCGGCGCTGAAATTAAGCGCCTGATCGTCGAAGCGGCCATGCGCGCCGTGATCGCCCGGCAGCGGCCGGTACAACTTGGCGCGCCGGCCGAGCGCCAGCGGCTTCGGCAATTCCTGACCGCCATAGGCACCGCCCGCCAGTTTGCGGTCGAGATAACCGGTGAAAAAGCACGCACCAGCCGTGGCGGCCGACGAACCGGTGACGACGGCGATTTTTCCCGCATGCGTCAGTTCCCTTCGGTTGCCGGTTGCAGCTGCTGCGGCACTTGCCACGGCGCCCGGTGGATCACACGCGTCGCGTAGTCGCTGCCGCCGATGCCGAACAGCAAGGCCAGCGTGAACAACGCCACGCCGGCGCAGATGCGGATCACCGCGCGCTCCCGGCCGAAGTGCATGAAGAACATCACCACCAGCGCCGCCTTGAGGGCGGCGATGACCAGATTGATGATGCTGTTCCACACGCCCAGCCGCAGATAGGCGCTGCCCAGCGTCAGCGTCAGCAGCAGCATCAGCGCCAGCCATACCAGCAGATAACGTTTGGCTTGATCGCGCATGGCTATCCTCCGCTGCGCCCGACCAGGTACAGGATCGGGTACAGGAAAATCCAGACCACATCGACGAAATGCCAGTACAGGCCGGCCAGCTCGATCCGTTCCGCGCTGGCGAACTGCAGCGCGTTCCGCCGCACGCCGATGGCGAACACGCAGACGGCGACGATGCCGATCGTCAGGTGCAGCGCATGCAGTCCGGTGGTGGCGAAGTACAGGAAAAAGAAGAATTGCGCGCCGGCCGCATGGCCGCCGTCGAATGCAAAGCCGGCGCCGGGAAACAGGTGCTGGCTGCCATTCGTGCGCATATTCGGTGCCCTTGACGACGAGGAAGGCGACGCCCAGCAATGCGGTCGCCCACAGCAGCCACATCGCCAGCCGCTGCGCCTCCGCCTTGCGGGCGGCGACCGCCAGCGCCATCGTCAGGCTGCTGGTGAGCAGGATGGCCGTATTGATGCTGCCGAGCACGACATCGGTATGCCGGCTGGCAGCCGCGAACGCCGCCGGGAAATGGCTGCGGCCGTAGAGGTAGCCGAAGAACAGCGGGCCGAAGAACATCAGTTCGGTGGCCAGGAAGACCCACATGCCGAGCGTGGCGGCGCTATGTTGCTGCGCGCGGCTGCCGAACTGCTGCGGCACGGCCGCTGCCGGCCTGCCGGCGCTCATTGCGGCACCTCGCTGCCGGTCTGCGGCGCATAGGCATACGGCTCCTCGGTCACCACCGGCGTCTGCCCGAAGTTGTCCGTCGGCGGCGGCGACGGCGTCTGCCATTCCAGCCCGGTGGCGTGCCACGGATTGGGGCCGGCCCGCTTGCCGTAGAACAGCGACCAGACCAGATAGCCGAGCGGCAGCAGATAGCCGACCGCCAGGATCGAGGCGCCGGCCGAGGACAGGACGTTCAGCAGCTGGAATTCCGGCGGATAGGTGTGATAGCGGCGCGGCATGCCGCAGTAGCCGAGCAGGTATTGCGGGAAAAAGTCAGGTTGAAGCCGAAGAAGATCATCAGCGCGGCGATGCGGCCCCAGATTTCCGGATACATGCGGCCGGTGATCTTCGGCCACCAGAAATGGATGCCGCCCAGGTAGGCCATCACCGTGCCGCCGACCATGATGTAGTGGAAATGCGCGACCACGAAATAGGTGTCGGTCAGGTGCACGTCGATCGCCAGCGACGCCAGGAACAGCCCGGTCAGGCCGCCGATCGTGAACAGGCCGACGAAGCCCAGCGCATACAGCATCGGCGCTCGAAAGCGTGATCGAGCCCTTGTACAGCGTCGCGGTCCAGTTGAACACCTTGATCGCCGACGGAATCGCCACCAGGAAGCTCAGCAGCGAAAACACCATGCCGGCATACACCGACTGGCCGGTGACGAACATGTGGTGGCCCCAGACCAGGAAGCCGATCACGGCGATGCCGAGAATCGCGTAGGCCATGAAGCGGTAGCCGAAGACGCGCTTGCGCGCGAAGCACGGGATGATCTCGCTGACCACGCCCATCGCCGGCAGCACCATGATGTAGACCGCCGGATGCGAATAGAACCAGAACAGGTGCTGGAACAGCAGCGGATCGCCGCCCAGCGCCGGATCGAAAATGCCGACGCCGAACAGCCGCTCGACGGCCAGCAGCAGCAAGGTCATCGCCAGCACCGGCGTCGCCAGCACCAGGATGATGCGAGTCGCGTAGTTGGCCCAGACGAACAGCGGCAGCCGGAACCAGGTCATGCCCGGCGCGCGCATCGTGTGCACGGTGACGATGAAGTTGAGCCCGGTCAGGATCGACGAGAAGCCGACGATGAAGACGCCGACCAGCACCAGGATCACGTGGGTGTTGGAAAACATCGTCGAAAACGGCGTGTAGAAAGTCCAGCCGGTGTCGACGCCGCCGGCGATCAGCGCCGCGAGCGTGAACAGGCCGCCGGCGACATAGATGTACCAGCTGGCCAGGTTCAGCCGCGGAAACGCCAGGTCGCGCGCGCCGATCATCATCGGCATCAGGAAATTGCCGAGCACCGACGGGATCGACGGGATCAGGAACAACCAGACCATGATCACGCCATGCATCGTGAACAGCTTGTTGTAGGTGTCGTGCGAGACCAGGTCGCCGGCCGGCGTCACCAGTTCCAGCCGGATCAGCGTCGCCGCCGCGCCGCCGATGAAAAAGAAGGCGGTGATCGAGACCAGGTACAGCAGCGCGATGCGCTTGTGGTCGTGCGTGGTCAGCCACGACTTCAGCGTGGTGCCCGCGCTCAGGTAATTCGCTGCCGGCATGCCGCCGGCGGCGCCGCTATCGGCTGGCGTTGGCATGGTCGGCTCCGGTCTGGCGTAGATATTCGATGATGGCCATGATGTCTTCCTCGCTGATCTGGCCGGCGAACGACGGCATGATCGGCGCATAGCCGGCGACCATGTCTTTTTGCGGCAGCAGGATCGAATCGCGGATATAGTTTTCGTCCGCGACCAGCGTGCGGCCATCCTGCAGGTGCACGGTGCGTCCGAGCAGCCCGTCCAGGTCCGGCGCGTGCACGCTGGAGCCGGCGCTGTGGCAGCCGCTGCAGCCGTAGCGCCGGAACAGCTCGAAGCCGCGCGCGGCGATGCCCGGCGCGCTGGCGCCCTGCTGCAGCCAGCGCGCGAATTCGGCCGGCGGCATGACGACGATGCGGCCGCGCATCACCGAATGCTCGGTGCCGCAGTATTCGGCGCAAAACAGGTGGAATTCGCCGGCCTGCGTCGGCGTGAACCAGAGCGAGGTATAGCGTCCGGGCAGCACGTCCTGCTTGATGCGGAACGCCGGCACGAAGAAACTGTGGATCACGTCCTGCGACGTCATCACCAGCCGCACCGGCTGCCCGAGCGGCACGTGCAGTTCGTCGATCTCGCGCCGGCCGTTGCCGTGTTCCAGCTTCCACATCCATTGCTTGGCCACCACGAACACCGGCATCGCGTTCGCCGGCACGCGGTACAGCCGGGCGTAATCGTAGGCGGCCCAGGCATACAGGCACAGGAACAGCAGCAGCGGCGTCACGGTCCAGGCGATTTCGACGCCGCGGTTGCGCGCCGGCGCATGGCTGCGGTCGGCCGCGGAGCCCTTGCGGTAACGAATCGAAAACCAGACGATCAGGACGGTGACCGCCAGCGCGACGGCGCCGGTCAGCAGCAGCAGGGCCAGCATCAGCAGGTCGAAGCGGCCGGAGGCGCTGGAGGCGCTGACCGGCACAAAGCGGAACAGCGCGGTCATGGCCGCCTCCGCGCTGTGCCCGCCGGGCCCGTGATTCCAGATCCAGCCGGCCAGCAGCGCCAGCACCAGCAGGCAGACGATCGCACCAGCGTCATGGCCGCCAGGCTGTAGCGGCCGGTGGCCGGGTCGTAATGCGAGCACAGCAGCAGCAGGCGGTCGGCTGGCGAGCCGATGCGCCCGGCCGACGCCTCGACCAACGCCAGCCGCACATCCTGCGGCTCGAAGCGCACGCCCTGGAAATAGCGCGCGATGCGGCCGTCCGGCGTGGCGACCAGGAAGCCGGCCGGATGCACGTACTGGCGCAGCGCTGCATCGTACGTATAGGAAAAACCGGCCGCCTGTGCCAGTTGCGCGATTGCCGGCGCGGTGCCGGTCAGCAGGTGCAGGTCGGCGCCGCGCTGGCCGAGCATCGGCTCGAACGACATTTTCTTGCGCGCCGCCAGTTGCGCCGTCTCGGCCGGATCGATGCTGACCTCGACCAGCCGGTAGGCGTTTTTCGGCAACTCCATCGCCGCCAGCGTCTGTAGCACGCCGTCCATCAGCGTGCTGCACAGGTTGGGACACTGGTAGTAGCCGAGCACCAGCACCACCGGCCGCTGTCCGAAAAAGCGGCCGAGCGGCACCGTGGCGCCGGCTTCGTCGATGAAATCGAGCGCCAGCGGCAGCTGCGCATCCAGCTGTTGCGTGAACGCGGCCTGCGGCGCAGCCGGCAGCGCCAGCGGCCCGCCGTAGGCATCCGCCACGGCGCACAACAGCCAGAGCAGCGCCTGGCGTTTCATCGCTTGTTCTCCGGCTTCGGCTGCGCGGCGGCGCCGGCCATGATCCGCATCGCCTGTTCGATCGGTATGCGGGCAATGCCGGCTTGCGCATCGACCCACTGGTAGCCGTGCAGCAGCCGCTCCTTTTCTGCCAGGTAGGCGGCGCGGTCCGGTTGCGGCGCACTTTCCAGCACCGGCTGCGCCACGCGGAAATCGAAGGCGGCGTTGGGCGCATCGTGATTGTCCGCCGGCAGCCATTTGCTCCACGCGAGGTAGGCGCCGGCAGCTGACAACGCCACCGTGGCGGCGATCGCGAGGCCGACCCGCACGATCTTGCCGGCGTGGATGCCGGTGCTGTGCGCAGCTTCCGTCTCAGCCGCGTCATGCATGGCGCGCCTTGCTCGAGTTGGGTTGCGGCACATGCCGCCAAAGCAGCCAGGCCAGCGCCAGCTGCGCCGCCGCCGTGACCGGCAGCGCCCATAGCCAGTGCGGCGCGGCCACCGGCAGCGACGGCAGGATCAGCCAGCAGGTATTGAGCAACTGCAGCGCCAGCATGGCGGCCGCCAGCCAGGCCATCAGGCGCGGTGTCTGCTTGGCATGGCGCGACAGCAGGATCAGCAGCGGCGCGCAAAAGAAAAACAGCGTCAATATCCAGGCAACGGCCGGCCACGGCCCGTGCATGCGCGCCAGATACCAGGCGATTTCGTGTGGCAGATTTTCCGCCCAGATGATCAGGAACTGGGAAAACGCCAGGTAAGCCCAAGTCATCACATACATCAGCAGCAGGTTGCCGAGGTCGCGAAATACCGTCGACGGCGGCCGCCCCGGCAGCACCGCGGCCAGCACGATGCCGAGCGCGAGGCCGGCCAGCATCTGGCCGACGCCGACCAGCCAGCCGAATACGCTGGAATACCACAGCGGCATCAGCGACATCAGCCAGTCGACCGCCGCCAGGCCGACGGTCGCACCGTAGACGATCAGTGCCACCGCCGAAAATGGCTGCGAACGGGCGAAGCGCGGATGCCGGCTGAACCACGCCAGCGCACTCCAGATCAGCAGATAAGCAATGCTGCGGGCAATGAAAAACGCCGGCATCAGCCACGCGTTCTTGAAACCGGGCGTACCCAGTTCGCCCGCCCAGCGCGCCGCACCGGCATCGGCATGCAAGGCCCACGGAAACAGCTGGTTCATGCCAAGCAGCACCGGCAGGAACAGCAGCGCCGCGATCCAGATGGTGCCGGCAAAGCGCAGCAGCGGCGCGCGGATCGCCTCGCCCCATTGGCCGCCGGTCAGATTGTGCAGCCAGACATTGGCCAGGCCGCCCAGCGCGGTGCCGATCCAGAACCACCACGCGGCAAGCCAGGCGCCAAGGAAGGCTGTCGGATAAAGCCACCAGCCCAGCGCGCACAGCAACAGCATGGCGACGGCCAGCATGACAGGCGGTACGACCGGCAGGCGCGCCGTCATCGCTTTTCTCCCGAGGCATTCGGCGGCAATTGCGCGCGCGCCTCGGCCGGCAGTGCACCGGCTGGCGCATGCTGGCTCAATTGCAAGGCGCGGATATAGGCGACGATGGCCCAGCGGTCGGCCGGTTCGACCCGGTCGGCATAGGAGTACATGATGCCGTAGCCATTGGTGATCACGTCGAAGAAATGCCGGTCCGGCGCCTGCCGCAGCCGCTCGCTGTGATAGCTCGGCGGATGCGGAAAACCGCGCCGCGTGATCCAGCCGTCGCCGTCGCCGACCGGGCTGTGGCATGGCAGGCAATAGATCGAATAGCGCTCCTGCCCGCGCAACAGCAGTTGCGGCGTCGGCGGCGGGATCGTTTGCGCGCCCAGCGCCGCCGCGTCGCGGGCCACCGCGTCGGTGCCGATGCGCCCGCTCGAGGTACCGGAAAACGGGCCCTTCGCATACGGTTCGGTGGCGGCCGGCGGCGTGCGCGACGAGCTGCCGTTGTCGAACAAGCTCGCTTTTCGCCAGCGGCTTGTACTTCGGCTGGTCGTACATGTCCTGCCTGGCCTTTTCGCATGCCGCCGAGCAGAAAAATCGCAGCCAGCAGCATGCGCAAGCGTTTTCATGCCGGCACCTCGCGTACCAGCAGCGGCTGCAGCTCGTCCAGGAATTGCCGGCTGCGCTCGGCGTCGTAGGCCGGATCGCTGGCCGGCAGCAGCAGGAAAAAGCGGTTGCGCGTCGCCAGGTCGAATTCCGGCACGTCGAACAGCGGATGGTGCAGCCGCGGCAAGCCATTGGCGATCAGCATGCCGAACACCGCGGCGAAGGCGGCGCCGAGGATCGTGACCTCGAACGTGGGCGGCATGAACGACGGCCAGCTGTGCAGCGGCCGGCCGCCGACATTGATCGGATAATCGATCACCGCCGAATACCATTGCAAAAAATACGTGCCGACGCCGCCGACGATGCCGCCCAGCAAGGTGATCAGCGGCACCCGGTTGCGCCGAAAACCGACCGCTTCGGCCAGCCCCTCGACCGCGAACGGCGCATAGGCTTCCAGCTGCCGGTAGCCGGCTTTGCGCGCCCGATGCGCGGCGGCCAGCAGCGCGTCGGCGGTCGGCGAATTCGGCCAGCAAGCCGTAGACTTGCGCGCTCATTTCCTGTCCTTCGCGCTTTCGTGCACCAGTTCGCGCATTTCGGCGATCGAGATCAGCGGCAAGAAGCGCACGAACAGCAGGAACAGCCAGACGAACAGCCCGATCGAAGTCAGCAGATGGACCCAGTCCCAGAAGGTCGGATAGAACATGCCCCAGGCCGACGGCAGAAAATCGCGGTGCAGGCTGGACACCACGATCAGGAAGCGCTCCATCCACATGCCGAGGTTGACCACCAGGCTGATGACGAACAGCAGCCAGACGCTTGTGCCGCACGCGCGCGCCACCACAGCAACTGCGGCACCAGCACATTGCAGACCAGCATGACCAGTACACCGGCGCATACGGCCCGATCCAGCGGTTGATGGTCATGTAGCGCTCGAATTCGTCGCCGCTGTAGAAGGCGGTGAAGATTTCCGCAGCATAGCCGTAGGCCACCAGCCAGCTGGTCGCGATCAGCACCTTGGCGGCGTTGGCCAGATGGCGCTCGGTGATGAAATCCTGCAGGCCGAAGAAATGCCGCAGCGGGATCGCCAGCGTCAGCACCATCGCGAAGCCGGAAAACAACGCGCCGGCGACGAAGTACGGCGGGAAGATGGTCGAGTGATAGCCCGGCGTATTGCCGATCGCGAAATCGAGCGACACGATGGTATGCACCGACACCACCAGCGGCGTCGCCAGCCCTGCCAGCAGCAGATACGCGGTTTCATAGCGCGCCCAATGGCGCGCTTCGCCGCGCCAGCCAAGCGCGAACAGGCCATAGATGAATTGCTTGCGCGCTGCGCCGGCGCGCTGCCGGCGCGGTCGCGCAGCGTCGCCAGATCGGGAATCAGGCCGACGTACCAGAACAGCAGCGACACCAGCAGATAGGTGCTGATCGCGAAGAAATCCCACACCAGCGGACTGCGCCATTGCGGCCACAGATTCATGATGTTCGGATACGGCACCAGCCAGTAGAAGAACCACGGGCGGCCCAGGTGCAGGATCGGGAAGATGCCGGCGATGCCGGCCGCGAACAGCGTCATCGCTTCGGCGAAACGGTTGATCGAGGTGCGCCATCGTCTGCCGCAGCAGCAGCAGGATCGCCGAGATGAAGGTGCCGGCATGCCGATGCCGATCCACCACACGAAATTGGCGATGGCGAAACCCCAGGCGACCGGAATATCGACGCCCCAGATGCCGACGCCCTTGACGAACAGGTCAGGTCGTGGCGCCCAGAAACAGCAGCACGCAGGCAGAAGTGAACAGGAAAGCCGTGATCCACGGCCAGCGCGCCGGCCGCGTCAGTACCAGGTCGGCGATCTTGTCCGACACGCTGGCGTAGTCCCAGCCGGCGCGCAAGACGCCGATGTCCTGCGAAACCGGCGGCTGGTCGGCTGCTCGTCGGCGGCATGCCTACTCCAGCTCCGGATCGGGGTTGACGACCTGCGCCGCGTAGGTGGTGCGCGGCCGCGTATTCAGCTCGGCCAGCAGCGTGTAATCGAGCGGCGAGGCCTTGGCGCGGTTGACCCGGCTGTCGGGATCGTTCAGGTCGCCGAACACGATCGCCTCGGTCGGGCAGACCGCCTGGCAGGCGGTCACCACCTCGCCGTCGCGCAATGCGGCGGCCCAGCTTTTCGGCATCGAGCCGGGCGCGCGTGATGCGCTGCAGGCAATAGGTGCACTTTTCCATCACGCCGCGCCGGCGCACCGTCACGTCCGGGTTTTGCAGCGCCTTCAGGCTGTCGACCGCTGGTGTTCGAGTACTGCAGGAAATTGAAGCGCCGCACCTTGTACGGGCAGTTGTTCGAGCAAAAGCGCGTGCCGACGCAGCGGTTGTAGACCTGCACGTTCAGGCCTTCGCTGTCGTGCACGGTGGCGCCGACCGGGCACACTTCCTCGCACGGCGCGTGTTCGCAATGCATGCACGGCACCGGCTGGAACACGGTGCGCGGCTGCCTGGCCGACTCCGGTGTAATAGCGGTCGACGCGGATCCAGTGCATCTCGCGTCCGCGCAGCACCTGTTCCTTGCCGACCACCGGAATATTGTTTTCCGCCTGGCAGGCGATGGTGCAGGCATTGCAGCCGATGCAGGCGTTCAGGTCGATCGCCATGCCCCATTTGTAGTTCTTGTATTGCCATTCCGGATACAGCGTCACCTCGGGCACGCGCTGCTTCGGCGTCGCGGTGGCGAACTGCGGATTGCGCTGGAATTCGTCGAGCGACGCCATGCGCACGATGTCGCGCCCTTCCATCGTGGCGTGATGCTGGGTTTCGGCAAACACATGGCGGCGGCCGGTCTTTTGCAGCGTCAGTTCCGGCGCAAGGCCGCGGTCCGCAGCCGGTAGGCATCGAAGCCGACGCCGTCGCCGACGCCGCCAGCCGCCGTGCGCCCATAGCCGAGCGGCAGCGTGACGATGCCGTCGGCCTGTCCCGGCAAGATCCAGACCGGCGCCTCCATCGCGCGCGCCGCTGGATGCGCGACGCTCAGGCGCACCACGTCGCCGGTTTCCAGCCCGACTTTTTGGCGGTGGCGGCGCTGACGAAGGCGGCGTTGTCCCAGGTCAGCTTGGTCAAGGGCCGCGGCAATTCCTGCAGCCAGGCGTTGTTGCTGAACTCGCCGCCGCCAGCCGACGGATCGGCGACAAAAAGCGCCTGCAAGCCGCCGTTCGCGCAAGGTTGGCGGCGCCAGCGCGGCTGCCGGGCGCGCCGCCAGCGGCACGGCGGCACTGCCGGCCACCAGCCCCTGCCGCAATGCGGCCTGCCAGAAACCATCGAAATCCGGCGCGCCGTGCCGTTGCCGCCAATAGCGCCGCACCAGCGCGTAGGCGCTGCGTTCGGTGTCGAGCGCCAGCAGCGCCAGCAGCTCATGCGCCGAGCGGCCGCCGTACAGCGGCGCGATCACCGGCTGCACGATGCTGGCGGTGCCGTCCCAGGCGCGGCCATCGCTCCATTGCTCGTAGTCGTGGGCTTGCGGAATATGCCAGGTGGCCTTGCGCGCGGTTTCATCGCGGTACAGGCCCAGATGCGCCGAGAACGGCACCTTCGCCAGCGCCGCCGCGAAATCCAGGTCGGCCGGCGCGTTATAGACCGGATTGGCGCCGAGGATGAACAGCGACCTGACCGCGCCCGCCTGCATGGCCGTCGACCAGCTCCGTGATCGACTGCGCATGGTTGATCGGCCTGCGCTTCCACCGGCTTGATATGGATCACCGTATTGCCGGTATTGCCGAGATGGGCGTTGAGCAGATGGGTCAGCGCCCGTGTCTGCGCCGACAGCGCGCCGCCCGCCACCACCAGCGACCGGCCGCGATGCGCCAACAACTGTGTCGCGAGCGCCGCTTCCCATCGTTTGGCGTCGCCGTCAGCGGCCGGGAAAGCGTCGGATGCGCTGTCCGCCGCCGGCACGCCGAGCCGTGCGGCGAGCCGCCACGCCAGCTTTTCGATTTCCGCCGGCGGCAGCGCCAGCCGGTTGTCGGCATAGGCGCCGGTCAGGCCGGGCGTGGTTTCCAGCGCATACAGCCGGTTGGAAAAGCTTGGCGCGTCAGCTTTGCGCTGGTGCGTGAAGTCGCGCGCATACGGGATGCTGCCGGGCCAGTCGCCGAAAATATCCGCATCCAACGTGACTACCACGGCCGCGCGCTCCAGCCGCAGGATGGTATCGGCCGGCTGGCCGAAGGCCAGCCGCGCCGCCGCCAGCCCGGCATCGTCATGCAGCGGATCGTGGCAATGCCAGCGCGCATTCGGATAGCGCTGCTGCAGCGCGGCTATTTGCCCGGCCAGTGTCGGCGAGGCCACGCTGCCGGTCAGGATGCGCAAGCCGGCGCCGCCGTCGGCATCCCACGCGGTGCGCTGCGCCTGCAACGCGCCGTCGAACGCATCCCAGCTCGAGATCGCATTGGCCGCATGGACCGCCTGCGAACGATCCGGGTCCCACAATTGCAGAATCGACGCCTGCGCAAAGACATCGGTGGCGCCGAGGCTGGCCGGATGCTGCGGATTGCCTTCCACCTTGGTCGGCCGCCCCATGTTGCTTTCGACCAGCACGCCATGCGCCAGGCCGCGGCGCACAAAGGAAGTCGCATAAAACAGCGGCTGGCCCGGCACCAGCATTTCCGGCATTTGCACATACGGCAGGATCTGTTCCTGCGGCGGCCCGCTGCAGCCGCTGCCGGCCAAGGCGGCAGACGCCGCCATCGCTTTCAGGAAGCCGCGCCGGTCCATGCGCGCCGCCTGCCGCGGCCCGGACAGCGGATGCCGGGCAACTGCAGTCGGGAGGGAGCGGTAGCGTGTCATGGGCTCAGCGATGGCAGGTCGAACAGTCGGTCAGGCGGCGCGTGTCCTGCAGGTGGTACAGGCGATTCAGTTGCCCGAGTTCCTGCTCGGACAAAGGCTTGGCGTCGCGCATCAGGAATACTTCGCTCAGCGGCCGCACGTGCTGCGGCGCGCTGCGATGGCAGGCCAGGCACCACTGCATTTCCAGCGACGCGGTGCGCCACAGCACCGGCATCTGGTCCACGCGGCCGTGACATTCGATGCAGGCGACGCCCTTGTTGACGTGGATGCTGTGGTCGAAATAGACGAAGTCCGGCAAGTCGTGCACCCGGTTCCAGCGGATCGGCCGCTGTTCGCGCGCGCTGGCATGCAACGGCGCCAGCGCCGGCGCATCGCGAAACAGCTGCGAATGGCAGGTCAGGCAGATGTCGGTCGACGGCAGGCCGGCGAACGAGGATTTTTCGACCGACGTGTGGCAATAGCGGCAATCGAGACCGTCGTCGCCGACGTGATGCTTGTGGCTGAAGCGAATTGGCTGGGTGACCGCGGCGTACTCGACGTTTTCGGGCGCCATGCGCCACTTGACGATCGCCACGACAGCGATGATCAAGAACAGGATTCCGATGAAAAACAGCTTGATCGCGAAAACGGTCGTCTGGCGAAACGCCTGCGGCATGGGATTTTTTAATCGATAAGTAACCTCCAGATCCATATGACCTGGCAAATCCCCGCTGCCAGCAATTTGAATGCCTGCACAACGGCCAACGGCTGTGCCCCACGACCGGCGGTTTTCGCAGTGAATCCTTGGAAATATTTCCTGCCCTTTTCGGAAGAAGCGGTATTTTTTACAAACGCCGGCGAGGCGGGTTGGGCCGCCGTGGCGACTGTGCGCTTGAACAGTCCAGCCTACCTACTAGATGGCTCCTGAGTACTTTGCTCAATGACATGCCTTTTTAGAGAAAATATTTCTGCTAGTTGACGATGCAAGATCCCGGGCAAGTTGCGCTTCGGTCAAGACAGGCTCGTCAAACCTTGGGTGTGCTGCCACCGCCGGTCCTGCGCCGGAGTGGCGAAACTACTATCATCCGGGGTTTGATTGAACCAACCATCTTCAAGGAAGCACCATGTCCGGCTTGTGTCTTTTCGCTTTGGCCCGCAGGCGAGCGCGTCTTTTTGAACCGGCTGGATTGCAGTGCCGTTCGCAGGCCGCTGGCGTCGTACAAGCCGTGCTCGTCCTCATGTTCGGCTGGTTCCTGTCCATTCTTCCCGCGGCGGCGCAGACGCTGCCCGATTCGATCGCGCAGCGCGTCGTCGCCTGCACCGCCTGCCATGGCAAGGAAGGACGCGCCGCCAGCGACGGCTTTTATCCGCGCATCGCCGGCAAGCCAGCCGGCTACCTGTACAACCAGCTGGTGAACTTCCGCGAGGGCGCCGCCGCTCTGCCGCTGATGATCTACATGGTCGATCAACTGTCCGACGATTACCTGGAGGAAATCTCGCTGGAGATTTTTCGCACGGCTGCATCCGCCCTACCCCGCGCCGCAACCCGCCACAGTTGGAGCGACCGTACTCGAACGCGCCCGGCAACTGACCCTGTCGGCGATGCGGCGAAGAATGTGCCGGCCTGCGCCGCTTGCCACGGCAAGGCGCTGACGGTCGTACTACCCTCGATTCCTGGAATCGCTTGGCTTTCCGCGGACTACCTCAACGCCCATTCGGCGCCTGGAGAAACGGCACGCGGCATGCCGCCGCTCCGGATTGCATGGCACAGATTCGCCGACCGGCTGCTCCCAGGCTCAGCCTGGAGCACCATGTCCTCCTGGCTGAGCGGCGCGGCCAGATTCCCGCCGCCGCGCTTCCGCCCCGTCGCCCTGGCCGACAAGCTGCCGCTACCCCCATGCGGCGGCTTCCGCGATAAGAGCCGACGAT